>NZ_JBIBJJ010000002.1:0-811234 GCF_042958465.1 Microbacterium sp. NPDC007973
CGGGGGGATTCGGTGGTTGAGGGAATGTTGGGTTTGGTTTGTCAATTGTAAACCCCGGGTCCATTTTGGCCCCCCCCCCCGGGTAACCCCCCCCCCCCCCCCCCCGGGTGAGTGTCCGAGACACCCGGAGACCGCCTCCCCGGCATCCGGTATTCGTGGACGCTCGCGGGGCCGACCGTCGCGGGGGGGGCAGCCGCGGAACCGCCGAAGCCCGCGGATGACCACGGACCCGGAACACCGATACCCCGGAACACCGACGCCCCCGGAACGGCGAAGCCCCGACCGCCACGAGGGCGGCCGGGGCCGATGCGGGGCGTCGACTCAGAAGTCGAAGTCCGCGATGTTCGAGGAGTCGAACACGTAGGGGTCGCCGAGGAGGACCGTGGCGTCGGCGCCGACGGTGAACTCGCCGAGCTTGCCCGCCTCGAAGGAGTCGCCCTCCTTGCCCGTGATGGTGCCGTCGATCAGCGCCTTGGTCGCGTACGCCGACAGGTAGCCGAGGTCGGCCGGGTTCCACAGGGCGAACGCGGTGATGGTGCCGTCCTGCACGTACTCGCGGAGCTGGTTGGGCGTGCCGAGACCGGTCAGCGCGACCTTGCCCTTGTACTCCGAGGTCGAGAGGTAGCGACCGGCGGCGGCGATGCCGACGGTGGTCGGCGAGACGATGCCCTTGAGGTTCGGGTACGTCTGCAGCAGGGCCGCGGTGCGGTCGAAGGAGGTCTGGTCGTCGTCGTCGCCGTAGACGACGTCGACGAGCTCGATGTTCGGGTGGTTGGCGGCGAAGTCCGCCTTCATGAGCTCGATCCAGGCGTTCTGGTTCGTCGCGTTGGCCGCGGCCGACAGGATCGCCACCTGACCGGCGTCGCCGATCTGCTTCGCGACGAGGTCGACCTGCACCTTGGCGATGCCCTCGGCGGTCGCCTGGTTGATGAAGAGGTCGCGGCACTTCGCGTCGGTGTCGGAGTCGAACGTGACGACCTTGACGCCGGCGCTGCGTGCCTCGTCGAGCGCGTCGCAGATGGCCGAGGGGTCGTTCGCCGAGATGACGAGGCCGCCCACGCCCTGCTGGGCCGCGGTCTGGATGTACTGCACCTGCGACGTGGGCGTCGCCTCGCTCGGACCGACCTGCTCGAAGGTGCCGCCGAACTCGCCGATGGCCTCCTCGCCGCCCTTGTTCGAGGTCTCGAAGTACGGGTTGCCGAGGTTCTTCGGCAGGAAGGTGATCGCGAGATTTCCCCCGTCACCCCCTGAACCGGAGCCTCCGCCGGAGCCGCCGGAGCAGCCGGTGGCGACGAGGGTGACCGCCAGGGCGAGAGCGGCGGCAGCGGTGCCGACGCGGGTCTTGCGCGTGAATGCGAACATCGTTGTTTCCTTTCGTGATGCGGGTGTGGTGAGCAGGTCAGACGGTGGCGGCGGGCGCGGAGGAACGCGCGTTCCTGCGCTTGCCGAGGGCGGCCGCTCGGCGGGATTGCACCCAGGCGAGCAGGCTGGCCGACACGACGGAGAGCACGAGGAGCACGCCGGTGATGACGTTGATGATGTCGCTCGTCACCCCCGCGAGCCGCAGCGCGCTGCCGAGGGTGCCGATGAGCAGCACGCCGGCGATCACGCCGTGGAGGGCGCCGCGGCCGCCGAAGATCGACACGCCGCCCAGCAGCACCGCGGCGATAATCTGCAGCTCCATGCCCATGGCGTTCTCACCGCGGGCGTTGCTGTAGAGCAGGGTGAAGTAGACCCCCGCGAAGCCCGAGACCGTGCCGCTGAGCACGAACAGGACGAACTTCGTGCGGGCCACGTCGATGCCGGAGAACTGCGCGGCCTCCTTGTTGAGGCCGATCGCGTACAGCGACCGCCCGAACGGGGTGAGGTGCAGCAGCACGGCGAACACGATCGCGAGCACCGCGAACGGGATCATGATCAGCGGCAGGGGCGTGCCGGGGATGTTCGCCTTGGCGAGGTCGGTCCAGGTCTCGGGGAACTCCGTGACCGCCTCGGTGCCGAGAAGGCCAACGGCGATGCCGCGGAAGAGCGCGAGCGTCCCGATCGTGACGGCGAGCGAGGGCAGTCCCACGACCGTCACGAGGAAACCGTTGATCGCCCCGGCCACCAGACCCACGACGATCGCCGCGAGGGCGGCGACCTCGAACGGCCAGCCCGCCTGCGTGAGGACGCCGACGGTGACGCTGGAGAGACCGACGATGCTCGCGACCGAGAGGTCGATCTCCTCGGTGATGATGATGAGCGTCATCGGCAGCGCGATCAACAGGATCGGTGCGATGTCGCGCAGCAGGTACGTGACGGTGAGCGGGCTGTCGAAGTTGCGCACGGTCGCCAGCGAGACGACGATCACGAGCAGCAGGATGCCGATGATGGCGGCCTCGCGCGTGAGCAGGGCGCGACGCCAGAACGGGCGTCCGTGCGCGCGGTAGGTGCGGGCGCGTTCGTCGACGGTGGTGGAGGTCATCGACCCGTCTCCCTCTCTGCGGTGAGCTTGCGGGACTGCCGGACGGCCAGCACGCGGTCGAGCACGATGGCGCCGAGGATGAGCGCGCCGACCACGGCGCGCTGCCAGAAGTCGTCGATGCCGAGGATCGGCAGCGCGCGGTTGATCGTGAGGAGCAGGTAGGCGCCGATCGCCGCACCCCAGACGGTGCCGACGCCGCCCGAGATCGCAACGCCGCCGATGACGGCCGCCCCGATCGCCTGCAGCTCCCAGCCGAATCCGGCATTGGAGGCGACGGTGCCGTACCGGGCGGCGTAGAGCACGCCCGCGAGACCGGCGAGGGCGCCGCTGGTGACGAACGCGCCGATGATGCGGCGGTTCACCTTGAGGCCGTACAGGTGGGCGGCGGCCGGGTCGGACCCGATCGCGTACAGCTCGCGCCCGCTGCGGAGGTTGCGCAGGTACCAGGCCGCGACGATCAGCACCACGACGGCGAGGATGGTCAGGATCGGGATGCCGAGGATCTGGCCCGTCCCGAGCCCGCGGAAGTCGGCGGGCAGGTCGGAGGCGTTGACGCGGTTGCTCCCCGCCCACGCGACGTTGATGCCGCGGTAGATGTACATCGTGCCGAGGGTGATGACCAGCGCGGGCACCTTCGCGTAGGCGACGAGCGCGCCGTTGACGAAGCCCAGGATGCCGCCGACCACGATGCCCGCGAGGAAGACGACCACCAGCGGCAGCCCGGGCACGTCGATGAAGAGGCGCCCGGTGAGGTAGGCGGTCAGCCCCACGACCGAGCCGACCGACAGGTCGACGTTGCGCGTGATGATGACGATCGCCTGGCCGACGGCGACGAGCAGCAGCAGCGACGGCGTGAGCAGCAGATCGCGGAAGCCGTCGGGGGAGAACAGGAACGTCGGGTTGTTCAGCGTCGCCACGACGATGATCAGCACGAGCGCGAGGACGATGCCGCTCTCGCGCGCGGTGGCGACGTGCGAGACGAGCTTCGCCGCGGGGCTGGTGCCCGGACGGACGGGGGTGGCGGTGCTCATCGGAGGCTCTCCGCTTCAGGGGTGGTCGGGACGGGGAGGAAGGATGCCGCGCTCACAGCGATGCCCCCGCCTCGGCGGTCGCGGCGAACATGACGGCCTCGGGGGTGGCATCCGCTCGCGCGAACTCCCCCGTCAGTCGTCCTTCGCGCATGACGAGGACGCGGTCGGCCATGCCGAGGACCTCGGGCAGTTCGCTCGAGATCATGAGGATCGCGAGGCCCTGCTGCGCGAGCTCGGAGAGGAGGCGATGCACCTCGCTCTTGGTTCCGACGTCGATGCCGCGAGTGGGCTCGTCGACGATCAGCACCTTGGGCTGCGTCGCGAGCCACTTGCCGATGACGACCTTCTGCTGGTTGCCGCCGCTGAGGGTTCCCGTCGTGGCATCCAGGGCCGCCGTCTTGACCTCGAGGCGGCTCGCCCATTCGCGCGCCGCGCGGTTCTCATCGGAGCTGCGCAGGAGTCCCCAGCGCGAGAGCTTCTGTCGGATCGCGAGGGTGATGTTGCGCGAGACGCCCTCGTCGAGGACGAGCCCCTGCTTGCGGCGGTCTTCGGGCACGAGCGCGAGACCGCGTGCCGTCGCCTGACGCACGGCGTTCTTCGGCAGCACGCTGCCCGCGAGGCGCACGGTGCCCGATTCGTAGGGGTCGACGCCGAAGATCGCGCGGGCGACCTCGCTGCGCCCGGCGCCGACGAGTCCGGCGAGACCGACGATCTCGCCGGCGCGCAGCGTGAACGAGATGTCGCGGAACACGCCCTTGCGTGTGATTCCCTCGACCTCGAGCACGACCTCGCCGGGGGTGGACGGCAGCTTCGGGAAGAGCTCGGTCACGTCGCGCCCGACCATCTGCCGCACGAGGTCGTCAACCGTCGTGTCGGCCAGGGGAGTCGTGTGGACGTATGCCCCGTCGCGCATGACGGTGACGGTGTCGCACAGGGCGAAGACCTCGTCGAAGCGGTGCGAGATGAACAGCAGGGCGCGACCCTCGTCGCGCAGGCTCCGCGCCACCGCGAACAACCGCTCGACCTCGACGCCGCTGAGCGCCGCGGTGGGCTCGTCCATGATCAGCACCCGAGCGTCGAGCGAGATGGCCTTGGCGATCTCGATGATCTGCTGGTCGGCGATCGAGAGCCCTTCGGTCACCCGATCGGGATCGAGGGCGACGCCCAGGCGGGCGAAGATCTGCGTCGCCTCCTCACGCATCGCGGCGCGGTCGATGCGTCCGAGACGGCCGGTGGGCTGGCGGCCCATGAAGATGTTCTCGGTGACCGACAGGTCGGGGAACAGCGTCGGCTCCTGGTAGATGACCGCGATCCCCGCGGCCTTCGACTGGGCGGTGCTGACGAAATCGACGCTCTCGCCGTCGAGCAGGAAGTCGCCGTCGTCGCGACGGTAGAGGCCCGCGATGATCTTCACGAGCGTCGACTTGCCCGCGCCGTTCTCGCCGATCAGCGCGTGGATCGAACCGCGGTCGAGCACGAGGCTCCCCGACCGCAGGGCCACCACGGGGCCGAAGGACTTCATCACGCGGCGCAGCTCGAGGGCGTGGTCGGACGGGGCGTGGGTCGCGTCCATCGCGTCAGCCATGCGGCCTCCTCATTGAGGGTCGGTCCGGTTTCCCGGTCGAATCTGAAACGTTTCAGATCGGATGCCAGTCACTGTAGGGTGAGCCCGACGACGTGGTCAAGTCGGGATCGCGTCGAGACCGGATCGTGACGTGAGGAGGCGCCGTGTCGGTGAGCATCCGCGATGTCGCGACCCTGGCGGGCGTGTCGGTGGGGACCGTCTCGAACGTGCTGAACCGCCCCGACGCCGTCTCCGCTTCGTCAGTCGAACGCGTCAACAGTGCGATCGAGCAGCTCGGCTACGTGCGCAACGACGCAGCGCGCCAACTGCGCGCGGGAGTGAGCACGACCGTCGGCTTCGTGGCACTCGACGGCCGCAACCCCTTCTTCGCCGACGTCGTGGGTGGCGCCGAGCACGAGGCCACCGCGCGCGGTCTCGCCGTCCTGCACGGCAACAGCGACGAGGACGCCGCCCGGGAGACGCTGTACATCGACCTGTTCGAGCAGCAGATGGTGCGGGGCCTGCTCATCGCGCCGTTCGGCGACGTCACCGCGCGACTCACGCGGCTTCGCGCCCGCGGCATCCCGTCGGTGCTGATCGACCGCTTCTCGGGCGACGGACGCTTCTCGTCGGTCTCGGTCGACAGCGTGGCCGGTGGGCGACTGGCGGCCGAGCACCTGCTCTCGCGCGGTCGTCGCCGGATCGCCTTCGTCGGCGGCTCCTTCGACATCCGTCAGGTCACGGACCGTCTCGCCGGAGCCCGCAGCGCAGTCGAGAACAGCGCCCACCCCGCCACGCTCGAGGTCGTTCCCACCCACGCGCTCACGGTCGACGAAGGAGTGGCCGCCGGGCGGCGGCTCCTGGCCCGCGACCGCGCCGATCGCCCCGACGCGGTCTTCGCCGCCAACGACCTCCTCGCCCTCGGACTCCTCCAGGGCCTGGTCGTCGACGGCCGCATGCTCGTGCCGGACGAGATCGCCGTCGTCGGCTTCGACGACATCCCCTTCGCCGCCGCGGCGGCCGTGCCGCTCACCTCCGTCCGCCAGCCGAGCGCGCTCATCGGGGGGACGGCGATGCGCATCCTGCTCGACGAGGCCGACGATCCCGGGCGCCCGACGCGGCAGACGGTGTTCGCGCCGGAGCTCGTCGCCCGAGCGTCCACGGGGGCGCCGTAGCCCGACGCCCCCGCGCCGGCGTCAGTGCGCCGGCATCCCCTCAGCGGCCTCGGCCTGCTTCGGCGTCCGCACGAACGCCGCGAGCACGACCACCGCGATCGACAGGCACGCCGCGACGAAGAACGCGGTGTGGATGCCGGAGGCCGTCGCATCCACGGCACCCGCTCCCCCGCCGGCCGCCGACGCGGCGCCGACGGTCATGAGGGTCACGAACACCGCGGTGCCCGCCGCTCCCGCGAGCTGCTGCACTGTCGACACGATCGCGGAGCCGTGCGGGTAGAGCGCACGCGGCAGCGAGCCGAGCGCCGAGGTCATGAGCGGGGTGAACATGAACGCCAGGCCGAGGCTGAGGACGCAGTGCACGGCGATGACGAAGCCGATCGGCGTCGTGGCCGAGAGCGTCGCGAAGCCCCACAGCGCGACGCTCGCGACGACCGCGCCCGGGAGCACCAGCGGGCGCGCGCCGAAGCGGTCGAAGAGGTTGCCGACGATCGGCGCCATGAGACCCATGAGCAGTCCGCCCGGCAGCAGCATGAGGCCGGTGGGGAGAGTTCCCAGACCCAGGACGTTCTGCAGGTACAGCGGCAGCAGGATGAGCACGCCGAAGAGGGTGGTCATGGCGACGACGACCAGGATCACGGCCACGGTGAAGGTCGAGTGGCGGAAGACGGCGAGGTTCAGCAGGACGCGTTCGGTCGCGCCGAGCCGCACCTGCCGGACGACGAAGGCGGCGAGCGCAACCGCACCGACCACGAGCGGGATCCACACGGGCACGAGGGCGTGTCCGCCGGCGGCCTCGCCGATGCTGGAGAGTCCGAAGATGATGCCGCCGAAGGCGAGGGCCGACAGCACCACCGAGAGCACGTCGAGGGCGACGCGCCGGGTCTCGGTGAGGTTCTGCACCCAGCGGGCGCCGAGCGCGATCGCGACGAGGGCGATCGGCACCATGACGATGAACATCGCACGCCAGGGGAAGACCGACAGGATGAGTCCCGACACGGTGGGCCCCACGGCCGGGGCCACCGAGATGACGATCGAGATGAGGCCCATCATGCGTCCGCGCCGGTGGGCGGGGACGACGTTGAGCACCGTCGTGAACAGCAGCGGGATCATGATCGCCGTTCCCGACGCCTGGACGATGCGCCCGAGCAGCAGCACACCGAAGCCCGGCGCGACGGCGGCGACGACCGTGCCGAGGGTGAACAGCCCCATCGCGGCGAAGAAGAGCGTGCGGAGCGGGAAGCGCTGGATGAGGAACCCGGTGGTGGGGATGACCACGGCCATCGTGAGCAGGAAGGCCGTGGTGAGCCACTGCGCGGTGGCGGCGGCGATGTCGAGCTCGCGCATCAGCTCGGGCAGGGCGACGCCCATGATCGTCTCGTTCAGGATGACGACGAAGGCGGCGACCACGAGGAGGGCGATGACCGCACCGGGGCGGACGTCGCTCCTGCCGGGCGGCGTGGCGGCGGTGGTGGGTACGGTTCCGGTGGAGACCATGGGCGACCAATCTGAGCAGGTTACGACAAGTTGGCAGTTACTGCCAATAAGACATCGACTACTGTATCGGACATGAGCACTCCCGCGGCCCCCGTCGAGGGCCTGCGCGACCGCCGCCGCCGCGAGACCGCCGTCGAGATCTGCGCCGCCGCTCTCGACCTCTTCGAGCAGAAGGGGGTGCACGGCACGACGGTCGACGAGATCGCCGCGCGCGCCGGCGTCTCCGCCCGCACGTTCTTCCGCCTCGCCGGCACGAAAGAAGACGCGGTCTTCATCGACGACGGCCGCTTCGCCGACGCCCTGGCGGGGGTCGGCGACGCCGGCGACGGCATCCGCGCCCTCCTCTCGGCTCTGCGCGACGTCTTCGCCCGTGAGCTCCAGCTCCTGGATGCCGACGCCCGGGCGCGCGAACGGTACCTGCGCGTGCGGCGACTCATCGCCCACGAGCCCGCCCTGCTCGGCGCCGCCGTGCGCCGGGAGGTCACCTCGGCCGACCGCTTCGTCCCCGAGATCGCCGAACGGGTCGGGCTCGCCGAGCTCGACGTGCGCACGGCCCTCGGAGTGGCCGGCCTCGAGATGCGGACGACCCTCGACGAGTGGGCGCGCCGCTACGACCGCGGCGAGGCGAGCACGCTCAAAGCTCTGCACCGCGAGGTGCGGGCCCGACTGGCGGACGCCGTCTGACCCGCCGACACGACCGCGGCGGTCACGTCTCGCGCGTGATCGTCACCTTCACCTTGAGGTTGCTCTTGCCGGGGCCGGCGTAGACGCCCCGCAGCGGAGGGACGTCGTTGTAGTCGCGGCCGCGACCGACGAGCACGTGACGGTCGCCGATCTCGATGTTGTTCGTGGGGTCAAAGCCCTGCCAGTCGCCCGCGAACCACTCGACCCACGCGTGCGACTCGCCCGTGACCGCCTCACCGACCTCCGCGGACGGCTTCGGGTGCAGGTAGCCCGAGACGTACCGGGCCGGGATGCCGACCTCGCGCAGCGCTCCGATGGCGACGTGCGCGATGTCCTGGCACACGCCCTTGCGGGCCTCCCACGCGTCGATCGCCGTGGAGGTCACGCCTGTGACGCCCTGCATGTACTCGATCGCGTTCCCGATCGCCTCGGCGATGGCGTGCGCGGCCGGGCCGGGACGGTCGTGCTGGGCGGCGATGGATCGCGCCAGTTCGGCCACCTCGGCGTGCGGGGTGGTGCGGCGGGTCTGCGACAACTGCTCCACCGTCGAGATCGATCGGTCCGCCTCGGCGGCGAGCTGCTCCCACGTGATGTCGGCGTGCTCGATCGGTCGAGGGCGCACCTCGACCAGGGAGCGCGCCGTGATCGTGAGCGCGGCATGCGGCGAGAGGACGTCGAACGCCGCGACCCGCGTGCCGAAGTAGTCGACGTACTGGTTGACCGAGGTGGAGGGCTCGATGTCGAGCGACGAGCTCAGTACGAACTGGCTGTCGGTGGAGTGCGGGAGCATGCGCGCCTCGTTGTACGAGGCGACGACGTCGCCCGGGTACACGAAGCCGGTCTGGTGCTCGATGCGCAGGCGCTTCATCGCAGACCCCCCGGGGTCGTCGCGGTCGCCGCGGTCATGGCATCCATCATGAGATCTCCCCGATCCAGCTCGGCTCGGCCTGCGTCGGGAAGAATCGCGAGCGGATCGCCTCCGACGCCTCGCGCGTGACCGTCTGCACGCGCTGCATGTGCTCCGGCAGGTCGGTGAGCACGTCGCTGACCGGCCGGTACTCGAGGTCGTTGCGGATCTGACCGAGGGCCCGCAGCACGGTGTTGGAGTGCCCGACACGGTCGGCGCGCGGGTCGATCGCGCTCATGCAGTCCTCGGCCCGCTGGATCGAGTAGATGATCGAGCGCGGGAACAGGCGGTCGAGCAGGAGGAACTCCGCCGCGTTGCGGGCGCTCGGCATGCCTCGATAGGTGCGCAGGTAGGCCTCGTAGGCGCCGCACGAGCGCAGGATCGTCGTCCACGACGGCCCCGACACCTCGGTGAGCGACCGGGTCGCGAGCAGGCGGGCCGTCATGTCGGTGCGCTCGATGCTGCGGCCGAGGGTGAAGAACTGCCACGCCTCGTCGCGGTTGGTGGACGAGTCGACGATGCCGATCGCCAGGGCGGCACGTTCGCGCACCCACTGGAAGAACTCGTGCACCTTGTCGGTCTGCAACCGCCGCGGCATCCGCGAATTCGTGGTGTTGAGGATCTCCCACAGCTCGGTCGAGACGATCTCGCGCGCGCGGCGGGCGTTCTCGCGGGCCGCGGTGAGCGAGTAGGCGATGCTCGACGGGTTCATGCGGTCGACCGCGAGGCGGGCCAGCACGTCGTCGCGGCGCACCGAGTCGACGTTCTCGGGCCAGGCCGAGCCCATCACGCTCAACAGCGACCGGCACGCGGTGTCCTCGTCGATCCAGGGATCCTCGAGCAGCAGCTGCAGGTGCACGTCGAGGATGCGCGCGGTGCCGTCGCTGCGCTCGATGTAGCGCCCGATCCAGAAGAGGCTCTCCGCGATGCGGCTCAGCATGATCCCCGCCCCCCTCCGTCACCGGCGGGCGCGGCCGAGCCCCCCGAGGACCCTGAGCTCGTCGAGGGGTCCGCTACCCCCTCGCGCGCCTGCTGCTGCTGCTCCGCCTGCGGGCCGTGCTGCACCCCGGCGTCCTGCTGCTGCTGTTCCTGCTGCTCCTTGCCGGAGCCCGGGCGCGGATCGCGCGGGGAGGTGGTGGGCGCGGGCTGACCGTCGTAGATGATCGGGATCGCCTCGGTCACCGCCGCCTGGTCGGCGACGAGACCCGAGACGCCGTTGCCCTGGCCGTACTCGACGTGAGACGGCGCGGATCCGCCGACCACCCACGTGTCCTTCGAGCCGCCGCCCTGGCTCGAGTTGACCACGAGCTGACCCTCGGGGAGGGCCACGCGGGTCAGGCCGCCGGGCAACACCCAGATGTCGTCGCCGTCGTTGACGGCGAAGGGACGCAGGTCGGCGTGCCGCGGTCGCATCCCGTCCTCCACCAGCGTCGGAATGGTCGAGAGCATGACGACCGGCTGCGCGATCCAGCCGCGGGGGTCGGCGAGCAGGCGTTTGCGCAGCGCGTCGAGCTCGGCGGGCGAAGCGTCGGGGCCCACGACGAGCCCCTTGCCGCCGGAGCCGTCGACCGGCTTGACGACGAGCTCGGGCAGGCGATCGAGCACCTCTTCGAGCGCGCCCGGGTCTTCGAGCCGCCAGGTGTCGACGTTCTTGAGGATCGGCTCCTCCGCGAGGTAATAGCGGATGAGATCCGGCACGTACGTGTAGAGCAGCTTGTCGTCGGCGACGCCGTTGCCCACGGCATTGGCGATGGTGACATTGCCCAGGCGCGCCGCGAGCATGAGGCCGGGGGCGCCGAGCATCGAGTCGGCGCGGAACTGCAGCGGGTCGAGGAAGTCGTCGTCGACGCGGCGGTAGATGACGTCGACGCGCTGCGGTCCGCGCGTGGTGCGCATGAAGACCTTGCCGCCGATGCACAGCAGGTCGCGTCCCTCGACGAGCTCGACGCCCATCAGACGCGCGAGCAGCGTGTGCTCGAAGTACGCCGAGTTGTAGACACCCGGGGTGAGCACGACGATGTTCGGGTCGTCGATCCCGGGCGGGGCCGACGCCTTGAGCGCGGCGAGGAGCTTGTTGGGGTAGTCGCCGACGGGGCGGACGCGCATCGACACGAACAGCTCGGGCAGCGTCTGCGCCATGACCCGACGGTTGGAGATGACGTACGAGACGCCCGAGGGCACGCGCACGTTGTCTTCGAGCACGCGCATCTCGCCGTGCTCGTCGCGGATGAGGTCGATGCCCGACACCTGGATGCGCACGCCGTTGGCACTGCGGATGCCGGCGGCCTGGCGGTAGAAGTACTGCGACGACGAGATGAGACCCGCGGGCAGGATGCCGTCGCGCACGCAGTGCTGGTTGCCGTAGGCGTCGTCGAGGAAGGCCTCCAGGGCGCGCACCCGCTGCTTCACGCCCGCCTCGATGCGCGACCACTCGTCGTAGGCGATGACCCGGGGCACGGCATCCAGGGGGAAGGGCCGCTCCTCGCCCGCGAAGTCGAACGTGACGCCCTGCGCCAGGTACGAGCTCGCCAGAGACTCGGTGCGGCCGCGCAGCTCCTCCTGGGTCATCTGCGCGAGCGTCTGGTACAGCTCCCGATACGCCTCGCGAGAGGGGGCGGCGTCTCCGGGCGAGGCCGGGACGCCGAACATCTCGTCGTACGCCGGGATGCCGGATGCGGTCTTGCGCGGCGCCAGCGTGGAGCCGTAACCGTCGAACAGGTCACCCATGCTGAGACTCTACTCAGCACCGTGTTGCGGGAACGTTTCCCCTACACCTCTCCCACGTCCGCACAGCCGATGGATAGAGTGACGCCCACCGTCCGCCGCAACGACCAGGGGTGCCTCCATGCGCGTGCTCGTCACCAGTTCCCGTAACACCTTCGCCCTCGACCTGATCCGCAAGCTCGGCAGCGTCGGGCACACGGTGTTCGCGAGCGACACCTACGACGGCGCCGTGGGCAACCACTCGCGCTTCCTCTCCGGGCACCTCGCCACCCCGTCGCCGCGGTTCGAGACCGACGCCTTCATCGCCGCGGTCAGCGACTACGTCGAGAAGCACGACATCGACGTGATCATCCCCACGTTCGAGGAGGTGTTCTACCTCGCCGCCCGCGTGGCCGACCTGCCCCCGCGCGTGCGCCTGTACGCCGGCAGCTTCGCCGACCTCGCGCGCCTGCACGACAAGGCGAGCTTCCAGCGCCTGGCGCAGGATGCCGGGGTGCCCATCCCCGAGACGGTGGTCGTCACCTCTCCCGAGGAGCTGCGCGAGGCGATCGCCTCGTTCCCCCGCTACTTCGCCCGCGCGGCGTTCTCGCGCGGCGGCGTCGGCCTGCTGACCAACACCGGTCCGCTCGCGGGCAAGATCCCGGTCGACGAGTGCGTCCCCACCCCCGAGCAGCCCTGGCTCGTGCAGCCGTTCGTCGACGGCCCGATGGTGTGCACCTACAGCGTCGTGGTCGACGGCCGGGTGCAGGCGCACACCACGTACAAGGCCGCCGAGCAGTGGGCGCACTCCACCGCGATCGCGTTCATCGCCGTCGACAGCACCGACACGCTGCGCTACACGCAGCAGCTCGTCGACACCCTCGACCCGGGCTTTACCGGACAGATCTCGTTCGACTTCGTCGACCACGGCAGCGCCGCGGCCCCCGACTACAAGATCATCGAGTGCAACCCGCGGCCGACGAACGGCGTCATCCTGCTCGAGGCCGACGACGTGTCGAAGGCCATCCAGGGCGAGCTCGCCGAGCCGGTCGCGGCCGTGCCGGGCACGGAGCGGCAGATCACCCTCGCCGTACTCGCCGACGCGTTCACCGAGCCGCTGAAGCACCTGCCCAAGACGCTGCACGACCTGCTGCACGTGCGCGACGTGGGCGCGGGGTGGTGGGACGACGCCGCGATGCTGTGGAGCCCCGCGACCATCGTCCACGGCGCCAAGATCTCGCACGGCGATCGCAAGGAGATCCTCGCGGCCCTCGGCGACGACATCGTGTGGAACGGCGAGCCGATCGAGGGGATGACCCCGGCGGATGCCGAGGCCCTCGAGGCGGTGCACGCCGGTCGGGTCTGACCCTCCGGCATCCGCCACCGCCCGGCACCCCCCCTGTCGAGTGTCCAAGACACGCCGCTCTCGCGCGGAGCGGGCGGCGTGTCCTGGACAATCGAACGCGGTCGAGGGCACCCGCGTCAGCCCGAATCTCTGCCGAGTGTCCGAAGCACGCCGTCCCCACGCGGAGCGGGCGGCGTGTCCTGGACACTCGACGGGAGGTCGGGGCGGGCGTCAGGCGCCGGGGCGGAGCACCACCTTGATGCAGTCGTCCTCCTTCTTCTGGAACGTCTCGTAAAGGCGAGGGGCGTCCTCGAGCGGGGCGTGGTGGGTGACCAGATCCATCACGCCGAGCGGGTCGGCGGAATCCTCGACGAGCGGCAGCAGGTCATCGATCCAGCGCTTGACGTTGCACTGGCCCATGCGCAGGTTCAGCTGCTTGTCGAACATCGTCTTCATGGGCAGGATGTCGGCCTCGCCGGCGTACACCCCGCTCAGCGACACGGTTCCGCCGCGGCGCACGAGGTCGATCGAGGCGTAGACCGCGGCGAGGCGGTCGAGGCCGGCCTTGTCCATCAGCTTCTGCGCGAGGGCGTCGGGGAGCAGCCCGACGGCGTTCTGCGCGAGCTTGATGCGGCCGTTGCCGTGGGCCTCCATGCCGACGGCATCCACCACGCCGTCCGCCCCGCGTCCCTCGGTGAGGTCGATGAGCTCGTCGACGACGGTGTCGGTCAGGTCGTAGGTCAGGATGCCGTGACGCTCGGCCATCGCGCGCCGCTCCGGCTCGGGCTCGATGGCGAGCACCCGGTAGCCCAGGTGCACGCCGATGCGCGCGGCGAACTGACCGACCGGGCCGAGACCCATCACCGCGAGCGTGCCGCCCTCGGGGACGTTCGCGTACCTCACGCCCTGCCAGGCGGTGGGCACGATATCGCTGAGGAACAGGTAGCGGTCGTCGGGCAGGTCGTCGCCGACGCGGATGTGGTTGTAGTCGGCCAGCGGCACGCGCAGGTACTCGGCCTGACCGCCGGGGACCTGCCCGTAGAGCTTGGTGTAGCCGAAGAGCGCCGCGCCGCTGCCGTACTCGCGCACCTGCGTGGTCTCGCACTGCGACTGCAGACCGCGGCGGCACATGAAGCAGTGCCCGCACGAGATGTTGAAGGGGACGACGATGCGGTCGCCGACCGCGAGGTTCGTCACGGCCGAGCCGACCTCGACGACGACGCCCATGGGCTCGTGGCCGAGCACGTCTCCCTTGTCGATGAAGGGGCCGAAGAGTTCGTAGAGGTGCAGGTCGGAGCCGCAGATCGCCGTGGAGGTGATCTTCACGATCGCATCGGTCGGCTCGAGGATCTCGGGGTCGGGGACCTCCTCGACGCTCACGTTGCGGGTGCCCTGCCAGGTCAGTGCCTTCATGGTGATGCCTCTCGTTCCGGGGGACGGCCAGTCTGCGGCGAGACCGGAAGACCGCCGAGGTGGTTGACGAACCCCCGTCTCGTGGGTCAGGCGCCGGTCTCGGCGAGAGGTGGGGAGTCCACCCACGCGTGCACGCGGCGCAGGAACGCGGCGTACCCCGCCGGGGTGCGTCCCGTGAACCGCCCCGACGTCTCGACCTCGTGGGTGTCGCTCGCGCGCACCGTCGCCCCGATGGCCCGCACCGCGCGGACCAGGGCGACGTCCTCGTGCTCGGCGAGATCGGGGATCCCGCCGGCCCGCGCATAGACGCTCGCGCGCACGCCGAGGTTGGCGCCGTGCACGTTGCCGGCCGGTTCACCGCGCCGGTGCGTCGCACGCCAGTACGCCGCATGCCGCGCGCTGAGATCGGCGAAGTCGGGACGCACCGTGCCCAGGATCAGATCGACGCCGGCATCCATCAGCTCGAGCTGGTGCGTGATCCAGTCGCGGGGCACCGTGGTGTCGGCATCCGTCATCGCGATCCAGGTGTGCGCCGGGTCGCTCCCGAGAAGGCTCAGGGCCCGCTCGACGCCGACGCGGCGGGCGGTGCCCACGCGCCGCGCCGTCAGCTCGACCGCCTCGATCCCGCGGCGCCGCACCTGCGCCGCCGTGGTGTCGGTGCAGTCATCCAGGGCGACCACGACCACCGCCGACAGCCCGGGGTCCCGCTCGCGCGCGTGCGCCACCGCCCGCTCGACCGAGGCGAGGCACCGACCGATCAGCGCCTCCTCGTCGTGGGCCGGGATGACCACCGCCAGCGCCGTCACGCGAGCAGGCCCGCCTCGGCCGCGACCGATCGGGCACCCGCTCGTCCGAACACCTCGAGCACGAAGTCCTCCTCCTCGTGCCGCACGAGGCGCACGAGGTCGGGTCGGGCGCCGATCGCGGCGTGCACCTCGTCGCCGCTCCGCGGGTATCCGGCGACCGGATGCCGCCAGTGGCAGGCGACGAGGTGCCCGTCGACGCTCAACGTCGAGACGGCCGCCGCGAGGCCCCGCTCGAGGTCGTCGCCCGCCCAGTAGTACGCCACCTCCGACAGCACGATCAGGTCGAACTTCCCCTCCGGCCAGTCGGCGGGCAGCGTCGCTCTCCGCAGCTCGACGTTCCGACGGTCGGCGAGCCGCGCGCGGGCGCGCTCGAGCGCGGCGGAGGCGAGGTCGACGGCGATGACGTGGTCCGCGCGATCGGCGAGCTCGGCGGTGAGCGCGCCCGTCGCGCAGCCGGCCTCGAACACCGCCCGGTAGCGCCGGCGCGGAAGCGCCGCGAGCAGCGCTGCGCGCTTGCGGTGCTCGTACCAGCGCGAATCGAACCCCCACGGATCGTCGTGGCGCGCGTACATGTCGTCGAAGTAGTCCTGCCCGACGGAGGGCGCGGCGGGTGTCGCCCCCGCGTCCCGCGCGGTCGGTTCCGCGGCGGACTCCGTCGCGGATTCCGGGGCGAAGAACACCTCGCCGTCGCGCTCGAAGTGCGCGCGCATGCCCGCGTGCACCATCGGCTCGTCGCCGGGCGCGGGCGACAACGCCTGGAGCTGACTCGCGTGCGCGTCGAGGGCGCGGGTCTTGGCATCCCGAGCCGCCGCGTCGAGCGCGAGGCGCTCCGCGCGCTCCCACGGCACGTCGTCGACGCCGCCCCAGTGCCAGAGCCAGATCGGGAAGGAGCGCGAACGCACCCCGCGCGCCGCGCACACGTCCTCCACGATCTCGCCGGCCACCCGGTGGTCGCGGTGTCCGTCGCCGCGCCACGGCGAGAGGACGAGCACCCGGTCGGAGGGCTCCCGGTCGATCGCGCGCATCACCGCCGCGGCGATGGCGTCGCGGTGCTCGTCGGTGCCGCCGTCGGGAAGTCCGAGGAACTCCGGCTCGCTCTCGATCCCCACGATCGACGCCGCCTCGCGCAGTTCGCGGCGGCGGGCCAGGGCGAGGGTCGCGGGGCTGTGCGTGGGCGAGTCGGGGTGCGACCCCTCGCCGTCGGTCACGACGAGGAGGTCGACCGGGATGCCGCGAGCGGCGGCCGTCGCGATCAGGCCGGCGGCGCCGAGGGTCTCGTCGTCGGGATGCGCGGCCACGACGATGACCCGGTCCACGTCGAGAGCGAGCGTCGGGAGCTCGCGCCGCAGGGCGAGGCTCCACACGTTCTCGGCGGTCCCCGGATCGCGGTGGTCGAAGCTCACCACCCTCCGTCTCCCGCGGCGACGTCGGATCCGATGCGGGCGAGGTCCCGCTCCGCGTGATGCTGACGCACGTAGATCT
Organism: Microbacterium sp. NPDC007973; assembly: GCF_042958465.1. Lineage (NCBI taxonomy): Bacteria > Bacillati > Actinomycetota > Actinomycetes > Micrococcales > Microbacteriaceae > Microbacterium > Microbacterium sp. NPDC007973. The sequence continues at coordinate 17,072 of NZ_JBIBJJ010000002.1, forward strand.
GGAGGTCGGCCACGCGCCGGGCGTGCCCCTCGTCGGCGACGAGCGGCGCCGGTCCGAGGGCGTGCGCCGTCGCCGCGATCGTCTGCTCGACGGCGTCGACGACGACCGTGCGCGCGCGGGTGGCGCGTAGCCCCGGGGATGCCGACCCGCCCGCCTCGAACACCGTGGCCGTCTCGACCAGGACGGCGCGCGCCGCCCACAGAACCGCATCAGCGCGTCCGAGGTGCACGCGCGAGAGCTGGTCGGCCCGCTCCCCCGCGGCGGCCGCGGCGAGTGCGTCGCGCAGGGGCATCGCCCCGCCCCACCAGCACGCCGCGACACCGACCCCGCCGTGCGCGAATCCGGGCCGGCGCAGGTACCAGCCCGGATCGCCGACGGGCACGGCGATCGCGCCGTCGACGTCGATCGGGGCGCTCACGACCCGGTCGAGGCCTCGCGCGTGCCACGGTCCCGAGCGCGCCGACACGGCCGGGTCGTGCAGGTCGAGCGCGAAGAGCTGCCGGTGGTCGTCGTCGACCCAGGCCGTGACGAGCGCGCGGTCGAGGTCCGCGGCGAGAGAGCACCAGGGCTTCGTTCCGCGCAGCCTCCAAGTGCCGGCATCCCGTCGCGCCTCGAGGCGCGTGCCAGGCCCCTCGGCCGCGAAGACCCCCCACGAGCCGTTCGTCGCGGTATCGAGCACGATCCCGTCGGCGGCCGCCTCGTCGAGGATGGCGAGGGCATCGAGATGCGGCTCCAGCATGCGGGCGGCGGCGACGTCGCGGGCGGCGACCCCGGCGAGCAGCTCCCAGGTCGCCGCGAGCGACCGCGGCCGGGGGACCCCGGTCGCCCACGCGAGCGTGGCGGCGACATCGGTGCCGAGGGACTTCACGGCATCCGCCCGCTCGAGAGCCGCACGGACGCCGTCGAGATCGACCGCGTCGGGCGGGAGGAGCAGGGGGAAGCGGGGATGGTCGCCGTCTGTCACCGGCCCAGCCTCGGCGCGGGGAACGTTTCACGACAGAGCCTTGACACCGACCCGCCGGCGGACAGGGGATGCCGTTTGCCGGCGCCGCGGCTCAGCAGCGGCGGAGCACGCGGCGGCGGACCAGGGCGTCCAGCCGCGCGATCTGCACGAGAAGCGACGGGAACGACGCCGACAGACCGGTGCGCGGCAGCCGGTCGAGCGCCGGCTCTTCGCCGGGGAGAGCCGCCTGCTGCCCACGCACGAGCCGCCGGATGGCGTTCAGGAGTGCCATCGGATGGGTGTCGAGGGCGCTGTGACCGTTGTGGAGGTGCACGAGGATGGCATGGGGAGCCGCCGCGACCACCCGCTCGGCGATCGCGGCCGGGGTGCGCAGGTCGCGATCGCCCGAGAGCACGACGAGCGGCCAGTCGAACCCGCGCACGGCCGCGAGCAGGTCGTACGGCTCCCCCGCGAAGGCGGGGTAGCGCGAGGCCAGGGGCAGGTAGGTGCGCACCGGGTCCAGCGGATGCCCGTCGAGTGCGCCCCCGTAGCCCAGCTCGCGGAAGGCGATCGTGCCCACGAGGTCGAACTCGTAGATGCGCGGGATTTCGGCGATCTCGGCGTCGCGCGTGGCGTAGGCGGTCAGCGCCCGCCACGCGAGACCGGGCTCGTGGCGCACGAGCGGGTGGACGAGGTCGGTCCCCCCGAGCTCGTACGCGGCGCGGACGACGTCGAGCACGATGCGCTCCGAGACCCCCGCCGCCACGAGGCGCCGCACCCCGCGGGCCATGTCGTCCTCGGCATCCCAGAACAACTCCCGCACCGCAGCGCGCTCGATGTCGATGTCGTGGGCCGACTGCAGCGCGGAGTCGAGCAGCATCGACGCGACCCGTTCCGGATGCCGCGCCCCGAACGCCATCGCGAGGTAGCTGCCGTAGGAGGAGCCGACGATGACCGCACGATCGACGCCCTCCGCGTCGAGCACCGCCGCGACGTCGTCGAGCACGGCGGTGATGCGCATCGCCGCGGGAGGGAGCGGGCGAGCGTCGAGGTCGCGGCGGGAGCGTCCGATGCCGCGGTGCTCGATCATGATCACATCGAGCCCGCCGCGGGCCGCCCGCCGCCGCAGGCCGCGGTACGGCAAGACCGACGCCAAGCCCGGACCGCCGGGGATGATCACGACAGGCGTCGCGCCGCGCGGTCCCGTCCGCACGTACGCCAGGTCGAAGGCGGGCGCGCCGTCGGCCGCCGGGCGCCGGACGTGCCGCAGGCTCTCACGCATGGGGGAACGCTACCGCTGCGGGGCGTGGGTGTGTCAGGGCGCCGCGGGATCCTCCTCGAGAACGTGCACGGGTACGAAGACCCGCATCGCCGTCGGCCCACGCTCGGCCCATCGGTGGTAAGGGACGAAGGTCACCGGGAAGGGGCGTCCGGAGGTCGCCCGAGGGGGCGTAGCGGTGTACGGCAGGGTCTCCGATCCGCTGACGCGCCGCCGCGGTATGACCTCGGCTCGCGCTCCGTCGGCGAACGACTGCGGCCTCACAGGACTCATGCTCACCTCGTCGATCGAGACGCCCGCGGGTAGGTCGATCGATTCCAGACACAGCACGAGTGGCCCGCGCTCGATCGCAACGCCTCCGCGCACGGCATCGATGCGATCGTCCGGGAAGGTCAGCCGGGGGTGGAGGGGCACGTCGAGCTCGACCGTCGTCCCCGGGATCACGTCATCGACGTCGAACCATCCGGGCACCGCGACCAGGGGGCCAGCGTCGTCGACCGTGACGACGGCACCGTCTGCCCAGGAGGGGATCCGCAGCCGCAGGCGTGTACCGCCGACCGGGACGTCGCGGACGGTGATCCGCACCCGGCCGTCGTCGGGGTAACGCGTGTCGATGCGCAGACGCCACCCGTCGGCGTCCACCTCCCCGGCCGCGTACTGGAGCACGATCAGACCCTCGTCATCCGACGCCAGCGCGTACGCGGAGAGAGAGGCGAGCGTGCGGGCGACGTTCGTCGGGCAGCACGACACCTCGAACCACGGGGCGCGCACACCCCCCTCGGCGCGGGTGTTCACCCCGTCGATCGCGAGCGCCCCCGCCTCCCGCTGGTGCAGCGGGTTGGCGTAGAAGAACGAGCGCCCGTCGTCACCCGGGGAGGTGGCGACGACATTGAAGAGCGTGCGCTCGATGAGGTCGGGATACACGACGTCGCCGGTGTGCAGGAACAGCCGCCACGCGAGCATGATCGACGCCACGCCGGCGCAGGTCTCGCAGTACGCGCGGTCGGCGGGCAGCTCCCAGTCGTCGCCGAATCCCTCGTCCTGGTGCCGCGAACCCATGCCCCCGGTCAGGTACGTGCGCCGCGCGACGGTGTGACGCCACTGGCGCTCGAGCGCCGCCAACAACTCGTCGTCGCCGGTGTCGACGGCGACGTCGACCGCCCCCGCCGACAGGTACAACGCCCGCACGGCGTGACCGCGCAGGGTGTGCGCCTCGCGCACGGGCACATCGTCCTGGAAATACTCAGGCGACTGCAAAGGCGGCACCGGGAGGGAACCGCGACCGCGCCGCTCCACGAAGAGCCGGGCCTGCTCGAGGTAGCGACGCTCGCCGAACGCGCGCCCCGCTTCGGCGAGCGCCACTTCGATCTCGGCGTGACCGCACACGCCCTCGCGTGCGCCCGCGCCGAATTCCCGGCAGATGTGGTCGGCCGCCCGCCGGGCTACCTCGACCAGACGATCGTCGGGTGCGCCTGTGCGGGCGCGGGCGACGGCGGCCTGCAGCAGGTGGCCCATGTTGTACAGCTCATGCCCCATGGAGAGGTCGCTGTACCGCGGCGCCTGCCCGGGGTGGCCGAAGGCCGTGCCGAGGTAGCCGTCGTCGTCCTGGGCGCGCGCGACCCGGTCGACCAGATCGCCGAAGGTCGCTTCGAGAGCGGGATCGGGGGCGCGTCCAAGCTCCCAGGCCATCGCCTCGAGCAGCTTGTAGATCTCGGAGTCCGAGAACACCCACCCCGTGCGCTCGTCGAGGGGGCCGCCGTCCGCCACGCGGTCGAAGTTGGCGAGCCAGCCCAGACGGTCCATCCACTCGAGGCAGTGGGCGAGGGTGGCCTCTGCGTTGACGGCTTGCCGGCGCCCCCAGAAGCCCTCGGCATCCACGCGGAAGGCGGCGACGTCGAGCCCGTGCGCGCGAGCAGTGACTGGTGCGACGGGGACGGCGCGCGTCACCGCCGTGGAAGCGTGTTCGAGAACCACGGGTCAGTCCTTGACGGCCCCGGCGGTCACGCCGGCGGCCACATAGCGCTGGGCCACGACGAGCAGGATCGCCGCGGGAATGGATGCCACAGCGGCGGTCGCCATGATGGCGTTCCACTGCGTGGTGTTGTTGCCGATGTAGGCGTAGATGCCCAGGGTGATCGGCTTGAGCGCCGAGTTGCGGGCCAACGTCGAGGCGAAGATGAAGTCCGACCACGCCCAGAGGAACGAGAACAGGGCGACCGTCAGCACGGAGTTGCGGCTGAGGGGCAGCACGACCGACACGAAGGTGCGCCACGAGCCCGCACCGTCGATGCGCGCCGCCTGCAGCAATTCTCGCGGCAGGCCGCCCATGAACGCCGCGAACAGCAGCACGCCGAAGGGCACCGCCACGGTGGAGTCGGCGAGGATGAGCCCGGGCACGCTGTTCAGCAGCCCCGCTCGGGCGTAGATGGCATAGAAGCCCATCGCCATGACGACGGCGGGGATCATCTGCGCCACCAGCAGCACGAAGTTCAGCGTCCGCCCGCCACGGAGGTTCAGCAGAGCGATGGCGTACGCGGCCGGGGCCGCGATGACGACCGTCACCACGACGCAGCCGAGGCCGATGATCAGGCTCGTCCCGAGGTTGGGCAGCTGCTGACTGAGCACCGCGGTGTAGCCCTCGACGGTGGGGTCGAAGGGGAAGACGTGCGGCGGGCTGTCGCGCAGGTCGCTCGTCTTCGTGAACGACACGTTGAGCATCCAATAGACGGGGAAGAGCATCAGGGCGGTGAAGACGAGGCCGAGGCCCGTCTTCCACCACGAGCGGCGGGCGATCATGAGTTCTCCTGGCGACGCTGGGCCCGCAGGTAGACGAACCCGAAGACGAGGGCGATGACGATGAGGATGTTGCCGACGGCGGCCGCGGGCGACAGGTCGGGCTGACCGGTGCCGAACGCCTCGCGGTAGGACCAGATGGCCAGGGTGGTGGTCGCGTCGGCGGGGCCGCCGCGCGTCATGATCCAGATGATGTCGACGACCTTGAGCGTGTAGACGAGCCCGAGCAGCAGGGTGATGGCCGAGACGGGGCGCAGCAGCGGGAACGTGATGCTGCGGAACTGCCGCCACGGTCCGGCACCGTCGAGCGAGGCCGCCTCGTACAGGTCGGTCGGGATGTTCTGCAGACCCGAGTACAGGATGACGAGATTGAACGGGATACCGAGCCAGATGTTCGCGATGACGACCGCGATCATCGCGGTGTCGGGGGAGGTCAGCCAGTTGATCTGGCCGATCCCGAAGGCCTCGAGGAACGAGTTCACGATGCCGTTGTCGCTGTTCAGCATCCACGACCAGGTCGAGCCCGAGACGATCAACGGCAGGAGCCACGGCACGAGGAACAGACCCCGTAGGACGCCGCTGAGCGGGAAGTGCGAGCGGAAGAAGACGGCCAGCCCCAGGCCGATGGCGTACTGGAAGACGAGCGAGACCACGACGAAGACCGCGGTGTTGGCGAGGGCCGGACCGAAGGTGGGCGAGGAGATCACCGCAAGGTAGTTGTCGAGGCCCACGAACGCCGCATCGCCCTGCACGAAGGCCCGCACCGTGTAGTCGTGGACGCTCAGATCGATGCTGCGCACGAGCGGCCACAGGTAGAACACGACCAGGTAGATCACGAGCGGCGCGGCGAACGCCGCGGCCACCCACGGCGACCCATCGCGTCGGGCGCGACGGTGCCGGGCAGGGGGGACGGTGACGGCGACGGTGTCGTCTGCGGCGCGGGGACGCTCGCGCAGGGTCGATGAGGACATCGATGCTTCTTTCGACGGGGGTGTCCGGGGGAGCGTGGCCGCTCCCCCGGACACCGGTGGATGCCGCTGTTACTTACCGGTCGCCGACTTCGCCGCGGCCTGCGCGGCGTCGAGGGCCTGTTCGGGCGTCTGGGCGCCGGAGAGGACGTTCTGCACCGCCGTCCACAGCTGCTCGGAGATGAGCGGGTAGTCGGTGCCGAGGTTGTCGCTCGTGCGACCCTTCGCGGCCTGAACGGCCGAGACCCACGTCTTCAGGTCGGCGTGCTCGCTGAGGAGCTGCTTCTGGCCCTCTTCCGTCGGCGGGATGTAGTACGCGAAGGTGTTCGCCGTGTCGACGAAGCCCTCCGGGGTCGTCATGCACTCGATGATCTTGCGGGTGGTCTCATAGCGTGCGGTGTCCTTCTGGACGGGCGCGACGATGAACTCGCCGCCGGTGGGCGCGGGGGCTGCCCCGCCGTCCTTCGCCGGCAGCTCGATCACGCCGGTCGCGAACGGCGCCTTGGCGGCACTGTTGACCTGCCAGGTGCCGTTCTCCGCGAACGCGAAGTCGCCCGTGAGGAACTCCTCCCACACCGTGTTCTGCGAGTTGGTGATGACCGAGTTCGGGGCGTAGCCCTTGTCGAGCCAGTTCTTCCACAGGGTCACGGCGTCGACGGCCTCGGACGACGACAGATCGGTGAGATCGGCTCCGGCGCCCCAGAACCAGGGGAGGAACTGGAAGGTGCCCTCTTCGGTGTTGATGCCCGAGAAGGTGATGCCCTTCTTCCCGGCCGCCGAGACCTTGGCCAGGGCGGCATCCAGCGAGGCCCAATCCGTGACGGACGCGGGGTCGACGCCCGCTGCCTTGAGCACGTCGGCGTTGTAGTACAGCGCCAGCGTGTTGGCGCCGATGGGGATGCCGTAGGTCTTGCCGTCGAGTACGCCCGCGGCGAGCAGGTTCTCGTCGATGCTCGAGGTGTCGAGACCGAGGTCGTCGGTGGTCGAGAGCATGCCGGTGTCGGCCAGGGTCGACACCGCGGGGTTGTCGATGAGGATGACATCGGGCGACGTGCCGTCCTGCGCGGACAGCAGTGCCTGGTTCGTCAGAGCGGTGGTGTCGTAGGCGGTCCGCTGGATCGTGACACCGGCCTCGGTGCCGCAGTCCTGCACGCGCTTGGCCCAGTCGGAGTCCTCGGCGTGCTGCGGGTACGGGTCCCACCAGGTGTAGGTTCCGCCGGCCGCGTCGGAGCCGGAGTCGCCTCCGGTGGTACCGCCGGAGCATCCGGCCAGCGCGCCAACGGCGACGGTCGCCGTGGCCAGGACCGCGGTAAGGCGCAGGACCTTGGTGTTCATTGTTCCTCCTCGAACATGCTCGGGTGAGAGCTGTGTGGTGCCGCCTCAGCGGCGGGGTGGGGGTGCGGCGATGCTGCCGCGGTCGTCGATGACGGGCGCGATCAAGTCGACGACGTGGGAGTCCGTGGGAGCGTCGGAGCGCACACGGGAGACGAGGTGTTCGACGGCCCGCCGACCCAGCAGATCGGCGGCGCTGTCGATGGCGCTGAAGGGCAGCGAGAACGTGCGGGCGAATTCGTCGGAGTAGCGCCCGATGACGGAGAGGTCGGCGGGCGAGGTCAGCCCGCGCGAGGCGAGCACCGAGGGGAGCGCCGCGGCGGCGGCCTCGTTGTTGAGCAGCAGTCCGGTCGCGTCAGGGTGGGCGTCGAGTACCGCGTGCAGGTCGCGACCGATGTCGGGCTGATGCGACGACCCGAACACGTGATGCAGACGGATGCCGTGCTCGTCGGCACGCGCGCGGGCGGCATCGGCCAGCCGCCAGACGTAGGCGCCCCCGCGCTCGACGACGTGCTCGGGCTGCGACACCAGCGTGAGCTCGCGATGCCCCATCTCGTGCAGGCGGTCGACCATGAGCCGACCGGCGGCGTCGAAGTCGAGATCGAACGCATCGACCCCGGCCGGATCGCCGGGGAGCCCCACCAGCGCGCCGGGCTGGCTGATCGCGCGGAGCGGGGCGAGACGCTCGTCGAACTCGGCCACGTTCAGCAGCACGAAACCGTCGACCATGCGCGAGGCCGCGATGCGGGTGAGCGCGCCGACCCCGTCGCTCTCGGTGACGAGCAGGGTATCGAAGCCGAGCTCACGGGCCCGGTTGGTGATGCCGAGGATGTACTGCAGCATGGCGGGCGCGAATTCGTCGTCGAAGAACTGCCCCAGAACGGCCAGCACGTTCGTGCGGGAGGTGGCCAGGGCGCGGGCGCCCGCGTTGGGGGTGTACCCCAGCTCGCGCACGGCCCGCTCGACGTTCTGCCGCACGGCGGGAGAGATCGTGCGTTTGCCCGAGAGGGCGTAGGAAGCCGTGCTCCGGGATACTCCGGCGGCTCGCGCCACATCGCCGATGTTGACCATGTCGCCGTCCTTTCTGTCGCCGGGCGTCCGTCGCCCGGGAGGGATGAATCGGTGGTGTTCCGAGTGTCCCTCGCTGGACGGCGTGTGTCTGTATCGAACGGGTTCGATTCGAACCGGTTCGACAGTACAATGGCGATGCAGTCTTCGCAATACTCAATCCCTTCATGAACCGGAGACCTCGATGTCGAGCCTCATCCCCGCCTTCGATCTGCGGCACATCCCCTTCAGCCGTCGCGGATCCTGGATCAACCTCTCCCCCGTCGTGGCCGCGCACCGCACCGTCGACGACGTGCACCTCGTCTCGCACCGCACCGGCATGCACGCGGTGATCGGCTTCTCACCCCGGTCGGCATCCACCCCTGACGACGCCCACCCCGCGCAGGAGAGGTGGGACGTCGCCGCCGACGCAGCGAGCGTGCGCTGGTCCCTCGGCCCTACGAGCATCCAGGCCGTGTTCGCCGCCCCCGACACCCTCCGTGTGCGCGGCGACGCCGCCGCGGCCCTCCGACTCACCGAGGCCGCGGTCGAGCTCACCCCCTTCACCGGCACCTATCTGTTCCGCGACCCTCGCGACGGCAGTGCCGTCTTCACCTCGTACGAGACGGGATGCCGTTACCGCGTGACCGCTCTGGAAGGGGAGCTCCGCGTGGAGGGCGCCGAGAGCCTGGGCGAAGCCACGCGCGCCGTCACGGTCTCGGCATCCGACGGAGGAGATCACTGGGAGATCGCGATCGAGGAGTTCGAGAGCTCGCGCCCGCCGTTCTCGGCATCCGTCCCGTTCGCCGCGTGCGTCGCCGAGGTGTCGACCGAGTTCGCCGCCTTCGCCACCCGCACCGCTCCGTGGGCCGACGACCACGACGTGCCGTCCTCGACGCGGGACGCGTCGCTGCGCGCGGCCTACGTGCTGTGGTCGGCGACGGTGTCTCCCGCCGGGTTCCTCCGACGCGAGGCGGTGCTCATGTCGAAGCACTGGATGGACAAGGTGTGGAGCTGGGATCACTGCTTCAACGCGATCGCTCTCGCGCCGGCCGAGCCCCGGCTCGCGCTCGACCAGTTCCTGGCCCCGTTCGACCACCAGGACGAGACAGGTGCCCTGCCCGACTCGATCGCCCACTCCGAGCGGCTCTACAACTTCGTCAAGCCCCCCATCCACGGGTGGGCGCTCGATCGTCTCCGCGCGGAAGGCGTCACGCTCACTGCGGGCGAGCGCGACGACGTCTACGACAAGCTCGCCCGCTGGACGCGCTTCTGGCTCGAGGAGCGGCGCGTCCGCGGTCGCGCGCTCGCGCATTACCAGCACGGCAACGACAGCGGGTGGGACAACGCCACGGTGTTCGACCGGACGCGGCTCATCGAGTCGCCCGACCTCGCCGCGTTCCTCCTGCTGCAGCTCGATGCGCTCGCGCGCCTGGCCGAGGAGTGCGGTCATGACGCGACACCGTGGCGCGAGGAGCAGAATCATGTCGCGGGGGGCCTCGCGGAACTCTGGCGTGGCGACGGCTACGTCGCGCGCGGAGTGGCCGACGGCGAGGACGTGGACCGCACGAGCCTGCTGCCCCTGTTGGCGATCGCCGCCGGCGAGCACCTCCCTCCGGCGGCACGCGACGCTCTGTCCGAGGGCGTCGCGGCGTTCCTCACGCAGTGGGGGCCGGCCACGGAACGACCTGACAGCACGCGCTACGAGAGCGACGGCTACTGGCGCGGACCCATCTGGGCGCCGTCGACGATGCTGCTGGAAGACGGTCTGCGCCGGGCGGGGCATCCGGGTGTCGCGGACGACATCGCCGCGCGCTTCCGGCGGCTCTGCGAGCGAGGCGGCTTCGCCGAGAACTTCGACGCGCTGACCGGGGAGGGTCTGCGTGACCGCGCGTACACCTGGACCGCTGCGGTCTATCTCGTCCTCGTGCGTGACGCCGTGCGTCGCGGCGATCTTCCACGCTGACGGCAGCGCCACTGGGGCTGCCCGACGACGAAGGGGTGGGCCGGGCACATGTCCCGACCCACCCCTTCCCTTCTCAGCGGACGACGGCCCCCGCCGGGTTGGACACCTGCGCGTAATCGAGTTCGGCGTAGTTCTGTCCGTCCTTGTGACCGACGCGGATCGTGTTGGATCCGGCGTTCAACTGCACGGTCGTGGTCACGGCGGCGAAGAATCCACCGTTGGCCCCCCAGGGTCCGGTGACCGGGACGGTGGTGTCATTGGCCGACCCGCCGTTGACCGACACCGCGACCACGGCACTCGGCGTGCCGTTCTGGAAGAAGCCGCCGCTGTTGGCGGCACCCAGGGTGAGGGTGTACGCGCCCGCCGACGGGGCGTCGAAGGTGAAGGTCACCGCACTGTCCTTCGCGTCGAGACTGCCCACGAACGAACCGTTCGATGCGTTGCCCGACGAGTACGCCGTCCCACCCGCGATGGTCGCCGATTCGGCTTCCTTGCGCGAGACGAAGGTCGCGGCGGGCGGGTTCGCCGGCGCCGTCCAGGTGGGAACGGATGCCGACGTCGTCACGGTGATCGAGTCCAGCTCCGCGTAGCCGCTGCCGCCGGCGAAGTACGGCGAGCCCTTCGCGAGACGGATGGTGTTGAATCCGGCGTTCAGTTTCAGCGTCGGGCCGCTGACCGTACCGAATTTCCCCGTCGAACCCCATCCGCCCGTGCTCGGGTAGCTCACGGTCGTCCAGCCGCCCCCGTTGTACGCGAGCCCCTGGGTCGAGGTCGAGCCCGTGCCGTTGGCGTACCGGATCGACAGGGCGTAGTCGCCCGCCACCGGCACCTGCACCTGGAAGTCGACGAAGCTGTTGTTGCGCGCATCGCCCACGGTGTCGATGCCGCCGACGTAGCCGCCGTTGGACGCGGCCGTCGAGGAGTAGCGGATCGCGTTCGAGACGCTGGCGTTCTCGGCCTCGTACGTCTGCTGGTACGACGTGGTCGGTCCCGTCGTGGGCGTCACGAGAATCTGGTAGGCACCCGCCGGGTCCTGACCCGTGAGCGGCACGCTGATGGCGCCGTTGCTCACCGACAGCGTTCCCGACCACACCGTGGTGGGCGCGGCCACGTTCGCGAAGCGTCCCGAGTCCGGCGTGTAACTGACGGTGGCTTGCACGGAGCTGCCGAAGCCGCCGAGACCGGCGATCGAGACGGAGTTGTTGCCGGTTGCGCCGCCGACGACGGCGTTGAGGATCTTCCGCGTCGAGTCGAGGGCAGCCACCCCGTCCTGCGCGCCGTTCTGCGTGACCGAGACGATGTTGCCGGTCATGTCGCCGTACCACTTGTAGAGCCAGTAGGTACCGGTGGGCTGGCCGTTGTGCAGCAGGCCGTTCACCGTTCCCGACTCGAACCAGTAGGGGCGCTCGGCATCGCGCACGTCGGTCTCGCGCTCGAACGTCGAGATGTAGCGGAGCGACGACGACGGCACGTCGACCTGGTCGGGCCAGGCGTACTCGTTGATCGAGACCGGGCGCGGGGTGATGCCCAGAGAGCTCTCGATCTTGCGGAGATCGGCGAGCTGCCCCGGCAGCACATCCGCGTTCCACTGGTGCCAGCTGATGATGTCGGGCACGGTGTTGGATTTCTTCGCCGCGGTGAGGAAGCTCAGCATCCAGTCGTGGTTGTACCCCTGGATGCTGGGCCCCACGATCGGGGTGACTCCGTCGAGCTTGCGCACCTCGGCGTGGATCTTCGCCCAGCCGTCGGTGAAGTTGCCCGCAGCCGACGTATTCCACGTGCCATCGGGCTCGTTCCACAGCTCCCAGCCGTTGATGTTCGTCGTGCTCTTTGCATCCAACCGCGCCTGGACCATCGTGCGGACCTTGCCGAGATAGTCGTCCCAGCTCACCCACTTGTAGGGCCAGTCGGGGTAGATGTCGGGCATGCGGATCGTCTGCTGCGCACCCGTCGCGATCGCGGTGGGAGCGACCTTGAGCGCGTCGCCGCTGGGCGTGGTGGCACCGTTCCCGAGCTGCTGGACCCCGGGGGCCGGCTGCGTGAGCTGATTCAGCCGCAGCGGCAACAGCACGTTCTTATCGGGGACGGTGTCGGTGGCCAACGCATAGAGGCCACCGGACGCGACGTGCGTGGCCGGACGGATGACCTTGCTCGCGTCGATCGAGAGGGTGTTGCCGCCGACCGCGGCCGTGGCGGGAACGACCGCGCTGACCGCGGTCACCACTGCCACGGCGGCCAGGGCGGCGCCGGCGGCGCGCATGATCCTCCGCGACCGGCGGGAGGTGTCTTCACTGGGGGACATCGATGCTCCTTCGCATCACAGGGACAGGCCGTCGTGTCGAACGATTGTCGAACCGGTTCGACACGGCGGGAAGCAATCTACCGGGCGCCATGCGATAACGAAAGGCCGAATCACGAACACCTCGCCCAGGCGATGCAAAGCCCCGGTGGGACGGATCGATCGTGCCGGTTCGCTGTGAGTTCACGGGCTGCGGACTCCGGGGCACCGCGCTCTCTTTAGGCTCCGATCGTGAGCCCCGCCCCGTCCCGCCCTCGCACCTTCGCCGCGATCGTCGCCTCCGTATCGGCCGCCGCCCTCGGTGCGGGAGTCGGAGAACTGACGGCGGCGGTCGTCGCCCCCTCCGCGAGCCCGTTCGCCGTCATCGGCGGCGGAATGATCGACGTCGCTCCGCCCTGGGCGAAAGACCTCGCAATCGATCTCTTCGGCACGGGCGACAAAGTCGCGCTGCTCGTCGGTATCGCACTCCTCCTGCTCGCGGTCGCCGCCGTCGCCGGGGTCGTCGAGCTCCGTCGTCCCCCGTGGGGCCGCAGCGTCCTCGGCGCGCTGGGAGCCGCCGGCGCCGTGGTCTCGCTGACCCGAGTCGACGCCGTGATGCTGTCGCCCGTGCCCTCGATCGTCGCGGGTGCGGTCGCGTCCGTCGTCGGCGCCGTGCTGATCGCACGCCTTCGGCGGCCGTCGCGTCGCGCCGACTCCACGTCCTCCCAGGACGAGACGGCAGGGTCGCCGGCGACGGATGCCGACACGCTCGCCGTCTCCCCTGCAGCGTCCGCCCCCGCTGACGACGGCGTCACCCGACGCGGCGTGCTCGCCCTCTCGGGCGTCGCCGTCATGGCCGGCGCCCTCGCCGCGTTCGGCTCAGTGGCGCTGAGCGGCGGGGCGCGGGCGATCAGCGCCGTGCGTTCCGCCCTGCGCCTGCCGCAGCCCGCGACCACGACGACGGTTCCGGATGCCGCCGACCTCGGCATCGACGGCCTCTCCCCCGTCATCACGCCGTCGGCGGACTTCTACCGCATCGACACCGCCCTCGTCGTGCCCCAGGTCGATCCCGCGACCTGGACGCTGCGCGTGCACGGCCTCGTCGAGCAGGAGGTGGTGCTGCGCTGGGACGACCTCGTCGCCCTCCCCCAGAAGGAGACCGTGGCCACCCTGGTCTGCGTCTCGAACGAGGTCGGCGGCTCGCTCATCGGCACCGCGCGGTGGCTCGGCGTGTCGATCCGCGACATCCTCGCGCGGGTGAAGCCGACCGCCGAGGCCGACATGGTGCTCTCGCGTTCCGTCGACGGGTTCACGGCATCCAGTCCTCTGGAGGCGCTCACCGACGACCGCGACGCGCTGCTCGCGATCGGCATGAACGGCGAACCGCTGCCGATCGAGCACGGCTTCCCCGTGCGCATGGTCGTGCCGGGACTCTACGGCTACGTCTCCGCGACGAAATGGGTGAGCGAGCTCGAGGTCACGCGCTTCGACCGCGCCGAGGGGTACTGGACCCCGCGCGGATGGTCGGAGCGCGGACCGGTGAAGCTGCAGTCGCGCATCGACGTCCCCCGCGCGGGTGCACGCGTGGAGCCCGGCTCGACCGTCATCGCCGGGGTCGCCTGGCACAACCACGTCGGCGTCGCCGGTGTCGAGGTGCAGATCGACGACGGCCCGTGGCAGCCGGCGACGCTGGCGACGGCCGTCTCCGCCGACACGTGGGTGCAGTGGAGCCTGCCGTGGGAGGCGACGAGCGGCCTGCACACCGCGCGTTGCCGCGCGATCTCGGCCGACGGCAGCACGCAGACGTCCGACCAGGCCCCTCCCGCCCCCGACGGAGCGACCGGCTGGGATGAGGCGACGATCTCGGTCGCATGAGCGCCGAGCCGACCGCGCGGCCAGACGGCCGGGCGCGTTCCTGCGGGCGCAAGTGCGCGATAAACGCTCGCTGCACTGGGAAACGCTCGCAACGAGCGTTCATCGGTGCAGCGAGCGTTTATCGCGCGGGGGCCGTCGCCGTCAGGCCGCCAGCACGTGCTTGAGCTGCTCGACGGCCCAATCGAGTTCGGTCGCGCGGATCGTCAGCGGCGGCGCGATGCGGATCGTCTGGCCGTGCGTGTCCTTCACCAGGACGCCGCGGGCCAGCAGCTTCTCCGCGATCTCGCGACCGGTGCCCACGGCGGGGTCGATGTCGACACCGGCCCACAGCCCAGCGATGCGCACGGCCGTGACGCCCTGGCCCACGAGCGTCCGCAGGTTCTGCTCGAGGTGCGCGCCCAGCGCCTTCGCGCGGGTCTGGAACTCCCCGGATGCCAGCATCTCGACCACGCGCAAGCCGACGGCCGCGGCCAGCGGGTTCCCGCCGAACGTCGAGCCGTGCTCGCCGGGACGGATGACGCCGAGGACGTCTTCGTTCGCGACGACCGCCGACACCGGCAGGATGCCGCCGCCCAGCGCCTTCCCGAGGAGGTACACGTCGGGCACGACGCCCTCTCGGTCGCACGCGAACGTCTCTCCGACGCGGCCGAGACCCGACTGGATCTCGTCGGCGATGAAGAGCACGTCGTTCTCGGTGCAGATCTCGCGCACGCGACGGAGGAAGCCTTCGGGCGGGACGACGACGCCGGCCTCGCCCTGAATGGGCTCGAGGAGCACCGCGGCGGTGTTCTCGTCGATCGCGGCGGCGATGGCATCCGCGTCTCCGTAGGGCACGTGCACGAAACCGGGCGCGTACGGGCCGAAGTCGTCGTGCGCGGTGGGGTCGTCGCTGAAACCGACGATCGTCGTGGTGCGACCGTGGAAGTTGCCGGTGGCGACGATGATGGTCGCGGCATCCGGGGCGATGCCCTTCGTGCGGTAACCCCAGGCGCGCGCGACCTTGATGCCGGTCTCGACGGCCTCGGCTCCGGTGTTCATCGGCAGGACCAGGTCTTT
The DNA here is from genome assembly GCF_042958465.1 of Microbacterium sp. NPDC007973. Taxonomy (NCBI): domain Bacteria; kingdom Bacillati; phylum Actinomycetota; class Actinomycetes; order Micrococcales; family Microbacteriaceae; genus Microbacterium; species Microbacterium sp. NPDC007973. Next base: position 32,609 of record NZ_JBIBJJ010000002.1, read on the forward strand.
GCCGCACAACTGCGCGAGCGCCGTGGCGAAGGGGCCGAGCTTGTCGTTGTGGAACGCGCGGCTCGTGAGCGTGAGCCGGTCGAGCTGCTCGCGGGCGGCGGCGAGGATCGCCGGGTGGCCGTGACCGAAGTTCAGCGCGGAGTACGCCGACAGCAGGTCGAGGTAGCGCTTGCCCTCGACGTCGGTGACCCAGACCCCCTCGGCGCGCGCGGCGACGACCGGCAGCGGGTGGTAGTTGTGTGCGAGGTGCGCCCCCTCGGCGGCGATGAGCTGCGCGCCGAGGTCGTCGACGGCGGTGCTCATCGGGTGCCCCCGCGCAGTTCGAGCGTGCAGCACTTGATCCCGCCGCCGCCGAGCAGCAGCTCGGACAGATCGACGAGCACGGGCGTGTAACCGCGCTCGCGCAGCTGCGCCTCGAAGCCCTTCGCGCGCGGCGAGATGATGACGTTCTTCCCGTCGCTGGCGGAGTTGAGGCCGAACACCGAGCCGTCGGCATCCGAGACCCGGATGGCGTCGGGGAAGCGCTCGCGCAGGATCGCCTGGCTGTGCTCGTCGAAGGCGTTCGGCAGGTACGCGATGTTCGCCTTGTCCACGCCGCCGGGGCCCTCGACCGGGTCGAGCACGGCGAGCGCGGTGTCGAGGTGGTAGAACCGCGGGTCGGTGAGCGTCAGCGACACGACCTCGCGCGAGAACACCTCGCCGACCTCGCGGTGGCTGTCGCCCGTCGAGCGGAAGCCGGTGCCCGCGAGGATCGTGTCGCCGACGAGCAGGAAGTCGCCCTCGCCCTCGTTGACCTCGACGGGCTCGGCGACCTCGAAGCCGTTGGCGGCGAACCAGTCGATGAACGCGGGCGCCTCGGCGGCCCGCTCGCGGAAGCGGAACTTGGGGCCGTACGCGACCCCGTCGATGACGAACCCGCCGTTGGCCGTGTAGACCATGTCGGGCAGGCCCTCGAGCGGGTCGATCAGCTCGATCTCGTGGCCGAGCTCGATGTAGGTGTCGTAGAGCGCCTGCCACTGCTGCACGGCGAGATTCGTGTCGGTGGGGCGTGAGGGCTCCATCCACGGGTTGATGCTGTAGCTCACCGTGAAGTGCGAGGGCTTGCACATGAGGTAGCGGCGGTGCTGCTGGACGCGCTCGGTCGTGGCCTCGGTGGCGGTGGCGGGGGTAGCGGACATCTCTGCTCCTCGGAGGAAAGGTGCGGCGGACGCTGTCCTGGGGCTCGGTGGCCCTTCGACCCGGAGGCGCCGATCGAATCGCTGCGGCGCCGTGCGGGGAAAGGTCGGTCCGAGCACGCCGTGGTCATTGTCTCACGAGGCCGGCGCGCAGCCCCAGCGACTTCGGCGATGTGCGGCCGACACGCGGTATCCCTCGCCTCGAATCGGAGTTGCGCCCGGCTGACGCGCGTCCGAGGGACGGCACCGGATGCCGCGTCACACGGCTCCGCGGACCCCCTCGACCCGCAGCCGGGCGACGTCCGCCGTCGAGTGGAGGCCCGCGTCGGAGCCCAGCCCCGTCGCCACGAGGCTTCCGCAGGCGAGTCCGCGCTCGGCGGCCTCGACGACGCCCGCACCGCTGACCAGACCCCAGATGAACCCCGCGCTGAACGCGTCGCCGCACCCGGTCGTGTCGACCACGTCGACGGCATATGCCGGAAGGCGCATGTCGCGTTCCTCGCGCGTGCTGACGCTCACCCCCGCGGCGCCTCGGGTGATGACGAGCGTCTGCACACCGGCATCCAGGTAGAACGCGATGGCCTCGTCGAGCGCCTGAGTGCCGGCGAACGACAGGGCGTCCTCCTCGCTCGGGAACAGATAGTCGACGAACGGCAGGCACGGGAGTACCGCGTCGCGATCGCCCGCACCCCCGGTCGGAATGAAATCCATCGTCGTCACGATCCCGGCCTCGCGTGCACGACGCAGCAGGTCGACGCTCGGCGGTCCGTCGATCCCCGGGAGCAGGCAAGAGCCGCCCAGGTGGAGGACGGCGACGCCGTCGAGATCGAGGGAAGCGAGGTCCTCGGGTCGGATCGCGGCGTTCGAGCCGATGACGTGCAGCGCAGGGCGGCTTCCGTCGCGTCGGATCGGCAGCATCGTCGCCGAGGTAGGGCGTTCAGGCCGGACGGCGAGCCCGGTGACGTCGACGCCCTCCTCGGCCATCGTCGACCGCAGGAACACGCCCAGCGCATCGTCGCCGACGGCGCCGACGGTCGCGACGGCGACGCCGAGGCGCGCGAGATCGACGGCGGTGGCCGCCGCGGTCCCGGCGACGGTGAGGCGGATCTCGTCGAGCAGAGCGAGCCCCTGTCCGGGCGGGATGGCCTCGACGTAGCGGCCGAGGACGTCGGCGACGTGGAGTCCGACGGTGACGACGCGAGCGGCAGGCTGGGGCATGGGTCTCCTCGGGTGGGCGAACGGGCGAAGCTTACTGAGGGGCACATCGGTGACGGCTTCATTTCACCGTGTGACGCCCGAGTCGAACGCCGTCATGACCCCTCCCTACGATTCGAGAGACCGCTGCCCGGCGGTCCCCACACAGCATCCGCGGCGACGCGCGCACTGACGCGAGCGCCCACCGGCCCCACAGGAGCCCACCGTGAGAAAGTCCCTCTTCGCCCTCCCGGCGCTCGTCGTCGCGGCGGGCCTCGCCCTCGCCGGGTGCACCACCGTCTCCTCGGGAGGCGACGCCGCCCCGAACGGCGACGGCGTCGATCCGAACCAGCCGCTCGCGGGGAAGACGATCGGCATCGCCGTCGTCGGCACGCAGCACTTCTGGGACCGCGAGGCGTTCCAGGGCGCGGTGGACGAGGTCACCAAGCTCGGCGGCACGCCGCTGACCACGGACGGCAACCGCGACAACACCCTGCACGCGCAGAACCACGACATCTTCCTCGCGCAGAACGTCGACGCCGTGATCACGATCCTCGGCGACGCGTCGGTCGACCCCAAGCTCCAGCAGCTGCACGACGCCGGAATCCCGGTCTTCGGGGTGGACCACGCCTCGGAGTACGCGGTGAACAACGCCCAATCCGACAACCAGGTCGGCGGCACGGCCCTGGGCAAGATCACCGGTGAGGCCCTCGGCGGCGAGGGCAACATCGCCGTCTTCAACGCCTTCGGCTCGAGCCTGTCGTTCTGCGGAGAGCGCTACGACGCGTGGAAGAACGAGCTGTCGACGAACTACCCGAACATCAAACTGATCGAGCCCGAGCTCGCGGAGCAGTTCGCCAACGCTCCCGATGACGCGCGTCAGCAGACGCTCGCGCTGCTGGAGAAGTACCCGGTCGGCACGATCCAGGACATCCACGTCGCGTGCTGGGACCAGCCCGCGATCGGTGTCGTGCAGGCGATCGAGGACTCGGGCCGCACCGACGTCAAGGTCACGGCCTTCGACGCCGGCCCCGACACCCTCGAGATCATGAGCGAGCCCAACAGCCCGTTCGTCGGCAACATCGCGCAGCTGCCGCGCAAGATCGCGACGATCTCGGCCGACAACGTCGGCAAGTACTTCCTCGGTGAGGAGGTCGAGAAGGTCAGCTACGTCGACACCATCCCGGTCGCCGGCCCCGACGAGGCGAAGAAGGTCTCGAAGGAGCTGGGCTACACCCAGTGACCATCAGCTCCTCCCCCCTCGTGACGCCGGTCCTGCAGATGACCGGCGTCACGAAGGCGTTCGCGGGCGTCCCGGCCCTCCGGGGCGCCTCGATCGACGTGCGTCCGGGCGAGGTGCACGGCCTGGTCGGCGAGAACGGCGCGGGCAAGTCCACACTCATCAAGATCCTCGCCGGGATCTACGAGCGCGACGGCGGCGCGGTCGCGATCGACGGCGCGGATGCCGGGCGTCTCACGTCCGCCGACGCGCACGCCGCCGGCATCCGCTTCGTGCATCAGGAGCTCCAGCTCGTCCCCGACATGACGGTGGCCGAGAACATCTGGCTCGGCAACGAGCAGAGCGCGCGCGGGCTGCTGCGGGCTCGAGCGATGAAGGCCCGCGTCGCCGAGGTGCTCCACGAGGTGCTGGGCATCCGCCTCTCGCCCGCTCGACTCGTGCGCGACCTCGGTCCCGCCGAGCGCAAACTGGTGCAGGTCGCTCGCGCGCTCGTGGACGATGACGCGCGCCTCATCGTCTTCGACGAGCCCACCGCCCCTCTCGCCAGCGCGGAGGCGGAGCAGCTGCTCGCGATCATCGGGCGCCTGCGCGACCGCGGCATCTCGAGCCTGTACATCTCGCACTACCTCGGCGAGGTCACCCGCATCTGCGACCGCGTGACGGTGCTCCGCGGCGGGCTCGACGTCGGACGCATCGACGCGATGGGCCCCGACAGTGGCCGCGAGATGATCCGCCTGATGATCGGGCGCGAGATCGACGACCTCTATCCCGCCCGTCGCCCCGCCGTCACCGCCGAGCCGGTCCTGCGCGCCCGTGGCCTGCGCGTCGGGTCTGCCGTGCACGGCGTCGACCTCGATGTGCGCCCCGGAGAGATCCTCGGGGTCACGGGACTGCTCGGCTCGGGGGCGTCGGAACTGGCCGAGGCCCTGGTCGGCCTCCACCGTCACACCGGCGACCTCTCGCTCGACGCGCGCCGGTTCCGGCCGTCGAGCCCCGCCGCAGCTCTCGAGGCGGGAGTGGTGCTCGTTCCGCGCGATCGCCGCCACGACGGTGTCGTGCTCGACTTCTCGACGCAGCGCAACCTCACGCTCTCGACCCTCGCCGAGGCGACCCGGGCGGGGCTGCTCGATGACGCCGCGTCCCGGTCTCGCGCCGCCGAGCTGGCCGATCGTCTCGACATCCGGCCGCGTGACACGAGCGTGCAGACGCGCCTGCTGAGCGGGGGTAATCAGCAGAAGGTCGTGCTGGGCCGCAGCCTCGCCGCGGGTGCCCGCGTGATCGTGCTCGACGAGCCCACCGTGGGCGTCGACATCGGCGCGAAGCAGGAGATCTACCGCCTGCTGTCCGAGCTCGCGGAATCCGGGACCGCGGTGGTGGTCGTCTCGACCGACCCGGCCGAGGTCCTCGGCCTGAGCGACCGCGTCGTCGTCCTCGAGCGCGGGCGCGTGGCCCACGAGGTGACGACCGAGGGGCTCACCCTCGCGCATCTCAGTGCCCTCGTCACCGGAAGCACGAACGAGCGAGCGGAGGGGGATGCCGCGTGAACGCCCTCATCACCGGAAGCGGTGCCCGACCGAGCGAAGGACGTGCCGCGTGAGCGCAGCGATCATCGAGCGCCCCGCCCTCGTCCCGCGCGTGCGCAGCCTGCTGGCCCGCCGCGGCCCGCTGCTGGTCGTGCTCGCGATGACCGTGTACCTCGCCGTCACGGCGAAGGGCTTCCTCGGCGTCGCCAACGTGACGGCGAGCCTCACGCAGGCCGCCCCCGTGGCCCTCGTGGCGATGGGGCTCGCCATCGTCGTGATCGGCGGCGGCGACGACGTCGTGGTCGGCGGCATCGACCTGTCGATCCCCGCGACCGCGGCGCTCGCCACCGCGATCGTGAGCGACCAGCTGACCACCTTCGGCACCCCGTTCGCGCTCGCCTTCACCCTCGGCATCCTGGTCACCACGGCGTTCGGCCTGCTCAACGCCGTCCTCGTCGGGTGGGTGGGGCTGTCGTCGATCCTCGCGACGCTCGCCGTCTACGTCGCCGTCGTCGGCATCACGCGCGTGGTCAGCGGCAATCGCCGCATCGATGTGGCCGATCCCCTCGTCGTGGCGGTGCGCGACACCCGCGTCGCGGGCATCCCCCTGGCCGCGGTGCTCATGCTCCTCGTCGCCGCCGTGCTCGTCTTCGTCATGGCGCGCACGCCGTACGGCCTCCGTCTGCAGGCCGTCGGCGGGAATCGGGATGCCGCGACCTTCGCCGGCATCCCGACCCGGCGCTACATCATGTCGACGTTCGTCATCGCGGGCGCGGTCGCCGGCCTCAGCTCCCTGCTGCTCATCGCGCGGGGCTCCGGCAGCAGCCCCGGGATCGACGAGCGGCTCATGGTCGACATGGTGCTCGCGACGTTCCTGGGCGCGGCCTTCACGCGGCGCGGCACGGTCACCGTCTTCGGGTCCGTGCTGGGCGCCCTGTTCGTCGCCCTCCTGTCGAACGGCCTGATCCTGTCTCGCGTCGCGAACGCGTGGGTCGACGGCTTCAAAGGCGTGCTGATCCTGCTCGTGGTGGCCGCCGCCGCTGCCCGGAAGAACGAGGAGGCCCGCGCGTGAGCATCCCCGCACCCCGCCCGCGGTGGTCCGGCGTCGCCGGCTCCGCGGCGGCGACCGTCACCCGTTACGGCTTCGTCGCCGCCTTCGCGCTGCTGATCGTGTTCTTCTCGGTCGCGAGCGACGCGTTCCTTCGTCCCAGCAATCTGCTCAACGTGCTCGACGGCGTCGCCATCCTGGTGCTCGTGGCCCTCGCCCTCACCGTGGTGGTGTCCTCCGGCGGCATCGACCTGTCGGCCGCCGTGGCCGTCGACTTCGGCGCGTGGTTCGCGATCGTGTCGATGATGTCGTTCGGGATGCCGTGGCCGGTGGCCGTCCTGCTCGGTCTGCTCGGCGGGGCGCTCATCGGTGCGCTGAACGCGTTCCTCATCGTGGGACTCGGCGTCACGCCCTTCCTCGCGACCCTCGGCACGTTCTTCATCGGCCGCAGCGCCCAGCAGATCGGCACGAACGGCGGCGCCAGCGTCAGCTTCCGCGCCGCACCCGAGGGCTTCACCTTCCTCGGCTCGGGGGATGTGCTGGGGATCGGCGTGCCGGTGATCATCGCCGCGATCGCCGCGGTGGGGATCGGCATCCTGCTCCACCGCACGCCGGCGGGCGTGCGCATCCAGGCGATGGGCCTGCAGGATCGCGCGGCCGTCGTCGCGGGGCTGCGCACCCGCCGCATCCGCGTGCTCGTCTACATCGGTGCCGGAGTGCTGTGCGCCGCGGGCGGCATCCTGCTCAGCGCGTCGTTGCGGCTGTACACCCCGCTCGCGGGGTTCAGCTACCTGCTCGACGCCATCGCCGCGGTGTTCATCGGCGCGTCGATGCACCCGCGCTCGCGCCCGAACGTGCCCGGCACGGTCGTGGGGGTGCTGTTCCTCGGCGTGCTGGCCAACGGGCTCGACCTGCTCGGTCTCGACTTCAACGTCAAGGCGGCGGTACAGGGCGTGGTGCTGCTGGTCGCGCTCGTGCTGGCCTACACCGTCGCGCAGCGCGCGCGGGCGGCCGCCGAGCGCAAGCCCGCGGCGAAGCGCCCGCACGGCGCCCCCGCACAAGACGTCGCGCCGGCCGGAGCCGCGACGGCGACGCGTTCGACGCTCGGCGACACCACTCCGGGAGGCGGGGCATGACCCCCGCCGTGCTCGGCATCGACGCCGGCACCACGGCGGTCAAGGCCGTGCTGTACTCGCTCGAGGGGGAGACCCTCGCCGCCGGGCATCGCTCGGTCGCCGTCGTGCGCACCGCCGACGGCGGGGCCGAGAGCGACATCGACCTGGTGTGGGAGGCCGTGGTCGGCGCCGTCCGGCAGGCTCTCTCACAGGCCCGCAGCGCGGGTCCCGATGTCGTCGCCGTCGGCGTGACCGGCCAGGGCGACGGCGCGTGGCTCGTCGATGCCGAGGGTCGTCCCGTGCGTCCGGCAGCGCTGTGGCTCGACGGTCGAGGCGCCGACCGGGTCACGGCGTGGCAGCACGACGGACGGGATGCCGCGGTCGTCTCCGCGACCGGATCGGCGAGCTTCCCCGGCACCCTTCCGGTGCTGCTCGACGTCTTCGCCGATACCGAGCCGGACGTGCTCGCCCGTGCCGCGCACCACCTCAACTGCAAAGACGCCGTGCGCCAGCGTCTCACCGGCGAGATCGCGACAGACCCCTCCGAGGCGTCGCGCACCTACCTCGACCCCGCCACCCTGGCCTACTCCGACGACATGATCGACGCGCTCGGCCACCGCCGCTTCGCGCATCTGCTCGCTCCCGTCCGCGCCCCGCACGAGCGCGGCGGCGCCCTCACCGCGTCCGCCGCCGACGAACTCGGGCTGCGCGCCGGCGTCCCCGTCGCGGTCGGGCTCGTCGACTCCGCCGCGTGCCCCGTGGGTCTCGGCGCCCTCTCCGATCAGGACGGCTGGGTCGTGCTCGGCACGACCGCCACGGTGGCCGTCAACCGCGTCGACCGGGCGGCGGCCGACAGCGGCATCGGCATCCTCATTCCCACCGGGCGCGGCACCCAGGTGCTCGAGGCGCTGTCGTCGATGGTCGGCACGCCCAATCTCGACTGGGCGCGCGACACGCTGGGCCTGTCCGACCGCGGGTGGAGTGAGCTCGAGCGTCTCGCGCGCACCGCGCCCGACGGCAGCGGCGGCGTCGTGTATCTCCCATACGGCTCGCCGAGCGGCGAGCGCGCACCGTTCGTGGACGCCGCGGCTTCGGCATCCTGGGTCGGGACCACTGTCGCGACCACCCCCGCGCAGCTGCTGCGGAGCGTCTTCGAGGGACTCGCCTTCTCGGTGGCCGAGTGCCTCGATCTCCTCGACGCGGGAGATCGCGTCCCGGTGTGCGGCGGCGGAGCGCGCAGCGACCTGATGTGCCAGCTGCTGGCCGACGTGTCGCAGCGGACGATCGTCCGCACCGCCGACCCCGAGGTCGGGGCGCGCGGAGCGGCCACGCTCGCGGTGGTCGCGGCGGGCCTGGCCCCCGACCTCGAGGCGGCGGTGCGGGTGTTCCCCGTCGGCAGCGTCGAATTCGCACCTCGCGCGTCGCCCGCGCTCTCGGCGGCGCGCGATGTGTTCGCACGGGTGCGCGCGGCACTGCGCCCCGAGTGGCCGGCCCTGCGGGCGCTCGGGCGAACGGCCGCGAACGCCGACGGAGTCGGAGCGCCGACGCCCAATGAGTCCGTCATCGCCGCGGAGCGCGTCGACGCCGCAGCCTCCGCTGCCCACCTCGACGCCGCCGTCGTCGACGTCCCCGCGCCCGAGAGGACCCCCGCGTGACCCGCATCGTCATCACCGCCCCCTTCGATCCGCGTATCTCCGCCGACCTGCCGGGCGAGGTCGTCACGGCGACCGAGGCCGAGACGGGGCAGTCGCTTGCAGCGCGCGCGGCCGCCGACCCCGTCTTCGCCGAGATCCTCGCCGACGCCGACGTCGTCATCGCCGAGCTCGACCGCATCGACGAGGCGGCGCTTGCTGCGGCTCCGCGTCTGTCGCTGGTCGTCGCCTGCCGCGCCAACCCCGCCAACGTCGACCTGGCCGCCTGCGCCGCCCGCGGGGTCGAGGTGCGCACCACTCCGGGTCGCAACGCCGATGTCACCGCCGATTTCACCCTCGCGCTGCTGCTCGCGACCGTGCGTCACGTGCCCGCCGCCTCGGCGTGGCTGCGCGAAGGCAACTGGAGCACGGACGACGTGTTCGAGCCCTACGCGCGGTTCCGCGGCATCGGCCTGTCGGGGCGACAGCTGGGCGTCGTGGGCGGCGGTGCGGTCGGTCGACGCGTGGTGCGCCGCGCGCAGGGCTTCGGCATGCGCATCGCGGTCTACGACCCCTTCCTCGCCCCGGGCGCCCTCGGTGACGACGTGGCGCACCTCGACCTCGACGACCTGCTCTCCTCGAGCGACATCGTCACGCTGCATGTGCCGCTCACCCCGGAGACGACCGGGCTGATCGGCGCGCGCGAGCTCGCCCTCCTCCGCCCCGACGCGTACCTCGTCAACGCCGGGCGCGCGGCCCTCGTCGACCGCGACGCGCTGCTCGAGGTGCTCCGTGAGCGGCGCATCGCCGGCGCCGGCTTCGACGTGTTCCACGACGAGCCGCTGGCCAGCGACGACGAGCTGCTGCGCCTGCCGAACGTCACGCTGACGCCGCACATCGCCGGAGCCTCCGACGACGTGGTCGTCGAGCACTCCCGCCTCGCCGCGGCCGCCGTGGCATCCTTCCTCTCCCCCGCCCCCGAAAGAGAGAACTCCCCGTGACCATCTCCGCCACCGCCGACGTCGTCGTGCTCGACATCGAAGGCACCACCTCGGCCGCCGGCTTCATCCTCGGCGACCTCTACGACTACGCCCGCCCGCGCCTCGACGAGGTGCTCGGCCGCGATGACGACACCGTGCGCGACGCCCGCGCCGACGCGATCTCCGAGACGGGCCTGGATGCCGATGCCTCCGACGCCGAGATCGCGGAGGCGCTGCGCGGCCTCATGGCGCAGGACGTCAAGTCGACCCCGCTCAAGACCCTGCAGGGCATCATCTGGGCCGAGGGATTCGCCGCGGGCGAGATCCACTCCCAGTTCTTCGACGACGTGCCCCCGCGTCTTCACGCGTGGCACGAGGCCGGCATCCGCCTCGCCGTGTACTCGTCCGGCTCCGTCGCCTCGCAGGTGCCGTGGTTCCGCCACGCGCCGCAGGGGGACCTGACCCCGCTCGTCGAGGACTTCTTCGACACCGTCAAGGCCGGCCCGAAGAAGGAGAGCGCGTCGTTCGACACCATCGCCGCCGCCCTCGGCGTCGCCCCCGAACGCGCCCTCTTCCTCACCGACCACCCCGACGAGGTCTCGGCCGCCCTCGCGGCCGGCTGGCAGGTGATCGCCCTCGACCGCGCGGGCGAGCCGTGGGCCGGGGCCGACTTCGCCGCGCCCGCCGTGGCATCCTTCGACGAGATCGAGGTGACCCGATGACCGCGCTCCCCTCCCTCGACCGCGTCCGCGAGGCCGGTGCCGCCCTGGCCGCCGAAGCCTCCCGCTTCTCGGGATACGGCTGGATGCGCGGCACCTCGGGCAACCTCTCCGTGGTCGTCGAGCGCGACCCGCTCGTGCTGGCCGTCACCGCCTCGGGCCTCGACAAGTCGCTGCTCACCGATGCCGACGTCGTGCTCATCGACGCCGACGGCCGGGCGATCGACCCCGACGACCATCGTCCCCCGTCGGCCGAATCCGGGCTGCACGCCCATATCGCCGCGCGAACCGGAGCGAACGCGGTGTTCCACGTGCACGCGTTCGACGCGGTCGTCGCCGGGCACCGCTGGCCGGGCGGCGTGGAGATCCGCGACATGGAGATGCTCAAGGGCATCGGGCACCTCGCGGACCACGAGACCGTGACGATCCCCGTCATCCGCAACCACCAGGACATGACCGTCGAAGCTGGCTGGTTCGACGAGGTGTACCGCCCCGCCACCCCCGAGGTGCCGGAGGTCCCCGCCCTCATCGTGGCGAACCACGGCATGTACGCCTGGGGCAGCGATGTGGCCGCGGCGCGTCGCCACCTCGAGATCACCGAGTGGCTGCTGCGCTTCGCCGTCGCGACGCGCTGAGCCCGGCATCCACCCCACCGAACACCCCACGAAAGGAGCGGCCATGACCCTGCTGACCGTCTGGAAAGAGACCGACCCGAGCACGCCCGTGCTCGAGACCACCGACGAGGCCGAGATCCGCGAGGCGCTGGCCGAGCTCGGCGCGCGCTTCTCGCGCTGGGAGGTCAAGGACGTCGCCCCCGGCGCCTCGCAGGACGAGGTGCTCGCCCTGTACGCCGACGAGATCGGAGAGGTCAAGGAGCGCGAGGGGTACACCCTCGTCGACGTCGTCGCCCTCGACCCCGCGCAGGCCGACTACGACGAGCTGAAGACGCCGTTCCGTGAGAAGTTCCTCTCGGAGCACGCGCACGACGACGACGAGGACCGCTACTTCGCCAAGGGGGCGGGCGTGTTCTACCTGCACGCGAACGAGAAGGTGCACGCGGTCTACTGCGAGGCGGGCGACCTCATCTCGGTGCCGGCGAACACCACGCACTGGTTCGACATGGGCACGTCCCCCCACTACGTCAGCGTGCGCTTCTTCCACGACGACGACGGTTGGGTCGGCCACTTCACCGGCAGCCCGATCGCCGAGTCGTTCGCGACCTTCGACCAGCTCGCGGAGCGCCGCGCGCAGCTGGCCTGACGCCGCCGGAACGCCCGTCCTCATCGGCCTTCAGGATGCCGCGGGGCGGGCGTTCCGCGTGTCACCGCGGTGGCGACGCGCCAGGCCCGTCCGCCGCGTGCAGCTCGGTAATGCGCACACCCTCAGCCGCTTCCCTCTCGAGACGGCTGCGTTCGTGCGGATCGCTGAGGGTGTGAGCGCGGGCCCCGGGCCGGTCACCCCCGCCGCAACGCCACCGCCGCCCACGCGATGGGCGGGAGCGTGACGTGCAGGATGCCGTCCGTCAGGCGCGTCCCGAGCGTCCGGGGCTGTACGCGCTCGGGGTCGTCGAGGGTGTTGCTCGCGGACGGGTCGTCGTCGTGCAGCACGTGCGCCTCGACGATCTCGACGTCTCCGAGACCTGCCACGTCGATCCGGAGCTCGACCGCGTCGCCGCGCCCGCGGTGGACGAGGAAGATGGCGCTCTCCCCGGTCTCCGCGTCGTGGGTGGCCACGGCATCCACCGCGGGCACGGTGCCGTACCGCGAGGTGTCGATCGTCGGCGCCTCGACCTGCGGGCGGATCGCCTCGCCCCGCGCGAGCCGTGACGTGATCGCGAAGGGGAAGAACGTCGTCTGCCGCCAGGACGCGCCGCCCGGCTCCGTCATGATCGGCGCGATGACGTTGACGAGCTGGGCGAGGGAGGCGGATGCCACGCGGTCGGCGTGCGCGAGCAACGAGATCATGAGGCTGCCGAAGACCACGGCATCCAAGGCCGAGTAGACGTCCTCGAGCAGGCGCGGGGCGACGGGCCAGTCGTCGATCGCGGTGGGCTTCACGGACTCGACGCGGTCCATGTACCAGATGTTCCACTCGTCGAAGGAGATGTCGATCTTCTTCGCGCTGCCGCGCACGGCGCCGACGTGGTCGGCGGTGGCGACGACGGCGTCGATGAAGCGGTCCATGTCGACCGCCGAGGCGAGGAAGGAGTCGATGTCGCCGTCGTGCTCCTGGTAGTACGCGTGGCACGAGATCATGTCGACGTCGTCGTAGGTGTGGGTCAGCACCTCGCGTTCCCAGTCTCCGAACGTCGGCATCTGGGCGCCCGACGATCCGCACACGACGAGCTCGATCGACGGGTCGAGCTGTCGCATCCCCTTGGCGGTCCGGGCCGCGATCTTGCCGTAGTCGTCGGCCGAGCGGTGGCCGAGCTGCCACGGGCCGTCCATCTCGTTGCCCAGGCACCACACGCGCACGTCGAACGCGGCCTCGCGGCCGTTGTCGATGCGCTGCTGCGACAGGGCCGTGCCGCCGGGGAGGTTGGCGTACTCGAGCAGGTCGATCGCCTCGAGCGTGCCCCGCGTGCCGAGGTTGACGGCGAGCATGAGCTCGCTGCCGGCCTTGTCGAGCCAGTCGACGAACTCGTGCAGGCCCACCTCGTTCGTCTCGGTCGAATGCCACGCGAGGTCGAGGCGACGCGGGCGCTGCTCGCGCGGGCCGACGCTGTCCTCCCAGCGGAAGCCCGAGACGAAGTTGCCGCCGGGGTAGCGGATCATCGTCACCCCGAGTTCGCGCACGAGCTCCAGGACGTCCCGACGGAAGCCCTGCTCGTCGGCCTCGGGGTGGCCGGGCTCGTGGATGCCGTCGTAGACGTGGCGGCCGAGGTGCTCGACGAACCCCCCGAACAGCCGGCGGCGCACGGGGCCGATCTGGGAACGGGGGTCGACGGTGAGTCGGGCAGCGGTCATCGGTGCTCCTCGCGTTCGGCTTCCGACGCTACCCGCCCGCCTCGCGGCCGCCCAGCGTTTTCGAAACCACCCCACGGCCGGCGACGCGGCGGGCGCACGCCCCGGTCGCGCCCTCGCGCCCCGCACCGGCGCGAGACCACGCGACCCGGGCGAACGCGCACGCCACGACCCGTGACCTCGGCGAGATCCCGTGACCTCGACCACCGGGCAGGGGCCACCCCGGGCGCAGCGAGAGCGCGCCTCAGATCACCTCGGCGCTCCAGGGGTCGACGCGGCCGAAGCGGAACGCGCCGATCGACACGGCCTGCTCGCGCAGGAACGGCAGCAGTTCGAGGCGACCCGCCGTCGTCACCTCGTCGGCGTAGAGGGTGAGCGACACGTCGGCGCCGACCGTCTCGGCGACCGCCGCGCGCACCGACTCGACCGTCGTCGCGGGACCCACCAGGCGCACGCGCCCCGGCCGCGGAGCGACGATGGGCGTCTCGCCGCCGGTCTCGGCATCCGGGATGCCACCCGCCAGGCGCTGCAGCCACTCCTGGTCGCTCTCGACCGAGACCGCGATCTCGCTCTCGCCGAGCAGGTGCCGCACGGCGGCGGGGAGCCCCACCGGCGTGCTGAGCGAGAACGTCGAGCCCGATCGCACCGCCGCCACGAGCACGCGCAGCACCGCCTGCCACGACGCGTCGGCCGTCGCCCGCACGGCCACGTCGGCCGGACGGTAGCGGCGGAGGTTGCGCTCGACGCCGAGCCGCGAGACGTCGCGCACGCGGCCGTACTCGCGATCCCATGCCACGGCGTCCGACAGCGCTCCGCGGCGGAGCCAGTCGAACGCCTCGTACGACAGAGTCGGCTGCGCGGCCTCGATGAGCGCGGTGATGCGACTGTCGAGTCCGCGCAGGTGCAGCGTCGACGACGACGCCCCGCCGGTCGAGGGCCGCCACGAGCCGAGCGTCACGAGCCGGTTCGGCCCGCCCGACATCGCGCCGTCGCCGACCGCGGCCTCGCCCCACCCGCCGATCGGCTCGCGCTGCACCACCGCGCCCGACGAGGGGCGGTTCACCCGCAGCACCGCGGCTTCCACGGTGTCGAGCCAGAGGTCGAGGTCGGCCGCGTCGCGCGTGTGCAGCCCCGCGACGAAACCCGAGCCGATCGCGTTCTGCAGTTCAATCGCCCGCGTCACGGTGGGGGCGTGCAGGATGCCGAGCACCGGAGCCGCCACCGCGGCCCGGGTCAGGTGCGACCCGGCGGTGACCCCCGTGCGCACGCCCGGCGACCAGAACCGCCCGGCCGTCTCGGGACCGAGGTCGAGTTCCCGCGGCTCGACGAGCCACCGTTCGCCGTCGCCGAGCACGGTCAGGGCACGGCGCACCTCGCCCGTCGGCTCCTCGACCAGGGGCCCGACATCGGACAGCGGGTCGTCGGCCGGTCCCACGCGCAGCGAGGACACGGCATCCTTCAGCTGGTCCGTGAACCGCGCGGAGCGCGCGGCCGCACCGACGAGGATGACGAGCGACACCGCGGTGGCCGCCTGCCCGGCCCGCGCGAAGGCGCCGGTCACGATGTCGGCCGCGGCCTCGTCGAGGTCGGCGGAGGGCGCGACGATCACGGCGTTGCGACCGGCGGTGAGCGCCTGCATCGCCAGCGCGGGACGCCAGGCGGCGAAGCGCTCGGCCGTGGTCCGCGCACCGGAGAGCAGCACGCGGTCGACACCCGGGTGGGCGATCAGCGCCCGGCCCGAGGCGTCTTCGTTCAGGTCGACGTAGGCGAGCACGTCGCGCGGCACCCCCGCCGCCCACAGCGCGTCGGCGACGACCGCTCCCGCGCGGCGCGCCCGCGGCGAGGGCGTGAGCAGGACGCCCGACCCCGCGGCCAGGGCGGCGAGCGTCTCGCCCGCGCACAGTCCCACCGAGGCGTTCCACCGGGGCGCGACGACGGTGAGGCGATCGGGGACGAACACGGCCCCCGGCACCCGGTCGAGCTCCTTCGCCGTCGAGGCGTAGTACGCGGCGGCGTCGACCGCCTGGCTCACCTCGGCGTCGGCTTCGGCGAGCAGCGCGCCGCCCTCCGACGCGAGAACCTCGATCAGCTCGGCGCGGCGAGCAGCGAGCGTCCGCGACGCCGCCTGCAGGACGGCCGAGCGATCGGCGGCGGCCAACGCGCCCCACGCTTCCGCGCCGGTGCGCACGCGCGTCACGACCTCGTCGAGGCCGGTCTCGTCGTTGATGCGCCCCGCGGCGGCCGTCGCATCTCCCGCGGTCGAGCCGCCGACGCGGTCGAGCACGGCGAGGGCCCAGGAGCGGTCCGCGGCGACCGTCGGGTCGGTGTCGGCGCTGTTGCGGAAGCCCGCGGCTCCCCCGGCGAGCTCCGCGCTCTCCCGTGCCGAGAACACCGCGGTGTCGACGAACGCCTGTCCGCCGAACAGCATCTGCTGCACGTCGGGGCCCAGGGCGGAGGTGTCCTCGGACGCCGCGGCCTCTCGCGCGATGCCGAGCACGGCCTGCGTGAGACCCGGGTCGTCGGCGTCGGCATCGGCGGGATCGCGCAGGATCGCCGGCTCCGGCGCGACGTCGCGCTGCGGCAGGCGTCCCGCGGGCGGCGGTGCGTCGGCTCCGGCGAGCGCGCGGCGCGCGCGGGCGGCGACCGCGGCGGTCTCCGGTGTCGCGGCGTCGGGTCCGTCCTCGTCGCCCGACGCCTCGCCGGAGGCGCTGATCGGCCCAGCCGGAGGGAGCCCCGCAGCGGTCGCGACCATCGCGGCGGCGGCAGCGGCGAGCGGTGCGGCGACCGCGTCGAGGTCGTCGGGGTGCACGACCGCCACCGTCCGCACGCGGGCGCTGTCGGGGGTCCACGGCGTGGCCCGCGGGAGCACGAGCGTGACCTCGGCGCCTGCGTCGTCGCCGAGCGCGAGGGCGAGGGCGGCGCGCTCCGGATCGGCCGTGGCCACCTCGACCCGTAGGCCGTCGCGGGCGCGCGTGCTCAGCGCTTCGCGGAGGCCGCGCACGAGGGCGGCGTCGACGTCGTCGCGCGCGGTGACCGCGGGCGCCTCCCATCCATGGCGGGCGGAGGTCGCGGCATCCGGGGTCTCGATCGGGGCGTCGTCGAGACGCACCGTGAGGCGCTCGCCGTCATCGTGCGTGCGCTGCCGTGCCCACGCCGCGAGCTCTCGCGCGGCCTCGACCGTCTCGGAGACGGCCACGGGGAGGGCGATGCCCGCGCGCATGCCGGTCAGTCGCGGTTCCTCGAGCACGCGGGTGAGCACGGCGACGGTCACGTCGAGCTCGGCGCGGTCGCGGACGACGAGGGTGAGGTGCGTGCCGGCGGCGAGCGCGTCGAGGAACAGGGGCAGGACGCGCTCGGCCGCGTGCTCGACCTCGGCGTCGAAAGCCCATGCCGACCGGCCCGCCACCGCGTCGGCGAGCGGGAGCGAGACGCGTTCGACGTCGTCGCGGGAGACGAGCGACCGGATGCCGTCGAGCCGACGACGCGCGGCGGTGTCACCGAGGACGGCGGGTCCGACCAGGCGGATATCGGGGGTCTCCCCCTCGGTGGCGAGCGCGGCGAGGTCGGCGGCGAGACGCTCGGGACGCGCGTCGACGACGAGGGAGCCGACGAGATCGCGCAGGGCGCGCTTGGCGAGGGGCACGGCGGGCGTGGGCATCACCGGGGCGACAGCGCCGCCGAGCTGGAGCGCCCCGCGCACGAACCACGGGAGCGACGAGGGCACGACCTCGGCCAGGCGGTGCAGGGCCGCGGCCGACGCGGTGAGACTCTCGGGCCGGAGCACGCCGTCGACGGCTGCGGCGGTGAAGTCCGCGGCCTCCGCGTCGGTGGCGAGGTCGCCGCCACGGGCGGGGGCGACGGGCCGCGGCGAGAACGCGGCGATCCGCGCTGCGGCACGCTCGGCGACGTCGGAGGAGAGCGCAGGACCGGTGGCGCGAGGGTCGTTCGTGCTCATGAGCGCCAGCCTAGGCATCGCGCGCGCGGCATCCCGGCGGCCCGCCGCGCAAGCGGCGGATCCGACGCGCATCGCTCGGATGACGACCCGCGCACGACCGGCCGCAATGCGATGACACCGTGGCGGGCACCGGATCGTCTCCTTCGCTACTGTCGGTGCAGCCCCCACATCGACGGAGATCCGCATGGCCCAGACTTTCACCGACCTTCCCCTCGAGCTGCTCCGCGAGTACCGTCCCGCGCTCACCGCGCCCGACGACCTCGACGCGTTCTGGGACGAGACGCTCGCCGAGGCCCGGGCGGCCGCTCGCCCCCTCCGGCTGGCCGAGGTCGCATCGCCCGTCCGGGCCCTCCGCGTGCAGGACCTCACCTTCACCGGCTTCGGCGGCGACGAGATCCGCGGCTGGGTCGTGCGCCCGCACGGCGACGAGGAGCTGCCCGCGGTCGTCGAGTTCATCGGCTATGGCGGCGGACGCGGCCTCCCCGGCGAGAAGACCGCCTGGGCGACGGCGGGTTACGTCCACGTCATCATGGACACCCGGGGCCAGGGGTCGACGTGGAGCGTCGGCGACACCCCCGATCCGCACGGATCGGCCGCCGCCTTCCCGGGCGTGATGACCCGCGGCGTCCTCGACCCCCGCGATTACTACTACCGCCGGCTGTACACCGACGCCGTGCGGCTGGTCGACGAGGTCTCGCGGATGGAGGGCGTCGACGCCTCGCGCATCGCCGTGACGGGCGGGAGCCAGGGCGGCGGACTCTCGATCGCCGCCGCGGCGCTGGCGGGAGAGGCGGTGGCCGCGCTCCTGCCCGACGTGCCGTTCCTCGCGGACTTCCCGTCGGCGATCGTGCGCACCCCCCTCGCCCCCTTCACCGAGATCACGCGGTTCCTGTCCGTCCACCGGGATGCCGAGGACGCGGTGCTGCGCACCCTCTCCTACGTCGACGGGGCGATCCTCGCCCGCCGCATCACCGCTCCCGCGCTGTTCTCGGTCGCGCTGATGGACGACGTCGTGCTGCCCTCGGGCGTCTTCGCGTCGTTCCACGCGCTGGCATCCACGGATACCGCGATCGAGGTCTACCGCTACAACGGGCACGAGGGCGGCGGCTATCGTCACTTCATGAAGCAGGTGGCCTGGCTCGACGCGCGCTTCGGTCGCTGAGCCGCTCGGCGGCGGCTGCGGGGTCGGCGCTCAGCTCCAGACGCTCGGCGCCGGGCGCTTCGTCGACGGCAGCGACGAACCCGCGGCCCAGTCGTGCACCCACGACTCGATGTCGGGCAGCCCCTCCGGCCGACCGACGGCGGCGAAGAGCTCGTCGTGCGGGACGGTCCCGCCGGTGCGGCGCAGGATGCGGGCCCGGATGATCGCGCGGGCGTAGATCTCGCCCTTCACCAGCGCGCGGTGCTCGAGGTACACGGCGCGGTCGTCGTGCCCGATCAGGCGCGTCTCGAGCTCGAAGCGCTGCCAGAGCTCCAGCGAGCGGCGGAAGGTGATGGTCTCGGCCGCCACCACGGCGTACCAGCCCTGCGTCGTCATCGCCGACATCAGTCCGGCGCGGGTCAGCAGGTCCCAGCGCCCGAGGTCGAACAGCGACAGGTACCGCCCGTTGTTCAGGTGGCGCAGCAGATCGATGTCGGTCGGCAGCACGCGGATGCGCAGGCGCGCCACCGTGTTCGGGTCGATGGGCCCCTCGCGGCGCAGACGACGGCGGGCACGGACGAGCACGAGAAGCGTGCGCCAGAGGACGTTCACGAGGGGCGAGCGTAGCGAGTCGACGACGGATCGGCGATTGCGTTGTCACATATCCACAGGATGACCGGTCGATCCCTGTGGCGTCGGCTCCTCGGCATCCGGCCTGCGCGGCGGATAGACCCACGTGACGAGCACCACCGAGACGATCATGAGCAGGAACCACGACGACAGCTTCGACGCGTCGACCGGATGCCACCCGCCCACCTGCGAGGGGTAGAGCCAGGCTCCCGCGTAGGTGGCGATGTTCTCGGCGAGCCAGATGAACAGCGCCACGCCCGCGAACGCCAGGAGCAGCGGCATGCGGAACGTCCCGCGGAAGAAACGGAAGTGCATGGTCGTGCGGCCCCACAGCACGACGACGGCCAGGACGAGCCCCCAGCGCAGGTCGACGATCCAGTGGTGCGAGAAGAAATTGACGTAGATGAGCGCCGCGACCACGGCGGTGAGCCACCGTCTCGGGTACCGCGAGAAGCGCAGGTCGAACAGCCGGTACACGCGGACCATGTAGCTGCCCACCGCGGCGTACATGAACCCGCTGTACAGGGGTACCCCGCCGAGGCGCAGCACGCCGTCGGCGGCGTACATCCACGAGCCGACGTCGGTCTTGAACAGCTCCATCACGGTACCGACGATGTGGAAGAGCACGACGACCCGCAGCTCGCGCAGGGTCTCGAGGCGACCGGCGACCATGGCGACCTGGATCAGCACCGCGGCGATCGTGAGGGCGTCGTTGCGGGCGAGCGCGGCGCCGTCGGGGTACCAGAGCTTCGCCGCGAGGACGACCACGAGGAAGGCCGCCCCGAACACGCAGGCCCACGCCTGCTTGAGCACGAAGACGGCGAACTCCACGGCCCGCGCCCGCGCCCCCGAGGTGGGCGCGCCGGCGAGCAGACGGTTCGCGACCGCGTCGATGCGGGCCTCGACGGGGGTGAACGAGCGACGATCCGGCACCCGCGCATCGTGGCACACCGCGCCGGACAGACGCCTCTCTTACCCCATCGCCTCGCGCGCCCACCCCGATTTCACCTCCGCCGTGCCCGCGCGTAGAGTCGCGCCATGACTGCGGAAACCCGAACCGACATCGTCGTCCGTCCGGTGCGCGATGTGGATGCCGAGGCCCTGGGCCGCGTGCACGCCACCTGCTGGCACGAGACTTACGACCACCTCATCAGCAAGGCGGCCCTCGAGGCCGTCTCCCCGCGTCGCATGGCCGAGCTCTGGACCCATTGGGCCGCCCAGGGCGACGGATACCGCATGCACGCCGCCCTCGTGAACGGCGAGATCGTCGGCTTCGTCGGCTCGGGTCCGGCGCGCGATGACGACGCCCCGCGCGAGCGCGAGCTGTACTTCATCTACCTGCTCGACGCCTACCACGGCACGGGCATCGGCCAGCAGCTCTTCGACGCCGCCGTCGAGGAGGGCGAGGGCCTGTACCTCTGGGTCGCCGAGGACAACCCCCGCGCGCACCGCTTCTACACGCGCAACGGCTTCGCCCTCGACGGCGCCTCGCACACCGAGCCCTTCCTCGGCGAGGAGCTCACCGAGGTGCGCTTCGTCCGCTGACCGTGCTGCAGATCTGGGCCCTCGACGGCATCCGTGAGATCACCCCCGGCGACGACCTCGTCGGGGTGATCCTGGATGCCGTGCGCGAGTCGCCGCGCGACGGTTCAGACCGATCGCCGCACGACGGTTCCGACCGGTCGCTGCGTGACGGCGACATCGTCGTCGTCACGAGCAAGATCGTGTCGAAGGCGGAGGGCCGCATCA
This sequence comes from Microbacterium sp. NPDC007973, assembly GCF_042958465.1. Taxonomy (NCBI): domain Bacteria; kingdom Bacillati; phylum Actinomycetota; class Actinomycetes; order Micrococcales; family Microbacteriaceae; genus Microbacterium; species Microbacterium sp. NPDC007973. Next base: position 53,672 of record NZ_JBIBJJ010000002.1, read on the forward strand.
TCGAGGCCGCCGACCGCGAAGACGCGATCACGCGCGAGACCGTGCGCCTCGTGGCCTCCCGCACCTCCCCCACCGGGCACGTGACGCGCATCGTCGAGAACCCCCTCGGCATCGTCTCGGCCGCCGCGGGCGTCGACGCGAGCAACACCCCCGAGGGCACCGTGCTGCTGCTGCCCGTCGACCCCGACGCCTCGGCGCGAGCCCTCGCCACGGGCCTGCGCACGGCGACGGGCGCGCACGTGGGCGTGATCATCACCGACACGCTCGGCCGCGCCTGGCGCGAGGGCCAGACCGATCACGCGATCGGGGCCGGTGGCATCCACGTCTTCGAAGACCTCCGCGGGACGGTGGATGCCGAAGGCCGCCCCCTCGTGGTGACCCTGCCGTGCGTGGCCGACGAGATCGCCGCCGCCACCGATCTGGTCAAGGGCAAGGCCGCGCGCCGGCCCGTCGCGATCGTGCGCGGGCGCGCCGACCTCGTCGGAGACCTCGACCTTCCCGGTGCGCGCTCGATCGTGCGCGACCCGGTGCGCGACATGTTCCGCCAGGGCGCCGACGAGGCCTATGCCGAGGGCTTCGCGGCGGGCCGCGCGGCGGGGGCGTAGCGGGGCGCCGAGTCGCTCGAACCACGCCGTCGGCGAGGACGAGGCGAGGTCAGCGCACCCCGCGGGCGGCGAGCGCCTCGCCCAGCTGGTCGGCGTGCCGGAGCGACAGCACGACGAAAGGGAGGATGCCCGCGCGCAGCGACGGACGGATGCCGCGGGCGCGCTGCGCCTCGCGCACCTCGGCGGCCAGCCGAGCGAGGACCGGGACCGTCGTGATCGCGACCGCGAGCAGGAGCGCCGCGCGGTCGGCATCCATCCCGATCCTGCGGAGCGGGCGGAGGCCGCGCTCGAGGGCGTCGAGCATGTCGTCCACGCGGGTGGTCAGCGGCAGCAGGGCCGCGATGAGCAGCGCCGCCGCGACGCGCGCCGTGTTCGCCAACGCGGGTTCGGGGCCGAGGAAGACGAGCTGGCCGGTCGCGGTGATCGCCAGGATCCAGCGCAGGCCCCGGAGCTGCCTCCCCAGCTCGAGCATCCCGAGGCCGGACACGGCATAGGAGAGGACCACGGCTCCGCCGCAGACGGCCGCGGCCCACGCCGCGCTCGGCAGCGACGCCAGCCCGAGCGCGACGATCGCGAGCAGGAGCATCGTGGGGCCCGCGGGCAACCGGTGCAGGATGCCGTCGCCGGGCCGGTACAGGCTCAGCACGTCAGCGCCCGTTCGTAGGCGTCCACCACGTCGGATGCCGCGCCCGCGGCGCTCACGGACCCCTCCGCGAACAGCACGGCGGCCTCGCACCGTCGCGCGAGGGCCAGGTCATGGGTCACGAGGATCAGGGCGTGCCCGGTGTCGGCCAGGAGGTGGTCGGCGATGCGGCGCGCGTTGCGGGCGTCGAGGAAGGCCGTGGGCTCGTCGGCGACGACGAGGTCGGGCTCGCGGACGAACGCGCCGCACAGCGCCAGCAGCTGCTTCTGACCGCCGGACAGGTCGTGCGCGGGCCGATCGGCGACGTCGGCGAGCGCGAATCGCGCCAGGGCGCGGGCCACCCGCTCCGCGCGCTCCGCCTTCGACAGGCGTTCGGCGCGCAGCGAGAACCCGACGTCGTCCGCGACGACCGGCATCACGATCTGCGCGTCGGGGTTGCTGAGGACCAGGGCGGCGCGGCGGCGCAACTCGGTGGCATCCTGATCGGGATCGAGGCCCCGCACGGTCAGCTCTCCCCCCGAGCGCGGGACGAGGCCCGCCACGAGCCGCGCGAACGTGGACTTGCCCGAACCGTTGTCGCCGACGACGGCGATGGTGCGGGCGGAAAGGTCGAGCGTGACGTCGCGCAGCACCTCGCGACCGCCGAGGCGGGCCGACAGCCCGTCGCAGCGGATCGTGCTCACGCCGTGGTTCCGACCGCGACCGGCGCAAGGGCCGCCTCGCGCCAGTCCCGACGGAAGCCGCGGGGGTAGGCGCGCACGAGGGCGGTCACCACCACCGTCGCCAGCGCCGCCTTGAGCAGATCCCCGGGCACGAAGACGAGGCTGGAGAGGGCGGTCTCCCCGAGCGGAAGTCGGGTGACGAGGCTCTGGACGGGGATGCCGAGGGCGTAGATCGCTCCGACCCCGCCGCCGAGCATCGCCAGCGCGGTGCGCCAGACGACCGGGCGGCGACCTCCCGCGTGGACGAGGAGGCCGATGACGATCGCGCCGAGGATCCACCCGAGCGCGTATCCGGCGGTGGGGCCGAGGAAGACGCCGATCCCGCCTCGCCCCCCGGCGAGCAGCGGGAGACCGACCGCGACCAGGGCGAGCAGCACCGTCACCGACAGCGCGCCGAGCCAGGGGCCGAGCACGGCACCGGCGAGCATGACGCCGAGCGTCTGCGCGGTGATCGGCACGCCGCCGAAGACCGGGAAGCTCCCGGGGAGCCCGAGCGCGGCGATGAGGGCGGCGAAGACGGCGACGCGGGCGAGGTCGGTGGCGTCGAGGGTGCGAGTCATGGGGAGCCTTCCTGAACGGTGTTCACTTGAACGGCGTTCACTATACTCATCCCCATGGCACCGCGAGGACACTCCGCCGACGACGTCGCCCGCACGGCCCTGCGCATCCTCGACGACCACGGCCTTCCCGACCTGACGATGCGACGCCTCGCGACGGCGCTCGAGGTGCAACCGAGCGCCCTGTACTGGCACTTCCCCAACAAGCAGTCGCTGCTCGCAGAGCTCTCGGATCGGATCGTCGGACGGATGGCATCCGGCCCGGCCGTCGACCTCGTCCGCGAGGCGCACGCCCTGCGCGACGCCCTGCTCGCCTATCGCGACGGCGCCGAGGTGGTCTCGAGCACGCTCGCCCTGGGACTCGGGTCGTCCCTCGCGCACGATCGACTGACCGCCGCGATCACCACCGCAGGGTTCGACGCCGACACCGCGCGCCGCGGCGCAACCACGGTGCTGCACTATGTGCTCGGCTTCGTCTGGCACGAACAGCAGCGCCTGCAGTACGACAGCCTCGGCGCGCGCGAGGGTGACTCGGGCCTCGAGAGCGAGGACTTCTCCTTCGGCCTCGACCTCATCGCCGGCGGGCTGCGGGCGCGCGGACGGGTCTGACAGGGGCGCGGCGCGGCGGCCCGAGCGACGCGGAAACCGCACCCGGCCGCCGAAACCGCACACGTTCACCTGCAACCGCGGGCGGGCTCGACGAGCGGATGCGGTCTCGGTATCCCCTCTCGGGCCCGCGCGTCAGCGCTGCTTCACCTCGCCGAACAGGCGGGCGATCGGCACGAGCACCGCGGGACGCGCGGCGATCCATGCCGCCGCCATCACGACGAGGGATGCCGCGAAGATGAGCAGTCCGGTCGGATCGCCCGTGAACGCCTCGGGGTCGACCGACCCGCGGGCGGCGTACATGTGGTTCAGGTTGCGCAGGGCGCCGGTCGCGAGCACGAGGGCGACGTGCACCACGATGAAGGCCACGAAGAAGAGCATCGTCGGGAAGTGGACCTTCCGCGCCCACTCGGCCGGGTACAGCCGGTTGAGCTTCTCGGCATCCTTCGGCCAGACGCCCGACAGGCGCACGCCGCTGACGATCGCGAGGGGCGCGGCGACGAAGGTGACGGCGAAGTACGACAGCTGCTGGAGGCTGTTGTAATTCACCCATCCGTTCTCGGTGGGCCAGTCGAGCGAGACGTACTGGAGCGCGGCCGAGAGGGCGTTCGGGAACACCTCCCACGAGGTCGGCACGATCCGCATCCACTGCCCGGTGACGAAGAGCAGCATGACGAACACCACGCCATTCGCGATCCACAGGATGTCGAGCGCCTGATGGAACCAGAGGGCGAGGCTGATGCGCCGCTTCCGGTTGTTCCGCGGGGACCAGAAGGCGGAGGGTCTCTTCTCGCGACGCACCTGCCAGCCGGTGCGGATGATCAGCAGCAGGAAGAAGCTGTTGAGGAAATGCGACCAGTTGAGCCACGCGGGCAGACCGACGGGCGCGGATGCGGGGAGGGGGTACTCGCCGGGGAACGCTGCGAGGAACTCCCGCCCGGGCCCGAGCGCGAGCACGAAACGCGCGAGCAGCACCACGGTGCCGACGAGGGCGAGCGCGAAGACGCCGAGCACGGCGGCCGAGCCGAGGAGCTGCGCGGGCGAGTAATCGCGGAGAGCGGCCGGGGGCGACCACGCCGCGGCCGGCCGGGCCGCGCCACCGGTGGGGACGGATGCCGCGCGGGCGGCCGTTCCGGGAACGGTGTCTCGCCCCGCGGCCGCTCGGCGCGCGGCGGCTCCGGGCCAGACGGTGCGGCGAACGGTGAGCGGAGGGCGCGGGGCCGCGGGCGCGGAGGGCGCGGAGGCCATGAGGGGCGCGGGAGTCGCGCGCGCCCCGGGCTCGGCCGTCTCCGCCGCGGACACGACGCCGGGCTCGGACGACTGCCGCGACGTCGCCTCCGCGGACGCCCCCGATCCGATCCCGCCGCTCCGGCCCGATTCCGGCGTCGGCTGCGTGCCCGCCGCGACGGATGCCGGCGGCCAGGGCTCGCCGCCCGGCGTGCGCGGGAGCCCACGGCGCACGCCTCCGGTCGCGGCATCCGCCACCGGAGGGGTGACGGCCGGGTCGGAGTCGGTGGCACCGCCCGAGGGCTCGACGGCATCGGAGGCGAGCACCGGATCCGCGGGGGAGGGTGTCTCCGCTGCGATCCCGCTGCGCCGAGCGGATCCCGCGGAGGGCGTTCCCGGCGAGGCGGATGCCGGCGGCCACGGCTCGCCGCCCGGCTCGCGGGGGAGGCCCCGGCGCACCGTCGGCACCGCAGCGCCCCGCTCCTCGAGCGAGCCGGGCTCGGGGCGCGCATCCTCCGTCCGCCCCTCGGACGTCGTCGCACCCCCCGCATCCCGCGGCCCGGGGTCTGCGAGCTCCGCACCGCTTCGCGGGGTCGCGGCAGAGCCCGCGTCTTGCTCCGCAGCCACCGCGGCATCCGCGCCGTCGCCCACGGACGCGCCGGAACCCGCGGGCGGCCAGGGCTCCCCACCGGGGACGCGCGGCAGCCCGCGTCGCGGAGTGCGGGGTGTGGACGCCATCTACTTCTTGTGGGCCTCTAGCGCGCTGATGAGTTGCGGGACGACGGTGAACAGGTCTCCGACGATACCGAAGTCGGCGATGTCGAAGATGGGAGCGTCGGGGTTCTTGTCGACCGCTACGATCACGCCGGCCGTCTGCATCCCGGCCCGGTGCTGGATCGCCCCCGAGATGCCCAGGGCCACGTACAGCCGCGGCGACACCGACACCCCGGTCTGTCCCACTTGCGTGCTGGCGGGGGCGTACCCCGCGTCGACGGCCGCGCGCGAGGCGCCGACGGCCGCGCCGAGCACGTCGGCGAGATGCTCGACGAGCGCGAAGTCCTCCTTCGAGCCCACCCCTCGGCCACCGGCGACGACCGCGCCCGCTCCGCGCAGCTCGGGCCGCGTCGAGGGGGCCGCGGTCTCGGAGAAGTCCTCGACCCGGGCGGACGGAGCCCCGGATGCCGTCACCTGCAGGCCGCGCACGGCGAGCGGCTGCGCCTCGAGCCGCGCATCCACCGCCCCGGGGCGCAGGGTCGCGACGAGGGGACCGAAGGTCGGCGCCCCGTCGACCGTGAACGCACCGCCGAAGGCCGCGTGGTGGGCGACGACGCCGAGGTCGTCGCGCGCGACCCCGACGACGTCGGTCGCGAGCGGCAGGCGCAATCGCACCGCGAGGCGGGCCGCGGCATCGCGCGACTCGATCGCGTTCGAGGCGAGCACGAGGTCGGGGCTCTCGGCGGCCACCGCCGCGGCGAGCGCATCGACGACGGGGCCGGTGAGCACCGCGGGATCGACCTCGGCGGTGAGGACGCGCACCGCGCCGAACCCCGCGGCCTGCTCCGCCGCACGATCGAGCACGTCGGCGGGAGCCGCGAGGACGGCGACCGGCTCCCCCGCTTCCGCGGCGGCGACCAGCAGCCCGGCCGACGAGGCGGCGAGTGCGCCCGAGGGCATCACCTCGAGCAGGACCAGCGCGACGCTCATGACGCCACCCCCTCGGCCACGAGGAAGGCGGCGAGCTTCTCGCCCGCATCGCCCTCGTCGACGATCTTCGTACCGGCGGCGCGCGGGGGTCTCTCGGCGACCGACAGCATGATGTAGCGCGCCTGAGCGGGGTCGTCGGCCTCGACGCCGAGCTCGGCGAGATCCCACGTCTCGAAGGGCTTCTTCTTGGCGGCCATGATGCCCTTGAAGGTCGTGAAGCGCCCCTCCGGAAGCGCCTCGGTGATCGACACCACGGCGGGGAGGGATGCCGACACCCGCGTCGTCCCGGCATCGCTCACGCGGTCGCCCGACACGGAGTCGTCGGCGACCTCGAGGCTCGACAACGCCGTGAGCTGCGGCACGCCGAGCATCTCGGCGACCATGGCGGGGACGACTCCTCCCCCGCCGTCGGTGGAGAGGTTGCCCGCGATCACGAGGTCGAAGCCCGTGCGGCGGATCGCCGCGGCGAGCACGTCGGCGGTCAGCAGCAGATCGGCGCCGCGCAGAGCGTCGTCGACGACGTGAACGGCCGAGGTCGCCCCCATCGCCAGGGCCTTGCGCACGGTCGCCATGGCCGAGGCGGGGGCCATCGTGACGACGACGACCTCGGTGCCGGGGTGCGCGTCGGCGTGCGCGAGCGCCGCCTCGACCGCGCGCTCGTCGATCTCGTCGAGCACCGGCGCCGACGAGGAACGGTCGGTCAGACCCGTCTCCAGGTCGAGACGACGGTCGCCCCACGTGTCGGGGACTTCTTTGATGAGCACCACGATCTTCATCGACGCGGCTCCTTCGTTCGGGGGACGGGCGCCGCGACGTCGCGGCGACGGGATGACGGCTTCACGGGCGGGCCCGGGAGTCGCTGGCCCCGCCGACCGGACCGCCCCCGCGGAGAGCGGGCCGCCGCGCCGCTCGAGCGGTACCGTGACAGGCGAGGAGGATCCATGACGCGACGACTGCCGGTCGACCCGATCGCCGAGGCCAAGCGCCAGTGGCTCGCGCACGGGTGGGACGACGCGGCCGACGGCATGACGGTCGTGACCTCGGTGATCCGGGCGCACCAGTTGCTCATGGCATCCATCGACCGGGCGTTGAAGCCCTTCGATCTGTCGTTCTCGCGCTTCGAGATGCTGCGGCTGCTCGCTTTCACCCGCGAGGGACGGATGCCGATGGCGAGCGCGATCGCGCGCCTGCAGGTGCATCCGACGAGCGTGACCAACACCGTCGAGCGCTTGGCCCGCGACGGGTACGTCACGCGTGAGCCGCACCCCACCGACGGGCGCGCCGCACTGCTCGCGCTGACGGACGCCGGCCGACGACGGGTCGATGAGGCGACGACCGCGCTCAACGACGTGTTCGCCGACCTCGGCCTCGACGACGACGATGCGACGGCTCTCGTGCGCATCATCGCGCGCTTCCGCAAGGGCGCCGGTGATTTCGCCGACCCCGCCCCGGTGCCCGACCCGCTCTGAGCACCGACGGGTGACGCGTCGCACGCCCCCGGCCGCCGGTCGCCCGCGGGCGCGCCGATACGCGAGGCGACGTGGTCGCCTGCGCGGGCCGGGCTGACGGGGCTCATCGGTGCGTGAACGACGGCGACCGCTTCTCGCGGAACGCCGCCATCCCCTCCTTCTGGTCGGCGGTGTCGAAGAGCGCCGCGAACGCCTGCCGCTCGAAGCGCACGCCCTCGGCGAGCGTGGACTCCAGAGCGACATCGAGCGCGGCCTTGGCGGCGTAGAGCGCCGGCAGGGGCTTCTCGGCGATGGTGCGTGCGGTGCTCTCGGCGTCGTCGAGCAGCTCGGCGGCCGGCACCACACGGGACACGAGGCCCGCGCGCTCCGCCTCGGCGGCGTCCATCATGCGCCCCGTGAGCACCAGCTCGGCGGCCTTGTAGTACCCGAGCGCGCGGACCAGCCGCTGCGTCCCGCCCATTCCGGGGATGACGCCCAACTGCACCTCGGGCTGGCCGAACTTCGCGCGATCGGATGCCAGGATCACGTCGCACATGAGGGCGAGCTCGCATCCGCCGCCCAGCGCGTAGCCCGACACCGCGGCGATGACCGGCGTGCGCACCGCGGCGAACCGCGTCCAGGCCCCGAAGTGATCGGTGAGCATCATGTCGAGTCCCGACTTCTGCTCCATCTCCTTGATGTCGGCTCCGGCCGCGAACGCCTTCTCGCTGCCCGTGACGACGATCGCCCCCACGCCCTCGTCGGTGTCGAACGCCTCCGCCGCCGCGACGACGTCTCGCATGGTCTGCGTGTTCAAGGCGTTGAGAGCCTCGGGTCGGTCGAGGGTGATCCACCCGACGCGGCCCCGCTGCTCGACGCGGATCGTCTCGTACTCGGCATCCTGGTCCGTCATGTCACTCCCGTCGTGTCACCGCGGTCGGCCCCGCTCCTGGCATGCTCGCACGCGCCCCCGACTTCCGCCGAGGGGGTTCCTTGCGCCGCTCCGCCGGACGATCCCGTTGCCCGAGATGCCACGAGCCGCCGAAAGGACCTCCGTTCGCCGACGTGACCCCCGGTTGCCGCGAATCGCCGGTCTTCTCGGCACGCGCGTGTCATCTCGCGTCCCAAGGACCGCACCGGGCGGTGTCACGCCGCGAGGACGCTGCGGCCGACGATGAGGCGCATGATCTCGTTCGTCCCCTCGAGGATCTGGTGCACGCGCAGGTCGCGCACGACCTTCTCGATGCCGTAGTCCTGCAGGTAGCCGTAGCCGCCGTGCAGCTGCAGCGCCTCGTTGGCGACGCGGAAGCCCACATCGGTCGCGAAACGCTTGGCCATCGCGCAGCGGGTCGCGGCGTCGGGCGCCTTGGCATCCAGTGCCCGGGCGGCGTCGCGCACGAGCAGACGCGCGGCGTCGAGCTCGGTCGCCATGTCGGCCACGGCGAAGATCACGGACTGCTTCTCGCTGAGGGCCTCACCGAAGGTGAACCGCTCGTGCACGTACGCGACCGTCCGGTCCAGCGCCCACCGCGCTCCCCCGAGGGAGCACGTGGCGATGTTGAGCCGCCCGCCGTTGAGCGCGTTCATCGCGATCGAGAACCCGCGCCCCTCGCCGCCGAGCAGGTTCTCCGCGGGGACCCGCACCTCGTCGAGGATCACCGGGCGGGTGGGCTGGGCGTTCCAGCCCATCTTCTTCTCGTTCGGCCCGAACGACAGGCCCGCGGCGTCGGCGGGGACGAGGAACGCGCTGATGCCGCGGGCCCCCGGCTCGCCGGTGCGCGCCATGACGACGTAGACGGATGCCTCTCCGGCGCCCGAGATGAACTGCTTCACGCCCGTGAGCACGTACGTGTCATCGTGGCGGATCGCGGAGGTGGCGATCGCCGCGGCGTCCGATCCCGCGCCCGGTTCGGTGAGGCAGTAGGCGCCGAGGTCGTCCATGGCCACGAGCGAGGGCAACCACCGCTCGCGCTGGGCGGCGGTGCCGTAGGTGTCGATCATCCACGCGACCATGTTGTGGATCGTGATGTACGCCGTCACCGTGGGGTCGCCGTAGGCGAGCTCCTCGAAGATCGCCACCGCATCCGCGCGAGACAGCCCGGCGCCGCCGACGTCGTCGTTGACGTAGACGCCGCCGAGACCCAGCTCCCCCGCGCGGCGCAGCACGTCGCGGGGGAAATGCTTCTCGGCATCCCACTCGAGGGTGTGGGGGGCGAACTCGGTCGCGGCGAAATCGCGCACGGCGTCGAGGATCGCGGCGCGCTCATCCGCGGACAGGGTGCTGACCGGTGAGGCGTCGAGCGCGGGAGCAGGGGTGGTGTCCATGCGGCTCTCCTTCGTGAGGCGACGGCGTCGTCGCCTGCTCAGATTACCTGGACGTCCTAGTAAATGGTAGAGGGGTCGATCAACCCGCCGACACCCCGAACAGCGCGCCGACGGCGTACGTCGCCGCGAGCGCGAGCGCCCCGCCGATGACGGTGCGCAGCACCGCCCGCCCCCGCCGGGCCCCGCCGATGTACGCCGCGACGTAGCCGGTGATCGCGAGCGCGATGAGCACCGCGACGAAGGTCAGCGGCACCCGGATCTCGACGGGTGCGAACAGGATCGTCGCCAGCGGCAGCAGGGCACCGATCGTGAAGGCGACCGCCGAAGCGAGGGCGGCAGCCCACGGACTCACGACGTCGTCGGCGTCGATGTTGAGCTCGACCGCGAGATGCGCCTTGAGGGCATCGGATGCCGTGAGCTCGGTCGCCACACGCGTCGCCGTGTCGCGCGAGAGGCCCTGCGCCTCGTACATGCCCACCAGTTCGGCGAGCTCGGCCTCGGGGTCGTCGGCCAGCTCGCGCTTCTCCTTCTGGATGAGCGCGTGCTCGCTGTCGCGCTGGCTCGACACCGAGACGTACTCGCCCAGTGCCATGGAGATCGCGCCACCGACGAGGGCCGCGAGCCCGGCGATCAGCACGGGACCGGTGTCGCTCGTCGCTCCCGCGACGCCGACGACGACCGCGGCGGTCGAGACGATGCCGTCGTTGGCGCCGAGGACTCCGGCCCTCAGCCCGTTGAGGCGCTGCGAGAGTCCCTGGCGGTGCGGTTCGTCGGCGTGCGCGCCGTTCGCGGTGGTCATGGGCGTGAGGATATCCCCGGCCGCCGACGCGCGGACGCCCGTGCGCCGACGTCGACGAGCCGTGCGGGTCCGCCGTTCCCCCGTCGTTCACTCGGGCGACACCGCCCGCGGGCAGACTCCTCGCCATCGCCGCCCCCGCGGCGTCCTCGCGCCGTTCTCGACGCGCGAGCTCCCCCCTGCATCCGAGGACACAGCCATGCCTTCGCCCTTCCTCCGCCGCGCGGTCGCGTTCAGCGCGACCACCGCGGCGGTCTGCGCTCTCGCTCTGTCGAGCGCCACCGCGGCATCCGCCGCTCTCGTCTCCGACCCCGTGCGTGACGTCGCCGCCGACGGCGCGGTGTCGCTGCGTCCGCTCGGCACGTACGAGACGGGGGTGTTCGATCAGTCGGCCGCCGAGATCGTGCACGCGTACAAGAACCGCCTCTTCGTCGTGAACGCGCAGGCCGGGGCCGTCGATGTGCTCGACAACGGCAACCCCGCCGCCCCGACGAAGCTGTACGCGATCGCCGGCACCGGGATCGCGAACTCCCTCGCCGTCCGCGCCGACGGCCTGGGCGTCATCGCTTTGGAAAGCACCGACAAGACCGCGCCCGGGCGTCTGGTCTTCTTCGACGCGGATGCCGCCGCGCCCACGATCCTCGGAGAGGTCACGGTCGGCGCTCTGCCCGACATGGTCGCGATCAGCGACGACGGCTCCTTCGCGGTCGTCGCGAACGAGGGCGAGCCCGCCGACGACTTCACGACCGACCCCGAGGGGTCCGTCGGCGTCGTCGCGCTGCCGAGCACCAAGACCGCCCCGACCCAGGATGCCGTTCGCACGGCCGGATTCGGAGCCTTCGAGCAGGGCGGCTCGAAGTCCCTCGACCCCGCCGTCCGCGTCTTCGGCCCCGATGTCGCCGCCCCCGACCAGGGCTCCACGCCGCTCGCCGCCAACCGCGTGAGCCGCAACCTCGAGCCCGAGTACGTCGCGATCGCCGGCTCCACGGCGTACGTCGCGCTGCAGGAGGCCAACGCCGTCGCGACCGTCGACCTGGCGACGGCGGAGGTCACCGGCATCCGGTCCCTGGGCTTCAAGGACTACGGCGTCGAGACGCTCGACGCGAGCGACCGCGACCCGAAGGACGCCCCGACCTACAACGAGAAGAGCTACCCCGGCCTGTTCGGCATGTACATGCCCGACGGCATCCAGGCCTACCAGTCCGGCGGAGAGACCTACCTCGTCACCGCCAACGAGGGTGACGGCCGCTCATGGGGCGACTTCACCGACACGGCCCGCGTGAAGGACCTCGGCGCCAAGGGCCTCGCTCCCGTGTGCGCCGGCAGCCCGCTCGCGGGCTCGCTCGACGACGCCGCCCTCGGTCGCCTCAACGTCGCGACCGACATGGGGCTGAACGCCGATGGCTCCTGCTACTCCGCGCTGTACACCTTCGGCGGCCGCGGCTTCTCGGTCTGGACGACCGATGGCGCGCAGGTCTTCGACTCGGGCTCCGACTTCGAGCGCATCACGCACGATGCGAACCCCGACTTCTTCAACTCGAACCACTCGGAGTCGAACCTGGAGGGTCGCAGCGACGACAAGGGCCCCGAGCCCGAAAACCTCGCGATCGGCGAGGTCGACGGGCGCACGTACGCCTTCATCGGCCTCGAGCGCGTCGGCGGCGTGATGACCTACGACATCACCGACCCGGAGAACGCGACCTACGCCGGGTACGTCAACAACCGCGACTTCTCGGTCTCGGTCGAAGACCAGCTGTCCGGCGATGAGACCGCCGACCGCGAGCTGCTGGCGAAGGCCGGCGACCTCGGTCCCGAGGGCGTGGAGTTCATCTCCGCCGCCGACTCTCCGACGGGCCGCCCGCTCGTGGCCGTGGGCAACGAGGTCTCGGGCACCACCACCGTGTTCGCGGTGGAGAACCCGAACGTGAAGGACATCGACATCCTCACGATCAACGACTTCCACGGCCGCCTCGAGGCAGGCTCGCAGGGCGAGGCCGGAGCGGCCGTCCTCGCCGGCGCCGTGAAGGCGAAGGAGGCCGCCAACCCGAACACGCTGTTCGTCTCGGCGGGCGACAACATCGGCGCCTCCACCTTCACCTCCCTCATCCAGGACGACTCCCCCACCATCGACACTCTGAAGGCCTCGGGCCTGGACGTCTCGGCCGTGGGCAACCACGAGTTCGACCGCGGCTTCGCCGATCTGACCGACCGCGTGCTCCCCGAGTACGGCGGCGGCGAGTTCGGCCTCGGCGCCAACGTCTACAAGAAGGGCACGAAGGAGCCCGTCCTCGACGAGTACGCGATCAAGGACGTCGACGGCGTGCGCGTCGCCTTCATCGGCACCGTGACCCCCGACACCGCGACCATGGTCGACCCGGCCGGTATCGCCGACCTGGACTTCGGCGACCAGCTCGAGGCGGCGAACCGCGTGGCCGACGAGATCACGGCGGGCGACCTCGCCGACGTCATCGTGCTGCTGACGCACTCGGGAGCTGCGACCTCGAACGACTGCGCGGCCATCGCCGCCGACCAGGCCGGTTTCGGCGCCCTCGCGGTCAACGCCTCTCCGGAGATCGACGCCGTCGTCTCGGCGCACACGCACCAGACCTACGCGTGCGACCTGCCGGTGGCCGGCACCGACCGGACGCGCCCCGTCATCCAGGCCTCGGAGTACGGCAAGGCCATGGGGCAGCTGTCGCTGAGCTGGGACACGCGCAGCGACTCGCTGGCATCCATCTCGGGGACGACCTTCCCGCTCGCGGGCGCGGCGGCTCCGGATGCCGACATCGCGGCCAAGGTCGCCGAGTACGTCGCGCAGGCCGACGTCATCGGCGCGAAGCCGGTCGGCGAGATCAGCGGTGACATCCTGCGCGGCGGCACCCCCTCGGGAGCGGACCGCGGCGTCGAGTCGTCGATGGGCAACTGGGTCGCCGACGTGTACCTCTGGGCGACGTCGAAGAACCCGGCCTACGCCGGCACCACCGCCCAGATCGCGCTGATGAACCCGGGCGGCCTCCGCGCCGACCTGCTGAAGGGCGACGACGGCGTGGTGACCTACAAGGAGGCCGCCCTCGTGCAGCCGTTCGCCAACACGCTCGTGACGGTGACGCTGACGGGTGAGCAGCTCCGCGGCATCCTGAACGAGCAGTGGAAGGCCGAGGGCGACCGCCCGAAGCTGCACCTGGGCGTGTCCGACGGCTTCACGTACACGTACACGCAGGACCCGTCGAACCCGCGGGTGGGCGCGGTCGTCTCGATGGCCTACCAGGGCCGCGCGATCGCCGACACCGACACGTTCACGGTCGTGACGAACTCGTTCCTCGCGAACGGTGGCGACGGCTTCCCGACCTTCGCCGCGGGCACCGACCGCACCGACACCGGGCAGATCGACCTCGACGCGACCCTGGCCTACTTCGAGGCCACCCCCGTGGTCGACCCCGCGCCGCTCGGTCGCGCTGTCCTCACGACGGATGCCGCTCCGCAGCCGGGTGAGCCCGGCACCGAGCCGACGCCGGTTCCCGCCCCGGACCAGCCCGGCCGGCCCGCGGGAGAGCGCCCCGGCAGCGGCCTCGCCAACACGGGTGTCGAGGCGCCGTGGGGCCTCGCCCTGGCGGGCGGGTTCCTCGTGGTCGCGGGCGGCCTCGCGTTCGCCCTGCGCAAGCGCCGCACGGTCTGACGCCGGACGCCGGAACGGCCCTCACCCTCGCGGGTGGGGGCCGTTCCCGTTGGCGTGGGGGGTCGATAAGTGTCGCCGAGAGGTGCGCCCGGCGACACTTTCCGACCCCTCACGCGCGGGTGGCGCGTCAGGCGCGGAGCACCTGGACGTGCACCCCGGATGCCGTGGACTCGACGCGCCAGACCTGACCGCTGCCGCACACGGCTGGGGCCGCCTGCGCCGAGATCACCAGGGCCGTGTTCTCGTCGATGGCCACACCGTCGGTGACGAGACCGGCGTCGACCGCGGCGACGAGACGCGAAAGGGTGCCCCACTGGGCGGCGTGCACGTCGACGGCGAAGTCGAGGAGCCCGAGGCCCGGGCGCACCTCGACGGCGTCCAGCTCTTCGCCCGCGTCCTCCGACACGACCTCGACCCCGCCGACCCGGTACCCGCCGACGAGCGCCGGACCCGCGGCGATGGACGCTCCCGCGGAGAACCCGGCGTACGGCATGCCGCTCGCGACCCGTTCGCGGACCAGATCCCGGATGCCGCCGAACGCGTCGCCGTACGCCGGAGTCAGGCCCCCGCCGACGAAGAGGCCGTCGGCCTCGACCGCGGCATCCGTGAAGCTCTCGCCCTCGACGATCGCGTGCACGCGGATCTCGCCGGATTCCGCGCCGGCCGCCTCGAGCACCTCGCGGAACCGGTCGACCGAGGCGTCGTCGTCGGCCTCGAGCACGAGCAGCAGTGCGATCGCGGGCGCACGGTCGGCGGCCCGCTGCCGAGCCTCGCTCACGAAAGTCTCCAGCAACGACCCGCAGACGGCGACATCGCGGCCGCCGCCGAGAAGGAACACACTCATGTGCCCAGTATTCCGGGTGCCGATCCCCCGCGTGAGTTGCCGCATTTCGTCGCCTCGACCGGCGGCCGGGCGACGATTCGCGGCGACTCACGCGGCTTACGCTCGACGGATGGAGTTCCGCCTGCGCCCGGCCGTCGCGATCGACATCGAGTGGCTCGTCGAGCTGCGCGCCGAGGTTCTCCGCGCCGACCTCGAACGCCTCGGCCGCTTCGACGAGCAGCGGGTGCGCCAGCGCCTGCGCGACGGTTTCCGCCCGGAGTGGACGCGCATCATCGTCGTCGACGGGGCGGATGCCGGCTCGATCACGGTCCGACCCGACGGGGCCTCCCATTGGATCGAGCACTTCTACCTGGCATCCGCTCTGCAGGGTCGCGGCGTGGGCGGCGCCGTGCTGGCACAGGTGCTGGCCGAACCGCACCACGGTCCGACGCGTCTGAACGTGCTGCAGGGCAGCCCCGCCCGCCGCCTGTACGAGCGCGCCGGCTTCACCCTCGACGCCGAGGACGAGGTCGACGTCTTTTTGACTCTCGCGCCGCGCGCGTGAGCGCCGCACCCCGCGTGAGGAGTCGCTTTCTGTCGCCTGGAACGCGGCAAGGCGACAATTTCTGACCCCTCCCGCGCGCGATCGCGCGATGGCGCGAGCGCGGGAGCGCGCGACCCGTCAGTACCGCCGCAACAGCGCCGCCAGGGCCTGGCCGCCGCCGATGCACATCGTCACGACCGCGTACTCGAGGTCGCGGCGCTGCAGGTCGAGGGCCGCGCGCACGGTGAGGATCGCGCCCGTCGCGCCGACCGGGTGGCCGAGGGCAATCGCGCCGCCGTAGGGGTTCACCTTCGCCGGGTCGAGGCCACCGTCGCGGATCACCGCGACCGCCTGGGCCGCGAAGGCCTCGTTCAGCTCGATGACGTCGACGTCGGCGGGACTGAGCCCCGTCTGCTCCCACAGTCGCTGTAAGGCTATGACGGGCGCGTAGCCCATGATCTCGGGGTCGACGCCCGCGGTGGTCACCGCCTCAAGCGTCGCCAGACCCGTCAGGCCGCGCTCGCGCACGTCGTCCTGGCGCATCAGCACCATGGCCGCCGCCCCGTCGTTGATGCCCGAGGAGTTGCCGGCGGTGACCGAGCCGCCCTTCTCGAACGCGGGCCGCAACCCGGCCAGCGCCTCGAGAGTCGTCCCCGACCGCGGGTGCTCATCGACCGAGACCTCGACCGGCTTCCGGCCACCGGTGGTCACGGGCACGATCTCTTGCGCGAAGGCCGCGCGCGCGGCATCCGTCGCCGCCCGGCGCTGACTCTCGACGGCGAAGGCGTCCTGCTCTTCTCGAGAGACGGAGTATCGGGATGCCACGACCTCGGCGGTCGTTCCCATGTGCCGGCCGCTGAAGGGGTCGGTGAGGATCGCCAGCGTGCCATCCAGCAAGGTCCGGTCGCCGAGGCGGGAATTGCCGCGGGCGCCGTACTCGAGGAAGGGCGTGCGCGACATGCTCTCGTCGCCACCGGCCACGGCCACGTCGATGCCGCCCCAGCGCAGCTCCTGCGCCGCCGACCAGATCGCCTGCAAGCCCGAGCCGCAGAGGCGGTTCACGGTGAAGGCGGGCACGCGCGTGGGCAGTCCCGCGGCGAGCGCGACACGGCGGGCGTTGTAGGCGTCGGGGCCGTTCTGGGCGATGCAGCCCATGACGACCTCGTCGACGTCGTCTTTCGCGACTCCGGCACGCCGCAGGGCCTCCGACACCGCGACCGCGCCGAGCTCGTACGCGTCGATGCCCGACAGGGCGCCGCCGAACGACCCGATGGGCGTGCGCGCTCCCGCGACGAGGACGATCTTGGGCGCCGACATCAGCCCGCGGCCTCCTCGGGGCGCTCCTGAGCCTCGAGGTCGTCGGCATCCGGAACGTAGCCCTCGATGTGCCGCTCGTCGGCACCGACGTACTCCGACAGCGGGCGGATCAGTGCATTCGAGGCCTGCTGCTCGCGGATGTGCGCGGTCCAGCCCGTCACGCGCGCTGCGACGAACAGCGGGGTGAAGGTGAGGGTGTCGAAGCCCATCAGGTCGTAGGCGGGGCCCGAGGGGTAGTCGAGGTTGGGGTAGATGCCCTTGCGCTCGACGAACTGCGACTCGAGGGCGTCGTAGAGGGCGGCGACGTCGGGGCGGTCGTAGTGCGCGACCAGGGTGTCGAGCGCGGCCTTCATCGTGGGGACGCGCGAGTCTCCGCGCTTGTAGACGCGGTGACCGAAGCCCATGATCTTGCGCTTCTCGGCGAGGGCCGTGTCGAGCCACGGCTCGACGTTCTCTGCCGAGCCGATCTCGGTGAACACGTGCAGCACGGCCTCGTTCGCGCCGCCGTGCAGGGGGCCCTTGAGGGCGCCGATCGCGCCGACGACGGCAGAGTACAGGTCGCTGAGGGTCGACGCGATCACGCGCGCGGTGAAGGTCGAGGCGTTGAAGGAGTGCTCGGCGTACAGGATCATCGAGCGGGTGAAGGCGTCGACGACGACCTCGTCGGCTTCCTCGCCGAAGGTCATCCAGAGGAAGTTCGCCGCGTAGTCGAGGTCGTCTCTCGGTTCGACGAGCTCCTCGCCCCGGCGGCGGCGCTGGCCGTACGCGACCACGGCCGGCAGCTGCGCCCACAGGCGGATCGCGCGCTCGAGGTTCTCCGCGGGGGTGCCCACGGCATCCATCACGTTCGAGATCCCGGCGGTCTCGCGCGCGCCGATGACGCTGACGGCGGTGCGCACTTCGTCCATCGGGTGGGCGCTGGTCAACAGCAGGTCGATTGCGGCGCGGACGTCGTCGGTCAAGGCCCGGTGCGCTCGCTCGACCGTGCGCAGGTCGGCGAGCTGGTCGGCATCCGGAAGCTCTCCGTTCCAGAGCAGGTACGCCACCGCCTCGAACGGCTGCGTGGCCGCGAGCTCCTGCACGGGGTACCCGCGGTAGAGCAGGCTGTTGGTCTCGGGATTCACCTTGCTGACGGCGGTCTCGTCGACCGTGACCCCGGCGAGGCCCTTCTTGATGTCGGTCATCGTCTCTCCCTTGAGTCGTGTGCGGTGTTCGTACGGGGGCTCATGTCCCGATTTCGGCGGTCTGAGCCTTGTCCAGACGACCACTTCTGGGACATGGTCTGCGCAGATCGGGACATGGTCACCTCACCGGCCCGCGCAGCCTCAGCGCTCGACGGTGAAGTCGAACACGTCGGCGTCGAAGCGGGTGTAGCCCTCGTAGTCGATGAGGTCGTAGAGGTCGGCGCGGTGCTGCATCTGCCCGAGCTTGTCGCGAAGGTGTCCCTCGGATGCCAGGGCGTCGAGGCCCCGTCCCGCTTCGCCCATCGCGAGGCGCAGCAGCGAGACCGGCCAGATGACGAGGTTCACGCCGGCGTCGCGCAGCTGCCGGGTCGAGAACAGCTCGCTTTTGCCGAACTCGGTCATGTTCGCGAGGATCGGCACCTCGAGCGCCGAGCGCATCGCCTCGAACTCGCCGAGGTCGCGCATCGCCTCGGGGAAGATCGCGTCGGCGCCCGCGTCGACCAGGGCCTTCGCGCGGTCGATCGCGGCATCGAGCCCCTCGACGGCGCGCACGTCGGTGCGGGCCATGATGAGGAAGTCGGGGTCGCGCCGGGCGTCGACCGCCGCGCGGATGCGTTTGATCGCCGTGTCGGCATCGACCACGCTCTTGCCGTCGAGGTGGCCGCAGCGCTTCGGGTTCACCTGGTCCTCGATGTGCGTGCCCGCGAGGCCCGCGTCTTCGAGCGTCTGAATCGTGCGGGCGACATTCATCGGCTCGCCGAATCCCGTGTCGGCGTCGATGATCGCCGGCAGCTCCGTCATCCGTGCGATCTGCTGCCCGCGTCCGGCGACCTCGGTGAGGGTCGTCAGGCCGATGTCGGGCAGGCCGAGGTCTGCCGAGATCACCGCGCCGGAGATGTACACGCCGTCGAAGCCCTTGCGCTCGATCAGCCGGGCCGAGAGCGGGTTGAAGGCTCCCGGCATCCGCACGAGCTCTCCGGATGCCAGCTTCTCGCGCAGCGCGCGACGCTTCTGCTGCGGGGTGCTCTGGGCGTAGAGCATCAGAACAGCCCCTTCGGCGCGGGGGCCAGCGCCAGCACGCCGGGCTTAGCGACGATCGTGAGCTGCATGACCTCGGCCGGGGTCAGCTCGGGCAGACGCTGCACGAGCTCGAGGAAGCGCTCGATCTCCTCGGGCAGCAGCACGGGCTCGGCCAGGATGCGGAACTTGCGGATGTAGTCCTCGCGCGCGAACGGGCGGGCGCCGAGCGGGTGGGCGTCGGCGACGGCGATCTCGTCCTCGACGACCGAGCCGTCGGTCAGGGTGATGACCACGCGGCCCCCGAAGGCCTTCTCGTTCGGATCCTCGGAGTGGTAGCGGCGCGTCCACTCGGCATCCTCCGCCGTCGTCACCTTGTGCCAGAGGGCGACGGTGTCGGCGCGGCCGGCGCGCGCGGGGGCGTAGGAGTCGACGTGGTGCCACGCGCCGTCCTGCAGGGCGACGGCGAAGATGTACGGGATCGAGTGGTCGAGCGTCTCGCGCGAGGCGGTCGGGTCGTACTTCTGCGGGTCGTTCGCCCCCGAGCCGATCACGTAGTGCGTGTGGTGGCTGGTGTGCAGGACGATGGATGCCACGTTGGCGGGGTCGCGCAGATCGGGCCGGTCCGTGCCGAGGCGGCGCGCGAGGTCGATCCACGCCTGCGCCTGGTACTCGGCGGAGTGCTCCTTCGTGTACGAGTCGAGGATGCCGCGCTTGCTCTCGCCCTCGCCGGGCAGCGGGACGTCGTAGGAGGCGTCGGGGCCGTCGAGCATCCACGCGATGACGCCGTCTTCGCCTTCGTAGATCGGCGAGGGGCTGGTCTCCCCGCGCATCGCGCGGTCCACCGCCTCGATCGCCATCTTCCCGGCGAAGGCGGGGGCGTGCGCCTTCCACGTCGAGATCTCGCCCTTGCGCGACTGGCGCGTGGCGGTGGTGGTGTGCAGCGCCTGGCCGATGGCCTGGTAGATCGTCTCCTGGTCGAGGTCGAGCAGGGTGCCGATGCCGGCGGCCGCCGCGGGGCCGAGGTGGGCGACGTGGTCGATCTTGTGCGTGTGCAGCGAGATCGCACGGACGAGGTCGATCTGGATCTCGTAGGCCGTGGCGAGCGCGCGCACGAGGGCGGCGCCGTCGCGGCCGGTGTGCTGGGCGACAGCGAGCACGGGCGGGATGTTGTCGCCGGGGTGCGAGTAGTCGGCGGCGAGGAAGGTGTCGTGATAGTCGAGCTCGCGCACGGCGACGCCGTTCGCCCACGCGGCCCACTCGGGGCTGGTGCGGCGCTCGAGCAGGCAGCCGAAGACGGTCGCACCGGGTCCGCCGATCGACACCGCGTGATCGAGCGCCTGCTGGCGCGCGGCGCTGACCGGCTGACGGGTGAGGGATGCCGCGGCGACGGCGGCGTTGTCGATCAGGCGGTTGACGATCATGTCGATCACGTCGTCGTCGACCGCGACCGGGTCGACCGCGACGCGCGCGAGCGCCCAGGCGAGCTGGCCCTCGCGGGCGAGGTTCTCGTCGCTGCGGTGCACGCGCACGTGATGGGTGATCGTCATGAGGGGTCCTCCGTGAGGGCTTCGAGGATGGTCGTGAAGGCGTTGTGCAAGTGCACGTGGGTGGCGTGGGCGGCGAGTTCGGGGTCGCCGCCGCCGATCGCGCGGGCGATCAGTTCATGCTCTCGCGCCGAGGCGGAAAGCCGGAGGGGGTTGTCGCGGGCCATGCGTCGTACCCGCACGAGGTGCGTGCGGACGCTGCGCAGGGCCGCGGAGAGGTAGGGATTGTCGACGGCGGCGTCGATCGCCGCGTCGAATCGGGCGATCAGCGCGTAGTAGTCGTCGGCGGCGGCGGTGTCGACGCGCTCGAACTCGGCGGCCAGCGCGTGGAAGACCCGTCGGTCGCCGCGCTGCGCGGCCAGCCGTGCGGCCTCCGTCTCGAGGGCGCGACGCAGGTCGAACAGGGCGCGGATGTCGTCGGCGTCGATGCCCGCGACCACGGTCACCCGCGGCGAGGCCTGAGCGACGAGCCCGTCGGATGCCAGGCGGCGCAGCGCCTCGCGCAGCGGGGTGCGACTCACCCCGAGACGCGTGGACTGCTCCACCTCGCCGAGAACCGTGCCGGGAGAAAGGGCGCCGGTCTGGATCTCGTCGAGGAGGGTCGCGTACGCGCGTTCGCTCGCTCGCATGCGGCACCTCCTTCGTCGCCCTCCCAGTGTATGCACTGCGGCGCCCAAGGGATAGTTTTCACCCCCTGGAGCGCTGCGAACGTATACAAAGAGATACCGAGATCATCCCTGGACCGCACCCGAGGCGACGATTCTCGGCGACTCGCGCGATCAGGCGCGTCCCCACGACTCCAGGGTCGTCGGGATGGATGCCAGCGTGCCGAGCGCCGCGTCGCGGTCGGCGCGGGCGAGGGTGAGGCCGGCCACCACGAGCGAGGCGCAGACCGCGGCGAGGGCGTCGACGGCATCCGGGGCCAGGTCGGGGCGCCGGTCGGCGACCGCGGCGCGGATGGCCGCACGCATCTCGGCCGCGTAAGCCGAGACGAGGGCGCGCACGTCTGCATCGTCGCTCGCCAGGGGCGATGATCCGGCGTTGAGAAGGAGGCAGCCGAGGCGGGCCCGCGGGGAGTCGGCCTCGATCGCCGCGCTCATGTCGTCGACGTAGGCCTCGAGCGCGCCCGGATCTCCCCCGCCCAGCGGACGCAGGCGGGTGCGCACGACGTCGTCGAGGTAGGCGGAGAGCACGGCGTCGAACAACCCGCGCTTGCTGCCGAAGGCGTTGTAGAGGCTCGAGCGGGTCAACCCGGTCGCGTCCTCGAGCTCGGCGATGCCCGTCTCGGCGTACCCGCGTTGCCAGAACACGTCGCGCGCGGCGTCGACGACGGCGGAGCGGTCGAAGCTCGGCATCCTGCCCATGTTCCCTGTTCTCTCCCTGTGCCTCGCGATGGCGTCCGGCGGAGGTGGCCGAGCCCGTCGAAGCCACCGGTTGCGGACGCCTTCCGGTTGCATTCGCAGCGTCGAGGTCTATATTAGACCGGTCGTTACAAAATAACCACCGGAGGCATTCCATGCGCGCAGTGATCCACCACGAGTTCGGCGAGCCCGCCGACGTCCTCGGCGTCGAAGAGGTCGAGACCCCGACCCCCGGCCCCGGCGAGGTACGCCTGCGCGTGCTGCTGTCGCCCATCCACAACCACGACCTCTGGACCATCCGCGGCACCTACGGCTTCAAGCCCGAGCTGCCCGCGCGCGCCGGTACCGAGGCCGTGGGCGTGGTGGAGGAGCTCGGCGAGGGCGTCGAGGGCCTCACCGTCGGCCAGCGCGTCGCCACGGGCGGCACCTTCGGCGTCTGGGCAGAGCAGGTCGTCGCGAAGGCCGCCGGCCTCATCCCGGTCGCCGACGGACTGAGCGACGAGGTCGCTTCCCAGCTGGTCTCGATGCCGTTCAGCGCCATCAGCCTGCTGCACTCGCTCGACCTGAAGGCGGGCGACTGGATCGTGCAGAACACCGCCAACGGCGCCGTCGGCCGCATGGTCGCGCAGATCGCGAAGGCCCGCGGCATCCACGTGATCGGCCTCGTGCGTCGCCGGAGCGCGGTCGCCGAGCTGGCGGAGCAGGGCATCGACAACGTCGTGTCGACCGACGCCGAGGGGTGGCGCGACGCGGCCCTCGCCCTCGCCGACGGTGCGCGCATCGTCGCCGGCGTCGACTCGGTCGGCGGCTCGGCCAGCAACGACGTGCTGTCGCTGCTCAGCGAGAACGGCACGCTGATCATCTTCGGCTCGATGGGCGCCGGCACACTCGAGCTCTCGGCCGGCGACATCATCTTCCGCCAGGCCACCGTGAAGGGCTTCTGGGGCAGCGTCGTCAGCAAGACGATGGATGCCGAGACCCGCGGCGCCCTGTTCGGCGAACTGTCGCGCTACCTCGCCGACGGCACCCTGACCCTCCCGGTCGCGGCGACCTTCGCGCTCGAGGACGCCCGCGAGGCCGCCCGCGCGAGCGACTCCCCCCGCGTCGGCAAGGTGCTGCTGCGCCCCTGAGCGCATCGCCCCGCGAGACTCGACCCTCGTTGAGTGTCCAGGACACGCCGCATTCCGCCCGTCGGAGCGGCGTGTCTTGGACTTTCGACCAGCTCGCGCGGCGCCGCGCAGCGCCGCATCCGAGCAGCGCGCCCGGGCTGGGGACGCGGAAGCGCGAGGGCGCGTCACGCGCCGGCGAGCTCCTGCAGCGCCCTCTCGAGCGCGTCGATCGCGGGGCGCTGGCCCTTCACGAGCGCGTCGCGCGCGGCATCCAGGTCCATCCACTCGGCGCGGTCGACCTCGGGGAACGACGCCGTGCGGCCGGAGCGCGGTGGCCACTCCATCTCGAACTCCCCGAACACGAAGTCTTCTCCGGATGCCGTGAACCCGGCGCCGTCACCGCAGAAGACGACGACCTTCTTCCCGCTGCTGTAGGCGAAGGTGCCGAGCTCGGCCCAGTCCGTCTCGGGCGGCTCGATGCCGAGCTCCTCGCGGAACTCCCGGTGGGCGGCATCCAACGCCCCCTCCGCGGCGGGGTCGAACTCGCCCTTCGGGAGCGACCACGCGCCGGCCTCCTTCTTCGCCCAGAACGGGCCGCCCATGTGGGCGATGAGCACCTGGGGCGCGGGGCCCAGGCGGTACAGCAGCAGCCCCGCGCTCCAGGCAACCATCAGGCCGTGACCGCCGGAACGCGGTGGGCCTCGTCGGCGATGATGTCGGCGCGTTTGCGGAAGGTGCGAGCCGACACCCGGTCGAGGGCGATCTGCCCGCGCATCTTCTCCGCCTTCTCGTACAGCGAGGGGCCGCCGAAACCGGTCAGCACCTTCACGAGGACGGGCAGCAGCTCGATCATGAAGAACAGCGCGGCGATGAGGTAGTGCGCCCAGCGCAGCACCGGCTCGCGGTCGGACAGGCGCTCGAGCGCCGTGATCTGACTCAGCAGGCCCACGGCGCCGGCGTTGCCGTCGGCGACGGACGACGCCCGGGCGTTGTACGCGGCGAGCGCCGACTCGTACTGCGCGCGAGCGGCGGGCAGCTGGTCTTCGGCCTGCTGCTTGTTCGCCTCGGCGGAGGATGCCGCAGCCGCAACGCCCGCGGTGTTGGCGGCGGCCAGCGTCGACTGCGCCTGCTGCAACTGGGTCGACAGCGCGTCGTACGCCGTCTGCGCCTGCTGCAGCTGCGCCTGGGCGGCGTCGGAGCTCGCGCCGTCGCCTGCGACACCGGTGCAGCCCGGGACCGTTCCGGCGCCCTGCCCGGTCAGCTCGCACTGGTACACCGCGCGTGCCTGGTCGATCACGCTCTGCTGCGCCGCGAGCTGCTGCGTGAGCTGGTCGACGGTCTGCTGGGCGGCGGCCGACTCGGCCGAGGTCGACGAGGTGCCGGTGACGATGCCGGTCGCGGCCTGGTTCTCAAGCGCCGAGACCTGGGCCGTGGCCGCGTCGAGGGCCTGCTTCTCGGGGCCGTTGGTCACGGCATCCTGATCGCTCAGGGCCTGCGTGATGTTGGTCGCGTTGACCTCGCGGTTGATGTCGTTCTGGAAGATCTGCAGCACGAGCGGCTCGGCGACCACGACGCCGATGAGCGCCGCCATGATCACGCGCGGCATCGCGAGCCCGAGCAGGCGGAAGACGTTCTTCGTCGAGCGCATCGTCGAGGTGAGGAAGCGGTCGAGGTTGAAGATGATCAGGCCCCACACGATCGCGAGGGGGATCGCGAGCAGGAGGCTGACCCGCACGCCCGTGAGGAGCGCGAACATCATCGACAGCGCGGACACGAGCGCGGTGCCGGCGAGCACGAGGAACATCTGCACGAAGCGCGGCACCTCTTCGGGCACCTCGTCGAGCACGTCGTTGTCGGCACCGCCGAGCACGGCCATGCGCCGGATCAGCGACAGACGCGGTCGACGGGGGTCGTGGCGCCGCAAGCGCGGCTGGCGGGGCTCGGAGGTCACCGGGATGGATGCCACGGCGGGAGCCGCGAGGACCGCCTCGGGGGCGACCTCGGTCTCCGCGTCGGCGTCGGCGTCGGCGTCGGCGTGCGCACGGTCGATGACGAGGGTGTCGTGCGCGTCGGTCGCATCGTCGTCGCGCGGGTCGCGGTGGGGGTCGGCGCCGCGGACTTCGCCCTCTCCGTCGTCGAGAAAGGGATCGCGCGGCTCGTCGTCGGCGGGCGGCGCGCCCCACGGCTCGGAGGCGTGCTCCTGCGCGTCGGCGGGGCGCGCGGCGGCGTTCTGTGCGGCGAGGATGTCGTCGAGGTACTGCACGCGTTCCTCGTCCGTCGTGAACTCGATGCGACCGTCGGAGCCGAAACGGCCGGGTCGGTGAGCGGAAAAGGACATTCGCAGAGGGTACGACGTCGACCCTGCCCTCTCCTGTACGGGGGCTGTGGCGCGGCCCAGCGGTGCCGGCCGCGGTCACATCGCGCGCCACCCGGGGGCGGGCTCGGCACGGCGAGACCGCATCCGTTGCTCGAGACCGCATCCGGCGGTTCGCACGCGCATGCGGTCTGGACAACGCGAGGCGGTTTCGTCTGCGACGCCGCGCGCCGGGGGCCGGGGACGGGGCGCGCCGGGGGCGGGGCGTGGGCGCGCCGGGGGCCGGGGGACGGGGCGCCCGGGCCCCGACGAGCTCGGCGACCTCCGCCGCACGGGCGGGGACGCGAAAGCGGGCCGAGCGCGAACGCCCGACCCGCCTTCCGTCCAGGTCAGACCAGGCGCTTCTTCGGCGACACCTCGTACGTGTTCTCCGGGTCGGAGAACACCGCGTCGCCCAGCGCGGCGTCGATGGCCGCGAGGGCGTCGGCATCGAGGGTGACGCCCGACGCCTTGACGGTGTCCTGCAACTGCTCGGGACGCGAGGCTCCGACCAGGGCGGCGGCGATGTTGGGGTTCTGCAGCACCCACGCGATCGCGAGCTGCGGCATCGTGAGCCCGGCCTCGTCGGCGATGGGCTTCAGGCGCTGCACCGCTTCGAGGGTGTCGTCGTTCAGGAACCGCTTGATGAAGTTCGCGCCGCTCTTCTCATCGGTGGCGCGCGAACCCTCCGGCACGGGCTGACCGGGCAGGTACTTCCCGCTCAGCACGCCCTGCGCCATGGGCGACCAGACGATCTGCGAGATGCCGAGCTCCTCGCTCGTCGGCACGACCTTGCCCTCGATCACGCGCCACAGCATCGAGTACTGCGGCTGGTTCGAGATGAGCTGGATGCCGAGCTGCTTCGCGAGCGCGTGGCCCTCGCGCAGCTGCTCGGCGGTCCACTCGGAGACGCCGATGTACAGCGCCTTGCCCTGGCGGACGACGTCGGCGAACGCCTGGAACGTCTCTTCGAGCGGGGTCTCGTAGTCGAACCGGTGAGCCTGGTAGAGGTCGACGTAGTCGGTGCCGAGGCGCTTCAGCGACCCGTTGATGGAGTCCATGATGTGCTTGCGGCTGAGGCCGGTGTCGTTGGGGCCACCGGGACCGGTGGGGAAGTACACCTTCGTGAAGATCTCGAGCGACTCGCGGCGCTGGCCGTCCAGCGCCTTGCCGAGCACGGTCTCCGCCGCGGTGTTGGCGTACGTGTCGGCGGTGTCGAAGGTCGTGATCCCCGCGTCGAGCGCGGCGTGCACGGTCTTGATGGCGGCGTCGTCTCCGACCTGCGAACCGTGGGTCACCCAGTTGCCGAGGGTGATCTCCGAGATCTTGAATCCACTGTTACCGAGATAGCGATAAGCGACCATGATTCCACGCTAGCCCCGGCCACCGACAGCGGGGCCGCCGGCCGCCGTAGGTGCGTCGGCGGTCACTCCCCGCTTCGCTCGTCGAGCCGTTCGGGACACCCGTCTATGACGTCGCGGCCGCCACGGCCTCGTCTTCTTCCGTCGCGACGAGCTGGCCGCACGCCCCGTCGATCTCCTTGCCGCGGGTGTCGCGCAGGGTCGTCGGGATGCCGGCGTCGTTCAGACGACGCACGAACTCGTTCTGCACGGGCACCTCGGATGCCGTCCAGATCGACCCCGGAGTCGGGTTCAACGGGATCGGGTTGACGTGCACCCATCCCCGACCGCGGGCGTTGAGCTTGTCGGCCAGAAGGTCGGCGCGCCAGGCGTGATCGTTCATGTCTTTGATCAGGGCGTACTCGATCGACACGCGACGCCCGGTCTTGTCGAAGTAGGCGCGGGCGGCATCCAGGGCCTCGTCGACCTTCCAGCGCGAGTTCACCGGGATGAGCTCGTCGCGCAGGTCGTCGTCGGGCGCGTGCAGCGAGAGGGCGAAGGTGACCGGGATGTCCTCGTCGGCGAGCTTCTTGATCGCCGGGACCAGGCCCACGGTCGACACCGTGATGCCTCGCGCGCTCATGCCGAGCCCGTGCTCCTTGTCGACCATCACGCGCACGGCCTGCATGACCCGCGCGTAGTTCGCGAGCGGCTCGCCCATGCCCATGAAGACGATGTTCGACACGCGATCGAGCGAGTGATCGTCGCGCTTCTTGCCGCCGAGGCCGCCGGCGGCGATGAGCGCGTTGGCGCGCACGATCTGCTCGATGATCTCGGCGGCCGACATGTTGCGGGTCAGCCCCGCCTGACCGGTGGCGCAGAACGGGCAGTTCATGCCGCAGCCGGCCTGGCTCGACACGCACAGCGTGATGCGGCCGGGGTAGCGCATGAGCACGGACTCCACGAGGGCGCCGTCGTGCAGCTTCCAGAGGAACTTGATCGTGTCGCCGCGGTCGGTCTCCAGGCGCCGCACCTCGGTGAGCAGCGGCGGGAGCATGCCGGCGACGAGCTCTTCGCGACCGGATGCCGGGAGGTCGGTCATGTCGGCGGCGTCCGACGTGTAGTGGGTGAAGTAGTGCTTCTCGAGCTGCTTCGCGCGGAAGCCGGGGAGCCCCAGCTCCTTCACCTTGGCGACGCGCTCGTCGGCGGTCAGGTCGGCGAGGTGCACCGGGGGCTTGCCGCGCTTGGGGCTGGCGAACTGCAGAAGCGGCCGGCCGGTCTCATCCTTGGCCTGCTGCCATCCCTCTGTCGCGGGGCGGACCTGGCGTCCGGTCTTCGGCTTCGTCTCGCGGATGCCGGTGTCGGCCGGCGCCCCCGCGGGGCGCGCCTGCCGGGGCGTGGTGGAGCGCACGGGGGGCTGATCGGTCATGATTTCCAGGGTACCGGGGCGCGGCTGCGACGCGGCTGGGCGCGGAGCCGGGCACCGGCGCGAAAAGCGGACGCCCGCCCCGCCCCACGCCGGTGCCGCCGACGAGCGCCCCGGGAAGACCCCGTGGGAGCGCACGTCCCCCGCTCGGACGGCCGGGGAGGGAAGAGCGCGAGGGGCCGACCACCGAAGTCGGGGGGAGACTCCCGACCGACCCCTCGCGCCGTCAGGGTCAGGCGGCGTCGAGATCCCGCTCGAGCAGCGCCCGGAGTTCATCGGCGACGCGATCGGCCTCGGGCCCGTCGACCTCGAGGGCGACCTCGTCGCCCGTCTTCACACCCAGCTGCAGCAGCGCGAGGATGCTGCGGGCGTCGACGGAGGTGTCGCCGGCGGCGAGGGTCACCGTGTGCTTCGATGCCGCGGCCGCACGGGCGATGGTGGCCGCCGGGCGGGAATGCAGGCCGGACGGGGAGCCGAAAACGGCGGTGCGCTGTGCCATGGGGAGGGACCTTTCAGGTGTTCAGCTCGACTGTGCGCGAGCGATGTGGAGGGCGAGATAGCCGACCTCCTCGTCGGAGATCGCGACCTGATGCTCGCGGAGCACGAACGCGCGGACGCGCTCGGCCGTGGCCACCGCGCGCGGGTGCTTGGCCGTCATGGTCGCGAACAGCAGGTCGTCGTCCTGCGCCGCGAGCCGGCCGGAGAACAGGCGCTCGGCGAAGAACTGCAGGTGCGTGAGGAATCGGCGCGTGTGCAGGTCGTCGGCATCCAGGGCCACTCCCCCGGAGTGCGTGACGATCGTGGTGATGTCGGAGATGAGGCCGACCACCCGCATCGAATCGACGGCCGGACGACCCACCTCGGAGTTGACGAGGTGGAACGCGATGTTGGCCGCCTCCTCGTCGGGGAGGGCCGCCCCCGTGCGCTCGCGCAGCAGCGCGAGGGCACGCAGGCCGACCTCGTACTCCGCGGGATAGACCGTGCGCACCTCCCACGCGAGCCGGTTCGTGACACGCAGTCCCCGACGCAGCCGTTCCACCGCGAAGTGCAGGTGATCGGTGAGCGTCAGATAGATGTGCGGATCGAGCTGGATGCCACCGTCCTCGGCATCCATCACGATCGAACGGGTCAGTTCGACGAACTCCCCCGGGATCTGGGCGAGCAGCTCGACGAGGTTGCGCTGGTCGGTGTCGTCGAGCGCGACGAACACGCGGTCGGTGTCCTCGGGCGCGACCGTGGCGCCCGGCTTGGCACCGAAGCCGATGCCCTTGCCGAGCAGCACGCGCTCCACACCGCGCTCGTCCTCGACGAGCACGACGCTGGAGTTCAGCACCTTCTTGATGATCTGCATGGGTGTCTCCGTCGACCCCGGCGGATGCGCCGCGGTGGCGATCACGCCAGGTCGGCCCCGTTCGAGGCGATGACCTTGCGGTACCAGAAGAACGAGTCCTTGCGACGTCGTTCGCCGGTGCCGTTGCCGAGGTCGTCCTGGTCGACGTGGATGAAACCGTACCTCTTGGAGATCTGCGACGACGATGCGCTGATGATGTCGATCGGCGCCCAGCTCGCGTACCCCCGCAGGTCGACGCCCTCATCCACGGCGCGGATCATCTCGGCGAAGTGGGAGCGGAAGTAGTCGATGCGGTACGGATCGTGGATCCGGCCGTCGTCGGTGAGCTCGTCGCGCATGCCCAGGCCGTTCTCGACGATGAACAGCGGCTTGCCGTAGCGGTCGTAGAGGTCGATGAGCGAGATGCGCAGCCCGACCGGGTCGATCTGCCAGCCCCACTCGCTGGACTCCAGGAACGGGTTCTTCACGCCGAGCACGGTGTTGCCCGGGGTGCGCTCGGCATCCGGTCGCACCGACTCGGTGAGGGTCATGTAGTAGGAGAAGGAGATGTAGTCGACGGGGTGCGCGCGCAGCAGCTCGACATCGCCCTCTTCGAACGGGATGACGATGCCCTTCGCCTCCAGGGCCTTCAGCGCCAGGCGCGGGTAGGCGCCGCCGGCCTGCACGTCTGTGCACAGGTAGAGCAGGCGCTCCTTGGCCTGGGTGGCGGCGACATCGTCGGGGTGGCAGGTATTCGGGTAGGTGGTGAGCATGGTGAGCATGCAGCCCATCTCGGACGCCGGCCACAGCTCGTGGAGGATCTTCGTCACGGATGCCGACGCCACGAACTGGTGGTGCAGCGCCGTGTAGCAGGCCTGCTCCAGCGAGCCCTCGACGGTCTCGTCGATGATGCCGCCCGAGGTGAAGGGGTGGCGGATGATCCCGTCGATCTCGTTGAACGACAGCCACAGGTCGACGAGGTGGCCGAACCGCTCGAAGCAGGTGCGCGAGAACCGCTCGAACAGCGCGATCGTGCCGCGGTCCACCCAGGCGTTGTTCTTCAGCGCGAGGGCGAGGGGCGCGTCGTAGTGCGACAGCGTCACCAGCGGTCGGATGCCGAGACGGCGCATCTCCGTGAAGAGATCGAGGTAGAAGGCGATGCCCTCCTCGTTCGGCTCCTGCTCCTCACCGGTCGGGTACAACCGCGACCACGCGATCGAGACGCGCAGCACCGAGAACCCCATCTCGGCGAACAACGCCAGATCCTCGCGGTAGCGGTGGTAGAAGTCGATGCCGCGTCGCTTCGGATAGAGCGAGATGTCGTCGTCCGCCATGGCCGCGGCGATGCTGTCGAGGGTGTGCTGGTGGTGCACGGCGTACTCGCGGGGGTCGACGTTCGGGCGGTACTTCGCCACGTCCGACACGGCGGGGCCGCGGCCCCCTTCGTTCCAGGCCCCTTCGGCCTGATTGGCGGCGAGGGCGCCGCCCCAGAGGAATCCGTCAGGCAATCCCATTCGCGGTCTCCTTCGCGTCGATGGCCAGCAGCGCGTCGCCCGCGGCGACCCGTCCGGTGGCGAGGGGGGCGACGTCGTACGCGTCGCCGTTGAGCACGACGACGGGCGTCGTGATGTCGAGTCCGGCCGCTTCGATCGCGGCGAGGTCGGCGGTGAGCACGCGCTGGCCCGCCTCGACCCGGTCGCCCTGCTCGACGTGGGCGATGAACGGCGCACCCTCGAGTCGCACGGTGTCCAGGCCCACGTGCACGAGCACCTCGAGGCCGTCGTCGCCGAGGATGCCGAGGGCGTGGCGCGAGGGAAGGAGGCTCGACACGACGCCGCTGATGGGGGCGCGCACCTCGCCGTCCGTGGGACGGATGGCGACCCCGGGTCCGAGGATGCCGCCCGAGAACACCGGGTCGTCGACGGCACCGAGCGCGACGATCTCGCCGGTCATCGGTGCGACCACCCCGCCCGCGGCGTCGGCGACGGGAACGGACGCGCCGGACTGCTGCTCGAGCAGGCGCACGGTGGCGGAATCGGAGTCCTTCCAGATCACCAGCGACACGACGAAGGAGGTCACCATGGCGACGAGGGCGCCGATGACGGCGTGCAGCAGGTTCCACGGGTTGGCCATGTCGATGAACATCGAGATGGACGCGGCTCCCGGGCTGACCAGCGCGAAGGCCGAGATCGCCGCGATGCCGAGGTACGAACCACCCACGAACGCGCCGATGACGACGGAGATGATCGCGCGACGGTTCTGCAGCGTCACGCCGTACAGGGCCGGCTCCGTGATGCCGAAGAAGGCCGAGATGCCCGAGGAGATCGCGGTTCCCCGCAGCGTCTTGTTCTTCGTGCGCACGGCGATCGCGAGGCTCGAGCCCGCCTCGGCGAGGTTGTGGGCGAGCGAGGCGACGAGGTAGAAGCTCTCCCGACCCGCGGATGCCATGGTGGCCACCGTCGGCGGGATGAACGCCTTGTGCATGCCGACCGAGACGATGAACGGCAGGGCGGCGGCCATCAGGGCCACGGCGATCCAGCCGAGCGTGCCGTAGAGCCAGAGCATCGCCCCCGTCAGCAGCGTTCCGAGGAAGAAGCCGAGCGGGCCGAGCAGGAAGATCGTGGCGGGGGCGACGACGATGAAGCAGATCAGCGGGACGAGGAACGTGCTGATGACGCTCGGGCTGATGCGGCGCGCGAGACGCTCGACCACCGCCAGCAGCAGCACGGCGAGGATCGGCGGGAAGACCTGAGCGTTGTAGGCGATGGCGGGAACGGTCAGTCCGAAGAGGGCGACACCGCCCTCCTGCGTCAGCAGGCCGGCGAACGTCGGGAAGACGAGCAGACCCACGATGCCCAGGGCGAGCGGGATGTTCGTGTCGAGCTTCTTCGCCGCGGTGTAGGTGACGAGCAGCGGCAGGAAGAAGAAGACCGCGTCGGGGATCGCGGTGAGCACCTGATAGGTCTGATCGGTCGTCTGCAGCCAGCCGAGGGCCACCGCGAGGATGAGGAACGACTTGAAGATGCCCGCACCCGCGACGGCGGGGATGATCGGGGTGAAGACGCCGACGACGAAGTCCATGAACACCGACCCGGCGCGCTTGAGGGTCAGCTTCGGCTTCGTCGTCTCCGCGCGTGCGGCGGAACGGGTCCCGCTTCCGCCGCGGATCTTCTCGATCTCGCGGAAGAAGTCGTTGACGCCCGAGCCCACGATCACCTGCGTCTGGGTGCCGAGCACCACGCCGATGACGCCGGGCGTGGCCTTCAGGGCGGCCTCATCGGCCTGCGAGTCATCGGCGAGTGTGAAGCGGAGGCGGGTCGAGCAGTGGTGGAGCGAGGCCACGTTGGCCGCTCCCCCGACGTGCTCGAGGATCGCGCGGGCGCTGTCCTGAGTGGTCATCGAAGTCCTTCCTTGGATCGAAGGACACGCGTCGCGACGTCGACTCCGAAGTCGCCCGGGCAAACAAAAAAGGACCCGAAGGCGGTGCTCTCGCACTGCGTTCGGATCCTGCCTGCATGACCAGTCACATGTCCACCGGCGACTGTACACGATGAGCGACGGATGCCGGACCACCCGGCGCTCCCCCGGGACGGAACGCGATACGGTGACCACGGCAGCGCCCCGCGGTGGCGCACCCCCACGCATCCCTTCCCCCGACCGGATCGGCCCGGGCCGCACGGCCCGCAGTCGATCCTCCCTGGAGCGCACATGACCCGCATCGCCTTCCTCGACGTCGACGGCACGATCCTCGAGCACGGCTCCGTGATCGCCCCCTCGACCGCGACGGCGATCCGCCGCGCGCGCGAGAACGGCCACCTCGTGTGGCTCTCGACCGGGCGGTCGGCGGGCGACATCCATCCCGACGTGCTCGCGATCGGCTTCGACGGAGCCATCACGAACGGGGGCGCCTACGCGATGCGCGACGATGAGCTCATCGTGGAACGCCCGATGCCGCGGAACGACGTCGAGGCCCTCGAACGCTACTTCGAGGCCCACGGCATCCACTACTTCCTCCAGACCCACGGCGGGGTGTATGCCAGCGACGGCATGGGGCCGGTCATGACGGAATATCGACGCGAGCGTCACGCGCAGCGCGCCGCCGAGCTCGAGGCCCAGGGCCTGCCGGCCGAGCAGCCGCTGTGGCGCGAACCGCGCCCCGTGTCGGACGTCGACCGCGACGCGGTCGCGAAGGCCGTGTTCGTCAGCCCCTCGACCGACACCGTCGCCCACGCTGCCGCGGCGCTCGGCGACGGGTTCCACGTCATCCCGGGGTCGATTCCCCTGCCCGGCGGGTCGAACGGCGAGATCGGGCAGGCCGGGGTGACCAAGGGCTCTGCGATCACGTCCGTCCTCGCCCAGCTGGGCCTGTCGGCGGCGGATGCCATCGGCATCGGCGACAGCTGGAACGACGTCGAGATGTTCGAGGTCGTCGGCACGCCGGTCGCGATGGGCAACGCGGTGCCCGAGCTCCAGCACCTCGCGGGGCGGGTCACCACCGCCGTGCTCGACGACGGGGTGCACAACGCGTTCGCGGAGCTCGGCCTGATCTGAGGCCGTGGGCCTGCCGGCCGCCGGGCCGGGCGCTTGCTGCCGGCCGCGGCATCCGCCGGTCACCGGCCCGCGGCGCCCGCTGGCCGCGGCGCCCGCTGGATAAACGCTCGCTGCACTGGGAAACGTCCGCCGAGAGCGTTTCCGAGTGCAGCGAGCGTTTATCGCGGGTCAGGCGCGCGCCGCCCCGTCCGCACGCCGCGCCGCGCGTCAGTCCAGGAAAATGTCCGGGTACATCGCCTCATCCGGCGTCCCCGGCACCGCGGCGTAGCCGGAGAAGTCGGTGACCCCGGCGGCGAGAAGCACGTCCTCGACGATGAGCGTCTGCCCGCTCTGCTCGCGCGCCGGCGCGGTCAGCACCTCGTACGCCGCATCCGCGTAGATCTCGGGTGTGCGCGACACGCGCATGAGGCGATCGCCGCCGATGACGTTCTGCACGGCGGCGGTCGCGATCGTCGTGCGCGGCCAGAGGGTGTTCGCGGCGATCCCGTCGCCGGCGAACTCGGAGGCGAGGCCCAGCGTCGCCATCGTCATGCCGAACTTCGCGAGGCTGTACCCCGTGTGCGCGCCCAGCCACTTCGCCGAGACGTTCAGGGGCGGCGACAGCGAGAGGATGTGCGGGTTCTCGGCATCCTTCAACTGCGGGATCGCCGCGCGCGAGAGCAGGAACGTACCGCGCACGTTGACGTCCTGCATGAGGTCGTACTTCTTCGTCGCGAGCTCGAGCGAGCCCGAGAGGTCGATCACGCTGGCGTTGTTGACGACGATGTCGATGCCGCCGAACTCCCCCACCGTGCGCATCACGGCTTCGGTGATGGATGCCTCGTCCCGCACGTCGCCGACGATGGGCAGCGCGCGGCCGCCCGCCGCGCGGATCGCCTCGGCGGCGGTGTGCACGGTCCCCTCGAGCTTCGGGTGCGGGGTGTCGGTCTTGGCGAGCATCGCGATGTTCGCTCCGTCGCGGGCCGCGCGCAGCGCGATCGCGAGGCCGATGCCGCGGCTGCCGCCCGACATGAGGATGGTCTTCCCGGAGAGCGTCACGAGCGTCCTTTCGCGGAGGCGGCGGCGAACGCGGCGACCCGCGCCCGCGCCTCGGGGGTGTCGAAGGCCGCGCCGATCGTGGCGGCTTCGTCATCGAGGTTCTCGGCGAACGTGCGACCCGCGCCGACGCGCACGAGGCGTGTGGCCTGCCCGAACGCGGCCGTCGCCCCGTCGAGCCAGAACCGGGCGATCTGCCCGACCCGCGTCGCGAGGTCGGCGGATGCCACGACCTCGGCGACGAGGCCCCAGTCCCTGGCCTCCGCGGCATCCAGCATCCGATCCTGCAGCAGCAGCTGCAGCGCGCGGCGCTGCCCGATCGCCGCGGGCAGGAGGGTCGAGACGCCGAGGTCGGGCGTGAGCCCGATGTTCGCGTACCGGCTGACGAACCGCGCGTTCTCGCTCGCGACGACGTAGTCGGCGGTGAGCATGAGCCCGAGACCCCCGCCCGCCACGGCCCCCTGCACCGCGGCGACCATCGGCAGCGGCGCCTCGGCGAAGGTGCGGATGCCGTCGTGGATCGCTGTGGCGGTCTCGGTGACCTCGGCCCCGGACGACCCGCTCGTCGACATGGCGACCACGTCGCCGCCGGCGCAGAACGCGGGGCCGTTGGCATCCAGGATCACCGCCCCGACCGACGCGTCGGAGGTGACCTCGTGCGCGACCTCGCGCCAGCGGCGGGCCATGGGGAAGTCCATCGCGTTCAGCGAGGCGGGGCGGTCGAAGGTGACCCGGGCGAACCCGCCCTCGACGTGGAGCAGGATGCCGTCGGTCATTTCGGCGCCATCCGGATCGCGCCGTCGAGGCGGATCGTCTCGCCGTTGAGGTAGCCGTTGTCGACGATCGCGAGGACGAGTCGCGCGTACTCGTCGGGGGCGCCGAGGCGCGAGGGGTAGGGCACCTGCTGACCGAGCGAATCCTGCGCGGCCTGCGGCAGCCCCTTCAACATCGGGGTCTCCATGATGCCCGGCGCGATGGTGCACACCCGGATGCCGTGGCGCGCGAGCTCCCGGGCGATCGGCAGCGTCATCGCGTGCACGCCACCCTTGCTCGCCGAGTACGCCGGCTGGCCGATCTGGCCGTCGAACGCGGCGACGCTCGCGGTGTTGACGATGACGCCCCGGTCACCCCCGTCGATCGGGTCGGTCTTCGCCATGACGGCGGACGCCTGCGCGATGACGTTGTAGGTGCCGAGGAGGTTGACGCGGATGACGCGCTCGAAGTCGGCGAGCGACGAGGGCGCTCCGTCGCGGTCGAGCACCTTCGCGGGAGGGGCGATCCCGGCGCAGTTCACGACCACGCGGAGCGGGCCGGCCTCGGCCGCCCGGGCTGCGGCCGCGGCGATCTGTTCCGGGTCGGTGACGTCCGCCGCGGCGAAGGCGCCTTCCAGCTCGTCCGCGATCTCGGCGCCGGACGACGAGGGCAGGTCGACGATGGTGACGTGCGCACCGGCACCTGCGAGGCGTCGCGCGGTGGCGAGGCCCAATCCCGAGGCACCGCCGGTGACGAGGGCGGAGGCTCCTGAGACATCCATGCGTTCTCCTTCGAAAGCTGAAACCGGGTCCCACCCTAGCCGAGACTCAGGATCGCCTCAGCCTCCACCACCGCCGACGCGGGACGGTGCCGGTCTGCGTCCGGATCGACGCGGTCGAGGTGCCGTCGACGAGCAGGATCACGTCTTCGGCCTTCCAGCCGTAGTCGCTCTTCAGGCAGGTGCTGACCGTCGACAGCGGGTCGGGGATCGTCAGCTCGACGCCGCGCGGAACCTCGAGCGCGCGGGGGTCGAGGCCGCGAGCCGCCTGCCGGAGTTGACCGACGAGCTCGTGCACGCGATCCGCGCCGTACGCCGCGACGGCCAGTTCCCAGTCTCCGACGACGACGAGCGAGCCGTTGGGGCACTCGACCTCCTTCTCGTGCGCGTGTGCACCGAAACGCAGGCGGATGACGGCCGCCCCGCAGAGAACCACCGCCGCGGCGCCCAGCACCGTCGCCGGGGCGTAGGAGAAGCCCACGAGGTAGACGAGCGAGTCCCATCCCGCGCCAGCTCCGACGACGACCCGGACGACGCAGTAGACGGCGAACACCGCCGTCGTCACGGCGATGAGTCGCACCGGCGCGAGCGGGTCGATGTCGGCACGGAACGCGGCGACGGCGCAGGCCCCGCACGCGAGTGCGAGCGCGAGGGCCTTGACGGCGAGCGATCCGGGCAGCGGCACGATCGCGGTGACGATCGCCACCAGCAGCGCCAGGGCGACGATGGCCGCCGAGGTGCGCCGGGCGCTGCGGCCGTCGAGGACGCTCACCGCGACGAGCAGGAGCGACGGCGCGAGCACCATCGCCACGTCCCCCAGGACGAGGCTCAGGATGCCACCGCCCGCCGTGTAGATGAAGTACATCGCGCTCGATCCGACGGCGCACACTCCGGCGACGGCGGCGAAGCGCAGGAAGAGCGTGGTGCGGCCCGGGGTTCCGATGCGCGGCATCGCGACGAAGAACACGACCGTCGCCACGGCCGCGCTCACCGCCACCAATCCCAGCGCGAGCTCCACGTTGCGCACCTCCCCCCTCCTCATTCTGCCTCGCCGCATCGACGGCGTCCGCGACGCGCCGTGCGGGTGCGGCGGCCCGCCATCGGGTCGCCTCGCGGCCACGGCGCGTTCATCCGCGACGAGCGCGAAGCTAGGCTCGACGAGTGAACGCCCCCGCCTTCCGCCTCGAGTCCGTCGACGTCGACGACCCTCGTGCCGTGTACCTGCGTGGCATCCTCGACGACGATCTCGACGAGCGGTACCGCGAGGCCGACGCCGACGACACCCCCGAGTTCGCCGCGAAGCGGACCGCCGCGCTGGCCGTGCATCGCGAGCAGATCGTCGCGACACTGCTCGCGATCGACGCCGACGACAGCCCGATCGGCCACGTGATGCTGCGGCGCCTCGGCGACGAGTGGGAACTCAAGCGCCTGATCGTGCGCGACACCGCCCGTCGGCGCGGCGTCGGGAGAGCACTGACCGCCCAGGTCGTCGACCTCGCCCGCCGCGGCGGCGCGTCCCGCGTGATCCTGCAGAGCGGCAGGATGCAAGCCGAGTCGCTGCGCATGTACGCCGCGTCGGGCTTCACCCCCATCCCGGTGTACGAGCCCTATATCGAGACGATGCCGCGCTCGCTGTGCTTCGAGTACGTGTTCTGACCCGCAGACCCTCCGCCCCGCGCGCGTCGAGTGTCCACGACACGCCGCATCGACTCCGCGGGGCACGGCGTTTCCTGGACACTCGACGGGCGGAACGACTGAGTGCCCACGCCCGGAACGCCGCAGCGCCGCCTCGGGTGATGCGGCGTACTCACAACCGGTCGCATACCGCGCCGGCCGCGGCGAGGGCGGCACGGAGGGCCGGATCGCTCGCGGGGATCATCTGCGGGTGAGCGCCCCAGCGGAAGACCCCCTCCGACGCATCGCACCAGCTCGCCTCGCTCGACGGCCGCCCGCCACGGGCGAAGGAGCCCCACGCATCGACCATGCGGGACATGAGCTCAGTCGCAGCCGGCGCCGTCGACGTCCCGAAGACCATCGGCAGCTCGCCCGAGTGCCCGGCATCGACGCCGGTGAGCCCGGCGGGGTCGAAGTCGAAGACGAAGGTCGCGGCGGCGCCGTGCGCCGCCGCGCGCGCCCCGACCACCCTGTCGACGGGCGAGCGGTACATCAGCTCGGAGAGCACGGCCTCTCGCAGCTCCCCCTGCGCGGACCGCCGACCGCGGTCGATCTCGTATGCGGCCGAGAGCTCGGCGATCGACGCCGACGGCGCGACCTCCCTCAGCACGGCGGCGAGGGCGTGCTCCTCCGCGACACCCTTCGCCATCCACGGCACGGCCTCGCGCCGCGCGGACCCGATCAGCAGCGGGATGTCGGCACCGGCGCCGGAGGCGATCGCCTCAAGCGGGCGCTCGGGCAGGAGGCGCCCGTCGATGACGGGCCGGAAGGGGATTGCGTCGATCGGAGCAGCAGCCGAAAGCCGGTCGATGACACGGGTCTGCGCCGCCATGAGCGCGGCGACGGGCAGGTCCGCCGCTTCACGCACCGACCCGACGCCGGCGGCGCCGAGGAACGCGTCGCGGACACGCGCCGCGTGCGCGAGGGACATCGCCCGTTCCGCCGTGCAGCTGTGCGCGATGACACGGTGGAACAGCCCCTCACCCGTCGAGGCGCCGAGGTGCGCGAGCACATCGACGCCACCGGCGGACTGGCCCATGAGGGTCACCGCCGACGGGTCGCCGCCGAACGTCGCGATGTGGTCCCGCACCCAACGCAGCGCCGCGAGCTGATCGTGCAGCGCGGCGTTCGCGGCATCTTGGCCCACCTCCGTACCGTCGCCGAGAAGGTGTCCGAGGGCGCCGAGCCGGTACTGCACCGCGACGACGACCAGACCCTGCGTTGCGGCCAGGTGCGAGCCATCCGTGACGGGATCGTCGACGCCGCCGCTCACGTGCGCGCCGCCGTGGATCCAGACCAGCACGGGCACTGCCGTCACCCCCTCCGGGGTCCAGACCGTGAGGTGCAGGCAGTCCTCCGAACCCTCGACGCCGGGCTGAGGCGCGCGGGCGTCGAGCCGATCCGGACCGGGGGACTCCAGGACGGGACGTTCGAAGCGCCGCGCGCGAGCGTACCGGATGCCGCGGACCACACGCACCGTGAGCTCGGCATTGGCGGCGCTCACGTCGCCACCGCGCGCTGGAGCATCGTGCGGTAGTAGCCCTCGGTCGCGGCGAGCGCGTCGTGATCCCCCTGTTGGATGACGCGGCCCGCGTCGAGGACGACGATGCGGTCGGCCGCCCGGATCGTCGACAGGCGGTGGGCGACGATGAGCGTCGTCCGTCCGGCGCGAAGGGTCGCGAGCGCGTCGTTCACGGCCGCCTCGGACTCGCCGTCGAGGGCCGCCGTCGCCTCGTCGAGAAGCAGCACGCGGGGATCGCGCGCGAGCGCGCGCGCGATGGCCAGACGCTGTCGCTGCCCGCCGGACAGGCTCGCCCCGCGCTCGCCGACGACGGTGTCCCACCCCTCGGGCAGTTGACGGACGAACGACTGGGCATTCGCCCCCGCGAGCGCATTCCAGACGGCGTCGTCGTCGAGGTCGGGCAGGCCGTAGGCGACGTTCTCGCGGATCGACGCGGCGAAGAGCACGGGCTCCTGCGGCACGACCGACACGAATCGTCGATACGTCCGACGGTCGATGTCCACGAGATCGTGTCCGTCGATGGACACCCGTCCCCGGTCGGGACTGATGAGTCCGAGTGCGAGGTGCAGGAGAGTCGACTTGCCCGACCCAGACGGACCGATGAACGCCACCGTCTCTCCCGCCGCGACGGTCAGATCGACGTCGTGGAGGACGGGCTCACGGGCGTAGGCGAAGGTCACCGCGTCGAAGCGGATATCACCGGAGATCCTCGACAGGGCGGGCTTGCCCTCGTTCTGCTCGACCTCGTCGGCTGTGAGCAGTTCTTGCATCGAGGAGATGGATTCCCGCCCGCGGGTGAGCAGGGGAGCGAGCTGGAAGACGGCGACCGTCGTCGCGGTGAGCAGCCCGAAATAGCTGCTGAGCAGGATGACATCCCCCGCCGACACCGCCACGACCCCGGTGAGGGCGCCGAGCACCGCCCCGAACAGGCACGCGAGGCTCAGGACCTGGAAGCTCGCCCACGACATCGCCCCGAACCGTCCGTTGATGCGGTCGAGGTCGAAGCCCGCAACCCGCACGCGCTCGGCACTCGAGGTGACCCGCTCGACGGCGACGGCCTCGAGCGCGTGGGCCCTCGTGACGGACAGCAGCGACCCCATCTCGCTGATGCGCGTGGAGAAGCGCTCGACCTCGCGGCGGAAGCGTTCGTTCGCCGCCGACGTCCGCGAACGCAGCCAGCGGATGAGCAGCACCGCGAGGGGCACGGCGACGGCGAAGAAGACCAGGAACGCCGGTGCACGCACGCCTATCGTCACGCTGGCACCGACGAGGACGGTGGCCGCCGTGAGGACAGGCCCGAAGCTCTGCTGGAGCATCAGCTCGACGTTCTCGACGTCACGCACCAGCTTGGTCTGCGCCAGCGCGCTCGCCGAGCGCGAGTGGTAGCTGAGAGACAGGGTCTGGAGCCGCTGGGTGAGACTCCGTCGAAGATCGGCCCCGAGCCCGCGGACGGCCGCGAAGTACGCGCGGACGTACACGGCGTTCGCCGAGACGTTGACGATCATGACCGCCGCGGCCAGGAACGCCCAGGGCACGAGCGCCGCGGGCGCGGCTTCCGCGATGAGGGCGTCGATCACCTCGGCCGTCACGATGGGGAGGACCCACAGCGGGCTGTCCTTGACGATGAAGGCTAGAGCCGCGATCGCGATGCGCAGACGATGCGGCCGGAGGAAGGGCCGCATCGGGCGGGCGGCGCTCACGGCACCGCAGACGTGCGCACCGCG
The DNA here is from genome assembly GCF_042958465.1 of Microbacterium sp. NPDC007973. Taxonomy (NCBI): domain Bacteria; kingdom Bacillati; phylum Actinomycetota; class Actinomycetes; order Micrococcales; family Microbacteriaceae; genus Microbacterium; species Microbacterium sp. NPDC007973. The sequence goes on from NZ_JBIBJJ010000002.1 coordinate 95,369, forward strand.
TCGCCGACGCGCAGAGCCAGGGCGGCCGCCCCGAGGAGCGGTCCCTCGTCGCCCAAGCCCGAACGGTACACACGCACGCGCGCGGCGTACGGGAACAGGACGTTCTCCGCGACCGAGCGCCGAACGAGATCGACGTAGTCCTCGCGCACACGCGAGAACCCCCCGCCGATCGCGACCACCTCGAGGTCGAGCAACGTGGCGACGCTCGCGACGGCCTGTCCGACGAGATACGCCGATCGGCGTGTCGCCTGCTCGGCGACGGGATCGCCCAGCAGGACGCCGCGCGCGAGATCCTCACCGCTGGCGCCCTCCCACCCGCGCTCCCTCGCCCAACGGACAGCGGCCGGTCCGGATGCCACGGCCTCGAGCGTGCTGTCCTCGACGGCGGTTCGCGGTGCGCCCGTGTGCACATGGATCTGTCCGACGTGGCCCGCGTTTCCCGAGGCCCCCGCGAGCGGTGCACCGTCGGCGATGACGCCCCCGCCAACGCCCGTCGACACGACCATGCTCATCGACACACGGCTGCCGCGGGTCGCGCCCAGCCACTCCTCGGCCACCGCGATGCACGTGCCGTCGAGCCGGAGCACCGTGAGCACGCCGGCGGCATTCTCGACGATCTCGCGGACCGGCAGTCCGCGCAGTAGCGGCAGATTGTGCGGGCTCACGGTCCCGGTCGGCAGGTCCACCGGGCCGGCCGAACCGATGCCCGCCGCGGAGACACCGGCCGGTGCCGCGCGGAGGCTCTGGTCGACGCTCTCACGGAGCGCCGTCACGACCTCCGCGCGGTCGCGTCCGCGACCGGTCGGCCGCCGGGAGCGCGACCCCGCGACGATGCGACCCGCCGCATCGACGACCGCCGTCTCGAGTTTGGTGCCGCCGATGTCGACGGCCAGGACGAAGGGTGCAGGCATGAGTGTTCCCTCGGCTCACGGGGAGGGGGGATTCCCCTCCCCGTGAGCGATCAGTTCCAGTCGGCGACGAGCTGGTTCGACGTGCGCAGGACGTCGGGGGCGCAGAAGCGCTCCGGATCTCCCTCCGTCTCGCTGCGCACCTGGAAGGTCACGGATTCGCCCGGCAGCAACGTGACGAGCATGTCGTCGACGACGGCATCCGGATCGACCTTGTCGACCAGCAGCGCGAGGTCGCGCACGAGGTTCCCGGCCTCGACCTTCACTTCGACCCCGGATGCCACGCGACGAGCGCTCGTGGTGAGCTCGGCACGGGCGAGGGTGGAGTCGCGGTGCTCGGCGAAGAACCAGAAGCCGCGCACGCCCTCCGACTCCACCACGATCAACTCGCTCGCCGCCTCGGCGGGCGTGGCCAGCGCGTCGGGGAGCGGGAAGGTGTGCGCACCGCGGGCGTCGATGTCGGCCGTGAGCTGCGCTTCGGCCAGCACCGTCCCGTCGAACGACAGTCGGCGTGCAGCAAGGGGTCCCGTCCAGCTCGCGGGGGCGTCGTTGATCGCCACGGCCGCGAGTCCGCCCTCCCGGGGTTGGATGGTGAGTAGCCGGTCGGCGTACACGTGCTTCAGCGCGTAGAGCAGCGGCTTGGCGCGCCCATAACCGTCGACGGCCGCCCACGAGGTCACCGGCCAGCAGTCGTTGAGCTGCCACACGACCGACCCCATGCAGCGCGGGGACTCGGAGCGCATGTGTTCGATGCCAACCGTCACCGCCAGAGCCTGGTTCAGCGACATGGCCCAGTGCCAGTCCTCGGTGTCGTCGGGAAGGGGGAGATGGGCGACGAGGCCGTCGGTGAGCTTGTCGTTGCCGTCCATCGCCTTCTGGTGGTGGAACATGCCGGGGGACTCGGGCGTGAGCGGTGAGTCGGAGATCGCCCGGGTGATCGTCGACCACGTCGCCGGTCCCTGCCATCCGAACTCGGCGACGAAGCGCGCGTGCACGTCGCGGTAGGTCGGATAATCGACGCGGTTCCAGTGCTCCCACAGGTGGACGGAGCCGTGCCGGGGGTCGTTCGCGAAGATCTCCGGGTCTCCCGACCAGGGGCTCGCCGGCGTGTACGACCGCGAGGGGTCGAGCTCGGCGACAAGCCGCGGGAGCAGGTCGAGGTAGTAACCGAGACCCCACGTGCGCCCCTGCAGACGCTTCGCCCAGCCCCACTCCTCATAGCCCCAGACGTTCTCGTTGTTGCCGTTCCACAGCGCCAGGCTGGGGTGCGGCATGATGCGCGTGATGTTGTCGCGGGCTTCGGCTTCCACCTCCGACCACAACGGCTCTTCCTCGGCGTAGCTCGCGCACGCGAAGAGGAAGTCCTGCCAGACGAGGATGCCGCGCTCGTCGCAGAGGTCGTAGAAGTCGTCCGACTCGTAGTAGCCGCCGCCCCAGATGCGCAGCAGGTTCATGTTGGCGAACTCCGCCTGATCGAGGCGGTGCGAGAGACGCTCGCGGGTCACCCGCGTCACGAACGCGTCGTCGGGGATCCAGTTCGCCCCGCGGATCCACACCGGCTCGCCGTTGACGACGAAGCGGAACGAGGTGCCCTCCTCGTCGCGATCGAGTTCGACGTCGATCGTGCGGAAGCCGATCCGATGCGTGCGCTCCGCCAAGACGTCGCCGTCACGCACCAACGACACAGCGAGGTCGTAGAGCGGCTGCTCGCCGAACCCGCGCGGCCACCACAGGGCGACATCGGCGACACGCAGCTCGACGACACCCGTGGATTCGTGCGCCGCGAGGTCGATCCGCGCCTCGCGGCCGTCGGCGAGGGAGATCGAGACGCCGTAGTCCGCGTCGTCGGCGCGCTCGATCTCGACGTGAACCGCGACGACGCCGTCGGAGCCGTCGACCGTGACCACCGGTCGCGTCGCAGCGAGCCGCGCCCCCGACCACGCCTCGATGCGCGCGGGCTTCCAGATCCCTGACGACGCGGCATCCAATCCCCAATCCCAGCCGAAGTTGCAGGCGGCCTTGCGAATGGCGTTGAACGGATGGAAGTAGGTGTGCGGGCGATAGCCGATAGCAAGACTTGCCCGATCGGCCTCGGCCACCGGCGAGGCGAACGTCACCACCAGCTCGTTCTCGCCCTCGCGGAGAGCGTCGTCGATGGAGAAGCGGTACGTGCGGTGCTGATTGCGGGTGCGGCCGAGGCTTCGCCCGTTCAGGGCCACGTCGGCGAAGGTATCGAGTCCCTCGAAGACGAGGTCGTGACGGTCGTGACCATCGGGTGCGTGTTCGAAGCGGGTCGCGTACTCCCAGACGCTCTGACCGATCCACGTCACCGTGGTCTCGTTGCGATCGAGGTAGGGGTCGAGGATCAGCCCCGCCTCCAGCAGCGCGACGTGGACGAGGCCGGGGACGACGGCGGGAACCGTCCGCCCGGCGATGCCGGCGGGGACCGGACCGTCGAGCGCGCGCAGGCTCCACACCTCGGGGAGAGCGACGGTGCGGGCGGCGGCGGGGCGTGCGGTGGTGACGTCGGTCATTTGGTGGCTCCAGAGGTGAGTCCGTTGTAGATGAATCGCTGTAGGAAGAGGAAGGCGACGAGGGTGGGGATGATGACGAGGATCGTGCCGGCGGCGATGACCTCCCACTGCGAGCCGAAGGGGCCCATGAAGCGGAAGAGCGAGGTCGAGATCACCCCGAGGTCCCTCGACGGCATGTAGAGGAACGGGATGTAGAACTCGTTGTAGACGGCGATGCCCTTGATGATCACCACCGTCGCGATGGCGGGCTTGAGCAGCGGCAGGATGATGCGCCAGTAGACGGTGAAGCGGTTGGCGCCATCGATCATCGCCGCCTCGTCGAGGGCGACCGGAATGTTCTGCATGAACTGCAGGAAGATGTAGATCGCGATGATGTCGGTCCCGGTGAACAGCACGATCGCCGCCCATCGGGTGTTGAAGAGATCGAGGGCACTGATCACCTGGAAGGTGGCGACCTGGGTCGTGATCGACGGCACGAGGGTGGCGAGCAGGAACACCCCGGTCACGAGGGCCCGTCCGCGGAAGCGGAACCGGTCCACGGCGTAGGCCGTCATCGTGCCGATGAAGATCGTGCCCGTGATCGAGACCACGAGGATGATCGCGGTGTTCACGAAGCCGGTCAGCATGCCGCCCTGTGTGAAGGCGATGACGAAGTTGTCGAGGTTGAGCCAGTTCCCGGGCGGATCGAGTGGACCCGTCGTGCGGTATTCCTCCGGCGTCTTGAACGCGAGCGCGAAGATCGTGACGATCGGCAGCAGGGCGAACAGGCACGCGACCACGAGCGCGGCGTATTTCAGCACCGTCGCTATCCAGCCGAGATCGGCGCGATGCCGGCGTGGTCGCTCCGGCCGGGCCGCCGAGGGCCGCGTCGGTGTCGGAGCGGGGATGAGGGTGCCGGTCATTGCACGCTCGCTTTCTCGTCGGGGAAGAACCGTCGCTGCACCGCGGTGATGAGCAGCACGATGACGAGCAGGACGACAGCCATGGCGGAGGCCAGCCCCACCTGGGCGTAGCGGAAAGCCGTGTCGACGGTCTGGATGACGAACGTCTCGGATCCGTTCGCTCCGCCGGTCATGATGTACGGCATCTCGAAGGCCGAGAGGGCACCCGACACCGCGAGGATGAGCGACAGACCCAGGATGCGACGGATGCTGGGGAGGATGATGAAGCGGAACTTCTGCCACGAGTTCGCGCCGTCGAGGTCGGCCGCCTCGTACTGTTCCGCGGGCACTGACTGGATGGCACCGAGGAAGAGCACGAAGTTCAACCCCATGTATCGCCACACCGACGTGGCCGCGAGCGACACGTTGACGATCGAGGGGTCACCGAGCCACTGCGGCGGGTCGGCGACGCCGAACGCCGCGAGCACGCTGTCGAGCGTTCCGCCGGGTCGGAAGAAGAACAGGAACATCAGACCGATCGCGACCCCGTTGATGAGGTACGGGAAGAAGATGACGCCCTTGAAGAGATTCTTGAAGCGAGTGCGGAAGCTGAGCAGCACGGCGAACAGCAGCGCCAGCCCCAGCTGGGCGATCGCGCCGACCAGATAGAAGAGGCTCACCGCGAACACCTGGAAGTACTCGGGGCGCGTGAAGATCTGGACGTAGTTGTCCAGACCGACGAAGGTCTGCTGCGGGTCGAGCCCGTCCCAGTCGGTAACGCTGTACCAGAACGAGTTCGCCACGGGTACGTAGGTGAACAGGACCAGAAATCCGAGGGGAACGAGGAGGAACAGCCATGGCGTGATCTGCCAGCCGCGCGCGGCGGACCGCCGGGGGCCCGCTCGACGCAGGCGTCGGCGGGCGGGGAGGGTTTCGAGGGGGGTGCCTTCGGCGATGGCCATCTCGCACTCCTTTCCGTCAGGGGAGGATGCGGGGCGGACTCGGGTGTCCGCCCCGCATCAGGGCGTCACTGGGTGTCGGCGACCGCCTGGCCCCAGCGCGAGTTGAGATCGGCGAAGAACGACTGCTTGTCGCCGTCACGCGCACCGCGGGCGGTGTCGATGAGCTCCTGCCGGTACTTCTCTCCGAAAAGGGTGATCTCCGCCGCGTTGGCGATGTCGGTGATCAGGCTCTCCTGCCCCTGGGGACGCGGGTCGAGCTCGATGTACTGCACTCCCAGCTCGGTGAAGTCCGAAAGCGTCGCCGGGGCGTCGTCGGCCTTCAGCGGGCTGATCGCTCCCTGGCTCTCGGCGAAGCCGGACTCCTTCTCGAACCAGTCGACCCAGGCCTTGGCCGCGGGCTTGTTCTCCGAGAACTTGCTCACGGCGAGCAGCTTGTCGGTGGCTGTGACCGAGGTGAACTGACCGTCCGTCTGCCACGGCATCGGCCAGAAGCCGATGGTGTCACGCGGCTTGCCGGCGGCTTCCGCGGCATCCTGCATCTGCGACACCGCCCACGAGCCGAGAACCATCGAGCCGATCTGCCCGTTCGCGAGGAGGGTCTTCGACTCCTCCCAGTTCGTGGTCGTCGGGTCGGCCTCGCTCAGCCCGGCGGCGACGGTGTCGTAGAGGAGCCCGTCGATCTCGGCGATGTCCGTCCCCGAGGTCCACGGCGCGCCGTCGGTGGTCATGTCGTTCAGCGCGGACGCGCCCGTGACGCCGCCGATGTTGCCGGCGAGAGACGACAGGGGCCAACCGTCCTTGTAGTTCGTGTAGTACGGCGTGACGCCCGTGTCCTTGATCTTCTGCAGGTCGGCGAGGTATTCCTCCTCCGTCGCCGGCGGCGTCGTGATGCCGGCCGCGGTCCACACATCGCGATTGAAGACGTAACCCATGGCGGATCCGAACGTCGACAGGCCGTACACGGTGCCGTCGTAGGCGCCGTCGTTCGTGAACCGGTAGGTCTGCGACAGCTCCTGCTCGTCGCCCAGCGGCTCGAAGAACTGCGGGTACTGGTCCCGCGTGACGTTCGACGTCGGGATGAGCAGCACATCGCCGTAGTCCCGCGAGTTGAGGCGGATGCGGACATCGCCCTCGTAGTCGGTCAGCGCTTCGAACTTCACCTGCACATCCGGGTACGTCTTCTGGAACTCGGTGACGTAGTCCTTCAGGACGGTGTCGACGATGTCCGTGCGGTTGGTGAGCACGGTGATCTCGCCGGACGGGTCCCCGTCGCTGCTGGCGGATCCGCCACCGCCCGAGCAGCCGGACAGGGCGAGGGCGGCCACGGTGGCCAGGCCCGCGACGGTGATGACATGCCTTTTCATGGGTTCTCCTTCGGGGTGGTGCGGCGGCGACGTCGCCGCCGCACCGGGGGTGTGTGGTTCAGGAACGTGTGCGCCGACGGCGATGAATGACGCCGAGGGCACCGGCGAGCAGGAGCAGGCCTCCCAGGAGAGCGAGGCCGACGGGGGCGGCTGCGCCCGTGTTCGCGAGCGGACCGGAGGCGTCGGGGTCGGCCGGGATGCCGGGGGTCGGCGACTCGGCCGGGGCCGATGTCGGATCAGGGGCGGCGGTGGCGCCGGGAGACGAGTCCGGACCGGGCGTCGGCTCGGGCTCCGGAGCGGGCTCGACGGCGGGGGCGAGGGCGACGATGTCATCGACGGTCAGGTCGCCCTGCGCGGTGTCCGCCACGTAGAGCGCGAGCTGTGTGACCGATGACAGGTCGAGGCGAGACTCCCCCGCCCACGCCGGCGGAGCGAAGCGGTCGAAGGGCACCTCGACTCGGTGCGCTCCGGCTTCCTCGATCGGCACCTGCGCCTCCCAGTACCCTCCGGATGCGACGAACTGCACGGTGGCCGTCGTCCCGACGGGGGCGTCGAGGGTGAGCCCGACTCCCGCGTAGCCGAACCAGCTGACCGGCTCCGACAGGGTCCGCACGACTCCCGCGTACCCCGGTGAGCCCAGGTCGAAGGTGAACCGTCCCGCATGGTCGCCGTCCTGCGCCACGAGCGAGGGGACGACCTCTCCGCCGCCGGTGTTGCGCACCCAGGCCGTCGACAACGCGGCGTCATCGGCGTAGGACTCGAAGTCGTCGACGACGAGGTCGCTCGTCGGGCGCGCCGCCGAGGTGAAACTCCAGGTCGGCGAGGACGACATCCCCAGGCCGTTCACCGCCTCGACGCGCCAATAGTAGGTCGTCTCGGCATCCAGATCGATGGCGGGCCGGAACGACGAGCCCGTCAGCCCGGTCTCGGCCGCGACGATGGTCTCCAGGTCGGGGTCGGTCGCGAGAGTGAAGCGGTAGTAGGCGGCATCCTGTGCCGGCAGCCAGTGGAACGTGGGCGTCGCACGCACGTCGGTCGTGCCGTCGGCGGGGGCCTGCGCGACGACGGCGCCGGGCGCACCGAGCTCGGGCGCGTTCGAGGAGAAGAGCGACACCTGCGACAGCTGCGGGGTCCACACCTCGCCGGTCGCGCCCTCCCACGAGACGCGGAGCTGGTTCACGTCCCGGAGGTCGCGCAGCCGGTAGACGTAGCGCTTCCAATTGCCGCCACCGCCCTCGACGGTCGGCTGGAGCGTGCGCCATTGCCGGCCGTCGGTCGAGCCCGACAGAGTCAGGGGGATCACCGGCTGGTCGGGCCAGTAGTAGGCGACGAGGTCGACCCCCGAGATGTCGTCGTAGGCCCAGGTCACCGATTCGTCGCCGTCGGCCGCGTCGCGCTTCAGGCGCGAGGAGTCGCCCGAGAACGACCCCGGATTGCTGGTGTCGAACGACAGGCTGCCGCTGTGCGCGGTCGTGCGGCTGAAGTCGTCCATCGGATCGAAGAGGGCGACGCGCGGCGCTTCGTTCGTCACGGTCGCCCGTTCCAGCACCGCGCCCCGCGCCCACGACACGCGGACGTACTCACCCGACAGATCGGATGCCACGACCTCGGTCGCTCCGTCCACGGGGCGCGTCGTGGTCGTCGCCGGGGTCCAGGTCGACCCGTCGAGGCTCATACCGACCTCGACACCGTCCGCCTCGCTGAGCCGGAAGACGGCCGTGCGCACACCCGCGGCACGCCACGTCGCCGTCGCGGTCTCCTCGACCGCCCGCGCCCCCTCGGGAGCGATCAGGTCGGCGCCGCTGTGGTCCGCCGTGAGGCGCCAGTCCGACAGAGGGTCGACGGTCACCGTCGCCCCCTCGGCGCGCACTGCCTCCGACGCGGTGACGTCGCCCTGCGCGGACTCCGCCACGACGCGGTACGCGGCGGACGGCGGCGAGTCGAGATCGGTCACCGGCGAGCCCGCGGCCCCGACCGGCTCGGCCGTCAGGTCGCTCCAGCCGCCTCCGTCGACGTTGCGTTGCACGCGGTACGCCTGCGCGCCGGCCGACCCGCGCCAGGCGATCCGGTTGATGGCGTTGGTCTGCTCGATCGAGACGATGAGCGGCGCGTCGGGAGCACCGTCCCCCGCGGTCAGGCCGAGGTCACGGCTGTACGCGCCGATCGCCTGGACGGACTGACGCATGCGGTCGGTGTCGCCCGGGTAGTGCAAGGTGAAACCGTCGTCGTGGGGGACGAGACCGCCCCGGTCGTTGTTGCCGAACAGCGACCAGAAGAACATGCCCGTGACGTTGTCGTCCGCGGCTGCGGCGTCCAGCAGTTCGCTCGACGCGGCCGTCGAGGCGTACTCGCCGGCGATGTAGACCTTGCCTGCGGCGGCGACGGACGCGGCGTCCGCCGTCACCTTGTCGACCGTGGGCGGGTAGTAGTGCACGTCGACGATGTCGAGGTCGGGCGCGGCGAGGGTGTCGGGGTCGATGTCGAAGCGGCGACCGGCGGCGACCAGCTGCTGAGGCGCGCGCTCCGAGATGTAGTCCACCTGCGCATTGATCCAGTCGAGCGTCATGCCCTCGAGCTCGTTGCCGAGCTCCCAGGCGAGCACGGTGGGATCGGCGACGTACTTCACGCCGGTCAGCGCGTTCGTGCGCGAGAGGATGACGTCGACGTACTGCTGGTAGGCGGCAACCGCCTCGGGCGCGGTGTAGAAATCATCGGATTCCAACCCCAGCGGCGTCGTGAAATCGCGGTGCCCGCCGTGGTAGTAGCTCCACTCGTCGGTGAGCGGCAGGATGAGGCGGATTCCGAGGCTCCCGGCGTACGCGACGGCGAAGTCGATCGTCTGGAATGCGGCGTCGTTGTATTCACCGAAACGCGGCATGATCGCGAGCGGGTTGGCGTCGTCCTGGCCGGTCGAGGTCATCATGTGCGAGCGCACGACGTTGACGCCCATCCGGTGCGCGGTGTCGAGCGCGTCCTTGATGCGGAAGTACGTGGGGTAGTCCACGCCGCCGACGTTCTCGTCGAGTCCGAGCCAGTAGATGTTGGTCCCGCTCGCGCGGAACGTCTCACCGTCGAGCGTCAGTCGGGAGCCGTCACGCTCCACGAACGACGTGTTCTGCGACACGAGGGGAAGGGCGGACGCCGTCGGCTCAGCCGAGACGGCGGGGGCGGCCCACAGCGACGCGGCGATCACAGCGGCGCCGAGTCCCGCGGCGACGACACCGCGGACGGGGGTACGGGAATGGATCAACGACCAGGCTCCTTCGACCGGCGGACGGGGTTTCGCCGTGCGGCGATGAACCCAGCATCCGCGAGGAGTCGGAGCAGGTCAAGAGGTTAGATAAATAATTTATGTAACGGCTTCGTCACGGCTGGAGCTCCGTCGGACCCGCAGGGCGGCGTCGGCCGCGTGGCGCACATCGACAGGTGCCCCCGCCACGACGTCAAGCATCGCCCGCCCGATGAGACGACCGACGGCGCGCGTGTCGCGCGCGATGGCGCTCAGCGGCGGGGTCGACAACTGCGCCTGCGTGGAGTCGTCCCAGGCGACGATCGCGAGCCCGTCGGGCACTTCGATGCAGGCGGCCGCAGCCGCATCCAGACCCCCGAGCGCCATGAGGTCGCTGTCGTAGACCGCGGCGGTGATGCCGGGGTGCGCGGCGAGAGCGGCGGCCGTCGCGGCCCGCCCCGAGGCGCGGGAGTAGTCCCCCGTCGCTGTGCGGGCGACGACGTCCCCCTCCGCGCAGCTCTGCTCGAACGCGCGGCGCCGCGAGAGGGAGTGACGAATATGGGTCGGCCCCCCGACGTGCAGGATCTCGGCATGCCCCTGCTCTACGAGGTAGCGCGCGGCCAGGCCCATCGCGGCGTCGTCGTCGGTCCAGACGGTCATGAGCTCCTCTGCGACCGGCGGTCCCACCACGACCGCGGGCAGCCCGAGATCGATCACGAGCGCCGGACGCGTGTCATCCTCATCGATGTCGACGAGCAGGACGCCCGTCACGTCGGACGATCCGGCCCACGCCCGGTACAGCCGCTCTTCCTCCGCGCGGGTGGCGAGCACGCGCAGCAGCACCGGATACCCCTCCGGAAGGGTCACCTCCTCGATCCCGACGATGAGGTCGTGGAAGTACGGCTCCGCGCCGAGGATCTCGGCGTCGCGCACGAGCGCGATGCCGATGGGGGGTCGCAAGTGCGTCACGGGTACGATCCTCTCGGGGTTCATCCAGGCCCTGCGTAATCTACCCAGCGCCGCGGGAGGCGAGACGATGGCACGGCCGCAGGCGACCCCGGAGTCCCCCGGCAGCCGGGCGCTCGTCGTCGACCTCATCCGCTCGGCCGGGCCGATCAGCCGCACGGAGTTGACGACGGCGACGGGACTGACGCAGCCCGCCATCTCGTTCATCGTCCGCAAGCTCCTCGACGACGAGGTCATCGTCGAAGCGGGAACCGTGCCGTCGACCGGCGGCAAGCCGCGCCGCCTCCTCGACATCAACCGGCGGGCGCGCCACGGGGTCGGCATGCAGCTCGGCTTCGAATCGGTCACCCTCGTGGCCACCGACACCAACGGCGGCGTGGTGGCCCGTGAGCGCCTCCCCGGCGCGGGGACCGACGACCCCGCCGACGTGATCACGCGACTGTCCCAGGCGCTGCACCGGTTCATGTCGGCCGCCGACATCCCGGCCACGAGCGTCGCGGGCGTCGCCGTCGTGCTCCCGGGCCCGATGCGATCCGGGCCTGGCACCACCATCGAGGCACCCACCCTCCCGCATTGGCGCGACGTGTCGCTCCGGGCGGAATTCGAGACCGCCCTGCAGATGCCGGTACTCGTGGACAACGACGCCAGCGCGGCCGCGCTCGGCGAGTTCTGGAGCCGCGGGGTCTCGCGCTATCGCACCTTCGCGTGCATCTACATCGGGTCGGGCATCGGCGCCGGCGTCGTGAGCGACGGTGCACTCTTCCGCGGAGCCAGTTCGAATGCCGCCGAGCTGGGACACATCACCGTCGATTCGCGGGGCCCGGAGTGCTTCTGCGGCAATAACGGGTGTCTCGAGGTCGTCGCGGCCCCCCGAGTCGCGGTGGCTCTCGCCCTGGCGGATGCTGCGGCAGCCCGCTCGCTCGATCTCGACCCGCGGGCGACCGTGGCCCAGAACTGGGAGCTGCTCTCTCGCGCCGCCCTCGAGGAGCATCCGGCAGCGGCAGCTCTGGTGACCGAGAGTGCACGCGCCGTCGCCGGTGCCGCCCTGAGCCTGACGAATCTCTTCGACCTCGATGAGATCGTCCTGTCGGGGCCGGGCATCGCCACGGCCGGCTCGATCTACGTGCGCGAGGTGCGCGCCGCCCTGGGGCGCGCGTTCGCGCGGAAAGCCCATCCGACCGTCGTGGATCTGTCGATCAATCCCACCGACTCCGCCGCCATCGGCGCGGCGGCCCTGACCCTCCAGGGGCAGCTGACCCCCGGCCACGGCCCGGCGCTGACCTTCGCCGGGCCGTGAACGCGCCTCAGGGCAGCCCGAGTTCGCCCTGATTGAGCACCCGGGGGTGGAAGTACGCCGCCTGGATCTCGGCGTTCGTGTTGTTCTGACGCAACTGCTCCGACCAGATCATGAAGTACGACCAGCGCGTCTGCGAAGTGAGCAGACTCGCCGTCGGCGCCTTGCCCATCTCGGCGATCGCGATGGGCTTCCCGCCCGCGATGTTCTGCATCTGCGCGTAGTCGCTCGAGCTCGGGAAGCTTTTGTACCAGACGTCGAGCGACACCACGTCGACGTACGAGGACCCGGGGTAGTAGCTCGCCCAGTTCGCATTGGGGTTGTCCTGGACGTTCCACACCCAGATCAGGTTCGTGAGTCCCTGTGCGTCGAAATAGTCCTTCATCTGTTGGAAGATCTTCGCGCTGCCGTTCACGCCCGGGCGCCCACCCCACCAGTTCCACGTCTCGTTCATCTCGTGGAAGGGGCGGAACAGCACGGGCACCCCGGCATCCCGCAGCTGCCGGAGATAGGGAACGACCTCGGCCATGCGCTGGCGCCACGTGGCGTTCAAAGCTGTTCCGCCCGTGATGACCTGCTGGAACTGCGCGTCCGAGATCGTGCTCTTCACACCGCCGTCGAAAGCGCAGGTGCTCGGGCCGGTCGGCGGGCAGGCGTGCCAGGCGAGCGTCACGAGGGAGCCGTTGCGCCATTCGGTCTTGGCCTGGTCGACGACCCTCTGGCGGTTGGCGGCATCGGTCGCGGAGAAGAACAGGTCGCCTCCCCAGAGCCCGGGATACTGCCCGGTGATGTCCTTCACCTGCTGCGTGTACTGCGCCGGCTGCGACGCGGGTTCCTTGTTGTGCTGGCCGGAGACGACGGCGTTCCCGGTGACGGAGTGCAAGTACTGGATGACGCTCGCCCGCGTGGAGGGCTGGAAGGCCTCCGCGGGGGTGGGCGGCTGGGAGACCGCGGCCGCGCAGACCGCGGCCACCGCCAATCCGATGGCACCGAGCGTTCGCGTTCGTTTCATGGGCGGAGCCCCTCTCTTCGTCGAGGGCTCCAGCATGGCGGCTCGTCCCGCCTCGCGCCAGACTTTTATAAGTTTCTTATTTTTACGTCCCCACGATCCGGAACGCCCCCGCCGCCACCGCCGCGCCGAGCGCCACGGCCACGAGCAGGACCGCTCCGCCGACGGCGACGGCATCCCGGGCCGAGAGGGTCGAGGGCCGCGCCCACGTGCGCTCGACGTCGGCGCCGAATCCCCGGGCCTCCATCGCCGTGGCGAGCTTCGTTCCGCGGCGCACCGCGAACACCAGCAGCACGAAGGCCATCGAGAAGAACCGCCGCAGCGCGCCGCGATCGCCCACGCCGCGCGCGCGACGGGCGAGGGCCATCGTTCGCCAGTCGTCGACGAACAGCCCCACCGTGCGCGCTCCCGCGAGCACGCCGAGCACGAAGCGACTCGGCAGTTTCGCCACCTGTGCGAGCGCGTCGGCGAGTTCCGTGGGGTCGGTGCGGGCGAAGAGCAGGATCATCGGCAGCGCCAGCACGATCACGCGCAGCAGCACCGCGACGCTGAGGGCGATCGACCCGTCGCTCACCGTGGCGAAGAGGAAGGTGCCGTAGACGGTCCCCTCGGGGCGGGCGTAGAGGAGCATGCTGATCGCCACGACGGGGGCGAACACCAGCACGGGCACGAGCCGCCGGAACACCACCGCGTACGACAGTCCGGTCAGCGGTACGCACAGCAGTTCGAGCACGAGGGCGGTACTCGCGCTCACCGCGTCGAGGGTGACCAGCAGCGGCACGGCCAGCACCAGCGCGACGAGCACCTTGGCGACCGGGTTCACCCCGTCGAGCCACGCGGACCGCTCCCGCACCGGCACCGTCTCCGCGGCGCGGCTCATGCGGCATCCCCCAGGACGATCCGATGCTGACCGAGGTGGCGCACCACGTCGGCGTCGTGGGTGACGGCGACGACCGTGCGTCCCCGCGAAATTTCCCGCTGCAGCAGCGCGACGAGCTCGGTCCACCCCCGGCGGTCCTGGCCGAACGTCGGCTCGTCGAGCACGATGACCTCGGGAGACGCCGCGAGCACGGTCGCCACCGACAGGCGGCGCTTCTGTCCGCCTGACAGCGTGAAGGGGTTCGCCAGGGCGAGGGATGCCAGATCCAACCGCTCGAGCAGTTCGTCGACGATCGCATCCACCTCGGCCGCCGACCGCTTGAGAGCCCGCGGGGCGACGGCGAGCTCGTCGCGCAGGGTCGAGGCGAGGAACTGGTGCTCCGGTTCCTGGAAGACCGTGCCGATGCGCGTCAGCAGCTCGGTGGACCGCCACCGGGACGGCCGGGAGATCCCGCGCACGGCGAGCGAGGGCGCCGCGATCACTTCCCCGGCGAGTTCCGGCAGCAGTCCCGCGAGGGTGAGGGCGAGCGTCGATTTTCCGACGCCGTTCGGTCCCGTGACCACGGTGCCCGCGCCGGCGGGGATCCCGACCTCGAGCCCGGATGCCACGACGGCGCGCCTCTCGCGCCCGATCGACAGTCCGCGGGCCGAGAGCACGGCATCCCTCCGATCGACCGGCGGCAGGACGGGGAGGTCGACCGGGCGCCCCGGCACCCACACCCCCGCGGCGGCGAGGGCATCGCCGTGCTCGGCGAAGACGCGGTCGGGCGGGCCGTCGGCCAGCACGCCGCCGCCCGGGGCGAGCACCACCACGCGCGTCATGAGGTCCGCCCACACGGCGGTGCGGTGCTCGATGAGCACGAGGGTCGTCCCCTCGTTCTCGACCACCCGCTCGACGGCGGTGCGCACCTCGGCGACGCCCACCGGATCGAGGTTGGCCGTGGGCTCGTCGAGCAGCAGCAACCCCGGGCGCATCGCGAGCACGCCGGCCAGGGCGAGGCGCTGCTTCTGCCCGCCCGAGAGCGCCTTGGTCGGGCGGTCGAGGGGAACGGCGAGCCCGACGGATGCCACGGCCTCGGCGACCCGCGCCCGGATCTCGGCCGCGGGCACACCCAGGTTCTCGCAGCCGAAGGCAACGTCGTCACCGACCTTCGACAGGACGATGCCCGACTCGGGGTCCTGCAGGACGAGGCCGATGCGGCCGCGCTGGGCCTCGGGCGCCTGTCCGTCGACGACGATGCGACCGGTCGCCTCACCCTCGTCGCTGCCGCCGAGGAGCCCCGCGAGGCCGGCGAGGAGGGTCGACTTGCCGGCGCCCGAGGCGCCGAGCAGCAGCACCCGCTCCCCCGGTTCGATGCGCAGGTCGACCCCGCGCGTCGCGGGCAGCCGGCGACCGGCGTAGCGCCAGCCCCATCCCTCGACGTCGACGCGTGCGGGATGCGCCATCAGACGTCGCGGCGTGCTTCCCGCCCCGCGGCGAATCGGCTCAGGGCGCCCGTGGCGGCGAGCGCGCGCACGAGGAACCAGCCCACCACGCCCGCCAGCACGGCGCCCGAGACGACGAGCGTGCCGAGGTAGATGAGGTTGAACTCGAGCGACTTGACGATGTTCGGCGTCAGGAACAGCTCCAGCACCCACGCGCCGATCCCCGCGCCGGCGCCGGCGAGCATCGCGACCGGGAGCGTGAAGCGCAGGTAGAGGAAGGCGAGGAAGATCAGCTCCGCGCCGAGGCCCTGCGCGAGACCCGAGAAGATCGTGGTGATGCCCCAGACGTTGCCGATGAGGGCCGAGACGATCGCCGCGATCAGCTCGACGAGCAGCGCGGCACCGGGCTTGCGGATGATGAGACCACCGACCACGCCGCCGAGGAGCCAGATGCCCACGGCGATCCCGCCGAGGCCGGGGGTCACGGCATCCATGGCTCCGAACCAGATCCCGCCGACGGTGTTCCAGCCCCAGAAGACCAGGCCGATCGCGACGCCCAGGACGGCGGCGACGACGATGTCGACGACGCGCCAGCGGAAGCGGTTCCCGGCGAACGCGGCCGAAGCGGGGGCCGTGCGGGCAGACGTGGACGTGTGCATGTGATCTCCTCCCTGCGCCGGCATGATCCGGATCAGGTTCGACGGTCGAAGCGTGGATTCGCTTCCTCTCAGCCCGGCTCACCGGACTCCCGTGGTTGTGCTGAAGAGTATAGACAGGCGGCCGGGGTAGCGTGGGCGGGTGCACGAGCAGACCCCGGCCGCGAGGCGCGCGCAGCGCGACCCGGCCGAGTCGTCGCTCGAGAGCCCGACGGATGCCGAAAGCCCGGCGGGCGCCGACGTCACGGACGCCCCGGCGAGCGCTGACGCCGCGACCGCCTCGGAACCCGCACCGGCGCCGTCCGTTCCGGGAGCCGACCCGGCGCCGGCAGCCCCGGGAGCCGACCCGGCGCCGGACGCGCCGGCGACCATGCCCGACCCTGCGCCGACGGCTGCTGCTCCGACGTCCGCTGACGCCCCCGTCCTGCTCGGAGCCCTGTCGTGGGTCGATCCGGGCGAGGCGTCGGCGCCGCGTCCGTCGCCGACCTTCGTCGTGTCGGGCGCGACGAGTCGACAGGCCGATCTGCTCTCCGGCGCGCGTCGCCGACGACTCCGGCCCGCCACGGTCGTGCCCCCGGTGCTGCTCGTGCTCATGCTCGCCGCGTACGTCGCCACGACCCTGCTGTGGCCGCTGAACGCCGTGCAGCCCACGACCCGCGCGGTCGCGGTCGAGCCCGCGGCGGCGCCCGCGGCGCAACCGGCGTGGCCCGCCGACGGAGAGGCGGCGATCGCGATCGACGGCGTGCCCGGCACCCTGTCATCGGCGGCGAGCGCGCCCGAGTCGATCGCGAGCATCACGAAGGTGGTCACCGCGCTCGTGGTGCTCGACCGCCTGCCCCTCGCACCCGGCGAGCAGGGCAAGACGTACGCCTTCACCCAGGCCGACAGCGCCGACTACTGGCAGTACCGCGCCCGCGGCGAATCCTCCCTCGACGTGCCCGTCGACGGAAGCCTCACGCAGCTGCAGATGCTGCAGGGCATGCTGATCGCCTCGGCGAACAACTACGCCCAGCGCCTGGCATCCGATCTCTTCGGTACGGATGCCGCGTTCTCGGCCGCCGCGAACACCTACCTCACCGAGCGGGGCATCGACGGCATCACGATCGTCAATCCCACGGGCATCGAAGCGGGGAACACCGCGACGCCCGCGGCCCTCATCGCGCTCGCCGAACGGGCCCTGGCCAACCCCGTGATCGCGGAGATCGTGCGCACCCCGGAGTTGACCCTGCCGGGTGCGGGCACCTTGAAGAACGGCAATGCGCTCCTGGGGGATCCCGGCGTGGTGGGGGTCAAGACCGGCACCCTCGATGCGTGGAACCTGCTGACCGCGAAAGACATCACGGTCGCCGGGACGACGGTCCGGGCTTACGCGGCGGTGCTCGGCCAGCCCGGACCCGACACGCGCAACCAGGCCACTCGCGACCTCTTCACGCGCCTCGAGGAGGAGCTGCAGCCGAGCCCGTCCGTGACCGCGGGAACCGTCGTCGGCAAGGTCGAGACGCTCTGGAGCGACGACATCGATCTGGTCACCGCCGACGACGCGACCGTGGTGCTGTGGAACGGCGCCAGCGCGCAGACCTCCACGCGCTTCGATCTCGGCGAAGCACGCGACGAGGGCGAGACGGTCGGGGCCTTCACCGCGACCGGGCCGGTCGACGCGTCCACCGTCGACGTGCGACTCGCGGCGGAGATCGAGCCGCCGAGCCCGTGGTGGCGTTTGACCCATCCGCTCGACCTGTTCGGGGTGAACGACTGACCCATGCAGTTCTCCCTGGATGCCGAATCGCCCACCCCGCCGTACGAACAGGTGCGGGCGCAGGTGATCGCCGCGATCGATGACGGTTCCCTCGTCGCGGGGACGCGCCTGCCGCCGGTCCGCACCCTCGCCGCCGAGCTGGGCCTCGCCGCCAATACCGTCGCCCGGGCGTACCGCGAGCTCGAGGAGGCCGGGTACGTCGAGACCCGCGGTCGCGCCGGCACGATCGTCCGCGGCGGCGACGCGGCGGCGTCGCGCGCCGCTCAGGCGGCGAAGACGTACGCCGATACGGTCCGGAGTCTGGGCGTCCTGCCGACGGACGCGGTGGCTCTGGTGCGGGCGGCCCTCGGCGAGGGGTGAGGGCGCGGGGTTTCGGCGCGGCGATGGGGTGGTCGGCGGTCGCGCAGCCGGGCGGCGCTCGGTGGGCGACGGAGCCGTCGCCGGACGCCTGAGGAGCGGTATCGACGCTGGAGGGGCGTTCGGTGGGCGGTCCGTCCGGGCTGCGTTGCGAAAGACGCCCGAGGAAGGCGGGCAGCGACCCTCCTCCCCAACCCAGCGCTCGGGCGATCTATCCACAGAAGAGCCTCTTGACCTGGGGTAATGTCGGAGGTCACCGATAGCATGCACACATGCACGATGACACCTCCCCGTCGACCCCGGACGGGCAGGCACGATCCCTGTCCGCGGTGCTCGACGAGGTCGTGCGAGCGGGAAAGAGCCTGGCGGCCGCCGACGTCGCCCGCACCCGCGCACTCGCCGAAGCCGGGCTCCTCGCCCTCAACGTGATAGCCGGCCAGCGCGCCTCGTCACGTGCGGCCGAGTTGGCGCTGCGCGAGATCGCGTCGGAACTCGCCGCGGCCGAGAACCTCTCCGATCGGTCGCTCCAGCGTCAGATCACCCGCGCGATGACCCTGGTCGACGACTATCCCGCGACCCTCGCCGCGTGGGAGGCCGGCCTCCTCAGCCGCACCCACGCGCACGTCATCGCCGACATCGGCGGGGAGATCCCGCCCGACACGCGCAGCGAGCTCGACCGGCTCGCCGTCGCGCTTGCACCCGGGCTCAGCCCCGGCCGACTCCGCTCCCGCCTGGCCGTGCTGGCGGAGCGCCTTCACCCTACGACCCTCACCGAACGTCACGCGCGCGGGCGAGAGACCCGCGGCGTACGCGTCGTCACGGGGGACGCCGGCATGTCGGATCTCATCGCCACCCTTCCCACGGTCCTCGCCGTCGGCATCCACGACCGACTGACTCAGCAGGCCCGCGCCATCATCGATCATCGCGATGCGGTTACCGACCCCGTGCCGACCGCTCTCGCCGACGAGCGCACCACCGCGCAGCTGCGCGCCGACATCTTCGCCGATCTCCTCCTCACGGCGGCCCCCGAGGCCGACCCCACCCGCGGGGATGACGGCCCGGGAACCCTCGGCGCCATTCGCGCTCGCGTGCAGGTGGTGGTGCCCGCACTCAGCATCCTCGACCCCGGCACCGAGAACGCCGATCCTGCTCACTTGGTCGGGCACGGACCCGTCGACGCGTACACCGCCCGCACGCTCGCGGAGTCCACAGCCACCCCGTGGGACCGCGTCCTCACCCACCCCGTCACCGGCGCGGTGCTCCACACGGACACGTATCACCGCACGTCTGCGATCGACCGCCACCTCCGGGCGCGTGACCGGCACTGCCGGTGGCCCGGCTGCATCGTGCCCGCCGTCCGCTGCGAGGTCGACCACACCGTCGACCATGCTCTGGGCGGCCCCACCGCCGTCGCCAATCTCGCCCACCTGTGCCAGCGCCATCACACGCAGAAGCAGTTCACGCGCTGGAAGGTGCGACAACTCCCCGGCGGAGTCCTCGAGTGGACCTCGCCGACCGGCCGCACGTACACCGACGAACCGTTGCCCTATTCCCCCGCGGTCCGTTTCCTTCCCGACGACCTCGCGCCACCCGATCCGGATGAGGCTCCCGCGCCGTTCTGACGGCCACTCCCGCAACCGTCCCACCGTCGGCCGGTTCGACGAACGCGCCCGCGAGCCTCCTGATCGCCCCCGGCCCGGCGCACCGACGGCGTAGCCTGCGTTCATGCCCCTCGCCCTCGTCACCGGCGCCGCGCGCGCGAACAGCATCGCCGCCGGGATCATCCCGCGCCTGCACGCCGACGGGTGGGACGTCGTGACCAGCGAGATCGATTCCGGCGACTATCCGTGCGACCTCGCCGACTCCGCAGCACCCACACAGCTCGTCGAGCGCGTCTCGGGCGAACGCGGGCCGATCCACGCCCTCGTCCTCAGCCACGCGCACGGCGTCGAGTCCGGCATCCTCGACACCACGGCGGCAAGCTTCGACCGCCACATCGCCGTCAACGCGCGCGCGGCCCTCCTGATGATCGCCGCGTTCGCCCGACAGGTGGACGACACGGGAGGGGCGATCGTCGCGTTCACCAGCGACCACACCACCGGCAATCTCCCCTACGGCGCCTCGAAAGGCGCGCTCGACCGCATCGTCATCTCGGCCGCACGCGAGCTCGGACCCCGCGGCATCTCCGCCAACGTCGTCAATCCGGGGCCGATCGACACCGGCTGGATGGACGACGAGACCCGCGACGGCCTGGCCGGGCACCACCCGCTCGGGCGCTTCGGCACTCCCCGCGACATCGCCGCCGTGACGGCCTTCCTGCTGTCCGACGCCGGCCGGTGGGTCAGCGGGCAGCTCCTGCACACCGACGGCGGGTTCTCCGCCCGGTTCTGAACCTCGCGCACCGCAGCGCACAGGAGAACCCGCGCTCGCACCAGCGCCAGAGAACCCGCACGCAGATACCGCGCTGCGCCACCAGCACAGCAGACACCGGGAAGCGACCCGCTTCACGACCGGGCCGCACACACCGAGCAGCGACCCGCGACGCACCGCCCGCGCAATACACGCCAGGAAGCGACCCGGGCACGAGCACCACAGCATCCACCGGGGAGCGACCTGCGCGCCACGGGAGTCAGCACGCGAGCACCCGGCGCGAACCACCACCACGACCGACCGCGCCCCGCGCCGCCCACCCGACAACCCCGCCCCTCCCCCTGTGCTAGCGTCGCCCGCAGTGACACGGGGTGCCCGCCAGGGCTGAGAACACACCCGTCGAACCTGATCTAGTTCGTACTAGCGAAGGGATGTCGCGAATGGTCGTTCGCACGTCGTCGTCTCCGTCCACCCCCGCATGGCCCGCCCCCACTGAGAGCCTCGAGGCCCTCCGTCGGGCCGCTCCGCTGACGCAGTGCATCACGAACGCGGTGGTGACGAACTTCACCGCCAACGCACTGCTCGCCCTCGGGGCGGCCCCCGCCATGTGCGACATCCCCGGCGAGGCGGGTCTGTTCGCGGGCGTCGCGGGCGGGGTGCTGGTGAACCTCGGCACCCCGACCGCCGAGCAGCGGGATGCCGCCCGCGAGGCCGTGGGCACCGGAACCCCGTGGGTGCTGGACCCCGTCGCCGTCGGCGCTCTGCCGGTCCGCACCGCCCTCGCCCGTGAGCTGCTCGCCGCACGGCCGGCGATCATCCGCGGCAACGCCTCCGAGATCCTCGCCCTCGCCGGATCGGGAGCGGGCGGCCGCGGCGTCGACGCGACCGACTCGCCCGACGACGCCCTCGAAGCCGCCCGAGCCCTGGCGCGGGAGACGGGAGCGACCGTCGCCGTATCGGGAGAGGTCGACCTCATCGTGGATGCCGAGCGCACAGTGCGCGTAGCCGGCGGCAGTGTCCTGCTCACCCGGGTCACCGGCGGCGGCTGCGCCCTCGGCGCGGCGATGGCGGCCTTCTCGGCGATGACCGCACCGTTCGATGCGGCGATCGCCGCGAGCGCGGTCTGGGCGATCGCGTCGGAGCGGGCGGCATCCGTCTCCCGCGGTCCGGGGTCGTTCGCCGTCGCCTTCCTCGACGAGCTGACCGCGCTCGAGCCGTCCGACCTGCGATCGGTCGGCATCGAGACGGAACGAGCCGACACCGTCGAGACGGGGGTCCGACGATGACCCGCGACCTCTCGCTGCACCTCGTCACCGATCATCGCGTGCCCTTCGCGCGACTGCGCGACATCGTCGATGCTGCGGTCACCGCGGGGGTGACCGTCGTGCAGCTGCGCGACAAGATCGCCACGGGCGGCGAGCTGTTCGCGCGCGCCCTCGACCTGGCCGACGTCGTCGCCGGACGGTGCGCGTTCGTGGTCGACGACCGCCTCGACGTCGTGCTCGCCGCCCGCGACCGCGGGGCGCGGGTCGACGGCATCCATCTGGGGCAGAGCGACCTGCCGGTCGACGCCGCCCGCGCGCTGCTCGGCCCCGACGCCCTCGTCGGGTGGACCGCGAACACGCCCGCCCATCTCGCCTCCGCCGCCGCGCTCCCCGCCGGCACCGTGGACTACCTCGGCGTGGGGGTGATCCGCGCCACCGCCACCAAACCCGACCACCCGCGCCCGCTCGGCGTCGACGGGTTCGCCGCGCTCGCAGCATCCACACCCGTACCCTGCGTGGCGATCGGCGGGATTGGCGTCGACGACGTCGCCGCTCTGCGGGGCGCGGGGGCGGCCGGCGTGGCCGTCGTGTCGGTGGTGAGCGGCGCCGACGATCCTGGCGCGGTCGTCCGCGACCTCCGCGGTGAGTGGGAGGCGGGAGCGTGAGCCCGCGCGTCCTGAGCATCGCCGGCACCGACCCGACGGGCGGCGCCGGCGTGCAGGCCGACCTCAAGTCGATCGCCGCCTTCGGCGGCTACGGCATGGCCGCGGTCACGGCGCTCGTCGCGCAGAACACCCGAGGCGTGCGCGAGGTGCACGTGCCGCCCACCGCCTTCCTCGACGCGCAGCTGCGCGCGGTCAGCGACGACGTCGAGATCGACGCGGTCAAGATCGGCATGCTCGGCTCCGTCGAGGTCGCGGCGACGGTCGAGGGCTGGCTCGCGGAGGTGCAGCCGCCGATCGTCGTGCTCGACCCGGTCATGGTCGCCACCAGCGGCGACCGCCTGCTCGACCCTGACGCCGAAGAAGCCGTACGCGCCCTCTGCCACCGAGCGCACCTCGTCACCCCCAACCTCCCCGAGCTCGCCGTGCTCGTGGGGCAGCCGCGCGCCGCGTCCTGGGACGCCGCCGTCGCTCAGGCGCAGCTCCTCGCCGGGCGCTCCCGCGCGACCGTTCTGCTCAAGGGCGGCCACCTCGGCGGAGAGCAGAGCCCGGATGCCATCATCGACGGCTCGGGCGTGCATCCGGTCGCCGGACCCCGCGTCGACACCCGCCACACCCACGGCACCGGCTGTTCGCTGTCGTCGGCCATGGCCACCCTCGCCGCCCACGGCCTGTCGTGGCCGGACGCCCTACCCCGCGCGAAGCGCTGGCTGACCGGCGCGCTCGAGCACGCCGAGGCGCTGCACGTCGGCCACGGCAACGGCCCGATCGACCACCTGCACGAGCTGCGCCCGCACATCGACCTCGGCCGGTCGTGGAGCGCCGAGCGGTGGGATGCCACGGCCCGAACCCGCGCCGACGTCGACGCCTGCGCCTTCGTACGGGGCCTGGCATCCGGCACCCTCGATCGCGCGGCGTTCGCCTGGTACCTGGGCCAGGATCTGCTCTACCTCCGCGAGTACGCGCGCGTCCTCGCCCGCGCCGCGGCCCTCGCGCCCACGGTCGACGAGCAGCGCTTCTGGGCCGCGGCGTCGGTGTCGTGCCTGGCCGAGGAGGCGGAGCTGCACCGCTCGCACGTCGACCCCGCGGGTCTCGAGCCCGCGGCATCCACCCTCGACTACACCGACCACCTGCACGCCGCGTCGAGCACGGGTTCGTACGCGGTGCTCGTGGCGGCGATCCTCCCCTGCTTCGTGCTGTACACCGACATCGGTGCGCGCTGGCGCGGAACATTCGGCCCCGACCACGCCTACGCCGATTGGCTCACCGCCTACGGCGACGAGGTGTTCGCGGCGTCGTCGGCCGAGGCGGCGGGGATCGTGGATGCCGCCGCGCGAGCGGCATCCCCCGCCGTCCGTTCCGCGATGGCCGCGGCCTACGACCGCTCGATGGCCCTCGAGCGGGCGTTCTTCGAGGCGCCCCTGCGCTGACCCCGCTCGCGCGAGTCGCCACGTTCTGTCGCGTCGGACGGGCCGGTGGCGACGATTCCCGGCGACTCGCGCGGCGCCGGAGGGTCAGCCGCTCTTGCGACGGAACTCGCGTTTCGTCACGGCCGCGTGCGTGCCCTGGACGGCGGAATGACCGTCGAGGTGCGCCTGGCCCGCCCGCTGCTGACCGTTCTTCTTCGCGAGCGCCTCTTGGAACTTGCGCTTCATCTCGGCGGATGCCGTGGCATCCGAGGTCTCATCGGTACTCATGCCCCCACCCTAGGCACGCTCCGCGACACGGACCACCGGTCAGACGTGGCGGACCCGCTGCTGCAGACGCGTGCGGATGTCGAACAGCTCAGTGCCGCCCACCTCGCGCGCGCCCGTGATGCCGCGGCGCAACAGCGTGGTCAGCGCGCTGCGCGTGACCAGCGCGACGGGGGTTCCCCGCACCTTGCCGAGCTCGGTGATCGCATCGAACACGTCGTCGTCGGGCAGGACGACGATCGCCCCGCTGAAGCGCACCCCCGCGGAACGCGCGATGACGCGGGCGCGGGAGACGAGCTCCGTGACCGGCGCCCCGATGACGTTCGGACCGGTGATCTCGCCCCGGCGTACCCCGACCGGGCCGCCGAAGTCTTCGCTGAGCAGGGCGTACAGGCCGCTCGGGCCGAGCACGAGGTGGTCGATCTTCTGCTCCGGATCCACCCCGTCGCGGTCGGCGAAGACGTCGTGCCACACGGTGTACCCCATGCCGAGCTCCGACACCAGGCGCGCGGTCTCCTCTTCGGCGAGCGCGTCCGCGAGGATGTGGCGGATCTCCGGCGGCGCCGAGCGCACGAGCGCCGGGTCGTAGGGGTCGGCGATGTCGACCCCGCGCCCGACCCACTCGCGGATCAGGTCGAGGTAGCGCTCACGCCGCCAGCCGCCCGGCTGGCCGTGCGACCGCGCGCGCGGGCGGGTGTCCGCGGGACGGGAGGGCGTGGATGCCGTCGGCGCGCCACCCCAGTCCCCGGTCGTCGCCGCTCCGTGGCCCCGGTCGTAGGCGCTGCGCGCCTCGGGCGTGCCGACGAGCTCCCATGCCCGCTGCACCTGCACGAACAGGGCGGCGTCGCCGCCGGTGTCGGGGTGCGTCTCGCGCAGGCGCACCCGGTAGGCGCGGCGCAGGCCCTCGTCGTCGACATCGGCCGCGACGCGGAGCACCTCGTATGCCGAGGACGACATAGGACTGTCGAACACGTGCGTCATCCGTTCCGCCGCGGGGCGCGGCGCTTCTCAGGCTAACGCGCCGCGCCTGTGCGGGATCCGTGCGCCCGGGGGCGGCTCCGGCGCGGGCGCCGCGCGTACGCCGCCGCATCGCGACTCGACAGGGCCAGCAGCACGAGGATGTCGAGGCTCAGCGTCAGCAGCGTGGTGCGCACGGTGATCTCGAGCCCCAGCTCCCACCAGCCCACGAAACTCGCGCTGATCGAACCGACCGAGATGAGCATGACGAGCACGCGCGAGACGTTGCCCCCGAACAGGATCCGGATGCCGAACACCACCTGCACCACGAAGAGGGCGCCCATGACGCTCAGGAAGACCGCGGTGCCGATACCGAGGTCGGCGAACGCGGCGAGCTCCGGGTCGGTCGACGCGCTCGCGTCGCCGCTGGCGGCGCCGGCGATCTGCTGCAGCCACGGCGGGAGCGAGAACGCCACGCTCACCGCCCAGAGGGCCCCCGCGATGGCGCGGAGGAGGACGAGCACCGCTCCCGCGACGGTCGCGGTGGGACGGTGCATCGCGGCATCCCCCGCCGTGGGATCCAGAGGCGGCTCGAAGGCCACGCGTTTGCGCGGATACCGCTGCTCGTTCACGGTGTCCGCTTCCCACCGACCGCCGAGACGGCTCGCACGTCGATGATGGGCAGGTCGCCGTCGGTGGTGATGCTGTCTCCGCCGCCGTTTCGCGAGTGGTATCCGGTCGAGAAGTCCCGGATGACGTCGACCTCCACCCCGCGGACCCCGGCGACGCTGCCCACGATGTGGTCCCTCTCGATGTCGGTGTCGGCATCGATCCGGTGGGTCACCTGCAGCGTGAACAGCGAGAGGCCGACCGCGCGATCGAAGGTGCCGGCGGCCAGCCAGTCGACGCGGCGTCCACCCGGGAGGAGCCATCCGTCGGGGCATCGCCACAGGCGCACGTGGTGCCGCTGCGCGGGGGATCCGGCGACCTCCTGCTGATACGCGAGATCCTGCACGTGCCCGAAGAGGAACAGCGGGCTGACCGGCGCACGGGGATAACTGCGCCGTCGCAGGGTCGAGCTGATGATCTGCCACGAGGAGCGCAGGGTGACCGGATCGGCGGCGATCCAGCCGGCGTCCCCCAGCACGTCCTCGATCTGCTCCCGTTCGCCCAGGAAAGCCAGGTTGACGGGGTCGCCCAACAGCCCGTCGGACGTGCGCGTACGCCCCATGAAGTAGTCGGGGACGTAGATGGCGGTGAGGATGCGATGCAGCCGCGGCAGCACGAGATAGGCGAGCAGCACCCAGAAGGCGATCGCCATCGCGATGCCGGCCCATCCGAGCGAGAACGACTCGGTGAAGCTGAGATACGCGAGCCAGAACGCGGCGAGACCGGCGAAGACGAAGAAGAACCCGTCGAGGGCTCGACCGAACGACCAGCGGCGCCGCGGAGGGGTCATCGCCGGCGCGATCCCGGCCGCCGGCGCGTCACCACAGCGCCGGCTCCGGCTCATAGGCGAAGGCCTCCGGCACGCGGCCGCTGGGCAGCTCCTCGAGCCGCGCGGGCGTCCATCGCGGCGAGCGGTCCTTGTCGACGACCTGCGCGCGGATCCCTTCGACGAGGTCGGGTTGCGTGAACGCGAACCACAGCACGAGGCCGTACTCCTGCGCGAGGGCGGCGCGCAGGGACGGCAGCTCGCGCGCGCGACGCACGGCCTCGAGCGTCACCGCCACCGCCGTCGGGGCGGACGCGGCGAGGAGGTCGGCGGTCTCGCGCGCCTCGGGCTCGGGCCGTGCCCGCAGGCGGTCGATGATCGCCGGCACGTCGGCGGCGGCGAAGGCGTCGTCGATCCACTCCCGCGCCGCGATCAGGCGTGACGGCTCCGGGCTCTCGTCGAACAGCAGCACGAGCTCCGTCGGACTCGAGGGGTCGGCCCGGTTCTCCAGCGCCTCGTAGAGCGCCTCGAGGTGGGCGGTGGGCACCATGTGGTCGGCGAATCCCGCGTACAGCGCGTCGGCGGCATCCATCGTTCCGCCGGTCAGGGCCAGGTACTCGCCGAGGCGGCCGGGGGCACGGGCGAGCAGCCACGAACCGCCCACGTCGGGGGTGAAGCCGATGCGCGTCTCGGGCATGGCCAGGCGGGAGCGCTCGGTGACGATGCGGATGGCGGCGTGACCGGCCAGTCCGATGCCGCCGCCCATGCAGACGCCGTCGGCGATCGCGATCACGGGCTTGCGCGACGTGGCGATGCGGTGGTCGAGGGCGTACTCCTCGCGGAAGAAGGCGTGCACCTCGTCGACGCGTCCGGCGGTGACCATCTCGTGCAGCGCGCGCACGTCACCACCCGCGCAGAAGCCCCGGTCGCCGGCGCCGTCGAGCAGGATGACATCGACGTCGGTGTCGCGCTCCCAGCGGTCGAGCGTGACGTT
Organism: Microbacterium sp. NPDC007973; assembly: GCF_042958465.1. Classification (NCBI taxonomy): domain Bacteria; kingdom Bacillati; phylum Actinomycetota; class Actinomycetes; order Micrococcales; family Microbacteriaceae; genus Microbacterium; species Microbacterium sp. NPDC007973. The sequence goes on from NZ_JBIBJJ010000002.1 coordinate 122,966, forward strand.
CAGCGCACGGATCATCTCCAGGTCGAGGGCGTTGATCGCGCGGGGCTTGTTGAGGGTCAGGTGGCCGAGGCCGCGACGACCCCCCACGAGGACGCTGTCGTCTGCGGATCGTTGTGCGTGCACGGTGCCACGTTACACACGCCGCCAGATGGGTTTTCGGCCCCGGATCGGGGAAGATGGACGGAACGCCCACCGAACGAGAGGTGCCGAATGCCCGACGGACAGGTGCTGGAGCTCGCCGGCCTCACCAAACGCTTCGGAGCGGTCTCGGCGGTCGATGATCTCTCCGCCCGGATCGAGCCGGGTCAGGTCACCGGGTTCCTCGGGCCGAACGGCGCCGGCAAGACCACCTCGCTGCGCATGCTGCTCGGGCTCGTGCGCCCGACGTCGGGGACCGCCACGATCGGCGGCAAGGCGTTCGCCGACCTCGATTCCCCCCTTCAGACGGTGGGCGCGGCTCTCGAGGCGTCGAGCTTCCACCCCGGCCGATCGGCCGCGAACCACCTCAAGGTCTACGCCCGCGCCGCGAACCTGCCCACCACCCGCATCGACGACGTGCTGGCACTCGTCGGTCTCGCCGACGTGGCCGGGCGCCGCGTCGGCGGCTTCTCACTCGGGATGCGCCAGCGTCTGGGGCTGGCGACGGCACTGCTGGGCGACCCCGGCGTGCTGGTGCTCGACGAGCCGTCGAACGGTCTCGACCCCGAGGGCATCCGCTGGATGCGCTCCCTGCTGCGCCACCTCGCCGAAGAGGGACGCACGGTGCTCATCTCCTCGCACCTGCTCGCCGAGGTGCAGCAGACCGTCGACGCGCTGCTGATCATCTCGCGCGGCCGCCTCGTGTTCCAGGGCGGTATCGAAGACCTCGCCGACCCCGACGAGTACGCCACGGTGGTCGACTCGCCCGATCGCGCCGCGCTGTCGCGGCTGCTCGACGAGCGGGGAATCGACTACCAGCTGCTGCGCAACGGCTTCACGATCCGCCATCACGAACCGGTGGAGATCGGCGGTCTGGCCGCCGCTGCGGGCATCACGCTGTCGAACCTGCAGAGCAAGGGCGCGAGCCTGGAGGACATCTTCCTCGAACTCGTGAGCGGCGCGCGCGTGCACGCGAGCGCCGGGGGAACGTCGATCCCGACCACGGATGCCACCTCCGCGACGGCCGGTGACGGGGCAGCGCCCGAGCCGGTCGCCGCGACCGCGGACGTCCCGACACCGGCGGACGCCCCCGCGGCCGCGCCGGCGCCCGCGCACGCCCCGCCTTCCACCGAGGACCGCGTCGCCGACGAGCCCCGCCCGTCGACGGCGCTGGTCGCGGTCATCGCCCCCGTCGCGGCCGCTCCCGCCCGCGCCGAGGCTGAGGACGTCCCCCGCCCCTCGTACGCCGTCGCCTCCACCGGGGTGATCGACATCGTTCCGGTGGGAGTCGCGCACGGCGGCGAGACGCCCGACGACGACCACCTCGTCCGTCACGAGCAGGAGGTGTCGCGATGACGCTCCTCGCCGCCACGCGCTCCGAGTACACCAAGCAGTTCACCACCGCCGGCTGGTGGGTGCTGGGCATCGTGCTCATGGTCTACGTCGCCTTCACCGCGGGCCTGCTCGCCTTCGTCTTCGGCGGCGTGGCCTCGGGGCGCCTCTCCGGCGGCACGGGTCCCGCGATGTCGGCCGACGGCGTCCCCGCGCTCGTCTACAGCACGGCATCCGCGGTCGGATACGTCTTCCCCCTGCTCATCGGCACCCTCATGGTGACCACCGAGTTCCGCCACAAGACGCTGACCCCCACGTTCCTCTCGACGCCGCGCCGCGGCGTCGTGCTCGGCGGCAAGTTCGTCGTCGGCATCCTGGTCGGCCTGCTCTACGGCATCCTGGGCTCCCTCGCCGCGATCGCGGCGGGCGCGGGCGTGCTGAGCATCTTCGGGATCGACGCGGAACTGGCCTCCTCCGACACGTGGGTGCTCCTCGGCCGCATGCTGCTGGCGTTCGCACTGTGGGCCGTGGTCGGCATCGGCGTCGGCACGGTCGTGCGCAACCAGGTCGCCGCGATCGTCATCGTGCTCGCGGTGACACTGTTCGTCGAACCGATCATCCGTACCCTGGGCGGAGTGGTCGACGGCTTCGGCGAGGTCGTGAAGTGGTTCCCCAGCGCCGCGAGCGACGCGCTCGTGGGGCAGACCATCTTCGGCGCGATGGGCACGGCGGGTGCAGACGCCCTCGAGTGGTGGATGGGCGGCCTCGTGCTGCTCGGCTACGCCGTGGTGCTGCTCGTGATCGGCCTGTTCACCACCTGGCGCCGCGACATCGACTGACCCGTTCCGAGCTGCGCTTTTTGTCGGCCCAGCCCGCAGCGGCGAGAATCAACCGTGCTCGATGGACCGGTGATCGCCGAGTGGCTCCCCGTCTCGGTGGCCGCTCTCGTCCTGCTGCTCGTGGCGGCGGGGGTCGCCGGGTGGGTCGACGCGGTGGTCGGCGGCGGCGGCCTGATCCAGCTTCCCGCTCTCGTCATCGGCGTGCCGAAGGACGTCGCGACACCCTTCATCCTGGGAACGAACAAGCTGTCGTCGTTCTTCGGGACGCTCTCGGCCAGCTGGGTCTACCTCCGCCGCATCCGGGTGCAGCTCGTGCTCCTCGTGCCGCTGGTGGCGGGGGCGTACGCCGGTTCGACGGTCGGTGCGGCGCTGTCGCGTTTCGTCCCGCGCGAGGTGCTCACACCGATCGTGCTCGTGGCCGTGGTGGCCGTCGCGCTGTACACGTTGTTCAAGCCGAAGATGGGTCTCGAGCACGCCCCGCGCCACGACTCCCGGGCGGCCGTCGCCTGGCGGGCAGGGGCGATCGGTCTGCTGGTCGGGTTCTACGACGGCATCCTGGGTCCGGGCACGGGCTCGTTCTTCGTCATCCTCATCGTGGGCGTGCTCGGCTACGGCTTCCTGCAGGCCAGCGTGAACGCCAAGATCGCGAACCTCACGACGAATCTCGCGGCCCTCGCGGTGTACGGCGTGCACGGCGAGATCATCCTCGCGCTGGGCCTCGCCATGGCCGTGATGAACATCACCGGGGGTTTCATCGGCGCACATATGGCCACGCGTCGTGGCAGCGGCTTCGTGCGCATCGTGTTCCTGGTGACGTTGTCGATCCTGATCGTCAAGCTCGCGTGGGACACCGTGGCGCAGTTCGCGGGCTGATCCAGCGCTTCGCGCAGCACCGATCGCACCGATCGCGGCGGTCCCACCGGTCGAGCGTCCAGGAAACCCGGACGGAACGACATCTCGTCCGGGTGTTCTGGACACTCGGCGCGCATGTGCGCGGGAGCGCGGGGGATGCTCAGGCGACGATGTCGGCGACGTCCTCGGGCTCGGATGCCACGTCGAGGCGCAGCGCCTTCACCAGCGCCACCCCGTGCTTGGTGGTGAGCACCAGGCGCTCGAACTCGTCGTGACCGACGAGGTCGACGACCACGCTGGGCTTGCGCCCCCGGATGATGACGAAGTCGTTGCCGCCGGCGGACTTCCACGTGCCGGCCCCGACGGCGACGGGGAGGTTGATCCCGGGGTTGGGCACCCCGCGGATCCAGGTCCATGCGTCGTCGGTCAGCTGCACCCGGTCGATGTGCTCCCGGGGGACGACGATGTTGGACTTGCGGAACGACAGAGCCCGCTCGGTCGGCGAGAGCACGACCTCGAGCTGCGTCGAATCGAGCAGCAGGGTCACCATGCCCTCCATCCTGCCAGCGTCGCCGCACGTCGATCCGCCGGGCACCTCACAGGACGGCAACGATCGCTGGAACGGATGCCGGGACGCCACGCGCGCAACCGGCCGCGGTCCCCCTCCCCCTCGGCCCCGATGTCGGAGCGGGGGGATAGCCTGGAGCGATGAGCACGGGCAGCGCTGCGCCGCGAGTCGCACCGGCCCGAGGCACCTCGATCGACGACCTGCTCGCGCGCGTGCGCGCCGGTCACCGGCCCGACGTCGACGAGACGGAGACCCTCCTCGGGGCCGATCTGGACGTCCTTCTCCCGGTGGCCGCGGCCCTGCGCGACGAGGGTCTCGACCGGGCCGGCCGAGCGGGCGTCATCACGTATTCGCGCAAGGTGTTCGTGCCGCTCACGACGCTCTGTCGCGATCGGTGCCATTACTGCATCTTCGTCGACACCCCCGGCCAGCTCGCGCTGCTGCGCAAGCCCGCGTACATGACGCCCGAGCAGGTGCTCACGGTCGTGCGGCAAGGCCAGGCCCTCGGATGCAAAGAGGCGCTGCTCACCCTGGGCGACCGCCCCGAGGAGCGCTGGCCCGAGGCCCGGGCGTGGCTCGACGAGCACGGCTTCGCCTCGACCATCGACTACGTCGTGCACATCGCCCGCCTCATCACCACCGAGACCGGGATGCTCGTGCACGCCAACCCGGGAGTCATGCACCCTGACGAGCTGGCCGCGCTGCGACCGGTCTCCCCGTCGATGGGCATGATGCTCGAGACCACCTCCCGGCGCCTGTTCGAGGAGCCCGGGCAGGTGCACTTCGGCTCGCCCGACAAAGACCCGGACCTGCGACTGAAGGTCATCGACGATGCCGGGGCCGCCGGCATCCCGTTCACCACCGGCATCCTCGTCGGCATCGGCGAGACCGTCCGCGATCGCGCGGAGTCGCTGGTCGCCCTCCGCGAGAGCGCCGACCGCCACGGCCACGTGCAGGAGGTGATCGTGCAGAACTTCCGCGCGAAGCCCCGCACCGCCATGCAGGGCGCCCCCGACGCCGACATGCGGGAGTACCTCGCGGCGGTCGCGGTCGCGCGGCTCGTGCTCGGGCCCGACATGCGCGTGCAGGTGCCACCCAACCTCTCCGATCCGCGCGAGCTCGGGCTGCTCGTCGCCGCCGGCATCGACGACTGGGGCGGAGTCTCACCGCTCACCGCCGATCACGTGAACCCCGAACGGCCCTGGCCCCACATCGACGACCTGGCCGCCTCCACCGCGACCCACGGCTACACGCTGCGCGAGCGTCTGACCGCGCATCCCGAGTTCGTGCGGGATGCCGAGACCTGGATCGACCCCGCCCTGCGTGCGCCCGTCCGGGCCCTGGCGGATGCCGAGGGCCTCGCCGCCGACGTGACCCCCACGGCCCCCATGGGCTCCTCCGCCCGCCCCGTGCCCACGCCCCGCACCGGCGCCGTCTCTCCCGACCCCGGCGTGCGCCGCCTCGCCGAGCGGGCGGCATCCGCCCCTCTCGCGCTCGACGACGCCGACTGGACCCGCCTGCTGCACGCCACGGGCGGTGAGCTCGACGATCTGACAGCGGTCGCCGACGACGCCCGCCGTTACACCGTCGGCGAACCGATCACGCTCGTGCAGAACCGCAACCTCACCTCGTCGGGACTGCGCCGCGGCGGCCGCGCGGCACCGGGCGAGTTCGGCCTCGACGACGCCGCGGCCATCGCGGTGGATGCCGTCGACCTCGGCGCGACCGAGATCTGCATCCAGGGCGCACTGCCCGGCGACGAAGACCCCGCCGGGTACCTCGACCTCGTGCGGGCCGTGAAGGGCGCCGCCCCCGGCATCCACGTGCACGCCTACCGGCCCCTCGACGTGCGCGACCTCGCCGACCGAGGCGGCCTCGGCATCGGCGGCGCCCTCGCCGCGATGCACGCCGCGGGGGTCGACACCGTGCCGGGGACGGGCGTGAAGGTGCTCAGCGAGCGCGTGCGCGGGCTCGTCGCCCCGGGCGATCTCGAGATCGACGCGTGGATCGAGACCATCACCGCCGCGCACCTCAGCGGTTTCCGGTCGACCTCGGTGCTCTTCTACGGGCACGCCGAGACGGCTGAGGAGCGCATCGCCCACCTGCGGCGCCTGCGCGAGATCCAGGACCGCACGCGCGGCTTCGCGGAATTCGTCCCGATCCCCCTGCCCGGCGGCGACGTGCCGCTGGTGGCGGGGCGCGCGCCCGTCGACGAGCACCGGGCGATGGTCGCGGTGTCGCGGCTGCTGCTCTCGGGCAGCATCGCGCACGTGCAGATCCCGTGGACCCGCGTCGGCCGCGACACCGCTGCCGTGCTGCTGCGTTCCGGCGGCGACGACCTCGGCGGCACGCTCTACGACGGGCGGGTGCTGCCCGACACCGGGATCGAGCAGGGCCTCGAACTGCCCGTCCCCGCCGCCGAGCGCCTCGCGCGGAGCCTCATGCGGCCGTTCCGGCTGCGCACGACCGACTACCGCGTGACCGATGCCTCGGCGCCGTACGTCGTGACCAGCGGCGGCACGCGCTTCCCCGTCCCCGCCGACGCGAGCCGGACGCCCGACGAGACCCCCGCACCCGACGGAGCCCCCGCGTGAGAGTCGTCGACGTCGCGATCGTCGGCGCGGGCTTCGCCGGCCTCGCCATGGCCGGCGCTCTGCGGCGGGCCGGTCGCGACGACATCGTGCTGCTCGAACGCGCGTCCGACGTGGGCGGCACCTGGCGCGACAACACCTACCCCGGTGTCGCGTGCGACGTTCCGGCCCATCTCTACAGCCTCGCCGCGCACCCGAACCCGGGATGGACCCGCATGTTCGCGGCGGGCGGTGAGATCCAGCGGTACCTGCGCGAGGTCGCCGAGCGCGAGAACCTCGGCGATCGCCTGCGCCTGCGCACCCCCCTCCTCGGGGCGCGGTGGGATGCCGCCGACGCGGTCTGGCGGATCGACACCGGGGCCGAGCCCGTCGTCGCCCGCTCCCTGGTTCTCGCCTGCGGACGCCTGACCGAGCCGCACGTCCCCGCGATCGACGGACTCGAGTCGTTCGACGGTCCCCTGTTCCACTCGGCCCGGTGGGACCACGACGTCGATCTCAGCGGAAAACCGGTCGCCGTCGTCGGCACCGGCGCGAGCGCCGTGCAGCTCGTCCCCGAACTCGCCCGCCGCGCCGCCCACGTCACGCTCTTCCAGCGCACCCCGGCGTGGATCGTGCCGCGCGGCGGCGACGAGATCCCGCTCGCCGAGCGCGAGCGTCTCGCCGCACACCCCGGCGACCTCGCGCGCCTGCGGGCGGAGCTCTACGCCGAGGGCGAGCGGCGCTTCGCCTCCCGCTCGGGCGACGCCGTGGCATCCGCCGCCGCTCGGGAGGTCGCTCTCGCGCACCTGCACGCGCAGGTCGCCGACCCCGCGCTGCGCGAGGCTCTCACGCCCGACTACGCCTTCGGATGCAAGCGCGTCCTGCTGTCCGACGCGTTCTACCCCGCCGTCGCCTCGGATGCCGTGACCCTCGAGCCCACGGCGCTGGTGTCGGTCGAGGGCTCGGCGCTGACCGCCGCGAGCGGGACGCGCCACGACGCCGACGTGCTCGTGCTGGCGACCGGCTTCGCCTCGGCCCAGCAGCCCTACGCCGATCTCGTGCACGGCGAGGAGGGCACGCTCGCGGCGCACTGGTCCGACGGCATGACCTCGTTCGGCTCCACGGTGGTCGCGGGCTTCCCCAACCTGTTCGTCCTGAACGGCCCCAACGCGAGCCTCGGCCACAACTCCGCGGTGCTCATGGCCGAGGAGCAGGCCGCCTACGTGGTGCGCGCTCTGTGCGAGCGCGACCGTCGCACCGATCGCGTGCTGCGAGTGCGCCCGGATGCCGAGGCGGCGTACACCGCCGAGATCGCCGAGGCCGCGGCATCCACCCCCTGGCTCACCGGCGGATGCCGGAACTGGTACGTCGACCACCGCTCGGGCCGCCTGACGCTGCTGTGGCCGGGCACGGTGCAGGCGTTCCACGAAAGACTGGCCGGCACCGACGGTTCCGAGTTCGTCGCGCCCGTGCGGGCGACCCTTCCCAGCGTCGACATCTAGAGGAGACAGCGATGACCATCCCCCTGCGTTTCGGTTACAAGGCCTCGAGCGAGCAGTTCGGCCCCAACGAGCTGCTCGAGTTCGGGGTGCTCGCGGAGAAGATGGGCTTCGACTCCGTCTTCCTCTCCGATCATCTGCAGCCCTGGATGCACGACGGCGGCCACGCCCCGAACGCCCTCCCGTGGCTCGGCGCCCTCGGTGCCCGCACGGAGCGCGTGATCATCGGCACGAGCGTGCTCACCCCGACGTTCCGCTACCACCCCGGCGTCATCGCCCAGGTGTTCGCCACCCTCGGGGTCATGTACCCGGGTCGCGTGGTCCTGGGGGTGGGCACCGGCGAGGCGCTGAACGAGGTCACCCTGGGTCTCGAGTGGCCCGAGGCACCCGAGCGCTTCCAGCGCCTCAAAGAGGCCATCACGATCATCAACGAGCTCTGGGCCGGCGAGCGGGTCACCTACGAGGGCACCTACTACTCGGTGAAGGATGCCACCATCTACGACCGCCCCGCGCAGAAGGTGCCGATCTACATCGGCGCCTCGGGTCCCGCCGCCACCCGCCTGGCCGGCCGCATCGCGGAGGGCTACATCACCACCAGCGGCAAGGACCCCGAGCTGTACACCGAGAAGTTGCTCCCCGCGCTCGACGACGGCCTCGCCAAGGCCGGCCGCACCCGCGACGACGTCGACACGCTCATGGAGGTCAAGGTCTCGTACCACCCCGACCACGACACCGCGCTCGAGAAGACGCGCTTCTGGGCCCCGCTCGCCCTCACCGCCGACGAGAAGATGAGCGTGCACGACCCCCTCGAGATGCAGCGCCTCGCGAACGAGTTGCCGATCGAGCGCGTGGCATCCCGGTTCATCGTCTCCACCGACCCCGACGAGCACGTCGAGCGCATCGCGCGCTACGTCGACCTCGGCTTCCGCCACCTCGTGTTCCACGACCCCGGGCACGACCAGAAGGAGTTCCTGCGCATGTACGGCGAGGAGATCCTGCCCCGGCTGCGCAAGCGCTTCGGCTGAGGCCCGGGGCGCCGGTGCGCCGGGCAGGGGCACGGCGACGAGATCACCCGCGTTCGCCGACATGACACGCGATTCGCGCGGAATGCGCGTCATCTCGCAAGACGGGGGTCATCTCGGTGGCGCCGGGTCCTGCGACCGGCTGCACGGAACAGCGGGGCCGCGCTACCCCCACCCGCGGATGTCCGGGGTTCGACGCACAATGGATGCGATGAGCACTTCTGAGATCCGTGACGGCTGGACGATCGTGGTGCCGGTCAAGCCGGCCGCGATCGGCAAATCGCGCCTGACGGGCGTCTCCGATCGCGAGGCGCTCGCCCGCGCCCTCGCGCTCGACACGATCGCGGCCGCCGCGGCGACCCCGCGCGTCTCGCGAGTGGTCGTCGTCACCGACGACGTCGAGCTCGCGGCCCTCGTCGCGCAGTGGCCCGCCGTCGATGTCGTCGCCGAGGGAGACGTGCGCGGTCTCGATGCCGCGGTCGCGCTCGGCGCCGAGGAAGCCGGACGGGGCACTGCGCGCGCCGCCCTCCTCGGCGATGTGCCCGCGCTCACCCCGCACGACCTCGACGCCGCCCTCGAGCTCGCCGGCCGCGTGGAGCGGGGTCTGGTCCCGGATGCCGAGGGCACCGGCTCCACGCTCGTCACCGCCCGACCGAACGCGGTGTGGGTGTCGGCGTTCGGCGCCGACTCCGCCGCGCGCCACCGTCTGCTCGGGTGCGCCGACCTCGCGGTCCCCCGCGATTCGACGCTGCGCCGCGACGTCGACACGGCCGTGCAACTCGCGCAGGCCGTCGCCCTCGGCGTGGGTCCGCGGACCGCGGCCGTCCTGGCATCCGCCGCGGCCTGAGGCGGGCACGGCCCGACCCCGGCGCAGCCTCAGCCCGGGCGCACGGCCCGCCGCGGCCCGACCCGTCCCCGCAGGGCCCCCGCGGCCCTGCGCCGCGGCCGCCGCCACTCACCCGCGGATACGCCGCGCATCTCCTCTTCCGCGCTCACCACGGGGCGCGACCGGGCGGCTCAGGCCCCCAGCGCCGCCTCGGCGATCGCCGCCGACGCGTCGTCGTCGCTCATCCACAGCGGCCGCACGACCGCGTGGATCCCCGCCGCCTCGACCTGGGCCGCCGACGCTGCGTCCTCCTCGGCGAGCACCCACGCGTCCAGCACCCCCTCCGCCGACCGCGCGCCGTAGTGCCGCGCGACGGCCGCGGCCGAGGTCTCGACGCCGATCGCCGTCAGGCACACGTCGGCCATCCCACGCACGACGCGGCCGCCGATGATGGGCGAGACCCCGACGACCCGCGCCGAGGTGGCGCGCAGGGCCTCCCGGATGCCGGGGACGGCGAGGATCGGACCGATCGACACGACCGGGTTCGACGGCGCCAGCAGCACCACGTCGGCCGCCGCGATGGCATCCGTCACTCCCGGCGCGGGCACGGCATCCGTGATCCCGGGGTTCTCGAACGCACGGGGGGTCAGCTGGGCGCGATGGCGCGTCCACCACTCCTGGAAGTGCAGGCGACGCCCGTCTTCGAGCAGCACGTGCGTGTCGACCTCGCTGTCGGTCATGGGCAGCATCCGGATGCCGAGCGCCCAGCGCTGCGCCATCCGACCGAGCACCTGGGTCGGGGTGAGGCCCTCGCGCAGCCAGCCGGTGCGCGCGAGGTGGGTCCCGAGGTCGAGATCGCCGAGGGTGAACCAGGGCCAGCCGGCGCCCCACGCCTGCAGTTCCTCGTTGACGCGCTCGGTGTCGCCCGCGCGACCCCAGCCGCGCACGGTGTCGTTGACCCCGGCGAGGGCGTAGGTGATCGAGTCGACATCGGGTTGGAGTCGCACACCGGAGAGCCAGAGGTCGTCACCGGTGTTGACCACGACGGTGGCCTCGGGGGCGCCGAGCCGGTGCAGGGCAGCGCGCACGCCGAGCGTGAACTTCGACCCCCCGACTCCACCGGCGAGCACGACGACACGGGGTTGAGGAGGACGCATCGATCCAGTCTTCCACCTCGCTGTCCCGCGCCGAGACCGCGTGCCGAGGGGTGGCGTCAGGCGGAGCCGCGCGTCACTCGCAGCGCAGACTCGCGGTCACCGTCGCGGGATAGCGTGTCGCGTCGTCCGGGGACTCGACGATGCCGTCCTCGGGTTTCCACCCCTCCACGACCGCGGCCTCGCCGTCGCTGGAGGCCACCGACACGTTCTCACCGCCGACGGTGAGGTCGATGTCGTCGGACTCGAAAGAGACCAACACGCCGTCCGCGCCGACACCGACCGACCCGCGCGCCCCCTCGTCGACGTTCGTGCGGAACGAGAAGGTGCCCTGCGGCGTCACCTGCACCGCCGTCCCGCGCGCGCCGGTGTCGTCGCACTCGACCACATCGGGGGTCATCGTGACCGTCTGTTCGCCGTCGGGTCCGGTCCAGGTGACGGTGATGGTCGAGGGCGAGGCGGCCGGCGCGCAGCCGGCCAGAGCGAACCCCACCGCGACGACCGCGGCGGCGAGAAGACGACGCCGCATCACGCCCACGCTCCGGCTCGACGCCGATCGAAGTCCCCGAAGCGCCGAACGGCGCCGTGCGCCCGTTCCCCGGCCGTCGCGGCGGCGGCGCGCAGCACGCGGACGGATTCGTCCCATTCGCGCATCGCCGTGGCGAAGGCGTCGCGCGCGTCGCCGTCCCACGAGGCCTGCAGACGCGCCGCTTCGTTCTCGAGCGTCGTCAGGTGCTCGTCGATCCGATCGATCGCCTCGCGGACGATCGCGATCGAACCCACCGCCGAGTCTTCGTCAAGATGCATCATCACGCTCCCCGCCGCGCATCGCGGCGCGCACCGATTCTGTCACGGCGGGATCTCTCAAAGCCGAGGGTGGCGCGAAGGCGGGCATCTCGAGCAGCGACCGCGGTTCAGCGGATCCGTCGAGCACGGCGCGCAGGGCACGGGCGACGTCGCTGTCGGGATGCTCCTCGCGCAAGCGGCGCTGCATCTCCGTGCGCAGCATGCCGAGAACGGGCGCGGTCCCCGGAACGGTCGCGAAATCGAGACCGCTGGAGGAAGCCGCCCGATCCGCTCGGAAGGCTTCGCTCACCTCGGCGGGGGTGGGCCGGCGCGCGTCGTCGCTCAATTCGTGACCTCCATGGCGGGGACGGGGAGCTCCGACGAGAAGTCCGAGAGGTCGGAGGAGAGGTTGCTGATGGACCCCAGGATGTTGCCGAGGTCGTTGAGGAACTGCAACTGGTCGTTGACTTCGGCCACGAGGCGGCCCGCGTTGAGCAGCGCCACTCCCGCGGCCCCCCATCCCAGGATCCCGCCCACGACCGTCTCGATCGTCGCCGTTCCCAATCCGGCGGCGACCGCGGCGATGAGGATCGAGTCCAGCAGACCGTAGAGCGCGCTGCTGACGGCCTCCGCCGTCCCCTCGACCCCGTCGGCGTACGACGCGAAGGCGTCGCCCGCATCCTGGAATTCCTGCACGGCGTTGCCGAGCACCGCGGAGAGCCGGTCGAAGTAGTCCTGCGCGCTACTGGCGGCGTAGCCCTGCCACGCGACCTTGATGAAGGATGCCGCACTGCCCAAGTGCCCGCGCATGTCGTCGATGAGCTGGCTGAGCCCCGTCAACGTGTCGGCGAAGGCCCGCAGGTCACCCCAGCGCCCTCCGAAGTCGCGCATCACCGTCTCGGGGAGCGGCGTGGCACCCAGCCAGCCGAGGATCGTGTCGATCCACTCGACGGGACTCAGGAGGTCTCCGGGCACGAGGTTCAGCGTCAGGTCGTTGAGGTGGTCGTAGGCCGGTCCGAAGTCGCAGAATCGTGCCGCGCCGCCCGCGGGCGGCCCCCAGACGGGCATGAGGTCGGTGCTGCGCCCGCCCGCCGAGTCCGAGACGACTTCGCTCGCCGACGACGAGTTCCCGTTGTACACGGACGGATCCGACGCATCGATGCGGGCGGCTTCCTCCGCATCGATCGAGCGTCCTTCGTCCGCCACCGACCGCAGCTCGACCGCCACGCCCGTCAGGACGCTCGCGAGATGGTCGAACCAGTCGATGAGCGACGAACGCAGCTCCCGCGCGCGCTCGGCGGCGAACCGATAGGCCGGGTGATCCCCCGTGTCATCGAAGGGATGCGCCGCGAGGTACTGCTTCGCGCTCTGCGCCTGCGCGGCGTAGTCGTCGAACGGTATGGCCTGGTGCTCCAACGCCTCGGGCGCCAGCCAGAAACTCGATGCGGTCATCCCCCACCCCCCGTTCGACCGTATCAAGCGGTCTCGACGGTGTCAGCGCCGGCGTCGACTATTGCGCAAGCAGCGTCGGATCCAGCGCTTCCGCCGCGGCCTTCGCCGCGACCGGCAGCGCCTCGAGCACGCGCTCGAGGGCGACGTCGTCGTGGGCGGCGGTGAGGAACCACGCTTCGAACACGCTCGGGGGAAGCGAGACACCGGCGTCCAGCATCGCGTGGAAGAACGGGGCGTAGCGGTAGGACTGCTGCATGAGCGCGGTGGCGTAGTCGCGCGGCACCTCGGGCAAGAAGGCGACGCCGAACAACGAGCCCGCGCGCGGCACGGTGTGCACCACTCCCTCGGCGGTCAGGGCGGCGTCGAGCGCGTCGGCGATCCGCGTGGCCGCGGCGTCGACGGCCGCGTACACCTCGGGCGTCGCCAGACGCAGCGTCGCCAGGCCCGCGGCCACCGACAGCGGGTTCCCCGACAGGGTTCCGGCCTGGTACACCGGGCCGAGGGGGGCGAGGTGGTCCATGACCTCGGCGCGGCCGGCGAGAGCGGCCAGCGGCATCCCGCCGCCGATGACCTTGCCGTAGGTGAGGATGTCGGGCAGGTAGCGCTCGCCCTGCGAGGCCTGCAGGCCCCAGAAGCCGGCGGGGTGCACGCGGAATCCGGTGAGCACCTCGTCCATGATCAGCAGGGCGCCGTGGCTGTGCGCGATGTCGGCGAGCGCGGCGTTGAAGCCGGGCAGCGGTGGCACGACCCCCATGTTCGCCGAGGCCGCCTCGACGATGATCGCGGCGATGTTCTCGCCGTGCACGGCGAACACTTCGCGCACCGCGTCGAGGTCGTTGTAGGGCAGCACGAGCGTCTGCGCCGCGATCGGCGCGGGGACGCCCGCCGATCCGGGGAGCGCGAGGGTGGCGACACCCGAGCCCGCCGCGGCGAGGAGCCCGTCGGAGTGCCCGTGGTAGTGCCCGGCGAACTTGATCAGCAGGTCGCGTCCGGTGACTCCGCGGGCGAGGCGGATCGCCGTCATCGTCGCCTCGGTGCCGGTCGAGACCAGGCGCACCTTCTCGATCGGCTTCAGATCGCCGACCTGGACGCGCTGGGCGACGAGGTCGGCCAGCTCCACCTCGGCACCCGTGGGCGCGCCGAACGACAGACCCCGGGATGCCGCGGACTGCACCGCGCCGACCACCTCGGGATGCGCGTGGCCGAGGAGCGCCGGGCCCCACGACGCGACGAGGTCGACGTACTCGCGACCCGCGGCATCCGTGATCCGCGGTCCCGACGCCGACTGCACGAACCGCGGCGTCCCGCCGACGGAGCCGTATGCGCGCACGGGCGAGTTGACGCCGCCGGGGATGACGTCCTTGGCGCGGGCGAACCACTGGTCGTTGAGGTCGGTCATGACATCCATTCTTCCGGGCGGGCGCGCGGGAAAGGCCGGACCCGGACTCTTCTCAGCGGCCGGTCGGCGGACGGGGGCTTACAGCTCTTCGCGGAGCCAGCGGGCGGCCTCGACCGCCCAGTACGTCAGGATCGCGTCGGCGCCGGCGCGACGGATGCCCAGGAGGCTCTCGAGGATCGCGCCGCGGCGGTCGATCCAGCCGTGGGCGGCGGCGGCCTCGACCATCGCGTACTCGCCCGAGACCTGGTATGCCCACACCGGCACGTCGACCGACGCCTTCACGTCGGCGAGCACGTCGAGGTACGGCAGCGCGGGCTTGACCATCACGACGTCGGCACCCTCTTCGACGTCGAGCAGCGCCTCGCGCACGCCCTCACGGCCGTTGCCGGGGTCGAGCTGGTACGAGCGACGGTCGCCCTTCAGCTGCGAGTCGACGGCCTCGCGGAACGGACCGTAGAACGCGCCGGCGTACTTCGCGGAGTACGCGAGGATCAGCGTGTCGGTGAAGCCCTCGGCATCCAGCGCTTCGCGCACCGCGCCCACCTGGCCGTCCATCATCCCCGACAGTCCCAGCATCGCCGAGCCCGCGCGGGCCTGCGCCAGACCCATCGCCGTGTAGCGGTCGAGGGTCGCGTCGTTGTCGACCGCGCCGTCGGAGCGGAGCACGCCGCAGTGACCGTGGTCCGTGAACTCGTCGAGGCAGAGATCGGTCTGCACGACGACCGCGTCGCCGACCTCGGCCACGACGGCCTCGGTCGCGCGGTTCAGGATGCCGTTCGGGTCGTCGGCCCCGGAACCCACGGCGTCGCGCACCTCGGGAACGCCGAAGAGCATGACGCCCCCGATGCGCTGCTCGGCGGCCTCGGCGACGGCGCGGCGGAGCGAGTCCATCGAGTGCTGCACGATCCCGGGCATCGACCCGATCGGGCTCGGTTCGGTGATGCCCTCGCGCACGAACATCGGCAGCACGA
The DNA here is from genome assembly GCF_042958465.1 of Microbacterium sp. NPDC007973. NCBI lineage: Bacteria > Bacillati > Actinomycetota > Actinomycetes > Micrococcales > Microbacteriaceae > Microbacterium > Microbacterium sp. NPDC007973. The sequence goes on from NZ_JBIBJJ010000002.1 coordinate 138,374, forward strand.
GCTGCGACGGCACGAGATGCGTCTCGCGGGCGAGACGACGGACGGCGGGGGTGCGGCGCAGACGCCGCGGGCGGTGCTCGGGGAAGCTCATGGGGTCGATTCGTCGGGGGTGAGGGGGAAGCGGGCGACCGCCTCGATGAGGGAGTCCACGGTCTGCCGCTCGGCCACGACGTCGACGCTGAGTCCGGCGCGCTTGGCGTCTTTGGCCGTGCGGGGTCCGATCGCCGCGATCACCGTGGATGCCGGGATCTCGGGGAACTGCTCGACCACCTGTTCCGCCACCGAACCACTGGTGACGAGGATGGCGTTGATGCGGCCCGACTGGACGTCGCCGGCGATCTTCTCGGTCACGGGCACGCCGACCGTGCGGTACGCCACGACGCTGCGCACGTCGTGCCCGGCCTCGATCAGCAGGCGCGTGAGGACCGGCTTGGCGATCTCGCTGCGCAGGGTCAGGACCTTGCGCGGCTCGGTCTCGATCTCGATCATCTGCTCGGCCATGCCCTGGGCCGAGTTGTCGCGCTCGGGCACGAGGTCGACGCGGTAGCCGACGGCCTGCATCGCCGCCGCGGTGGTCTCGCCGACCACGGCGACCTTCGTCTCGGCGGGGATGACGGCCTTGTAGGCGTAGAGGACGTCGACGGTGGTCGCGCTGGTGAGCGTGAGCCAGTCGAAGGCGCCCGCCGCGAGGTCGGCGAGCGCCTCGTCGAGGGTCGCCTGATCGTTGGTGGGCGCGAAGTTGATCAACGGCGCGATGACCGGGACGGCTCCGAGCTGGCGCAGGCTGGCGGCGACGCCGTCGCCCCACGGACCCCCGCGCGGCACGAGCACGCGACGACCGGACAGAGGTTTGGGCACGCCGCCCGTCGAGGGGTTCGGCGTGTTCCAGTGGCCTTCATTCATGTGGTCGACTCTCGTGGTACCAGGTCGGCCGCCCCACGTTCGAGCAACCGACGCGCGGCTTCTCGGCCCGCTCGCGCCGCTCGCGCGATCGGTCCCCCGTCGTCGGCAGCATCCGCTCCATTGCCACTGCCCGTTTCCCCACCATACCCCGGGGCGAGGCGCACGGTCCGGTCGATACCGATCCGTTGCGTGCCGTCGAGGGCGTAGACCACGGCGCGCAGCCGCAGGTCGCCCCCGGCCAGTGACGCGTGTGTGCCGACCGGCGCGCTGCACCCGGCGTCGAGGGCGTTCAGCACCACGCGTTCCGCCGTGATCGCGACGCGGGTGTCCTCGTCGTCGAGCTCGGCGAGGGCGGCGTGCACCTCCGGGTCGATGTCGCTGCGGGTCTCGATCGCGAGCGAGCCCTGGCCGGGCGCGGTGGGCCACTCCGCCAGCCCGAGCGCCTCGGCCTGCAGCCCACCCAGGTCGCCGCCGAGGCGCGAGATGCCCGCCGCGGCGAGGATCACGGCATCCAGCTCTCCGTCGCGCACGCGCGCGAGGCGGGAGTCGACGTTGCCGCGGATGTCGTGGATGTCGAGCCGCGGGTTGTGCCGCAACGCCTGCGCGATGCGGCGGGGCGAGCCCGTTCCGACCCGCGATCCCGGCGCGAGCGCGCCGAGGGGGGTGCCGTCGCGCGTCACGACGACGTCGCGGGCGTCCTCCCGCGGCGGCGTCGCGGCGATGACGAGGCCCTCTGGCTGCACGGTCGGCAGGTCTTTCAGCGAGTGGACGAGGAAGTCGCAGCGGTCGGCGGCGAGCGCCTCGCGCAGCCCGTTCGCGAACACGCCGCGCCCGCCGAGTTGCGACAGCGAGGCGCGGTTGACGTCGCCCTCCGACACGATCGGCACGAGTTCGACCGCCCGGCCGGATGCCGCGGCCACGGCGTCGGCGACCATCTGCGACTGCGCCATCGCGAGGGTGCTGCGACGCGTTCCAAGCCGCAGAGGCGCGCTCACTGGAGGATCTCGGGGATCTCGTCGAGCGTCACGAGACGACCGGTGTAGAACGGAACTTCCTCGCGCACATGACGACGGGCCTCGGTGTAGCGGAGGTCGCGCATCATGTCGACGAGGTCGGTCAGCACGTCCGCCTCCATGGGCAGGAGCCACTCGTAGTCGCCGAGGGCGAAGGATGCCACGGTGTTGGCGATGACACCCTTGTAGGCGCTGCCCTTCTTGCCGTGCTCGATGAGCATCTCGCGACGCTCCTCCTCGGGCAGCAGGTACCACTCGTAGCTGCGCACGAACGGGTACAGGCACAGCCACTGCTGCGCTTCGATGCCGCGGAGGAATCCGGGGACGTGCGAGCGGTTGAACTCCGCGTCGCGGTGCACGCCCATCGCGTTCCACGTGGGCAGCAGGTTCTTCAGCAGCTCGGTGCGACGAAGGCGCCGCAGGTCGCGCTGCAGCGCCTGCGGGTCTTCGCCGTGCAGCCAGACCATCAGGTCGGCGTCGGCGCGCAGGCCGCTGACGTCGTAGAAGCCGCGGACGGTGACGCCGTCGGCCTCGATCAGCGAGACGAGGTCGGCGAGCTCGGTGGACTCGGCGGTGGTCACCGGGTTCTCGGGGTCGCGGCGGAAGACCGCCCACAGCGTGTACACGGAGGAGGAGCTGTCGTGGGACATGGCTCCTAGTCTCGTCTCGCCCGGGCGGCGGGCCAAACCCGTTGACTCGCCGACGAAGCACCCCCGCCCGTCCGAGGCCGTTGGTATCGTGCGCTGACGGCGTCGGGGGACGCCCGCCGAAGGGGTGCCCGATGTGGCTCTACGACCTGCCCATGTCCGTGGGCCTGCCGTTGTTCATCGTGCTGGTCGTGGGCGGATCGTGCGTGATCCTGCTCATCCTGCGCAAATGGGTGTTCCGCGTCGCCCCGCAGGGCGAGGAATGGGACCGGGTCCTCAGCTACGCGGTCGGCGCCTACGGCGTCTTCTACGGCGTGACCCTCGCCCTCATCGCCGCGGCCGCCTACGGCAACTTCACCGAGGTCGACGGCGTCGTGCTGCAGGAGTCGTCGTCGCTGGCATCCCTCTACCGCACCGCGGCTCTGCTGCCCGATCCGCAGGGCGACGAGCTGCAGAACCAGATCGTGCAGTACACCCGCAACGTGATCGACCTCGACTGGCCGATGCAGCGGCGACTGGAGATCCCGGCCGAGACGGATGCCAACATCTCGGCCATGCAGCAGGCGATCGGCCAGGTGCAGCCGACGACGGCGGCCGAGACGCTGTACGTGCAGCAGTCGCTCGATCAATTCCAGCTGCTCGTGGAGAACCGCCGCGACCGCATCGCCCTGACCCACCTGGCCCTGCCGAGCGTCCTGTGGATCGTGCTGAGCGTGGGCGCCGTTCTGAACGCCATCCTCATCGCCCTCATCGAGGTGCGCAACCTCCGCGTGCACCTGCTGATGTCGAGCCTGCTGGCCCTCTTCGTGGCGCTGCTGCTGTACGCAATCGCCGGCTTCGACCACGCCTACGCGGGTCCGATCGCGGTGACGCCGGAGTACTTCGAAGACCTGCTGAGCGGCCTGTTCCTGAACGAGCCGTGAGCCGAGGCGCGCCAGAGGACCCTGAGCCCGTCGAAGGGTCCGGGCCCCGCAGGCCACCGGTGGCTTCGACGAGCTCAGCCACCTCCGCCGAGCGCCGGGCGTGCGGGCGACCCTGAGCCCACGCCCCACCGGTGGCTTCGACACGCTCAGCCACCTCCGCCGAGCGGCGGCCGGATATGCCGAAGCGACCCGCCCCCGGTGAGGGACGGGCCGCTTCGGTGATGTTCAGCGCGTGTAGGCGCGCACGATGCCCCACACGGCGAAGCCGACGAGGGCGGCGACGCCCGCCACGGCCGCGGCGGCGGCACCGGGGTTGCGCTGAGCCTTCTCGCGGACGTCGTGGATCGTGCGGTCGACGGCGTCGCTCGCACGGCGCGGCACGTTGGCCTTGACCTCGATGGCGGCGAGCGCGGCCTTGAGCTCGGCGCGGGCCGATTCCACCGGATCGGTGATGCCCAGCGGCACCGCGGTGCGGGGCACGGGGACGGGACGCTCAATACTCATCGCGGGCCTCCTTGACGATGCGGACGTCTTCGGCGATGGCCTCGCCCGGGTTCTCGCGGTTCGAGAGCTTCTTGAACCGCAGGTAGCCGAGCAGCGCCAGGATCGCCGTGATCACGACCATCACGCCGAAGACGACGAGGGCCGACAGCCACACCGGCCACCACGACGACAGCCCGGCGATGACGAAGGCGAAGAACACCGGAATCGCCCAGAACAGCACGATGAGGGCGCCGACGAACCAGCCGGCGCCGATACCGGCATCCTTCGCCGTCCGCTGCGCCCACGCCTTCGCCCCGTTGATCTCGGCGACGACGAGGTTGCGCACCAGCTCGGGGATGTCGCCGAGCAGCTCGAACAGGCTGTCGTCGGAACGGTCGCGGAATCCGCGCGGAGTGGTCATGCGGTCAGCTCCCGGACGAGGTGGAGCCGCTCTTGGCCGCGCGAGCGCGCGTGGTCGCCGACTTCTCCGCCTGCTCGGCGTCGTCGACGGCGTCCTCGACGACATCGGCCACCTCGCTCGCCGAGCGCTTGGCGGCACGGCCGGCGCGCTCGGCGCGCTCCTGCACCGTGCCCGAACCGGACGCTGCGCTGGTGACGGACTTGGCGCCCTTCCACACCACACCGGGGACGGACTTGAGGGCGGAGACGCCGAGCGCCTTCACCTTCTCGACCTGTCCCTGAACGACGGGCTGGCTCCAGACCTTGTCGGCCTGCTCCTTGATCTGCTCGTACCGCTGGCGGCCGGCGCGTGCTCCGAGCACGTAGCCCGCCACGAGTCCGACGACGAGTGCTGCTTTGCCCCTCATGGGGTCTCCTCACGCTCGATCGAGTGCTGGTCGAGTCTCACAGTAGTCATGTATGCCGCGTCCGGCATCCGGCCTTGACAGGCGGCGCGGCATGGCCGACGGTGACGCGGGTCAGCTGCGCCAGAGCGCGACGCTGCGGACGCGATCGGCCTCGTCGCGCGCGTCGGGGATGACCTGCGCGAGTCCCGTCCCCGACAGCCACGCGCCCGTCGCGCCGAGCCCGGGGACGGCGCGGACCGCGCCGCGCGCCGCCTGCGTGACGGCGGCGCGGCCGATCGTCGCGGCCGGCTGCGACTGCACGTAGCGCACGCGGTGCGCGGCCCGGAGGACGGATGCCGGCAGCTCGACGCCGAGCATCGCGGCGGCTTCCGAGAGCGCGAGGTTCGCCGCGCCATCGTCGTCGAGGGCAGCGGTGGCGGGCTCCTCCCCCTGCGCGCCGAACGAGACGCGCACGACGTGGACGCCGGGGTCGGCGGCATCCCGGACCCAGTCCCATTTGGCGCTCGAGTGGGTGAGGGCCTTGGCCACGTGACTGCCGGGCACGGTGAGCACGCCGGTCCCCCGCGGCGCGCTGTCGAGCACGGGGGCGTCGAGCACGAGGGTCACGACCTCGACCACGGGCGCGATCGGATCGCCCTCCTCGAGCCCCGGCACGACGGGCGCGAGCAGCTGTCGGGCCGGCCCCTCGGGCAGGGCGACGATCACGGCCTGCGCGCGCAGCGGCTCGTCGTCGACCGACGTCGACACCGCCCAGCCGTCGTCGACCTGGCTGAGCCCCTCGGCTCGCACGCCGGTGCGCACCTCGACGTCGGCGTCGCGCAGGCCCGCCGCGAGCGCGTCGACCAGGCGCGCCATCCCCCCGACGATCCCCTGCACGGCTCCCCCCGGCGCCGGGGCCTTGGCGGCGCCGGCGGTGACCGGGACGTCGGATGCCGGGGCATCGGCCGGACGGGACGGAGGGCGGCGGGCGCGCAACTCGGCGACGGCACCCGTGAGCGAGCCGGTGCGGGTGAGGGCGGCGTTGAGGCCGGGGGCGGCGAGGTCGACGTCGATGTCGTCGGGCCGCGCGGAGTACACCCCGCTCGTGACGGGGGCGACGAGGCGGTCGAGCACCCGCGCGCCCAGGCGCGAGCGCACGAGCTTTCCGAGGCTGAGGGCATGGCCGATCGTGAGCGGAGGCCGCACGCGATCGACGTAGGCCCGCCAGGCTCCCGACCAGCCGATGACGCGCCGCACGTCGGGGGCGAAGGGGTTGTCGGGGATGCCGAGCACCCCGCCCTTCGGCAGGGGCGCGGCGCCCACGCCGGGGACGCCCGCGACCCAGGCTCCCGCCGGATTCGGCGAGACCACGTCGGCGCCGAGGCCGAGTTCGTCGAGCAGGTCGCGGACCACACCCCCGCGGGTGGCGAAGCTCTCGGCTCCCACGTCGAGCGTCATCCCGCCCACCTCGGCGGAGCGCACCACGCCGCCGAGCTCGTCGGAGGCCTCGAGAACCGTGACCCGCAGGCCCACCTTCGCGCACTCGCGCGCGGCGACCAGGCCGGAGACGCCCCCGCCGATCACGATCACGCGCGTCTCGTGCGCGTGCTGCACGAGACGATCGAGGGGCTCGCTCACGCCCGCTCCCCGTCGGCCGGGGCCCCCTGCGCGGGAGCGGCGTCGACCGAGGCTGCGTGCGCGTGGGCGACGATGCGCGTCAGCACGTCGGGGTCGGTGTCGGGCGGCACGCCGTGGCCGAGGTTGAGGATGTGCGCGCGCGCCGCGCGTCCGCGGGCGAGCACGTCGTCGATGTGCGCCGCGAGGACGGGCCAGGGCGCTCCGAGAAGGGCCGGATCGATGTTGCCCTGCAGGGTCACGTCGGGGCCGACGAGCGCGGCGGCCTCGTCGAGCGGCATCCGCCAGTCGACACCCACCGCGTCGGCGAGTCCGCCCAGACGCATGTCGTCGAGGAACGCCCCGGTTCCGACGCCGAAGTGGATGCGGGGGACCTCGATGCCCTGCAGGGCCTCGGTGGAGTGCGGGGCGATGAACTCGCGGAACGTCGCCGGTGACAGCGACCCCGCCCACGAGTCGAACAGCTGCACGGCCTGCGCACCGCCCTCGATCTGCGCGTCGAGGAAGGCGCGCGACACCTTCGCCAGCCATCCGGCCAGACGGTGCCATGAGGCGGGGTCGGCGTGCATCATGCCGCGGGCGCGCAGGTGCTCCTTCGACGGGCCGCCCTCGACCAGATACGCGGCGAGCGTGAACGGCGCCCCGGCGAAGCCGATGAGGGGGACGCTGTCGCTGAGCTCGGCCGTCACGCGCCGGGCGGCCTCGCGCACGGGCTCCGCCGCCGCGGCCACGTCGGCCGGATCGATCGCCGTCACCCGCGCGACGTCGTCGGCGGTGCGCACGGGGTCGGCGAACACCGGCCCGCGGCCGGGCTCGATCACGACGTCGACGCCGGCCAGGCGCAGGGGCACCACGATGTCGCTGAAGAAGATGGCGGCATCCACGTCATGCCGACGGATCGGCTGCAGCGTGATCTCGGCCGCGAGATCGGGCGTCAGGCACGCGTCGAGCATGCGCGTGCCGACGCGCAGCTCCCGGTACTCCGGCAGCGAGCGCCCCGCCTGCCGCATGAACCACACCGGCTGCCGCTCGGGACGGTCGCCTCGGAGGGCGCGGAGGAGGGGAGCGTCGGGGGATGCGGATGCCATGGCATCCATCCTCCCATTCAGCCCCTGTGCGCGAGGGGGATGCCTTGACGTCGAGAGGCCGCTCGGAATACCCCGAGGCGCCCGGGCGTAGAATATGAGCGTGTTGCTGTGCGTCAGCGCGAGTCACAAGACCGCGTCCTTCGAGCTCCTCGAGCGCCTCAGCGTACCCCGCACCCCCGTCGCCCCCCTGATCGCCGAGCACGCCGAGCTCGTGCAGGGCGCGGTCGTCGTCGCCACGTGCAACCGCTTCGAGGCCTACGTCGACATGGACGAGCCCGTCACCGCGGCCGTCGCCCTCGGCGTCGACGCCACCCTGAGCGCCATCGAGGCCGCCACCGGCGTCCCCGCCAGCGAGCTCGAGGGCTCCTACACCGTGCTCGGCGGCGACGACGTCGCGGAGCATCTCTTCTCGGTCGCCTCCGGCCTCGAGTCCGTCGTCGTGGGCGAGGGCGAGATCGCCGGCCAGGTGCGTCGCGCGCTCACCGAGTCGCGGCAGCTGGGCACCACCTCGGCCGAGCTCGAGCGGCTGTTCCAGCGCGCGTCCGAGGCGCAGCGCGGCGTGAAGAACTCCACCGCCATCGGCCGCGCCGGTCGCTCGCTCGTGCGCCTGGGCCTTGAGCTCGCCGACAGCCGCATCGCCGACTGGTCGACCCAGCGCGTGCTGCTGGTCGGCACCGGCGCGTACGCCGCCGCCACGGTCGCCGCCCTGCGCGATCAGGGCGCCGAAGACATCTCGGTGCACTCGCCCTCGGGTCGCGCCGCGAAGTTCGCCGCCAAGCACGGTCTGCGCGCCGTCTCGGCCGAGACGTTCCCCTCCGCCGTCGCGCACGCCGACCTCGTCATCACCTGCACGACCAGCGAGCACCACGTCGTCAGCGCCGCGACCTTCGCCGCCGGCCGCACCGGCGCCGAGACCACCGCGGCCGCCGGGTGCCCGGTCGACCACGCGGGCCGCCGTCTCGTCATCGACCTCGGCCTCCCGCGCAACGTCGACCCCGACGTCGCGACCGTGCCGGGCGTCGACCTGCTCGACCTCGAGACCATCCGCCTGCACGCCCCGCTCGAGGAGCTGCAGGCGACCGACGCCGCGCGCGACCTCGTGCGCGACGCCGCCCGCCGCTTCGCCTCCGTCGGTGAGCGCAAGAACATCACCCCCGCGGTCGTCGCGCTGCGCGCGCACGTCTTCGGCGTGCTCGACGCCGAGGTCGCCCGCGTGCGCGCTCGCGGCGACGAGGGCGGCCAGACCGAGCAGGCGCTGCGGCACCTCGTGGGCGTGCTGCTGCACACCCCCACCACGCGTGCGCACGAGCTGGCCGAGACGGGCCGCGCCGACGAGTACATCGACGCCCTCTCGGCGCTCTTCGGCATCGAGGTCGAGGGCTCCCCGGAGTCCGCCGCCGCGCGTCGCGACATCGCCGACGCGGGCTGAGCCCCCTTTCGCCTGCTGTCCTCGGGCAGGATGGATGCCGTGAGCACACCGGCATCCGAGGTCTACGTCGTCGCGGGCGAGGACCGCGCCCGCAACGGACTGCGGTGGGCGGCGACCGTGGTGCTCGGTCTGCTCGACGCGGGCGGGGGCGCGCCGGCGGTGAGCGAGGTCGTCATCCGGCGGGTGGACGGATCGCTCGTGAAGCGCCTCCCTCCCGGCGACGTCGATGACTTCCGCTCGCAGCTGAACGAGATCACGCTCGACCTCGCGTCGATGGATGCCGTGCCCTTCGCGCGGAAGTGGATCGCCGCTCCGGAGTGAGGCGGGTCGTGCCGCGCCCGGGGGAACCGGGGGTCCGCACGGCCGGGCGCCGGCCGGTCGCGCGAGAATGGGCCTATGAGCCTGCGCATCACCGATGATCCCGCCGCCGACGAACTGCTCTCGGCCAACCCCCTCGCGCTGCTGATCGGCATGCTGCTCGACCAGCAGGTGGCGATGGAGACGGCTTTCGCGGGACCGTTGAAGATCCGGGAGCGAACCGGGTCGATGGATGCCGCGAACATCGCACACGAAGACCCCGAGGCCTTCGCGGCGGCTTTCTCGCAGTCGCCGGCCGTGCATCGATACCCGGGTTCGATGGCGAAGCGTGTGCAGGCCCTCTGTGCCGCGGTCGAACAGGACTGGGACGGCGACGCCGCGGCCATCTGGACCCGTGACGACCCCGACGGCGCGACGGTTCTGAAGCGCCTGAAGGCCCTGCCCGGGTTCGGCGAGCAGAAGGCGAAGATCTTCCTCGCTCTGCTCGGCAAGCAGCGCGGCTTCGACGGCGCGGGATGGCGCAAGGCCTCCGCGCCCTACGGCGAGGACGGATCGTTCCGCTCGGTCGCCGACATCGTCAGCCCCGAGTCGCTGACGAAGGTGCGCGAGCACAAGCGCGCCGCGAAGGCAGCGGCGAAAGAGGCGAAGAAGGACTAGCCGCGAGGCCGCGTCGTCTCCTCGCGCCGGGGCCGGCGGGGCCGGCGGGCGGGCGGTCGAGGTCGGGGCCGGCGGGCGGGCGTTCAGGCCGGGGCCGGCGGGCGGGCGTCGAAGCCGGGGCGCGGGGCGGGCGTCGAGGCCCTCGGCGGGCGAGAGCCACGGACCATGAACGGCGGGCGCCCCGCCCACGGCGCGGGACTGACGGCGCGGCGCTCACGGCGCGGGGCCGACGGCGCCGCGCCCACGGCGCGGGGCCGACGGCGCGGCGCTCGGGTCGAGGCACGAGCTGCGCGGCGTTCTCCACCGGGTCTCACCGCAGGGCGCGCAACGCCAGGGCGACCGCCTTCACCTCCCGGATGCGACGCTCGTAGGTCGCGGCGACCACGATGAGCAGCGCACCCGCGATGCCCAGCCACAGCCACCACAGCCCCGAAGCGCTCTCGTACAGCGCGGTGATCCAGGGCCACAGCTGCGCGACGGCGTGCACGATCAGCACCACGCCACCGAGCACCACCGGAGCCTGGAGACGCCGTCGCACACCCCACAGCAGGGCGACGAGGGCTGCCGCGCCGAGGCCGATGACGCGCCACAGCGCCGAGTCGCCGGAGAAGTCGAACAGCAGCGAGGGGACCAGGAGCACGCCGAGACCCGCACCGAGCGCGGGCCAGCTGCCGAGCTCGGGCGTCGAGCGCAGCGATCGGATGCCGTGTACGAGCAACGCAACCGCGAGCGGAAGCGTCGCGGTCTCCACCGGATCGGCGGCGCCGACGGCGACCGCCACGATGGAAAGGGTCAGGCCGAGTCCGAGAGCCGTCCACCGCACGAGGGCGGCACGCGGACCGCGCCACAGCACGCCGACGGCGAAGACGACCGCGAGCGTGACGACCACCCGCACGACGTCCTGACCGGGAACGGCGATCAAACGCACCGCCGACAGACCCGTCGCCAGAGCGAGCGCGGAGACGGCGAGAGCGGGCGGCGTCCACACGGGAACGCCCGTGCGTCGGCGCGCGAGCAGGACGGCCGCGCCCATCAGCACGACCACGAGCACGACGAGCCAGAGGTCGAACGACGCGGCGCGGACGTCGTGTACGGCGCGCAGCGCCGTCGCGATGGCGAGGGCCACGCCGGAGATCGCCACGGACGGCACGAGAAGCACCGTCCGTGGGCCGGTCAGCAGTCGCGGCGCGGTTGCCAGCACGATCGCGGCGGCTAGGGCGACGCCGATCGCGCGAGTGGGGGAGTCGCCGGCGAGGACCGCTGAGGGGAGCAGCCCCACGGCGAGGCCGACCGCCGCCGTGACGACGAAGGGCAGGGGCATCGGCAGCGGCTCCGGGCGCGGGCGGGACCACCGCATCAGTGCCGCCGCCAGGGCGACGAGCGCGAGGGGAATGGTCGCCCACTCGATCGGGCGCACGCCCCCGGCCGTCGCGGCGGCCGCCACGAGCGCCGCACCGCCGAGGGCCGCACCGCCGACCGACATCGCGGCGACGGTCGGGTCGCCCATGCCGAGGTGCCGGTGCAGCAGCACGACGCCCGCGGCGCCGAGCACCGCGATGGCCGTCACGACGCGGAGGACCGGACCGACCGCGGCCGCGACGAGTACCGCCTCGCCGAGGGCGAGGACGGCCACGGCGGCGATCGCGACACCGCGCGAGGCCGGGGCGGCCCACGTCGTCGCCCGCCGCGAGAGGCCGACCGCCGCGACGGCGAAGGCCAGCGCGGCGACGACCAGCACGGCATCCGGTGCCGGGGATTCTGCCGCGCCGAGGTCGACGGCGCGGGTGACGCGCACCGCGGCGCACAGCACCAGCGTCAATGCCCCCGCGGCGGCGACGCCGACGGGCAGCACGTCGGGCGTGCGCGCGGGGCGGACCCACGCGCCTACGACGAGGACGACGAGGGCGAGCCCGCCTGCGACCACCGCACGGACGAGATCGTCGGGGTCGGCCAGGGCGGTGGGGAGGAGGGCGACACCCGTGCCCGCCGCCGCGATCACCGCGGGCGTCACGGCCGAGCGCTCCGGACGGCGTCGACGGGCGCGCTCGGTACCGGCCGCGAGGGAGAGCAGCGCGACACCGACCGGGAGGGTGAAGAACTCGACGGTGTCGGTGCCCTGCCACAAGAGGCGGGACCAGAGGGCGGCAGCCCCGACGGCGAGCGCGAGCCAGACGAGGTGACGCCGCGCGCCGCTCGAGGAGAAGAGCCCCTCGGAATCGGTGGCCCACAACAGCACCGCGACGGCGGCGAGGAGGAGCGGCACCCAGCGCAGGCCCTCCGACGGGGCGGCGGCGACCGCCAGCACGAGGACCACAGCCGTACCGGCATCGGTGAGCGCCCGCACGGCGGGTTCCGATCGCAGGGCGCGCAGAGCGACCCCCGCCACGACCACGCCGAGGGCGGCGGCGGCGATCGTCCTCGCGGACGCGGTCGCGCCGGCGAGGCGGAGCACCGTGTCGGTGGTGGCGGCGGCGAACAACGGTGCCGTCAGCGCGGCCGCGGGTCGCGCGATCCGCCACGAGGCCAGGCTCGGCGCCCCCGCGAGGGCGATCGTGGCGACGGCGGCGACGAGGCCCGCCCCCGCGATCCAGGCGTCGGCGGCGGGCGGCGCCGTGAGCAGCGCCACCCCGATCGAGAGCCCCGCGCCGATGGTCGCCGTGAGCGCACCGGCCGCACGCTGGGTCACGTCGAGTCGCACCCGACGGGCGAGCGGCGACACCAGGAACAGAAGGCAGCCGGCGGCCACGACACCGGCGGATGCCGCGGGGGCTCCCCCCGCGAGCGATACCTCGGCGCCCGCGCGCAGAGCGGAGGGGAGGAGCAACGCGCTGGCCGAGACGAAGGCGACGACGCCGGCGGTGGAGGCCACCCGGACCGAGCGGTGAACCCCCGCCGCCATGGCGATGACGCCCATCACGACGACCGTGCTGACACCCCACGCCAGCGGTGAGGCCAACGACAGGACCCACCCGCCGAGCAGCGCGATCGTCCCCGCGATGACGGCGAGCACGACGCCGCCGGCGACCACGGGGACCGCCGAGGGGACCGCCGATTCGAGCGGCATCGCCCCGGGATCCGCCGGAACCATCGGCTCCGCTCCTGGCGTCGGCGCAGCGGGAGCGGGGGCGATCGGAACGGGCCCGGCCGCGATGGATGCCGGAGCGTCCGGATGACCGACCGCGCGCGGCGCGTCGGCGCGCGTCGGAGGAACCGCCGCCGTCGCACCGGGGACGGGCGAGAACGCGGCCCCGACAGGGGTGGTCCCCTCGCGGGTCAGCACGCCGCGACGGCGGAGCAGCACCACGACCGCGACCAGCGCGAGGGCGAGGTACCACGCGACGACGAGCAGCAGGACCCGCAGCTGGGGTCCGGCGAGGAGCGCGATCGCGGCACCGGCCGCGAGGGCGGCGAGACGCCGGCTGCCCCACGCACCCGTGAGGCGCCAGGCGATGGCGGCGAGAGCCACGACGGCCGCGAGGGCGATCACGGCGGCTGTGGCCTCGGCATCCGGGTGGCGGACGTCGAAGGCGGACCGCCCGAAGACCGGGACGACGCCGCTGAGCTGGACGAACACCGCGCCCGTGGCGGCGCCCACCGGCGCGAGGGACGCCAGCCCGGCGACCGCGAGGGCGGTGATCGCGCCGGCGGCGAACGTCGTGCGCGCAAGGCCGGGCGCCGCCCGACGCCCCGCGACGTCGAGGGCGAGTGCCACCACCGCGGCGACCACGACGGGCACCGTCACGGTGAGCGTCGCATCGGCCGCCCGCACCACGGCGACGGCCACCCCGGCGCCCAGGGAGAGCACCGCGGTGATCGCGGCGACCGGTGCGAGTCGCGACTCGCCCCGGCGGGTCATCGTCCACGCGTGTGCCGCGAGGGCCAGGGCGAGCACCGCGGACGGCAGGACCGGCGCCCACGTGGACTCCGGGTCGAGGAACAGGGCGGCCGCGAGCGCCACGATCGCCGCCAGGCCGGCGACGGCACGCACCGCGGCGATCTCCGGCCGCAGCGGAGCACGCGTCGGGCGGCCGAGCAACGGAGCAAGGGGGGCGGCGATCGCCAGCACCACCACGACGAGGCCCGAGACGTACCAGGCGAGCAGCGTGTCGGATCCGACCACTCCCGCGGCCAGGACGGCGGGGCCGACGGTCAGGGCGACCACCGCCATCGACAACGGCGCGCGCAACCGGGACAGCCGCGACCAGCCGACGAAGGCGGCCCCCGCGGCGGTGGTCGCCGCACCCCAGTACACGGCCGCATCGAGGGATGCCGCTCCCCCCAGGTCGTTGGCGCGCACGGCCCAGACATCCAGCGCCACCAGGGCGATACCGAGTAGCGAGATGCCCTCGGCCGTCGCCTCGAGCCGGCGCCGGCGGAGGAGCGAGGCCGTGGCGATCACGGCCGCGGTGACGAGGCCGATGATGACCGAGCGCAGGACGAGACCGCCGCTGATCCACGCGACCGTGAGGAAGAACACCGCTGCCACCGCCAGCAGCACCACACCGGTCGAGAGCAGGAAGACCTGCACGCTCGAACGCCGCGGTTTCGCCGGATCGGCTGCGGTCGAGCCGACGGCAGAGGGTTCGTCGCCGGGCGGCACGTGCACATCGGCGGGGGCCGCGGCGACCGGGGTCGTGGAGGTGCGGGGGACGCCCGGGGCCGCGGGCAACGGCGGGCGGGGGGACGGCGGTGCCGCGATGTCGGTCGCCGAACCGGGCGGGGGGAACATCGCTGCGGCGGGGACTTCCGCGGGGGCCGCAGCGGGCCCAGCGAGCACCGGCGCCGACGCCGGCGCCGGCTCGGGCGTGGGCGCGGGACGCACGGGATGCCGTTCGGCCTCGGTCGCGAGGACCGGGCTCGATGCGGCGCCCTCGCTCGCCCGGTGGATGAGGAGGAGGGCCTCCGCGCGTTCGTCGACGAGGGCGACGATGCGCTGCGACAGATCGAGCACACGGGCCGTGCGTGCGTCGGTGAGGTCGAGACCGCACGCGGGACAGGGCGAGACCGTGATCGCGGTGAAGCACGAGGGGCACCGCCCGGTGTCGACGAGCGCCCCCGGCTGCGGGGGCCAGGAGATTCCCGAGCGTGCGCCCGTGTGTTCGACTTCCATCGTGCCCCCTCGGCGTCGGTCGTCGCCCCAGGCTAGCGAAGACCCCGCCGCCCCCTCGGCCATCGTCCACAGTGGGCCGCGCACGGCTCCTCCCCCGTTCCGCACCGCGGACGCCGTCCCACCCGGCGCGAGACCCCGTCGCGCACGCCGGCCCGGCTGTCTGGCCCGGAAACCGGGCGCGAAGACGCCGTCACCCGCGGCACCCCGCATCCTCGAAACGCGAAGACCGGATGCCACGGCCCCGAGGCCCCGGCATCCGGTCTCCCGTGACGCAGGTCAGGCGCCGCGCAAGCGCTCCGCGAGGTAACCGTGCAGCGCGTCGAGGCCGATGCGCTCCTGGCCCATCGTGTCGCGGTCGCGCACGGTCACGGCGTTGTCGTCGAGCGAGTCGAAGTCGACCGTGACGCAGAACGGGGTGCCGATCTCGTCCTGGCGGCGGTAGCGGCGACCGATCGCGCCGGCGTCGTCGAAGTCGATGTTCCATCCCGCCGCGCGCAGCGCGTCGGCGGTCTCGCGGGCCAGCGGCGACAGGCGCTCGTTGCGCGACAGCGGCAGCACCGCGACCTTGACGGGCGCGAGGCGCGGGTCGAGCTTGAGCACGGTGCGGGTGTCGGTGCCGCCCTTGGCGTTGGGCACCTCTTCTTCGCGGTACGCGTCGACGAGGAAGGCCATCATCGCGCGCGTCAGGCCGAACGACGGCTCGATCACGTACGGCGTGTACTTCTCGCCCGAGGCCTGGTCGAAGAAGGTGAGCGACTGGCCCGACGCCTCGGAGTGGCTCTTGAGGTCGTAGTCGGTGCGGTTGGCGACGCCCATGAGCTCGCCCCACTCCTTGCCCGGGAACCCGAAGCGGTACTCGACGTCGATCGTGCCCGCGGAGTAGTGCGCGCGGTCGTCTTCGGGGACGTCGAAGCGCTTCATGTTCTCGGGGTCGATGCCGAGCTCGATGAACCAGTTCCAGCACGCCTCGACCCAGTGCTCGAACCACTCGTTCGCCTCGGCCGGCGGGGTGAAGTACTCGATCTCCATCTGCTCGAACTCGCGCGTGCGGAAGATGAAGTTTCCGGGGGTGATCTCGTTGCGGAACGCCTTGCCCACCTGGCCGACGCCGAACGGCGGCTTGCGACGGGATGCCGTGAGCACGTTCGAGAAGTTCACGAAAATGCCCTGCGCGGTCTCGGGACGCAGGAAGTACAGGCCTGACTCGTCGTCGACGACGCCGAGGTAGGTCTTGACCAGGCCCGAGAACGACTTCGGCTCGGTGTACTGGCCCTTGGTGCCGCAGTTCGGGCACGGGATGTCGGCGAGACCGTTCTCGGCCTTGCGGTTCTTGCGGGCCTCGAAGTCCTCGATGAGGGTGTCGGCGCGGAAGCGCTTGTGGCAGCTCAGGCACTCCACGAGCGGGTCGGTGAAGGTCGCGACGTGACCCGAGGCCTCCCACACGCGCTTGGGGAGGATGATGCTCGAGTCCAGACCCACCATGTCGCCGCGGCCACGGACGAACGTCTGCCACCACTGGCGACGGATGTTCTCCTTCAGCTCCGTGCCGAGGGGACCGTAGTCCCACGCGGAGCGCGAACCGCCGTAGATCTCACCGGCCTGGAAGACGAACCCGCGGTGGCGGGCGAGGGCGATGACCTTGTCGAGGCGGGACTGTTCGGCCACGGTGGCTCCAATGGTCGGGAAAGCTGTGGGGATCGAGCGCGAGGGCGCGGCATCCAGTTTATCGAAGCGATCCCGCCTCTCCCGGCCCGCCGTCGCGGGCGTGCTCGCGCTCGCGCATCCAGTTCTGCAGATACGGCATCGCGACGTTCTCGGCGTGGGCGGCCAGGGTGGCGCGGGCGGCGTCCGCGAGGGAGCCGGGGGCCGGCGCCGCGGGGTCGGCGACGTGCGCGATCGGATACGGGAAGCGGTTGCGGAACATGTCCATCCACAGCAGCACGAGGTCGCCCTCGTGCGCGAGCGTCGCGTGGCTGAACGAGCCGCGCTCGTGCCGCTCGATCTCCCACCCGTGCCGCGCGGGCCGCGCGGCGTAGTCGGGATCCCCGCCCCACGACCACCCGCCCCGACCGCGGACGGGCACGCCGGAGCCGAAGCCGTTGAGCGCCGAAGCGAGCGCCTCGGGCGTCCACGGGGCCGGGAAGAACGTCGACAGGCTGACCCGCAGCGCCAGCGGCGACAGGTGCGTCGGCGCCTCGCGCGAGGTCCGCGTGAGCTCTGCTTCGAGCGCGGCGGCCAGCGCGATCGTGGCGGCCGTCGGCTCGCCCCGGTCGAGCAGCAGCACGAACGTCTGAAGGGCACGGAGGTAAGTGCGGTGCTCCGCGGCATCCGCGAAGGGCGGGATCGGGATGCCGTCGACGGGCGCCCGCCCCCAGGGCACGTCGTGGCGGTCGGTCTCCGAGAGACCCGAGCCTGCGCTGCTCATCGCGTGATCCGCTCGCGGTGCACGGTGAACTCCTCGAGCGCCGCCGCGTCGATGTCGACGCCGAGGCCGGGTCCCGTCGGAACCCGCACGTGTCCGTCCTCGACCACCGCGGGCTCCGTGACGATGTCGCGGGTGTAGAAGCGGGCGGATGCCGAGATGTCGCCGGGCAGAGTGAACCCCGGCAGGGCCGCGAGGGCGGCGTTGGCCGCGCGCCCGATCCCCGTCTCGAGCATGCCCCCGCACCACACCGGGATCCCCGCGGCGAGCCCGCGATCGTGGATCGCGACGGCCTCGAGGTAGCCGCCGACCCGGCCGGCTTTGATGTTGATGATCGCCGCGGAGCCGAGGGCGAGCGCGTCGGCGGCGGCCTTGTCCGAGACGATCGACTCGTCGAGGCACACCGGCGTGCGCAGGCGCTTCGCGAGGGTGGCGTGGTCGACGAGGTCGTCCTCCTGCAGGGGCTGCTCGATGAGCAGCAGGTCGAAGGCGTCGAGCCCCGCCAGCGTGTCCGCGTCGGCGAGGGTGTAAGCCGAGTTGGCATCCACCTGGAGAGGGATGCCGCCGAACGCCTCGCGCACCGCCGCGGTGTCGTCGATGTCGCGACCGGGCTTGATCTTGATCTTGATGCGCACGTACCCCTCGTCGAGGTAGCCCCCGACGGCGTCGACGAGCGCGGCCGGGTCGCGCTGGATGCCGACCGAGACGCCGGAGGGCACCCGGTCGTGCACGGCGCCGAGGTACTGCGCGAAGCTTCTCCCCTCGGCGCGGAGCGCAGCGTCGACCACCGCGAGCTCGAGGCCCGCCTTGGCCATGCGGTGCCCGACGACCGGGCTCAGGATGCCGGCGACCTCCTCGGGAGCGAAGGAGCGGCGCGCGAGCAGCGCCGGTGCGAGGAAACGCGAGAGCACGTCCCACGCCCCCTGCGTGTACTCGCTGGAGTACGACGGTTCGGACTGCGTGACCACCTCGCCCCACCCGCGGCCGTCCGCCGTCTCCGCGGTGACGATGATGACCTCGCGCACCGTCTCGGTGCCGAAGGAGGTGGTGAACGGCGACACGAGCGGCATGTGCAGCACGCGGAGTTCCACGGCGTCGAGGGTCACGGGTGCGGCGGGACGGAGGAGGGGCATGAGGGGAGGGTATCGGGGGCTCGTGGGTGCCTCGGTACGCGGGCGGAATGGCAGGCCGGACGCCGGTGCGGATGGCGCCCGTGCGAACTCCTGCAGAAGGACGTCGGGCGAGCGCGAGCGGTCGCCGACGCAGGGAATTGCAGGAGTCGTGCACGGCGCTCGGCGGAGACGGTCCGCGACCGTAACGCCCGCGCGCGACCCTGGCAAGGCCGACGACCCGGCGATGCCGCGCGCGTAGCGTCACCGGCATGAGCGACGACTTCACTCCCCGCCACGCGATCGTCACCGGCTCCGACTCGGGCATCGGCGCGGCCACCGCCCTCGCCCTCGCCGACGCCGGGATGGACGTCGCGGTCACGTACCACTCCGATCAGGACGGCGCGGAAGAGACCGCCGCGGCCGTCCGAGAGCGCGGCGTGCGCGCGATCGTCGCGCAGTTCGACGCGACCGACTTCGACGCGGTCCCGGATGCCGTGAACGCCATGGCCGACGAGCTCGACGGTCTCGATGTGTTCGTCAACAACGCCGGGGGCGGGATCGGCGGCTCGTTCCTCGACCTCGACTTCGACACGTGGCGCACCGACATCTCGCTGAACCTCGACGGCGCCTTCCTCGCCCTGCACACCGCGGCGAAGCGGATGGTGACCTCCGGCAACGGCGGGCGCCTCATCGTGGTGTCGAGCGTGCACGAGCACCAGCCCCGCGTCGGCTCCGCCCCCTACGTCGCCGCGAAGCACGGCGTCGGCGGCCTCATCAAGACGATGGCCCTCGAGCTCGGCCAGTACGGCATCACGGCCAACGCCGTCGCTCCGGGAGAGATCGCCACCCCGATCAACGACATGTCGGCCGAGGATGCCGATCGCGTGCACCGCCCCGGCATCCCCCTCGGCCGCCCCGGCAAGCCCGAGGAGATCGCCGACGTGATCCGGTTCCTCGCCTCCCCGTCAGGCTCGTACGTGACGGGTGCGAGCTGGGTCGTCGACGGCGGGATGCTGCACATGGGCCCGCAGGCGGGCTCGCACATGGAGTCCGACGCCTGGCGCTCGGCCGGCGAGGAGTGAGCACAACACCATGAGCGACGAGAAGAGCTTCGAAGAGAACCGTCACGACCAACTGACGAGCGCACCGAAGGCGACGGAGGACGACGCCGCGCCCCGCTTCGATGTGAGCCGGCACGACGGCGTCACGCGCATCGACGTGCGCGACGACGCCGCAGTGCGGCCGGGACCCGGCCCGGGTGACCCCGCCGCCGAGAAGGACCAGCCGATCACCGAGCAGTGAGCCGCCGCGTCGCCGGGCGATCGGTCCTCGACCGGCCCGGCGACGCGGTCATCCCATGATCAGGTATCCGCGCCGGTCGAATCCGCCGATCCGGCGACCGGATGCCACGTGCCCGCGCAGCTCGTCGCGCACCCGCCGGCGCCACACGGCGGCGGACGCCGGGTCGCTGCGGCGCAGACCCGCGATGTCGTCGGGCACCGGGACGACCGCCGCGATCTCGGCATCCGTCGGGGTGGGCGCGGGCGGCTCGGCGAGCGCCCACGACACCAGGAGCCGGTCGGACTCGTCGCCGCGGTTGACCTCGTCATCCATCTCGCCGTACTGGTTCACCAGGTAGTCGGTGACGCGTGTTCCGAGCACCGCGAGGTTGAAGTGGGCGTTGCGCGGGATGAGCGGGTCGAACGTCCACGTGATGTGCCCGACGCCGCGCTCGAGCGCCCAGTCGCGCTGGTGGATCTTGAGCTGTCGCCCGAGGCCTCGCCCCTGGTAGCCGTCGACGATCCCGGTGATGTGCGAGTGCATCGTGCGCGCGGCGGGCGGCCCGAAGAACGCCGCCGACGCGCCGATCATGGCGTCGCCGTCGTACAGCCCGACGACGTAATCACCGGCGTGTTCCAGTGCTCGCAGGATGTTCGCCGGCATCGTCCCCCGGTCGCCCCACACGCGGTCCAGCACGCGGGAGGCCTCGTGCACGGCGCCGACGGTGTCGAGCGTGCGGATGTCGATGGAGCTCATGCCTCCGATCCTCGCACCGCGGTGCGGGGGGCTCGTGTCCCACGTACGGCCGATCCCGGTCGCCGACGTCAGCGCGTCAGCCGTACGCCGCGTCAGCGCGGGAGCACCCCGCCGACGTGGCGGATGGTGCGGCCGCGTTCCACCACGATCGCGATGCCCCCGATGAGCCACAGCGGCACCTGCGTGAGGAAGGCCACGCGGAACGCGTCGAGCGAGTAGCTCTCGGGGCTGCCCGCGCCCTGCACGTCCATCGCGATGCCGATGAAGAGGATGGCCAGGAGGGCGGCGAGGAAGCCGCCGCCGTTGACGATGCCCGTCGCGGTGCTGAGGCGATGACTGGGTGTGAAGGTGCGCGCGTGGTCGAACGCGATCATCGACGCCGGTCCCCCGGTGGCGAGGGCGAACATGAGCACGATGAGCAGCCACAGCGGGGCGGGCCCCGGCCACGCGACGACCGCGATCCACACGAGCGCCTGGAAGACGACCGTCGGCAGCACGAGCCACCGCGATCGACGGCGCGGGTGGCGGCTCGAGAGCGCGCCGATCACGGGACCGCTGACGATCCCGAACAGCACGAACAGTGTCATGATGCCCGATGCCGCCGCGGGTTCCAGCCCCTCCCCTGCGGTCAGGAACGGGAAGCCCCACAGCAGCATGAACGCCGTTCCCGCGAAGGGCGTCGCGAAATGCGACCAGAACCCGAGCCGCGTGCCGGGGTGCGCCCACGATTCGCGGAATCCCTGCCGCAGATCCGGCGCCGAACGCACCACGCGGATCGCGCCGGTCTGGGTGTCGACGGAGGTGTCGACCGGATCGGCTCGGCGCTCGGGCGGGCGGTTGCGGATGATCGCGAAGGTCAGGATCGCGAAGAGCACGCCGAGCCCCGCGACGCTGCCGAAGGCGACGCTCCAGCTCGTCGCGTGCAGCAGGGCCGCCAGCGGCACCACCGCGACGATCTGGCCCATCTGGCCGATGATGCCCGTGAGCTGCACCAGCAGCGGCGCCCGCTGCGCGGGGAACCACGTCGCGATCACGCGCAGGACGCTGGGGAAGACGGCGGCGTCGCCCGCCCCGATGAGGACGCGGGCCAGGATGCCGATCCCCACGGCATCCGCGAAGGCCATCACGAGCTGGCCCACCGCCATCAGCACCATGCCGATCGCGATCATCGGGCGCGCGCCGAAGCGGTCGAGGAGCAGCCCGACCGGGATCTGCATCGCGCCGTAGACGAAGAGCTGGATGACGGCGAACATCGACAGCGCCGACGCGTCGGCGCCGAAGCGCACGGCGGCATCCACTCCCACCGCCGACAGCGAGGTGCGGTTGACGATCGAGACCACGTAGGCCAGCACGCCGACGGCCCACAGCGTCCAGGTGCGCCAGCCCGGCCGGTCGAGGCGGAGGGTGCTGGTCACGTCTTCCAGGCTAGACCCGGTCACCGACATCGCCGGGCGGGGTGGCGCGGGCGGCGGCCCCGTGCGCAGGCGACTCTGCCGGCGCGGGCGGCCCTGGCTGTGTGGGCGGCGGCACCGTACGCGGGTGGCCCCGGGGCGACAGAGTGGCCCCGGGGCCACCGAACGCGCCCCGGTACGTCGCAGCAGGTGGTCGGCGAGGTCACCCGCGCACGGCAGAATGGTCCGATGGTCTCCGCGAGCCCCCACCTGCAGCCCGATCACGCGTGCCTCATCATGCACGGCAGCGACACCCCCGGCATCATCGCCGCGGTCTCGGCCCTCATCGCGCGTCAGGGCGGCAACATCGTCGCCTTCGACCAGTACTCCGACGACCCGCGCGGGGGCGCGTACTTCCAGCGCGTGGTCTTCCACCGCCCGAACCTGACCGTCGCGCTGCCCGAGATCGAGGCCGACATCGCCACCACCCTCGGCGAGGGCTTCGAGCTGGAGTGGACCCTCACCGACCTGTCCACGCCGAAGCGCATGGCCATCCTCGCCTCGAAGCAGGACCACTGCCTGCTCGACCTGCTCTGGCGTCACCGTCGCGGAGACCTGCCCGTGAGCATCCCGATGGTCGTGTCGAACCACACCACGGCCGCAGAAGACGTGCGCTCGTTCGGCGTGCCCTTCTTCCACGTGCCGTCGACGCCCGGGCCCGACAAGTCGGCATCCGAGGCGCGCATCCTCGAGCTGCTCGTCGGCAACGTCGACTTCGTCGTGCTCGCGCGCTACATGCAGATCCTCTCGCCCGACTTCCTCGAGAAGATCGGTGTGCCCGTCATCAACATCCACCACTCGTTCCTGCCGGCCTTCATCGGCGCCGAGCCGTACAAGAAGGCGAAGCAGCGCGGCGTCAAGCTCATCGGCGCAACGTCGCACTACGTCACGAGCGACCTCGACGAGGGCCCGATCATCGAGCAGGACACCGTGCGCGTCACCCACGCGGACTCGGCGGCCGAGCTCGCGCGCCGGGGCGCCGACGTCGAGCGGCAGGTGCTCTCGCGCGCCGTGCTGTGGCACGCGGAAGACCGCGTCATCCGGCACGGGAACCACACGATCGTCTTCTAGATCGCGGATGCCGAGCGCCCGGCCACCGCGCCCCGCTCGGCACCCGTCCGCATGGCGGGCCCGCGGCTCGACGCTCTCTGCAGCACTACGAGCAGCCCGACCACGGCGAGACGGCATCCCTCTGAAATCTCGGTTGCAGGCTGCACCGGTTTCGTCAGCGGGATGCCGTCTCGCCGTGGGCAACAGACCATCGGCCGGCGTCGAGCGCCGTCAGTCGGGATCGCTCGCGCGGCTGAGCGGGCCCGAACCGCCGCGCGGGGGCTGCTTGCGCTGACGCGCGAACTCGCCGCCCTGCCGTCCGCCGTACGGGCGACCGTGGTCGGCGAACTCGGCGCGGAAGTACGCCAGCCGCCAGTCGCCCAGCTCGATGCGCGCGCCGGTGCGCAGGATGCGCCCCCCGCCGTCGCGCCCGGGGCCCTGGTCGCGCGCGCCGCCTCCGCCGACGGCGTCGAAGCCGTACAGCACGTACTCGTCATCGCCTTCGTGTCGGATCTCGGCGTGCACCGGAGCGAGTCCGGGCAGACGCAGGTCGGCCTCGTCACCCGATCCGATCACGGTCTTGGTGGGCAGCAGGTCGAATTCTCGCGGCCGCGAGCCGTCCCACGACGAGTCGCCCACCGCGAAGATGAGCCGCGGCCGGCCCGACCCCGGGGTGTAGTGGGTGGTGGTGACGCGGCGGCGCACGGTGCGGTTGACGGTGGGCACCAGCGGAAGCGGCGTCTCGGGGGGAACCGGGAACGTCAACGTCCGGTCCCCGTTGCGGCGGACGAGCAACGGCGCCACGGCCGCCACCGAGCCGAGCCGGATGTGCTTCGACCCGGTGATCACCCGTTGCAGCGCGCCGCTCTTGATGTCACCGAGCTGCAGGATGGGCCCGTCCGGTCCTTCGAGCTTCACGGAGATCCCCCGGGATGCCAGGGCATCGGCGACCGTGGACAGCTCGGCGAGCGTCCGCCGGCCGTTCCCCGGCAGGCGCGAGGGGTCGTTCACGACGATGCGCACCTCGGTGCCGGAGGCCGTGACGGTCCCCTCGAACGGCGGGGAGTCGGCATCCCCCCTCTCCTGCTCGGAGAAGGCGAGGTCGATGTCGAGGCGCACCATGACGGCGCCGCCTCTCAGTTGCCGCGGTACGGGTCGGACCCGGCCGCGGTGTCGTCGCTCGTGGTGACGCGGAGGGTGCCGTTGAGCTTCCACGTCGCGCGGGGAGCGTCGGGGCCGATGTCGCGCGGCACCTCGACGGTCATGTCGACGAAGGAGTAGTTCACGGCAGCGCCGCGGCCGGTGAGGTACGACCACATCTCGCGGCCGAGGTCGGTCCAGTCGGTGATCGAGTGGCCCTCGGGGCCGGACGAATCGGCGAACGGGTCGGTGGTGGCAGGAGTCTCGGACATGGCTTCGGTCCTTCCTTTCGTTTCGAGGCCACCAGCGTCCCAGCGGCCCGGACCGGTGGAGGAGGGATTGCGCGGACGCCGCGGTTGGGGCACCATTCCCTCGACCCCCAAAGACTCATTTGACGGTCGAGGCAGACCGCGGCACGATGGCGGGATGTCGCGCCTCGAGGAACTCCGCGCCACCGCCCATCCGCTGCGGCTGCGCCTGCTGTCGCTGCTCACCGGCGCGGCGATGAGTGCGGCCGAGGCAGGGCGCGAACTGGGCGTGTCGCAAGCGTCGGCGAGCTATCACCTGCGCGTGTTGGAGCGGGCGCGCCTCGTCCGCGTGGTCGAGGTCGTGCGCCTGCGCGGCGGCGAGGCGAAGCGCTACCGCCACGAGTCGTCGTCACGGCGGTACGACCCCGATACGCCTCACGGCGAGCGCTCCCCCGAGGGCGAGACGGAGTACCTCGAAGCGATCGTCGAGGAGCTGCGCCGCCGCGCCGCGCTGCGCGCGGACGGCCCCGCGATATCGACCGACGCCGAGCTGTGGGTGGACCCCGCCGTCTGGCGCCGGATCGTGCAGCACGTGGGCGAGGCCTCCGCGCTGCTGCACGCCGCCGCCCGTCCGCCGCGCACGCCGGGCACGCGTCCGGTGTCGATGACCGCGGCGTTGTTCCCCGTGGGCATCTCGACACCGCGCCCGGCGGCCGGTCACGGGAATCCCCGGTGAGCGGCCCCCTCGCCCTCGCGCCGTTCCGATGGCTGCTCGCCGCGCGCACCACGACGATCGTGGGCAACGCCGTCGCGCCGCTCGCCCTGGCCTTCGCGGTGCTCGACCTCACCGGGTCGGCGGCGGATCTGGGGCTGGTGGTCGCCGCCCGCTCGATCGCCAACGTCGGGATGCTGCTGTTCGGCGGAGTGATCGCCGACCGTCTCCCCCGCGGCGCCGTTCTCGTGGGGTCGTCCGTCGCCGCTGCGCTGACCCAGGGGGCGATCGCCGCACTCGTGCTCACCGGGACCGCCGGCATCCCGCTGCTCGTCATCCTGAGCGTCGTCAACGGTGCCGTGGCCGCCGTGAGCCTCCCGGCCGCGGCGGCGCTCGTGCCCGACACGGTGCCCGCTCCGCTCCTGCGACCGGCCAACGCGCTGCTGCGGCTCGGGCTGAACGGCGGCAGCATCGTGGGCGCGTCGGTCGGCGCCGTGGTCGTCGCCGCCGTCGGACCGGGGTGGGGTCTCGCGATCGACGCGGCCGCCTTCGCCGTCGCCGCGATGCTCTTCTCACGCCTTCGCCTGCCGTCGACGCGGAATGCCGCGCCCGGCGAGCGCGCCTCGGTCTGGAGCGACCTCCGCGAGGGCTGGCGCGAGTTCGCGGCGCGTCGATGGGTCTGGATCGTCGTGCTGCAGTTCGCCGTGCTGAACGCCGCCTTCGTCGGTGCGACCACGGTGCTCGGACCGCTCGTGGCCGACGAGAGCTTCGGGCGCGGCGCGTGGGGCCTGATCGTCGCCGCGCAGACGGCGGGGCTCGCGCTCGGTGCGGTCGTGGCGCTGCGCTGGCGGCCGCGACGCGCGCTCGGCATCGGCGTCGCGGCGATGGCCCTCGCGGCCCTGCCGGCCGCGGCCCTCGGGGCGGCGCCGGTCGTGCCGGTGCTCATCGCGGCCTTCGCGATCGGGGGGATCGCGATCGAGCTCTTCGCGATCGCGTGGGATCAGTCGCTGCAGACGCACATCCCCCGTGCGGCGCTGTCGCGCGTGTATTCCTACGACATGGTCGGGTCGTTCGTCGCGGTCCCGGTCGGCGAGATCGTCGTCGGCCCCCTCGCCGAGCGGGTGGGAGCGGCCCCGGTGCTGCTGGGCTGCGCGGCGATCATCGTCGTGGCGACCTCGGCCGCGACGTGCTCGCGGAGCGTGTGGAGCATCCGCGCCGCCTGAGGCTCAGTACACGTACTCCATGAGCTCCACGCCGAGCACGCGGAAGGCGTCGTGGGCGCGCAGCCGGTGCGCGATCGACAGATCGTCGAAGTTCACGATCAGGGCGTACGAGACGCCCGCGCGCGGTCCGCCGAGCACCCCCGCCTCGGCGCGCACCCCGGGCGCGCGACCGGTCTTGTTGATGAACAGCAGCCCGTGCTGATCGTTCTCGTGGGCGAAGGGATCGAGGCCGGTGGCGGATGCCACGAGCGAGAGATCGTGGTTGAGACTCAGCCACTCCGCCACCTGGGCGCTGACCCCGGGCGAGACGATCGTCGAGTTCACCAGTCCCGCGAACACCTGCGCCATCTCGCGGGCGGTCGACAGGGCCACGTGCGGAGCGTCGTCGGGACCCCGATCGTCGCGGAACCGGTCGAGCAGCGCGGTGCGGCGCAGGCCCAACTGCTCCAGGCGCGCGCGGACCGATTGCAGGCCCACCCGGTGCAGCAGGGCGTTCGCAGCGAGGGCGTCGCCCGTCGATGCCGCCAGCATCGCGAGATCGGTCAGGGGCAGTGCCGGCGCCTTGAGGTGCTGCCAGGTGCCGCCGTTGACGGCGCCGGCGACCGCCGCGCGATCGACGATCTCGAGGGCGTCCAGGCGACCCGACTCGAACGAAGCAGCCGTCTCGACGAGCAGGGGCACGACGCCGAGGCCGCCGACCGGCAGAGTGACGAAGTCGTCGCCCGAGAGCACGGCCGTTCCGCCGTCGAGGTCGTCGATGCGCACCGACACCTTCGCCCCCGAGGCGGCGAGCTCGTCGAGCGCGCGCAGCGTCGCGGTGAAGGAGCGGCGGCCAGCCGCCGCCCGCCGGGGCAGTCGCTTCGGACCCTTGCGCCCCGCGCCGCGGAGGGCCGGGGCGTCGCGTCGCGACGATTCCACCGGCCCTCCGGCGGGCTCGGGCAGGGCGGGCTCGGGAAGCGGGGGCATGCCCACGAGCGTGGCTCCTTCCGGGTCAGCAGGACAACAAACGCCGTCTCACCAGATGGTGACGCGCTGGTCGGCGTCCAGCCAGAGAGCGTCGCCCTCGGTGACCTCGAACGCCTCGTAGAACGCGTCGATGTTACGCACGATCTGATTGCAGCGGAACTCGTTCGGCGAGTGCGGATCGATCGTGAGAAGGCGGATGGTCTCGGCATCCCGGCCCTTCTGCTGCCAGATCTGCGCCCAGCTCAGCAGCAGACGCTGGATGCCGGTAAACCCGTCGACGACGGGACCCTCGCCCTCCGCCTCACCCTGCTCCTCGAGGAAGAGACGGTACGCGGCGATGGCGATGCCGAGCCCGCCCAGGTCGCCGATGTTCTCGCCGATGGTGAGGGCGCCGTTGACGTGGTGCTCCTCGCTCAGTCCCTGCGGCACGAGCGCCTCGTACTGGGCGATGAGAGCCTTCGTCCGCTCCTCGAACGCCGCGCGGTCGGCATCCGTCCACCAGTCCCGCAGCGATCCGTCGCCGTCGAAGCGGCTGCCCTGGTCGTCGAAGCCGTGACCGATCTCGTGACCGATGACCGCGCCGATGCCGCCGTAGTTCGCCGCCGCATCGCGTTCGGCGTCGAAGAACGGGTACTGCAGGATCGCCGCGGGGAACACGATCTCGTTCATGAGCGGGTTGTAGTACGCATTGACCGTCTGCGGGGTCATGTACCACTCGTCGCGGTCGATCGGCTGGCCCACCTTGGCAAGCTGACGGTCGTGCTCCCACACGTGGGCGCGGCGCACGTTGCCGACCAGGTCGTCGGCGTCGATCTCGAGGTCGGAGTAGTCCTTCCAGCGAACCGGGTAGCCGATCTTGGGCGTGAAGGCGTCGAGCTTGGCCAGCGCCCGCTCGCGCGTCTCCTCGGTCATCCACTCGAGCGTGCGGATCGATCGGCGGTACGCCTCGATGAGGTGGGCGACGAGGCCGTCCATCGCCTCCTTCGCGGCGGGCGGGAAGTGCCGCTCGACGTAGACCTTGCCGATCGCCTCGCCCAGCGCCGCCTCGACGAGGCTCACGCCGCGCTTCCAGCGTTCGCGGTTCACGGGCACGCCCGTGAGCTGCGTGCCGTAGAACGCGAAGTTCTCGGCCACGAACCCGTCGGACAGGAACGCCGCCGCCGCGTGCACGATCTTGAAGCGCAGCCACGCCTTCCAGTCGTCGAGACGCTCGGCCACGAGCAGACCGCCGAGCGACTCGATGAAGCTCGGCTGGTACACGACGACCTCGGCGAGCGCGTCCTCGTGACCCGGGGCGACCCCCGCACGCCACGGCTCGAGGTCGACTCCGGCGAGGGCGAGCGTGTCGTCCCACGTCTTGAGGTTGTACGTCTTGACCGCGTCGCGGCTGTCTTCGCGCGACCAGTGATGCGCGGCCAGGTCGGCCTCGAGCGCGAACACGCGATCGGCGGATGCCGCGGCCTCGGCGACCCCGGCGAGCTCGAGCACGCGGGCGATGTGCGCCCGGTAGGCGGTGCGGGTCTCGTCGAAGTTGTCGAGCCGGTAGTAGCTCTCGTCCGGCAGCGAGATGCCTCCCTGGTAGACCACCGGCACGTAGCGGGTGGGGTCGCCCGGATCGGGCTCGACGAACAGCGTCAGCAGGCCGCTGATGCCGTCGCGCTCGAGTTCGCCGATGAGCCGGAGCAGGGAGGGGATGTCGGTGACGGTGTCGACGGCCGCGAGCTGCGGAGCCAGCGGCTCGCCGCCGAGGGCGTTGATGCGCTCGGTGTCCATGAAGCTCGCGAAGAGGCCGCCGATCTTGCGGGCTTCGCTGCCCGGCTCGGCTTCCTGCGACTCCTGGACGATGGTGCGCACGTCCGCCTCGGCCTGCTCGGCGATGAGGTGGAACGAGCCCCAACGGGCCTTGTCGTCGGGGATCTCGGTGCGCTCCAGCCAGCGGCCGTTCACGTAGCGGAACAGGTCGTCCTGCGGGCGGATCTCGTCGCTGAGCTCGTCGAGCGCGAGACCGGAGCGGGGGGTGTCGGTCATGGAGACAGGATAAGTGCCCCGCATCCGTGCGGGCTCGGAATGCGGGGCGCGCCACGCGTGGACGCGGAACGCAGGCCGTCGCCGTTCCGCGCATCGACCCGAGCGCCCCCGCGCCGGGCGGGCCCGCCCCGTCCCCCTCGCATCGCGCAACCTCCGCGATCGACACAACCTCAGCGGCATCCCCCCGAATCGGACGGAGGTTGCGCAGATCCCCGACCCTGCGCCGCGCCCGCCCCGCCCTCACGCGCCTCGCCCACGCTCCGAGATCCGCCCACCCTCAGCGGCATCCACTGCATCGGGCCGAACGTGGGGCAGATCCCTGACCCTGCGCCGGGTGGGGCCGCCGCCGCGCGGCGTGCGGGCGCCGAGCGACGTCGGAGGCCCGGCCTAGGCTCGGACCGTGACGACACCGCCGCCCGCGACGCTGAACCGCTCGATCCTGCGGCTCGCGGTGCCTGCGCTCGGCGCGTTGATCGCCGAGCCGCTCTTCTTGATCGTGGATGCCGCGATGGTGGGGCACCTCGGTGTCGCTCCCCTGGCGGGTCTCGGCATCGCGAGCGCCGTGCTGCAGACGATCGTCGGGCTCATGGTGTTCCTCGCCTATTCGACGACGCCCGCGGTCGCGCGGCGGTTCGGGGCGGGCGAGACGGGTCGCGCGGTGTCGGTGGGCATCGACGGGATGTGGCTGGCTCTCGCGCTGGGCGGGGTGCTCGCCGCGGTCGGGTCGATCGTGACCCCCTTGGTCGTCGACCTCTTCGGCGCCGCCCCCGACGTGGCCGAGAACGCCCGCGTCTACCTCTCGATCTCGATGTGGGGCCTGCCCGCCATGCTGGTGGTGTTCGCGGCCACCGGGCTGCTGCGCGGGCTGCAGGACACGGTCACCCCGCTCTGGATCGCAGGGATCGGCTTCGGAGCGAACGCGGCCCTCAATGCGGTGTTCATCTACGGATTCGGATGGGGCATCGCGGGGTCCGCGATCGGCACGGTCGCCGCGCAGTGGGGCATGGTGGGCGCGTACGTCCTCGTCGTACGCGCGCTCGCGCGTCGACACGACGCCTCCGTCCGGCCGCAGCGCGAGGGATGGGGCGGGACCGCACGATCCGGGGGGTGGCTGTTCCTGCGGACCCTCAGCCTGCGGGTGGCCTTCCTCGCCACCGTGGCGGTCGCCACCGGACTGGGTTCCGACGAACTGGCCGGGTGGCAGATCGCCTTCACCATCTTCTCGACGGCCGCCTTCGCCCTCGACGCGCTCGCGATCGCCGCGCAGGCCCTCATCGGCCACGCCCTGGGCGCCGACGAGACCGAGACGGTGCAGAGGGTCCTTCGACGCACCAGCGCCTGGGGCATCTGGTTCGGCGTCGGCGTGGGCGCCGTGCTCGCCGCGGCCTCGGGCGTGATTGGACTCCTCTTCACCGGCGACGCCGAGATCGCCGCCCTCGTCCAACCCGCTCTAATCGTGCTGGCCGTGGCGCAGCCGCTCGCCGGCTTCGTCTTCGTGCTCGACGGCGTGCTGATCGGCGCGGGAGACGCCCGGTATCTGGCGCTCGCGGGCCTGCTCAACCTCGTCCCCTACGCGCCGGCTCTCGTCCTCGTCGCGCTGTTCGCCGGCGGGGGCCCCGCGGGACTCACGTGGCTCGCCGCCGCGTTCTTCGGCGTCTACATGATCGCTCGCGCGCTCACCCTCGGCCTCCGCGTGCGCGGTCGGACGTGGATGACCGCGGGCGGCTGACCCGTCACCGCGGGCGCCCCTTCGGAGCCGGGTGCCACCGGCCACGACGATGCGCCCTCCGCGGGCCTCAGTCGTCGACGACCGCGGCGATCGCCTCGAGCTCGACGAGCTGATCGTCGTAGCCCAGCACGGTGACCCCCATCAGCGTGCTCGGCACATCGTGCGACCCGAACGCGTCGCGCACGACCTCCCACGCCGCCACGAGATCGTCCTGCCGAGCGGATGCCACGAGCACACGCGTGCTGATCACGTCGGTGAGCTGCGCCCCGGCGTCGGCGAGCGCGGTCTCGAGGTTCTCGACGCACCGGGCCGCCTGCGCGCGGACGTCGCCGACCCCGACCGTCGTGCCATCCGCGGCCAGGGGGCAGGAGCCGGCCAGGAAGATGAGACGAGCCTCGGCGGGAGCGGTCGCCGCGTAGGCGTATTCGGCGACGCCCGACAGCGACGCCGAACGGATGAGGGTGACGGCCTTCGGCATCCCCCCACCCTCGCACGCCGCTAGGCCCAGCGGCGGCACCACTCGTACATGATCACCGCGGCGGCGGAGGCCGCGTTGATCGACCGGGTCGAGCCGTACTGCGTGATCTCGACGACACCGGTCGCCGCGTCGATCGCCTCGGGCGAGAGCCCCGGCCCCTCCTGTCCGAACAGCAGCACGCACGCCTCCGGCAGGTCGGCCCGATCGATCGGGACCGACCCGTCGACGTTGTCGACCGCGATCACCGGCAGGCCCGTCTCGCGCGCCCACGTGACGAACGCCGCGACGTCCTCGTGATGGCGCACGTGCTGGTACCGGTCGGTCACCATGGCGCCGCGGCGGTTCCATCGGCGCCTGCCGATGATGTGCACCTCGGCCGCGAGGAACGCGTTGGCGCTGCGCACGATGGTGCCGATGTTGAGGTCGTGCTGCCAGTTCTCGATCGCGACGTGGAACGGATGCCGTTTGGCGTCCAGGTCCGCGACGATGGCGTCCATGCTCCAGTAGCGGTAGCCGTCGACGACGTTGCGGCGATCGCCGTCCGCGAGCAGCTCGGGGTCGTAGCGCGGGTCGTCGGGCCACGCGTCGGGGCCGCCGGGCCACGGCCCGACCCCGTGCGTCGGAGTCTGTTCGCCCGGGGCGGGTACCTCCGTGTCGTGCGTCGAGGTCGGCGCGTCCCGGGTCGGGACCCGCGGGTCGCGCGCCGGAGACGGCGCGTCCCCCTCCGCAGGCCGGGGGTCGAGCGCCGGCGTCGGGTCGTCGGCATCCGTCACCGATCCAGGCTATCCGCGGTCGACGCCCCGCACGATTCGGCGGTCGAGAGCATACGAACGGTACGAGAGCACGCGCCGGCGATGACGGTCGAACCGGTGATCCCGCGCCGGTCGCGTGCTCCGGGGACGCGTCGAGGAGTTTTCGGGCACCCGAAAAGTCAGTAAGGTTTCGGCATGCCGAAAACAGAGGATGCCGTGGCCCGCCGCCACGCTCCGGGGCGCGCCCTCTGGCTGCTCGGCCCGGCGATGGTCGCGGGAGTGGCGTACCTCGACCCCGGCAACGTCGCCAGCAACATGACCGCGGGCGCCGCCTTCGGCTACCTGCTCGTGTGGGTGGTGGTGCTCGGCAACGTCATGGCGTGGCTGATCCAGTACCTCTCCGCCAAGCTCGGCATCGTCACCGGCGAGAGCCTCCCGCAGATCCTCGGCCGCCGGATGCACCACCCCTGGGGGCGGCGACTGTACTGGCTGCAGGCCGAGGCGGTGGCGATGGCCACCGACGTCGCCGAGGTCATCGGCGGGGCCGTGGCGCTCCATCTGCTGTTCGGCATCCCCCTGGTGTGGGGAGGAGCGATCACCGGCGTGGTGTCGATGGGTCTGCTGCTCGTCCAGACGCGCCGCGGGGCGCGCGCCTTCGAGACCGTGCTCATCGGGATGCTCGTGATCATCGCCGTCGGCTTCTCGTTCGGCCTGCTGATCGCGCCTCCCGATGCGGCGGGGGTCGCCGCCGGTCTCGTGCCGCGCTTCGAGGGCACGAACTCGGTGCTGTTGGCCGCCTCCATCCTCGGCGCCACGATCATGCCGCACGCCATCTACGCGCACTCGGCACTCGCCCGCGACCGCTTCGCCCCGAATTCCGCGACCGTCGCGCAGGTCGGGCACACGGCATCCGCACGCTCGGCGGGAGCCGGCGCCGACGGCCCCCCGGCGACGGGGACGTCGGCCTCGCGCGCGGCGCTGGAGCACGCACGCGGCATCTCGACCCCGAGGCTGCTCCGGGCCACCCGGTGGGACGTCTCGATCGCGCTCGCCGTCGCCGGCACGGTCAACCTCGCGATCCTGCTCCTCGCCGCCGCCAACCTCGCCGGCGTCGACGGCACCGACAGCCTCGAGGGCGCCTACGCGGCGCTCCGCGACGGGCTCGGCCCCCTGGTCGCGACGCTGTTCGCCGTCGGGCTGCTCGCGAGCGGCCTCGCCTCGACCTCGGTCGGCGCCTATGCCGGCGCCGAGATCATGCACGGACTGCTGCGGGCGCGCATCCCCCTCGTCGTCCGGCGTCTCGTCACCCTCGTCCCCGCGCTGGCGATCCTCGCACTCGGCGTCGATCCCACCCTCGCCCTCGTGCTCAGCCAGGTGGTGCTGTCGTTCGGCATCCCGTTCGCCCTGGTGCCGCTGGTCGCCCTGACCGCGCGCTCCGACGTCCTGGGCCGGTACCGCAATCGCCGCGCGACCACGGTCGCCGGGGTGCTGGCATCCGGGTTCCTCATCACGCTCAACGTCGTCCTCCTGTGGCTCGTCTTCACCGGCGGATAGGCTGACGGCGTGGAATCGCCCGTGGCAGACGACTATCTCAAGGCGATCTACCACCACACCGAGTGGCAGGACTCCCCGATCACGCCCTCGCAGCTCGCCGGTGTGTTGAGCCTCGCCCCCTCGAGCGTCACCGAGATGGTGAAGAAGCTCGCCGCCCAGGGACTGGTCACCCACCGGCCGTACGGACCCGTGTCGCTCACCGCCGCCGGGCAGCGCCGCGCCGCCGGCGTGATCCGCCGTCACCGCCTCATCGAGACGTGGCTCGTGCGCGAGTTCGCCTACGCGTGGGATGAGGTGCACGACGAGGCCGAGGTACTCGAGCACGCTCTCAGCGACCGGCTGCTCGAGGGCATCGACGAGCGCCTGGGGCGCCCCCGCTTCGACCCGCACGGAGATGCGATCCCGGATGCCGAGGGCGCGGTGCACCGCGAGCCCTTCATCCTGCTGGCGGAGGCTCCGGTGGGCCACGCGGGCCGGGTGCTCAGGGTGAGCGACCGGGATCCCGAGCTGCTGCGTGCGCTCGTCGATCGCGGGATCGACGTCGGCCACGAGCTCGAGGTCGTCTCCGAGGGCGTGGTGCGCGCGGACGGCGTGGAGATGTCGCTGCCGGTCGGAGCCGACGGGTCGGTCTGGCTCACTCGCTGAGACCGCCGGCGGGGGAAGGCGCGGCCGCCGTCGGGGTGGTCCGGCTCACCTGCTGACGCGACCTGCCGCGGGCAGGGACGCCGCGTCACCGCGGAACCATCGCCGGGCCCGCGCGGGCACCCACATACTCGCGATGACGGCCAGTGCGGCGACGAGGGCGACGACGAGGATCGGGTCGAGTTCGGTCAACGCCATCGCCGCCGCCTGCAGTGCGACCAGGACGGCGAGGTAGACCGTCAGCAGCGTGCGAGCAAGGGAACTGCCCCGCGAAAGCGCCGACCCACCGGCGATCGTGAGCAGTCCCAGCAGCACGGTCGCCGCGCCCACGAGCGAGACCGGCAGCACGAGATCGGGCATCACGGCGTAGCGCGCCAGCAGGACGACGATGCCCAGAGCGGTGTTGAGCAGTCCGCCGACGTAGACGAGCACGATGGCCGCCGTGACCACCGCGGGTCGGCGGCGCACCTCGTCGGCGACCCCGCCCGCACCAGCGGACACGTCGGCCAGAGAGCGTCGCACGAACCGTCGGTGCGCGAACCGCACCGCTTCGATCGCTCCGAGCGCGAGCACGACCACGAGTGTGACCAGGGTCGCACCGTCGTCGCCCGGATCCTGCAGTTGGAAGAACTCCCCCAACGGCGGCACGGTGAAGATCGCGGTGAGCGCGATGAACATCGCGCCGATCACCACCACCTTCACGCGCGTGACCGGACGCGACAACACCGTGAGCACCCAGATCGCGACGATCGCGAGGATGATCGTCGCGCCCGTGCGCAACGGCGCCGTCGCCAGACCGATCTGCATCGCCACGCGCGTGTAGACGGTGAGGGAGACGGCGATGACGAGACCCGCGGGGATGGCGAAGCTGAGAGAGCGGCGGAGGAACCCCGGCACGTACCGCTGCGCGTTCGGCAGCAGCGCCAGGAAGAACGCCGGGATGCCGATGGTCAGACCATCGGTGATCGACAACTGCCGCGGCAGGAACGGGAACTCCATCACGAGGACGCCGAACAGCACCGCGAGCCCCGTCGCGTAGACGGTCTTGGTCAGGAACAGCATCGAGACGCGCTCGATGTTGGCGATCACCTGGCGCCCCTCCGCGACCACCGACGGCAGGTGCGAGAAGCGCCCGTCGAGGAGCACGAGGCGCGCCACGGCCTTCGTCGCCGCCGCACCCGAGTTCATCGCGATACCGATGTCGGCCGTCTTGATGGCGAGGGCGTCGTTGACGCCGTCGCCGGTCATGGCCACGACGTGCCCGCGCGCCTGCAGCGCGGTGACCATGCGCTTCTTCTGGTCGGGCGTGACACGGCCGAAGACGGTGTGCTGCTCGAGCACGGCGCCCAGCTCGTCGTCGTCGGCGGGCAACCGACGTGCGTCGTACCCCTCGTCGACGTCGAGGCCGACCTCTCGTGCGATGGCCGCCACCGTGCGGGGATTGTCGCCCGAGATGACGCGCACGCCGACGCCCTGATCGCGGAAGTACGCCAGGGCCTCGGCGGCATCCGGACGCACCGCCTCGACGAAGGTCAGCACCGCGACGGCCGCGACACCCGCCGGCAACCGCTCCGCATCGACGTCGGCGTCGGTGAGCGGCGTGCCCGCATGCCCCAGCACGAGGGTGCGTCGACCGGACGAAGCCAGCCGCGTGACCGCGGCGCCCAGTTCGCCGCCCGCATCGGTCGCGGCGTCGCCGAACACCATCTCGGGCGCGCCGAGCACCCAGGTGCCATCAACGCCGCCGCCGCCGTCGAACGACACCGCACTCCACTTCCGCGCCGATGAGAACGGGATCCGCCGGGCCGCTGTGAGCACCACACCCACGGGGAACGGCTCGCGCAGGCACCTCGCCGTCGCGTTCGCGTCGGGGGCGGCCCCGTACCAGGCCAGCACGTCGGTCCAGCCGGTCGCCTCCGATAGGGCGAGCGCGTCGTCGAAGCGGATCTCGCCCGCGGTGAGAGTGCCGGTCTTGTCGAGGCAGATCACGTCGACCCGGGCGAGCCCCTCGACCGCGGGCAGTTCGTTGACGAGCACCTTCTGCCCGGCGAGCCGCGCCGCACCGACCGCGAAGGCGATCGAGGTCATGAGCACGAGCCCGAGCGGGATCATGGCGGTGAGGGCGGCGATGGTGTTCACGACCGCCTGCGACCACGTGCCCTGCTGCCAGGCCTGCACCCAGCCTCCGGCCACCATCATCTGCGCGTTCAGGACCAGCAGTCCGATCGGCCCGATTCCCCAACCGACCCATCGCAGGACGCGGTCGATCGAGGTGCGCAGCTCGCTCGAGACGAGCTGGAAGCGCTTCGCCTCCGCGGCGAAGGTGTTCGCATACGACTCGGCGCCCACGCGGGCGACGCGTGCCGCGCCTTCGCCGGCCACCACGATCGACCCCGACAGCACCTCGTCGTCGACGCGTTTGTCGACGGCATCCGACTCGCCGGTGAGCATCGACTCGTCGATCTGCAGACCGCGGGACGCCACCACCACCGCATCGGCGGCGATCTGATCGCCCGCGCGCAGCACGAGGACGTCGCCGCGCACCACCTCCGGCGGCGCGATCTCGGCCTCCGCGCCGTCGCGCCGGACCCGGGCGCGGGGCGCGTTCAGCAGGGCGAGGCGGTCGAGCGCGGCCTTGGCGCGGAACTCCTGCACGCATCCGATCACGGCGTTCGAGAGCGCAGCGACCCCGAACAGCGCGTCTTGCCAGCGACCCAACAGCAACAGCACGACGAAGCACGCCCCGACGATCCCGTTGAAGAGCGTGAAGACGTTGGCGCGCACGATGTTCCACGCGCTCCGGCTGGTGTCGGCCGTGAAGGCGTTGGTCTGCCCCGACGCCACCCGTTCGGCGACGTCGGCCGCGCTCAGTCCGGCGACGTCGAGGTCTGCGCGGTCGTCGCTCGTCGCCTGCTCCATGCGCTCACTGTAGAGCCCCCCGCCGACACTGCGCGGGCCGGTTCAGGATGCCGCTCGCCGAGCCCTCTCGAACGGCCACTTCACGTGCGTGGCGGTCTCGCAGGCGCGCCACAGCTCGGTGCCCAGATCTCCTCGCCGCGTGCCCCGGGCAGGAGTCGCCCGCCGCGGCGCGCCGCGTGCGACGAGCGCCGGGCCGTACATCGAGCCGCCCTCGGCGTGGGGATCGACGAGAGCACGCACGAGCGCCCACGCGCCCTGCTCCTTGGACTGGGTGATGGGCGCCTGCAGGTTGTCGACGAATCGCGTGAGCCGGCTCGGCTCGTTCACGCCCCGCACCCCGCGCGTCCGCCCGCTCGTGGAGTAGCCCGGGTGCGCGACGAGGCTCTCGACCGGCACGCCGTGGGCCCGCAGCATCTTGTCGGCCTCGAGGGCGAGGGCGGTCGTCGCGGCCTTCGACTGCACGTACGCCTTCCAGGGCGTGTAGCCCTCGCGCAGCTCGGGGTCGGTGGGCAGGTGCCGCCAGAGGGAGGTCGACATGCTCCCCACCCAGACCATCCGCCCGCGGGCGGTCGCGAGCGGCTTGAGGAGCTCGCCGGCCAGGGCGAAGTGGCCCAGCACGTTGGTCGCGAACACGAGTTCGTGTCCGCCGACGGTCTCGCGCTGCTTCGGCGGATGGACCACGCCGGCGTTCAGCAGCAGCCCGTCGAGGCGCCCGCGCGCCCGCGCCGTCGCCGCGGCGGCACGCACCGACCCCATGTTGCTGGTGTCGAGCAGGAGCGTCTCGATCGCGGCATCCGGGGTCGAACGCTTCACCGCCGCCTTGGCGGCGGAGAGACTGTGGGGGTTGCGGCCGGTCAGCAGCACGTGGGCACCCGCCGCGGCGAGCTGCTCGCACGCGAAGAACCCAAGACCGCGGGTCGCGCCGGTGACGAGATAGGAGCGCCCGGAGAGATCGGGAAGGTTCTCGGGGTCCCAGTCACGGCGCGTCACCCTTCGACCCTAACGAGATCGGGCGCCCACGTCACGGGTCCATTCCGTTCGGGGAATATCGGCATCCCGGAACTTTTTTCGGAATCGACGTGACGAATCGTCCGCGGGCGCCGTCTCCCTCGTGAGCACCCCGCTCCGTCGCGACGAACACCCCGCCGCCGACGCCGTCACATCGAGAAGGAGTCAGATCATGGGTCTGGACGACAAGATCAAGAACGCCGCTCAGGACATCGTGGGCAAGGCGAAGGAAGCCATCGGCAACGCGACCGACAACGACAAGCTCGCCGCCGAGGGCAAGGCCGACCAGGTCGAGGCGGATGCCAAGAAGGCCGGCGAGAACGTGAAGGACACCTTCAAGTAACTCGCCGCCACCGCGGGCGGGCGGGTCGCGATCCTCGTGATCGCGCCCGCCCTCGTGCGTTCCGGAGGGCGCGTACGGGGCCGGGTCTAGGCTGGGCCGCATGCGGACCCGTGGCGACATCGAGTGCTGGCTCACCGACATGGACGGCGTGCTCGTCCATGAGAACACCCCCATCGCGGGCGCCTCGGAGCTGCTCGCCCAGTGGCGATCCGAGGGCACGCCGTTCCTCGTGCTGACGAACAACTCCATCTTCACGCCGCGCGATCTGAGCGCTCGGCTGCGCGCGTCCGGCCTCGAGGTGCCGGAGTCGTCGATCTGGACCTCGGCCCTGGCCACCGCCGACTTCCTCCGGTCGCAGATGCCGGGCGGCTCCGCCTTCGTCATCGGCGAAGCAGGCCTCACCACCGCGCTCCACGAGGCGGGGTTCATCATGACCGAGACGACCCCCGACTACGTCGTGGTCGGCGAGACCCGCAACTACTCCTTCGAGGCCATCACCAAGGCCATCCGCTTCATCCGCGGCGGTGCGCGCTTCATCGCGACCAACCCGGATGCCACCGGCCCCTCGACCGAGGGCGTGCTCCCGGCGACCGGGGCGATCGCGGCGCTCATCACCAAGGCCACCGGCAAGGAGCCCTACATCGTGGGCAAACCGAACCCGATGATGTTCCGCTCGGCGCTCAACCGCATCGGCGCCCACAGCGAGAACACGGGCATGATCGGCGACCGCATGGACACCGACATCGTCGCCGGCATCGAGGCCGGGCTGCACACGGTGCTCGTGATGACCGGCATCAGCGACCAGCGCGAGATCGAGCGCTATCCCTTCCGTCCCGATGAGATCCTCGGCTCGGTGGCAGAGCTCGTGCGCGACGAGCCCCTCGAGACCGAATTGGCCGACGGGGAAGACGGACTCGAAGCCGGGCTCTGACCCCGCCATCGAGAGGACGACGCATGGACGATCGAACGCTGTGGTTGATCACGGCCTTCTTCATCACCGCCGGCACGCTCGTGGCGTTCATCGTGCAGTGGCGGCGGTCACGGCGCGGGGGCGGACGCCGCGATCCGTTCGACGGGCCGGGAGACGGCGCGCCCTGAGCACGGCGGTCGCACCGTTCGAGGTGGTGAGTCGAGGGGCGGCATCCACCCCCCGCCCGTCACGACGACAGGGCAGGTCACCGCGACAGGACGATCCGCGCGGAATCGGCCTGTTCTCGCCGCACCCGCCTGTACTGGTGACGCGTCGCGCTTACTGCGGCGCCAGCCCCAGGTCGTCGAGATCGATGGATGCCAGCCACTGCAGGCCCTCCGCCTCGATCGCGGCCTGCGCGCCGGTCTTGCGGTCGACGATCACGGCGACGGCGACGACGTCGGCGCCCTCGCGACGCAGCGCCTCGACGGCCTTGAGCGCCGACTGACCGGTCGTCGAGGTGTCTTCGACCACGACGACGCGCTTGCCCTTCACGTCGGCGCCTTCGATCTGACGACCCCGGCCGTGGTCCTTCGGCTCCTTGCGCACGACGAACGCGTCGAGCGGAGTACCGGCGTGCACGGACTCGTGCATGACGGCGTTGGCGATCGGGTCGGCGCCCAGCGTCAGACCGCCCACGGCGACGACGCCGTCGAGGTCCTTCACGAGGTCGAGCACGAGGCGCCCGATCGGGGGAGCAGCGCGGTGGTCGAGCGTGAGCTTGCGCATGTCGACGTAGTACGTCGCCTTCTTGCCGCTCGAGAGGGTGAAGTCGCCGTGGAACACCGCCTCGGCGTTGATGAGGCCGATGAGGGCCTGGCGGTCGGCTTCGAGCTCGGGCGTAGAGGCGGTGGTCACGGCGTCGAGTCTATTGCTCCACATGGATCACGCCGGAGTCCTGCGGCCGGCGACGTCGGTCCACGAAAGTAGGCTGGATGCCATGCGCCTGGCCACCTGGAACGTCAACTCCATCCGCGCTCGTGTGACCCGCACCGTCGAGTTCTGCGTTCGCGAGCACATCGACGTGCTGGCGATGCAGGAGATCAAGTGCAAGACGGAGCAGTTCCCGTACGCGGCCTTCGAAGAGGCCGGGTACCACGTCGCCGCTCACGGCCTGAACCAGTGGAACGGCGTCGCGATCGCGAGCCGCGAGCCGCTCGACGACGTCGAGATCGGCTTCCCCGGCATGCCCGGGTTCGAGAAGGGCAAAGAGGGGCCCGACCTGCCCCAGGAGGCCCGCGCGATCGGGGCGACCGTGAACGGCGTGCGCGTGTGGAGTCTGTACGTGCCCAACGGGCGCGGGCTCGACGACCCCCACTACGTCTACAAGCTCGACTGGCTCGACAAGCTGCGCCAGTACACAGCCGACACTCTCGAGAAGAGCCCCGACCTGCCGCTCGCCCTGACCGGCGACTTCAACATCGCCCCCACCGATGACGACAACGGCGACCC
Source organism: Microbacterium sp. NPDC007973 (assembly GCF_042958465.1). Lineage (NCBI taxonomy): Bacteria > Bacillati > Actinomycetota > Actinomycetes > Micrococcales > Microbacteriaceae > Microbacterium > Microbacterium sp. NPDC007973. Next base: position 179,622 of record NZ_JBIBJJ010000002.1, read on the forward strand.
CACCGTCGTGGAGGGCGCGACCACCCACGTGTCCCCTCCCGAGCGCGCCGCCTTCGCCGCCTTCGAGACCGCGGGGCTGACGGACGTCGTGCGCCCGCTCATCCCCACCGGCTACACCTACTGGGACTACAAGCAGTTGCGTTTCCCCCGCAACGAGGGTCTGCGCATCGACTTCATCCTCGGGTCGCAGGCGTTCGCCGACGCCGTCCACGGCGCCGAGATCCACCGCGACGAACGCAAGGGCGAAGTGCCCAGCGACCACGTCCCCGTCGTCGCCGACCTCGACCTGTCGGGTGCCGACGACGACGACGATCTGCCGATGATCTTCGGCTGATCGCCGGGCCGACGGCATCCGGGAAATTTTTTCCCTCACCCTGTCGATTCCGCTCGGTGCCGTTCGACGCGATAGTAGGGGCAGGCATTCGCTCCCCTCAGATCGCTCGAGAGAGCACCGACGAGAAGAGTCCACGATGAAGTACATGCTGATCATGCGCGGCACCGACGAGGCGTACGCGGCGTACAAGCGGATCCCGTTCGAGCAGGTCATCAACGACATGGGCGCCTACAACGAGGCGATGATGACCGCCGGCGTGCTGGTCGCCGGAGACGGTCTGGCCGAGGACATGAGTCAGAACTTCACCGTGGCCTTCGGCGGCGAGGAGCCCGTCGTCACCGACGGCCCCTACGGCGAGACGCACGAGCTGTTCAACGGCTTCTGGATCATCGAGGTGTCGTCGAAGGACGAGGCCGTCGAGTGGGCGCGGCGCGCGCCGCTCATCGCGGGCAACACGCTCGAGGTGCGTCGCGTGACCGACGAGACGGACTTCGCCGCGTTCGCCGACAACGCCTACATCCAGAAGGAGGAGGGCTGGCGCGAGGAGCAGTCCTCCCGGTGAGCCCCGACCCCGTCGCCGACGTCGCGCTGCGCGTCGCGGCGATCTGGCGCATCGAAGGCGCCCGCATCGTCGCGACGCTCGCGCGCGTGGTGGGAGACCTCCCGACCGCGGAGGATCTGGCTCAGGATGCCGTCGCCGAGGCGCTCGCGCAGTGGCCTCGCGACGGCGTTCCGGCCCACCCCGGCGCCTGGCTGACCGCGGTCGCGAAGCGACGGGCGATCGACGACTGGCGGCGGGCGCGGAACCTCAGCGAGAAGTACCGGCTGATCGGCGCGGGCGATGACGAGATGACGGATGCCGAATGGCATCCGATCGACGACGATGTGCTGCGTCTGGTGTTCGCCGCGTGTCATCCCGTGCTCGCTCCGGAGGCGCAGGTGGCGTTGACCTTGAAGGTCGTCGGCGGCCTCGGCTCAGAAGCGATCGCCCGGCTGTTCCTCGTTCCGATACCGACGATGCAGCAGCGGATCGTCCGCGCGAAGAAGGCGCTGAGCGCCGCGCGGGTGCCGTTCGAGGTGCCGGACCCGGCGGAGTGGCCGACCCGGCTCCGCGCCGTCCTGAGCGTGATCTACCTCATCTTCACCGAGGGCTACGCCGCCACGTCCGGCGACGCGGTCCTGCGGACGGAGCTCGCGCACGAGGCGATCCGTCTCGGGCGCGTCCTGGCACGGCTGCTCCCCCGCGAGCCCGAGGTGCTGGGACTCGGCGCCCTCATGGAGCTTCAGGCGTCGCGCTTCGCGGCCCGCGTGGATGCGAACGGGGATGCCGTGCTCCTCGCCGATCAGGACCGGCGGCGCTGGGATCGCTCGGCGATCGCCCGCGGGTCGGCGCTGCTGGCCCGCGCCGATGCGATCGGGCGCGGGCGCGGGCCCTACCAGCTGCAGGCCGCGATCGCGCTCTGTCACGCCGAAGCGGTGAGCGTCGACGCGACGGAGTGGGATCGCATCGCCCTGCTGTACGAGGTGCTCGGCCGGGTGGCCCCGAGTCCCGTCGTCGAACTCAATCGCGCCGTGGCGGTGTCGATGGCATCCGGGCCTCTCGAAGGACTCGCGATCGCCGACGGTCTCGCCGCCGCCGGCGCGCTGAAGGGGTCGCACTTGATCCCGTCGGTGCGCGGCGAGCTATTGGCACGGCTGGGACGCACGCGCGAAGCGCACGACGAACTCCTGAACGCGGCGGACCTCACCCGCAACGAGCGCGAGGCAGCGCTGCTCCGGCGGAAGGCCGAGGCGCTGGCGCCCTGACTCGTGGCCTGCGACTCCCGGTCCCTTCGACAGGCTCAGGGACCTCGACGACCACACAGGTGGCTGAGCCTGTCGAAGCCACCGAGACGTGCGGCGGGGCCGGGGGAAACCCGACCCCGCCGTCACTGCGCGTCAGGCCGCGGGGACCTCGGCGGGCGCCGTGCGCGAGATGAGCGTCACGAGCGCCTCGATGATGGAGCGCAGGAACTCCGCCGTGCCCTCGTTCGTGACGGTGCCGTCCTCCTGGAACAGGCCGGGGGTCGACTGGATGTAGCCCTCGGGCTGGCCCAGGACGAGCGCGTTGTAGTGCAGGAGCACCGAGCGCAGGTGCTGCTGGCCGGCCGCGGTGGCGATGCCGCTCTGCGACGTGCCGATGACGGCGGTGGGCTTGTCGTTGAACGACGCCTCGCCGTAGGGGCGGGCGGACCAGTCCAGGGCGTTCTTGAGCACGCCGGGGATGGAGCGGCTGTACTCGGGGGTCACGATGAAGACGCCGTCGGCATCCTGGATCGCGTTCTTGAAGTCCGTCGCGACCTCGGGGAAGTTCCCGTCGTAGTCGGGCGAGTAGAACGGGAGGTCCTTGATCGGGATCTCTTTCAGCGTCACGCCCTCGGGCGCCACCTTCTCGAGCGCCTTGGCCAGGCGGCGGTTGATGGACGTGCTGGAGATGCTGCCGACGATGTAGCCGATCGTGTAGTCGGTCACGATGATCCTCTCTGTGCTGACGGGGGCGCACTGACTGTGCCCAGGTGCATTCACGTGCAAGCGTCACCTGCCAACCTATATTCCGCCCCCGCTTGACTCCGCCCTGCGGGGGATGCAGGTGTGGGGGGTCCCCCTTAGCGTGGAGGGATGGCATGCCTCACCCGCACCCAGCAGCGCGGCGACGTGATCCTCGCGGTCGTCCTGTTCCTCGGCGGCCTGTTGAGCGCGGTTCTGTCGTCGGTCTCCGGCATCTACGGCGACGAGCAGGGATCGCTCGCGGTCGCCGTCGTCTACGTTGCCGTCCTGGCCGTGCCGATCGCCGTGCGTCGGCGCTGGCCCTCGGTCACGGCGGTGGTCGTGTCGGTCGCTTATTTCTTCGCCGTGACGTTCCGCATCCCCGAGCTGTACGCGGGCAACATCGCCATGTTCATCGCGCTCTACACCGTGGGCGCGTGGGAGCCGAACCGCCGACGCGCGACGATCGTCCGCGTGGCGATCATCGTCGGGATGTTCGCGTGGCTGTTCGTGGTGATGTTCCAAGACGCGACGCAGCCGGTGGATCCCGACGTCGAGGGAGCGTTCTCCCGCGTCGGCGCCTTCTCGCCCTTCGTCGCATACCAACTGCTGATGATCGGCGTGAACGCGCTGTTCTTCGGGGGCGCCTACTACTTCGGCGACCGTTCCCACCAGCAGATGCGCGAGCGCGCTTCTCTCGAGGAGCGCACCGCCGAGCTGGAATCGGAGCGCGAGGTGACCGCGGCCCAAGCGGTGGCTCTCGACCGCGTGCGCATCGCCCGCGAGCTGCACGACGTCGTCGCCCACCACGTGTCGCTCATGGGTGTGCAGGCCGGGGTCGCCCGCGCCGTTCTGGCGAAGGACTCCGAGAAGGCGCGCGAGGTGCTCGCGGGCATCGAGGACTCGGCCCGGACGTCGCTCCACGAGCTGCGCCAGCTGCTCGAGACGCTGCGGGCGCCCGGGAACGACAGCGGTCCCGACACCGCTCCCACCACGCACGGCTTGACCTCGATCGCCGCTCTCGTCGACGAGGCTTCCGCCGCGGGACTTCCCGCCACCTTCACCGTCATCGGGGAACCGACGCAGGACCCGCCTCCTCTCGTGCAGGTGAACCTGTACCGCATCGCCCAGGAGGCGCTCACGAACGCGCGTCGCCACGCCGGCCCCCACGCCACCGCCGATGTGCGCCTCCGGTTCGACCCGGATGCCATCGAACTCGAGGTCGCGAACACCGGACGCTCCGGCTCCGCCACACCGGGGCTCGGACAACTCGGCATGCGCGAGCGCGCGGCGGTGTCGGGCGGCACCATCGAGATCGGCCCGCGCTCGCGAGGCGGGTACCTCGTGCGCGTCCGCGTGCCCGCGGCCGAGAGCGAGGTCGCCCATGTCTGAGCTGCGGGTGCTGCTGGTCGACGATCACGCGATGATGCGTGCGGGGTTCCGCACGATCCTCTCGCTCGAAGACGACCTCCGCGTCGTCGGCGAGGCCGCCACGGGGCGCGAGGCGATCGCCGCCGCGGCGGAGCTCCGCCCCGACGTGATCTGCATGGACGTGCAAATGCCCGACATGGACGGCCTGGAGGCGACGCGACTGCTGACGGCGGACCCCGACTCGGATGCCGCGATCCTCATCGTCACGACCTTCGACCGCGACGACTACCTGTTCGCCGCCCTGTCCGCCGGGGCGAGCGGATTCCTGCTGAAGAACGCGGGGCCGGAGGAGCTCGTCTCCGCGGTGCGCATCGTCGGAGCCGGAGACGCCCTGCTCGCGCCGGAGGTCACCCGCCGGGTCATCGCGCGCTTCGCCCCGGGAGGGGCACCGGAGCCCGCGGCATCCGTTCCTCCCCCGCTCGCTCTCGTGGAGCCGCTCACCGAGCGGGAGGCGGAGGTGTTGACGCTCGTCGCCGAGGCCCTGAGCAACGCCGAGATCGCCGCGCGGCTGTTCATCGGCGAGGCGACGGTGAAGACGCACGTGTCGAACGTGCTGCAGAAGCTCGGCGCGCGGGACCGCGTGCAGGCCGTGGTGCTCGCGCACCGGCACGGGTTGGCCTGAGCGCGACCGGTCCCTTCGACGAGCTCAGGGACCTCCGGACGCGATTCCCGAGCGGTCCCTTCGACGTGCTCAGGAACCTCCCTCCCCCGCACGGAGGAGGCCACGACCCCACCCGCGGCGGAGGCGCCACCGCACCCGCCTCCCTAGCGTGGAAGACAACGAGAAGAAGGGATGCACCGTGCTCGAACTGGACGGCATCACCAAGAGCTACGGCGGTCGCCGCGTGCTCGACGACGTGGGCTTCACCGTGGCCGCGGGGCGGCTGACGGGCTTCGTCGGCGGCAACGGCGCCGGCAAGACCACCACCATGCGCATCGCCCTCGGCGTGCTCGGCAAGGACGCCGGTTCGGTGACCCTCACGGGCTCGCCGGTCACCGCCGCCGACCGTCGTCGCTTCGGCTACATGCCGGAGGAGCGCGGGCTCTACCCCAAGATGAAGGTCGCCGAGCAGATCGCCTACCTCGCCCGCCTGCACGGCTTTTCGAAGGCCGACGCCACGAAGAAGGCGACCGTGCTGCTCGAGCGCCTCGGACTCGGCGAGCGCCTCGGCGACCTCGTCGAGACCCTCTCCCTGGGCAATCAGCAGCGCGCGCAGATCGCGGCATCCCTCGTGCACGAGCCCGAGGTGCTCATCCTCGACGAACCGTTCTCGGGCCTCGACCCCCTCGCGGTCGACGTGGTGGCGGGCGTCCTGCAGGAGAAGGCCGCGGCCGGTGCCGCCGTGCTGTTCTCCTCCCACCAGCTCGACGTCGTCGAGCGCCTGTGCGACGACCTCGTCATCATCGCCGGCGGCACGATCCGCGCCGCCGGAACGCGCGACGAACTGCGCGCGCAGCACGCCACGCATCGCTACGAACTGGTATCGCGCAGCGACGCCGGGTGGCTGCGCGACGAGCCCGGAGTGACGGTGATCGACTTCGACGGCGGCTACGCCCTGTTCGACACCGCCGACGACACCACCGCGCAGCGCGTGCTCCACGGTGCCGTCTCGCGCGGCGACGTCGCCAGCTTCGCCCCCCAGCGTCCGACCCTGGCCGAGATCTTCAAGGAGGTCATCCAGTGAGCACCACGACCCCCACCCGCCGCACCCCCGGTGAGGCGCTGAGCATCTGGCTCGTCGCCGAGCGCGAGATCGGCTCCAAGCTGCGGAGCAAGCCCTTCGTCATCTCGACCGCGGTGCTCGTCCTCGCCGCCCTCGCCTCCGTGCTGTGGGGCGGGTTCACGGCCGGCAACGCCGCGGCCAGCGGCATCCCGGTCGCCGTCACGTCGCAGACGCAGAGCGCCGTCTCGGGCCTCGACGGTCTGGAGGTGACGGTCGCCGACAGCGATGACGCCGCTCGCGCGCTCGTCGCCGACGGCACGGTGGATGCCGCCCTGGTCTCGGGATCGTCGGAGGCGTCGTTCGACTTCACCGTCGTGGTCAAGGACAGCGTGCCCTCGACGCTGCTGCAGATGCTCAGCGAGACCCCGCCGGTCGACCGCATCGAGCCCGGGTCGAACGCCGCCGACATCCTGCGGTACTTCATCGCGCTCGCCTTCGGCATCGTGTTCCTCATCGCCGCGACGACCTTCGGCGGCACGATCGCGCAGAGCGTCGTCGAGGAGAAGCAGACGCGCGTCGTCGAGATCCTGATCTCGGCCATCCCCGTGCGGGCCCTGCTGGCGGGCAAGGTGCTGGGGAACACAATTCTCGCGATGGCGCAGATCGTGCTGCTCGCGGCGGTCGCGGTCATCGGGCTCGCGGTGACCGATCAGGCGGGGGTGCTCGACGCCCTCGGCGCGCCCATCGCGTGGTTCGCGATCTTCTTCCTCTTCGGCTTCGTGCTGCTGGCGGCGCTGTTCGCCGCGGCCGCCGCGATGGTGTCGCGGCAGGAGGACATCGGGGCCACCACGACGCCGATCACGATGCTGATCATGGCGCCGTACTTCCTGGTGATCTTCTTCAACGACAACCCCGTCGTGCTCACCGTGATGTCGTACGTGCCGTTCTCCGCCCCCGTGGGCATGCCGCTGCGCATGTACCTCGGCGACGCCCAGTGGTGGGAGCCCGTGCTGTCGCTGCTGATCCTCCTCGCCTCGTGCGTCGCGGCCATCGGACTCGCGTCCCGCATCTACCGAAACTCCCTTCTGCGCATGGGGGGCCGCGTCAAGCTCGCGGAGGCGCTGAAGGGCTGACCGGTTCGGGTCCGGTCACGCCGGCGGGATGGATGCCGAGGGCTTCGGCATCCATCCCGCCCGTCGTCATTCCTCGAGGACGGCGAGCACGTTGCCCGCCGGGTCGCGGAACCACGCGATGAGCGGACCGCCCTCGTGCATGATCCCGCGCGAGTCGGTGGGGATGTCGGCGTCGTCGTAGATCTTGGTCTCGACGCCCCGGGCCCGAAGGTCGTCGACGGCCGCCTCGACGTCGGCGACGGGGAAGTTCAACACCGTGAACGACGCCGGCTCGTGGTGGGGCTTGCCGTAGACGAGGATGCTGCCCCCGGATGCCAGGTGCAAGCGCAGGAAGCCTGACCCCTCGAGCACCTCCACCCGCAGGCCGAGCGTGTCGGCGTAGAAGCGATGAGCGGCGTCGAGGTCGTCGACCGCGAAACCGGAGAAGGCGCCATCGGGGCGGAACATGTCGGTTCTCCTTGCATCAGCGCGCCACGTACGCCGTGACGCTGTCGGACAGACGGATGGGGATGCCCTCGACGGCCGTCGGGTCGGTGTCGCCGACGGCGACGGTCAGGGCGGTGTCGATTCCGAACGCGGCCGACGGACCGGCGCTTCCGGAGGCGCAGCCCACCGACCACGGGCGATTGTCGGATGACGTGAACGTCGCGATGCACACGCCGTCGCCGTCGTCGGGCTGGGCGAGGTAGACACGGAAGTCGCTGACCGTCGCGACGTAGCGGGTGCTGGAGGGATCGATCCCGCTGTCGCGCAGGATGTCGGCGGAGATCACATCTTCCACCGTCTGCGGGAACGTCAGCTCCGGGTAGGTCGCCGCCGCGGGATCGGCCGACGCGGCGGGCGGGGCGAGATTCGCGCCGATCGCGATGCCGAGCCCGACGAGCGCCACCGCACCGGCCGCGGCGACGGCCCATCGCAGCGCCCGACGAGCACGTCCGGCCGCGGGGCCGGCCTCCGCGTGCGTCGCCTCCGCTCCCGCTGCGTCCGCGGTCGTGGCGTCCCCGCCTCGGGGTTCCCGCACCTCGTCGGCGGATGAAGGGGGTGCGGCGCGGCGCCGTTCTTCGAGCTCCGCGAGTCGCGCGATCATCTCGGGCGTCGCACGGGCGCCGTCGACGCCGTAGACCCGCTCGCGCAGCCCCTCCAGCTCGACGTCCTCGTCCATGCGACGACTCTACGACCGCGCGGCGGGGCCGGGGCGGGCTCGCCGCGCGGCGACAGGCGGCGCGAGGCCCCGGAGGTCGCCGAAGGGACCGGAGGCCTCGACGGGCTCAGCCACCTCCCCGCTGACCGGGGCGGCTCAGCGTGCGGCCGTGGCCTCCAGCGCGTCGGCGGCGAGGACCAGGGCGAGGTGCGACAACGCCTGCGGGGTGTTGCCCGCCTGCCGGCGATCGCGGGGGTCGTACTCCTCCGACAGCAGGCCGATGTCGTTCGCGACGGCCGTGAGGCGGCGCATGAGGGCGACGGCGTCGTCACGGCGACCGCTGTGGGCGTACTGCCCGACGAGCCAGAACGAACACGCCAGGAACGGATGCTCGTCGCCCGCGAGACCGTCGACGCCGGTCGTGCGGTAGCGCAGCAGCCAGCCGTCGGGCATGAGCGTCTGCTCCATCCGTGCGACGGTGGCGAGCATGCGGGGATCGTCGTAGGCGCAGAACCCCACCTGCGGCAGGATCAGCAGCGACGCGTCGACCTGGTCGGTGTCGTAGTGCTGCGTGAACCACCCGCCCGCGTGCACGCCGTGCGCGTCGATGTCGGAACGGACCCGGTCGCGCAGCGTGCGCCACGTCTCGACGTCGCCGTCGAGACCGTTCTCTTCGACGGCCCGGATGCCGCGGTCGAACGCCGCCCACACCATCGCGCGCGAGTGGGTGAAGAAGTGCGGGTCGCCGCGCATCTCCCAGATGCCGTTGTCGGCACGATCGAACCACTGCACCGACTGCGTGAGGAGGGCGCGCTGAAGGCCCCACGAGAACGACGTCTCGGTGACGCCCGCGCGGCGCGCGGCGTCGAGGGCCACCATCACCTCGCCGATCACGTCGGCCTGGTACTGGTCGACTGCGCCGTTGCCGATGCGCACGGGGCTCGCGCCGTCGTAGCCGGGCAGGCTCGTCAGCTCGCGCTCGGGCAGATCGCGTTCGCCGGCGATGCCGTACATGATCTGCACGTCGGCGGGATCCCCGGCGATCGCGCGCAGCAGCCAGGTGCGCCACCGGTGCGCGGCCTCGAGGAAGCCGTGCTCGATGTACGCGGTGAGCGTGAGGGCGGCGTCGCGCAGCCAGACGTACCGGTAGTCCCAGTTGCGTCCCCCGCCGAAGGCCTCGGGCAGCGACGTCGTCGCGGCCGCCACGATGCCGCCGGTCTCGGCGTGGGTCAGCGCCCGCAGCACGAGCAGCGACCGCGTGACGAGCTCGGCGTGCTCCCCGGATGCCGCGACGCGCGCCGCCCACGCCGTCCACCACTCGCTCGTGCGCTTGAGGGTGGCATCGACGTCGATGGGCGCGGGGGGCTCCTGCCACGACGGCCCCCACGACAGCACCGAGTCCACGTTCTCTCCGGCGACGGTGGTCCACAGCGCCCGGTGGGCGGTGTCGACGGCGATCAGGCGCGGACCGCGCAGGACGACGGCATCCGGCCCCGCCACCGCCAGGACAGCGTGCTCGCCCCCGGCGCCGATCTGCCGGACCCACGGCACGGCGCGCGCGTAGTCGAAGCGCAGGCGCACCTCGCTGACGAAGTCGACCTCGCCCGAGATCCCCACCACGCGCCGTACGAGCGCCTCGACGCCCTCGTCGACGGGCATGGCGTCGTGCACCTCGGCGACGCCGGTCGGCGTCTCCCACCGCGTCACCAGCACGAACGTGTCGCCGTCGTAGTGGCGCGTCGCGGTGGCATCCGGATCGCTCGGGCGCAGCGACCAGGCCCCGTGCGACTCGTCGCCCAGCAGGGCGCCGAACATCGACCCGCTGTCGTACCGGGGCAGGCAGAGCCAGTCGACGCTCCCCTCGCGGGACACCAGGGCGGCGGAGCGGCAGTTGCTGAGGACGGCGTAATCCTCGATCGGAGTCGTCACCCTCGTGATCATGTCAGGTGGCACCGGCACCGCGGCAGAGCATCTCGATAGTGGCATCCCTGTGCCGGCTGCAAGCACCCTGTCGGCGTCGGTACGGGGCGCTACGGTGGCCGCATGGCGGCGGACACCACCCTGATCATCCTGGGCGCTTCGGGCGACCTCACCTCTCGACTGCTCCTGCCGGCCCTCGGCCAGCTGCTCACGCGCGAACCGGGGCGCTCGGTCCGGTTGCACGGCGCCGGCATGGAGGACTGGACCGATGACCACTGGCGCGACACCGTGCGGGCGTCGTTCGCGACGATGGGCGCCGAGGAGGCCTTCGAGAAGGTGGCCGAGACGACCTACAGCCAGGTGGACATCACCCGGGCCGCGGACCTCCAGAAGCTCCTGGATGCCGCGGAGGGCCGACCCGCGCTGTACTTCGCCGTCCCCCCGGCGGTCGCCGAGAAGGCGTGCGTCGCCCTCGCCGACGTGACGATCCCCGAGGGGACCGTCCTGGCCCTCGAGAAGCCGTTCGGCACCGACGAGGCGAGCGCCCACGCGCTCAACCAGCAGGTCGCGAAGCTCGTTCCGGAGGACCAGGTCTTCCGCATCGACCACTTCCTGGGGCGGTCGACGGTGCTGAACCTGCTCGGCGTCCGCTTCGCCAACCGCCTCATCGAGAGCGTGTGGTCGGCCGACGACATCGCATCCGTTACGGTCGACTTCCCCGAGAAGCTCGGACTCGAGGGGCGCGCCGGCTACTACGACCGCGCGGGCGCGCTGGTCGACATGATCCAGAGCCACCTGCTGCAGGTGATGGCGTTCGTCACGATGGAACCGCCGTCCTCGCTCGACCAGCTCGACCTGCGGGATGCCACCTCGGCGGTGCTGCGCGCGACCCACGTGTGGGGCGACGACCCGGTGAAGAGTTCCCGCCGCGCCCGCTACACCGAAGGGACGATCGGCGACCGGCACTTCACCTCCTACGCCGACGAGCCCGGCGTCGAGGCGTCGCGACAGACCGAGACCCTCGCCGAGATGACCGTCGAGGTGCGCACGGCCCGCTGGGAGGGCGTCCCGATCGTGCTGCGCTCGGGCAAGGCCCTCGGACCGGATGCCGGCGACCCGGCCGTGACCGTCACGTTCAAGCCCGTGCGCCACCTCCCCCACGGCTTCATCGGCGAGAGCGACCCGACGGTGATGACGTTCTCGCTCGGCCCCGACACCATGAGTCTCGGACTGAACGTCAACGGTGCCGACGACCCGCTCGAGCTCGAGCGCGTGACCCTGGGAGCCGACCTGGGCGAGGGCGGCCTGAAGGCCTACGGAGAGGTGCTCTCCGGAATCCTGGACGGTGATGCGATGCTCGCCGTCCGCGGCGACGCCGCCGAGCAGTGCTGGCGCATCGTGCAGCCGGTCATCGACGCGTGGCGCGCGGACGAGGTGCCGCTCGACGAGTACCCGGCGGGCACCGCGGGTCCGGCGTCCTGGGGGCTGTGACTTTCTCCGTCACACGGGAACATCGGGGGGCTCGACGGCGTTCGATGGACTGGGTCAACGGAGCCCCCGCAACGTTCTCACCCTCAGGAGTCCCCATGTCCCACGTTCTCGACCGCACCGCCCAGACCGACGTCCCGATCCTCGACGTCCTCGCCGAGCGCTGGAGCACCCGTGTCTTCGACGCGGAGGCCCCGATCGACGAAGGCGCCCTGCGCGCCGCCCTCGAGGCTGCTCGCTGGTCGCCGTCGGCCAACAACTCGCAGCCGTGGCGCTTCCTGCTCGCCCGCCGCGGAACCGACGCGCACGCGCAGATCGTGGGCTCGCTCGTCGGTTTCAACCAGGGCTGGGCGCCGGCCGCCGGGGCGCTGCTCGTCATCCTCGCCGAGACCGCCGACGAGGAGGGCAACGCCCGCCCGTGGGCGACGTACGACGCCGGTCAGACGGCCGCCTTCTTCACGGTCGAGGCGCACGCCCGCGGCCTCGCCACCCACACCATGGGCGGCTTCTCCCCCGACGACCTGCGCACCGCGTTCGGCATCGAGGAGCGCTTCACGCCGGTGACCGTGATCGCCGTCGGCGCCTTCGGCGACCTCGATGCCGCTGATGAGGCCGTCCGCTCGCGCGAATCCGCGCCCCGCGTGCGTCGTCCGCTCGCCGAGTCGCTGCTGCTCGACGCCTGAGGCCCCGCGGCGTCCGCCGCGCCCCGCCGGCCCACGGCATCCGTCCGCCCCCGGCCCGTCATCCACGGGACGGGGACGGACGGCGTTTCCGCGGCGGTCACCGGGGGCCCGCGGATTCCACGGCCACGGCCCGCCTCACCCGCGGACGAGCGCGCGGACGCGCGAGCCCGCGCAGGGGCCGGCCGTCTACCCTCGCGGAGGTGACGACCTCCCCCTCCTCCGGCATCGGCACCGCACGACCACGCCGACGCATCGTCGCCTCGCTGCTCCCGGGTCGACGCGCGCGCCGACTCGCCCTGGCCCTGGGGTCCACGATCTTCCTGATCGCGATCGCGGGACTCCCGGTGTTCGTCTTCCCCCCGCCCGGCGACCCGGGCGACGCGAGCCTCGTCTACGTCATCGGGCCGCCCCAGCAGGAGCGGCTCGACCTCGCCCGCACGCTGCGCGGTGCGGATCGACCCGTTCCGCTGCTGATCTCCGTGTCCGACTCCGGCACGGGTCACGGCGAGGCCCGCTTCGATGCCGCGGCTCTGGACGTCTGCGGCCGGCGCGGGGTCACCTGCGAGACGCCCGACCCGTTCACCACCGCCGGCGAGAGCCGACTCCTCGATCGCTACGACGCGACGCACGAGTCGGGCAAGACCGTGGTCGTCACGTTCACGCCGCACGTGGCCCGAACCCGGTACATCTTCGCGAAGTGCTCCGCCGCCGATGTCACCGTGGTGGGCGTCGACACCGACATGACGCTGTTCGACTGGGTGTTCCAGTACGCGTACCAGAGCGCGGCGTTCGCCAAAGCCTGGCTGACGCCCTGCCCCTGACCCCCGCATGAAGAGGGGGGATGCCACGCGCTGAGCGTGGCATCCCCCCCCCTCTCGCGACCTTCCGCCTACTCCACGATCTCGGCCTCGATCACGTCGTCGCCGGTGTCGTCGGTGTCGTCGGCCGCGGGGCCGGCGCTCGCCAGCATGAGCGACTCGCCGTCGCTGGCCACGTCGACCCGGACGACGTCGCCGTCGCGCACGGTGCCGGCGAGGATCGCCATCGCGAGGCGGTCCTGGATCTCGGACTGGATGAGCCGGCGCAGCGGCCGGGCGCCGTACACCGGGTCGTACCCGCGCTCGGCGAGCCACGACCGCGCGTCGGGGGTGACGGCGAGGGTGAGCCGGCGCTCGCGCAGCCGCTTGTGCAGCGCGTCGACCGCGAGTTCGACGATCTGGGCGAGGTCGTCCTGGCTCAGGGCCTGGAAGATCACGATGTCGTCGAGACGGTTCACGAATTCGGGCTTGAAGGCTTGGCGCACGAGCGCCTGCACCTGGTCGCGCTTGGCATCCATCGACAGCGTCGGGTCGATGAGGATCGGCGAGCCGAGATTGCTGGTGAGGATCAGGATGACATTGGTGAAATCGACCGTGCGGCCCTGACCGTCGGTCAGGCGACCGTCGTCCATGACCTGCAGCAGGACGTCGAACACCTCGGGGTGCGCCTTCTCGACCTCATCCAGCAGCACGACGCTGTAGGGGCGACGACGTACGGCCTCGGTGAGCTGGCCACCGGCCTCATACCCGACGTACCCCGGAGGGGCACCGACCAAGCGCGAGACGGAGTGCTTCTCGCCGTACTCCGACATGTCGATGCGCACCATGGCGTGCTCGTCGTCGAAGAGGAAGTCGGCCAGCGACTTCGCCAGCTCCGTCTTGCCGACGCCCGTAGGGCCGAGGAACAGGAAGGACCCGACCGGGCGGTTCGGGTCGCTGATACCGGCGCGCGAACGACGGACGGCGTCGGAGACGGCCTTCACAGCATCCTTCTGCCCGATCAGACGCTTGCCGAGCTCGCGCTCGAGGTGGAGCAGCTTCTCGGTCTCGCCCTGCAGCAGACGGCCGACCGGGATTCCGGTCCACGCGGCGATGACGGCCGCGATGTCTTCGTCGGTCACCTGCTCGTTCACCATGCGGTCACCCGCGGGGTCCTCGCGCTCGGCGGTCATCAGCTCGCGCTCGAGCGCCGGGATCTCGGCGTACAGCAGCCGCGAGGCGCGCTCGAGGTTTCCCTCGCGCTGGGCGCGTTCGGCATCCACGCGGGCGGCGTCGAGCCGGGTCTTGAGGTCGCCGACGCGGTTGAGCGAGGCACGCTCGCGCTCCCACCGGGCCTGCAGCTCGTCGAGCTTGGCCTGCTCGGCGGCGAGGGTCTCGCGGAGCGTCGCGAGCCGCTCCTTCGAGGCGGCGTCCTTCTCCTTCTTCAGCGCGAGCTCCTCGAGCTTGAGCCGGTCGACATGCCGGCGCAGCTCGTCGATCTCGAGCGGGGCCGAGTCGATCTCCATGCGCAGACGGGATGCCGCTTCGTCGATCAGGTCGATGGCCTTGTCGGGCAGCTGACGCGAGGGGATGTAGCGGTTGGACAGGGATGCCGCGGCGACCAGCGCCGCATCGGCGATCGCGACCTTGTGGTGCGCCTCGTAGCGCTCCTTGAGGCCGCGGAGGATCGCGACGGTGTCTTCGACCGTGGGCTCTCCAACGTAGACCTGCTGGAAGCGGCGCTCGAGGGCGGCATCCTTCTCGATGAACTCGCGGTACTCGTCCAACGTGGTCGCGCCGATCAGGCGCAGTTCACCGCGGGCGAGCATCGGCTTGAGCATGTTGCTGGCCGCGACCGACCCCTCGCCTCCGCCCGCACCCATGAGCACGTGCAGCTCGTCGATGAACGTGATGATGCGTCCGTCGGACTCGGTGATCTCCTTGAGGACGCTCTTCAGCCGCTCCTCGAACTGGCCGCGGTACATCGCTCCGGCGACGAGCGCCGAGATGTCGAGCGAGACGAGTTCTTTGTTCTTGAGGCTCTCGGCGACGTCGCCCGCGACGATGCGCTGAGCCAGCCCCTCGACCACGGCGGTCTTGCCGACGCCGGGTTCGCCGATGAGCACGGGGTTGTTCTTGGTGCGCCGGGTGAGCACCTGGCTGACGCGGCGGATCTCTCCGTCGCGCCCGATCACGGGGTCGAGCTTGCCCTGGCGGGCCCGGTCGGTGAGGTTGATGCCGAATTGCTCGAGGGCGCTGCGCGCGTCCTCCTGCCCCGGCTGTTGCGTGGCGTTCATGTGTTCTCCTGAAGTCTGTCGCAAAGTTGAGTTGCGTTGACTCAAGTTTAGCAGCGCGTCCTCAGGAGGGCAATGGATGCCACGACTCCCGCGCGCCACGGCCCTTCGCGCCGGTACGGCGAGGGCGGAGCTCCGGCCATCCGAGCCCTCACCGTCCGCCCCGCGCGCCCGCGGCTCACCCCGGGAACCGAAAGCACGCCACGTTCACGAGATCGCCCGCTTTTCGCGCCGGCGTCGCGTGATCTCGGTAGAGAGGGGTCATCTCGACGCACTTCGAACCGGCAGGCCCCGTGCGGTGCGGGCGGCCCCGGGGGCGGGGGCGGGGGGGGCGACCGGTCAGGCCGGGATCGCCTCCAGCTCCGGGACGGATGCCGAAACCTCGGCCCCTGTGCACGAGAAACGGGCGCGGTACGCCGTCGGCGTCAGACCCATCGTGCGGGCGAAGTTCTGCCGCAGCACCGCGGCCGACCCGAAGCCGCACTCGGCGGCGATGCGGTCGAGCCCGAGGTCGGTCTCTTCCAGGAGTCGCTGCGCATGCAGCAGGCGCTGGCGCGCGAGCCATGCCGCGGGGGTGGCGCCGAGGTCGGCCTTGAACCGCCGGGCGAAGGTGCGGGGAGACATGTGGGCGCGCGCCGCGAGCCGATCGACCGACAGTTCGGCATCCAGGTTCTGCAGCATCCATTCGGTGACCGGGGCGAGCGAGAGCGAGGCGTCGACCGGGATGGGAGAGGCGATGAACTGCGCCTGGCCGCCGTCGCGCTGGGGGGCGACGACCATGCGCCGCGCGATGCGGTTGGCGAGTTCGGAGCCCAGCTCCTGCCGGAGCAGGTGCAGACAGGCGTCGAGCCCCGCCGCCGTCCCGGCGCTCGTGATGATGTTGTCCGATTGCACGTACAGCACGTCGGGATCCACGTCGATCTGCGGATACATGCGCGCCATCGTGTCGGCATAGCGCCAGTGCGTGGTCGCGCGTCTGCCGTCGAGCACCCCGGATGCCGCGATCACGAACGATCCGCTGCACACGCTGAGAAGCCACGCGCCGCGGGCGTGCGCGGCGCGGACGACTTCGATGACCCGCTCATCCACGTGGTCCCACTGCGAACGTGGGATCGGCGCGAGCACGAGGATGTCGACGTCATCCGCGGCATCCAGGCCGTGCTCGACGTTGATCGAGAAGCCGATGTTGGACGACACGGCGCCCGGGTCGGGGGCCACGATGCGGAAGTCGAAGTTCGGGATGCCGTCGTCACTGCGGTCGAGACCGAAGGCTTCGCAGGCGAGACCGAACTCGAACGGGGCGAACCCGGGTTGGACGACGACGGCGACCGAGCGCATGCGCACCTCCGAAGTGGCAGAAATCTTGCGATGTGCGTCCATCATGCCACTCGCGGGCACGATTCCTCTACCCGTAGCTTTCCTGCCATGGCTTACTTCATCGCTCTCGGCCTCCTGTCGCTCGCCGGAATCATCGGCACCCTCTGGCTCATCCGTACCGACGGCTACGGCCGTATCCCCACCGACCCCTCGCGCCTCGCTGCGACCGAGCGAGCCGACGCCCTACCCACGACGAAGGTCGGGCAGCCGCTGAAGCCCGCGACGGCAGTCGGGCAGCCGGCGCCTGCGACGGAAGTCGCGCAGCCGGCGAAGCCCGTGACGGCGACGATCGCCGTCCCGCGGACCGGCGGTCGCCTGGCCTGACCGGCGTCCGGTTCTTTCCCGCCGATTCCCGGACGTCCGACAGAACGACGGCGGGCCGAACCCCCGACACGTCGACCCCCGGAAGCCACACCCCGGCGTGTCGCTCCAACCCCGCCACCGTGCACACCGCGCCCCGCCGCCGGCGCCCGATCCACCGGCGACGGCGCATGCGAACGACCCGCTGCACCCCGGCGCCGCACAGAAGCCCGGCTCGGTCCGCGGCGACGAGCCCCGACGCCGGCCGCAGAGACGCGTCAGCGGCCCGCGGCCACGGCCCGTTCGTACACGGCGACCATCGCCGCGGTGCGGGACGACTGACGGAAGCGCTCCGCGATCGACGGCTCGGGTCGCACGGGCGTACCCGCGGCGATATCGGCGGCGGCGCGGCGGAGAGACTCCGCGAGTGCCGGGACCGTGGCATCCGCGACGGTCCAGGTCCCCCCACCGAGCTCGGCGGCGATGTCGGGGTCACTGACCACGGCGGGCGTCCCCAGCGAGGCGGCCTCGAAGACCGTCATGCCCTGGGTCTCGAAGCCGATGGAGGTCTGCACCACCGCATCGGCGCCGGCGAGACGGGCGAGGGTCTCGGCATAGGGCAGTCGTCCCGCGAAGGTCACGTCGGCGGTGGGGTGTTCGCGCTCGACGAGACGCCGCGCGGCCTTCAGCTGCGCGCCCCCGCCGATGATCTCGACCTCGGCATCGATTCCGGAGGCCACGACGGCTTCGAGGAAGGGGAGCAGACGTTTCTCGGGGCTCATGCGCCCGAGCCACACGAAGCGCGGACGACCGGGGCGGCGCGCGGAGGGACCGAAGGCCAGGGCGGCGTCGAGCACGTCGTCGTCGATGCCGTTCCAGATGACGTCGACCGAGGGAGCCACCCCATGCTGCTCCAGGCGGCGGGCGAAGTGCGCGGACGGTGCCGTGACCGCGCGCGACAGTCGCGCGAGGCGGTGCAGGAACGCCCATCCGTCGACGCGCGACGCCGGGGCGCCGGAGCTCGCGGGATCGCGCGGAGCTCGCCGCCCCTCACCGGCATCCGGCGAGGACCCTTCGCCTCTGCGGGTGGCGAGCGGTCGGGCGGCGAAGGGAGCCCCCGCGGCCGGCAGCGCTCGACGCGCCCAGGCATTGAGCACACGCAGCACCAGCCCCGGAAAAGGCGCCGTCGCCTCGATCCCCACGTCGACGCGATTGTGCATCGTGTGCACCACCGGCAGGCCGTGTCGCGCGGCGAAGCGGTGGCCGACGAAGGCGCCCCAGAAGTCGGCTTGCACGTGCACGACGTCGGCGGGCAGCCGCGCGCCCATCTCGGCATCCAGGAATCGATCCGTGCGCGCACCGGGCCACGTGAGCGCGTACTCGCGGTCGGGGGTGATCGCGATCGACGGGAGGTCGAGATACGCCGGATCGTCGGATGCCGGACGATGCAGGCGCGGAGCGACGACCGTCACGAGGTGACCGGCGCGTTCGAGGAACCGTTTCTGCAGTCGCATCGACACCTGCGCCCCGCCCAGCGACTCGAGGTGCTGGTCGGCGAACATCACCACGTGCACGCGGTCACTCCGGCAGCGGGCGGCCGCGATACAGCGCTTCGAAGGTGTCGAGGGTGCGGGTGATGTCGTGCACGGCGACGGCGTCGAGGGACGCCTGCTGCATGCGCAGACGCTCCTCGGGCGACGCGGTGAGCACATCGGTCAGGCGCGCGGCGAGCTCGTCGGAGTCGCCCGGCGTGAAGAGGTAGCCGTTCTCACCCTCGTGCACGAGGTGCGGGAGGGCGACGGCGTCGGCGGCCACGATCGGCAGACCGGATGCCATGGCCTCCATCGTCGCGATCGACTGCAGTTCCGCGATCGAGGCGATGGCGAAGACGCTGGCGCGCGAGTACAGGTCGCGGAGCTCGTCGTCGGACGCGTGCCCGTGGAACGTGACGCGCTCGGCCACACCGAGCTGATCGGCCAGCGCCTCGAGCTTGGCACGCTGGTCGCCGCCGCCGACGACGTCGAAGGTGACGTCGAGCGCGGGATCGAGCTTCGCCAGCGCCGCCAGCACCACGTCGATGTGCTTCTCGGTGGTGAGTCGACCGACGAAGAGGATGCGATTCGCCTCACGCGGGGTCAGGTCGGGGCGGTAGTTCGAGCGGTCGATTCCGCACGAGATCGGGATGACGCCGTCGATGTCGATCGTCGCCTCGAGGAAGTCGGCCGCCTTGCGCGTGGGAGTGGTCACGGCGCGCGTCATCTTGAAGGTGCGCTCCGCGTCAGCCCACGCGAGCTTGACGAGGACGCGATCGAGCCAGTCGGGAAGCGTGGTGAAGTCGAGGATGTTCTCGGCCATCACGTGGTTCGTCGCCACGACCGGGATGCCGCGCTTGCGTGCCTCGCGGGCGAGACCGCGACCGATCACGATGTGCGACTGGATGTGCACGACGTCGGGCTTGACCTCGTCGAGCACGATGCGGGCGTAGTGCTTCGAGCGCCACGGCAGCACGTAGGTGATCCAGTCGTGCGGCAGGAAGCGGTAGGCCGGCAGCCGGTGCATCATCATCGGCTGACCCTCGATCGTCTCGATCGCGGTGCCCGCGTTGCTGTGGCCGACGCTCGGGGCGGCGACGTGCACGTCGTGGCCCCGCGCGACGAGACCCGCCGCGAGGCGCTCGGCGAACCGGGCGGCGCCGTTCACGTGGGGCAGGAAGGTGTCGGCGCCGATGAGGATCTTCAGCGGACGGTCGGCGGACGCGGACGAGCCGGGTGACTCGGCGGCGGGCGCGGGGGTGTCGGCGGGCGTCGCAGGAGTGGTCACGTGTGGTGAGGCCTATCTGTGCGGCGGAAAGGTCGCTGGGATGGAGCGGTGCGCAACTGCGCGGTTCACAGCGGTGAACGTGTCATCCACTGTACCCGGGCGGGTTTCCGCCGCCCGGGAGCCGTTCACAGGCGGGCGCCGGGTGAGTCGGATCGTCGACGGCCGGAAGCCCGCGCCCTTCGATGCCCGCGCCCCTCGATGCCCGGGGGTCGCACGGCGCGGGTCCGCGCCCGCGACGCACGACGGGCCGCTGTCAGCGCCCCTCCGGCGACGGGGAACCGTTCGCCGGCCGCGGCGGCCCGTCGACACCCGCCGGGACCACCACCTCGGATGCCGCGGCCGCCATCGCCGACACTACCTCGCTCTCGCCGGTGATCCGCGCGTGCCGCTGCTCGCCCGGGTGTTCCTGTTCCGTTCCCGCTGTGTCGAGGTCGGCCGCGGCCTGTTCGAACTGCGACCGGTAGAGCCGGTAATACGCGCCCTGCGCGGCGATGAGCTCGTCGTGCGTGCCCTTCTCGACGATGTCGCCGTGCTCCATCACGAGGATGAGGTCGGCGTCGCGGATCGTGGAGAGGCGGTGGGCGATGACGAACGAGGTGCGACCCTCGCGCAGCGCGGCCATCGCCTGCTGCAGCAGCAGCTCGGTGCGCGTGTCGACGGACGAGGTCGCCTCGTCGAGGATCAGCACCGACGGCCGCGCCACGAACGCTCGCGCGATGGTGATGAGCTGCTTCTCGCCGGCCGAGACATTGGCGGCATCCTCGTCGAGGACGGTGTCGTATCCCTCGGGGAGAGAGTGCACGAACTGGTCGACACGCGTCGCCACCGCCGCCTCGACGATCTCGTCGTCAGTCGCGCTCTCGCGGCCGTAGCGGATGTTGTCGCGGATCGATCCCGCGAACAGCCACGGGTCCTGCAGCACCATTCCGGTGCGGGAGCGCACGTCGTCGCGACGCAGCTCGGCGATGTCCTGGCCGTCGAGCAGGATGCGGCCTCCGTCGAGCTCGTAGAAGCGCATGATGAGGTTGACCAGGGTGGTCTTGCCCGCCCCGGTGGGTCCGACGATCGCGACGGTCTGCCCGGGCTCGACACGGAACGACAGGTCGGTGATGAGGGGCCGCTCGGGCGTGTAGGAGAAACGCACGTTCTGGAACTCGATGACGCCGCGACCCTCGGGGGCTGCGGGCGCGTCGGCCGCGTCGGCCTCCTGCTCGTCGGCGTCGAGGAGGGCGAACACGCGCTCAGCCGAGGCGGTTCCGGACTGCACGACGGCCGCCATACCGCCCAGCTGCGACAGCGGCTGCGTGAACTGCTGCGAGTACTGGATGAAGGCCTGCACATCGCCGAGTCGGATCTGCCCGCCCGCCACCATGAGGCCACCGAGCACGGCGATGCCGACGTACGTGAGGTTTCCGACGAACATCATGCCCGGCATGATCATGCCCGAGAGGAACTGCGCCTTGAAGCTCGCCTGATAGAGCTCCTCGTTCTCGACCTCGAACTTCTCGCGGGCGTCCTTCTCCCGCCCGTAGACCTTGACCAGCGCGTGCCCCGAGAACGACTCCTCGACGCGGGCGTTCAGACGGCCGACCTTCTTCCACTGCTCGCCGAACGCCTTCTGCGATTTCGGGCCGATCACGCCGAAGATGACCGCCATGAGCGGCAGCGACACCAGGGCCACGAGCGCGAGCTGCCAGGAGATCGTGAACATCATGATGAGCACACCCACGACCGTCAGCACCGAGGTCAGCGCGCTCGAGAGCGACTGCTGCATGGTCTGGGTGATGTTGTCGATGTCGTTCGTCACGCGCGAGATCAGCTCGCCGCGTTGGACCTTGTCGAAGTACGACAGCGGCAGACGGTTGATCTTCGCCTCGACGTCTTCGCGGAGGCGCCACATCGTGCGCACCATGATGACGTTGATGACGTAGCCCTGGATCCACGACAGCAGCGACGACCCGACGTAGATCGCCAGCACGGTGACGATCACGATGCGCAGCGCGTCGAAGTCGACGCCCGCGCCGACCTGGAAGCCGTTCATCGCGGAGACGATGTTGGCGATGTCGGTCTGCCCCGATGCGCGCAGCGCCTCAACGACGGCCTCCTTGGATGTGCCGGCGGGGAAGGCCTCTCCCAGCCCGCGCGAGACGACGCCCTCGAAGATGATGTTGGTGGCGTCTCCCAGCACACGCGGGGCCAGGACGGCGAGCACCACCCCGAGAGCTCCCAGAGCGGAGACGAGGGCGAACGCCCACGCGGAGGGACGCAGCAGACCGATCAGGCGTCGGAAGCTCGGGCCGAAGGCAGCGGCCTTGCCGGGCGCGACGCTGTTCCAGTCGCCGGAGTTCTGTCGCGCCTGCTCGGCGAGCTCGAGCTCGGCGCGGTCTTCGTCGGTGAGGGCGTCGGGCGCGCTCATGCTTCCACCCCGAGCTGCGATTCGACGATCTCTCGGTACGTGGGACTCGTGCGCAACAGCTCGTCGTGCGTGCCGAGTCCGGCCATGCGCCCGTCTTCGAGGACGACGATCCGGTCGGCCCCGGTGATGGTGGACACGCGTTGCGCGACGACGATCTTCGTCACCTCCGGCAGCTCCTGCCAGAGTGCGGCCCGCAAGCGCGCGTCGGTGGTGAGGTCGAGCGCCGAGAACGAGTCGTCGAAGACCAGCACGCGCGGCCGATGCACGATCGCCCGCGCGATCGCGAGACGCTGGCGCTGACCGCCCGAGACGTTGGTGCCGCCCTGGGCGATGCGCCCCTCGAGCTTTCCGTCCATCGCCTCGACGAAGTCGCGGCCCTGCGCGATCTCGAGGGCGTGCCACAATTCGTCGTCGGTGGCGTCTTCGCGCCCGAATCGCAGGTTGGAGGCCACGGTGCCGCTGAAGAGGAAGGGTCTCTGCGGCACGAGACCGATGCCCTTCCACAGCTCGTCGAGGTCGGCCTCGCGCACGTCGACCCCGCCGACGCGCACCGCACCGCCCGTGACGTCGAACAGGCGCGGGATCAGGGACACGAGGGTGGTCTTGCCCGCTCCCGTCGATCCGACGATGGCCACGGTCTCGCCGGGGGCCGCTCGGAAGGTCACACCCGCCACGACCGGCGCCTCGGCGCCCGGGTAGGCGAACGACACGTCGTCGAACTCCACCGCGCCGGCCTCGGCGAAGACGCTGACCGGGTTCTCGGGGCGCTGCAGGGTCGAACGGCTGTCGAGGACCTCGCCGATGCGCTCGGCCGACACGGCGGCGCGAGGGATCATCACGGTCATGAAGCTCGCCATCAACACGCCGCCGAGGATCTGCGCGACGTACTGGATGAACGCGAAGAGGGTGCCGATCTCGACTCCGCCGGCATCGACCTGGATGCCGCCGAACCAGATCACCCCCACGACGGTCACGTTCAGCACGAGCATGGCCAGCGGGAACAGCAGCACGAAGAGGGAGCCGACCTTGCGGCCCACCACGAGGATGTCGGTGTTCGCGCGGCGGAAGCGCTCTTCTTCGATGCGCTCGCGCACGAAAGCGCGGACCACGCGCACCCCCGTCAGCTGCTCGCGCATGACCCGGTTCACGCCGTCGAGCTTGGACTGATAGCTGCGGAACAGGGGCACCATGCGAGCGATGATGAGCCCCGCCGCGATGAGCAGCACGGGCACCGCGACGGCGATCAGCCAGCTGAGCCCGACGTCCTGCTGGAGGGCCATGATGACCCCGCCGACCGCGAGGAGCGGGGCGCTGACGAGCATGGTGGCGCCCATCATCGCCAGCATCTGCACCTGCTGGACGTCATTGGTGTTGCGGGTGATCAGAGAGCCCGCGCCGAACTGCGACAGCTCGCGCTCCGAGAATCCGCTCACGCGCTCGAAGACGTCGCGCCGGATGTCGCGGCCGGCGGCCATGGCGGCACGCGCCGCGAAGTACGTGGCGATGACGGATGCCACGATCTGGCCGAGGGAGATGACGAGCATGAGGGCGCCGCGCGACCAGATGAACCCCGTGTCGCCCTGCGCGACACCGAGGTTGATGATGTCGGCGTTGAGGCGCGGCAGGTAGAGCGTCGCCAGGGCGGACGCAGCTTGGAAGACGAGGATGGCGACGAGCAGCCATCGATACCGCGACAGATAACGCATGAGGAGTTTGCCGAGCACGGGACCCTCCGGGTGTTCGAGTGCGATCGCGATGACCGCGGTTCCAGCCTGGCACCGACCTCCGACATCGGCGAGGCTTTCCCGCGTGGGAGCGTTCTCTGCTCGCGAACGCCGGCACTCGGCATCCCTCTCCCAGGAGGCGGCTCGTAGGCTGTGGGGCATGTCCCGACTGCAGGCCGACGCCCCCGCCGACCTCTGGGTGCCGGTGACCGGCTCCCTCGGATTCCGTGGCCGCCGCCACCGCAAGGCGGCGATCGGCATGCTGCTGAGCCAGGCGAACCAGGCGACGGGAGCGACACCGCGTCCGGGCGGCGGCGCCTTCGCCTGGATCCTCAGCCAGGCGGCCCCGCTGCTGATGCGCCGCGCCGCCGGGCGCGTGCTGGTGTGGGTGTGGAAGAGCGACCCGGAGCTGCTGGTGGTGATGGCGCAACTGCAGGAGGCGACGCCGCAGCTGCGCACCGCTCGCGCCATGATGCCCATGGAGTACGACGACACCGAGTCGTTCCGGAACCCTCACCTCGGCGTCGGCGAGAAGCTCGCGATGCCCCTGCCCGCCGACCCGAAGACCCCGCCGTTCGCGACGTACACGTGGGACACCGGCTCGCACTTCGTCACCGTCACCGCGGTCTGCGCCGACCGCCAGCGCTTCGGCACCATCATCGGCGCGGTGGATGACGTCGCACGCACGCTGCGCGTGGTCGACGACCTGCAGGTCGGGGAGTCGCCGACCGTGCTGCGCATCGATCCGGCCTGATCGGGCAGCGACCCACGGGAGGGGTCGGCACGTCCGCCGTAGCCACCGGGCACGCGCGGCGTTCCGGTCCCTTCGACAGGCTCAGGAACCTCCGCCGCGCAGACGATGCGCGAGGTCCAGTCCTTTCGACGAGCTCAGCGACCTCCGCGGCGCGGGCGATGCGCGAGGTCCGGTCCCTTCGACAGGCTCAGGGACCTCCGCGGCGCAGGCGAGCGACTCGGTCTCAGTCTTCGTGATCGAACGGGCCCAACGGGCGCCAGAGCACGACGTCGGTCGCCCGGCGGACGCGCGCGCCGTGGCGCAACGTCACGACCGAGCCGGTCGCGCCCGCCGCGAAGACGCGCGCACCGGGGCGCGACTGCCGCTCGGCCGAGAGCTGTCGCTCGAGGTCGTTCACACGACGTGCCAACTCGTGCACGCGCTCCTCAAGAGCGAGCAGGCGCGCGATGGCGGGGAGGCTCATGCCCTCACCGGAGAGCCGCGCGACCTCGCGCAGCTGCTGCACGTGACGGCTGGAGTACCGCCGCGATCCGCCCTGGGTGCGCGCGGGCACCACGAGACCGAGACGGTCGTACTGTCGCAACGTCTGCGGGTGCATGTTCGACAGCTCCGCCGCGGCGGCGATGGCGAAGATCGGGGCGTCCTCGTCGATCTCTCTCTCAGCCACGTCTCACCTTCTTCCGTCGTGGCGGGTGCGGCACCGGGTTCTCGGCATCCTGACTCATCGGATGCCGAGAACCATGGCGACGCGCGTGTGTCTACCGCGCTTTGGCCATCAGGTCGGCGCGGGGGTTCTCTTTCGGTTCGAGCGCCTGGTAGCGCTCGAGGGCTTCGCGGGCCGCATCGTCGAGGTGTGCGGGCACGGCCACCTGGACCTCGGCGAGCAGGTCGCCGGTGCCCTTGGCGGTCGCGATCCCGCGGCCTTTGACGCGCAGCACGCGACCCGAGGGGGTTCCCGGGGCCACGCGCAGGCGAACGGTCTCGCCGCCCAGCGTGGGCACCTCGATCGTGGCGCCGAGAGCCGCCTCGGTGAAGGTGACGGGGACCGTCACCCGCAGGTTGAGGCCGTCGCGCGTGAACACGGGGTGCGGGCGCACCGCCACCGTCACGACGATGTCTCCGCTCTCGCCGCCGTCGGGGGACTTGCGTCCGCGACCGCGGAGTCGGATCTTCTGCCCGTCCGAGACGCCGGCCGGGATCTTCACCTTGAACGGGACGTTGTCCTCGCCCTGCAGGGTGATGGTCTCTCCCTTCGCCGCGGTGACGAAGTCGATCGTCGTCCGCGCCGTCACATCGGACCCGCGCTGGGGGCCGCCGAAACCGCGGAACCCTCCCGTCGTCTGACCGAAGCGTCCGGAGCCGAAGCCCCCGCCGCCCTGCTGGTCGAACATCGAGAAGAAGTCGTCGAAGCCGCCCTGGGGCTGACCGCGACCCTGACCGAACCGACTGAAGACGTCGTCGAAACCGCCGCCGCCGCTCGCCCCCGGAGCGGAGAAGCGCGCCCCCGAGCCCATGGCCCGGATCTGGTCGTACTCCTCGCGCTGCTCGGGGTCGTTGAGCACCGAATAGGCCTCGCTGATCTCCTTGAACTTCGCCTCGGCTTTCGCGTCACCCGGGTTCGAGTCGGGGTGGTACTGGCGCGCGAGCTTGCGATACGTCTTCTTCAGATCGGCAGCGCTGACGCTCTTGTCGACACCGAGGACCTTGTAGAAGTCCTTGTCGAACCAGTCCTGACTCGCCATGCGTCCTCCTCTTAGGCCGGCACGGCGACGACTACCTTGGCCGGTCGCAGCTCGACCGAACCGAGGCGGTAGCCGACCTCGACGACCTCGAGGATCGTCGTCTCGGTCACACCGGGGGTCGGCGCCTGGAAGATCGCCTCGTGCTGCTGGGGGTCGAACACGTCGCCGACGGCGCCGTACGACACCACGCCGAGGCGCTCGGCCACGGCTCGCACCTTGTCGCCGATCGCGGCAAGGGGGCTGCCCTCGACGAGGTCGCCGTGCTTGGCGGCGCGGTCGAGGTCGTCCATGACGGGCAGCAGGCCCTTGACGGCCTCGCCCTTGGCGCGCTCGATCTCGCGCTCGCGCTGCTCCTCGGTTCGCCGACGGTAGTTGGCGTACTCGGCCTGCAGGCGCTTGAGGTCGATCAGTAGCGAGGCCTCCTTGTCGGAGCCCGCCCCCTCTGCGGCGGCCTCGGGCGTCTGCTCGGCCCCGAGGATGTCGTCGATGGTCAGGCCCTCGGCATCCGGTTCCGGCGTCTCGGACTGCTCGCCCGACGGCGCGGGGCCGGAGGTGTTCTCCTCCGGCCCCGTCTCGTCAGGACCGGCGCCCGAGCCCGTGGGCTGTTCGTCGTCCTTGTGTGCCATGTTCTCTGCTTACTTCTTCTCGTCGGGGTTCTCGTCGTCGACGACCTCGGCGTCGATGACGTCTTCCTCGGGGTTCGGCGTCTCGCCGTTGCCCGGCTGACCCACGTTGGGGTCGGCGGGCTCACCGGCGGCCTGCGACGAGGCGTAGATGGCCTCGCCGAGCTTGCCCTGGCTGGCGTTCAGCTTGTCGAACGCGGTCTTGACCGCGTCGTCGTCGTCACCGGCGAGAGCCGTCTTGAGCGCGTCGACATCGCCCTGCACCTCGGTCTTGACCTCGGCGGGGAGCTTGTCCTCGTTCTCCTTGATCAGCTTCTCGATCGAGTACGAGAGCGTCTCGGCCTGGTTGCGGGTCTCGGCGGACTCGCGGCGCTTCTTGTCCTCCGCCGCGTTCTCCTCAGCCTCGCGCACCATGCGCTCGATGTCCTCCTTGGGCAGCGACGAGCCGCCCGTGATGGTCATCGACTGCTCCTTGCCGGTGCCCTTGTCCTTCGCCGAAACGTGCACGATGCCGTTCGCGTCGATGTCGAAGGTGACCTCGACCTGCGGGATGCCGCGGGGAGCCGGGGCGATGCCGGTGAGCTCGAAGGTGCCGAGCGGCTTGTTGTCGCGGGTGAACTCGCGCTCGCCCTGGAAGACCTGGATCGCAACCGACGGCTGGTTGTCGTCGGCGGTGGTGAAGGTCTCGCTGCGCTTGGTCGGGATGGCGGTGTTGCGCTCGATGAGCTTGGTCATGATGCCGCCCTTGGTCTCGATGCCGAGGCTCAGGGGGGTGACGTCGATGAGGAGGACGTCCTTGCGCTCACCCTTGAGGACACCGGCCTGCAGGGCTGCACCCACGGCCACGACCTCGTCGGGGTTGACGCCCTTGTTGGCATCCTTCCCGGTCTCCTTCTTCACCAGCTCGGCGACCGCGGGCATGCGGGTCGAGCCGCCGACGAGCACCACGTGCGCGATGTCGTCGACCTTCACGCCGGCTTCGCGGATGACGTCGGAGAAGGGCTTGCGCGTGCGGTCGAGGAGGTCCTTGGTGAGGTCCTCGAACTTCGCGCGGGAGAGGGTTTCGCTCAGCGACACGGGGCCCGAGTCGGTGAGCGACAGGTACGGCAGGTTGATGGAGGTCGAGGTCGAGCTCGACAGCTCCTTCTTCGCCTGCTCGGCCGCTTCCTTCAGACGCTGCAGAGCGATCTTGTCGCCCGAGACGTCGACACCGGTGGTGTCCTTGAACTGCTTGATGAGGTAGTCGACGACGCGCTGGTCCCAGTCGTCTCCACCGAGGCGGTTGTCACCGGAGGTGGCGCGCACCTGGATGGTCGAGAAGTCGTCGTCCTTGCCCACCTCGAGCAGCGAGACGTCGAACGTTCCGCCACCGAGGTCGAAGACCAGGATGAGCTCGTCTTCCTTGCCCTTGTCGAGGCCGTACGCGAGGGCCGCGGCGGTGGGCTCGTTGATGATGCGCAGCACGTTGAGGCCCGCGATCTCACCGGCCTCCTTGGTGGCCTGGCGCTCGGCGTCGTTGAAGTACGCGGGGACCGTGATGACGGCATCCGTCACGCTGTCGCCGAGGTACTCCTCGGCGTCGCGCTTGAGCTTCTGCAGGATGCGGGCCGAGATCTCCTGCGGCGTCCACTTCTTGCCGTCGACATCGAAGCTCCACGTGGTGCCCATGTGGCGCTTGACGCTCGAGATGGTGCGGTCGACGTTGGTGACGGCCTGGCGCTTGGCGGTCTCACCGACGAGCACCTCGCCGTCCTTGGTGTACGCGACGACCGAGGGGGTCGTACGGAAACCCTCGGCGTTGGCGATGACCTTGGGCTCGCCACCCTCGAGCACGCTCACGACGGAGTTGGTCGTACCGAGGTCGATTCCCACTGCACGGGGCATATGTGTCTCCTTGCTTGTGAGCACGGCCGATGCCGCACTCGGGGTTCTGGTGAAAGTCTCTGCGCGGGTTGAGCCGCGATGACTCAAGGTTATCGAACCCCCGCCGGGAGGTCAAGGTGACTTGATATGAATTGGCTCAACTTCTGATGTCACGGCTTCCGGATCATCGCCCACCACCCCACCCCTATATACCGTTTTGGGGCGCATTCCTCCGTCTGGGGCGCGAAATACCACGCCCCAAACGCAGAAACGCGCCCCAAACCTGGAACTGGTGCCCAGCGACCACGACGCCCCCGCGACCCGGAGGTCGGCGGGGGCGTCGAACGGATGCCGTGAGCCCGGCGCGGCGGCCGGGCGGAGGCTCAGTCGCGGTCGCGGTCGAACGACCGGCGCTGCGGCCGGTCGCTGCGCTTGGCGGAGCGTCCGCCCTGATCGAGGCGCAGGTCGATGAGCTGGCCCGAGATGCGGGTGTCGGCGAGGCGGTCGATCGTGTCGCGCGAGAGGTCGGCGGGCAGCTCGACGAGCGAGAAGTCCTGGCGGATCTGGATCGCGCCGAAATCGTTGCGGCGCAGGCCGCCCTCGTTCGCGAGCGCACCCACGATCTGGCGCGGCTCCACGCGCTGGCGACGCCCCACGGCGATGCGGTACGTCGCGAAGCGTCCGCCGCCGCTGCGGCGATCGCCGCGGTCTCCGCCCTCACGAGCAGGGCGGTCGCGATCGCGGTCCCGGTCGAAGCGCGGCTGCTGGATCGTCTCCTCCTCGAGCAGCAGCGGCGTGTCGCCCTGGGCGACCACGGCGAGAGCTGCGGCCACGTCGGCCTCGGGCACGTCGTGGTGCGCGACGTAGTGGGCGACGACGTCGCGGAAGGTCGCGATCGCGGCGGTGTCCTCGAGGGCGGTCGTGATGGCGTCGTCGAAGCGGGTGAGACGCGTGGCGTTGACGTCGTCGACGCTCGGCAGCGACATCTCGGTCAGCGGCTGACGCGTGGCCTTCTCGATCGCGGTGAGCATGCGGCGCTCACGCGGCGTGACGAAGCTGATCGCGTCTCCCGTGCGGCCCGCGCGACCGGTGCGGCCGATGCGGTGCACGTACGACTCGGTGTCGATCGGCAGGTCGTAGTTGACGACGTGGCTGATGCGCTCGACGTCGAGACCGCGCGCGGCGACGTCGGTGGCGACGAGGATGTCGAGCTTGCCCGACTTCAGCTGGTTGACCGTCCGCTCGCGCTGCACCTGGGCGATGTCGCCGTTGATCGCGGCGGCCGTGTAGCCGCGGGCGCGGAGCTTCTCGGCGACCGTCTCGGTCTCGTTCTTCGTGCGGGTGAACACGATCATGCCCTCGAAGTTCTCGACCTCGAGGATGCGCGTGAGAGCGTCGATCTTCTGCTGGTACGACACCACGAGGTAGCGCTGGGTGATGTTCGCCGAGGTCGTGGTCTTGGTCTTGACCGTGATCTCTTCGGGGTCGTTGAGATACTGCGCCGAGATGCGGCGGATCTGCGCCGGCATGGTGGCCGAGAACAGCGCGACCTGCTTGGTCGAGGGGGTGTCGGCGAGGATCGTCTCGACGTCCTCCGCGAAGCCCATCTTGAGCATCTCGTCGGCCTCGTCGAGCACGAGGAACTTCAGCTCGCTGAGGTCGAGGGTGCCCTTGTCGAGGTGGTCCATGATGCGACCGGGGGTTCCGACGATCACGTCGACACCGCGACGCAGGGCCGACAGCTGCTGGCCGTAGCCCTGTCCGCCGTAGACGGGGAGCACCGAGACGCCCTTGATGTGCGCCGCGTACTTCTCGAACGCCTCGCACACCTGCAGCGCGAGCTCGCGGGTGGGAGCGAGCACGAGGGCCTGCGGGTTCTTGTGGCCGGTCTCCATCTGCGACAGCACCGGGAGCGCGAAGGCCGCGGTCTTGCCGGTTCCGGTCTGGGCGAGGCCCACGACGTCGCGACCCTGCAGCAGCACGGGGATGGTGGCCGCCTGGATCGCGGAAGGGGTCTCGTAACCCACGTCCTTCAGGGCCTTGAGCACAGCGGCATCCAGTCCCAGGTCGGCGAAGGTGAGCTTTTCGGGGGAGGTCTCGGCCTCAGCAGAGTCGACGGGGGTTTCGGATGCCATGACTCCACGGTAGTCTCCTGCGCGCCCGAGCGCGGGCCGGGGTCTAGCCTGAACCCGCGCGACGTCGTCGTTGCCGCGTCGTGCCGGGGCACCCGGCGTTCACCGAAGGGCCCTACCGTGACCGACATGTCCGCGCCCGGCACCGCCTCCGCCCCTGCCGCCGGCCGACGTCCCGTGCTGGCATGGGCCCTGTGGGACTGGGGCTCGGCGGCGTTCAACGCCGTCGTCACGACGTTCGTCTTCAGCACCTATCTCGCCAGCTCGCTCTTCGTCGACCCGGCCGTCGTCTCCGCCGCCGGGGGCGACGACACGAACCCCGCGCTCGTGCGCGCCCTCGCCGACAACGCCAGCCTCGTCGGCGTCGCCCTCATGATCGCGGGCATCGTCGTCGCCCTCGTGGCCCCCGTACTTGGTCAGCGCTCCGACGGCACGGGTCGCCGCAAGCTGTGGCTCGGCATCAATACCGGTGTCGTGGTGCTCGCCATGGCGGCGATGTTCTTCGTGGAAGGCACCCCCGCGTACCTGATCCTCGGCGCGACACTGCTCGCCGTCGGCAACGTGTTCTTCGAGTTCGCGAGCGTCAACTACTACGCGATGCTCACGCAGGTCTCCACGCGCGAGAACATCGGCCGCGTCTCGGGCTTCGGCTGGGGCATGGGCTACGTCGGCGGAATCGTCCTCCTCCTGCTTCTGCTGGTGCTCTTCATCCAGAGCTTCGCAGATCCGGATGCCGGCGGCCTGCTCGCCGTGAGCAAGGACGGTGGTCTGAACATCCGGCTGGCGATCCTGGCATCCGCCGCCTGGTACGCGGTGTTCGCAATCCCGGTCCTCGTTCGGGTGCCCGAGATCCCGGCCCAGCGGCGCCGGGTGCGCGTCGGCTTCTTCCGCTCGTACGTCGTGTTGTGGGGGACGCTCCGCTCGCTCTGGCGCGACAGCCGCCAGGTGCTGCTGTTCCTCGTCGCGAGCGCCGTCTTCCGCGACGGCCTCACGGGGGTGTTCACGTTCGGCGCGATCATCGCGGCCCAGGTCTTCGGGTTCAGCTCGACCGAAGTGCTCTACTTCGCCGTCGCAGCCAACGTCGTGGCGGGCATCAGCACCTTCGTCGCCGGGCGCTTCGACGACCTGTTCGGCCCGAAGCGCGTGATCCTGGCATCCCTGGTCTGCTTGATCGTGCTCGGCACGACGATGCTCTTCATCGGAACGTCGCAGACCGGCTTCTGGATCGTCGGCCTGGGTCTGTGCGCCTTCGTGGGACCGGTGCAGTCGGCGAGCCGGTCGTTCCTCGCGCGCGTGGCGCCCGAGGGACGCGAGGGCGAGATCTTCGGTCTCTACGCCACGACCGGTCGCGCGGTGTCGTTCCTGGCCCCGGGCCTGTTCGCGCTCTTCGTCGGCATCACGGGCGACACTCGCCTCGGCATCCTCGGCATCGTGCTGATCCTCGGGGCCGGACTGCTGCTGATGCTGCCGGTGAAGACCACGGCGGCCGTGATCCGCTGACGCGGATGCCGCCGGCTCAGTCGCTCGGCCAGGCGTCGGCGAACTTCGCCAACAGGCGGGCGAACTCCGCGCGCTCGGCGTCGGTGAAGGATTCGAGCGCGGAGCGCACGGCATCCCGCCGCCGGCCGCGGAAGCCGGAGACGAGCCCCTCCCCCTCGGCGGTGAGGCGCACGCGCGTGCGGCGCGCGTCGTCGGGGTCGGGCTCGCGCGCGACCAGCCCCATCTGCTCGGCCTGCTGCACCAGGCGCGACGCCCGGGGCTGATCCACGCCGACCGCCTCGGCGATCTCGCTCACCGACAGCGGACCGGATGCCGCGACGAGAGCATCGAGCAGACGCAGTCGCGCGGGACCCCCGAAGCGTCCTCGCGCCGGATCGGCCCACGGCGGCGCGCCACGACCCCACGGACCTCCGCCGTGCCCACCGTGCGGGTGGTGGTGCGCATCGGGCGGGAAAGGCGGGCGCGGGCGCCGACCGCGTAAGCGCGCGAGCGCCGCAGCGATGTCGTCGGCGGGGTCGGATGCCATCCCTCGACTTTACATGTCGCTTGACAAGCATCGGGAATACATGTCACAGTACATCTGTTGTCATGTGACATGTAATGGCGGATCGACCGCCGACGAAAGGACCCCCATGAACACCTCCACACCTCTGGACCCCCGCAGCCTCGCCCACCGCCTCACGACGGTCGGCCACGCGCTGCACCACCGCCTCTTCGCGCAGCTGCGCGACAGCGGCATCCATCCCAAGACCGTGTTCCTGCTCAGTGCCGTCGACGGTCGCGTCGACGCACCGTGGATCGCCGCGCGCCTCGCCCGCGGCGGGAAGCGCATCGGCTCGCTCGTCGCCGAGGGCTGGATCGCCCGTGGCGACACGGGGTGGACGCTCACCGACGAGGGCCGCGCGGTTCTCGCCCGGGTGGATGCCGCCCGCGCGGCGCTGCTCGCCGAGATTCCGGCCGAGGAGCTCGAGCACCTGACGACCGCCCTCGATGCGGTGTCGGCCGCCCTCGGCCTCGACGAGGGTGAGACCTCTCCCCACTTCGGACCTGCGGCACCCGGCGCCGGTCGCGGCTTCGGCCCCTTCGGACGCGGCTTCGGGCCCGGGATGCGCGGCTTCGGCCCCCGCTTCGGTGCGGACCCGCACCCGTTCGGGCCGCGAGAGCACGGCGAGCGCGACGGGCGCGGCTTCGCGCACGGCGACCGCGGCTTCGCGTCCGGCGACGCCGGGCGGGGCGCACACGGTCGTCACAGCTCCGCGCACGGCGAGACGGGTCACGAAGACGCCGGTCACGGGCACCTCGGCACCGCGGGCCGCGGCGAGCACCATCGGGCCGGTCGCGGCCGCGGGTGCGACCCGCGCCGTGACGGCTCCGGTCACGAGCACGGACACCACCGCGGGCACGGTCACCACGACCGTCGGTCGGCGCAGCGCGCCTACGAACGCGGGTTCGACGCCGGTTTCCGCCGCGGCCGCGAAGCGTCGGCATCCGGTGACGCGTCGGCATCCGGTGACACGTCACCGTCCGCGTGAGCTCGCATAAACGCTCTTCGTGGGTAAAAACGCGCTCACGAGGCGTTCTACCCGGGAACAGCGTTCATCACCGCACGCGCCATCCCCGGGAAGTGCGACAGAACGGCCCCCTCGAGGTCTCCTCGACGGGGCCGTTCTCGCGCGGGTCAGCGGCCGGCCGACCCCGCGTCGGTCGTGCCGACGTCGGTGCGGTGGAAGTTGAGCGCCGAGCGCGACGCGGTCGGACCGCGCTGGCCCTGGTAGCGGTTGCCATAAGGGCCGGAGCCGTAGGGGTTCTCGGCGGGCGACGTCAGGCGGAAGTAGCAGACCTGCCCGATCTTCATGCCCGGCCACAGCTTGATGGGCAGGGTCGCGACGTTCGAGAGCTCGAGGGTCACGTGTCCCGAGAAGCCCGGGTCGATGAAGCCGGCGGTGGAGTGGGTGAGCAGGCCCAGGCGTCCGAGCGAGGACTTGCCCTCGAGCCGCGCAGCGACGTCGTCGGGGAGGGTGACGCGCTCGAACGTCGACCCGAGCGCGAATTCACCCGGGTGGAGGATGAACGGCTCGTCGGGTTCGACCTCGATGAGGCGCGTGAGCTCGGGCTGATCCTCGGCCGGATCGATGAAGGGGTACTTGTGGTTGTCGAACAACCGGAAGTACCGGTCGAGACGCACATCCACGCTCGAGGGCTGCACCATCGCGGGGTCGTAGGGATCGAGGCCCAGGCGGCCGTCGTCGAGGTGGGCCCGGATGTCGCGATCGGAGAGCAGCACGGGATCAGCCTAGGGGGGTCGGTCCCGACTCCTGCCGAGATGACACGCGACGACCGAGAAGACCCGAAATGAGCGTGTCGGGCGAGTCATCTCGGCAGACGCGGGTCATTTCGACGACGATGAGACCGCGCCGGGGTCCTCGACGGCGGAGGGATGCCGCCGGAGACGCTGTTATGCTGGCCGGGTCGCCGCGAGGCGCACGGGGCTGTAGTTCAATGGCAGAACTTCTGCTTCCCAAGCAGACAGCGCGGGTTCGATTCCCGTCAGCCCCTCCACAGGCCCGACTCACCGCCGCAGGCGGTGGGGCGGGCCTTTCGCGTGGGTGCCGTCCGAAACGAGGTCGCGTGGGGCCCACGCCGCAGGAAGCCTCGTGCGCCGGCGCCTCGCCCGAGACCACCCACCCATGCGGCAGGGTGGGACCATGCTGAGCGACGCCGAGCGGGAGGAACGCACGCGCCTGTATGCGCGCGTCTACGCCAAGGGCGCGACCACGGACCAGGCGCTCGTGGACCGCCTCCGTGAGCTGGACGACC
The DNA here is from genome assembly GCF_042958465.1 of Microbacterium sp. NPDC007973. Taxonomy (NCBI): domain Bacteria; kingdom Bacillati; phylum Actinomycetota; class Actinomycetes; order Micrococcales; family Microbacteriaceae; genus Microbacterium; species Microbacterium sp. NPDC007973. The sequence continues at coordinate 215,101 of NZ_JBIBJJ010000002.1, forward strand.
GCGCGCGGATACAGCCCGAGACCGACCCCGCGCCGACCGAGGAGTACACGCGGACGGATGACGACGAGCCCGATCCGGCCGCGGCGGAGCAGAGCACAGAGCCCGGTCCGACCTCACCGCGCCGTCGTCGCCTGGCCCTTGCCGTGGAACGTCGCACAGCCGTCATCCCGCTCCTCGCGGCGGTCGCCGGGCTGGTGGGCGGCGCGGTCATCGGCGCGACGTTCACCCCGCCGCGCGCCGGCGGCGACATCCCCGAACTGAGCTACGCCGCGACCTCCGAGGACAGGCTGCCGTTCCCCGAGACGGTGGGCCTGCTCGATCCCGCGTCCGTCCGCTTCGTCGCGAGCACCGAGAACGGACTCGTCTACGTCGGGCGTCAGCCCGACGTCCCCGGCGAGGTGTGCCTCGTGGTCGTGTTCTCGAGTGCGGGCGACGGCGCCGGCGCCCAGTGCGGTTCCGCCGACGTCACCGCCCAAGTGGATCCGGACACGTGGGTCGTCATCGGCCAACCGTCCACGGCGAAGATGAACGACATCCTCCTCAGCCGGTTCGACACGCGACGGCTGTCGGAAAGCGTCCGCCTCTACACGCTTCGCGACCGGTCCTGACGAGTGTCATCCACCCGGTCAGGCGGCGGCTTCGCTCACGACCCGCGCTCCCGCCCCACCCAACGCGGCGAGGAACGCCGCGTGCACGGCCTCGCCGGACACCTCGACTCCGCCGTAGGCGAGATCGGGGGCGGCGCAGGCGTCGCCGACGACCGTGACGGCGTAACCGAGGTCGATGGCGGCGCGGACGGTGGCATCCACGCACATGCTCGTCATCATGCCGACCACGAGCAGCTCGCGCGCGCCGAGCTCGCGCAGGCGCTCGTGCAGGTCGGTGCCGACGAAGGAATTCGGCGCGTGCTTCACGATCACCGTCTCGCCGGGCTCGGGGGCGACGCGGGGGTCGATCTCGGCTCCATCGGTGTCCACCTCGAGGAAGCCGCCGCCGGCGGGGCTTTCGTGCCGCACGTGGATGACGGGCGCCCCGAGGTCACGCTGCCGGGTCAGCACGCGTGCGGCGGCCTCGGCCGCGGCATCCGGGTTCACCAGGGGGTGACGGCCTCCGGGGAAGTAGTCGCGCTGGATGTCGATGATCACGAGGACGGGCTGCATGCCCTCCACCCTCTCACCGCCGCGGCGACCGGGCGCCGGTTCAACTGCGCAGGTGCGAGGCGCCGTTCAGGTCGAGGATGGCGCCCGAGGCCCACTGCGAGCGCGGCGAGCTGAGGTAGACCACGGCATCCGCCACTTCTTCGGGAGTGGCGACACGGCCGAACGGACTCTGATCCCGGATGCCGTCTCCGGCGGGCCCGTCCAATTTCTGCTGCTGCCTGTCGGTGCCCACGAAGCCGGGGGCGACGCTGGTGACGGCGATGCCGTGCGGGGCGAGGGCGACCGCGAGCGATTGGCCCATCGCGTGGAGCCCTGCCTTGGCGGCGCCGTAGGCAGGGAACTCGGGCTCGCCGCGGAACGCTCCGCGCGAGCCGACGTTCACGACCGCACCGGGCAGACCACGGTCGATCAGCGACCGCGCGACCAGGTAGGTCATGTTGGCGGGAGCGCGCAGGTCGACCTCGACCATGCGCTCCCACGTCTGGTGCCAGGTCGCGTAGTCGACGGTGTCGATCGGATGCGAGGTCTCGGAGCTCGGGGCGATCGCCGCGTTGTTCACGAGCACGTCGATGCGTCCGAACGCCGTGAGCACCTCGTCGACCACGCGCTGTGCGATGGCGGGGTCGGAGAGATCGCCGCTTACGAGGACATGCCCGTCACCGTGCAGGAGGGCGAGCGTCTGCTCCGCGGCATCCCGATCGGACCCGTAGTGCACGGCGACGCGGTCGCCCCTCTCGCTGAGGGCGATCGCGATGGCCCGACCGATTCCGCGCGACGCGCCGGTGACGAGGGAGTGCTGCATACGTCCATCCTGCGGGACGCCGAGCGTCCGGGCGGCACACGCGAAACGGCGGTGCCACCCGGACTGTCCGGGGCTCGCACACCGGGGCGATGACCGGTCGCTTCCGGTGTGGAGGGCCCACGCTACGTCTGCGGTCGGGGGCGGAGGTGGGGTTGACGAGCTCCCCCCGAGGGTGCGGGGGTCGCCTCAGCGCCGCGCGCCGCGGACCGACTCACGGCCGGCGGCGATCAGGCGCGGGTGAAGCCGTCGAGGTCGGGGTCCCAGAACGCGTCGGGGTTATCGGTGTCGATGGTCTGCTCGTGCGCGATGGCCGGCGCCTGGGGGAAGCGCTTGTGCTGACGCAGCTCCTCGGCGGCCCAGGAGAAGTCTGGCTCCTCGCCCGTCCAGTCGTGCGCCGGGGCGCTGAGCACGTCGTTCCCGACGCCGATGACGAGTTCGGCTTCCTCGATGTCGCCCGCCTCGGTCACGATCGGGATGCTGACCGCCTCCGCCTGCCCGTCGGCGGCGATCGACGCGGTGAGCTGCACGAGCGCCTCCGCCACGTCGTCGGTCGTGGTCACGGTCTCGCCGGCGTACGTCACACATCGCATTCCCTCATGTTGGGGGCAGCGTCGACGCCGCGGGGGTCGCTTGCCCCCGCACCGCCCATCCGATAGGGGCGCGGTGTCGGAGGGTGGCGCTAGGGTCCGAAGCATCGCGGAAGGAGCCGAGACCATGACCGACGCACCCGAGCTGACCGTCGACGACGTCGCAGCCTGGCGCGCCTGGCTCGACGCTCACGAGAGCGAGGGCGACGGGGTGTGGCTCGTGCTCGCCAAGAAGGGTACGACCTCGCCCACTACCCTCACCTACGCCCAGGCCCTCGACGAGGCGCTGTGCAGCGGGTGGATCGACGGGCGCAAGCAGTCGAGGGATGCCGCGACCTTCCGCCAGCACTTCACCCCTCGGCGCGCGCGGTCGATGTGGTCGGCGCGCAACGTCGACATCGTCGCGCGCCTGATCGAAGAGGGCCGGATGCGACCGCGCGGCGCCGACGAGATCGCCCGCGCGCAGGCGGACGGACGCTGGGATCGCGCCTACGCCGGATCCGCCACGATCGAGGTGCCCGCCGACCTGCAGGCGGCCTTGGATGCCGTGCCGGCGGCCGCTCGCGCGTTCGCCGCGCTCACCAAGGCGGAGCGCTACTCCGTGCTGCACCCGGTCGTCACGGCCACGACCGACGCCGCCCGCGCGGCCCGGATCGCTCGTCATGTCGCGTCTCTCGCGGTGGAACCGACCGAGCGACCCACGCCCGGAGGACAATGACCTCATGCGCGTGCGACGGTCTCTCGGTGTCGTGCTCGCGGCATCCCTGATCCTCGGCCTCGTCGCCTGCGCCGACCCGAGCCCGACCGCGTCGTCCGCCGCCATTCCGGCCGACGGTCCGGTGGTGTCGTTCTACGGCGACTCGTACACGCGCGGTACCGGTGCGAGCTCGTCGGAGAAGCGCTGGTCGACGATCGTGTCGGCCGAACGGGGGTGGCAGGAGATCAACCGCAGCGAGAACGGCCTCGGCTTCGTGAACCGCCGCGACTCGATGCTCGGAGGACTCGACGACATCCCCGCGCTCGTGATCGCCGACGACCCCGACATCGTGTTCGTGACCATGGGCCTCAACGACACCTTCAGCTACGACACGCGCGCCGACGACATCCGCGCGACGATCGACAGCGACCTGACCCGTCTGCGCGAGGGACTGCCCGACGCACGCATCGTCGTCGTCGAGCCGTTCTGGTACACCGACGACAGGCCGGCCTCGGTCGACGTCATCGCCGGATGGGTCGAAGACGCTGCGGCACGCATCGGTGCCGATCACATCAGCGGTGCCAGCCGCTGGCTCGAGGGGCACGACGCCACCGCGCAGGTCAGCTGGATGGCGGGCGACGGTCTGCACCCGAACGACATCGGCTACGCCGTCATGGCGGAGCGGATGGATGCCGCGCTCCGCGCTCTGGATCCGCCGCTCTGATCGCCGAGCTCCGTGGCGCGATCTTCCGTTCGGGGCGTGCGATTCGCGCCCCGAACGCCGGAATGCGCCCCGGACCGGGGTCTCGGGCCCTGAAGCTCGGGGCTGCCCCTCGGGGAGCTCAGGCGGGCGCGGCCGTGCGGGCGCGGAACCAGACGGTCAGTTCGCGGACCGCGCGGATGCTCGCCTCGTCGTCGTCGGACTCGAGGTCGTCGAACGTGTCACGGAACCCCTCGGGCGCCGGCGTCGCGGGCGCGGTGATGGGTTCGTACCCCATCGTCCATTCCTCGAAGCGGCGCTCCTCGATCTCCTCGGTCAGCAGCACCCGAATCTCATCGTGGCGCGGATCGCGACGGATCTTCGCCATCAGCTCGTCCACAGCGTCCTTCGGACCCTCCAGCACCTGGAAGAACCGCCCGCGGCGGTAGAGCAGCATGCCCGACAGGTCGTGCTCGTGGTTCGAGCGGCGACTCTGGCCGAGGAGTTCGGCGAGACGGGCGTCATCGAAGGTGTCGACGGCCCGACTGACGTATGAGACGGCGGTCAGCGGAGCGCTCATGCGGTGTCCTCCTCGATGGCGCGGGGCGCCGGGACGCGAACCTGCCGAAGGGTGATGACCTCGTCCTGTGGGGGTTGGCCGTTGGTCACCGCGGCCATCGCCGCCGTGAGGGTGCGGAATCGGCCGACGACGCGCGACGAGCCGTCGAAAGCGAGGTAGCCCCCGTCGGCCTGACGGTCGATGTAGCCGAGGAACATGCCCTTTCGGCTGCCGACATGGAAGCCCTCTTCGACGCGGGCCCAGATGACGCCGGCACCGGGGCGGTCGGGAGACACCATGCTCACCGCTCCTTCCGCCCGGGATGACGCGCCGGGCACCAGCGACCGTACCCGGGCCCTCCGACACCCATCCGCCCTTGACAGATCGCGCTACGCGTCTCCGCCCCTTCCGCGCGGATGCCGAACGCGCGGGCCCCGATCACCGCTCCGGTCCCGGCTGGACGGAGAAAATGCCGCCGATCGGGAAAATTTGCTTACACCGTAAGCCGACGGCATCCGCTGCTCCCCCTGTTCGAAGCGGCATCTCGCGCCCTCCCGGGGTGTCAAACTGAACGCCCGGAGGTGGATGCGATGACCCCAGATGCGCGGAACGTACCGCGTTCGAGCGTGCGCCGACTCAGCCGCGACCTCATCGTCACCACCGCTCTCGCGCAGATCGACGATCGGGGCGCGACGGGCCTGTCGATGCGCACCTTGGCGCAGGAGCTCGATGTCGAGGCGATGTCGCTCTACCGCTACGTCAACGGCAAGGAAGACCTGCTCGAGGCGATCGTGCGCCTCCTGATGCGCGACCTCATGACGGCCCTCCAGGACGCCTCGACGCAGCAGTGGCAGAGCTTCCTGCAGATCACCGCGCACGAGGTGCGGCGCATCGCCGTCGAACACCCGCGGGCCTTCCCGCTCGTCGCCACACGGCATCCGGCCGCCCCTTGGCTGCGGCCTCCGCTGCGCAGCGTCGAGGTCGTGGAGATCTTCCTCTCGACGCTCCTCGCTCAGGGTTTCACCGACGACCAGGCCGTGAGCGCCTATCGGGCGTTCAGCAGCTTCCTCCTCGGCCAGCTGCTGCTGGAGTCCGCCGTCCGCGGGGCGGAGACGGGGCCCGTGGAGGAGCCGCTCGACGAGGGGAACGCCGACATCCCGGCCCACGACGGCGACGCCACGCTCGCCGACGCCCCCACCGTCCGCCACCTGCGGGCTCTGCTCAGCGAAGATCGCGCCGAGGAGGAGTTCGAAGTCTCGCTCGAATCCCTGCTGGACCGCCTCGATCGAGAGCTGTCGCAGTAAGGCCCCCGCCCCGGGCCTCGCTCAGGCGATCGCGGAGCGGATCTGCGCGACGTCGTCGGTGCCGGTGGCCTCGACGATCAGTCCGTGCTGCACCCGGTACATCGCGAACGACGCGATGCTCACGCGCGTACGCGTCGGCGCGACGAACGCGTACGCACCGGTGTGACTCCCCCCGCCCCGCAGATGCACGGCCAGGCGGTCGTCCTCGACGAGGAGCTGAATGCGCTTCCACTGCCAGTCGGGAAAGCCGTGCAGCAGGTTCGCGTAGTCGGCGATCCACGCATCGGCCCCCGCGGGCAGGTGCGCGCGTCGCACGCTCGGGTGCAGGAACTCACGGACCCGCTCGATGTCGTGACGGTTCAGCGCCTCGAGGAAGTCGGCGAACCACTCCCGCATCTCCCACGGTTCCATCGATCCATTATCGGTGGCGGCCACTTCTCACCGGCCCGCGGATGCCGCGACGGCCGCGACGCGCGGCGCAGGGCATCCAGAGGTGGAGGGCATCGCCGCGCGGCACGACTAACACACCGACCGGGCGCGCGCCGCCCCCTCCACGATCTCCCCGCCGGCATGGAACCGTGGGGACATGGCATCCCCCCTCGCCCTTCTCCGCGACGACTCGCTCTCGCTCCTCGTGCGCGGCTACGGCTTCGGCGCGCACCTCTGGCGGCGCGCCGACCGCGGCGCCCGTGCCGTCCCGTTCCGCCTGCTCGGGCGCGAGGCGCTCTTCGTGCGGGGCGAAGAGGGCGTGGCGCTCTTCTACGACGAGTCCCGCACGCGTCGGCACGGGGCGATGCCCGCGTTCATCCAGGAGTCGCTGTTCGGTCACGGCTCGGTCCACAGCCTCGACGGCGACGAGCACCGCCACCGCAAGGCGACGTTCGTCGACGTGCTCTACGACGACGCCGAGGTCGCGCGCCTCCTGCCCGAGCTCGAGCGGCAGTGGCAGGGCGAACTCGACGCCTGGGTCGGCGGCGGCGACCGGTCGGCGTACGACGCCGCCGTGGGCGCACTGGCGCGCGCGATCATGCGGTGGGCCGGCATCCCGGGCACGGCGGCGGCGCAGACGCGGTGGGCGAAGCGTCAGGCGCAGATCGTCGACGGCTTCGGTGTGCCGTACTCACCCGAGTTCCTGCTGGCCCTGGCCAACCGCCGCTGGTCCGACCGCCATGCCGCGGATCTCGTCGACGCCGTGCGCGAGGGCACGCTCGACCCCGCCGAGGGCACCGCCCTGCACGCCTGGGCGTGGCACCGCGACCGCTCCGGCGACCTGCTGCCCGCGAAGCGCGCCGGCATCGAGCTGCAGAACAGCTTCCGCCCGATGATCGCGGTCTCGCGTTTCGTCGCGTTCGCCGCGAAGGAGCTGCACGACCGCCCGGAGTGGCGCGAGCGCATCGCCGCCGAGACCGCGGAGCGCGGATCGCTCGTCGGCGGGGAGCTTGCGACGGCCTTCGCGCAGGAGATCCGCCGCACCGCGCCCTTCGTGCCGATGCTGCCGGCGTGGGCCGAGACCGATGTCGAGCTCGACGGGCAGCGCGTGGCGAAGGGCGGTCGGGTCGTGCTCGACATCCTCGGCACCGACACCGACACCCGCGAGTGGGAGCGCCCCTCCTCCTTCGACCCGGAGCGCTTCGTCGGTATCGACGACTACGAGGCCATCCGCGCTTTCGTCCCCCACGGCGGTGCCGACGTGCGCACCGGCCACCGCTGCCCGGGCGAGAAGCTCGCGATCGCCGGGCTCGCGGCAGCCATCGCCGTGCTCAGCGACCCGCGCCTGCGCATCTCGGGCCGCGGTCTCGACGTGAACCGGCGACGGATGCCGACGAAGCCGCGCTCCGGCGGTCGCGTGCGCCGCGCGGACGCGCCGTCGGGCTGCCCGTTCCACCGGGGCTGACTCGTCACGGGGACAGGCTGCACCGCGAGAACAGGGCGATCAGCGGAGAGGCGGCCTGTCGCGGTGGCATCCCCTGTCCTCACGACACGGATGCCGCGGCTCAGCCCGCGGAACGCACCCGGCGACGCCGCTCGGGCTGTAGCGCGTACCCACGAGCCGAAGAGGGAGAGCCGCCGGCTCAGTCCTTCTTGTCGCGCGGCTGCGGGAACGGGCTCGGCACCACCGGCACCGTGCCCGTGTAGCCCTCGCGCTCGGCGGCGAGCTCGGCGATGCGCTTGCGGCAGGCGAACCAGCCCGCGGTGATCAGCAGGCTCGCGACGACGGCCACGACGAGCGTCGCCGGCGAATCGACGAACACCAGCACGAGCACCACGGCCAGGAACACCAGGGTCAGGTATCCCGTGTACGGCGCCCAGAACAGCCGGAACGAGGGGCGTACGAGCTCGCCCCGGTCGGCGAGCTGCTTCAGACGCATCTGGCACACGATGATGGTCGCCCAGGTGACCAGGATGCCGACCGCGGCCACGTTCAGCACGGTCTCGAACGCGTCGCTGGGATTGACGTAGTTGATCACCACCCCGAAGAGGGCCACGAACGCGGTGATGGCGATGCCGCCGTAGGGCACGCCCGCCTTGTTCATGCGGGCGGCGAACTTCGGCGCGGACCCCGCGACGGCCATCGAGCGCAGGATGCGCCCGGTGGAGTAGAGACCGGCGTTCAACGACGACAGCGCCGCCGTCAGCACGACGAGGTTCATGATGACGTCGACCCCGGGTACGCCGATCGAGGCGAAGAAGGTCACGAACGGGCTCTCGTCCTTCGAGTACGCGGTGAACGGCAGCAGCAGCGACAGCAGCAGCACCGAACCGACGTAGAACACCGCGACGCGGATGATCACCGAGTTGATCGCGCGCGGCATGACCTTCTCGGGGTTCTTCGTCTCGCCCGCGGCGGTGCCGATGAGCTCGATCGACGCGTACGCGAAGACGACGCCCTGCATGAGGATGATCGCGGGAAGGATGCCGTTGGGGAAGAAACCGCCGTTGTCGGCGATCAGCGAGAAGCCGGTGGGCGCGCCCGTGGGGGTGCCGAAGACGACGAAGTAGATGCCGACGAGCAGGAAGGCCACGAGGGCGGCGACCTTGATGAGCGCGAACCAGAACTCGAGCTCTCCGAACACCTTCACCGAGACGAGGTTGACGGCGAGCACGGTGACGAGCGCGGCCAACGCCCACGCCCACTGCGGGACCGCGGCGATCCACGGCACGTACTTGCCGAAGAAGTTCATGTACAGCGCGGCGGCGGTGATGTCGACCATCGTGGTCGTGGCCCAGTTGATCCAGTAGAACCAGCCCGAGACGAACGCGGCCTTCTCTCCGAAGAACTCGCGCGCGTACGAGACGAACGAGCCCGAGGTCGGCCGGTGGAGCACGAGCTCGCCGAGCGCGCGCAGGATGAAGAACGCGAACAGACCGCAGACGGCGTACGACAGAACGATCGCGGGTCCCGCCTGGGCGAGACGTCCGCCGGCGCCGAGGAAGAGTCCCGTGCCGATGGCGCCGCCGATGGCGATCATCTGCACCTGACGAGAGGTCAGTCGCTTGTGATATCCGCTGTCCTCGAGCTGCACGGTCGAGGTGTGGATCGGTGCGGCCGCGTCGCCGGAGCCCGGGGTGGTGTCAGTCACCTACCCATCGTGCGATTCGCGCAGCGACTGTCCAGGAAGCGCGCCGCGAAGCGCGGCATCCACAGCCGTCTTCGCCCGCTCGGGATCAGAGCCAGTGCTTGCGCTTGAACGTCAGCCAGAGCCCGAAGGAGGTCGCCGCCATGAGGCCGAGCGCCATCGGGTAGCCGAAGGTCCAGTCGAGCTCCGGCATGTTCCGGAAGTTCATGCCGTAGATCGCGCCCACCAGGGACGGGCCGAAAAGGATCGCCGCCCACCCCGAGATCTTCTTCACCTGATCGTTCTGCTCGAGCGAGGTCTCGGTCTGACGCTGCGTCACGAGCGTCGCGTTGACGGTGAGGGCGTTGTCGAGGATCGCGCGCAGCGCCGTGAGCTTCTCGCCCTGACGCAGCACGTGGTCGAGCACGTCGCGCAGCGAGCGCTGCAGTTCGATGTCGACGCCGTACTTGTCGGCGCCGCGCAGCAGGGCCTCGAGCATGTCGCGGAGCGGCTCGACCGCACGCTGGAAGTGGATGACCTCGCGCGCGAGCTGGTAGATGCGCTGGGTGAGGTCGGCGCCGCCCTCGCTGAACAGACCGTCCTCGATCTCGTCGACGTCGTTCTGCAGCCCCCGGGCGACCGGGTCGTACTGGTCGACGACCTCGTCGAGGATCGCGTACAGCACCGCCTCGGGGCCGCGCGCGAGCAGGTCGGGGTTCTTCTCCAGTCGCCGGCGCACGCGCGACAGGTCGGGGACCTCGGCGTGGCGCACGGTCACCACGAAGTCCGCGCCGATGAACACGTGCAGTTCGCCGAACTCGACGGTCTCGGTCTCGTCGATGTAGCGCGCGGGACGCAGCACCGTGAACAGGTTCTGCCCGTAGCGCTCGAGCTTCGCGCGCTGATGACCGGTCAGCGCGTCCTCGACGGCGAGCGGATGCAGGGAGAACTCCGCGGCCACGCGCTCGAGTTCCTCGGGAGACGGGCGCAGCAGGCCGATCCAGGCCATCCCGCCGTGCGCCTCCATGTACTCGAAGGTCTGGTCGAGGCTCGAGGGGTTCTCGATGCGGTGGCCGTCGACGTAGACCGCGCTGTCGATGATGGGCATGTCTACCGTTCTACCCCTCTCAGATGGACGAGGGATGACGCTGCCCCCAGCGCCGGCGCCCTATCGACGCGTGCGCCCCTTGGCGATGAGTTGCAGCACACCCGCGATCACGAGGATGACGCCCAGCGCCGCCGACAGCACGTTGTTGCCGACGCTCGCGCCCGACGAGATGTCGACGACGGCCAGCACCAGATTGAACAGACCGATGACGACGAGAGCCCAGCCGAGCACGGGTGCGAGATTCCCACGGTTCACAGCTGCACCCTAGCGCCGAAGCCCTCCCGCCTCCCCGACGCGCCGCGGGTCACTTCTTCGGGTCGTGGCCCCAGTTCATCAGCGAGTAGCGCCAATCGGTGTCGGTCACGTCGCCCTTCGGCTTCTGCGCACTGTGCCGCTTGACGTAGCCGACGACCTTGCGCATGTGGGCGAAGTCGTCGTCGGTGAGGTCGGCCTTCTTCTTCTCGAGGATGCGCACGATGTGGCGGCCGCTCTCGTGACCGGTCGATTCGCCGCCGTCCTTCTTCTGCCCCACGGACTTCGACTCGCCGGTGTCGAGCCACTTCTTCAGCTCGCTCGCGGTCATGTTGACCGCGTCATCGAAGTCGCTGCGGGTCTGGTCGTCGTCGTCGCTCATGTCGTCATCCTGGCCAGCGCCCGGGCGCGCGACGGCCCCCTTGCGCCGAGGGCGGGGCCATGGCATCCCCTTCGCCCGGTCAGCCGACGGGCTCGCTGAGCGGCTCCTCGGCGTCGGGCCCGGGATGCCGCGACCCCGCGCCGCGCCGCGCCGCAGCGAGCACCGCGCCGATGCTGGCCGCGATGACCAGGGCGATACCGGCCACTTCGAGCAGCGACAGCTTCTGACCGAGCAGCGCGAAGCCGGCGATCGAGGCCGTCGCGGGGCCGAGGCTCATCATGATCGCGAACGCCGACGCCGGCAGGCGGCGCAGGGCGACCAGTTCGAGCGCGTAGGGGATGGTCGACGACAGCAGCGCGACGGCGGCCCCGAGGGCGAGGATGTCCGCGCGCAGCAGCGCGGGCCCCGCCTGCCAGAGGCCGAAGGGCAGCGCCAGGCACGCGCCGACCGCCATCGCGAGCGCGAGGCCGTCCAGACGCGGGAACTGTCGCCCCACGCGCGCCGACGACAGGATGTACAGGGCCCAGCTGACCGCGGCGCCGAGAGCGAAGACCACGCCGAGGGCGTCGAGGCGGTCCCATCCGCCGGCGCCGAGCGCGACCACTCCGGCCAGTGCGAGCCCCGCCCACAGCCACCGGGCGGCCCCCGTCGCGGTCAGAATCGAGAGCGTGAGCGGCCCGAGCACCTCGATCGTCACGGTGACACCCAACGGGAGCCTCTCCAGGGCGAGGTAGAACAGCCCGTTCATGGATGCCAGCACCACGCCGAACACCACCACCGACCGCCAGGCGACGCCCGTGTGCCCCCGCAGGCGCGGGCGCGCGATCGCGAGCAGCAGCAGCGCCGAGAAGACCAGGCGCAGCATGACGATGCCGAGCGGCCCGGTCTGGGGGAAGAGCATCACCGCGAACGACGCGCCCACCTCCTGGCAGGCCAGGCCGACGAACACGAGAGCGGCGGCCGAGCCCTGTCCGCCGCGCGCGCTCATCGTCCGGTCACGAGGCGGGAGGTGCGCAGATCGCGTTCTGGGCGATGTTGTCGCGCATCTGCTCGGCCGTCCACGGCAGGCCCGCCTCGGGCAACGTCTGTCCCTGCGCGGCGGGCGCCTTCGAGGCGATCGCCGCGAGTTCCCACGCCAGCCACGCGCTGGTGAGCTTGTTGCCCCCCGAGTTGTTCAGCACCACCGCGACCGACATGCCGGTCTGGGGATCGGCGAAGGCGGCAGTCATGTAACCCGGCGTCCACCCAAACTGCCCGATGAGCGAACCCGCCTGGAACGTGCCGCCGGCGGCGGTGAACCACGACGGCTGGTCGGGGCCCACGGGCACGGGGGCGGCGAAGCGGTCGCTGTCGGCGGGCAGGAGAGCCTTGGTGGCGAGCGCCTGGGCGTATCGACCGAGATCGCCGATGGAGGTGACGGCCCCCGCGGCCGCGCCACCGTAGCTCGACGACATCTCGGTGAACTCGGCCGGGTCGGTGCAGTTCCACGCGCCCTCGGCATTCGGCTGCGACCAGTACCCCGGCAGCGAGGACGGGCCGGGGGTCGCCGGGGCGGGCGCCGGCAGCGACGTCGACGAGAGGCCGAGCGGCTGCGTCACGCGCTCAGCGATCAGGGTGGAGAGCGTCTCGTTCGTCGCCCGCTCGGCTGCGAGACCGGCGATGAGGTAGTTGGTCGCCGAGGTTCCGTAGGCGTCTCCGGGCGCGTTCAGGCGCGGGCGCGCGATGCCGTAGGCCAGGAGTTCGCGCGGGTTCCACACGCGGTCGGGGTTGGCGAGCACCGTCGCCTCGAGAGTGGCGGTGTACGACGCGAGTCCCGACGTTCCGTCGCACAGCTCGCGCAGGGTGATGTCGTCGTAGCCGGGAAGGTTGCTGACCCACTTGTTGATCGGGTCGCTCATCGCGACGGTCCCGTCGGCCGCGAGACCATACAGGATGTCGCAGGTCATCGCGCCCGTCACCTCCGCGGCGCGGAAGGAGAGGTCGCTGGTGACCTCCGCGCCCCCGGGGCCCTGCGTTCCCACGCCGGAGACCCACGTGCCGCTCCACGGCGCCCACACCCCGACGATCGCTCCGGTCGAGCCCGTCGCCGTCATGGCCGAGGTGACGGCATCCTGCAGTTCTGCGACCGTAGCCTCGGGCAGAGGCGCGTCGACCTGCGCCGGGACGTCGATCGACACCGACTGCTGCGGCGTGCAGCCACTCAGCGCGAGCGCCAGTGCTCCCGCGCTCGCGATCGCGATGGCCGCGGAACGACGCCATCTCGCCATGTGGATACCCCCAGCACTTCCGCACGCAGACACGCGTACGCTCCCTCGATTCAAACACACGGCACCTGAGCGCAATCGCCCCTTGCACCGCCCGCCCGTCACGTCTGCATCACGACTCCGTCGTTCGAAGGAAACTCGGGCCGTCTTAGGGGTTAGGTCAGCCTAAGTGAGTGCGTATGATGGCCGCATGAACGCCGTGGTCCCGTTCTCCCTCGCCCTGCGCGAACGCTCCAGCAGCGCGCACTCCTCGAGCGAGTGCGACGGGTTCATGACCGACCTGCTCACCGGCGCCGGCACCCGCGACGACTACATCGCCCTCATCGCCCAGCACTGGTTCATCTACGCGGCCCTCGAAGACGCAGCCGTGCGCATGCGCCTCGACCCGGTGGCATCCGTCTTCCTCCGCGATCGCACCTCGCGACTGCCCGCGCTCGAGGCGGATCTGGCGTTCCTCATCGGACCGGAGTGGCGCGAGAGCATCCGCCCCCTGCCGACGACGCAGGCCTACGTGTCGCGCATCCGCCGCGTCGCCGCGACCTGGCCGGGCGGTTTCGTGGCGCACCACTACACGCGCCTGCTCGGCGACCTCTCGGGCGGACCGTCGATCGGCCGTCTCATGCAGCGCCGCTTCGGCTTCGAGACCAACGGCATCGGATTCCTGCTCTTCGGCGACATCGCCGACCCCCGCGCCTTCAAGAGCGTCTACCGCGAACAGCTCGACACCGCCCCCTGGGACGACGACGAGAAGGAGCGGGTGATCGCCGAGGTGCTGGTCGCCTATCGGTTCACGACGGAGCTCTTCGCCGACCTCACGCGGGCCAAGAGCGCGCACGTCGCCTGAGGCTCACGCCTTCGCCGCCTCCTGGCGCGACAGCCACGCCTGCTTCATGAACCGCCGGACGTCTTCGTCGACGCGGATGTCGCTCGGGCGCAGCGACCGCGACAGGTAGAGCCCGTCGAGCGAGGTGAGGCGGCTGAGGGCGACGTACGTCTGCCCGGGGGCGAACGCGCCGGCGCCCAGATCGACGACGGCCCGGTCGTACGTCTTGCCCTGGGACTTGTGGATGGTCACGGCCCAGGCGAGACGCAGCGGGAACTGCGTGAACTCCGCGACGATCTCCCGCGAGAGGTTCTTGGTGCCCGGGTCGTACGCATAGCGGTACCTCTCCCAGACCGCGGGCTCGACGTCGTGCTCGACGCCGTCGACCTCGACGCGCACACTGTCGCCCGCGATGCGGGTCACGGTGCCGATCGTGCCGTTGACCCACCGGGGGGCCTCGCCGAACTGCGCGCCGTCGTTGCGCAGGAACATCACCTGAGCGCCGACCTTCAGCGTGAGCTCCATCTCGGCGGGGTAGTTCGCCTCGCCGCGGCCGAAGTCGCCCGAGATCTCGGCGTTCGCCGTCTGCGTGCGCCCGATGAGCTCGTCGAGGTGCTTGCGGTTGATGGTGTTGACACGGTCGTTGCGGGTGGCGAGCGTGATGATCGGGTGCTCGCCGTCGGCCGGGTGCGGCGGCGTGCGGGCACCGGCGGTGTTCAGGATGCCGGCCATCTCGGCCGTCACGCGTCCGTAGCGCACCGCGTTGAGCAGCTGCTTGAACCCGGGGTCCGACTGCCGGTGGATCTCGACGAGCTCGTTGACGTGCAGGTCGGCGCCGTGCCGGCCGATGTCGATCAGCCCGTCGGTGGCGGCCTCGCCGGACCAGACCTTGGCGTCGAAGAACCAGAACGAGCGGTAGTGGTCCTGGATGTAACGCGCCTCATCGCCCCGCGGCGGCACGGGCGCCAGCTGGTAGGGATCGCCGAACATGACGATCTGCGTGCCCCCGAACGGCTCCGATCGACGCCCGCGAGCCTGCCGGAGCGAGCGGTCGATGGCATCCATCAGGTCGGCGTTGACCATCGAGATCTCGTCGATGACGAGCGTGTCGATCGCGTTGAGGATCTTGCGGGTGGCGTCGTTCTGGTCGATGTCGCCGTTCGCGATGAGACCGATCGGCAGGCGGAACAGCGAGTGGATGGTCTGGCCCTCGACGTTCAGCGCCGCCACCCCGGTGGGCGCGCAGACCGCGATCTGCTTCTTGGTGTTCCATGCCAGGTGCTGCAGCAGCGTCGACTTGCCGGTGCCGGCGCGACCGGTGACGAAGACGTGCTCGCGGGTGTCCTCGATCAGCCGGAACAGCGCCTGCTGCTCGGCGGAGAGGGGCGGCGTGGTCACCGGTTCATGCTAGTTCGCGCCGCGCGCGGCGGCGGGCGCGGTGTGGAACACGGCCGTCGCGCGCCCGCGCGTCCGCCGCGTTCACGCCGGAGCGGATCCGGATGCCACGGCGCCGGGGCCGCCCGCGGGCCCGGCGTCGACGGCCGGGCCGCCCGCGGGCTCGGTGCGGCCGACGGGCCCGCCCATCGGCTCCGTTCGGCCGAGGAGCCAGCGCGCCTGTCCCGACAGCACGTCGCCGACGTGACTGCGGAACCGGGGGCAGTGCGTGATGTCGTGCGAACGGCACCGCAGAGCGTGCTCGGTCATCGCGCGCGCCTGGGCGATCTCGGCGGCGCGACGGTCGAGCTCGGCGATGTGCTCCTCGAGCACCCGGTGCCGGTCGGGCGCTCCCTCGTCGAGCAGCACTCGGATCTGCTCGAGCGAGAGTCCCGCCGCCTTGTTGCGCAGGATCACGGCGATGCGCACGATGTCGTCCTCGTCGAAGCGGCGCCGTCCCGCTGCGTCGCGCGCGGGTTCGAGCAGGCGCTCGTCCTCCCAGTGGCGGAGCACGTGGGTGTCGAGCCCGAACCGCGCCGCCGTGTCGCCGATGGATTCGCCGCTTGACTTCATGTCGACATGAAGTCACACGATGGATCCGAACGCAAGCGGAAGGAGCTCATCGTGTACGACGCGATCATCATCGGAGGCGGCCCCGCGGGACTGCAGGCGGCCCTGACCCTGGGGCGCATGCACCGCCGCACCCTGCTGCTGGACTCGGGCGAGTACCGCAACGCCACCGTGCGCCACGCCCACAACCTGCTCACCAACGACGGCCGCGACCCCGGCGAGCTCCGGCGGCTCGCCCGCGCCGAGATCGCCGCCTACGACACGGTCGAGACGAGGGATGCCGTAGCCACCGACATCGCCTCGGTCGAGGGCGCCCTGCGGGTCGTCGTCGACGGTGAGGAGCACCGGACGCACGCCGTGATCGTCGCGACGGGGGTCGCCGACGAGCTCCCCGCGATCCCGGGTCTCGCGGAGCACTGGGGCGACACCGTCGCCAACTGCCCGTTCTGCCACGGCCACGAGTTCGCGGGGCGCCCGGTCGCCGTCGTGAACGGGTCCGATCACGCGTCGGCTCTCGCCCGCATGCTCGAGCCCGTGGCATCCGAGGTCCACGTCGTCGACCCCGCCGCCGTGCGCGAGGTCGTCGGACGACCGGAGGGCCTGCGGCTCGACTTGGACGACGGCTCCGCGCTCGAGGTCGCGGGAGCGTTCGTCGCCCCGACCTGGCGGCCGCGCGGCGATCTCCTCGAGCGGATCGGCGTGCAGCGCCAGGACTCCGGCGCCGTCCGCGCCGACCCGTTCGGCCGCACGAGCGTCGAGGGCGTGTACGCCGTGGGCGACATCGCGCAGCCCGACCACCTGCCCGGGCCCCTCTTCTCGCTGGCGGCGGCGATCGCCGGAGGGCAGCTCGCGGCGGTCGCCGTGGTGCAATCGCTGGTCGCACCGTAACGCGCGCGGCACCTGCCCAGGCGCGCTTCCTACACTGGAGGCGTGGACAACGCAGGCGGGGGCCCCGCGACGCCCAGGGGCGTCAGCGGTGCGCGCACGCGCCTGCGCCGTGAGATCCCCGCGATGATCCTGATCGCCGTCCTCCTGGTCGCCGCCCTCGGCGCGGGGGCCGCCTCGCTCTATCGGGAGTTCTACAGCCCGCGCGCCTTCGTGCTGCACTATCTCGAGCTGCTGCAGGAGCACCGCACGGCCGAGGCGTTGGCGGTGCCGGGTGTCGCCGTGGACTCCGCCGAACTGGAGGCGCGCGGACTCCCGGCCACGGCATCCGAGGCGCTGCTGCGCCCCGAGGCTCTGACGACCGTGACGGATGCCACCGTCACCGACGAGACGGTCGACGGAGACCAAGCGCGAGTCACGGTGTCCTACACGGCCGGCGGGTACTCCGGCACGACGACGTTCGCGATCGAGCACGACCCCGGGGAAGGCGTGCTCCCCCGCTGGCGGTTCGCCCGCAGTCCCCTGTCGGTCATGGAACTGAACGTCGGGGGGTCGATGCGCTTCTCGGTGAACGGCTTCGAGGTCGATAAGCGGCAGGTCTCCATCGACGGGGCGGATGCCGACCCGTCCGCCGACGTGCCCCTGCTGGTGTTCTCACCCGGTCTCTACTCCGTCGCCGTCGACACCGCGATCTCGGCGACCCCGGGGGTCGCCGTGCTCGCCGACGCGCCGCTCGTCGGCATCCCGGTCGAGGTGCAGGCCGAGCCGACCGAGGACTTCATCGGCGTCGTTCAGGATCGCGTCGAAGGATTCCTCACCGCCTGCGCCGAGCAGAAGGTGCTGCAGCCCACCGGGTGCCCCTTCGGTTTCACCGTGCGCAACCGCATCGACGGGGCGCCGACGTGGTCGATCGTCGAACAGCCGGTCGTGACCGTGGTTCCCGACGGTGCCGGATGGCGGATCCCCTCGGCCAAGGCCGTCGCGCACATCGACGTCGAGATCCGCTCGATCTTCGACGGCAGCGTCCGCACGGTGGAGGAGGACGTACCGTTCCGCGTCGACGGTCAGATCACCGTGCTCCCCGACGGCACCGCGTCGATCCTCGTCGGCGGTTCCTCCGACTGAGGCGGATCGGCTCCCGTCGCGCCAGGCGGCGGATCAGTTGCGGCCGCGCGCGGCCACCCGCGCGTCGCGCTCCGCGAGGCGGGCGAGCTCTTCGTTGTAGGCGTCGAGTTCCAGGTCGCCCACGCGATCGACGTGGCGGTCGCGACGGCGCTGCTGGCGCTCGTCGCTGCGACTCCACTGGATGGCCACCGCGATAGCGAGGATGAGCGTCGGGATCTCGCCGACCGACCAGGCGACGCCGCCGCCGACGTACTGGTCCTGCAACGGGGTCGCTCCCCACGTGCGTCCCATCGCGCCGAACCACTCCGCGACCATGAGACCGGAGTTCATCATGATGGCGATGCCGAAGAACGCGTGCATGGCCATGACGGCGATGAGCACGAGCAGGCGCATCGGGTAGGGCAGCCGGTACGGGACGGGGTCGATGCCGATGAGGCTGAGCACGAACAGGTACCCGACCACCAGGAAGTGCGCGACCATCCAGATGTGCCCGACGTGGTCGTACAGCGACCAGCGGAAGAGGTCGGTGTAGTAGAACGCCCACAGCGACCCGATGAACAGGCCTGCCGCCACGTAGGGGTTGGTCAGCACCTTCGCGACCGGGTTGTGCACGGCCCACAGGATCCACTCGCGGCCGCCGCGGGTGCCGTCGTCGCGCTTGCGGATGGCGCGAGCCGCGAGCGAGACGGGCGCCCCGGCGACCAGCATGAGCGGGATCGCCATCGACAGCAGCATGTGCCCGATCATGTGCATGCTGAACAGATAGTCCTGGTAGACGTTCACCGGTCCCGAGGTCACCCAGAACACCCCGAACATGCCCAGGCACCACAGCACCGTGCGGCAGATCGGCCATGAATCGCCGCGCCGCAGGAGCCGCCAGACACCGGCGAGATAGAAGAACAACCCGCCCACCACGACGAGCGTCCACAGCAGGTCGACGTTGTACGCGGTGAACCAGCGCTCGAGGGTCAGGTCGGGCGGCAGCGGGCTGCCGGTCAGCACCTCGGCGGGCGAGGTGCCGACCAGCGACGCCTCCCCCGGTGGAGGGGTGCGGGCCAGGGCGGCGGCGACGCCGCTGGCGACGCCCATGAACACCAGCTCGAGAGAGACGACACCCCAGAAGCGACGCGAACCGGGCTCGTCGGCCATGCGCGAGATGAGGCGACGGCGATACCACGCGCCGAGCACGCCCATCGCGATCAGGGCACCGACCTTCACCAGCACGAGCACGCCGTAGGCCGACCACAGGTTCTGCAGGCCCTGGAGGCCGATCGAGGCGCGGACGGTGCCCGAGATCGCGACGACGATGAACGCGACGAGGGCGAGCGACGAATAGCGCAGCAGCGTCGTCTGCAGCTGCGGCCGCGTCATCGCGGGACGCAGCACGACGAGGAGCACGAGGCCGCCGAGCCAGACGGCGGCGGCGACGATGTGCAGCACGAGGGAGGTGACCGCCGCGTCGTGGCTCGTCTCGGCACCGGTGTGGCCCTGCGTGCCCATGGGGATGAGCGATGCGAGCGCGGCGATCGCCACGAGCATCGTCGGGATCCAGGAACGCACGGCGAAGGTCAGCACCGTGAGCACCGCACCGGCGATGGTGGTGATGAGCCACGCCTGCCCCACGGGGCTCTCGACGAGGAAGCGCCCGAGCTGCTGACCGAACACCGCGTCGAGCGTGGGCTTGGCGTTCAGGACGTTGAGGAACGTCAGGTACCCGGTCGCGGCGGCCGCGACCGTGAACACCGCGGCGCCGATCGAGGCCGTGTCGAGGGCGATCTCGAAAGGACGCTCCCCGGCCTTGAGGGCGAACAGCGCGAGCACGAGAGAGCCGACCATGGTCGCGGCCGCGAGATTGACGGCGACCGTGGCGATGGGGAGCCCCCACCGCACGACCGGACCGGGATCGGCGAGCTGGGGTGCCGCCGCTCCCCCGCCGTACGCGAGGCCGACGACGACGGCGATCAGCGAGACCACGATCAGGATGACGGGTCCCGCCACGCGCAGCAGTCGGGGATTCACCTTGCCAGCCTACGTCGCTCGGGGACGACGAAGGGGGGATGCCGATGGCATCCCCCCTTCGATGGTTCGGTGTCGTCTTACTTGACGG
The DNA here is from genome assembly GCF_042958465.1 of Microbacterium sp. NPDC007973. Lineage (NCBI taxonomy): Bacteria > Bacillati > Actinomycetota > Actinomycetes > Micrococcales > Microbacteriaceae > Microbacterium > Microbacterium sp. NPDC007973. The sequence continues at coordinate 235,417 of NZ_JBIBJJ010000002.1, forward strand.
CGGCCTTGAGCTTCGAGCCCGCGGTGACCTTGACGCGCTTGCCGGCGGGGATGGAGATCTCCTCGCCCGTCTGCGGGTTGCGGCCCGTGCGAGCCGACGTGGCGACCTGCTCGAAGGCGATCCAGCCGGGGATCGAGACCTTGCTGCCCTTGGCGACCGCCTCGGAGACGGTGGAGAAGAGGGAGTCGAGCACGCCCGACACGGCGGACTGGCTCTGCCCGGTCGCGCTGGCGATGCTCGCGACGAGCTCGGTCTTGGTGATGGACTTGTCGGCCATGTGGTTTGTCCTCCAGGCGACGACGGATGTCGCCTCTCGTTACGCGGACGAGGAGGAATCCTCCTCGGTGGTCGGGAGACCGCCTCGACAGTATCAACCGAACCGCGGAATTACGCGGATTCTGACGGATTTCGCCCCGATCTGCACGGCGTGTCGCCGTCGTTCGGCTCCCGACAGACGGCGGGAGGCCGGTCGACGACGTCGAGCGCAGCCGGTCGATGCCGCGGCCAGGCCGTCCCCGTCACGGACGAGGCGACCCCGCAGACCTCCTCGGGTGAACTGTGGTGCGAACCATCGGGCCCGCCCCGAGCGCTCACGACTCACCCGGATTCGCTGTGGAACGTGCGAAGTACGATGTCAGCGACCGAATCCGCGGAAGCCACCGCGCGATCGGATGAAGGTGTCGGGTGAGCTGAGCCCGGGGGTGTGGGGATGCCGAGCACGCAGACGTCCATCGATGCGCGCGCCGCACTGCGCGCCGCCGTGAACGCCACCGCGTTGCGCCTCGCACCGGGGCACGGTCTCCCCGATCCGCGCCACCTCTCCCTCCTGTCGGAGGTCGAAGCCCCGGCGTCTCCCCGCGTCTGGGCCGATTCGAGCGCTCGCGCTGTCGGCCATGTTCGCGGCCCGCGCCCGGCGCGACGCCCTCGGCGACGGCGCCGCCCTCGTCTGGCGCTACTTCGACGGCACCCGGCTGATCCGACCGGCCTCGCTGTCGATGGAGGCGCGCGCGGTCCTCCTGGCCGGCGCCGGCGAGTACCTGTGCGCCGTCGGGCTGCCGCAGGTCGCGGTGCGCTTCGGCCGTGAGGCTCAGCTCTTCGCCGACAGCGACGCGACGCGCTTCTACGCCCTCACGGTGACGGCGCTGGGGTTCGCCCTCAACGGGGAGTACACCTCCGCCGACCCCGTCATGGATGCCGCCTCCGCGCTGTTCCGAACAGGCGGGTGGGCCGAGGAGGAGTCGTCGTACCTTCTGCTGCTCGCCGACTCGTTGGTGGCGGCCGCCCGCATGGACCATCTGCGTTTGCGTGGGGTGGCACGAGAGCTCGAGCGCGTGCACCCGACGGACCCGTATTCGAGATACTCGGCCCGGGCGATCGACGCGATGGGCCAGCTCATCCACGGCGAGCACGCCGCCGGTCTCGCCGCCTGCCAGCAGCTGCTGCACGGGAGCGAACGCAGCATGAGCCACCGCTTCATCCGCGACTTCCTGCTCTGCATCCGCTCCGACATCATGCTCGCGCAGGGGCAGTACGCCGAGTCGCTCGCCTCGCTCTCGACCGCGAAGAGCCCGGAGGGGCACGGCATCTGCTTCGCCATGCAGCGCGGCGGGGCACTGCTGCTCCTCGGACGAGAGCGCGAGATACTCGCGGAGACCGAAGCGTGCGCGGCCTCTGATGCCGACCACTGCCTGCGGACGCTGACACCGCTGTTGCTGCGGAGGGCCATCGCGTTCCACCGCCTCGGTGACGACCGCCGCGCCGCCCAGAGCATGGAATCGGCTCTGCTGCTCATCGCGCACACGGGGAACTCGATGACCCCGTTCATCATGCTCCCCCCGGAGGAATGCGCCGAGCTCGTCGACGCCGCGGTCCGGACGCACCCCGAGCTCGCCGAGACCGCGGCCTACATCCGCGCGGCCCTGGCCTCGGTCGGCGCCCCGGTCGAAGCGCCGCGGTTGCCCGATCAGCTGCACGGCTTCACTCCCACCGAACGCGCGCTCGCGGAGCTGCTGCTGACGCCTGCCAGCCTCGCCGACATCGCCCGCACTCGCGGGGTGTCATTGAACACGGTGAAGAGCCAGGTGCGATCGATCTACGTCAAGCTCGGCGTGGGCGCGCGCAGCGCCGCGGTCGTCGAACTGCGGCGCATCCTGACGTGAGAACGACGAAGGGCGGGGCTCCTCTCGGAACCCCGCCCTTCGTTCGTGTGTCTGGTGCTTACCAGGACGACTTGGTCACACCGGGCAGCTCGCCACGGTGGGCCATGTCACGGAAGCGGACGCGCGAGACGCCGAACTTCGTGAGGACACCGCGGGGGCGACCGTCGATGACGTCGCGGCTGCGCACGCGCGCGGGCGACGCGTTGCGGGGCAGCTTCTGCAGGCCCACGCGGGCGGCCTCGCGGGCCTCGTCGGTCGCGTTCGGGTCGACCAGGGTCTTCTTCAGCTCGGCGCGCTTCGCGGCGTAGCGCTCGACGACGACCTTGCGCTGCTCGTTGCGCGCGATCTTGCTCTTCTTAGCCATGTGCTTAGCGCTCCTCTCGGAAGTCGACGTGCTTGCGGACCACGGGGTCGTACTTCTTGAGCACGATGCGGTCGGGGTTGTTGCGGCGGTTCTTGCGCGTCACGTAGGTGTACCCCGTGCCGGCGGTCGAACGCAGCTTGATGATCGGACGAACGTCCTGAGCCTTCTTCGCCATTACAGCTTCACGCCCTTCGCCTGCAGGTCACGGACGACGGACTCGATGCCGCGGGCGTCGATGACCTTGATGCCCTTCGCCGAAACGTTGAGCTTGATGTTGCGACCCAGCGACGGAACGAAGTAGGTCTTCTTCTGCACGTTCGGGTCGAAGCGGCGCTTCGTCCGGCGGTGCGAGTGCGAGATGTTGTGACCGAAGCCGGGAACCGCTCCAGTCACCTGGCACACTGCGGCCATGGTGATGTCTCCTTCTGTACCGTGACACCGGACGGTGCCACCCAAGATCCCTTGTCTGCACCCCGTCTGAACACGACGGAAGGCCGGGATCAGAAGGAGGGATGCGAACTGCGTGCTGGAGTGCGCGCAGACAAGGGGTCAGTCTAGCACGGCGTGTCGCCTTGACCTGACCCGGTCATCGAAGCGGGGCCGCTGGCTTCGACAGGCTCAGCCACCTCACCGGGTCCCTGAGCCCGGCGCAACGACCGGACCCCACGCCCACCCACCTGGGTCCTTGAGCCCGTCGAAGGGACCGGAGGCATCGAGAGGCTCAGCCGCCTCCTGCGGCCGCCTCGGCGGCCCCGCGCCCCCAGCGGAAGGCCGAGACGGTGGCATCCCCCTCGATCCAGAAGCGCCAGGGGAACGCATCGGTACCGGCGATGCCGGCCACGCCCACGCGCGGTCCGGTCGCCACGGCCGTCGGCGGCGTCTCGGGCAGGTACAGGCGCGCCCGCGCCCCGGCGCGCTCCTCCCCCGTGACCGCGTCGATGCCGTCGTGGAGGGGATGCCGGAGCCCCACGGCGTCGCCGAGACGACCGGGACCCCGCGCGAGGTCGCGGGGCGTGCGCACCGCGCCCCGACGTTCGAGACGGCGCCGCTCGGCGACGTCCGCACCCTCGACGATCTCGCCGCCGCGCAGCAGCACTCCGCCGGCCACGCCGTCGGGCCCGCACACCACGTTGACGCAGGAATGGATGCCGTGGCTGAGATAGACGTAGAGGTGACCGGGCTCTCCCCACATGGTGGCGTTGCGCGGCGTGGGCCCCATCCGCGCGTGGGACCCCGGATCGGGACGGTCGCCCGTTCCGCGTCCATGATAGGCCTCGACCTCGGTGAGACGAACGACGACCCGCTCCCCCGCGACGACGGTCTCCAGCCGTGCGTCGAGCAGCCGCGGAGCGACCTCGACCGGCAGGGCGGCGAGATCGGCGCGGGTCGCCGCACGCATCACTGCGGCGGGACCTGGCACCACGACAGGTCGAAGCCCTGCAGGGCCACGACCTCATGGCCGGTGTCGACCTCGACGAGGTGCGTGAGAAGACGCTGCGGGAGCGGCAGCTGGTAGCGGTCGAAGGGGTTGTCGACCGCCCGGGGGGCGATGAGCACGGCGGCATAGCGCCCGCTCGGCGAGACGCAGGTCTGCAGCACGGTGTCGGTGCCCGGCACATCGAGCAGCTGCCGCACGGCGCCGTCGGTGTCGACGTGCGCGACGATGGTCGAGCGCGAGACGCCGTCGGAGCTGATGTCGGCGAAGGAGCGGATGGTCCCCGCGCCGGCACCCGGCACGGGGGTGGCCCGACCCGCGAGACCCGGCGGGTCGACGGGGTCGACGAGCCCCTGCTCGGAGCCGTCGGTGAGGTTGATCTCGCGGATGCCCTCGAGCCGCTCGACGATCGCCACCGACGATCCGCGTGCGATGCCGTCGATCGACACGGCGCTGCCGAGAGGGGCCGCGTTCCCACCCTGGGCGTCGGTGAGCAGGAGGCGCGAGTCGAAGGTGAGCACGAGCATGCTGTCGGTGTCGGGAACGAACCGGTAGTCGGCGATGCGCACGTCGCCCCCGTTCAGCCCCACCTCGGTGGGCGGGGAGTCCTCGGCGGCCGACGCCGTGAACAGGCGGCTCTCGCGTCCTCCCGCCGCACTCAAGTCGGCATCCGAGAAGGTGAAGCCGATGCGCTCGCCCCGGTCGGCCGACTGCAGGTTCGTGACGAAGCCCGGCCCCGGCAGGGCGATGTCGCGCTCGTTCTTCCCGTCGGGATCGGTCACGATCACCCGGGCGGTGTCACCGTCGCGCACCGAGATCACGAGATGGTTGGCGGTGGCGCGGAAGTCCTCGATGTGCGGGTGGACGAAGACGGGGAGCCCGGCCTCGCCCTCCAGGTCGGTGCGGAAGATCGTGTCGCCCTCGGGTGTGCCGCGCTGCATCAGGTAGGCCTGCAGCGGCGGCGTGCGGAAGGTCTCGGTGAGGGTCGACGCGGGCCCGGCTCCCAGGCCGTTCACCCCGTTGACGGTGATGCGGTAATCGGTGTCGTCGCGCAACGGGAGCGTGAAGCGCACACCCACGCTGCGCCCCGAGGTGTCGACGGTGAAGGGCGTCGCCGGCTCGACCTCGACCTGCGAGGGGTCGACCGTCTCGAGCGACTGGGTGGTGGTGAGGATGACGCGCGACCCCGAGGCGGCCACGGCAGCGGCTGGGTCCACCTGCACGTCGGTGACGCGCGGCCCCTGCGCCACGGCGAAGATCCCGCCCACCCCGCCGACCACGACCAGGCCCACCAGCACCGCCGCGAAGGCGACCGCGAACCTGCGGCCCCGGCGCGTGCGGCCACGCGAACGTCGGGACTCCCCCGCCCGCCGGGCGTCAGTACTCATACGGGTCCGCCGGCTCGTCGATCGCGGCGACCTCGTCGGCGTGCACCTCGAGCGTGCCGTCGCCGCTCGAGCGGACTATGCCCGTGACCGTGACCCACTGCCCGGTCGAGGGCGCGTCGACCGCCGCGGCGATCGGCAGGCGGGCGGTCTGCGCGTCGATCACGCAGTGCGTGATGACCAGGCGCGTGAGGTCGAACGTGGCGCCGTCGCCGCCCGGGGTGATGAAGCCGGTGAGGGTGACCGGCTTCCCGTCGAAGGTCTCGGGGTTCGTCGCGTGCGCGAAGACCGCCGACCAGTCGCCGATGCCGAATTTCGACGTGTCGCCCGATGCGGCGAGGGTCACGACGTCGGATCCGGCGAACAGCGGAGGGGCCCCCACGTCGCGCGAGACGGCGAGCTCGGCCGACAGCGACGCCGCGGGGGTCAGCAGCACGGCGATCACCGCACCCGAGGCGAGGACGCCTCCCGTGAACGCGGCGATCCCGCTCGGGGTCAGGCGGGGGCGCGCGGCGAGGTGGTCGTGCGCGGCGTGGTCGTGATCGTCCAGGGCGTCGCTGTGCTCGTGGTCGGCGTGCGCGAAGGCCTCGCGGCGCGCGGAGGCGGCCGCCGGCGCGTGCCCGTGCTCGTGGTCGTGGCCGTGGTCGGCTTCGGCGCCGAGCGGCAGCGCGAACGAGGCGATCGCGCCGACGAGGGCCACGATCGACATCCCGACGGCGAACCAGGCCGAATCCGGATTGATGTAGAGCGACATGCGGCCGGTGACCCACAGCGTGATGGTGGTGATCGACAGGCACGCGGTCAGGCCCACGCCGAGCCAGCGGGTCGCGAGAGCGCCGGTTCTAGACAAGGAGGTTCACCACCGTTCCGAGCGCGAAGGCGAACAGCACGACGACCACCGTCATCCCCGCCAGGACGCGGGTCGTGAAGGTCGTGCGCAGCAGCGCCATCATCTTCAGGTCGATGATCGGGCCGACCACGAGGAAGGCCACGATCGACCCCGGGGTGAACGTCGAGGCGAACGAGAGCGCGAAGAAGGCGTCGACGTTCGAGCACAGCGACACGACGAGGGCGAGCACCATCATCGCGGCGATCGACAGGGCGGGGTCGGAGCCGATGGCCAGCAGCGCGCTCCGCGGCACGAGCACCTGCACGGCCCCGGCGAGGAGCGACCCGATGATGAGCGCCGGCATGACCGACCGCAGCTCGACGACGAACTGGGCGAGCGTGCGGCGTCCGCGATCGCCGCGCTCCTGCACGACGATCTCGCACGTCTCGAGGAACCGCTCCGTGAGCAGCTTGTCGGGATCCGGATGCCGGCTGTACAGCCACCCGATGAGGTTGGCGACGAGGTACCCGCCGATGAGGCGCGCGACGAGGATGCCGTCGCTGAAGCCGAACGCGGCGTGCGTGGAGATGATCACGATCGGGTTCACGATCGGCGCCGCCACGAGGAAGGTGAGGGTGTCGCTCACCCCGAAGCCGCGCATGAGCAGTCCGCGGGCGAAGGGCACGTTTCCGCACTCGCACACGGGGATGAACATGCCCAGCAGCGACAGCACCGCCCGGCGCGCCCACGGCGCGCGCGGCATCCATCTCTCGATCGCCCCCGGCGGCACCCAGACCTGGACGATGATCGAGAGCACCACGCCCAGGATGACGAACGGCAACGACTCGATGAGCACGCTCAGCGCGAGGGTCAGGCCGTCCTGCGCGCGGGTGGGCAGGGGCTGTGAGAAGAAGGTGGGCGCGAGCGCGTCGACGAGGAACAGCGCGGTGACCACGACGACACCCAGGCCGAGCGCGACGAGGGTGCGGGAGCCGCCCGAGCGGGGGGCGGCGGAGCGCCGACGGGTGGACGGCGCGGTGCGACTACTCGTCGCCACGCTCACGAGCCCGGGCGCGGGCGCAGTCGGTGCAGATGCCGAAGATGTCGACGACGTGCTCGGCCTCGCTGAAGCCGTGTTGGGCCGCCGTGCGCTGGGCCCACTCCTCGACGTCGGTCGCCGCGATCTCGACGGCCTTGCCGCACGATCGGCAGATGAGGTGGTGATGGTGACCGCGGGTCTCGCACGCGCGGAACAGGTTCTCGCCATCGGGACTCTGCAGCGAATCCGCATCGCCTCGGGCGGCGAGGCCGGCGAGGGTGCGGTAGACGGTGGCCAGTCCGATGCCGGTGTTCTCGTCGCGCAGGGTCGCATGCAGCGACTGCGCGCTGACGAAGCCGCCGGCTCCGGAGAGGGCTTCGCGCACGCGCTCGCGCTGCCACGTGTTGCGCTGGACCATGCCGGCGAGTCTAGCGAGGGGTTCGGTGAATCGGCTGGGTGCTATAGCGCACGGGTCGTGCGATCGCGGCGCGCACCGATCACGCGGCACACGAGGTAGATCGCGAACGAGATCGTGGTGATGTACGGGCTCACCGGCAGCGTGCCCGCGACCGCGAGCAGCACCCCGCCCACCGCCGAGACGAATCCGAACAGCGCCGCGAGCACCGGCACCGACAGGGGCCCGGATGCCACCCGCATGGCGGCCGCGGCGGGGGTGACCAGCAGCGCCATCACGAGCAGGGCGCCGATGATGTGCACCGCGACGGCGACGATCAACCCGAGCAGCAGCATGAATCCCAACGACACGGCGGTCGTGGGGACGCCGCGGGCGGCGGCCGATTGCGGGTCGAGTGAGTCGAAGCGCAGCGGGCGCCAGATCAGCAGCAGCGCGACGAGCACCGCGACGCCGATGACGACCAGCCACCCGAGCTGTCCGCTCTGCACCGACACGATCTGGCCGGTCAGCAGGCTGAACCGCGTCGCGCTGCGCCCGTTGTAGAGCGACAGGCACAGGATGCCGACGCCCAGGCCGAACGGCATGAGCACGCCGATGATCGAGTTGCGGTCGCGCGCGCGGGCCCCGAGCAGGCCGATGAGCGCAGCCGCGATCAGGGAGCCGACGATCGACCCCGACACGACGTCGACGCCGATCAGCAGCGCGACCGCGGCGCCGGCGAAGGAGAGCTCGCTGATGCCGTGCACGGCGAAGGCCATGTCGCGCTGCATCACGAAGACGCCGATGAGTCCGCCCACGAGGCCCAGGACGGCACCGGCGTAGACGGAGTTCTGCACCAGCTCGAGAATGGCGCCGTACTGGCTCACCCCGCCGAACAGGGCGTCGCCGACGTCGGACCAGTTCATGCGTCGTCCTCGTCGTGGTGATGGTGGTGGGAGTCGTCGGCATCCGGAGCTCCGACGACGATGAGCTGGTCGCCCGCCCGCACCACGTAGACCGGGGCGCCGTAGAGCGCGCTCAGCGTCTCGGTCGTGAGCACCTCGTCGGGGGTGCCGAGCGTGAAGCGACCGTGGGCGATGTAGAGGATGCGGTCGACCCTCGACAGCACCGGATTGATGTCGTGGGTGACCAGGAGCACGGCGGCGTCGCGTTCGCGTCGGTGACGGTCGATGAGGCGGACGACGGCCTGCTGGTTGGCGAGGTCGAGACTCGTGAGCGGCTCATCGCACAGCAGCAGGGCGGGGTCGTCGGCGAGGGCCTGGCCCACGCGCAGCCGTTGCTGCTCGCCGCCGGAGAGCAGCCCGACCGGGCGGTCGGCGAACGCGGTCGCCCCGACGGCCTCGAGCAGCTCGTCGACGCGGGCACGGTCCTTCTTGCGCGACAGCGGCAGGCCGAGCCGGTGTCCGTCGACGCCGAGACCCACGATGTCGCGCCCGCGCAGCGGCGTCTCGCGCGGGAGCGGCCGCTGCTGGGGGATGTAGCCGATGCGACGGTTGCCGGCGCGGCGCACCGGCGCGCCCAGCGCCTCGATCGAGCCGGCGCTCAGCCGCTCGAGTCCGAGGATCGCGCGCAGCAGGGTGGTCTTGCCCGAGCCGCTGGGCCCGAGGACGGCGACGAGCTCGCCGGGCTCGACCTCGAGGTCGAGCCCGGCCCAGAGCTCTCGTCCGCCCCTCTCGAGGGCGGCGCCGTGGATGCGCAGCGGGGCCGCTGCGCTCACGCGCCCAGCGCGTCGCTCAGCGCCGTGATGTTGCTCTGCATCCACGAGATGTAAGTCTGACCCTCCGGGAGCGTTTCCGTGAATTCGATCACCGGGATGTTCTTCGCCTTCGCCTCGTCCTCGACCTGCGTCGTCTCGGCGCCGCCGGTCTGCGGGTTGACGATCATCACGCGGACCTCACCCGAATCGATCAGCTGCAGCGATTCCAGAAGCGTCGCCGGGGGGACGTCCTGGCCCTCCTCGACCGACTCGCTGAACTCGTTCGGGGTCGCGTTGTCGAGCCCCGCCGCCTCGATGAGGTAGACCGGCACCGGCTCGGTCACGAACACCTTCGCCCCAGCATCCTTCGCCTCGATCTGGGAGAGGGAGTCCTCGAGCCCGGCGATCTGCTGGGTGAACGCCTGAGCGTTGGCGGTGAAGTCGTCGGCGTGGTCGGGCGCGAGCGTACCGAGCTCTTCCGCGATGGCCGCGGTGAGGTCTTCGATCGTGTGCGGGTCGTACCAGACGTGCTCGTTGAAGCCCTCGATGTGGTCGTGGCCGTCGCCCTCGTCGTGCGCGTGGTCGTCGGCGCTCTCGCTCGGCGCCGGGGTGGCGCTGTCGTCGTGCCCCTCGGTGCCGGGGTAGTCGTGGTTGTACTCGACCGCCGTGAGCACGGGAGCCGAGGTGCCGCTGGCCTCGATGAGCGACTCCATGAAGGCGTCGTAGCCCGCGCCGTTCTCGATCACGAGCCCCGCGTTCTTCAGCGTGAGCTGGTCTTGCGCACTCGCCTCGTACTCGTGGGGGTCTTGCGACGACGAGGTGATGATCGACTGCACGTCGACGAAGTCGCCGCCGACGGCCTCGGCGATCGAGCCGTAGACGTCGGTGGATGCCACGACGGTGACCTTGCCGCCGGAGTCGGAGGTCGAGCCGGTCGAGGTCGAGGTGCCGGCGCAACCGGCGAGGGCGAGCACGGAGGCCGCACCGAGGACGACGGGGGCGAGAAGACGACGGGTCATGAAGACACCGTATCGCTGCTGATAATCGTTCTCAAACTCAGGGGCGAGGCCATAGCGGCTTTTCAGGAACCGCGTCGGCGACCACGGCGGCAGTGCTCGCGGAGGGCCCGCTCGGCTTCCTCACCGAGAACCGCAGCCACGTCGCCTCCCCCGCCGCGATCGGCGACGCGCCGCCCACCGCGGTCTCGGACCTGCGGGCCGAGGTGCAGACCGAGGCGCTGCGGGCCGAGGCGCTGCGGGCCGAGGCGGCGCGGGGCTGACGCGCACCGGGCCGGCCCGGGTACCTCAGCGGGCGCGGGTCCTGCGCGCCCGCCAGGCCCGCCACGCCCCGGTCGACCAGAGAGCCCAGACCACCAGCAGGGGCTGGAAGAGCAGTCGGATGCCGCGAGCCAGATCGGTGTCGAGGCCGAAGGCATCGGTACCGCGGACGAACTGCTCGATGTTGCCCGGGAAGATCGCGACGAAGAAGGCCGCCGCGATCCAGCCGACGGCGACGCGTCGACGGCGGAGGATCGCGAGGGCGAGTCCGAGCGCGATCTCGACGATCCCGGATGCCACGACCGTGACGTCGACCGGGAGCGGCAGCCAGGACGGCACCTGGGCGACGAACTCGTCGCGCGCGAACGTGAGGTGCGCGGTGCCGGCGAACACGAGTGCCGCACCGAGCAGCCAGCGGGCGAGGGTGCGGGTCAGGCTCATCTGTCGAGGGTAGGCGTGCCCGCGTTCGCCGTGCTCACCACCCGCCGCCGCCGCTCCCCCCAGTTGAGTGTCCAAGACATGCCGCGCACGGGGCGTACCACCGGCGTGTCCTGGACACTCGACAGGGTGAGGGCGCCCGCGTCAGCGCCGCAGGATGCGCTGGGCCAGGGTATTGCCGAGCAGCTGGCCGGCCTGCACGATCACGACGATGATCGCCACGGTCACCCACGTCGCCTGCTGGTTGAACTGCTGGTAGCCGTAGATGATCGCGAAGTTGCCGAGGCCGCCGCCGCCGATGTACCCCGCCATGGCCGACATGTCGACGACGGCGATGAACATGAACGTGTAGCCGAGGATCAGCGGCGCGAGGGCCTCGGGGATGACGACCCCGAACAGCACGCCGATCCTGCGCGCACCCACGGCACGCGCCGCCTCGACGGTTCCGGGATCGACCGCGACGAGGTTCTGCTCGACGACGCGGGCGATCACGACCGTGGCCATGATCGTGATCGGCACGATCGCGGCATCCGTCCCCAGGGTCGTGCCCGTCACCGCGCGCGTGACCGGAGCCACCGCGGTGAGGAAGATGATGAACGGGATCGGACGGATGACGTTGATCACGAGATTGGCGATGAAGAAGACGACGCGGTTCTCGAACAGGTTGCCCGGCCGCGTGGCGTACAGGAGCGCGCCGATGACGAGTCCCGCGACCCCCGCGATGAGCAGCGACACCGCGACCATGTAGACGGTCTCGCCGATCGACTGCAGCAGCACCGGGGTGAGGGTGTCCCACTTGTTCATGCGCGGGCTCCCTCGCCGGGGACGACGACGTCGGTGTGAGCGCGGAGATCGGTCACGATGGCATCCAGATCATCGGTGTGCACGCGGTAGGTGAGCGTGCCGAGCTGCTTGCCCAGCACGTCGGTGACCCCGCCGTAGACGACGGAGTGCCGCGCGCCGTGGCGGTGGAACACGGCCGAGACGTCCTCGCTCGAGAACTCGTTGACCTCGACGCTGACGAGCGCGCCGCCTCCCGCGGCGAGCGCGGACAGGGCCTCACCGCTCGGCACGCCCTGCGTCACCGCGGCGACGAAGCGCTTGGTCAGGTCGGCGCGGGGGTGCGCGAAGACGCGGTAGGTGTCGCCGCTGTCGACGACGCGGCCTCCGTCCATCACGATGACCTGATCGCACAGCTCGTGCACGATCGAGATCTGGTGCGTGATGACGACGATCGTGATGCCCAGGCGCCGGTTGATCTCGCGCAACAGGTCGAGCACCTCGGCCGTGGTCTGCGGGTCGAGGGCGCTCGTGGCCTCGTCGGCGAGCAGGATCTGCGGGTTCGTCGCGATCGCACGCGCGATGCCCACGCGCTGCTTCTGCCCGCCCGACAGGCGTCGCGGGTACTGCTTCGCCTTGTCGCCGATGCCCACGAAGTCGAGCAGCTCGGCCACCCGCTTGTCGCGGTCGGCCTTCTTCCAGCCGGCGACCTTGAGCGGGTAGGCGACGTTCGCCGCGACCGTGCGCGAGGTGAAGAGGTTGAACTGCTGGAAGATCATGCCCACGCGGCGCCGCAGGTCGCGCAGCTTCGCCTCGGTGGCATCCCCGACGTTCACGCCCAGCACCTCGACGGTGCCCGAGGTGGGCTTCTCGAGACCGTTCAGCAGGCGCACGAGCGTCGACTTGCCCGCGCCGGAGTATCCGATGACCCCGACGATCGACCCCTGCTCCACGCTCACCGTGACGTCGTCGACGGCGTTCGTGGAGGAGCGGCGATCGGTGCGGAAGCTCTTCGTGACGCCCCGCAGCTCGATGACCGAGGTCATCCCTTCTGGGCCTTGAGGGCGTCTTCGAGGCTGGTGAGCTCGTCCTGCAGCTGCGCGCCGGTCCACTCGGTCTTGAACTGCAGGTTGCCCTGGTTCAGCTCGGTGACCGCCGCCTCGACCTCGGGCGAGTGGTACGCGGCGACGAGCTTCTCCCAGCGCGGGTCGTCCTTCTTGTCGTCGCGCGTGACGAAGGCGTTGATGTAGGGCGCGAGCTGCGGGTTGTTCAGGTCTTCCTTGAAGATGATGAGCTCATCGCCGAGACCGCCCTTCTGCGCCTGCGTGTTGTTGACGATCGCGGCCTGCGCGCTGCCGTCCTTGAGCGCGGTGACTGTCTGGTTGGTGTCGACCGGGAGCAGCTCGACCTTGGACGTCACGATGTCCGCGGGGGTCGAGAGGGCGGTCCCGCCGTCCTTGAGCGTGAGCAGCCCCGCCGTCTGCAGGTTGAGCAGACCTCGGGCGAGGTTGGTCGGGTTGTTCGGGATCGCGATCTTCGCGCCCTCGGGGAGGTCCTTCACGTTCTTGTACTGCTCCGAGTACAGCGCGAGCGGGTACACCGCGGTGGCGCCGACCGGCACGAGCGAGCCGTTGTTCTCGACGTTGAACTGCGAGAGGTAGATGAGGTGCTGGAAGAGGTTCACGTCGAGCTCGCCGTCCTGCACGCCCTGGTTGAGCTGCACGCCGTCGTTGATCGTGCGCACCTCGAGGTCGATGCCCTCGTCGGCGAGCTTCTGCTTCAGCACCGTCCAGTGCGCCTCGTTGCCGTCGTCGGCGCCCAGCACGATGCGGGAGGAGTCGTCGGAGGATGCCGCTCCCCCGGCGCACCCGGTGAGGGCGAGGAGGAGGGCTGCGGTGGAGGCGCCGAGGATCGTGGCCAGGCGCGGGGTGCGGTGCGAAGTCATGACACCACGTCAACATGCCCCCGCGCGAGGCCCAAACCCGACCGTTACGGCCCGTAACCGGTCGTCACACGGCGTCATCGATTCGACGGATCGCGCGCTCCGCGGCATCCCCTCGCCGTCGGGGCGTGGCAGGCCAACCGCCGTCACGGGCGGCCTGCCACGGTGATCACACCGCGACGGTCGGTGCGAACTCCGCGGAGAACCGGTGCACGCCGGCTCCGACCTCGGCATCGACCTCCCCCAGCCACACCTCGGCGACCACACCCTCGGGCACCGTCACCTCGAGATGCACGACGCCGCCCTCGCGGCGCCAGGCGACCGCGATCGTGCCGTGCCTGCTGTCGTACGACGTCGACGCGTCGTCGATGCCGTCGATCGGCTGCGGCGCGACGCGCACGCGGGAATATCCGGGCTCCAGCGGCGCGAGTCCCGCCAGCTCGCGATGCATCCAATCGGCCACCGCGCCCAGGGCGTAGTGGTTGAAGGACGTCATCTCGCCGGGGTTGATCGTGCCGTCGGGCAGCATCGAGTCCCAGCGCTCCCACACGGTGGTCGCGCCCATAGTCACGGGGTAGAGCCACGACGGGCACTCGCGCTGCAGGAGCAGTCGCCCCGCGGTCTCGAGATGACCGGTGCTGCTCAGCGCGTCGAGGATGTACGGCGTGCCGGCGAACCCTGTCGAGATGCGGTGGCCGGCCGCCTCGACGAGCTCCGCGAGGCGGTCGCCCGCCCAGGAGAGCTCCTCGTCGTCGAGCAGTCCGAACACGATGGCGAGCGCGTACGACGTCTCGCAGTGATTTCGCAGCCGCTGCTCGTCGCGGGCGACGTACGCCTCGCGGAAGGCGCGCCGCGTCGCGTCGCGGAGGTGCTCGAGCTCGCAGCGCACGTCCCACCGGCCGAGAGCCTCCACGACGCGAACGGCGAGATCCGCGGACCGGTACAGGCACGCGGTGGCCACCAGCCCCCGGTCGGCCTTGGCCGCAGCGGGGTCCTCCGGGGGCGCGTCGGGGTCGAGCCAGTCGCCGAACTGGAACCCGCGGTCCCACAGACCGGTCTCCGACACGAGCGACGACACATGGCGGAGGTGCGCCAGCATCCCCTCGACGTTCTCGGAGAGCACGCGGACGTCGCCGGATGCCATCCACACGGCCCACGGCACCCAGACGATCGCGTCGCTCCACACTGCCGTCGAGTCGACGGGGGTGATGTCCTCCGGCACGCCCACGTACTTCAGCACGTCGGGCACGACGTACGGCACGACCCCGCCCTGGTGCTGCTGCTCGACGGACACGTCGCGCAGCCAGTCGCGCAGAAAATCGCCGACGTCGAAGAGATAGGCGCTGGTGGGCGCGAAGACCGCGATGTCACCGGTCCACCCGAGCCGCTCGTCACGCTGCGGGCAATCGGTGGGCAGGTCGACGAAATTGCCCCGCGTGCTGTTGACGACGTTCTCGTGCAGCTGGTTCAGCAGGGGGTCGGAGCTCGAGAACGTGCCGGTGCGCCGCAGGCGCGAGCTGATGCGCACCGCTTCGAGTCCACCCCGACGTACGGCATCCACCCCTCCGGGCCACCCGTCGACCTCCACGTAGCGGAAGCCGTGGAAAGTGAAGCGGGGCTCGAAGACGTCGGTGCCCCCGGAGAGGATGAATCGATCCGTTGCGCGGGCCGAACGCAGGGGACGGATGCCGATCTCGTCCTTCTCGAGAACCTCGGCGTGCCGCAGCGTCACGACGCCGCCGGATTCGCCGGTGACCTCGGCGCGGACCCAGCCGACGAGGTTCTCACCGAAGTCGACGATCAGCCGACCCGTGGGCGAAAGCCACGCGTCGCGGACTGGGAGCGTCTCCACGGGGACGACGGGGGGTCCGACATAGCGTTCGAACCGCACGGAGGGGACGTCGATCACCTCGACCGGCGCCTCGGGCGAGGCGGCCCCGCGACGACGGGCGTCGATGGTCTGCCCGTGGTACAGGTCGTCGGACACCGTGTCGGAAGCCCGGACCGACCACGAGTCGTCGGTCGCCCAGACCTGCGTGTGCCCGTCGGCGAAGACGAGCTCGATCTCGGCGATCGCGGCGAGGCGGTCGCCGTAGACACCGGTCGCTCCCATCCAGGTCAGGCTCCCGCGGTACCAGCCGTTGCCGAGGGTGAGCTCCAGCGTCGACTCGGCGGCGACGAGAGCGGTGACGTCGGTCTCCGCGACCCGCACGCGCCACTCGTAACTCGACCATCCGGGGGTCAGGAGCTCGTCGGAGACACGGATGCCGTTGACGGCCGCCTCGACGACACCGAGCGCCGAGTACCGCAGGGTGGCGCGCACCGGCTCACCGTGATCGGGGTCGAGGACGAAGCGGCCGATGAGGGTCGGAGCGCCGCCGCCCACGGGCGCTGCCGGGGAGATGAGGAGAGCAGTGGGGAACATGGTCAGCCCTTGATCGCCCCGCTGGTCATGCCCGCCACGATCTGGCGGTTGAAGAAGACGTACATGACGAGGGGCGGGATGGTGATGAGGAGGATGTCGGCGAACAGCAGGTTGAATTGCCCGGCACTGGTCGAGCTCGAGGCATAGGCGTAGAGGGTCAGCTGCACGGTCGCGTTGGCGTCTCCCGGGAGGAAGTACAGCGGGTTGGCGAAGTCGTTGAAGACAGCGACCGACTGCACGACGATGACCGTGACGATCACCGGTTTGAGCAGCGGCAGCACCACCTGGAAGAACAGTCGGATCGGCCCCGCGCCGTCGATGAGGGCGGCCTCGTCGAGCTCGCGGGGGATCGTGGAGACGAAGGCCCGGAACAGCAGGATGCAGAACGACAGGCCGAACGTCGCCTCGATGAGGATGAGACCGCCGAGGGTCTTGAACAGCCCGAGACCCTGAAGAACCCAGATGGTGGGCACGACCGCGGGAGGGACGATCAGCCCCGCGAGCACGAAGAAGTTGATCACGCCGTTCCAGCGCGACTTCTTGCGCTGCAGCACGTAGCCGACCATCGCCGCCAGCACGACCATGACCACCACGCTCGCCACCGTGAGCACGATGCTGTTGGCGAAGGCGCGGATCAGGATGCCGTTGCGATCGGCGAGGACCGCGGCGATGTTCTCCCACAGCTTCCACTCGGTGGGCCAGCTGAAGGCGAGCATCGACGCCTCGGGCGCGGTCTTGGCCGCGGTGACCAGGATGAAGGCGAAGGGCACGAGGAAGATGACGACCGACACGATGATGGCGATCGTGCCGACGGTCCACCGCCGTACGGCGAGGCGGGTCATGCGTCCACGCTCCTTTTGTTGATGAACATCGAGATGGGGATCATGACCGCCGTCACGACGATGAAGAGGACGACGTTGCCCGCGGTCGACAAGCCGTAGAAACCGGCTTGGTACTGCTTGTAGATCACGGACGCGATGACGTCCGAGCTGAAGCCCGGGCCGCCCTTCGTCATCGCCCAGATCAGATCGAACGAGCGCAAGCCGCCGATGAGCGACAGGATCACGACCGTCCCGGTCGCCGGCCACGACAGCGGGAAGGTGATGTTGCGGAACACCTTCCACGCACTCGCTCCATCGACACGGGCGGCCTCGAAGTACTCCTGCGGGATCGCGACGATCCCGGCGATGTAGATGAGCGTGGCGATCCCGAGCCCCTTCCACACGTCGACCAGCGCCACGCTGATCAGCGCGAGATTCGGATCCGTCAGCCACCCCGGACCCTGGATGCCGAACACCGACAGGGCACCGTTGACGAGGCCGTCGAACGGATCCAGCAGCACCTTGAAGGTCAAGCCCACCCCGATGGTCGAGACGAGCACGGGGAAGAACGTGACGGCCCGCAGGTAGCCACGGCCGATGATCTCCGAGGTCAGGAGCACGGCGAGCGCGAGTCCGAGGACCACCTTCAGACCGCTCGTGACGACGGCGTAGATCAGCGTGTGCAGGAATGCCTGCGAGAGCTGCGGGTCGGAGAAGAACTGGACGAAGTTGTCGAGCCCGATGAACTGGACGTCGAAGAGCGACCATCGGGTGAGGCTGAAGTAGAACGAGGCGAAGGTCGGCACGGCGAACAGCACCACGTACAGGGCGGCCGCGGGGATGTAGAACCACGACGGGTACATGCTGCGCGCTTTACGACCCGCCCGTGTCGCGGGGGGAACGCCTCCGCGCCGGTTCCGCACCTGGGGCGGCACCACATTGGCGAACGTCTGGGCCATCGTCACTCCTTCGTGGGGGAAGAGCGGGGCCGGAGAGGGGGGTCTCCGGCCCCGCGATGTGCGGCGGGAGAGGGGCACCGACCGCACGGGGGCGCTGGATTCAGCGCGTTCTCACCAGCCGGCGAGGCCGAGTTGCTGGGCCTGCTTCTTCACGTCGTCGTCGTAGGCGGCGGCGCCGTCCTGCGCGCTCGAGATGCCGGAGCCGACGCTGATGGCGATGTTCTCGAGGTTCGGCCCCTTGACGGGAGAGAGGAACTCGAGGGCGGGAGCGCTCTTGCCCTCGTCGACGTACTTCTGGATCTCCGCGACCAGGGGGGCGGCATCCGACGGCACGGAGCACGAGCTGATCGAGAATGGGCCGCCCGCCACGTAGTTCGCGTTCTGGATGTCGCAGCCCTCGGGGGAGTTGACGAAGGCGACGAACTTCTTCGCGGCATCCAGCTGCGCGCCCTCGGTGCTCTTGGGGATGTAGACCGCGCTGGGCTCCCACACGGTGAGCGTCGTGTTCGCGGCCTTGTCGGCCGGCATCGCGAAGAAGCCGATGTCGGCGACCGCATCCGGGTTCGACTGCGTGATGTTGCTCAGGACGGCGCTCGAGAGCATGGGGTACATCGCCGCCTTGCCCGTGGCGAGAGCTGCGGAGCCCTCGGCGGCCGTCGCGGTGGCGAAGTCGGCGTTGAAGAGGCCCTTGTCGAAGGCGTCCTGAAGGTGCGTGAAGCCGGCGAGGGCGGGCTCCTGGGCGAATTTGGCCTTGTTGTTCGTGAAGTCGTCGGCCCAGTTCTCGTCCTGCGTC
Source organism: Microbacterium sp. NPDC007973 (assembly GCF_042958465.1). Taxonomy (NCBI): domain Bacteria; kingdom Bacillati; phylum Actinomycetota; class Actinomycetes; order Micrococcales; family Microbacteriaceae; genus Microbacterium; species Microbacterium sp. NPDC007973. The sequence goes on from NZ_JBIBJJ010000002.1 coordinate 254,174, forward strand.
CGGACGTTGCCGAAGTCGGCGAGCAGGAACAGCTGCGAGGTCCAGGTGTCGCCGTAGGTCTGCTCGATCGGCGTGATCCCCGCCGCCTTGATCTTCTCGGCGGCCGCGACCAGCGACAACCAGTCGGTCGGCACGCTGATGCCCAGGTCGGAGAAGACCTTCGTGTTGTAGGCGATACCGCCCGCCATCGACGTGCCGAGAGGTGCGCCGTAGGTGCCGTTGTCGGTGGACGCGACGGTCTTGAAGTTGTCGGTGACCTCGGACACCCACGACTCGTCGGCGAGGTTCGCCAACGTCTGGTCGGGATTGAGTGCCTGGAAGAGCGAGCCGGTGTTGTAGAAGAAGACGTCGTCCATCTCGCCGGTCGACAGCTGGGTCTTGACGAGGTTGTCTCCCTCGGTGCCGCCGGGGCGGGTGTTGAGGGTGACGGTGATGTCGGGATTGGCCTTCTCGAATGCGGAGATGAGCGCATTGCCGGTGGCGATGGAGTCGTCGCCATTGGTGGTCAGGAAGGTGATTTCGACCTTCCCGTCAGCGGAGCCGCCGCCCGCTCCGCCGGAGCAACCGGCGAGGGCCAGGGCGGTGAGGCCGACACCGGCGACGACGATCGTCGCCCGGCGCGGGGTGATGAATGAGGACACTGCTTACCTCCTTGTAAGGGGCCGGGTACTGGGGACTCCGACCGGTGCGACGCCTCGGGACTCGGGTGCGAGATCGAGTGTAAACCGATCTACACCAGACGACGAAGCGAGAATAAACCGAGTGGCGGGATTTCGTCAACCGATCTACATTGGGAGCAACGACCGAAGGAGCTCGATGCCGGACAACGCATCATCCGCGGGGCCGCCGACCCGCGCCGCGACGATCGAAGACGTCGCACAGCACGCCGGCGTGTCCAAGGCCGCCGTGTCGAAGGTGATCCGAGACGCCTACGGCGTGAGCGATCGGATGCGCGAGCGGGTCACGGCTTCCATCGCCGCACTCGACTACCGCCCTCGCGTGGCGGCGCGAGCGATGCGCGGGTCGACGGCGACCATCGGCGTGCAGCTCCCGCAGGTCGACAACGAGTTCTTCACGCGCATCCTCACCGGCATCGTGCGGGAGCTCAACGCCTCGGCCTACCGATTGATCATCGCCCCGATGGCTGACCCGGTCAGCGGGACGGCCGCGCTCGAGAGCCTCTACGACCGACAGGTCGACGGCATCATCGCCGTCGCTCCGGCCGTCCCCCAAGCCTGGCTCGAGGGCCTCGCGCGGCGCGTCCCGCTCGTTCAGGTCGGCCAGCACGACCATCCGCAGCACTACGACGTCGTGGTCGGCGACGACGATGCCGGAGCGCGCCTGGTGATGGAGCACCTCTTCGACGCGGGTCACACCCGGATCGTGCACGTGACGAACGACGAGCGGATCCTCGTCGAACCCCGCACCGACCCGCACCCGCGGCGCCTGCGCGTCTACGAGAGCATGATGCGCGAGCGCGGGCTCGAGCCCGACGTCATCCGAATCGACTCGTCCGATCACGACACACGACACACGGTGATCGACCTCCTCGACCGCGCGACGCCGCCGACAGCGCTGTTCGCGGGTCACGACTCGCTGGCGCTGGCGGCCCTCGAGGTCTCCGCCGAACGGGGAGTGGGCGCCGCGGAGTTCGCGGTCGTCGGCTACGACGACGTGCCGATCGCCAGCCACCCCCTGATCGGGCTCTCCACCGTCGACCAGCACGGCCAGGAGATGGGCGCCACCGCGGCGCAGCTCCTGCTCGAACGGATCGGGGGTCGTCACGACGCGCAGCGCCGCGTGTTCTCGCCGGCCCTGCGGGTGCGGGCGACCAGCGGATCCGCTCCCGCGGGGAGTGATCGGACGCTCTGAGGCCCCACTCTCCCCCGCCGAGGCCCGGCGCTGTCTCCCGGGCGGCTAGCCTGGACAGCGATGTCACGGGACGAGAACGCGCGAAGAAGACTCTCCCGGAACAGCCCCCAGGGGCTCGTCGTCCTGGTGCTGGCACTGGCGGGGCTGTGCTCCTCGTTCATGTTCACCCTGGTGGTGCCGATCCAGTCGCAGCTTCCGCAGCTGCTGAACGCCTCCCGAGACGACACCGCCTGGGTCGTGACCTCGACCCTGCTGGCGGCGGCCGTGATCACGCCCATCGCCGGCCGGCTCGGCGACATGTACGGTAAGCGGCGCATCGTGCTCGTCCTGCTGGTCGTCATGATCCTCGGCTCGGTCGTCGCAGCCTTGTCGACCGGGATCATCGGCATGATCGTCGGTCGTGCTCTGCAGGGCGCCATCGTCGGCGTCGTCCCTCTGGGCATCTCGATCATGCGCGACGTGCTGCACGAGAACCGCGTCGACAGCGCCATCGCGCTGATGAGCGCGACCCTCGGGGTCGGCGGCGCACTGGGCCTGCCGATCAGCGCTCTGGTCGCCGAGAACACCGACTGGCACTGGCTGTTCTGGATCGCCGGAGCGCTCGGCGCGGTGGTCTTCGGGCTGATCCTCTGGATCGTCCCGGTCAGCGTGCTGCGCACCGCCGGACGCTTCGACTATCTCGGCGCGGTGGGCCTGGCGGTCGGCCTGATCGGCGTGCTGCTGGCCGTGTCCCGCGGGAACACGTGGGGCTGGACGTCACCGCTCACGCTGTCGCTCGCGATCGGCGGAATCGGCGTGCTGCTGCTGTGGGGCTGGTTCGAGCTCCGCATCGAGAAACCGCTGCTCGACCTGCGAGTCGCCGCGCGCCGCCCCGTGCTGCTCACGAACCTGGCATCCATCGCCATGGGCTTCGCACTCTTCACCTCGAACGTCGCCTATCCGCAGATGCTCGAACTGCCGGTGGCGACCGGAGTGGGACTCGGGCTGTCGCTGTTGGCCGCGAGCCTCGTCGTCATGCCCTCGGGGCTGGTGATGATGGTGCTCTCGCCCATCTCGGGAACGCTCGCGCGCACGATCGGGCCCCGGGTGCTTCTCGTGGCCGGGTCGATCTCGCTCATCCTCGCGTACGGATTCAGTTTGATCTTCTCGACCGAGGTGTGGCACTTCGTCGTCGCCAACGTCCTGATCGGGTTCGGCATCGGCTTCGGGTACGCGGCCATGCCGATGCTCATCATGCGCGCCGTGCCGCCGAGCGAGACGGGGGCGTCAAACGGCCTGAACGCCCTCGCGCGCTCTCTCGGAACCAGCACGGCCGCCGCGATCGTCGGCGTGGTGCTCGCGACGCTCTCGACCGGCGACGGCGAGACCCGTGTGCCGACGGCGCAGGCATTCCAGGCGTCGTTCCTGCTGGGCATCGGGGCGGCCGCGGTCGCGCTCGTGCTGGCGCTGCTCATCCCGGCGCGGCCGGCACCGCGCGCCGAGCGGTCGTCGCTGCCCGATTAGTCGTCGCGGGACGCGCGCCGCCTGCGTCGCAGCCACGCCGACAGACGCGCGGTGTGGCGGTCGGTGAACTCGTTCGACAAGGCGAGGGCCTCGGCGCCGATGTCGGCACCGCCGTCGATCGCGCGCAGCGCACGCAGGGCCCGTTCCTCCGGGCTCTCTGCGTCAGGCTCCACGAAGTCCACGCTACGCGGCCCGCATCAGTCCAGCAGAAGCGCCGGCTCCTCCAGAACGGATGCCACATCCGCGATGAACCGGGAGATCCCGTCCCCGTCGACCACGCGGTGATCGAACGAGCCCGACACCGTGGTCACCCAGCGCGGGCGAACCTCGCCGTCGACGACCCACGGCTTCTGCCGGATGGCCCCCAGGGCGATGATGCCGGCCTCACCGGGGTTGATGATCGGAGTTCCGGCATCCACTCCGAAGACGCCGATGTTGGTGATCGTGAACGTGCCGCCGGTCTGATCGGCGGGGCTCGTCTTGCCCTCGCGCGCGGTGAGCGTGAGGTGCTCGAGCGCCTTGGCGAGCTCTCGCGTCTTCATCGCCTGCGCGTCCTTGATGTTCGGAACGAGCAGGCCGCGGGGGGTCGCGGCGGCGATGCCGAGGTTCACGTAGTGGCGCACGCGAATCTGCGCGCCGTCTTCGGTGTCGACCCAGGCGGCGTTGATCATCGGCGTGCGACGCAGCGCCCAGATCACGGCGCGGGCCATGATCAGCAGCGGCGAGATCTTGACGTCGGCGAAGTCGGGCGAGGCCTTGAGGCGCTTGACGAGCTCCATCGTGCGCGACGCGTCGACGTCGACCCACACCGAGACGTGCGGGGCCGAGTAGGCGCTCGAGGTCATCGCGTTGGCGGTGGCCTTGCGCACGCCGCGGACGGGGATCGATTCCTCGCGGGCGTCGTCGACGGGGGTGGATGCCGCCGGCGCGGGCGCGACGGGGGCGGCGACCGGGATCGTCTCCTCGCGCACCTCGCCCCACGCGGGCGTCTCGATGTTGCGGAACACGCTCGCCTGCTCGGCGTGCTTCACGACGTCGTCGCGGGTGACCTCGCCCGCGGGGCCGCTGGGGGTCACGGCCGAGAGGTCGACGCCGAGGTCGCGCGCGAGCTTGCGGATCGGGGGCTTCGCGACCACACCGACGGAGGCCTGCACGGGGCGCTCCGCGGGCTTGCGCCGACGCGACGACACCGCACCACCAGTACCGTAGCCGACGAGCACCGCTCCGCCGGGGTCGCTGGGCTCGGGAACCGTGGCGGGGGCTGCGGGCGCCGGAGTGCCGGCATCCGCGGCCCCGATCGTGATGATCGGCGCGCCGACCTCGACGGTGGAACCCTCGGATGCCAGCAGCTCGCCGACCGTGCCGGAGTACGGCGACGGGAGCTCGACGAGCGACTTCGCCGTCTCGATCTCGACGATCACGTCGTTGACGGCGACGGTGTCACCGGGGGCGACGCGCCACTGCACGATCTCGGCCTCGGTGAGGCCTTCCCCGACGTCGGGGAGGACGAAGGTCTGCTCGGTCACGGTGTGTCCTTTGCTCGGGAGCCAGCTTGCCACCGGCGATACCGCAACGGAATGGTCCGGCGGCGGGAGGGCCTGACGGCCGGAGGGAGGGTCAGTACGCGAGAGACCGGTCGACGGCCTCGAGGATGCGGTCGGCGTCGGGCAGGTAGGTGCCTTCGAGCTTCGCGGGCGGGAAGGGCACGTCGAAGCCCGACACGCGCAGCACGGGCGCCTCGAGCGCGAAGAACGCCTTCTCCATGACGGTCGCGGCGATCTCGGAGCCGAGGGACGTGAAGCCCGGGGCCTCCTGCGCATAGACCATGCGTCCGGTGCGGCGCACCGAGTCGAGCAGCGGGCCGTAGTCGACGGGCGAGAGGGAGCGCAGGTCGATGACCTCGCAGCTCGTGCCCTCGCTCTCGGCGAGCGCGGCTGCCTGCAGCAGGGTCGTGACCATCGCGCCATGGCCGACGAGCGTGACGTCGGTACCGCGACGCACGATGCGGCTCGCGTGCAGCGGCAGGGCGGGGGCCTCGAGGTCGACCTCACCCTTCTGCCAGTACTTGGCCTTGGGCTCGAGGAAAACGACGGGGTCGGGCGAGTCGATCGCCTGCTGGATCATCCAGTAGGCGTCGTTGGCGTTCGAGGGGCTCACCACACGCAGACCCGCAGTGTGCGTGAAGTACGCCTCGGGGCTCTCCTGGTGGTGCTCCACCGCGCCGATGTGCCCGCCGTAGGGGATGCGGATGACGACGGGCATGCGCATCGCGCCCTCGTGACGGTTCGTGATCTTCGCCAGCTGCGAGGTGATCTGGTCGAACGCGGGGAAGACGAAGCCGTCGAACTGGATCTCGAGCACCGGGCGGAAGCCGCCCATGGCGAGACCGATCGCGGTGCCGACGATGCCCGACTCCGCGAGCGGGGAGTCGATGACGCGGCGCGGGCCGAAGTCCTTCTGCAGACCCTCGGTCACGCGGAAGACGCCGCCGAGGGGACCGATGTCCTCGCCCATGAGCAGGACGCGGTCGTTCGTCTCGAGGGCTCGGCGGAGGCCGGCGTTCAGCGCGCGGCTGATGGGCAGGTTCTCGGTCACTGCGCTCCCCCTTCCATCGACGCCTCGTAGTCGTCGAGCCAGCGCTGCTCCTCGGCGATCAGCGCGTGGGCTTCGGAGTAGACGCTGTCGAACATGTGCGCGCGCGGGATGGTCCCGAGCTCGTTCGTGCGCACGCGCACGTCGTCGGCGAGGGCGGCACCCTCGGCATCCGCGTCGTCGAAGAACTGCTGCGAGGCGCCGCGGCCCTCGAGGTACGCGCGCATGCGGGCGATCGGGTCGCGCCCGGCCCACGCCTTCTCTTCGTCGGAGGTGCGGTACTTCGTGGGGTCGTCGCTGGTGGTGTGCGCGCCCATGCGGTAGGTCATGGCCTCGATCGCGCGCGGTCCGAAGCCTGCCCGCGCCTCGTCGAGGGCGGTCTTCGACACGGCGTAGCTGGCGAGCACGTCGTTGCCGTCGACCTGCAGGCTCGGGATGCCGTAACCCTCGCCGCGCTTGTACAGCGGCGAGCGCGACTGCGTCGCGACGGGGACCGAGATCGCCCACTGGTTGTTCTGCAGGAAGAAGACCTCGGGGGTCTGGAAGCTCGCGGCGAAGACCATCGCCTCGTGCACGTCGCCCTGGCTGGAGGCACCGTCACCGTAGTAGACGATGACGGCCTCGTCGCGCTCGGGGTCGCCCGTTCCGCTCTTGCCGTCGAACACCAGTCCCATGGCGAGACCCGTGGCGTGCAGCGTCTGCGCGCCGAGCACGAGCGTGTAGATGTGCGTGTTGCCGTTCTTCGGGTCGGTCGGGTCCCACCCGCCGTGGGTGAGGCCGCGCATCAGCCGGATGATGTCGAGCGGGTCCACACCGCGGATACGGGTGACCACGTGCTCGCGGTACGAGGGGAAGATGTGGTCCTGCGCGCGGGCGGCACGGGCCGAGCCGACCTGGGCGGCCTCCTGCCCGAAGGACGGCGGCCAGAGGGCCAACTGCCCCTGGCGCTGCAGGTTGGTGGCCTGCACGTCGAACGCGCGGATCGAGACCATGTCGCGGTAGAAGGTCTCGAGCTCGGCGTCGGTGAGGGCGTCGATGAGCGGCAGGTAGCGCTCAGCGGCGGGCGTGGGGGCCAGCGTGCCGTCGGCTGCCAGAACGCGCACGAGAGCGGGATCGTCGAGCGGGGTCATGCACCCACGCTAACGCGCGGCCCATGCGCGAGACCGCATGAGGTGCACAACGGATGCCGGGATTCGGCGTTGACGTCGGACAAACGGACGCCATGCCGTGCGCCCGAGCCGGCCCCGCACGTCAGCGCGGGGCGGTAGCCGCTGCGACCTCGACGACGCGATCGAGGGACTCCTCTTCGCCGATCGAGACGCGGATGCCGTCGCCGGGGAACGGGCGCACGATCAGCCCGGCCTCCTCGAATGCGGCCGCGACCTCGGCCGTGCGCTCTCCGGCCGCGAACCATACGAAATTGCCCTGGGCGTCGGGCACGTCCCACCCGGTCTCGCGCAGGCGCGCGACGAGACGGTCACGACGCTCGGCGATGACCCCGACGCGGTGCAGCAGCTCGCTCTCGGCGTCGAGGCTCGCCAACGCGGCGGCTTCACCGGCGGCCGTGACCGATAGCGGGATCGCGGTGCTGCGGGCGGCGTCGAGCACGCCGGTGTGGCCGACGGCGTAGCCGACGCGAAGGCCTGCGAGGCCGTAGGCCTTGGAGAACGTGCGGAGGACGACGACGTTCGGGCGCGCCAGCACGGCACGCACGCGACCGCCTTCGACCGAGGAGCTGTCGGTGACGAACTCGGCGTAGGCCTCATCGAGCACGACCAGCACGTCGCGCGGCACCCGGTCGACGAAGGCGACGAACTCGTCGTAACCGACCGTGGGGCCGGTGGGGTTGTTGGGACTGCACACGATCACCAGACGCGTGCGCTCGGTGACCGCATCGGCCATCGCGGGCAGGTCGTGGCGGAAGTCGGCGGTCAGCGGAACCTGCACGCTCGTCGCGCCCGCGACGGCGACCAGCGAGGGGTACGCCTCGAACGAGCGCCAGGCGTAGACGACCTCGTCGCCCGGACCCGAGGTGGCCAGCAGCAGCTGGGCGAGGATCGAGACGCTGCCGGCGGCGACGTGCACCTCGTCGGCCGAGACGCCGTACCGCGCGGCGAGGCGTTCGCGCAGCCGCGCGGCCGTGGCATCCGGATAGCGGTTGAAGGCCCCGGCCGCCCGGACCGCGTCGAGGACGCCGGGAAGCGGCTCGAAGGGGTTCTCGTTGCTGGACAGCTTGAACGCGTCGGGACTCGCCTGCTTGCCCTGTCGATACGCGGGCAGGGCGGCGATCTCGGGACGGATACGGGGCAGGACCGGGTCTTCGCTCACATCGCGAGCCTAACCGCGAGACGTCGTCGCGCGTCAGACCCGGTTCCTCCCCAGGTGGAGGGTTCCCTGCCGCTGACGGGCCCCGCGTGCCACGATGAGGGCATGCGCTTCGTCGTCCGCGTCGCCGTCAACGCCTTCGCCATCTGGATCGTCACCCTGCTGCCCGCGCTGCAGGTGCGCCTCATCCCGTTCGCTCCCGGCGAGTGGCTGCAGGTGCTGCTGACCCTGCTCCTGGTGGGGCTCATCTTCGCGATCGTCAACAGCGTCGTGGGCACCATCGTGAAAATCGTCGCGATCCCGCTGTACATCCTCACCCTCGGGTTGATCTCGCTGATCATCAACGGCTTCCTGCTGTGGCTGACGGGCGTCATCACCGAGAACTGGGACTGGGGCCTGCGCACGGGCGAGTTCTGGCTGACGGTGGTCGCCGCGCTGCTCATCGGCATCATCAACGCCGTGCTCGGCGGCATCCTGCGTCCGCGCCGCGACGATCGGGCGCGAAACTGAGGGCCGTCGCACGCAGCCCACTGATGCGCGCGCGCCGCTTCCCCGCCATGATGGAGGGATGACCGCGAGTGCCGACGCGCCCTTCCGCGTCGTGTTCGTCTGCAGCGGCAACATCTGCCGGTCGCCGATGGCCGATGTGGTCTTCCGGCGCATCGCCGAGACGTCGGGGCTGAGCACCCGCGTGTCGTCGAGTTCGGCCGGCACGGGCGACTGGCACGTCGGCGAACGCGCCGACCACCGCACGCTGCACGCGCTCGAGCGCCTCGGCTACGACGGATCCTCTCACCGCGCGCGGCAGTTCTCCTTCGCCGACTTTGACCGCAACGACCTCGTCGTCGCCCTCGACCGCAGCCACGAGCGCGTGCTGCGCGGGTGGGCGCGCAGCGACGACGACGCCGACAAGATCGCTCTGCTGCAGTCGTTCCTGTCCGATGCCGAGACCCTCGACGTGCCCGACCCGTACTACGCCGGACCGCCGATGTTCGACGAGGTGCTCGGTATGATCGAACGCGCCAGCCGCGCCCTGTTCCGGCAGCTCGAGCCCGCCATCCGTTCCGCGGGCTGACCCTTTCGCGCGACCCCCGGGAGACCCGTGTCCGCTCTGCCTCCGCAGCCCCTCAGCCCGCTCGACGGCCGCTACTTCGGCGCCGTGTCCGAACTCGGCGACTACCTGTCGGAGGCGGGCCTGAACCGCGCCCGCGTCGAGGTCGAGGTCGAGTGGCTCCTCGCCCTCACCGATCGCTCGCTCTTCGGCACCTCGCCCGTGTCGGACGCCGACCGCGCGAAGCTCCGCGCGCTCTACGAGGAGTTCGGCGCCGACGAGATCGCCTGGCTCGCCGACAAGGAGGCCGTGACGCGCCACGACGTCAAGGCCGTCGAGTACCTCGTGCGCGACCGCCTCGACACCCTCGGCCTCACCGCCCTCGCCGAGCTGACGCACTTCGCGTGCACCAGCGAGGACATCAACTCCACCGCCTACGCGCTCACCGTGCAGCGCTCGGTGGAGCGCGTGTGGCTGCCGAAGCTCCGCTCGGTCACCTCCGCGCTCACCGAGCTCGCGGTGCGGCACCGCGACGCCGCGATGCTCTCGCGCACGCACGGCCAGCCCGCCACGCCCACCACGATGGGCAAGGAGATCGGCGTCTTCGCGTGGCGCCTCGAGCGCGTCATCCGTCAGCTGGATGCCGGGGAGTACCTCGCGAAGTTCTCCGGAGCCACCGGCACCTGGTCGGCGCACGTCGCGGCCGAGCCCGACGTCGACTGGCCGGAGCTGACCCGCTCGTTCATCGAGTCGCTCGGCCTGGGCTTCAACCCGGTCACGACGCAGATCGAGTCGCACGACTGGCAGGTCGAGCTGTACGACCGTGCGCGCCACGCGGGCGGCATCCTGCACAACCTGGCGACGGACATCTGGACGTACATCTCGCTCGGCTACTTCACGCAGATCCCCGTCGCGGGCGCGACCGGGTCGTCGACGATGCCGCACAAGATCAACCCGATCCGCTTCGAGAACGCCGAGGCCAATCTGGAGATCGCCGGCGGACTGTTCGCCACCTTGGCATCCACGCTCGTCACGAGCCGCATGCAGCGCGACCTCACCGACTCCACCACCCAGCGCAACATCGGCGTCGCCTTCGGGCACTCGCTGCTCGCGCTCGACAACCTGCAGCGCGGCCTCACCGAGATCTCGCTCGCCGAGGACGTGCTTCTCGCCGACCTCGACACGAACTGGGAAGTGCTCGCCGAGGCGATCCAGACCGTCGTGCGCGCCGAGATCGCCGCGGGTCGCTCGCAGATCACCGACCCCTACGCGCTGCTCAAGGACCTCACGCGCGGACGCCGCGTCGGCGGTCCCGAGCTCGCGGAGTTCGTCCGCGGACTCGACATCGGCGACGCCGCGAGGGAGCGCCTGCTCGCGCTCACCCCCGCCGCCTACGCGGGTCTGGCGTCGAAGGTGGTCGACTCGCTGTAAGCCGCACGGCGATCGCCCCGGGACCGTTCGACGGCGCCCGGGGCGATCGCGTGCCCGGCGTCGTCACGGGCCGCACCCGCGGTCGCTTGAGAAGATGGATGCCATGCGAGCGATGATCATGGACGCCCTGGCCGAACCGCTCGAGGTGCGCGAGGTGGCCGCGCCGTCGGCCCCCGCCGGGGGCGTGGTGGTCGAGGTGCACGCGACCGGTCTGTGCAAGAGCGACTGGCACGCCTGGGTGGGTCATGACGACGTCGCCCTCCCCCACGTGCCGGGGCACGAGCTGGCCGGCGTCATCGTGGAGGTGGGCGAGGGCGTGCAGCGCTGGAGCATCGGCGATCACGTGACGGTGCCCTTCGTCATGGGCTGCGGCGCGTGCGAGTGGTGCCTCGGCGGAAACGCGCAGGTGTGCCCCGACCAGCAGCAGCCGGGCTTCACGCAGTGGGGCAGCTTCGCCGAGCGCGTGGTGCTGCGCGCCGCCGACACCAACGTGGTGCGCATTCCCGACGGCGTCTCGTTCGAGGCGGCGGCGGCCCTCGGATGCCGCTTCGCCACCGCCTATCGCGCCCTCACCGGCCGCGCCCGCGTGCAGGCGGGCGAGTGGGTCACGGTCGTCGGTGCCGGCGGGGTGGGGCTGAGCGCCGTGATGATCGGCGTCGCACTGGGGGCGCGCGTGATCGTCGTCGACCGCACGCCCGCCGCGCTCGACGCCGCCCGCCGGCTCGGCGCGGAGCACACGCTCGCCGCGGGAGACACCGACATCGCCGCGGCGGTGCACGAGATCACCGGCGGGGGCAGTCACGTATCGGTCGACGCCGTGGGCAGCGCCCAGACCGCGCGCGACGCGGTGCTGAGCCTCCGACGCCGAGGGCGGCACGTGCAGATCGGCCTGCTGCCCACCGACGACGGAATGACCGCCATGCCGATGGCCCGCGCGATCGCGTGGGAGCTCGACCTGCTCGGCAGCCACGGCATGGCCGCGGTCGACTACCCCGAGATGCTCTCGCTCATCGACAGCGGCGCCCTGCGTCCTCAGGAGCTCATCGAGCGCGTGATCGGCCTCGGCGAGGCGGCGACGCTGCTCCCGAAGATGGATGCCGCCTCCCCGGCCGGCATGACGATGATCGACCCGCGGCGCGCCTGAGCCCTGCGTAGACACCCCGGGACCTGACATCCATGTCCCACTTATGGCCGGTGGACGCCGCTCGCACCCACCACGAGTGGGACACGCACCGCCAGAAGTGGGACGAGGATGCGAGGGGGCAGCGACGTGCCCGCCGAGCGCAGCGGCGTCGCAGCGGCCGCGCGCTGAGACGGCCCCCGCGGCAGCGAGACGAGACGGCCCCGGCGGCAGCGCGATGAGACGGCGCCGCGTCAGCGCGAATGCCGGGGGCGCCGCGAGAGAGTCAGGCGCGCGGAGCGGCGCCGTCGTCGTCGGGACGCGGGGGAATTGCACCCTCCGACCGTGTGGCACTGCCGGGCGCGGCGCCCTCGGCCCGCGTGGCCGGACGCTCGGCGGAGGCGGCGGGGGTGGCATCCGGAGCGTCCTTGGGGAGGAGCAGCGGACGGTCCACCGTCGCGGTGACCTTCGACGGGTCGACGGCGAGCAGCATGAGCGCGACGCTCACGAGCACGATGATGAAGGTCGCTCCGGCCGCCACGAGGGCCACGATGAGGGCCCGCTGGATCTGGTCGGCGGGGCGCGTCTGGAAGAACCCCATCGACATGAGCGTGACGAAGCCGGCGAAGAGGGCGGCGACGAAGGCCAGTCCGAGCAGCTGGACGGGCTTCATGAGGTCTTTGCGGGTGGTGGGCTTGTCGGTCATGACGCGGCCTCCTCGGAGGGTACGGCCGGAACGGGCTCGGTGCGGCGGGGCGAGAAGCCCGCGATCGCGAGGAACACGGCGACGACCGCCGCGTATCCACCGAAGAGGCCCACGGCGATGGTGATCCCGGTGAGGGTGAACGACCCCGCGCCGGTGATGCTGTAGTCGAGCGCGTACTGCATCGGGGTGAGCAGCAGGACGGCTCCCAGGACGATGCCCAGGATGCCGATGAGCATGCCGTCGCGCACGCCGGCGGTGCGGCCCGCCGAGCGGTCGCGGAGCGCCCCGACGAGCTCGATGACGCCCGACACGATCGCCCAGGTGATGACCACGCCGAAGAACATGCCGGTGGTGCGCCACGCCCCGACGCTCGCGACGAGACCCGCGGCGAACGACACGGCCGCGAGCGTCACCGGGACGGCGCGCTGCCCGGCCGGGAAGACGAGCCACGCCGACAGTGCCAGCGTGAGTCCGGTCGCCAGCACGAAGCCGCTGAAGACGCTCAGGCCGAGCACAGCGGAGTGGTCCGACGAGAACGTGATCATCGCGGCCGCGAGGGCGGCGAAGAGGGCGCGCGCGAGCTGCAGATGGCGCAGGTCGAAGGCGCGTTCAGCAGGAGGAGTGGTCACGGAGGGTTCCCGACGGGCGAAAGACGTTGGTATCCAGTCTATTCCTCGGGGGCTGAGCGGCCTCCGTGTGCGCCGACGTCGAGATATCGACCGGTCACCACCCCGGAAAAGGGGTCTCGTTCGTGGGGAGCGGCAAGACCCAAGGAGCTGTCCGTCCAGCGACGCGGGCAATGAGGGCGGGATCGAGCCGGAACGCCCCGAGCGGGAGCGGAACCACGGCCGGTGACAGCACGCGCACGACGTCGCCCGCGGGCGAGAGCGCAACGGTCCAGGTCTCGACGGATCTCTCTGCGCCCGCGTCTGCGGGGGCGACGACCTCGTCGAGGCGCCTGCGCACCCGGTTGCGCACCCGAGGGTCCAGCGCGAGCTGCACATGCGCCAACGGATCGAGCAGACGACGGCGATCGATGACGCTGTCCGGCGCGTAGCGACGGTCGGCACGGTGGGGCACGACACCGGGAGCGGTTAGCGCCCCGGCCGGGTCGTCGAGACGGCGGGCGATCGCGAGCTGCCACAGAGCACGGGCGATCGCGGTGCGCTGGGCGACGGCATCCCGACCGAAACCGCCCCCGACGGTCGAGGCGACCCCGTCGTCGACGACCGCGAGCGTCACCGGCGCGAGGGTCCCGTGATCGAGGCGACGCAGCGTCAGATCGAGGTCGGCATCGCCCCACAGCCGGCGCACCTCGGGTGTCGGATCGACGGATGCCGCGGGCACCAGGCCCGTCCACCAGCACCACAGCGCATCGTCGACGACGCTCGCCCGCCACGCCGCGTCGACGGCCGCGCCCGGGTCGGTGCCCGCACCGAACCCGCCCAGGAGCGGCGGGTGCGTGAGCGGCTCGTCCGGCCGGGAATCGGCGGGGCGGGCCACGGCGGCGGTGTACGGCATCCATCCCACCGCGACACCCGAAGGATCGCGGTGTCGCGCGGGGACCCAGGCGAACGGGACGTCGTCGGCGTCGGCGGCGAGGGGGAAGCCGGGCGTGGATCGTTCCGCCGGATCGACCCACCCGAGCGCGCTCATCCGCAGCACGGGAGCGCCCTCGGCGAGGAGCTCGCGGGCGGTGGCGCGACGCACGGCGAGCTGCCCGTGGTCGGCCGACCACCAGTGGCGGCGCACGGCGGCATCGACGAGGGCGAGGTCGACCTCGTCCGCCAGATCCACGACGACCGCGTGCGCGTCGACGCCCGGCGCGGCGGGCATCGCCACCTGCAGGTGCTGGAACGCCGAGGGGAAGGGGGCGGGATGCCGCAGCCGCACCGGTCGCGCGACGAGCTCAGGCATGCGGGAGCGGGAAGAGGTTCACCTGCGACTCCGGCAGCGGTTCCTCGCGCCAGCCCAGGTCCACGGCGATCTGCTGCACGCGTCCGCCGCCGAGGAAGGGGAAGGCCGCGGGGGCGTTGCCGATCGTGCCGGGGGCGATGACCCGCACCACGCTCAATCCGGCGCTCGCGACGTCGGGGGTCGTGATGTCGACGACGACGGGCTCGACGCCGCCGCGTTCGAGGGCCGCGATCATGGCCACACGGGAACGCTCTGCGAGGCCGGGGACCGTGTCGAGCGACCGCGTCGCCGTAGGCTCGAGGAGCGCGCGCATGCGCTCGCCGGCGCGCGGGTCGAGGTACACCTGCTGCTGCACCATCAGGTCGTCGCAGTCGTGCATGTCGGGGCGGAAGTCGTCGAGGTAGCGGCGGTCGGCACGCCACGGTTTGAAGGCACGGCCGTTCAGCTCGCCCTCGGTCATCACGCGCCAGTGCAGCCCGTCGGCGTGCAGCAGATCGCGCGAGCCCTCTTGCAGGGTGTACGCCTCGGTCAGGGCCTTGGATGCCGCCGAGACGAAGTCGGGGCGGGCCGAGAAACCCACGTTGACCAGGCGGTCGTCGTCATCGTGCAGGATCGCCGCGGCCACCGGCACACCGAACTCGTTGTCGAGGTGCACGAACGAGGCTCGGGTGCCCGCCGCGACCGGTGGCGCGGGCACGCCCTCGACGCGCGCGAGGGCCTGACCGTTGAGCCACCACACCATCGTCGCGTGACGCTCGATCACCTCCTCGATGGCACTCGTCACCGCGAACTCGAGACTCGGTCCCGCCGCGATGCCGGCGAAGGCGCAGAAGTTCGTCGGCGGCGCCGCGGCCACGTCGGCCGAATACCAGTTGACGTAGACCATCGACGCGGGCACCCATACCTCCCGACCCGTCACCGCCGAGCGGCCGGGAACCCAGTGCACGGGCAGGTCGGCGTCGAGCCGGACGAACGGAAAGCCGGGGGCGGCGTACTGCCGGTCGCTGTACAGCACGAGACGGCGGGGGTCGAGCGCGGGCACCCCCGCCCGGCGGAGCTGTGCGAACGACCCGTGCTTCACCGGCAGGGTGTCGAGGATGTTGCCGCAGTACCTCTCGACCGACTCGCCCACGGCGGCCGCGTGCGCGGACGCCGCGTCGTCGAAGGCCGAGCCCTGGCACAGCACGTTGTTCGCCCACGCGGTCACCGCGCGGATGTCGGCGACGTCGGCCTGGCGCGTGACGAGCCCCGCGGGCACGCGGTCGTGGTGGCGCACGTCGCGGATGCGCGTGATCACCCCGGTGCGCTCGTCGACGAGGTCGGCGACGTCGTGCGCGCGGTGACGGGTGCGGCGGTGCGGCAACGGCAGGACGGGATGGGCTGCGCGGCGGAGCTCTCCGCCCTCGAGCCACAGCTCGTGCACGACGTCGCCGGGAGCCTCCTCGAGCCCGTCCCGCGCGACGGCGTCGGACGCGGCGGCGGCCAGCTCCCACATCGCGTCCCACAGGGCGGGGAGATCCGCGGCATCCGGGCCCTGATCGCCGCCCACCGCCGGCGTGCGCAGGGCGCGATGAACCGTCGCATTGCGCGCGGATGCCAGACGCCGCGCCGCCGCATCCTCGTATGACGCGCCGACGCCCGGTGTGACGAGCGGGCCCACCCACAGGCGTCCGCGCGTCAGCTCCACCGGGAGCCACGGCACGCGCAGGTCGTGGCAGATGCGGTCGAGGTCGATGAACTCCCGCTCCCGGCCGCCCTTCAGCGCGACGATCAGCAGACGGGCGGCGGAGAAGGCGGCCGTCGCCACGGTGCGCGGGGCGGCGACGGGCGCGAGCCGGACGTCGTCGTCACCGCGCAGACGGGCACGCGCGGCCGCGACCAGACCGTCGTCGCCGGCCAGCACGGCGCGCACGGCGGGGCCGGTGGCGGCGCGCGCGGACGACCGAGCGGTCACGGGTGCGTCCGGCGATGCCGCCGTGGCGAGCAGGGCGCGCAGCGCTTCCGCCGCCGTGGAGAGGTCGGCGCCGATGAGGTCGTCGCGACCTTCGTGCCAGGCCCACGCCATCACCTGCACGACGGAGGCGGGGACATCGACGATGTGGTGCCGCTCCCCCACCGTGAGCAGGCTCCGACGCTCGTCGAGCGGGCGGATCTCGACGCCCGTGCGCGCGGGGCGGGCGTCCGTGACGAGAGGGGCGGGGGTCATGGGGTCTCCTCGGGGCGGGGTCTCGCGGAGGGCCCGGTCCCTTCGACGGGCTCGGTCACCTCGGGCGCGGGAAGAAGGCAGTTGGGGGTGGACACGCGGGCCCGACCGGAGCCGGGCCCGCGCGGGCGCTCAGGCCCAGGAGAACGACGTGGCCACGTGGCCGTGGTGGTTCGAGTTCGGAGCGAGCACCGACTCGGCGGCGCGCTGCTCCTCGACAGCGACGATCGTGATCTGCGACATGTGTGTCACCTCCTCTCGGGGTCGGGGTGTGCGGACAGGTCCTCGGCGGTTCCCCCGACGACGGCGCGGTACCGCGGCGACCGCGCTCGGAGCTCGTCGTGCGGGGCGCTGTCGGCGATGCGTCCGTCGTCGACGAACAGCACGCGGTCCATCGCCCGCATGAGGGTCGGTCGGTGCGTGATCGCGATGGTCGTGCGACCCGCGCGCGAGCGCGACAGCGCGGTGAGGAACTCCGCCTCGGTGGCCGTGTCGAGGCTCGCGGTGGGCTCGTCGAGGACGAGCACCGAGGGGTCGCGCAGCAGCGCGCGGGCCAGGCCGAGCCGCTGCCGCTCGCCACCCGACCACGTGGCACCCCGCTCGGCGAGGAGGGTGTCGAGGCCCTCGGGGAGCCGCCGCACGTGATCGGCGAGGCGCGCGCGTTCGAGCGCGTCCCACGCGTCGTCGTCGGTGGCATCCGGGGCGAGGAGGTTCTCGCGCACGGTCGCGCGGAAGACGTGCGGCTGCTGCGGAACGAGCACGACCCGCCGCCGCGTGTCGGCCCCCGCCTCGGCGGCGGTGTCGATGTCGTCGACGTGAAGCGACCCCTCGCTCGCGAGCAGCCGCGTCAGCACCAGGGCGAGCGTGGTCTTGCCCGCACCGCTCGCTCCGACCACGGCGACGTGCTCGCCCGGGGCGATGCGCAGGTCGACGTCGGCGAGGGCGGAGACGTCCGTGCCGGGGTACGCGGCTCTCAGCGCCCGCCCCTCCACGGATCCCGGATGCCGTTCCGCCTGGCCGGGCGGAACGTCGAGCGCTCGCGGAGCGGGGTCGGCCGGGCGCACCCCGGGCGCGCGCAGCACGGTGTCGACGCGTCGGGCGGCCTCCGCCGTCTCACCCACACGGGCGAGTGCACCCGCGGCGATGGCGGCGGGTCCGAGCGCCGCGCTCGCGAGCACCACGAGGGTCGGCGCCGTCGCGGCATCCCCTCCCCCGGTCACGCCCGCGCCCACCAGCAGGAGGGTCGTGAGCAGGACGGCGACGGTCAGCGCGTCGGTGCACGCCTGCTCCACCCCCGCCCGCAGGGTGAGCCCGCGGCGGGCCCGCTGGACGGCACCCGTCTCGTCGGCCACGGCGCGCGCCTCGGCGTCGACGCGTCCGAGGAGCACGACGTCTCGGGCGGCCGCGCGGGCCGCCAGAACGCGAGCCGACACGCGCGCGAGGGCGGCGCGCAGCACCTCGCCCTGACGGCCGGCACGGCGCACGAACAGCAGCGGGATCGTCACGAGCGCGGCCTGCGCGACGATCAGCAGGAGCCAGACCGGGCCGAAGAGCACCGCGGCGGTCACGTCGATCACCGCGCACGCGAGCACTCCCGCCGTGACCTGTGCGACCGTGTGCGCGGCGAACCACTCGAGCGACTCCACGTCTCCCATCGCCGCGGACACCGTGTCGCCGGTGCGACGACGCGCCAGGCCGACCGGCGCGAGTCTCGCGATCGTGCGGTGCACGTCCAGACGCAGCGCGTCGATGACGCGGTAGGCCAGCACGTGCGCGAACCACTGCTCCGCCCACGCCGCGAGACCGGCGACCACGACGCTCCCGACGACGGCGACCACGAGAGCGGTCGCCACGGCCCGCGCCGGGTCGCCGCCGGTCACCAGCGCCGCAGCCGTCGTCACCGAGAGCACCGACACCCCGACCGAGGCGAGCATGCCGACCGTGACGACCGCCACGACGCCGCCGAAGAGGGCGCGCCGGCGCCGGAGGTACGGCACGAGCAGACCGAGCGGACGCAACGACGTCATGCGTGGGCCTCCTGCATCCGGGACGCCGGGTCATCGGCATCCGTCTCGTCGACTCCGTGCGGGGGACCGTCGTCCGACCGCCGCTCCGCCGCGAGCAGCCGGGCGTACGCGCCTCCGCGCGCACGGAGAGCACCGGGATCACCGCTCTCGACCACGCGACCGCCGTCGACGACGATGACGCGGTCGGCCGCCTCGGCGACGGCGAGACGGTGGGTCACCGCGACGATCGCGTCTTGCGGGTGCGCGGCGCGCAGGGCGGCGACGAGCCGCGCCTCCGATGCCGGATCGAGGGCGGAGGTGGCCTCGTCGAGCACCAGCACGCGTCGCTGCTGCGCGTCGCCGCGGGCGATCGCGACGCGCTGACGCTGCCCGCCCGAGAGTACGCCCCCGCCGTCGCCGAGGGCCGTGTCGAGCGAGAGCGCGGTCTCGCCCGTGCCGATGCCCGCGCGCGCCGCGACGGCGGCGATGTCGACCTCGCGCTCCCCGGCGCCGAGGAGGATCTCCGCGCGGACGTCGTCGGTGAACAGCGCCGGGTCCTGGGCGACGAGGGCGACGCGGACGCGCAGCTCCTCGACGGATTCGACGCGGTGCCCCCCGAACGCGAGGGTCCCCGCCGCGGCGGGCAGCACCCCGGCGAGCACCGCCGCGATCGACGACTTCCCCGCCCCGGTGGGACCCACGATCGCGGTCAGGCCCTCGTCGATGCGGAAGGTCGCCTCGGACACGGCATCCGTCTTCGCCCCCGGATGCCGTGCCCGCAGGCCCTCGACGACGAGGGGCAGTGCCCCCGCGGCCGGGTCGACCGCGGGAGCATTCCGTCGTTCGCGATCGGACGCGACGAGCTCGAGCACCAGCGGTCCCGAGAACGTGCCGAGGTACCCCGCATGCCACGCCGCCGAGAGCTCGCGCAGCGGCCGGACGAGCTCGATTGACAACAGCACCGCCGCGAAGACGGCGAAGCCCCCGAGCTCCCCGCCGCGGACCGCGACGAGCACGAGCACGAGTGCGGGCACCGCCAGCAGGGCGAACTGCGACAGCCCCGACTCGATGAGCGACACGATGAGCTGGCGCAGCGTCCGCCGCAGCAGCGTGTCGGATGCCGCCGCGAGCTCGCGTTCGCGTCGCTGCTCCTGCCCGAAGGCGACGAGCGTCGTCATGCCGTGCATCGAGTCCACGAACTCGGCATGCAGCTGCTGATAGGCCTCCCAGTGATCGCTGCCGCGCTTCGCGAGGACGCGGTCCCACAGGCGCGGGGCCAACGGAAGCACCGCGGCGGCCAGCACGGCGACGACGCCGATGAGCGGATCGACGAGCACGAGGGCGGTGCCGACGCCGGCGAACACGCTTCCCGTGACGGCGAGTTGCGGCACGTAGGACGACAGGTACGCGTCGAGGTTCTCGACCCCGTCGACGACGGTCGCCTGGTCGCCGCCGCTGCGGCCGTCGCCCGGCCGCGTCGCCGACCGCTCGATGAGCGCCGCGAGAGCACGAGAACGCAGGTCGCGTTTCACGGCATCCATCGCCCGGTGCGCCACGGCAGCCCGGAGCAGGGAGAGCGCCGGCCGCACGAGGAGCACGGCGGCGAGCCCCACCACCGCCGGGAGCAGCGCGGGATCGACGAGCGAGGATCCGGCGAGCAACGCGGCGAAGAGCTGCGACAGCAGCACGGCTTGCGCGGCCCACGTGAGCGAAATCGCCAGGCCGACGACCACGAGCGCGGCGAGGGATCCGCGGTGGCCGCGCCACAGACGAAGGAGGCGAAGGTGAACCACGTCATCGCCCCTTAATGAGAATGGTTATCATTACGGCATGACCGTAGAAGCTCCCGCCCGCGACGTCAAGTCGACGACCCGCGCGCCTCGCCGTCGGGCGCGGGCGACGCTCGCGATCATCCTGCTCGGAGCCGCCGTGCCACTCGTGCTCGTCGCGGGCATCGGCGTCGGTCAGGTCGTGCTGTCGCCCGCCGACGTCGTCGACGCCCTGGCACGCGGTGCGACCGGCCACCCCGCGGGAACGGATGCCGCCCGACTCGCCGACACCGTCGTCTGGCAGCTGCGCGCGCCTCGAGCCCTGCTGGGGTTCTGCGTCGGAGCCATCCTCGCGCTGAGCGGCGCCGCCCTGCAGGCCGTCGTGCGCAACGACCTCGCCGATCCCTACCTGCTCGGCATCACCTCGGGCGCCTCGCTCGGGGCCGCGGCCGCGATCGCCCTCGGGGTCGGCGCCGTGGCCGGCGCCCTCTCGACCTCGGGCGCGGCGTTCGTCGGCGCCCTGCTCGCCCTCGCCATCGTGCTCGCGCTCGTCGGACCCCGCCGCCGGCTCGGGTCGGGGCGGCTCGTGCTCGCCGGTCTCGCCGTCGGTTACGCCCTGTCGGCCGTGACCAACCTCGTCGTCGTGCTGTCCGACAACCGCGACGCCATCCGGGCGATCACGTTCTGGATGCTCGGCTCGCTTGGCCAGGCGTCGTGGGGGGATCTGCCCGTCGTCGCACTCGCGCTCGTGGGGAGTCTGGGCGTGCTCGTGGTGTGGGGACGCCGCCTGGATGCCATCGGACTCGGTGACGACGTCGCCCGCAGTCTCGGGAGCGATCCCGACCGCCTGCGTCGCGACGTCGCGATCGTGACCGCCGTCGCGATCGCCGCCGCCGTCGCGGTGAGCGGGTCGATCGGATTCGTCGGCCTCGTCGTGCCGCACCTGGCCCGCGGACTCGTCGGGGCCACGCATCGCCTGCTGGTTCCGACGAGCGCCCTGCTCGGCGGCATCCTGCTCGTGGCCGCCGACACCCTCGCGCGGACCGTGCTCGCGCCGCGCGAGATCCCCCTCGGCATCCTCACCGCCCTCCTCGGCACTCCGCTGCTGCTCCTGCTCATCGCGCGCCGCACCCGCGACGCGTGACCCCTCCCGAAAGGAAACCGATGCCCTCGCTCTCCCGTCCGGCCCTCGCGACCGCGACCCTCGTGACCGCCGCCCTCGCCCTCGCGGGGTGCGCCGCCCCCGCCACCACGGCGCCTCAGGCCGACGGAGGCGCGGCCTACCCCGTGACCGTCACCGACTGCGGAGACGACGTGCAGATCACCCACCGCCCGGAGCGCGTGCTCACCGTGGGCACGGCCGCGGTGGAACTGCTCGACGCGGCGGGGGCGAGCTCGGCCATCACCGCGCGCACCGCCGAGTTCGGCGCAGCCCTGCCCGACACGCTCACGAATCCGCCGTCCGACGACCTGATCCTCGACCCCGCCGACCCGACCACGGAGTCGATCGTGGGTGCCACGCCCGACCTCGTGTTCGGCTACGGCCTCTTCACGGCCGACCCGGCGCAGGTGAAGGCCGCCGGCATCCCGGTGCTCACCGTGCAGGGCGAATGCGGGCACGACGCCAGCACGGCCAGCGAGGCGGTGGACCTCGGCACGATCACCACGGACGTGCGCCGCCTGGGCACCGTGTTCGGCACCTCGACTACGGCCGACGCGACCGCCGACACCCTCGACGCGAGGGTCGCCGCGGCGTCGCGCGCCGCGACGGGCGAGTCCGTCGCGTGGGTGTACCACTTCTCCTCCGAGGACCCCCTCTCGGCGTACGGCGGGGCCGGGATGCCGGCCGCGGTGCTGACCGGCGCCGGCCTGCGCAACGTCTACGCCGACCAGAGCGACGCCTACCTCACCGTCTCGGCCGAGAGCCTGCTCACCGCCCAGCCGACGTGGATCGTGCTCACCTACGGCCTGTACGGCGAGACCGAGCAGCAGGCGCGGGAGAAGCTCCTCGCGGAGCCCGGGATCTCCGACCTGGATGCCGTGAAGGCCGGGCGGATCGTCATGGTCGGGGCCGACACGTCGAGCCCGTCGCCGGCCGCGGTGTCGGGGCTGGAGCAGATCGTCGCGGCGACCGATGGGTGAGCCGCGCGCGACGGGCCGGGGCGGGGCGGGGCGCAACCGTCTCGCCCCGGCAGTCGGGGCGCAGCCCGCCCCGCTTCTCGCCGCGACGGATGTGGCCGTGGCCCACGGCCGTCGCCGGGTCGTCGAGGCCGTCTCCCTCACCGTCGCCCCCGGCGAGCGCGTGGCCGTCGTCGGCCCGAACGGCGCGGGCAAGACATCGCTGCTCCGCGCGCTCGCGGGACTCGTCCGACCGGCCCACGGCGCGGTGCGTCTGAACGGCCTCGACCTGTCCCGCCTGTCCGACCGCGACCGCGCCCGCCGCATCGCCTTCGTGGCGCAGGACGAGCACACCGATCTGCCGTACCGGGCCCGCGACGTGCTGCTGCTCGGCCGCGCCGCGGGCCGCGGCGACTGGCACCGTTACGACGAGGGCGACCACGCCGTCGTCGACGAGGTGGCGACGCGGTGGGATCTCGCTCCTCTGCTCGACCGCACGCTCGACGCCCTCTCCGGCGGCGAGCGTCGGCGGGTGCTCCTGGCCCGAGCGTTCGCTCAGCGCGCCGACCTGCTGCTGCTCGACGAGCCGACGAACCACCTCGACCTCCGGCACCAGCACGCGCTGCTGGCCCACCTCCGCGACACCCGCGCGACGGCGGTGCTGACCTTGCACGACCTCGACCTCGCCGCGGCGTACTGCACGCGCGTCATCGTCCTCGACCGCGGCCGGGTGCTCGTCGACGCGGCGCCGCACGAGGCTCTCACCGCGGATCGGGTGACGCGCGTGTACGGCGTTCCGGCCGCGTCCGTGGACGTGGGCGGGCGTGCGCGCATCCTGATCGGCTGAGCTGCGGCGGGAGGCCGTACGTCCCCCGGCAGTGGCCGCGGCTCAGCCGACGAAACGAAATCGCATAACGGTACGGCGGTCGCGCTCACCCCGCGTGCGACAGGGCGTCGTCCTTCTCGGCCAGCGAGCGTGCGACGGCCTCGGCGACACGGGCGTCCTCGGCCTCCTGGCGGCGCCGACGACGCGCGCGCAGCCAGCGCGGCGCGAAGACCGCCGCCAGCACGACCAGCGCCAGCAGGACGAGCAGAGGCCAGGGCACGGCCGCGCCGACCGCGGAGGCCTCGACGGGATCGAGGGCGGTGATCGAGCCCGACGCGTCGGTGACCGTGGGCGTCGCCGTCACCGAGGCCCACAGCAGGCCCATGGCCGCCACGCCGGACACGCGGACGTCGCGCGGCCACGTCTCCCCGGGCAGGATCATCGGGGCTGCGGCATCCGGTGCCGCCTCGATGCGTCCGAGGTCGAAGGGCCCCGCGACGGCGTCGCCGTCGTCGGCGGTGAGCGACACGTTGCCGGTGTTGTGCAGGCCGTAATGCACCGTGGCGTCGCCGAACAGGAACGGGACGACGCCGCCGTCCCAGTCCACGCGCACGTCGTCGACCGAGAGCGCGGGCACGAGGTCGCCGCCCACCCGGATACCGGCACGGATACCGAGACGACGGTCGACGTTGACGTTCGCGGACTGGTCGGCGACGGTCAGCGAGGTCACGACACCGCCGGCGTAGTCGCCCGGGGTCGCGTCGGCGGGCACGTCGACGGTGAAGGGCACCTCGACGGTCTGCCCGGCGGGCACCGACACGTGCCGTTGGGGGACGACGATCCACTTGCCCACCCCGGTGGGCTGCTCCGCGGCGAGCCGGAGATCGACCGCTCCCGTCGACGTGGTGTAGCCGTCGGCGGCGTAGACGTCGAGCTCGACCGCTTCGGTGCCGCGATTGGCGACCACGAGACCGTCGTCGAGGTGCGCGCCGGGGTTGAGCGCGTACGAGAAGTTCGTGCGATCGGCGCCCAGGGCGTTGGAGGCGGTGCGCACGGTCCAGCTGACGTCGTCGGTCGCGGCCGAGGCGGGAGACGCCCCGAGCAGCGCGGACGCGGTCGTCAGCGCTGCGAGGGTCAGGGCGAACAGACGGGGGGACAGGTTCATGAGGGTCCTTCGGGAGAGGCCGGCGGGGAGGAGTGCTCCCCGCCGGCCCGGATCGCTGGTCAGCCGGCCAGCGCGGTGAGGGTCAGGGTCGCGCGGTAGCTTCCCTTGTCGATGGTGTTCGGGATCTTCAGGTCGAGGTCGGCGCCCACGACGCCGGCGCCGCGGTCGTGACCCATCGGTGCGGAGCTGAGCACCTGCGAGGTCGACAGGCCGGCACCGCCGTCGTAGCCCGAGCCGACGGCCGCACCCGCGGCGGCTCCGGCGCCAGGCGTGACGACCTTCGGCGCCCATCCGAGGTATTTGCCCTCGAACGTCTTGTCGCCGTCGACGAAGTCACCCACGGATGCCGAGACCGACCACGCTGCCTTGCTCGCGCGGGTGTCGGTGACGGAGATCGGGTTGATCTGACCGGTTGCCTCGAAGTACTGGAGGTTCTTCTCCTCGGCGGTGCCGAGGTCGACCAGTCCGTTGTGCCCGTTGATCGTCCAGCCGAACTCGCCCGGGGCGCCCGAGGGCACGTCGACCTGGATGTCCTGGCCGTCGCCGTGGTTGGGGTGGATGGTCACCTCGTCCTGGATCGACCCCACGGCCTCGGCCGGCTTGGTGCCGTTCTCGGGACCGCACCACAACACCTTGTTCAACTCCACGGCCGCGTTCGGGGCCGCGCAGGTGCCGGAGCGGATGTTCTGCACGACGAGCTGGTCCTTCTTGACCTGGACCTTGACGTAGGTGCGGACGTGCTCCTGGTTCTGCACGGAGTTGTACCAGTAGTTCGCCGGGTTCAGCGGGTCGGCGCCGTTTCCGGCTCCGCTCGTGCCGCTGTTGTCGGGAGACGTGATGTCGTAGTACTTCGATCCGGATGCCGTGTTCGCGGTGACGTAGACGACACCTCCGGGGCCCTCGAAGACCTCGTCCTGACCGGGCTTCTCGTCGGCGTTCGCCTTCGCGCCGTTCTTGATCTCGTACGAGCGCGAGTAGCTGTGGTCGTGACCCTGGAGCACGAGGTCGACGCCGAGCTTGGAGAAGGTGGTCGGGAAGTCCACGCGGCGCACCTTGTTGTCAGCATCCTTCGCGTGATCGGCCGGCGAGTAGATCGCGTGGTGGTAGACGAGCACGGTGTACTTCGCCTCCGCGCCGTGCTTGTTCACGACGTCGGTGACGTAGGCCACGTGCGCGTCGTCACCGCCGCCGCCCTGGGAGGTGGCGTAGCTGTTGCTGTTCAGGTCGATGAACAACGTGTCCTTGTAGATGAACCAGTAGTCGCCGCCCGACTCGGTGCCGATGCTCGAGGCGCCCTTGCGGTAGTACGCGCCGGTGCGGTCGGTGTTGGGCGTGTAGAGGTGCTGCTCGTAGGCCTTGCCGCCCACGTCGTGGTTTCCGATCGTCGCGACCCACGGGATCTGTCGCAGCTGGTCGGGTGCGAGGAACGCGCTCCACTGGTCCTCGCGGTTGGCGGCGTCGACCTGGTCGCCGCCCGAGACGAGCATCTCGGCCTTCGGGTTGGCGTTGACGGCGACGTTCATCGTGTCCTGCCAGCCCGCCTGATCCTTCGCGATGTCGCCCGACGAGCCGATCTGCGGATCGCCGAAGAACAGGAAGTCGTAGTCCCCGTCGAACGACTGCGTCGAGAAGGCGGCGGTCGGCGACCAGTTGCCGTCCGAGCCGACGCGATACGAATACGCGGTGTTCTCCGCGAGACCCGTGATCGTCGCGTGGCGGTTGTAGCCGCCGCTGCTGGCGATGTTGGCGGTCCCGGATGCCGAGAAGGTCGTGGCCGACGCCGGGAACTGGCCGTTCACCAGCGACGAGGTCGGCGCGACCTGCACCGACTGCGCGGTGTCGGCCGAGGAGTACCAGGTGACGATGCGCTGCGCTTCGTCGGCCCCGACACCCAGGATGACGCCGGAGAGCGTCGCCGTGGTGTCGGCGAGGGCGGCCGGTGCCGTCGCCGCGCCCGAGAGCACGAGCGAGACGCCGACGGCGGCCGTTGCGATCCACGCGGCACGGCGACGCGTGCGCGTCCCGTGCGACGTCGATGCGGAAAGGAGCATGATGATCCGTTTCTCTCTGTGGGAACCCGCGATCGGGCGGGTGCTCTCACGCTCCGCCTGCTCGGTGACGAACGCGTGAATGACGGACGCAGGACAGCCATCGAGTCGAGCAACGCCCATCACTCGACGCCGAGGATGCGTTGGACGAACCACACGAGACCGGCGACGGTGACGACCACCGCGAGAAGGCCGCTCGCCCACATCCCGACGCGGGGAAGCCGCCGGCGCAGCAGCACGAGCAGCGGGAAGACGACGACGATGAGGCCGATCTGCACCGCTTCGATGCCGACGTTGAACACCAGCAGCGACCACAGCAGCGTCCACGACCACGGTTCGTCGATCCCGAGCGCCGACGCGAAGCCGAGTCCGTGCACGAGTCCGAAGAGGAAGACCACGCCGACGCGCAGCCACCCCGCGCGATCGAGACGCAGGAAGCCGTGGGCGCGCGACAGATCCTGATCGACCTCACCCCGGCGCCAGAGGCGCCAGAGGTACCAGGCGCCGACCACCGCGATCGACAGGGCGATCGTGGGCTCCACGATCTCGGGAGGAGCGGCGACCACGCCCGTCGCCGCGAGGATGAACGTGACCGAGTGCGCCACGGTGAAAGTGGTGGCGGCGACGACCACCTCGCGCAGACGTCGTGACCCGACGATGAGCGCGAGCAGGAACAGGATGTGGTCGATCCCCGTCAGCAGATGCTCGGCGCCGAGGCGGAAGAACTCCCAGAAGCGCTCGAGCGGCGACTGCGCCGTCGAGAACGACGGGTGCTCGGCATCCAGGACCGTGCTGCCCTCGTGCAGGTCGAGCGCGTAGGTGAGGATCGTCTTCGTGTCGGTGACGAAGCCCTCGTCGTCGGGGAAGAGCGACGAGACGACCTCGTGCCCGTTCTCGGACGGCGGGCAGGCGTAGTCGAGGTCGAGCACGGCGTAGGGCACGCCCTCCTGCTGCGTCATCGTGATGTCGTCGGCGAGCGTGGGGGTGCACTCCGATGTCCCGGAGATGCGGAAGCGGTCACTCACATAGGCGGACACGTCATCGCGGTGATCCTGGAGAGCGGCGATCTGCGCGCCGGGGTCGCCGGCGTCGAAGGCACCCATCCCCGCACGGAACAGGGGGTCGTCCTTCGCCGCATCGGCGGCGGAGACGATGAAGAGGTCGTACTCGACTTGAAGCTGGGCATGCACGACGCCCGGTCCCCCGCTCGACAGGTCGGCGTAGACGACCGACAGGATGCCGTGCGCCGACGCCGGAGCCGCGACGGCGAAGAGCGCGGCGACGGCGACCGCCACGGTGACCGCCGCGACGAGCAGGGGGCGGAGTACGCGCCTGATCACTTCTGACATGGAGTCCTTTCCGCCGGAAAGGCTGCTCCGCAGCCGTGAACGGATGGACGCGGCGGGGCGAACGGAAACGGAACGTGCGCCCGGTGTTCGCCCGCGGGTCACCCGCGTCGCGCAGGGTGACACCGTGAAGCGAAGGATGACGGCCGCGGCGGCGCTCGTGCTGCTGGCGATACTGACCGGCTGCAGCTCGGAGCCCGGGTGGAGCGAGATGCGAGCGGCACCCGGGCCGATCGGCACCCCCGCGGAGGGCTTCTTCCCCCTCACCCCTCCGGCGCCCGAATCGACGCTGAACCCCGAGCCCGGGTCGTGGGACGACGTGCGCGCGCCCGCGGGGTACCGCGTCGTTCTGCTGACCGTCGGCGACGACGCCCCCACCGCCGTCCTGGTCGACGCGGTGAGGGAGTGGGCCGACGAGACCCGCGCCGACCTGGAGATCGTGCACGCCGACGACGACATGATCGACGGGGCGGTGGCGGCCATGCGGATGAACCCGGATCTCATCATCAGCGCGGGCGACGCCCTGGTCGATCCGCTGGCCACGGTGACGGCGAACCATCTCGACCGGCAGTTCCTCATCGTCGGCGCGGAGCTCGCCGAACCCACCGAGAACGTCACCGCGGCCGACTGGACCGGAGCCGCCTATCGCGGCGAAGGCCTGGGCACGGCGGCCGCCTACGATCCCGCGTCGTTCACCCCGGAGCGCGCGGCCGCGGCGGTGCGCGCCGGGGTGGCGTCGGTGCTCACGGGGCAGCGCGGCATCGTGCTCTGGATGAACTGACGGCCCGGGCGCTCCCCCGCACGAGACGCGGGTGGGGCGCGAGCGCGGCGCGAGGCCGCAAGGCCGCGGCGCGCGGCTCGGGCGCGAGGCCGCGGCGCGACGCTCGGGGGCGAGGCCCCGGCGCGAGGCTCGGGGGCGAGGCCCCGGCGCGAGGCTCGGGCGGCGCGCAGCTCCCGCTCAACACCTCAGCGCGCGCGACGACGCGAACGGGAGACCAGGATGCCGGCGGCCAGCGCCCCGGAGCCGATGACGGCCGCGGCGGCGAGACCCGCGGCATCCCATCCGGTCGCGGGAAGGGATCCGTCGGGCGTCGCGGAAGGCGACGGGCGCCCAGGAGGGGGCGAGGTCGGCGCATCGGTCGGCCCGCCCGTCGGCGTCGCGCGGGCGGCGTCGGGGACCTCGACGACGATGATCTGGGAGTCCCCCGGCGCACCGCCCTCGGGGGCCGGGGTGGGCGCGCCGGCGCCGACGAGGGTCAGCGCGATCGCGAGAGTGACGACCATGGTGGTGTCCTTTCCGTCCGTCACGGTGGCGGGTCGACGTGGACGCCGGTCCCTTCCCGACCGACCGGCCGGAGAACGCCGGGCGAAAAGGGTTCCAGGCCGAAAGGTGGTCCGACCACAACCGGTCCCTTAGCGCAGCAGCAAGAAAGCGTCTTCTTTCGTTCATAACGGTCACAAAATTGCCCGCGGACGCCCCTAGCGTCATCGCATGGTCCCCCCTTTCGACGCGACGGCCGCGCCCTCCGCCGCGATGACGCCGCCCGCGACTTCACCCGGCGAGCGCGCCGAGCCCGGCCTCCTCGCCGGCACGCGCGCGGTGTTCTTCGTGTCGGACAGCACGGGTATCACCGCCGAGACGCTCGGCAGCGCCCTGCTCGCGAACTTCCCGGGGGCGCGCTTCGAGAGGCACACCATCCCCTTCCTCGGGAGCGTCACCGCCGTCGACGCGGTCGTCGCGCGGCTCGCCCGTTCCGCGGCCCAGGGGACGGGCGATGCGCCGATCGTCTTCGCGACGGTGAAGGATGCCGGCATCCGGGGCCGTCTCGCCGACGCGGGCGCCGTGGTCATCGACCTGCTGGCCGGGCACCTCACCGAGCTCGAGGCGGAGCTCGGTGCGACCGCCGAGACCCGCGCGGGGCAGTATCACGGCCTGGGAGATCTCGAGCAGTACTTCCGCCGCATGCGGGCCGTGGAGTTCGCGATCGAGCACGACGACGGACAGAGCGGGCGCGACCTCGCGAGCGCCGACGTGATCATCGTCGCCCCCTCGCGGTGCGGGAAGACCCCCACCACGATGTACCTCGCCCTGCACTACGGGCTGCTCGTGGCGAACTACCCGCTGACCGACGACGACTTCCCGACCGACGGGCTGCCCCGCATCGTCGCGCCCCACGCCGAGCGCTGCTTCGGGCTGACCACGACCGCCCTGCGCCTCAGCCAGGTGCGGCACGAACGCCGCCCGCACTCGACCTACGCCAGCCTCGCCCAGTGCACCCTCGAGATCCGCCGGGCCGAAGACCTCTACCGCCGCACCCACATCCCGTTCCTCAGCTCCGCGACCCGGAGCGTCGAGGAGATGTCCGCCGTGATCCTGCAGTCCATGAACCTGCGGGACCGACCCCGAGAAAGGCCCACCCCATGACCAACATCCTGCGCTTCGACGAGATCGGCATGAGCGACCTCGCCCGGGTCGGCGGCAAGAACGCCTCGCTCGGCGAGATGGTGTCGCACCTGGCATCCGCCGGCATCCGTGTTCCCCCGGGGTTCGCGACGACCTCCGACGCCTTCGCACGGTTCCTCGCGGAGGGCGGGCTCGACGCCCGCATCCGCGCCGCCGTCGAGGGCATCGACGTCGACGACGTGGCAGCCCTCGCGCAACTCGGCGCCCGCGTGCGCGCGTGGATCGAGGAGCAGCCCTTCCCCGACGACCTCGACGCCGACATCCGCGCCGCCTACGCCGCTCTCGTCGCGAACGAGACCGACCCGGATGCCGTGACCTGGGCGGTCCGCTCCAGCGCCACCGCGGAGGATCTGCCCGACGCGTCGTTCGCGGGGCAGCAGGAGACCTTCCTCAACATCGGCGGGATCGAGAACATCCTCCAGGCGATCCGCCGGGTCTTCGCCTCGCTCTACAACGACCGCGCGATCGCGTACCGCGCGCACCACGGCTTCGACCACCACGAGGTCGCCCTCTCGGCCGGGGTGCAGCGCATGGTGCGCTCCGACGTCGGCGCCTCGGGCGTGATGTTCACCCTCGACACCGAGTCGGGCTTCGACGACGCGGTCTTCGTGACCAGCTCCTACGGTCTCGGCGAAGCGGTCGTGCAGGGCGCGGTGAACCCCGACGAGTTCTACGTCTACAAGCCGAGCCTCGCCGCCGGCCGCCCCGCGATCCTCAAGCGCAGCGTGGGGGAGAAGGCGATCGCGATGCGGTACTCCGACGGACAGCACGTCGACGGCAGCACGGCCTTCGTCGAGGTGGATGCCGACGACCGCACGCGCTTCTCGATCACCGACGCGGAGGTCGAGGAGCTCGGCCGCATCGCCCTCGTCATCGAGGAGCACTACGGCCGCCCGATGGACATCGAGTGGGGCAAGGACGGCGTCGACGGACAGGTGTACGTGCTGCAGGCCCGACCGGAGACCGTGGTGTCGCGGCGGTCGGCGAACGTGCTCAGCCGCTTCGTCCTCGCCGAGCGCAGCGCGGTGCTCGTTGAGGGCCGCGCGATCGGCCAGCGCATCGGCGCGGGCCGCGTGCGCGTGCTCCGCTCGATCGACCAGATGGCCGACTTCGCCCACGGCGACGTGCTCGTGGCCGACATGACCGATCCGGACTGGGAGCCGATCATGAAGCGCGCCTCGGCGATCGTCACCGACCGCGGCGGACGCACCTGCCACGCGGCGATCATCGCGCGCGAGCTTGGCATTCCTGCCGTCGTCGGCACGGGCGTCGCCACGCACGCGCTGACGGACGGCCAGGAGGTCACCGTCTCGTGCGCCGAGGGCGACGACGGCCTCGTGTACGACGGCATCCTGGACTTCGCCGAGGAGCAGACCGAGCTCGACCGGATGCCGGCCGCCCCCGTGAAGATGATGATGAACGTCGGCACCCCCGACCAGGCCTTCGCGTTCTCGCGGCTGCCGCACGCGGGCGTCGGGCTCGCGCGGCTCGAGTTCATCATCAACCGTCAGATCGGGATCCACCCGCGGGCGCTGCTCGAGCTCGACCGCCTCGACGGGGTCCTCGCCGACGAGATCCGCGCGCGCATCGCGGCCTACCCCTCGCCCGAGGAGTACTTCATCCGGCGGGTCGCCGAGGGCGTCTCGATGATCGCCGCGGCCTTCGCTCCCGAGCCCGTGATCGTGCGCCTGTCGGACTTCAAGTCGAACGAGTACGCCAACCTGCTCGGCGGCACGCTGTACGAACCCGACGAGGAGAACCCCATGCTCGGCTACCGCGGGGCGGCGCGGTACGTCTCGCCGGAGTTCCGCGCGTGCTTCGACATGGAGTGCGAGGCGCTGCGACGCGTGCGCGACGAGATGGGCCTGACGAACGTGCAGATCATGGTGCCCTTCGTCCGCACGGTCGGCGAAGCGAAGGCCGTCGTCGACCTGCTCGCACAGAACGGTCTCCGCCGCGGCGAGAACGGCCTGAAGGTCGTCATGATGTGCGAGCTGCCGGCCAACGCGATCCTCGCGGAGCGCTTCCTCGAGCACTTCGACGGCTTCTCGATCGGCTCGAACGACATGACCCAGCTGACCCTGGGCCTCGACCGCGACTCGGCGCTCATGGCATCCGCCTTCGACGAGCGCGACCCGGCGGTGCTGCACCTGCTGGGCCTGGCGATCGACGCGTGTCGGCGGCAGGGCAAGTACGTCGGCATCTGCGGGCAGGGACCGAGCGACCACCCCGACTTCGCGCAGTGGCTCGTGGCGCGCGGCATCCAGTCGCTGTCGCTGAACCCCGACACGGTCGTC
Source organism: Microbacterium sp. NPDC007973 (assembly GCF_042958465.1). Lineage (NCBI taxonomy): Bacteria > Bacillati > Actinomycetota > Actinomycetes > Micrococcales > Microbacteriaceae > Microbacterium > Microbacterium sp. NPDC007973. The sequence goes on from NZ_JBIBJJ010000002.1 coordinate 286,933, forward strand.
GAGACCTGGCTCGCCCTCGCGGCGAACGAGCGGCCCAAGGCCGAGATCCTGGCGCAGGCGCACCTGTCGCGGTTGTGAGGGAGGCGGGCCGGGGCGCGTGGGGCGTCCCGGCCCGGAGAATCGTCCGCTCGGACGACGGGGATACCTCCCCCGGCCGACGACGCGTGGGGCGCCGCTCGCTGTGATGGAGGCATGACTTCTTCTGCTGTGCTCACCGCCCGCGGGCTCGTCAAGAGCTACGGAGACCTGCGCGCCCTCGACGACGTCTCGCTGACCATCCGCGCCGGCGAGTCCGTCGCCGTGATGGGCCCGTCGGGCTCGGGCAAGACGACGCTGCTGCACTGCCTCGCGGCGGTCATCGCCCCCGACTCCGGCTCGATCGTGCTGTCCGCCCCCGGCGCGGCTCCGCGCGAGCTGGTCGGGCTGTCGGAGGGCGAGCGCGCCCGCGTGCGCCGCGAGGCCCTGGGCTTCGTGTTCCAGCAGCACCTGCTGCTGCCCGAACTGACCGCGGTCGAGAATGCGGCCCTGCCGCTGCTGCTGACGGGCTCGAAACGACAGGATGCCGAACGACACGCCGCCGTGTGGCTGGCCGCGCTCGGACTGGCCGGGCTCGAGGAGCGCCGTATCGGCCAGTTGTCGGGTGGTCAGGCGCAGCGCGTCGCGATCGCCCGCGCCCAGGTGACGAGAGCGCCGGTCGTCTTCGCCGACGAACCGACCGGGGCTCTCGACTCGGCGACCTCGGCCGAGGTTCTCGACGCCCTGCTGCACGCCACGACGGGTCAGGGGCGCACGCTCGTCGTCGTCACGCACGACGCCGACGTCGCCCGCCGGTGCTCGCGCACGGTGCGGGTGAGCGACGGGCGCGTCGTCAGCGACACCGGCGCGGTCGCCTCGGCCGGGGGCGCGCGATGAGCGTCGTCCTGCCCCTGGCGCGGCAGCTCACGCGTCCCGCGCGGCAGGGTCGAGCCGCCGTCGCGCTGCCGATCGTCGCGTTCGCCGTCACGACCGCGCTGCTGCTCGTGGTCGCCGGAGGAGCGCGGATGTTCCTCGTCGACCCGCGCACCGCGGACGGGAACGGCCTCTACGGCATCCTCGCGGTGCTCGCCCTGCTGCTGCTCGCCGTCCCGCTCGTCACGCTCGGTGCCGCGGCCGCCCGCCTCACGAGCCGGCGCCGCAACGACCGCCTCGCGACCCTGCGGCTGCTGGGCGCGAGCACGCGCGAGCTGTGGGCGCTCACCGTGCTCGAGGCGACAGCCGTGGCCGCCGTCGGCGCCGTCGGCGGGGTCGCAATCCATGCGGCGCTCCTTCCGCTCGTGGGGCTCCTGCCGTTCTTCGGCGCTCCCGTCGGCGTCGCCGCCGTGGTCATCGACCCTCTGCTTGGCCTCGGTGTGCTCGGCGGTGTCATCGTGGTCGGCGCGGCGAGCGCTGCCGCGAGCCTGCGCCGTGTCGCCGTCACCCCGCTCGGGGTGCGGACCCGCAGCGCCGCTCCCCCGTCGCGCACGGCCGCCCTGGTGGTCGGTGGGGTGCTGATCGTCGCCGTCGTGCTGCTGGTGTCGAACTTCTCGGTCGTCGCGCAGCTGCTCGGCCCGGCCGTGGGGATCGCGCTGCTGCTGGGCGTCTTCGCGGGCGCGCTCGCCCTGCTGAATCTCATCGGCGCGCCGATCGTCGCCGCGCGGGGACGATCGCTGGCGCGTCGCGCGCGCACCGCGTCCGAGCTCATCGCGGGGCGGGAGCTCGCCGCGCACGCGGGCCCGGCCTGGCGGCGCGTGTCGGGGATGGCCATCGTCGCCTTCATCGCGGTCGTGGCCGGGTGCGGACTGTCGATCGTCGACGTCGCAGGCGACGCGGGCCCGACGACCCTGATGAGCGACATCCGCACGGGAGTGCTGGTGACGCTCGGCATCGCGTTCCTCCTGCTCGCCTGCGCCGTGGGGGTCACGCAGGCGGCGTCGGTGCTCGAGGAGCGCGAGCTGATCGTCGGGCTCGATCTTCTCGGCATCCCGGATGCCGAGCTGCGGCGCGCACGTCGACTCACGGTCATGGTGCCGCTGAGGTGGGCGGCGGGAGGTGGTGCCGCGCTCGGGCTGATGATGGCGTTCCCGATCGTGGGGATCAGCCTGCTCGTCGCGCCCCTGTCGGTGCTGACCATCGTCGCGACCTTCGCCGGCGGCTTCGCGCTGGTGCGCGCGGCGCTGGCCTCGACCCGGCCGATCGTCGACGGCATCCGCCGCGAGACGGTCTGAGCCCGAAGACCCCCGCCCGCCGCACACGCGAGCGGGCGGGCGAGGCCGCGGACCGGGAGGGTATGTTGGGGCTCCTCCCGGCCCGCGGGTCTCATCGAACGCCGACGCCCTTCCGGCGTTCGGCGCGGGTCACGGGTGCGGCGACCTTCTCGGGCGCGTCTGTGGTCTGCGAGGCCGCGGCTTCGGCATCCGTCACCTTCGGCTTGCGGGGCCACCAGAACCGGTCGCCGGCGATGAAGGCCATGGCCGGCACGATGACCGTGCGCACGAGCAGGGTGTCGATCAGCACGCCGATGCAGACGATGATGCCGATCTGCGTGAGCGTGATGAGCGGCAGCACGCCCAGCACCGCGAATACCGCGGCGAGCAGGATGCCGGCGCTCGTGATCACCGCGCCGGTCGCGGCGAGCGCGCGGATCATGCCCTGCGTGGTGCCGAGGGTGCGGCTCTCCTCCTGCGCGCGGGTGACGAGGAAGATGCTGTAGTCGACGCCGAGGGCGACCAGGAACAGGAAGCTGAACAGCAGCACGTTCGTGTCGATCGCGGGGAAGCCGAACAGCGGCGTCTGGAACAGCCACCACGCCGCCCCCACTGCCGAGAAGAAGCTCGCGACGACGGCCAAGAGCAGCAGGATCGGTGCCAGGAGGGCGCGCAGCAGGATCACCAGCACGATGAAGACCAGCACGAGGATGAGCGGGATGATCAGGTCTTGATCGCGCTGCTGGGCTCCGGCGACATCGAGGGCCTGGGCGTCGAGCCCGCCGACGAGCGCCTCGCCGGAGCCGACCGTGTCGAGGTCGGCGCGCAGTCGTTCGATGGTCGCGAAGGCCTCGGGGGTCTCGGCCGACGACGAGAGCGTGACGTCGACGCGAGCCCAGTCGCCGTTCTCCTCGGCGAGGCGGGCGGAGTCGACGCCCTCGATCCCGCTCGCCGCCGCCACGACCGCGTCGGCGTCGGCCACGGGCGCGACCACGGTCGCCGGGGAGGTGGCGCCGGCCGAGAACGCCTCCGCGAGTACCTCCTGGCCCGTCACGGCGTCGGGCTTCTGCAGGAAGCGGTCGTTCTGCGACAGACCCGTCTGCACGAAGAACAGTCCGCTCGCGAGCGCTCCGAGCACGATCGCTCCGCTCAGCGCGACCACGACCGGGCGACGCGAGACCCCGCGACCGAGCTTCCCCCACGGGCTGCGCGAGATGGCATCCGGCGATCCGAAGCGCGGGACGTAGGGCCAGAACAACCAGCGACCGAACAGCACGAGGGCGGCCGGCAGCACGAGCAGGGCGAACGCCATCGCCACGATGATGCCGACCGCGCACGCCAGTCCGAGCGCGCGGTTGCCCGACAGCTCGCCGAGCAGCAGCGTTGCGAGGGCCAGCGCCACCGTGGAACCGCTGGCGATGATCGCCGGGCCGGCGCCGCGGACGGCACGACGCATGGCCTCGCGCCGGTCTTCGGCCAATCGCAGTTCGTCGCGGTAGCGCGCGATGAGCAGAAGGGCGTAGTTGGTGCCCGCGCCGAACACGAGCACCGACAGGATGCCGGTGATCGACGCGTCGAGCTGCACCCCCACCGCGGCCGCGACGCGGCGCGCGACGATACCGGCCGACGCGTCGGCGGTGCCGATGACGATGAGCGGAACGAGCCAGAGCCAGGGGCTGCGGTAGGTGATGAGCAGCAGCACGGCGACGACGATGACGGTGGTCAGCAGGAGGGTGAAGTCGGCGCCGTCGAACACCGCGGCGATGTCGACCTCGAAGCCCTCGGGACCGGTGAGGTACGTGCGCACCCCGTCGAGGCCGTCGGCGGCGAGCGTGCGGATCTCAGCGGCGCGCTCGGCCTGGGCCTCGACGTCGGCCTCGGGAGCGAGGGGCACGACCAGCAGGGCGACGGTGCCGTCTTCCGACACCTGCGGCGGCGGGATGAAACCCTCGGGCGTCAGGTCGACGAGGTCTCCGAACGCCTTCTGCTGGATGGCGGCAACCGTCTCGGCGGGGAGAACCTCGCCGTCGTCGGAGGCGAACACGACCAGCGCCGAGGTGGTGTCGGCGTCGGGGAAGGTGTCGAGCACCTTCTGCACCCGCACGGACTCGGCCGTGTCGGGCAGACCCGTGGCCGGTGCCGTGTCGCTCGTCGCGCCCGAGCCGAGGGCGAACAGCGCCGCGACGCCCGCGAACGCCACGACGAGCACGATCCACGACGTGCGGGCCGAGGTGAGGAAACGGAGGAAGCCGGTCATGGGGGGCCTTCGCTAGATTTTGGAGTATCTCGATTATCGAGATACGAGAAAGGTAGCCCAATCACGCGTAGAGTGCCAGTCATGGAAGAGCCGAACCCTTCCTCCCCACCCCCCGTCGTCGGCGGCGTCGCCGTGCCGCCCACGCGGCGCCCGACCGCGCTCGTGCGCGACCTCTTCACCGCCGGATCGCTCTTCGAGAAAGCGCTGCAGCGTGAACTCGCCGTCAATCCGACGGGCCTGGATGCCATGGGCCACCTCGTCATGTCGGGCCCCCTCTCTCCGGGGGAGCTCTCGCGACGCCTCGACCTCACGACGGCCGCCACCACCGCCGCGATCGACCGCCTCGTCGACCTCGGACACGTCACGCGCACCCCGCACCCCACCGACCGCCGGAGCGTCCTCGTGGTGCCCACCGACACCTCGATGGCCCGCGCGATGGGGCACCTGATGCCGATGATCGCGAGCGTCGACGCCGTGCTCGACGAGTTCAGCGACGAGGAGCAGGACGTCATCACCCGCTACCTGGAGCGCGTGATCGCCTCGTACGGCATCCCCGACGACGGAGCGATCCCGTCGATGGCGGTCCCGCGCTCGACGCACTGACCGGAGCCGCGCGCCTCCCGCCACCGCGCGCCCGCGCGTTCGGGTCGCCGCCCGCCGCGCGTGCGTCGCCGCCCGCCGCGGGCAGTCCTGCCGCGCCGGCAACAAGCCCCGGCATCCCGCCGAGTGTCCACGACACCCGGGGCGGGATTCTCCGGCGCCCGGGTTTGGTGGACACTCGCTGCGCCCGCGCGGCCGCGGCCGCGCCGGTTCGACGCCCGGCCCCACCGAGGAACCCCCGGCGCGACTGCTACCGTGCGGGAGTGCTTCCGGATGCCCCCGCCCCACGCCGTATCCGCGTCTCGGCCGCGGTGATCACCGACGCCGACGGTCGCCTGCTCGTCGTGCGCAAGGCCGGCACGACCGCGTTCATGCAGCCCGGCGGCAAGCCCGAGCCGGGCGAGAACCCGGCCGAGACGCTCGCGCGCGAACTCGCCGAGGAGATCGGCGTGCGCGTCGCCCCCGACGCCCTCGAGCCGCTCGGAGAGTTCAGCGCCTCCGCGGCCAACGAGCCCGGCTTCGAGGTGGTCGCCGACGTGTTCCGCGTCGACATCGGCTCCCAGCAGCCGACCCCGGATGCCGAGATCGCCGAGCTCCGCTGGGTCACCGCCGCGACGGCATCCGGGATCGAGATCGCCCCGCTCGCGCGGGAGTACTTCCTGCCGGCCTGACGCCGCGGGCGTACCGGACCCTTCGACAGGCTCAGGGACCTGACGCCGCAGCTCGGCGGGAACCCCCAGACCCTTCGAAAAGCTCAGGGCCCTCACGCCGCAGCGGTCGCCCGGCGACTCACCAACTGCTCTTGCGGTAGTCCTTCAAGAAGATGCCGAACAGGTCTTCGCCGGCCTCGCCGCGCACGATCGGGTCGTACACGCGCGCCGCGCCGTCGACGAGGTCGAGCGGGGCGTGGAAGCCCTCCTCGGCCAGGCGCACCTTGGTGAAGTGCGGGCGCTCGTCGGTGATCCAGCCGGTGTCGACCGCGGTCATCAGGATGCGGTCGTTCTCGAACATCTCGCGAGCGCTCGTGCGCGTGAGCATGTTCAGCGCGGCCTTCGCCATGTTCGTGTGCGGGTGGCCGGGGCCCTTGTAGCCGCGACCGAAGACGCCCTCCATCGCCGAGACGTTGACGATGTACTTCCGGTCGAACGTGGATGCCGCCATCGCGGGGCGAAGGCGACTGACCAGCAGGAACGGCGCGGTCATGTTCGCCAGCTGCACCTCGAGCATCTCGAGGGGCTCGACCTGGTCGACGTGCTGCGTCCAGCTGTTGATGCGGTCCTCGTCGGGGATGAGCCCGCCCGCGTCGATCGCCGTCCCGGTCATCAGCCGCTCGAGCGACGACGAGCCCGCCGCCATCGCCTCGGCGGTCAGCTCGTCGGCCGTGCGGGCGGCAGAGGCGAGGATCGGGTGCGCCGACACCGACTGCGCGAGCGCGAGCGGGTGGGCGTCGTTCGTGTGGCCGAAGGTGACGAGCTCGGGCAGCGGTCCGTCGGGGAGCGGTGCCAGTTCGGCATCCACCAGGGGTTTGTAGGCTCCCGGCGAGCGCCGCACGGTTTGAGCCGCGTTGTTGATGAGGATGTCGAGCGGACCATCGGATGCCACCGACTCGGCGAGCCCGATCACCTGCGCCGGGTCGCGCAGGTCGATGCCGACCACCTTGAGGCGGTGCAGCCAGTCCGCGCTGTCGGGCAGCGACGAGAACCGGCGCACCGCATCCCGCGGGAAGCGCGTGGTGATGGTCGTGTGCGCGCCGTCGCGCAGCAGACGCAGGGCGATGTACATGCCGATCTTGGCGCGGCCGCCGGTCAGCAGGGCCCGGCGCCCGGTGAGGTCGGTGCGGGCGTCGCGCTTCTCGTGGCTCATCGACGCGCAGTCGGGGCAGAGCTGGTGATAGAACGCGTCGACGAGGGTGTAGTCCTCTTTGCAGATGTAGCAGGCGCGCGCCTTGATCAGCTCGCCCGCGAACGGCATCGCGGTGCGGGCCTGCAGCGGGATGCCACGGGTCTCGTCGTCGATGCGATCGGGAGCGCCGGTGGCGGTGGCGGCCACGACCGCGCGGTCGGCGTCGGCGATGCGCTGGCGCTTCTCTTTGCGCGACTGCCGCTTGACGTCCTTGTAGAGCTTGCCGGTCTGACGGCGCAGGGCGATGTAGGCGGGGTCGTCGTGGTCGAGCGAGGAGGCGGCGTCGATGACGCGCAGCGCGATCTCGAGCTCGTACGGGTCGATGGTGGTCGACCGCGCGGCATCGCGGTCGGGGTTCAGCAGTGTTTCGGGCACGGGGCAGTGTATCGAGGCCTTGCTGAACGACCGGTGGGCCCGGGCGTGTCGCCCTCCGCCACGCCCCGGCCGCTGCGCGGGCGCTTCGCCGGTGCGCCCCTACAGCTTCCCCCCGTCGACCCACCGCGTGTGCGCCTTCAGCGCGTGCAGCACGGCGAGGCGCACGACGAAATACAGGGCCGCCGCGATGACGGCGAGGCCGACGCCCCATACGAGCAGAAGGATGAGGGCGTGGGCTCCGAACATCCGGCAAGCCTAGCGAACGGCCGCGGCCGCGGCTACGCGATTCCTCTTCGATCGGTCGTAGGTCAGCAGCCACCGCTGCGCGGGCACCTCGACCAGCTTGTGCATCACGAACGCCAGGGCGAGCGCGATCCCGAATGCGGCGAGCGCGAGCAGAACGGCACGGCGCCACGGCAGCTGCGGGTGCCCGTCGGGCCACGCCGATGACACCGACGCGATCACCAGCAGGTGCACGAGGTAGAAGGCGAACGACACGCGCCCGAGTTCCTGCCAGAGCGGACGCGCGAGGAACGTCGACGAGCGGTGCGCATCGGCCGAAGCGAGCGAGGCCACGAGCAGCGCGAAGGCCCCGACGGTCACCGCGAGACCGGGGTGCACGTCGGTGCCGGGCAGCGTCGGCGCCTCCGACAGGGCGTAGCCGACGACCGCGAGCGGCAGCACGAAGCGCACCCGAGGTGGCATCCACGCCCCGCGCTTCATGAGCAGCGCGAGGGTGACGCCGACGACGAACTCCGGCAGCCGCAGGAGGGGGGTGGATGCCGCCGACATCGGCAGCGGCGAGAGCGCGGCGATCTGCGGGGCCAGCGCGACGAGCGCGAGTGCGATGCCGACGGCGATCGTCTGCGCGCGGGCCGAGAGCCGCACGAGCGGGCGGATGAGGAACGGGAAGCTGAGGTAGAAGAACGCCTCGCACACGAGCGACCAGCTGGCGGGGTTGCCGGCCTGCCACCAGTCGGGCACCCACCCGTTGATCAGCAGCACGTTCGCCGCGAGCGGGGCGGCGCCGTCGGTGCGGATCTCGGGCACGAGGGTCGCGGCGGCGACGAGCGCGAGACCGACGCCCACGAGGTGCAGCGGGTAGATGCGCGCGAAGCGGTGCCACCAGAACGAGCCCGCGCTCTGCTGCGGCTTGAAGCCCCAGGCCAGCACGAACCCCGAAAGGATGAAGAAGAGCGTGACGCCGGTCTTCCCGGCCTCGAAGACGAAGGCCCACACGTCGCCGGCAGTTCCGCCGAAGTACTCGACCGCCATGAGGTGGTGACCGAAGATGAGCATCGCGGTCGCCCAGCGAAGGCCCGTGAGCGAGGGAAGGTGGCGCGCCGCCGTCGGAGCAGCGGATGCCGACGGCACGGCCTGAACGCGAGGGGTCGCCATGGTGGTCATGCCGTGCCTCCCGTCTCGTCGTCGTTCGTCCGGCGCGCGATACGGGCGCTCGTCGACGACGTCGTTGGGTCGACCTGAGCACGTGGAGTCGCGCAGACCGGATGAGACGGTACTGGACCGGGTTGTGGAGATCCCTGAGAGGCGTGGGGGCTTGACGGAAGGTCTCGCGGCGGGTTTCCGCGGAATCACGAGACGAAATGGCCACCCTCCCCGGCGGGCGGGGGCCGATCGTTCGCCCGCGAGGACCGGCGCGCGCCCCCTCCCCCGGCATCCGGTGCGGGCCGGCACCGCCCTTCCGCGCCCCGCACCCGTCCCGGTAGCCTGGCGCTTCCCTGACGATCGGGAGACACGGATGACGACAGGCTCCCTGCGGAACCTCCCACCCGAGACGCGCGTGCGGCGCGCACGGATCTTCGCGTACGTAGTGAGCGCTCTGTTCGTGGTCGGCGGCGCCGGCTTCCTCGCGATCAGCGGAGGATCCCCGCTCTTCCTCGTCGCCGCGGCGACGATGTTCGCCCTGGCGATCCTGATGATCGTCGCCGTCCATCGCGCCTCCCCCTCGACGCGCGCGATCGCTCTCGCCGTGGCGGCGCTCGGCGTGGTCGTGGGCTTCGTCGTGGCGTTCGCGACGTCGTCGACCGACACCGGGTCACCGCTGGTGTCGATGATCGGTGTCACGCCGGTCCTGCTGATCGGGGCGTTCCTCGTGCACCTGTTCTCGAGAGCGGTCGAGGTGCACCGGGGCTGACCCGGGTCAGTCCTCGTCGGGCAGCGCCCGCTGCGCCACCACGCGCCGCGCCTCGACCACCGCTTCGGCGAACTCGGTGTCGGGGTCGTCCATGACGATCGCCGTCGCCCGCGCGTGCGCGCTCACGACGTCGTAGGGCGAGGCCGCCGCGCGCTCGACGGCGGCTTCGGCGCGGTACCCGATGGCCGCGAACGCGCGGCTCAGGCTCCGCTGGGTGTCGTGGTCGCCCCGCCCGAACTGGGTCGCGAGCTCGTCGGCGAGCGACTCGTGGGCGTCGTCGGGAACGAGCCCGGATGCCGTGCGCCACGCCGCCCGCGCCACCTCGGGATGCCGATCGCGCAGCACCACCGGCGTGATCACGGCGAACGCAGCGGGGTCGCCGATCTTCGAGAGCGTGTGCAGGGCCTGGCTCCGCGCCTGCGGGACCTCGGATGCCACCTCGGGAAGCAGCTCCGCGACGGTCCGGGTCGCGTCGTGACGCGTGAGCGCCCACGTGAGCATGTCGCGCACGAAGAAGTCGGGCTCCACCGCGCAGCGGGCAACGAGCTCGGCGATGTAGCTGTCGTCGGGCCGCGTCCCCGCGGCGAGCGCCGCTTGCAGGCGCGCGGAGGCGTCGGAGTGCGCGAGCGCCGCGCGCAGGCGGTCGGCCGGGGTGGTGTCGGTCATCGTGGTTCCAGGGTTTCACGCCCCGTGGCGGCGAGGGTCGTCATGACGGATGCCGTGACCGACCGGGATGCGCGCGACGGCGGCCTACCGGCATCCACTCGCTGCGTGCTCCGCGGGCCGCCCCCGGTGATCTACTTCCGTCCCACCCGCCGCTCGACGAGCTTGCGCGCGACGTCCATGAAGCTCGGCGCGTACTTCGCCCACTCCTGGTCGAGCTTGCGCACGTCGATCTTGCCGGTGTGCAGCAGCTCGCAGATCTTCAGCCAGCTCTCGCCCGTCGCGGCCGTCAGCGCCGCGGCCACGGCCGCGTTCACGACGATCCCCGCGCCCGGGATGAGCTTGAGGAAGCTCGTCGCGAGCGCTCGCCCGGCCACCTGCACACCGAACTGCGCGAGGGCCCCTGCCGAGAGCATCGTCTTGACCTCGAGGTCGTAGATGGCGGCGATGCGCCCCATCATCGTCAGCTGGATCGGCGCCAGCGTGACAGCATCCGACACAGGAAGCGGAACGGATGCCGCCCCCGCGGCCGCCGCGGACGCCGCGGCGATGATCGGCCGCGCCATCTCCCTCTTCCACGGGAGGTTGAGTCGCTGTGCGATGCGAAAGGCGTCCTTGTCGCGGTCGGGGGCGAGTTCGAGGGTCTCCGTGACAAGGTCACCGAGGCCGTGCCCCTTCCCCTTCCCGTGGCGGTCGCGGGTGGAGGTGAGGATGACCTGTCGGTACGAGATGCGGATGCGCTCGCCCGTCGACGGGTCGACGGGGTTGTTGAGCCAGTCGACGAACGCCTGCAGGTCCTTCGCGACGCCCTGGTGCCCGGTGATCGGGTTCTTGATCCAGTCGACCTTCGTCAGCACGAGGATCACCGGCAGCCCTCGCGCGTCGAGCTCGCGGATCATCGCGATGTCGGCCGGAGTGAGACGGTCGTCGGCGGCCCGCACGCAGTACCAGACGACGGAGATCTGATGGTTGCCGGGGTGGGCGGCGATGGCATCCAGGTGGTTGCGCAGCTGCTGATCCGGCGGAACGGGCGAGCCGATCTCGAACCCCTCGACGTCCCAGATGCCGAGCGAGTCGTCGCTGTAGAAGTGCACGCCCCGCGTGACGGGGAGCCCCCGCCCGACCTTCGCCCAGTCGCGCCCGAACACCGCGTTGACCAGCGACGACTTGCCGACGCCCGACGCGCCGACGATCGCGAGATTGAACCGCCCGTACCGCGACTTCGCCTCCGACGTCGCCTCGACGAAGGCCTTCTCGTCGAGCTGACGCACGTCGGTGTTCTTCTTCGCCATGGTCTCGCCTCCCCGGGTGGTGACTCAGTTCGCGACCCGCGGATGCGGATGGGATCGAATCTACGGGGCGGGGCGGCGGGGGGAGCTTTTAGCGGGTGGCCCTTGTGCGGGCCCGGAGGCCGTGGAAGGAGGGGTCTGCACGTGCACCTCCTTCTCCTCGGCCCCGGCCGCATCGTGCAGCGCGGCACGCGCGAGGGCTTCGTCGGCTTCTCGGACGCGTTGCCATCGCCAGATGAGCACGATGTACACCGCCGCTCCCAGCGAGCACGCAAGAGCCGGTACCCACAGGCCGCGAAAGGCGAACGCGGCCGGGAACACCAGAACAATCGGCAGCGGAAACGCGAGCAGAACAATCCGCTTCAGCTCGAAGCTCGACATCCCCATGAGCATCAGACCATCTCAACTCCCGCCTGGATGCCAGAGCTTGACACGGCGAACGACCTGCAGCTCGAGGCGCTCACGGCTGCCGTCGCGCCGCGCTCCACTCCCCCGCGGCATCCCGCACGGCCACGATCCGATCGTGCAGCCGCGACGGACGCCCCTGCCAGAACTCGATCTCGCGCGGCTCCACCCGATACCCGCCCCAGTGCGGCGGCCTCGGCACGGGCTGGTCGTCGCCGAAGCGGGCCGACACCTCGGCCATCTGCTCCTCGAGCGCGGCACGGGATGCCACGGGCTCCGACTGGTGGCTCGCCCAGGCCGACAGCTGCGATCCGCGCGGCCGCGACGCGAAGTACGCGTCATCCCGCTCAGCAGGCAGGGGCGTCGCCGTGCCGAGCACGATCACCTGCCGCTGCAGCGCGTACCAGGGGAACAGGATCGACACCGCCGGATTCCCCGCCAGCGCCTGCCCCTTCCGCGAGTCCCGGTTCGTGAAGAACCACAGCGCACCGTCGTCGTCGACCCCGCGCAACAGCACCGTCCGCGAGGTGGGCCGGGCCTCGGCATCCACCGTCGATACGACCATCGCGTTCGGTTCGGGGAGGTCCGCGGCATCATGCAGCCACCGCTGGAAGAGCGCGAGGGGGGATGCCGTCAGCGCGGCGTCGTCGAGCTCGTCGAGCGTGTAGTCGAGGCGGTGGGCGAGGGGGTTCTCGGTCATCGCGCGGTCCTCCGAAGCGTCGCTGGGGGCACCATCGTATGCGCGCGGAGTCCGGCCGCGGCCCGATCGCCGCACGGGACGATTCGCGCTCGGACGCGTGCGCGAGTAGTTCCGCAAGAGACGGCTGTGCGAGGTCGTCGAAATCAGAGCCCGGCGATCCCCGCCGACCGCACGACGAAGTACACGAGCGTCGCCACCACGGCCCCCACGAGCACCACCGCGGTCCAGAACATCGCGATGCGCAGGCGGCGGGTCTGGGCGGATTCGCCCGGACGGTTCCAGGGCGCGCGCGCCATCACTGCTCTGCTCCGACTCGTGCGATCCCGGTCGACATCAGCATCCGTTCCCCCCGCGCTGCTCCATGGACGAAAGGCCACGCTAGCCAGCCCCACGTGTGGATGCCAGCACCTGGCGGCAGCCGACGTCAATCCGCCGCTGCACAGATGTGCACCGCGTGGAATAGGTCGTCGCCGCGCCCCGTTACCTTCGCGTGGCCCTGTGACCCCACGAAAGGACTCCCGTGAGCCTGTTCAGCCCCACCACCGTCGGCAGCATCGGCGTGCGCAACCGCGTGTCGCTCGCCCCCATGACCCGCCTGCGCGCGAGCGCCGACGGCGTTCCCGGCCCGATCGTCGCGAAGTACTACGAGCAGCGCGCCGGCATCGGACTCCTCGTCACCGAGGGCGTGTTCCCGAGCGCGGAGTCGAAGGCGTACCCCGGCCAGCCCGGAATCGTCACCGACGAGCAGGCCACCGGATGGGCGAAGGTCGCGGATGCCGTGCACGCCGAAGGCGGAGTGGTGTTCATGCAGCTCATGAACGGCGGACGTGTCACCCACACCGACATCACCGGCACCGACCGCATCGTCGCCCCCTCGGCCATCGCGATTGAGGGCGACACCCGCCTCGCCGACGGCTCGAAGGTCGCCTACCCCGTGCCCCACGCCCTCGAGACCGAGGAGCTCGCCACCGTCCGTGACGAGTTCGTGAAGGCCGCTCGTCGGGCCGTGGATGCCGGCATCGACGGCGTCGAGCTGCACTCGGCGAACGGCTACCTGCTGCACGAGTTCCTCTCCCCCGCCTCCAACCAGCGCACCGACGGCTACGGCGGATCGCCCGAGGCCCGCGCCCGCTTCGTCGTCGAGGTCGCCCAGGCCGTCGTCGCCGAGATCGGTGCCGACCGCGTCGGCATCCGCATCTCCCCCGCCCACAACATCCAGGACGTCTGGGAGAAGGACGACGCCGAAACCCGCGCCACCTACGAGGCCCTCATCGCCGGCCTCGCCCCGCTGGGCCTCGCCTACCTGAGCGTGCTGCACGCCCACCCCGCGAGCGACCTCATCCAGGACCTGCGCCGCGCCTTCGGCGGCACCTTCATCGTCAACTCCGGCTTCTCCAAGATGACCACGCGCGACGAGGCCATCACCGCCGTCGACGAGGGCATCGCCGACCTGGTCGCCGTCGGCCGCCCCGCCATCGCCAACCCCGACCTGGTGACGCGCTGGCAGCAGGGCGCCGAGGAAAACGAGGTTGATCAGGCGTCGGTCTACGGCCCGGATGAGCGCGGGTACACGGATTACCCGTTCCTTCAGGACTGACATTCCGGATGCCAGGGCCTCGCGCGATCTGATCGCGCGGGGCCCTTTTGATTCATCTCGTGCGCAGAAGGTATGTGTTCAGCAGTAGGGACAGGATCCCGCCGCCGGAATCTCCACAAAATGTTCGTTGCAGATAGTCGCTGGGCGAGACGCCGGTCTGATTTGCTGCACGGGGTTGCCCTGTACCTCGAACCCAAGCTCGACCAGTCGACCTGCCGCGCCGCCTTTGCCTCCGCTGATCTCTTTGCTGGACACGGAAACGCCGTGCTGACGCTCGTATGCCGCGGCGAAGATCGCCTTCGAGTCGTAGAGGGAGCCGTTGACGACGAGGAAGTACTCACGCGCTACGCCAAAGCCGAAACGCTTGAGGAACGCATCACGACCGAGCCGATCGAATTCGGATACCGCCCAGTTCACGGCGGCTGTGTCGGTCAGGTCGGAGTAGGAAACCATGCCCCGAGTATGCCCCGAGCCACCGACATTCGTGATTTGCGTACAACAATCTAGCCAGTGGCTTCCTCTGCAAGGAACTCTCAATCGAGCCTTCTTGAATCGGGCCAAGAGCTCGCATAGCAAAGGCCAGACGAGGTACATGTAAGTCCAACTTCCGCCACCGCCGGGCACGTGTGAGAGTCGGCAGCATGGCACGACTTGAACGACAAAATGCTCTCGCCTCCGCGCTTGAATTACTCGGCCTCACACTCGGTGGGACATCACCAGCCCCCCGCTTCCCAGGGCTTCCCGAGCCCGCCGCGTCGTGGGCCATTGCGAACTACAAACAGCTTGGTGGAGTGCTCGAGGCACCCACCCTTCGACCCTTGGGCTGGGATATTCAGACGACGAGTGGACTCATCATTGAGCTCGACGAAGAACAACACTTCAACCGGTATCGAGCAGAGACACTTCGAGCGGAGTGGAGTGCCCATTTGCCATGGCGAGCGGATTACCTGCGCCAGTGCGCCGACTATGAGCACGTTGCCTCGAAGCGTCACTCAGGGGGCGGCTTCTGGACGAACACGGGATCAGCCGCGCAATTCGGTCCAGCTGGGCCCCGCGGTGTTCTCGATGGAGAAGGATCACCGCGCTGGAAGCAACGAGCCTTGTACGACTCGATGCGAGATTCCCTCGCAGCAACAGGAGCGGTGTCGCTCGCTCGACTGTCCGTACACGATCGACTCGGATCTATTCGCCTGGGCGACGCGCTCCGCGCCCCCGCTCTCCTCGACTTGCAGATGCTGCGCGACCTCCTCGTCAGGCGGACCGCAAACCCCCTCATTCTGTGATTGATATCGAGGCGTCTGCGCGGTCCAGTTCGCTCGCCGGTGGCATTGCCGACTACCCCCTACCCCGCTGGGAGTGAGATGAGCAGCGTGCCGAGGTTGAAGATGTCGACTAGTCATCGGCCCACAGAATCGACGCGCACGGGCACTCGAACCACCTATGACTGCACGCATATGCCAGTGACAGGAGCGCCGCGGGTGACCAGTTCGCGCGGCGCTCCCTATGCGACGGACCGGTAGCGCTGCATCGTCGCGCCCGATCGGAACTCACTCCGCTCGACCGGCTCGAGCTTCAGGTCGACCCCCTCAAGGAGCCGTGGCCCCCGCCCCGCGATCACGGGGTGCACGACGAACGTGTACTCATCGATGAGGCCCTGCGCCGCGAGTGCCGCCGGAAGCTTCACGCCACCAAGCGAGATACCCCTCCCCGGCTGCGCCTTGACCCGCCGGACCGCTTCGACCACGTCGCCGCTGATCAGCTCAGCGTTCCAGTCGACGGCGTCCAGAGTCGCGGATGCCACGACCTTCCGCATCGGATCCATCACCTCCGCGAACTCGATCTCACTGGCATCCATCCAGTCCGGCCACTCCCCCGACCCCGGTCGACGCCACGCACCCTCCATCAGCTCATAGGTGACGCGGCCGTAGAGGAGGGTGTCGGAACGGCGGAGCTCGTCGGTCCAGAACGCCATGGACTCGGTGTCCGGCGGCAGGCCCGCCTCGTGTGAGCAGCAGCCGTCCAGGGTGACGTTGATCGCGTATCGCAACGGCTGTGCCATGTCTGATCCTCTCGACGAGACGCGCTCCCTCGCACGTTTGTCCTCATCGTCTCGGCACCGACGGCATCCGTCCACCGTTCCCCTGCTGAGATCCAGCACCTACTCGCGCGAAGCAATGACTCTCGCGAGCCGAGCCATCTCGGCCTCGAGATCGTCGATGCCTCCGGCCAGGCTCACCGCATGCACGCGAACGTCGACCCGCGCCGAGGGAATGCAAATGACCTGAGAGACCACGTCGCCCGAAACGTAAATGAGGTGCGCGGTTCGCACATTCAGCGCAAGCGCGTAAGCGACCATCTGGTAGACGTCACCGCTGGGCGGACCACCGCGCCCATCAGTGAGCACCTTGTATTTGGTGTCGGCCACGCTCGTCGGCACGTCGGTCTCGACGACCATGTCCGGACGAAGAGCCACCACGCGCTCCGTGTCCAGCCACCATCTTCTGTCCTGTGGGGTTACTCGCAGACCTTTTGGCTCGAGAAGCGCGCGCAGACGTTCAGCGACGAACGACTCGAACATGTTCGCCATATCGAGCAGGAACGTCCCGCCTCGTCGGACGCCTTCACGGTGCGTCCACGACACGGCCTCGAGGATCAATTGGGCGAGCATGAGAGCGGTACTGAGATGCTCGTTCAGCCTCGTTATCACAACGGTCGGAAGCGGCATTCCGCGCGGCACCAGACCCGCCTCGAGGAAATCCATCTCGAGCTGCGTGCGAATCGACTCGACGCCGCGCGAGAGATCCACTGCTCGAAGCGCACGAATGGCGGTATGCAGGATGCGATTGGTTGGCACATCCTCACTGAAATGGTCGTAGTCGATCTCAAGAGGTAGCGGCAGCCCCGGACGGACGGCTAGTTGTCGCGACACATCCCACCGACCCCGCATGACCGAGGCGGCCTCGTGCGTCTCTTCGTAACCCTTCACTAGACCTCGACGTGTAGCGCGTTGCACCTCCAAGAGGAATGCGCGAGCAAGAGCCGCAGGAAAGGCTCGCTCCCCGTCGTGATCCACGAGGTGTTGTCCGACGCTGATGTGCCTACGTCCTGAGGACGCCATGTAGACGAGATTCTCGAGAGGCGTTTTGGGCACGACGTGCAGCACCGTTTCACCCACCACCGCGGTGCCCACCCGCGTCACGTCCGAGACGCGCCAAAGCCCGGCCTGCGTTGTCGGGCTCACACGACAAAAACGCATCTCCTGCAGTTCCATCGCCTCGCCGAGCGTGAGCTCGACGAGGCTCTCACCCTTTTCGGTGATGAAAGCGCGTGGACGTGATTTGCTCACCTCTTCGAGGACTCCTGGATGCCGCTTTCCTGCTCGGGTGACTGCGCCGCCGGGGGAGCGACCTTTTCAAGCAGAATCTCCAACGAAAACGTCGCGTGTACATCGACAGCACTCCCGAGATGACGCTCCTCGAGCAACGGCATCAGGTTCTCCGTCCAAATCGCATCGAGGGCCTGCCTGCTCAGATCTTCGGTGCGCAGCAGGTGACTGGGGCCGATGCGGCCCTCCCGGTCGCGAATGCGCGAATTAAGCTCGGCGAAAAGGGCTGAGATATCAAAGGACTGCGGGTGCGCGGCCATCCACCGATCGAGAATGCCGGCCACCGGCGGAACGTCGGGGTGGAGCTCGAAGAACGAGAAACGCCGACGCATCGCCGAGTCTAGGAGCGCAATCGAACGATCGGCTGTATTCATCGTGCCGATGATGACGACGTTCGGCGGCAGCGAGAACGTGTCTCCGCCGTCCGTCCCCGAGCCGGCGTAAAGCAAGTCGATCGGTTCGTCCCGGTACTCGAGGAGGTAGTAGAGCTCGCCGAAGACCTTTGAAAGATTTGCGCGATTGATCTCATCGATCATCAGGACGTGCGTCACATCGGGGTCACGCCGAGCTGCGTCCGAGATGCGGCGCAGAGGCCCCTGGGTCAGTTCGAAAACGAGCTGACCGTCTTTCTCGCGCGGCCGGTACCCGGCGAAGAAGTCCTCGTATGTGTATGAGGGATGGAACTGAATTCGTCGAGCCGCATCGGGTTTGGTGGTGAGTGCCTCCGTGATCGCCTTCGCGACAAAGGTCTTACCGGTCCCCGGCGGGCCATAGAGGATGATCTGGCCCCGCCGATACAAGGCATCGATAACGCGAGCGATCCAACCATCGTCGAGCTTGAGGCGTTCGCTCAAGACTGCGGTGTCGATGTCGGCTGGGCGGAAGCCGCGTGGGTCAACCTCTACGACTGGTTCTACGTGGGCCGGATCGATCACCGGGTCTGGCACATCCAGCCACTGCTCCCGCAGCGGCGTCCGATAGAAATCGATCGGCTTCTGCTTCTTCACCTGAAGGGCGATGGCGATGCGCTGGAGGTCCGCATCGGCGTCGGAGGAGAAGCTCCCCCCGATTTCGCCGATGAACGCTTCGCGAACGCGCCGGCGGTGATCAGCCGAAACGATGGGGCCGAAGAAGCCGGGATGGACGAGATACAGCAACGACCATCGCTGGGTTGGGAAACCGTCGCCGTCCAGCGCCAAGACGAAATCCCGCCAGCGGAGCGGATCTGCCAGCGTCGACTCTTGTTCATCAGCGTCGAGCTCGACCCACGCTTTCGCCAGGTTGATGATGATCGTGACCGCGTGATTGACATTGGTGAGCATGCCGGACCCGGGGTGGAATGACCCACCGCCGAACGCCTCATCGAAAAGCGTTGGGATCGACACCTTGTGCTGCATGAGCGCGAGAACTGCCCCTACCTTGGCCGTTTTCTTGGCGTGACCAATGGCCGTTGAAATGGGGAGGATTTGCAGCGCCACCACCTCAGCCATGAGCAATCTGACGTCGTCGCTCTCGTCAGCGAGCTGTAGCGCGACGTTCTCGGTGAAATTCTTCCCCTCGGCCTTCTCGCTCGTCGTCCATACCGTATGCAGACGCTGAACCGTCTCCAGCGACCACACCTCGCGCCCCGGGCTGAAGACGGATTCGCCGGCCTGCAGCGACTGCTCCACCCACACGCGCGCAGCCTCGAGCAGCTTGCGCTGAGCATTGTCGGTCGACACCCACGTCGTCGGAAGGGCCGCGGAGACCGCCGACTGCAACTCAATGCGCCCTGCTGCGTATCGTCGCGTCGCCTCCGCGTGTAACTCGTCGCCCGCAAACTCACGCAGCGCCTGTCTACCGGCGTCAGTGACCGCCCATTGCCCCGACCCATCGGGGTGCTTGCGCAGCCACCCGGCGGCAGCGAGATCCGCGCTGGACCAGCGCCAATCGCTCTCCCCGCGGGGGCGGCCCTTCCGCACGAGCTCGGCCTCGTGATCTGAGAACGGAACGCGCTGCTGCGTTGCAGCCCACACCTCGGCGAGAGGCAGGAATTGTTCGCCGATGGTGTTCTCGTCGAGATATTCCAGCGATGCTCGGGCGCGAGCCGCTCGTCGGACGTTCTGATCTGCGGCCACACTGCTCCTTTGCCTGGACGACAAACACTTCCGTTCATCGCGGGCGGTTCCCCGCCTCAGCCTTTCACGAGCCCGCCGGGTGACGCGAGCACAGAGTGATGGCGGGTTTGCGCGGGCCCCGCGCACGCTTCGCCATCGAGGTCGCGCAGGCCGTCGTCACCGAGGTCGGCGCCGACCGCGTCGACATCCGCAACTCCCCCGCCCACAACATTCAAGCGCCGACGAGAACGAGGTCGACCAGGCCTCAGTACGGCGAGACCGGGTACACCGACTACCCGTTCCTCCAGGACAGATCGTCGGATGCCAGAGTCTTAGGCAATGCGCTCGAAACCCTCGGTATGCGACGAGGCGGTAGCGCTGCACGACGGCACCTGAGCGGAACTCCCGCCGCTCGACCAACTCCATCTCCAAATCCACGCCGTCGAGCAGCCGCGGCCCCGCCCCGCGATCACGGTATGCACGACGAACGTGTACTCATCGATGAGCCCGTGCGCCGCGAGCGTCGCCGGAAGCTTCACGCCACCGAGCGAGATCCCTCTTCTCGGCTGCTCCTTGAGCCGCTGGACCACCTCGACGACGTCACCCCACACGAGTTCGGCGTTCCAGTCGACTCCGAGTGAGATTCGTACTCAGCGGTGCGTGCAGGTCGAGGTCGCCCACCTGCGGGTGATGTAGCCGCTTCGTTCCGCTCGAACACAACCGCACGTCGTGCTTGGCCCACAGGCGCGCGAACTCCCGACTGTTCATCGACAACTCCCCCACGAGCTCGGCGAGCGCACTGCCCCGCCACATACCGCAGCGACGCGACCGCCGACGCCGGATCATCCGCCCAGTCACGATGCAGCTCGCGCGTGTGCCGGTCGAGGAACAGCAGGCGCATCTGGTTCGGACGCGTCGCCGGATCATCCGGATCCGTGAACGCCAGA
Organism: Microbacterium sp. NPDC007973; assembly: GCF_042958465.1. Taxonomy (NCBI): domain Bacteria; kingdom Bacillati; phylum Actinomycetota; class Actinomycetes; order Micrococcales; family Microbacteriaceae; genus Microbacterium; species Microbacterium sp. NPDC007973. The sequence continues at coordinate 307,526 of NZ_JBIBJJ010000002.1, forward strand.
TGCCCCGCCACCAGCGCATGCCCGAGCGTGTTCCATGCGAGCACGTCATTTCGCCGCCCCAGCAGCAGCGCCGGCACCGACGGCATCGACGCGAGCAGCGCCAACGCCCCGGGCATCGCCACCTCCGCGCGCGTCACGCGCTTCCGCCGCCCCGGAACCGGACGCGCCAGCTCGAACAGATGCCGCCGCTCCTCGCCTCGCCTCGCACACATCACAAGAATCCCCAACCACTCGTCGATAGCTCTCGTATGAGGTGCCGTGCCGCGTCCGCACGTCGCGCGCATGGAGAACTCCTTCGGCGAGGCGAGTGTCACCAGTCCACCGCGCTCCCAATGCCCAATACGGAGCAGTCGCAAAGGAGGAATGGGCCGCCGCTGATAGATTCAAGAGTCCGTGCGCGGTCGAAAGGGGGACGGTTACCGATGGCGATGAGCGAGGCTGACCGGGCGTGGTTTGTGGAAGCTATCCGGTCCGTCGACCCGGATCAGCGCGTAGTGAGCGTCTCCGAGGTGCAGGGGGTGCGCCAGATTCACTACTCAGAGCAGATCCGTTCCGGCGAGACGAGACACCGCAACGCGGACCCTGAGGAGCTCGCTCGCGCGCTCGCGATCGCGCTGCTGTGTTCGGGACGCTATGGCTATAGCCCGGAACGTATGTACATCGAACAGGGTCACAGTATCGGTCGGCCCTCCGCTTCGCGTGCTCAGGTGGACTTGGTCCTCTACTACCTCGAAGAAGATGGGTCTGAGACTGTGTTCGCGATGTGGGAGTTCAAGTCGCCGGATGAGTACAAGCCCGATACCGATCCCCTGATCGAGAAGCAACTCTTCGACACCGCTCCACTTCTTGCACCATCCCTATTGGTCTACGCGACGGTGAAGCCGCAGGTTGCGGACATCGAGTGCATCACCATCGACTACGGAGCGCACAAGTCGTTCGAACGCTGGAACGCAGTGGGGAGGCCTTCGACGTGACGTTCCCCGCCAACTACCAACTCCCTTCCTTTTCTCCTTTCGCGAAGGGATCGACGAACCGCGAGCTCGATGACTCCGCCACCACGGCGGACTTTCGAGCCATCGCGAACGCTTTCCACAGCGAGTTCTTCGCCGAGCATGCCGACACCGAAGTTTTCGCGCACGTTGTAAAGCTGCTGCTGGCCAAGATCTATGACGAGCGACAGCGGCGCAAAGGTGAGCCCTATGTCTTCCAAGTGCTCCAACGGGCCGGGCGTGAAGAGACTGCGCAATCACTCTTCGCGCGCGTCGCAACGCTCTACGAAGCCGCCTACAAGGCGTACATCGATAGCGCAGGCGGTGATCGCCTCGACAGCAAGCTCTTTGCACCGGAGCGCGTTAAGTCCGTCGTGAAAGGGCTGCAGGGTGTCGCGATCACCCGGGGCGCCGCCCTTCACGGTGACATCATCGGAGCCTTTTTCGAGGAGATCGTTCGCGCGGGCTTCAAGCAGGACAAGGGGATGTACTTCACGCACTCCAATTTGGTCGCTTTCATGCTTGAAGCGATCGACCTGACGGGGCTGACGCAAGAGACCTGGCGTGGGGCGAACCATCCGAACAACCGAATGCCGTACCTGATCGACCCTTCATGCGGGTCTGGTGCGTTCCTTCTTCGAGCGATGCAAATGATGTCGTCGGCTATCCGCGACAATCGGACCGCTCTCGTCGAGACTCAGGACGATCAGCGCTACTTCGATCATCATCTATCGGACTCGAATCCGAATGAGTGGGCGAAGGATTTCGTGTATGGGTCTGACCCCAAATTCGTCATGGCCATCACCACGAAGGTGAACATGGTGCTGCACGGCGACGGGTCGGCTCACATCTTCAAGTGGGACTCGCTGCAGTCCCTGGGGGTCGCGCCGGACACGCGGTTCGCGCCTGCGGCGGAAGCCCGCCGCTCTGTCCCCCCGTCCGCCTATAGAGAGGATGTGTCTGAGCAGTTTGACGTGGTGGTAACGAATCCACCGTTCGGTATCACCCTCGCGCCGGAAACGCATCGCACCGTCAGCAAGACCTTCTCTTTAGGGCACGCGTCGTCTGAGGCTCTTTTTCTTGAGCGCTACGCTCAGCTGCTCCGACCAAACGGGCGGCTCGGCGTTGTGGTACCGGAGAGTCTGCTGAACGCCGCGGAGCACCGTGAGACACGCATGCTGCTATTGCGATTCTTCCACGTCCGGGCGGTCGTATCACTTCCTCGCAATTTGTTTGTTGAAACGCCGACTCTTACCAGTTTGCTCTTCGCGCAGAAAAAGACCGGTGCCGAGATAGCAGACTGGGACGCCCGCGCCGAGACGGCGCGGAAAACGGTGGAGGATGCGATCGCAGATGCTAAGCGTGCAGCGCGCGAGGCTGGGAAGCGTGCCAACGCGACGGCAGCGTCGGTCAAGGATGCGCTGGACAGGGCTCTCGACGGCGCGATTCCGGGGGGCGCGTTCATTCGGAAGCGCGGGAAGAATCCCACAGTACTGACATATGACCTCCCGCCGGGGATGTCCGACGCTGCGCCAGCTGTGAAGCACTACACGGAGTTCCTGACCAGTTCCGGCATCGGGCCGCTGATTACGCAGGCAGTTCTGGCGCGGATGGCGGCCGACCTCGACTACTCCTGGCCGGTGTACGGGGTCGAAGAGGTCGGCTACAAACTGTCGAAGCGAGGCGAGCGCACTAGACCGAATCAGTTGATCTCCTTTGTTGACGGCAGCGGGACTCATGTCGCGAACCTCCACCGAGCGGATGGTGCGGCGACGACTGTCATCGACGCTGACAACCCGAGCACTGTGATCGACTACATCCGAAGGGACGTGACGTGGCGCTAGCCGACAAGTTCACGCGGGCGCCAGCTCCCCGCATTGGACGCCGAACCCTCGCGGACGTCGCGGCCAGCCACACCTTTCGCCTCGACGCAAAGCAGGCCGAAGAACGTTTCGCCCTATTCGACAAGTGGATCGAGGGCATCGATCACTTCCTGCTAGGGGACATGCTGCCTGCGCCGGTGGTGAAAGGGGCGCAGCCGAACTACGTCGACGGCCTCGACGAGGGCGTTAGGGTCATCACGACGATGGCCATTCAGTCGCTCGCAATCGACGAGCGCGCGTGTCGGATAGCTCTGTCCGTGGACTACGGCACGGATAGCGTTCGACGCCCGCGTGCGGATGACGTGTTGCTCACCGTCGATGGCGGGACGAGCATTGGGAAGGCTGCGCTATTCGACCTCGACGGTTTGTACGCCGTCGATTCTCACGTCGCTATATTGCGCCCAGTCGGCATCGAACCGGGTCTGCTTGTACACCTACTCGCATCACCCCTTGGTCAACTTCAGTTTCAGAGGTCCGAATCGGGCGCGAGCGGACAGACCGCTGTTACAGAGGACGATATCCGTCGTTTCAGGTTCCCCGTCCTGAGCGATGAAGCCGCGACACGCGCACTTACAGATGTCAGGGCCGCGCGAGCGGAGGCTCAAGCGCTCCGCAAACAGGCCGAGGATCGCGAGGCGCAGGGGTGGACTGAGTTCCTGTCCGAATTTCCCGCGGCGGACTGACAGGCGGGCGCTCACACCGCGGGTTAGCGCTCGCTCTTTGCACGTCAGAGGGGTGCACTGTGCGCGGCGATGCCCCACCGATGTCGCCCTCTCAATCAACAGCGCCAGCGTATCCGCCGCCGAACTCCCCACCGCCGCCGTGTGCGTCAGCAGCCGCTGGCCGTTGCCGTCGGGCAGGTGCAGCACCTCGTAGTGCAGGTCGAGGTCGCCCACCTGCGGGTGATGTAGCCGCTTCGTTCCGCTCGAACACAATCGCACGTCGTGCTTGGCCCACAGGCGCGCGAACTCCCGACTGTTCATCGACAACTCCCCCACGAGCTCGGCGAGCGCACTGCCCCGCCACATACCGCAGCGACGCCACGGCCGACGCCGGATCATCCGCCCAGTCACGATGCAGCTCGCGCGTGTGCCGGTCGAGGAACAGCAGGCGCATCTGGTTCGGACGCGTCGCCGGATCATCCGGATCCGTGAACGCCAGATGCCCCGCCACCAGCGCATGCCCGAGCGTGTTCCATGCGAGCACGTCATTTCGCCGCCCCAGCAGCAGCGCCGGCACCGACGGCATCGACGCGAGCAGCGCCAACGCCCCGGGCATCGCCACCTCCGCGCGCGTCACGCGCTTCCGCCGCGCCGGAACCGGACGCGCCAGCTCATACAGATGCACCCGCTCGTCGTCGTCGAGGTCGAGCGCCCGCGCGAGCGCCTCGATGATCGCGTCACTCGTTCGACGACTGCCCCTGCTCGAGCCGCGTGTAGTAGTTCACCGAGATCCCCGCAATCTGCGCCAACTCCTCGCGCCGCAACCCCGGAACTCGCCGCTGCCCCCACGACGACACCCCCGCCACCTCGGGAGTCTCGGCATCCCGACGACTCCGCAGAAAGTCGCCAAACTCGCTCGACACCCGTCCCGTCGCGCGAACGCCGGACTGTTCCGTGTCGGTGCCCGGGAGTACGGTCGGCGCCATGAAACCGGATGAACTCTTCCTCCTCTCCGACACCGCACTGCGCGAGGTCGTCGACCAGATGGACCCCGCCAACTTCTCGGCCCCTATTCCGAAGGAGTGGAGCCAGCTCGAGTCGCCGACGCTGCTCGGCATCCTGGGTCGACATGCCTACGACGAAGCATGGATCCCCGACGTGATCGCCGGGCGCGCCGCCGTCGACGGCGACCCGTACGCCGACGCCGATTTGCTCGGCGACGACCCGATCGCCTCCTACGACGCGCTCCACGACAGAGCCACCGCTGCCGTGCGCACGGGCGAGGTCGCCGAGACATTCCGGTTCACGTACGGCGACTACCCCGCGGCCGAGGGTTTCGCGCACATGGCGACGTACCGCGCGTTCCAGGCGTACTCGATCGCGAAGCACTTCGGCATCCCGTTCCACCTCTCCCCCGAACTCATTGACGGGCTCAACGAGCACGTCGTTCCGCACGCCGATGAGTGGCGGCAGTGGGGCGTGTTCCCGCCCGCGATCGAACCGCCCGCGGATGCCGACGACGAGACGCGGCTACTGTGCGTGGTGGGGTTCTGGCAGCCCTGACCCCGGCTTCACAAACACCGCGGCCCCTCGCCGAAGCGGGAGACCGCGGCATCACCGGGCGGCTGACTCCCCCACCGGCAGCCGCCAGTGGAACGGACACAGCGGCCCGCCCCGTCACGCGAGCCCACGGCATCCGCCCCCCCAATGCTCAGCCCGGAAACACCGGCGTCGCCTACGCCGGCCGCGCCGCCTCGTACCACGCCGTCAACTGCAGCATCTCCAGATCCGCGAACCGCCGCCCCGAGATCTGCAACCCGATCGGCCGCCCATCCGAAGTGAACCCGCAGTTCACCGACGACGCCGGCTGACCCGACATGTTGTACGGCAGCGTGGACGCGATGTGCGACATCGCCTCGCTCGCGTCGAAGCCCCACGGCATAGGCCACTCGGCGGGGAACGCGGCCACCGGCGCGACCGGGGCGAGCACGCCGTCGAACGCCGACGTCGCCGCGACGGTGCGCTTCTGCAGGTCGCCGAACGTCTCGTAGGCCTCGAGGGCGCGGCGGCCGGTCATGTCGGAACCGGGGTGCACCCAGTCGGCGATGTACGGCAGCACGGCGATCTTCGCCTCGTGCGACAGGCCCAGGTAGGTGCGCCAGAAGCGGATGCGCCAGAGGTCGTCGATGTCGCGCAAGATGCCGTCGTCGATGAACGCCGGCAGTTCCACGACCTCGGCCCCGGCATCCGAGAAGAGGTCCGCCGCCCGCAGCACCGCCGCCCGAACCTCGGGGTCGACGGGCATGCCCGCGCCCGGGTCGATGTGCACGGCGATACGGCGGCCCGCACGTCGGTGTCGAGGTCGAACCCGTCGATGTCGGCATCCGGAAGCGAGGTGTAGTCGCGCTCGTCGGGGCGCGCGACGGCGTGTATGCCGAGTGCCACGTCGGCGACCGTGCGGGCCAGCGGGCCCGCCGAGCGACCGAAGTACGGGTTGTCGAGCGGAATGCGGCCGTTACTGGGCTTGAGGATCGCCACCCCCGTCCGTGCGGTGGGCAGGCGCACCGAGCCGCCGATGTCGGTTCCCAGGTGCACGGCGCCGAATCCCGCCGCGGCAGCCGCTCCCGCACCCGAGCTCGAACCGCCGACGGTCCACTCCGGGTTCCACGGGCTGCGGGTGATGCCCGACAAACTCGACACCCCCGACGAGAGCATGCCCCAGTCGGGCATGGTCGTGGAACCGACGATGACCGCGCCCTGCTCGAGCAGGCGCTCCACGGCGGGCGAGTCGCGCTCGGGGATCACGCCGGCGGTACCGGCGACACCCGCGTGCGCCGCGATGCCGGCGCGTACGAAGTTCTCCTTCACCGTGACCGGCACGCCGTCGAGCGGTCCCCGCTGCTCGCCGCGCTCCCACCGGGCGGCGGAGGCTTCGGCATCCTGGAGCACCTGGGCGGGGTCGAGGTCGGTGAAGGCGTTGATCTTGGGGTTGCGGGCGGCGATGTCGGCGAGCACCGACTCAGCCGCTCAGACGGGAGCGCGGCCCACGCCCGGCCGTCTGTTCAGCGTGACCAGCGGTTCAACGCCCGTGAGCTCAGGCCGGCGTCACACCCGCCTCACCCACGCCCAACCTCCGCAAGCACCGCATCAATAACATCGAGCCCCCGCCGCGCCTCGTCGTCGGTCACCACGCACGGCGGCACCACGTGGATGCGGTTGTCGGCGATGAAGGGCAGCAGGCCGCGGCTCAGCAGGGCGGCCTTGATGGCGCCCATTGTCGCGGGCGTGACGGGCGTGCGGGTCTCGCGGTCGGAGACGAGTTCGATCGCCCAGAACACGCCGCTGCCGCGCACCTCTCCGACGATCTCGTGGCGCTCGGCGAGCTCGGCGAGGCGCGGGCCGATGACCTCGGCGCCGATGCGCTTGGCGTTGTCGACGATGCCCTCCTCGCGCATCGCGCCGAGGGCGGCGACGATGCTCGCCGCGGCGAGCGGGTGACCCGAGTACGTCAGACCCCCGGGGAACACCGTGTCGTCGAAGTGGTGGGCGATGGCATCCGAGATGATGACCCCACCCACCGGCACGTACCCGGAGTTGACGCCCTTGGCGAAGGTGATGAGGTCGGGCGTGACGTCGTGCGCGTGGAACGCGAACCACTCCCCCGTGCGGCCGAAGCCGGCCATGACCTCGTCGAGGATCATGACGATGCCGTACCGGTCGCAGATCTCACGCACGCCGGCGAGGTAGCCCTTCGGCGGCGTCATGATGCCCGCCGTGCCGGGCACGGTCTCGAGCAGGATCGCCGCGATCGTCGAGGCACCCTCGGCCTGGATGACGCGCTCGAGGTGGTGCAGCGCGCGGGCGCACTCCTCCTCTTCGGTGGTCGCCCAGAACTCCGAGCGGTAGAGGTAGGGGCCGAACACGTGCACGTGACCGCGCGCGTACTCGTTGGGGATGCGACGCCAGTCGCCCGTCGCGACGATCGCCGCCCCCGTGTTGCCGTGGTACGAGCGGTAGCGCGAGATGACCTTGTCGCGACCGGTGACCAGGCGCGCCATGCGGATCGCGTTCTCGTTGGCATCCGCCCCGCCGTTCGTGAAGAAGACCTTCTCGAAGCCCTCGGGCGCGAGCTCGCAGATCATCTCGGCCGCGCGGGCGCGCGTCGCGTTGGCGTGCGCGGGGGCCACGGTGGTGAGCAGCTCGGCCTGCTCGCGGATCGCCGCGACGACCTTCGGATGCTGATGACCGATGTTGACGTTCACGAGCTGGCTCGAGAAGTCGAGGTACTCGTTGCCCTCGGCGTCCCACACGACCGACCCGGACCCCGAGACGATCGGCATCGGCGCGAGCGCTCCCTGCGCCGACCACGAGTGGAAGACCCGGCTGCGGTCGGCCTGCGAGATGTCGGCGTTGCTACGAGAGGTGAGGGGGTCGGCGACGAACGTCATGGGTCCTCCGGTGATCGGATGCGGTTGCCTCCATCATCACGACGGGAGTGCGAACATGGGATGCCGGTATGTCGTTCGCAGGACCGCTTCTTCGACCATCCGGCACCCCGAACCGCATCCCGAGAGGAAGGCCCCGCGTGCCCGCCGACCTGCGTTCCCTCATGGCCGAGCCGTCGTTCCGGCTGACGCCCCTGGCCGCCGTCGACGACGCCGCCCTCGACGCGCCCCTGCGGTGGGCGCACAACTCCGACCTGCCCGACCCCACCCCCTGGCTCGAACCCGGCGGCCTGCTGCTCACCGACGGCGCCCCGTTCCTCCCGCCGCACAGTGCCCCGGTCGACGACTACGTCGAGCGCCTCGTCGCCCTCGACGTGCGCGCCCTGGGCGTCTCGGTCGGCATCCTTCTCGAGCGGGTGCCGCCCGAGCTGGTCACCGCGTGCGATCGGCTCGGGATGCCGCTGATCGAGGTCTCGCGCCAGACGCCCTTCATGGGCCTGATCAAGGCCGTCTCCGACGCGACCGCGGCCGACGAGCGGGCACGCCTGGAACGCTCGCTGCTCGCGCAACGCCGGGTCGCGCGCGCCGCGCTCCGACCCGACGGGCTCAGCGCCATCCTGCGCGAACTCGAACGCGCCCTGGAGACGTGGGTCGCCCTCTTCGACGCCTCCGGTGCCCTCGTGCTCGTCCCCGAGACCACGGGGATCCCCGCCGCGCTCGACGAGCCGGTGCGCGAAGCGGTCGCCGCCGCCCTCGCCGGACGACGCGCCGCGGCCGCCCGCGTCAGCCTCGGCGGGGTGGGCGAGGTCACCCTGCAGACCCTCGGGCAGCACGGCACCCTCCGCGGCGTGCTGGCCGTCGGCATCTCGAACGGCCCCTTCGACCGCGCCCGCCAAGACCTCGTCGACAGCGTCATCGCGCTCGCGAGCATCTCACTCGAGCAGAGCAGCACCCTCGACAGCGCGCGTCGACGTCTGCGCAGCGGCATCCTGGAGCTCCTCGCCGCGGGCGTCACCGACGTCGCCGGCGACACGGTCAAGCACCTCTGGGGTCGGCTGCCTCCGGCCCCGCTCCGCGTCGCCCGGCTCGACGTGCGCGATTCAGAGCGGACCCTCGACTCCCACCCGCTGATCCCCGCCCTCGAGGTGCTCGCCGAGAAGCGGCCCGGAGCGCTCTTCTTCGCGCAGCAGGGCGACCACGTCGTCGCGGTGTACACCGACGGCGACGACGCGGGACTGTTCGCCGCCGCGGCCCCTCATCGCCCGACGGGAGGCGTGTCGTCGCGCGTGGGCTGGGACCAGATCGCCGCGGCGCTCGGCGAAGCACGGCGGGCGCAGGAGCGGGCCTCGGCCCGACAGCCCATCGTCTTCTTCGACGAGCTCGCCGGATCGGGCATCCTCGGCCACCTCGAGCAGACGCGCGCCCACGACGTCGCGCGCCGCATGCTGCTCCCCCTCGACGACGACCCCGACCTGCGGCGCATGCTGGAGGTCTGGCTCGAGCACAACGGCTCGTGGGGAACGGCAGCGGGGGCCCTCGGCATCCATCGCCACACCCTGCGGCACCGCGTCGACGGGGCGGCGCACCGCCTCGGCCTCGACCTCGACACCTTCGGGGGACGCTCCGAGCTCTGGAACGCCCTGCGCCTCACGGCGGAGTGACGGATGCCGCGGCCGTTCACTCGACACCCTCGCGCGTGAGGGGTCAAGATCTGTCGCTCTGGCGCGTCCCAGGCGACAAACGATGACCCCTCACGCGGGAAGAGAGGGAGCTCAGCTGTTCTGCGGGAAGCCCAGGTTGATGCCGCCGTGGGTGGCGGGGTCGAGCCAGCGGCTCGTGACGGCCTTCTCACGCGTGAAGAAGTCGAAGCCGTGCACGCCGTAGGCCTTCGCGTCGCCGAAGAGCGACTTCTTCCACCCGCCGAACGAGTGGTAGGCCACGGGGACGGGGATGGGCACGTTGATGCCGATCATGCCGACCTGCACTTCGTTCTGGAACCGCCGCGCGGCTCCCCCGTCGTTGGTGAAGATCGCGGTGCCGTTGCCGAACTCTCCACTGTTGATGAGCTCGAGACCCTCTTCGTACGACGAGACGCGCACGATCGAGAGGACGGGTCCGAAGATCTCCTCCGTGTAGGCCCGCGAGGTCGTGGGCATGCCGTCGATGAGGGTCGGTCCGAAGAAGAAGCCGTCCTCGTGCCCGTCGACGGTGAAGCCGCGGCCGTCGACGACGATCTTCGCCCCGTCGGCCTCGGCGATGTCGACGTACGACGACACCTTATTGCGGTGCACGTCGGTGATGAGCGGACCCATGTCGGGCTCCGCGCCATCGGTCCCGGCACCGTTGCCGATGCGGAGCTTCGCGATGCGCTCGCTGATCTTCGCGACGAGGTCGTCGGCGACGGGCTCGACCGCGAGCACGACGCTGATGGCCATGCAGCGCTCGCCCGCCGCGCCGTACCCGGCGTTGACGGCCGAGTCGGCCACGAGGTCGAGGTCGGCATCCGGGAGGACGAGCATGTGGTTCTTCGCGCCACCCAGCGCCTGCACGCGCTTGCCGTGCTTCGAGGCGGTCTCGTAGATGTACTGCGCGATGGGCGTCGAGCCCACGCACGAGATGGACTGCACGACGGGGCTGCTGAGCAGACCGTCGACGGCGAGCTTGTCGCCCTGCAGCACGGTGAAGGCGCCGTCGGGGAGACCGGCTTCCTTCCAGAGCTTCGCGATCCAGAGAGCTGCGGACGGGTCCTTCTCGCTCGGCTTGAGCACGACCGCGTTGCCGGCGGCCAGCGCGATCGGGACGAACCACAGCGGCACCATGACCGGGAAGTTGAACGGCGAGATGACCCCGACCACGCCGAGCGGCTGCTTGAGGGAGTAGACGTCGACGCCGGTGGAGGCGTTCTCGCTGTACGCGCCCTTGATGAGGTGCGGGAAGCCGGTCGCGAGCTCGACGACCTCCTGGCCGCGCAGGATCTCGCCCATCGCGTCGGAGACGACCTTGCCGTGTTCGCTGGTGATGAGGCGGGCGAGCTCGGGCTTGCGGGCGTTCAGCAGCTCGCGGAACGCGAACAGCACCGACTGCCGCTTCGCGATCGAGTACTGCGACCACTCGCGGAAGCCGCGCTCCGCCGAGGCGATGGCCTCGTCGATCTCGGCCTGGTCGGCCAGAGCAACCTCCGCCTGAACGGCGCCGGTGGCGGGGTTGTACACGGGCGCGGTGCGTCCCGAGGTCGAGGGGCGTTCCGCGCCATCGATCCAGTGCGAAACCACCGCGACGTCGACGAGCGACTCACTGACCATGCTGTTCTCCTCCGTTCGGCGCCGGCGGGCGCAAGGGAGACAGTACGTCGGCGTCGTATGCGGGTGGTCTGCCGAGAGGTCGATTCGTCGTGGTGCGGATCGACAGATCGGCAGGAGTCGTGGCTACAGTCACCCGTGGCGGGGTCTCACATCCCCGGCGCCATGTCGGCGAAGCGTGAGTAGTGACCCTGGAACGCCACCGTGATCGTGTCGGTCGGACCGTTACGATGCTTCGCGACGATGAGGTCGGCCTCGCCGGCGCGCGGGGAGTCCTTCTCGTAGGCCGCCTCGCGGTGCAGCAGCACCACCATGTCGGCATCCTGCTCGATCGAGCCCGACTCGCGGAGGTCGGACAGGGCCGGCTTCTTGTCGGCGCGCTGCTCGGCGCCACGGTTCAGCTGCGACAGCGCGATGACGGGAACCTGCAGCTCCTTCGCCATCAGCTTGAGCGCGCGCGAGAACTCACTGACCTCCTGCTGGCGCGACTCGACGCGCTTTCCGCTGGTGAGCAGCTGCAGGTAGTCGATGACGACCATCTTCAGACCCTCGCGCTGCTTCAGGCGACGGCACTTCGCGCGGATCTCGACCAGCGTCATGTTCGGGCTGTCGTCGATGTAGAGGGGAGCGTCGTTGATGCGACCACGGGTGGCGGCGACGGTCGTCCAGTCGCGGGAGTCGAGGGTTCCCTTGCGCATGCTCTGCAGCGGGATGGCCCCCTCGGCGCTCAGCAGACGCATGGCGATCTCGCTGCGCCCCATCTCGAGCGAGAAGAAGATGCACGGGGCGTTCGACTTGATCGCGGCGGCGCGGGCGAAGTCGAGCGCGAGCGTCGACTTACCCATCGCGGGACGCGCGGCGAGCACGATCATCTGACCGGGGTGCAGGCCGTTGGTGAGTTGGTCGAGTCCGGCGAAGCCGGTGGGGATGCCGGTCATCGACCCGTCGCGACCGCGAGCGGCCTCGATCTCGTCGACCGCGGCATCCACCGCCACCGTCAGGGGGATATAGTCCTCGGCGCTGTCGTCGCCCGAGACGTTGTAGATTTCGGCCTGCGCGCTGTTCACGAGCTCGACCGGGTCGCCCTCGCCGGCGTAACCCATCTGCACGATGCGCGTGCCGGCCTCGACGAGGCGGCGCAGCATGGCGCGCTCCGACACGATCGAGGCGTAGTAGCCGGCGTTGGCCGCCGTGGGAACGATCGAGGTGAGCGTGTGGAGGTAGTCCGCACCCCCGGCGCGCTGCAGCTCGCCGGTCTTGATGAGCTCGTCGGTCACGGCGACGACGTCGGTGGGCTCACCGTGCGAGTAGAGCGTGAGGATGGCCTCGAAGATCAGCTCGTGCCTCGGCACGTAGAAGTCGGGGCCGCGGAGGGTCTCGATCACATCGGCGACGGCGTCTTTCGACAGGAGCATGCCGCCCAGTGCGCTCTGCTCGGCCAGCATGTCGTGCGGCGGCGTGCGCTCGGGACGCGGTGCTTTTCCGAGACGGTCTTCGGCGATGTCGGCGATGGCCACGTGCTCTCCTTCTGTGCTCGGACGCCCCGTCACCGCCCCACGCGCGCGCGTGAGGAGGATCGGAAACACTGCGGGTGGGACGACCTCGTCAGCATGGAATCAGGGAGTTCCGACATCGACGCGCGCGGCTGGTGAGCGGGATGCCCGACGGGCTGGACCCACGCTAGATACCACGGTCCCCACATGCAAACAGGCCTGTGGATAACTCTGTGGAGAGTTTGCGGGAAACGCCGCCACGTCTGTGCACAACTACTGTGGAGAACTCGGTGGATGGATGCCAATTTGGAGCCGAAAACTAACGTTGATCTGGATAATCTCTGTCCACAGGTTTCCTGCGTAAAACCTGCGTGAACTTCGCCTTGAAGGTTCTGCGCTAGGGACTCCACATGTGTACAACTCGGGGGATAACTCGCCGGAGCACTACCGATCCGAGCCCCCCGCTGTCAAATCTTTTTTTCCATCCGGCGTGTCGCCCGTCACCGCGCGGCAACCCTCCGACTACTGGGATTTCACCCGGCCTCTTTCGGAGCCGCGACCGCAGGCGTACCGTGGCCCGCGCAGAATCGCCGACGATTCTCTGGGGGTGCATCGATGGATGCCATGGCGAAGCGAGGGGTGTCGCACACGCTGCGACTGCTCCTCCTCGGCGCCTGCGCGGCATTCGCCCTCGCGTTCCTCTCGCTCGTCCTGTCGGTGTCGTCGGCTTCCGCCGATGACGGCAGCGGATCAGGACTCCTCGGAGGCATCGCCTCGACGGTCGATGACGCGACCGACACGGTCGAGAAGGTCGCCCAGCCGATCACCGACGTCGTCGAACCGGTCACCGATCACGTCGCCGACACTGCGGCATCCGTCACCGACACCGCCTCGGAGGCTCTGCCCGAGCCCGTGGCGGCCCCGGTCGCCGTGATCACCGACACGGTGACCGACACCGTCACCGACACGGCCGGCTCCGTCGCCGACACCGTGGACGACGTGACCCGCGGGGCCCTCGACACGGTCGACACCGTCGTCGCCGACACGTCGCAGGGCGTGTCCGACGTCGTCGACTCCGGCGTCGTCGGCACGATCGTCGAGCCGGTCGTCGACACCGTCGAATCGCTCCCGGTGGTCGGACCCGTCGTGGGCGACACGGGCCTCGGCGAGGTCATCACCGACGTCGGAGACGCCGTCGACGGCACGGTCCCCGTCATCGTGGGCGAGCTGCCCTCGGTCGACCCCGTCGTCCCGGTCGTTCCCGCGCCGTCGTTCCCGGCCGAGCCGGTCGATCTCGGCGGAGACGTCACTCCCCCGGCCGAGACCCCCGCCGCCGACACCGCGCCCCCGATGCCGGTGAGCGCATCGGCAACGGCTTCCCCGGCCGCCCCCACCGGTGCGCTCACCGCGCAGGCGCGCGAGACCGCCGCGTTCTTCACCGCGGCCGCGTACTCCGCACCGTCGGCGCAGGCCGCCGCGGCCCCGGCATCCCCCGTGACTCCCGCCGACGCACCCGCGCCTCTCGGCGCAGACGTCGTCTCGGGTGTTCCGGCCTCGTCATCGGCATCCGGGAGCACTCCGACGGCCGCCACACCCTTCGCCATGCCCGCCGACGCCGCACTCGGCGCCGGGCTGCTGCTGCTCGCTCTCCACCGCGGCGTCGACGACGACCTGCCGGGGAGCCCCGTCTTCGCCACCGACGTCTCTCCTGACTGAGGACGGTCGCGCCGTGCCCCGCACGGCAGACGACCCCGCGCGTTCGCGCACCCTCATTCACACACAGGAGAAACTCTCATGCGCAAGTTCTACTCGCGTGCCCTGCTGGGCGCGCTCGTCGGGGGCGGCTTGGCCGTCCTCGGATGCGGCATCGCCAATGCCGCGGAGACCTCGGGGGCAGACGGTCTGCTCTCGGGCGACCAGGCGGCGATCTCGGTCGACCTGCCCGTCACCGTCGGCGGCAACGCCGTCTCGCTCATCGGAGACAGCCACAGCGAGGATGCCGACACCTCGGCCCCCGCGCCGGATGCCGCCCCGGTGGCCACCACCGACGGCAGCGACGGAGTGGCCTCGGGAAACCAGGGCATCATCTCGATCGATGTGCCCGTCACCGTCGGAGGCAACGCCGTCTCGGTGATCGGAGACAGCCACAGCGAGGATGCCGACACCTCGACGCCCGCGCCCGAGGCGGCGCCGGAGCCCGCTCCGGAGGCCGCTCCCGAGCTGCACACCATGCCGGTGTACGTCGAGGAGACGCCGGGGGCGACCACGGACGGCACCGACAGCGTCGCGGGCGGCAACCAGGTCGTCGCGCCGGTCGAGGTTCCGGTCACCATTGGCGGCAACGCCGTCTCCGTGATCGGCGACAGCCACACCGAAGACGCCACCACCACCGGCGGCACCACCGGCGGCTCGGTCGGCGACGTCACCACCGACGGCAGCGACAGCCTGCTCGGCGGCAACCAGGCGATCATCCCGATCGAAGCGCCCCTCACCATCGGCGGAAACGCCGTCTCCGTGATCGGCGACAGCCACACCGAGGACGCCACCACCACCGGCGGCACCACCGGCGGCTCGGTCGGCGACGTCGAAACCGACGGCGCCGACAGCCTCCTCGGCGGCAACCAGGCAATCATCCCGATCGAGGCACCCCTCACCATCGGCGGCAACGCCGTCTCCGTGATCGGCGACAGCCACACCGAAGACGCAACCACCACCGGCGGCACCACCGGCGGCTCGGTCGGCGACGTCGAAACCGACGGCACCGACAGCGTCCTCGGCGGCAACCAGGCGATCATCCCGATCGCCCTGCCCGTCACGATCGGCGGAAACGCCGTCTCGGTCATCGGTGACAGCACCTCGACGGGTGCGACGACCACCGGCGGCGCGAATGGCGGGGGTGTCGTTGGGGGCATCATCACCGACGGCACCGACAGCCTCGGCGGTGGTAACCAGCTGATCATCCCGATCCAGCTGCCCGTCACGATCGGCGGAAACGCCGTCTCGGTCATCGGTGACAGCACCACCGAGGGCTCGCACACCGGTGGCACGCCCGGAACCCCGGGGACCCCTGGTACTCCGGGCACGCCCGGAACGCCCGGCACCCCCGGCACCCCCGGCACCCCCGGCACCCCCGGTACCCCCGGCACCCCCGGAACGCCCGGCACCCCCGGTACCCCCGGTACCCCCGGCACCCACGGCGGTCACGTGAGCACCGGCGGAACCCCCGTCGTCGGCTCGGTCGCCTCGGCGAGCGCGGTGACGCCGCTGTCGACGAGCGCCGCGAAGACGCTCGCCGTCACCGGAACCGATGGCTCCGCGGCCCTCGGCCTCGGCTTCGCCGGCCTGCTCGCGCTGCTGATGGGAGGGGTGCTGCTGCGCCGCCGCTCCCGCGCGTGACCCGCGGAGGGCTCTGACTCTCGGCGGAACGACACCGGATGCCGACGTGCTGTCGTGGCATCCGGTGTCGTCGCGCGCTCGGAACGGGGCTCGACCGGGCCCGGACCCTTCGACGGGCTCAGGGCCCTCCCCCGGGGGGAACGCCACGCCAGGGGACCGGACCCTTCGACAGGCTCAGGGACCTCCGTTGAGGGGCCCGGACTCGTCGACAGGCTCAGGGACCTCCACCGCAGGGTGCCGCGCTACAGGGCGCCGCCGCGGCGCTCGCGCTCGAGGAACG
The DNA here is from genome assembly GCF_042958465.1 of Microbacterium sp. NPDC007973. Taxonomy (NCBI): domain Bacteria; kingdom Bacillati; phylum Actinomycetota; class Actinomycetes; order Micrococcales; family Microbacteriaceae; genus Microbacterium; species Microbacterium sp. NPDC007973. Next base: position 323,973 of record NZ_JBIBJJ010000002.1, read on the forward strand.
CGATCGTCTCGGGGCGCTGCGGGGCGTCGAAGATCTGCGCGGGCGTGCCCTGCTCGACGATGCGGCCGCCCTTCATGAACACGATGCGGTCGGCCACCTCGCGCGCGAACGACATCTCGTGCGTCGCCATGAGCATCGTCGAGCCGCGGTCGCGCAGCACACGCACGAGGTCGAGCACCTCGCCGACGAGCTGCGGGTCGAGCGCGGAGGTGATCTCGTCCAGCAGCAGCAGCTCGGGGTTCGTCATCACGGCGCGCACGATCGCGACGCGCTGCTGCTGACCGCCCGAGAGGCGGTCGGGGAACTCCCGCGCCTTCGCCCCGAGCCCCAGCTGCTCCAGCAGCTCGGTGCCGCGGGCGTAGGCCTCGGCCTTCGGCATCCCGTGCACTTTGCGCGCGGCGAGCGTGACGTTGTCGATCACGCGCAGGTGAGGGAAGAGGTTGAAGTGCTGGAAGACGACGCCGATACGGGCTCGCGCGGCGTCGGGGTCGATCGTCGGATCGGTGAGGTCGTTGCCGTTGAGCAGGATCTGCCCGTCGTCGACGCGCTCGATCAGGTTGATCGTGCGCAGCAGCGTCGACTTGCCCGACCCGGATGCGCCGATGAGCACGACCACCTCGTGCTGGTCGATCGAGAGGTCGATGCCGTCGAGCACCACGTGGTCGCCGAAGGCCTTGCGGACGCTGCGGACGTCGAGCACGGTCATACGGTCCCGCCCATCTGCTCGCGCTTCGCCAACCGCGCCGAGACGTAATCGGTGAGGCGGATCATCGGCAGCGCCATCGCCACGAAGAGCAGCGCCGCCACGATGTACGGCGTGAAGTTGTATGCCTGAGCCGAGGCGATCTGGGCCGCACGGACGGCATCCACCGCTCCGAGGACGGAGATGAGCCCGACGTCCTTCTGGAGCGACACGAAGTCGTTCATGAGCGCCGGCACGACCTTGCGCACGCCCTGGGGGATCACGACGATCCGCAGCGTCTGCGCGTGGCTGAGGCCCAGCGAGCGGGCGGCGACGCGCTGAGAGGGGTGCACGGCCTCCATGCCCGCGCGCAGCACCTCGGCGATGTAGGCCGAGTAGGTCAGCACGATCGCGATCGTGCCCCACAGCACCACGGGCACGCGGCCGAAGACGCCGAGCGCGGGAAGGCCGAAGCCCACCAGGTACAGCACGATCAGCAGCGGGATGCCGCGGAACAGGTCGGTGTAGATCGTCGCGAGGGCGCGCAGGGGGAAGAACACCGGCCCGCGCAGCGAGCGCAGCACGGCGAGCGTCGTGCCGAGGATCGCGACGGCGATCGCCGCGACGAAGAGCACCTGGATGTTGACCCACAGCCCCGCGAGGATCGACGGGAAGCTCGCCAGCGCGATCTCGGGGTCGAAGAACGCGTGCCGCACGTCTTCCCACCCGGGGCTCGACAGGATCGCCCAGCCGACCACGACGACGAACACGACCGAGCTGACCAGCGCGATCAGCACCGACTTCGTCGATTGCCGACGCCGTGTGGCGCGCCGACCGAGCTCGAGCTCGCTCGGCCGCCACGCGGCCTCGGACGGGGTGGATGCCACGGGGTGTTACTTCAGGACGGGAGCGGCGTCGGTGCCCCCGAGCCAGGTCTGCTGCAGCTCGTCGAGCGTGCCGTCGGCGCGCAGGGCGTCGACCGCGTCGGTGACGGGCGCCGTCAGAGGCGAGCCCTTGGGCAGCACGAACGCGAGCTCATCGCCACCGGCCGAGGAGTCGGGCAGCTGACCGACGACCTTGCCGTCGTCGAGCACGGCCCCGGCGAGGTAGAACGCGGTGGGCAGGTCGACCACGATCGCGTCGACCTGGCCGGACTGCAGGGCGGCGACGGCGTCGTCGTTGGAGTTGTAGACGCTGAGGTTGGCGGTGCCGAGCTGGTCGGCGGCGACCTGGTAGCTCGTGGTCGCGCTCATGACGCCCACGGGCAGGTTCTTCAGCTCGGCCACGGTGGTGGCGGACGCGGCGGGCGAGGTGCCGGTCGTGACGACGGCCTGGGTGGTCGTGTAGTACGGCGACGAGAAGTCGACGGCCTGCTTGCGCTCCTCGGTGATCGAGAACTGCTGCAGGTTGAGGTCCCAGTCCTTGGCGCCGGGGGCGATCGCGCTGTCGAAGGTGCTGCGCACCCACACCACGTCGTCCTTCGAGAAGCCGAGCTGCGTCGCGACGGCGTCGGCGACCGCGGCCTCGAAGCCCTCGCCCGAGGCGGGATCGTCGTTCTCGACCCATGGCGAGAACGCGGGCTCGCCCGTGGCGATGGTGAGCTTGCCGGCCGTGACGGTCTGCAGCGCTCCCTCGGTGGCGGGTGCGGCGCCGGCGTCGGAGCCGGTGGGGGCGAAGGCGCAGGCGGTCAGCGACACGACGGTGGCCGCGGCCACGGCGGTCAGGGCGGCGGCGCGGCGCAGGCGTGCGAGAGCGGTCACGATGTCTCCTCGTGGACGTATCGGGGTCATCCCCGGAGTGCTGTGATGGTCACAGCGTATCCGGGGCATGTTTCGGGGACGGTCACCCGTGAAACCTGGCGACACGGGGCGTCGCGGGACCGGCGGGGCTGTTGCGGGTCGAGTGCGGGCTGCCGTGCAGGGCGACGGGGGTGCGGCGGTGCGGGCGGTGCGGGCGGGTCCGGGCCCGGCCCCGGGTCACGGCATCCTGCCGACGCGCCCCTTACTCCGCCAGGCGCCAGTCCTCGAAGCTGAACCCCGGCGACACGAGGCAGCTCACGACGACCTCGGCGTCGCCGGCGGGCCGGGCCGCCTGCCACACGCCCGCGGGCACGGTGTGCTGCAGCACCTGTCCCGCAGCGAGGTCGGGGCCGAGGGTGACCGTCTCCGCCGCGCCCGGCTCGACCCCCGCTCCGCCCAGCGAGAGCTCGAGCGCCCCGGGACCGTGCCACAGCCAGACCTCGTCGCTCGTCACGACGTGCCAGGCGCTGCGCTCGTCGGGCCGGAGCAGGTAATGGATGCAGGTCGCCGCGGGCCGCGAGCCCGCGGGCGTGTCGACGGCGTACGACCCCGTCCACATGCGGCGGAACCACCCGCCCTCGGGGTGCGGCTCGAGGGCGAGCAGCCGTGCGGTCTGCGGACGGTCGGTGTCGGCTCCATCGGTCATGCGCGCACTCCTGTCTCTCGGGTGAAGGTGTCGATGACGAAGCGCGCCTCGCCGTCGATGAACGTCGCCGCCGCCGTTCCCGCCCCGGCCACCACGAGGTGTTCGATCGTGGCATCCACCTCCGACACCGGGACGTCGAAGAACGCCAGATCCGCCACGGCGCCGACCGCGAGGTACCCGGTGCGGGCGGGGCCGGTGTCGAGGCCCATCGCGTGCGCGCCGCCGAGGGTCGCCGCGCGCAGCAGCAGCTCGGGCAGGTCGCGGTTGACGTACCCCTGCGTTCGCGCGAGCCGGTGCAGTTCGGCGACGTCGGCGAGCAGATCGAGCGAGGGACTGGATGCCAGCGAGTCGGTGCCCACGGCGAGCGCGTTGCCTTCGGTGAGGTAGGCCGCGACCGGCGGCTCGTCGAGGCCGATGACCGCGTTCGAGCGCGGGCACAGGGCCACCGTCGTCCCCCGGGCGCGCAGGATGGCCCGGTCGCGCGCCGTCATGTACACCCCGTGCGCGATGTGGCAGTCGGGTCCCAAGACGCCGAGCTCGTCGACGAACTCCGTCGCCCCGGTGCCGAACCCCTCGTCGCGCAGGGCACGGAAGCTCGCGGGACGCTGCTTCTGCCACGGCACCGCTTCGCCGTGCTCGCGCTCGAACGCGGCCTCGCCCAGGTGCAGGTGCAGGCGGCTGCCCCGCTCGCGCACGATGTCGGGGATCTCGAGCAGCGGCTCGACGTCGAGCGAGTACGGCGCGTGCGGAGACAATCCGGTGCCGGGCGGGGAGGGCAGCGCGTCGAGCCGGGCCTCCACCTCGGCGCGGCCGCGCTCGGCCCAGGCGGCGTTGGTCCAGCTCATCACCTCCCAGTACGTGATGCCGTGCAGCCGCGCGTCGTGCAGCGCCGAGGCGGCCTCGACGTCGGTGACGATGTCGGCGACGGCGGTCGTGCCGGCGGCGATCATCTGGAGCGCGCCGGACGCGGCATCCCGAGCCCAGTCGTGACCCGCGCGATACACCGGCGTGAACGCGTCGTCCCAGTCGTCGAAGCCCGCGTACGACCCCCGGCCCACCGCGGCCATGCCGGTGTACTGCAGGTGGGAGTGGGCGTTGACCAGGCCAGGGGTGAGCACCCCCGGCCAGTGCACCTCGTCGAACGAGACGCCGCGCGTGCGCAGTTCGTGGACCACCCACTCGCGGTCGCCCACGTGCCGGATGCGCCCACCCGCCACCGCGATCGCCCCGCCCGGGATCGGCGGTGCGGTGATCGGCAGGACGAGGGCTGCCGAATACACCCTCATCGCCCACCCCCGGCGTAGCGCGGCGACCGCCACTCGTCGAGGCCCTCGGGGTCGAGGGGCCGCGGCGGGTCGATCTCGGCGCCGCACACGCGGAGCGCCTCGCGCGCGACGAGGTCGTCGACGTCGGGCCCGAGGGCGTGCACCCCCGACGACGGACGACGCCGCAGCAGCTCGCCGAGGGCCGCGAGCTGCACGGCGAACGAGAGGTCCATGATCTCGATGGGGTTGCCCTCGGCGGCGGTGATGTTGACGGCTCCTCCCCCGCCGAGGACGAGCGCATCGTTCTCGGCCCCCGGCGCGATCTCGCCCGGCACTCCCCCGGCCACGGCGATCACCCGTGCTTTCGCGGCGAGGTCGGCGGTCACCGTGCCGGGCACCCCGGTCGCCGAGACGACTAGAGCGCCGGCCGCCGATTCGCGCGCCGGGCCGGTGAAGAACCCATCGTGCCGCGCCTCGAGCGCCCTCACCGGGTCGGTCTCGGCCACGCGCACCTCGGCGCCGAGCGCGCGCAGGTGCGCGGCGACGCCCTGGCCGACGGGGCCGTACCCCAGCACGAGCGCCGGTTGGTCGGCGAGGCCGATCCCGTGCTCCTCCAGCAGATCGGCGATGGCGAACACGCACGACTGCCCGGTGCCGTAGCGGTTGTCGAACATCGTCTTCGTGCGGGCGTCGTTCACCGCCATGACCGCGGTGCGCAGGATGCCGGCATCCTGCATCCGCCGCAGGGGTGTGAGCCCGCTCGTCGTCTCTTCGCACGCGCCGATCCACCCCGCGACGAGCGCGGGATCGCCCTCGTGAGCGAGGCGGATGAGGTGCGCGCCGTCGTCGAGCAGCACGTCGAGTCCCGCGCGGAGGAAGGTGCGGGCGGCGGCCAGCTCGGCGGGTCCGCTGAGCGTCGGGTCGGCCGTGACCGCGAGCCCCTCGGCGCGCAGCGCGTCGGCGACCGCGGGGTCGGTCTCGTCGGGATGCGCGTACACCGACACCTCGGCTCCGCGCTCGCGGAGCAGCAGCGACAGCACGGCGGTCTTCGGCTCGAGCACCATCGCCACCCCCACGCGCAGGCCGGTCAGGTCGAGGCGCTCCGCCATCGCAGCTGACACCGGCATGTGCGCCCGCGCGAAGGAGATCCGGCCGGCGGCATCTCCCCGCTCGGGCAGCGGCGCCCCGTCGAGGCGGACGGTATCGGCATCCCGGTCGAACTCGACCCGCCCCGGGGCGGGATGAGGACTCGGGATGCCACCGAGCCGCACGAGCAGTTCGTGCAGGTCCGCGGAACCGGCGCCGTGCACCACGAACGGGCGTCCGGCGAGCATGAGGTTGGACGCACGCGCGAAGCGCCGGGCGATGCGCTCGGGTGCGCGAGGGTCGGTCACGGGGTTCAGCCTAGGGTGACGGGTGCGGGCGCCCGCGCGGCGGGCAAGCGACCTCAGCTGTTCGGATGACACCCGGCGCTTCGTCACCCGCCGCGGCGGGCGCTGCCGGGAGCGGTTTGGGGCGCATTCTTCCAGTTGGGGCGTGAACTTTCGCGCCCCAACCGGAAGATCGTGCCCCAAACCCCGTCCTCCACAGCCGGCCCCCGGACAACGCGGAACGGCCCCGCCCTGCCGAAGCAGGAGCGGGGCCGTTCTCGAGAGTGCAGCGAATTACTTCGCGGCGACCACCTGGAGGGTGATCACGGCGGTGACGTCGTCACGCAGGCGAACGGTCGCCTCGTGCTCGCCGACCGACTTGATCGAGGAGGTGATCTGGATCTTGCGCTTGTCGAGCTCACCGAGACCGGCAGCCTTGACGGCATCGGCGACGTCGGCGGGCTTGACCGAACCGAACAGGCGTCCCTCGTTGCCGGCCTTGACCGACAGCTTGACGGTGTTCGACTCGAGCGAGTTCTTCAGGGCCACGGCGTCTTCGTGCGCGTGGATCGCGCGGGACTCGCGAGCGGCGCGGATCGACGCGACCTGCTTCTCGCCACCGCGGCTCCAGGCCACGGCGAAGCCCTGCGGGATGAGGTAGTTGCGGGCGTACCCGTTCTTGACCTCGACAACATCACCGGCGCTACCGAGCCCGGTGACCTCATTCGTGAGAATCAGCTTTGCCATCGGGTGCTCCTTAGCGGCCGGCGCCGGCGTAGGGCAGGAGAGCCATCTCGCGCGCGTTCTTGATGGCGCGGGCGATCAGGCGCTGCTCCTGCACGGAGACACCGGTGATACGACGGGCGCGGATCTTGCCGCGCTCCGAGATGAACTTGCGGAGGGTTGCGACGTCCTTGTAATCGATGACGCCGACGCGGATCGCCTTCGCGGGGGCTGCGTTCTTCGCGCCCTTCCGCGGCTTGCGGCGGTCGCCAGTGGCCTTGCCAGCCATGCTTCCTTCTTTCGTGTGGTTCGGATGCCGAGGCGGTCACGCGGACCGGGATGCGGCATCCGGAATTTCAGGGGGTCGTCGTGCTCGAAAGAGCGCGGCGAAGATCAGAACGGGGTGTCGTCTCCGTAGGAACCGGGAGTGCTCCACGCGTCAGCGCCGCTGTTGCCGCCGCCGTTGTTCGAGCCGGGGGTCGACCACGGCTCGTCGTTCGACTGCTGCACCTGCGCGCGCTGGCCCCCGCCACCCCCGCCGCCACCGGCGGCACGGGTGACCTGGGCGGTCGCGTAGCGGAGCGAGGGGCCGATCTCATCGACTTCGAGTTCGATGGAGGTGCGGTTGTTGCCCTCGCGGTCCTGGTAGGAACGCTGCTTCAGGCGCCCGGTCGCGATGACACGGCTGCCCTTCGTCAGCGACCCGGCGACGTGCTCGGCGAATTCGCGCCACACCGAGGCGCGCAGGAAGAGCGCCTCGCCGTCCTTCCACTCGTTCGCCTGACGGTCGAACGTGCGGGGGGTCGACGCGATCGTGAAGTTCGCCACGGGAAGCCCGTTCTGCGTGTAGCGCAGCTCGGGGTCGGCCGTGAGGTTGCCCACGACGGTGATGACGGTTTCGCCGGCCATCGTCGTTACTTCGCAGCCTTCTCGGCGGACTCGACCTTGCGGGGAGCGGCGGCCTTGCGGGCGGCCTTCTCCTCGGAGCGCTTGGCCTCGGCGGCGACCTGGGCGATCGCTTCTTCGGCGCGCAGGACCTTGGTGCGCATGATCTGCTCGTTCAGCTTCAGCTGACGGTCGAGCTCGTTCGTGGCCTCGCTGGTCGCGACGAAGTTGACGACGGCGTAGATGCCCTCGTTCTTCTTGCGGATCTCGTAGGCGAGACGACGGCGGCCCCAGATGTCGATCTTGTCGATGGTTCCCCCATCGGCCGTGATGACCTTGAGGAATCCGTCGAGCTTCGGAGCGACCTGGCGCTCGTCGACCTCGGGATCGAAGATGACCATGAGTTCGTACTGGTGCGTCACTAACCCACCTCCTTCGGACTAGAACGGCTGACGGGCATTTCCCGGCAGCAGGAGGGTGTGTTGCACGTCACCGCGGGCTCACACGCGCATGGGCGTCGCCGGGCAACCTTCGTAGTCTATCGGATGCCGACTCACCCGGGGAATCGGAGACGGATAGCCTGGACCATCTGACGAGGGCAGGGGGCCGCATGACCGGGATCCGACCGTTCGACGCCCGCGCGCTGACGATGCCGGGCGACACGGCTGCGGCACGCGCCTTCACGGCCCGGCTGCGCACGCAAGGGCGTCTGCCCGCGGCCAACACCGCCGTGGCGATCGTCGCGTACGTGTTCGCGTTCGCCCTCGTCGGTGGCGCAGGCCTCTTCCTCGTCGTGCTGCTGGCGATCTTCCGCGCCGCGATCGGCGACGGCGTCGTCGTCCTCGGCCTGGTCTTCGCCATCCCCCTCCTCCTCGGCCTGGGGGCGCTCGTGGCCGCGCTGTTCGCCGTCCGCCATGGTCAGCGCGCGCAAGAGGATCGACGGTGGCGCATCGCCGGCTTCGCCCGCGACGTCGGCATGGAGTACGTGGCGGCGCTGCCGGAGCCCGCCCTCCCCGGAGCGATCTTCCAGATCGGCGGCGACCGCACCGCCTCCGACCTCGTCCGTTCGTCTCACCCGCGCTTCGTCGAGGTGGGCAATCACTCGTACACCGTGAGCAACGGCAAGAACACCACGACCTCGCGGTGGGGATACATCGCGATCCGTCTCGACGTCCCCCTGCCGCACATCGTCCTCGACGCGATGGGCAACGGCGTCCGGCTCGGGCTGTGGGAGCGCGGTCAGCACCTCAGCCTCGAGGGAGATTTCGACCGGTACTTCCGCTTGTACTGCCCGACCGGCTACGAGCGCGACGCGCTCTATCTCTTCACTCCCGACGTCATGGCGCGCTTCATCGACAACGCCGCCGTGCTCGAGGTCGAGATCGTGGACGACTGGCTGTTCCTGTACTCCCCCACCGAGCTCTCCACGCTCGATCCGGCGCGATGGGCGTGGGTGTTCTCGGTGGTGGCGGCCCTGCTCGACAAGTTGGAGCAGTGGGGCCGGTGGCGCGACGACCGCATGGCGGCCGGGGCCGCGGGCCCACCGCTCGCCGCGCGGACGCCTCCCGCTTCCACGGTGTGGGGTGCTCCCGACCCCGCCCCCGCGCCACCGGCCCTCCCCGCCCCGCCCGTCGGGGTCGCACCCGTGGGCCGAAGGCTGCGGCGTCGCAGCCCCTGGGTCATCGTGCTGTCGATCGTCGGCGGCACCTTCGCCCTGGGACTCCTCCTTCTGCTCGTCCCGCTGGTGTTCTTCCTCGCTCGCTGACCGTGCGACTGATCACCGCCTCACATGAGACGGCGATGAGAAAAACGCAAACCCCTTCCTTCCGCCCGACGGCGCTGGGTAGCGTCGGCGGAATGAGTCCACGAATGTCGTTCGATCCGGCGCTCATCTCCGAGACCGCCTCGAACCTCCGCTCCGCCGCGGATGGCATCCAGGCCCACCTCGCGCAGCTCGAGAGTGAAGCGTCACGTCTGCAGTCCGCGTGGAGCGGTGAAGCCATGGAGGCCTACCGCACGGCGCAGCAGAAGTGGACGGCAGGCCTGCGGGCCCTGAACGGGATCGTCGCCGACGCCTCCCGCGCGGGTCAGGCGTCGTCCGATCGGTACGCCGCTGCGCAGTCGACGGTCGAAGGGATCTGGTCGTGAGCACCGACGCTGCGGCATCCCCGGACGCCCTCTCGCTGTTCCGCGCTCAGCAGGAGCGCATCGCGGAGCTGACGCCGAAGTTCGAAGCCGCCGAAGAACGCGTGCGCGAGCTTCTCAGCCCTCTCGCCCCGCCCGCAGACGCACACGCGACGATCCGGATCGATGAGCGTGGTCTCGTCTCGGCCGTCACCCTCGAGCGCGCCGAGGGGGCCACAGCCGAGTCCGTGACGGCGGCCTTCTCCGATGCCGCCGTCGCTGCTCGACTGGGCGGCCCCCCTCTCCCCCTCGAGGCCGCCGACGCCCTGCTCACCCTGGCCGCCCGCGGCGAGACCGGACCAGTCGTCACGGTCGCCGACGACCTGCACCAGTTCCGGGTCATGGCCCAGTACGGCGCGATCCTCGGCGTCGACGGAACGCCGGCCTGGCTCACGCAGACCCCTGTCGATGTGATCGCCGACGAGGTCCTGCGGATCGGCCGCAAGGCCGCTCTCGCCTCGGACTCGTTCGACCGCTTCTCGGAAAGCGAAGGAGAATCCCGTGGTTGATGTCGATCCCGATGCCCTGCAGTCCGACGCCAACGACCACTGGCAGAAGTGGAGCCTCGAGCTGGCCGCGTGGCGGACCGACCTCGACGGCATGACGTACTCTCCCAGCGACTTCTCGCTGGCCCCGGGCTCGACCGAAGTGCTGTCGAAGTTCCGCACCTCGGTGCAGCTGCTCTCGGACTATCTGCACACCGGGGAGGAGATCTTCGAGGGCTTCGCCCGCGCGCTGCTCACCACCTCGATCGAGTACATGAAGGCCGAGGGTGACGCGCAGTCGGAGATCGACGCCGTCCAGAAGGAATTGGAGGGGCTGTGAGCTACGTCGACCTCACCCGTCAGGTCATCGCCGGACAACTCGACGATGCCGAGGCGAAAGTCCGCGGCGCCATCAGCTCCGCTCCGGCGAGCATCCGTCGTGCGGTGCAGAAATGGGTGGACGAGCAGGCGCACGGCCTCGGCGTCCTCGTTCCCGACGGCCTCGTCGACCAGGTCGCCGACATCATCATCTCCGTCGCCCTCGACGCCCTCGAGCAGTGCCTCGACACGATCGCCGTGCTCCGCGTGTGCAACGCGTACCTCGGCAGCCCCGACCGGCTGCGCAACATGGCGTCGACGATCGGCGACATCTCGGGCTCCGCCGAGAACCTGCAGATCAAGAAGGACCAGCTCGACGGCCTCATGAGCTGGGACGACGGCAAGGCCAGCAAGGTCTACGAGTACGGCATCGACGACCAGGTGCGGGCGCTGGGGGTGCTCCCGGGCAAGCTCGGCGGTGTCGCCGGCGTGCTGCGCACCCAGGCCGACGACATCGAGAGCTTCTACCTCAACCTCGCCGGACTCGTCGGGGGCACCGTCCTGGCGATCGGCGGTGTGGTCACCGCCATCCTGTCGCTGATCGGCGGGGTGCTCTCCTCCCCCACCGGGGTCGGCGCCGTCGTCGGGCTCATCGGCGCCGCGCTGTCCGCGGTCCTGGCGGTGGCCGGTGTCGGCATGGCCGGCATCTCGGCTCTCCAGCTCTTCCTGTCGGCGATGCAGGGGACGTCGAACAAGCTCGACGACCTCCTTTCGTCGATGCCCGCGTGGGACCCGCCCCGCTTCGCGATCGTCCAGTAGCCGCCCCGGGCTCCCGCGGGGGTCGGATGCCGCCCGTTAGGGTCTGACACGGGGGTGCGACATGACAGACGCCACGACGTTCGATCCGACGCCGCTGACCGCGCCGGTCGATCGCAAGGCAGCGCAGGCCTTCACGGCGCAGCTGCGTCGCGAGGGCCGGCTGAGTGGCACCGTGGTGCCGATCATCGTGTTCGCGATCGTCGGTGCGGCATTCCTCTTCATCGCCATCCCGGTCTTCGCCGCCGTCGCGTCATCCCTCTTCGACCGGGGTAGCTCCGGTCCGCTGCCGCTGCTGGTCGTCGTCTTCTTCCTCATCGCGGCCTCGTTCATCGTCGGCGCGATCGTGCGCGGTTTCGGGGGTGCGGCCGAACGGCGCTACCGACTCGATCGCTTCGCCCGCGCGAACGGGATGACGTGGCATCCGGGATTCGACGATCCCGAGCTGCCGGGCATGATCTTCGCCCTCGGTCACGACCGCGAATCCCGGGATCTGCTCCGATCCGGCGACCCTCGATTCGTCGAGGTGGGCAATTACCGGTACGAGACGGGGTCGGGAAAGAGCAAGCAGACGCACCGGTGGGGTTACGTCGCGGTGCGCCTCGACACCCCGCTTCCCCATATCGTCCTGGATGCCGTGGGCAACAACGGGCTGTTCGGCGCGTCGAACCTGCCGGTCACCTTCGGCCGCGGCCAGAGGTTGAGTCTCGAGGGCGACTTCGACCGGCATTTCGCCCTCTACTGCCCCGAGGGGTACGAGCGCGACGCCCTGTATCTCTTCACGCCCGACGTCATGGCGCGGTTCATCGACAGCGCTGCCGCCCTCGACGTCGAGATCGTCGACGACTGGCTGTTCCTCTACTCCCGCCGCGACCTGTCGACTCTCGACCCCGCGACCTGGCGGTGGCTGCTGACCACGGTCGCGGCGATCGACGAGAAGCTCGCGCAGTGGGCGCGCTGGCGCGACGAACGCCTGGTCGCCGAAAAGCCGTCCACGTCGCACGCGGTCGGCGCCGCGGCATCCGGGGCCCCGGCGCAGGCGCTGCCCCTTCTCACGCCGCCCCCTACCGGAGTCGCCCGGCAGGGCCGACGCCTGCGCCGCGGGTTCTCCTGGGTCACCGGGGTGTTCGTCGTGATCGGCGTCGGCTGGTGGTTGCTGACGGTGTTCGCCGACGTCTTCATCCGGTGAGACGGGCGGCTGCGCGCCCCACCAGGTGCCGGTGAGGCTCGCGTCGTCGCGCCTCCGTACGGGTGTGCGGCCCCGCTGAGGCTCGCTTCGTCGCGCCCATGCACGGGTGTTCGGCGCCGCGGAGGCTCGCGGCGGAGCTCCCGGCCCCGCCGGAGCCCGCGCCCGACGCGCGGACGCGGAAGGACGCGCCTCAGGCCCCCCGCGTGGTGCGCCAGAGCTCGCGGCGCGCCTCCTGCTCGACCGGGTCGGGCACGGGCAGCGACGCCAACAGCCGCTTCGTGTAGTCGTCGCGCGGCTGGGTGAGCACCTGCACTGTCGTGCCCTGCTCGCGGATGACGCCCTGGCGCAGGACGATCACGCGATCGGCCACCTCGTCGACGACGGCGAGGTCGTGACTGATGAACAGGCATGCGAAGCCGAACTCGGCCTGCAGCTGCGCGAACAGCTCCAGCACGCGCGCCTGCACCGACACGTCGAGCGCGGAGGTCGGCTCGTCGGCGATGAGCAGCTTCGGATCCAGCGCGAGGGCGCGAGCCAGCGACGCGCGCTGACGCTGACCGCCCGACAGCTCGTGCGGGTAGCGGTCGCCGAACGCCCGTGGCAGCTGCACCGCGTCGAGCAACTCGTCCACGCGCTGTCGCGCGGCCCGGGCGCCGCCGGCGCGCTTGTGCACGACGAGCGGTTCGGCGATGCACTCCGCGATGGTGAGCAGCGGGTTGAAGCTCGTCGCCGGGTCCTGGAAGACGAATCCGATGTCGGGGCGCGTCTTGGCCAGGTGCCGGGGCTTGGCCCCTCGCATCTCGGTGCCGAGCACCTTGAGCGACCCGCCGACCACTGACGTCAGCCCCACCATCGCGCGACCGATCGTGGTCTTGCCCGAACCGGACTCGCCCACGAGGCCCAGCACTTCGCCGGGGCCGATCCAGAAGTCCACGCCCTTCACGGCGACCACGCCGGCGGAACCGAAGCGTCCGGGGTAACCGATCTCGACCTTCTCGGCCACGACGAGGCTGCCCTCCGGCGGCGCGGTGGGGGCGGGCGTCTCCAGCGACTGCCGGGAGCTTTTCCCCCGGCCCACGTGCGGCACCGCGGCGAGCAGGTCGCGGGTGTATTCCTGCTGCGGGGCGGCGAACAGCTCACGGACCGGAGCCTGCTCGACGATGTCGCCGCGGTACATCACGATCACGCGGTCCGCGAGGTCGGCGACCACGCCCATGTTGTGCGTGATGAGCACGATCGTCGCCCCGAACTCGTCGCGGCACGTGCGCAGCAGGTCGAGGATCTCGGCCTGAACGGTGACGTCGAGTGCGGTGGTGGGCTCGTCGGCGATGATCAGCCCGGCATCCAGGACCAGGGCCATCGCGATCACGACGCGCTGCTTCTGGCCGCCCGAGAACTGGTGCGGATAGTCGTCGACGCGCTTCTCGGGGTCGGGGATGCCGACACGGCGCAGGATGTCGACCGCCTTGGCCTTCGCCTCGGCGTTCGAGAGCTTTTCGTGCGCCCGCAGTCCCTCGGCGATCTGCCATCCGACGGTGTACACCGGGTTCAACGCGGTGGAGGGCTCCTGGAACACCATCGCCGCGTCGCGCCCGCGCATCTCGCGCAGTTGCGCCCCGGTGGCGTGGACGATGTCGGTCTCTCCGCCGTCGCGCCCGCGCACGATCACGGCGCCCGACAGCGTCGCGGTCTCGGGAAGCAGACCGAGCAGCGTGTTCGCGGTCACGGTCTTGCCCGAGCCCGATTCGCCGACGATCGCGAGCACCTCGCCGGCGCGCGCCTCGAGCGAGATGCCATTGATGGCGGCGACGGGGGCGCCGTCGGTGGCGAAGGTGACGCGCAGGTCGTCGATGCGGGCGATGGATGCCGCGGTGCCGGTCATGAGGGGCTCCCGTCGGTGGTCGGGGCCGGGGTCCCGGCGGGGGCGGTGGTCGATGCGTCGGCCGGAGCCGCGGACGGGTCGACGGCCGTGACCGGTGCGGGTGCCCGCCCGGCGCGGCGACGCGTGCGCAGGCGCGGGTCGCTGAGGTCGTTCAGGCTCTCGCCGACGAGGGTGATGCCGAGCACGGCGAGCACGATCGCGATGCCCGGCGGGATGGCCGTCCACCAGATGCCGCTGGTGACGTCGCTGACCGAGCGGTTGAGGTCGTAGCCCCACTCGGCGGCGGCGGTGGCCTCGATGCCGAAGCCGAGGAAGCCCAGTCCCGCGAGCGTCAGCAGGGCCTCCGAGGCGTTGAGTGTGACGACGACCGGCAGCGAGCGCGTCGCGTTGCGGAGCACGTGGCGCAGCAGGATGCGCGCGGTCGGCACCCCGATGACGCGGGCCGACTCGACGAACGGCTCCGCCTTGACCCGCACCACCTCGGCACGGATGACGCGGAAGTACTGCGGCACGAACACCACGGTGATCGAGATGGCGGTGGCCAGGATGCCACCCCACAGCGTCGACTGGCCCTTCGTGATCGCGATCGACATCACGATCGCGAGCAGCAGCGACGGGAAGGCGTAGATCGCGTCGCACAGCACCACGAGGATGCGGTCGAGCCAGCCACCGAAGTAGCCGCCGACCAGGCCGAGGAAGATGCCGAGGAAGATCGAGAACGCGATCGCGCACACGATCACCAGCAGCGCCGTCTGCGCGCCCCAGATCACGCGCGAGAGCACGTCGTAGCCGCCGACGGTCGTGCCGAGGAGGTTCATGGCATCCGGCGCCTGCTGCGTGCCGAACTTCACCCCGTCCGCCTCCTGCTGCGCGAAGCCGTAGGGGGCGAGGAGGGGGGCGAAGACCGCGATGATCACGAACACCGTCGTGATGACCAGGCCCAGCACGAGCATCGTGCGCTGGAGCCCGACGCTGCGGCGCAGGTGCGAGATGACGGGCAGGCGGTCGCGCAGCGGAACCTTCCGCTCCGACAGGGCCGTGGAGGTCGTGGCATCCGTCATGTCAGTACCTCACTCGCGGGTCGATGATCGCCGCGATGACGTCGACGAGGAAGTTCGTGAAAGCGACCAGCACGGCGATCATGACGACGATGCCCTGCACGGCCACGAAGTCGCGGGCCTTCAGGTACTCGCTCAGCATGAAGCCCAGGCCCTTCCACTCGAAGGTCGTCTCGGTCAGCACGGCACCCGAGAGCAGCAGGGCGATCTGCAGGCCGATGACCGTGATGATGGGGATAAGGGCCGGACGGTACGCGTGCTTGGTGACGAGGCGGTACTCCCCCACGCCGCGGGAACGCGCCGACGTGACGTACTGCGATCCCAACGTGCCGATGACGTTGGTGCGCACCAGCCGCAGGAAGATGCCCGCGGTCAGGATGCCGAGGGCCACACCGGGAAGGATCGCGTGGGTCAGGACGTCGCCCACCGCCGCACCGTCGCCGAGACGGATCGCGTCCAGCAGATAGATGCCGCTCGGGGCATCCAGAGTGGACAGCTTCAACTCGGTGCGAGTGTTGGCGCGGCCGGCGACCGGCAGCACGCTCAGCCACACCGCGAAGACGAGCTTGAGGAGCAGACCGACGAAGAAGATGGGGGTCGCGTAGCCGAGGATCGCGCCGATGCGCAGCGTGGCATCCTGCCAGCGGTCGCGGCGGTACGCGGCGATGAGCCCGAAGGGGATACCGATGAGCAGCGCCACGACGAGCGCGTAGATGGCCAGCTCGAGGGTGGCTGAGCCGTACTGCAGCAGGATGCCGATGACCGGACGGTTGTCGGTGATCGTGGTGCCGAAATCGCCCCGCAGCACGCCCCAGATGTACTCGAAGTACTGCTGGTAGAGGGGGCGGTCGTAGCCGGCGGCGGCGATGCGTTCCGCGAGCTGCTCGGGAGGGAGGCGCCCGCCGAGAGCGGCCGTGATCGGGTCGCCGGTGACCCGCATGAGCAGGAAGACGACGGTCACAAGGATGAAGACGGTGGGGATGATCAGGACGAGTCGGACGAGGATGTAGCGCCAGAGTCCGCCGCCCTTGGGGGCGGCGGGCGCGGCGATGACGGGGGCGTCGACGGCGGTGGCCATGAGGACCTAACTGGGGGACGGAAAGCGGCGGGCACCCGGTCCGCCGAGGGACCGGGCACCCGCCGATCGATTACTTGTGCAGCGGGGCGTAGCGGAACTTGAAGGATCCGTCGAGGACGGCGCCCTCCACGCTGGAGCCCACGACCGCGACCTGCTTGCCCTGGAGCAGCGGCAGCGTCGAGAGGTCGGCGGCCACCTTGTCCTGGATCTCGCCGAGCTGCTGCTCGCGCGTGGCCTTGTCGGTCTGCGTCGCCTCCTCGACGAGCAGCTTCTGGACCTCGGCGTTGTCGTAGTGGTTGCCGAGGAAGTTGTCCGCCGAGAAGAACGGGGTCAGGTAGTTGTCGGCATCCGAGTAGTCCGGGAACCAGCCGAGCTGGTACGCGGGGTACACGTCGGCCGTACGGTCCTTGGAGTACTGCACCCACTCGGTCTGCGCGAGGTTGACGGTGAACAGACCGTCCTCCTCGAGCTGCGCCTTCACCGCGGCGTACTCGTCGCCCGACGAGGGGCCGTAGTGATCGCCGTTGTACTGCAGGTTCAGCGTGACGGGCGTCGAGACACCGGCGGTCTCGAGCGTCGCCTTCGCCTTCGCCGCGTCGGGCATGCCGCTGCCGTCGCCGTACAGACCCTTCAGGGCCTCGTTGGCTCCCGCGACACCCTGCGGCACGTACGAGTACAGCGGCGAGTAGGTGTCTTTGTAGACGTCGGTCGCGATGGCCTGACGGTCGATGAGGTCGGCCGCCGCCTGACGCACGGCGAGGGACTTGGCCGCATCGGCCTCGGGGGTGGTGGCACCGAAGGGCATCGTGTCGAAGTTGAAGACGATGTAGCGGATCTCTCCACCGGGGCCGTCGACGATCTTGACCGCGTCGTTCGACGACAGGTCGGCGATGTCGGTCGCGCTCAGGCTGCGGAACGCGACGTCGATCGCTCCGGACTGCACGTCGAGCTTGAGGTTGGAGGCGTCGGCGTAGTACTTCGCCGAGATGCCGCCGTTCTCGGGCTTCGGCAGCGAGCCCTGGTAGTCGGCGTACGGCGCGTACGAGATGAGCTCGTTCTGCTTGTACGAGTCGATCGTGTACTGACCGGCGAAGGGCTTGGCCTCGACGATGGTGTCGTCGGGGGTGACCGCATCGGCCGAGAAGACCTCTTCGTCGACGATGGGCGCTGCCGGGCTCGACAGGATCTGCGGCCAGATCTGGTCGTTGCCGTTCTTCAGGGTGAAGACGACGGTGGTGTCGTCGGGCGTCTCGACGCTGTCGAGGTTGCCGAGCAACGAGGACGGGCCGTTGGGGTCGGCGATCGTCACCTGACGGTCGAACGAGAACTTCACGTCCGACGAGGTGAGGTCGTGGCCGTTCGCGAACTTCAGGCCCGACTTCAGCTTCACGGTGTACTCGGTCGGCGAGGTGAACTCCGCCGACTCGGCGATGTCGGGCGTGACGTCCGAGGTGCCGTACTGGCTGTTGAGCAGGAAGGGGTAGACCTGGTTCATCACGGCGAACGAGCCGTTGTCGTACGAGCCGGCCGGGTCGATCGAGCTGATCTTGTCGGTCGTGCCGACCACGAGCGGGTCGCCCGAGCCGCTGTCGGAGCCGTTGTCTCCCCCGCCGGCGGAGCAGCCGGCCAGGACGATTGCCGAGGCGCCGAGAGCGCCGAGGGCGAGACCGAGACGGCCTCGACCACTGGTGTGCAGTGTCATTGCGTTACCTCTGCTGTGAAGTGTCGATCGCGACAAATGCCGCCATCCTTCGGACATCTTTGTCCTCGGCGGGCCTGTCACCAACTACTCCGAGGTTTTTTAACGTTACCGAAACTCGCGACAGAAGTCGGATTTCTTCCGGCGCGCTCTCGCACAGCCCCGAAGATCTTCGAGAGGGAGCGCTCCCGACGCAGCGTCATCGCCGTCAGTGCGCCGACCAGCCCCCGTCCATCACGTAGCTCGTCCCGGTGACCATCGCGGCATCCGGTCCCGCGAGCCAGAGGGCGAGGGAGGCGACCTCGGCCGGCTCGACGAGCCGTTTGACCGCGGCATCCTTCAGCAGGACCGTCTCGAGCACCTCGGACTCCGGGATGCCGTGCGACCGCGCCTGGTCTGCCAACTGCTTCTCCACGAGCGGCGAACGCACGTATCCGGGGTCGAGGCACACGCTCGTCACGCCGTGGGCACCGCCCTCCAGTGCGGTCGTCTTGGAAAGCCCCTCGAGGCCGTGCTTGGCGGCGACGTACGCCGACTTATATGCCGAAGCGCGTATACCGTGGACGCTCGACACGTTGAGCACTCGTCCGTATCCGCGTTCGTACATGGCGGGGAGCGCCGCGCGAATGAGCAGGAACGGCGCCTCCAGCATGAGACGCAGCATGAAGGAGAACTTCTCCGGCGCGAAGTCCTCGATGGGACTCACGTGCTGGATGCCGGCATTGTTCACGAGGATGTCGACGTCGAGCTTCAGATCGGCCAACGCCGCCGTGTCCGACAGGTCGACCCCCCAGGCGCGGCCGCCGATCTCGTCGGCGAGGGCTTGGGCCCCTTCGACGTGGAGATCGGCGACCGTCACCTCGGCGCCGGCCTCGGCGAACGCCCGCGCGATCGCCGCCCCGATGCCGCCGGCACCACCGGTGACGAGGGCGCGACGTCCGCTGAGGTCGATGGTCATGGTGCTCACTTCCCCCGCGCGGCGTCGGCGGCGTCGATGTCGCGCAGCGAGATGCCGCGCGTCTCCTTCAGCGACAGTACGGCGATCGAGGTCAGCACGCAGGCCGCGACGATGTACAGCGCGATGGGCAGCCACGAACCGAAGTCGCGCAGCCACTGCGTCGCGAGGATCGGTGCGAGCGAACCGGCCAGGATGGCCGTCACCTGAGCCCCGAGCGAAACACCCGAGTAGCGCATGCGCGTCGGGAACAGCTCGGCCATGACCGCCGGCTGCGGCGCATACATTCCGGCGTGGAAGACCAGGCCCAGGGCCACCGCGGCGACGATGACGACGGGGTTCAGCGTGTCGAACATCGGGAAGGCGAAGAACGCCCAGGTCGCGCTGAGGATCGCGCCGGTGAGGTACACGGGCTTGCGCCCGATGCGGTCGGCGAGACGCCCGATCGGGGGGATGACGGCGAAATGGATGACGTGCGCGATCAGGAGCGCGAGCAACAGCTGGCTCGTGTCGTAGGAGTGCACGACCTTCAGATACACGATCGAGAAGCTGACGACGATGTAGTAGACGATGTTCTCCGCGAAGCGCACGCCCATGGCCTGGATGACGCCCTTCGGGTAGCGGCTCAGCACCTCCACGACGCCGAACGAGGTGGCCTTCTCCTGCTGCACCTGCTTCTTGGCCTCGAGGAAGATCGGGGCCTCCTCGACGTGGGTGCGGATGTAGAAGCCGACCAGCACGATCACCGCCGACAGCCAGAACGCGACGCGCCAGCCCCAGTCGAGGAACGCGGCGGGGGAGAGGATGAACGACATCACCAGCAGCACGGTGGTCGCGAGGAGGTTTCCGACCGGGACGGCCGCCTGCGGCCAGCTCGCCCAGAACGCACGGGAGCGGTTCGGGCTCTGCTCCGCGACCAGCAGGACGGCACCGCCCCACTCGCCGCCGACCGCGAAGCCCTGGATGAACCGCAGGGCCACGAGCATGGCGGGCGCCCAGTAGCCCACCGAGGCGAAGCCGGGCAGGCAGCCCATCAGGAAGGTCGCCGCGCCGACGATGATGATCGTCGCCTGGAGGGTGGGCTTGCGTCCGAAGCGGTCACCGATCTGTCCGAAGACGATACCCCCCAAGGGGCGAGCGACGAACCCGACGGCGTAGGTGACGAAGGCGGCGATGATCCCGTCGAGCGGGGAGCCCGACGACGGGAAGAAGAACGTGCCGAACACCAGGCTCGCAGCCGTGGCGTAGAGGAAGAACTCGTACCACTCGACGACCGTGCCGGCCATCGACGCGGCGACGACCCTCTTGATCTTTCCGGTGGAGGTTCCGGGGGAGGCGCTGCGCTGCGCCACGGACTGGGGGGGTTCCATGCGGGCTCCTTCGGTGTCGACGGTGACATCCGCCGTCGAGTCTGCGGCGACCCGTGCGTTGCGGCAATGCCCAGTCCTGCGGACGGTGTGTGCACAATTGCACACATGGATGCCACGACCGTCCGCGCCGACGACCTCCTGACGCTCCTCGCGGTCGCGCGTACCGGGCGCTACACGGCCGCGGCACAGCTTCGCGGCGTCGACCACACGACCGTCGCGCGACGGATCTCGGCGCTCGAAGACGCCCTCGGCGGCCGGGTCGTGTCGGCATCCGGCCGCGGGTGGGCGCTGACGCCCCTCGGACATCACGCGGTCGAGACGGCGGGTCGCATCGAGGCGGCGATGTCGCACCTCGCCGGCGGGGGAGTCGAACCCGACCCCGTGTCCGGCGTCGTACGGATGTCGGCCACCGACGGCTTCAGCGCCTACATCGCGGCTCCCGCGGTCGCGGCTCTGAGAGAACGGCATCCCGAGCTCTCGGTCGAGATCGTCACGGCGCAGCGACGGGCAGCCCTGCACCCCGGGCTCGACGTCGAAGTGGTGGTGGGGGAGCCGCAGTCGTCGCGGGGGCACGCCGTCGAGCTCGGGCGCTACACGCTCGGTCTGTACGCGTCCTCTGCTTACCTCGCCCGGGCCGGTCGACCCGCGCGCATGGAAGATCTCGAGCAGCATCGGCTCGTGTACTTCGTCGACGCAATGCTGCAGGTCGAAGCCCTCGATCTGCCGCGGCGCGTCGTGCCGCACATGCGCGACGGCCTGAGCTCGACCAACGTGCTCGTGCAGGTCGAGGCGACGCGCGCGGGTGCCGGGATCGGGCTGCTGCCGTGCTTCACGGCCGACCGGCACGACGATCTCGAGCGGTTGCTCCCCGAGGAGGTGAGCGAGAGCCTGCCGTACTGGATGATCGTGCGCGCCGACTCCCTGCGGATCCCCGCCGTCGTGGCCCTGGCCGACGCGCTGCGCGAGCAGACGGCGCGGGCGGCGGCGATGCTCGCGGGCCGAGGGTGACGCCCGGGTCAGGACGAGATGGACGGCGTTCCCACCTCGCGGAGCTCCGCAGCGGCCTCCGCTCCCGTCCGCAGTCCCAGCCGCGGCGCGACCTCCGTCGCGAGCAACTCGATCGAGCGGAGGGTGATCGCGGGCGTCGGGTCGACGGAGTGCACTTGGAACGCCACATCGGTCGCGAACGCGAGGGTCCGGTCCGCGGAGAGAGACGCCACAACCTGATCGACCGTCCCCAGGTGCGTGTCGGTCAGGCGTGCGAGGTCACGGAGGTCTCCGTCCGCATTCCTCTTGAGGAATGTACGCGTCAAGCGCCGAACACCGTGCTCGGCCGCGCTCCACGCCTCGTCGAGGTGGTCGGCAGCCACCACCACCGCTGTTCGCGAGGCGAGGATGCGCGGCGGCACACCGTCGGGCAGAGCGGCGAGATACGCCTCGACGATCGGGACCTGCACCTCGTGGAGCGTCTGCCGGTCGTCACGCGGTTGCGTGCGGGACAGCAGCAGACCGTCGCCCGCAAGTCCCGCACGGCGGCCTCCCTCGACGGAGAACGTCGCCTGCCAGAGCCGCCCGCCGAGATGCGGTGCGGCGGGGTTCAGGAGCAGCTCCGTCCCGCGGATGCCGCGCCCGGCGAACGCATCCCGCAGCACCGCCAGGTGAGCGGCCTGGATCTCGCGTCGGTCGTCGGAGGAACGCTCGAACGCGGCGAACGATGACGGGGTTCCGCCCGTACCGATGCCGAGCTGGACGCGACCCCCGCTCAAGGCATCGACGACGGCGGCGTCCTCCGCCACCCGCACCGGATCGTCGAGGGGCAGGGTGACGATCCCGGTGCCGAGGGCGATGCGCTCGGTTTGCACCGCAGCCGCCGCGAGGAAGGGGAACGGGGACGGCAGCCCGCCCTCATCCCGGTCGAAGTGGTGCTGCGCAACCCACGCGGAGGCGAACCCGTGCTCTTCGGCGGCGCGCACCTGCGCGAGCCCGGTGCGATATCGCTCCCCGTCGGTACCGGCATCCAGCAGCCGGGTGAAGAAACCGAGCCGTGCACCCGTCATCCCGTCATCCTCTCCCACTCATTCCCGGCGCGGAATGTCGTCGACGTCCAGGCTAGGACGAGTGCCGGGGGAGCAGGCGGGTGGGCGACGACTCCCACGCCCTTCTCAGCGCGCGGCGACCTCGATCGGGTCGCCGGTGCGGGCGAGATCCGCCTCGAGCTCCCGCACGATCGGGATGACCGTCTCACCGAAGCGCTCGAGCTCTTCCTGGAAGTGCAAGAAGCCGAGGAGGAACAGGTCGACTCCGCGCTTCTTGTAGGCGATGATGCGCTCCGCGATCTGTTCGGCGTCGCCGAAGAGCTGCGTACGGAAGCCGTCGTTGTACTGCACCAGATCTTCGAACGACGAGTCCGCCCACATGCCCTTCTTGTCCGTCGTCGCGTTCCCCGCCTCCTGGACGCTGCGGCGGAAGCCCTTGACGGCCCCTTCATCGGCGTGCGCGATGATTTCGCGCAGCTGCGCCTCGGCCTCGGACCGGCTGTCGCGCTGGATGACGAAGCCGTTCAGCCCGAACCGCGTGCGACGACCGTGCTCCGCGGCGACACGGGTGACGTCGTCGTACTGCTCGGTGAAGCCGTCGAAGTCCTTGCCGTTCGAGAAGTACCAGTCCGAGAACGCCCCGCCGTTGAAGCGGGCAGCTGTCGAGTTGCCGCCCTGGAAGATCTCGGGATGCGGACGCCCCGGCACCTCGTACGGGAACGGACGCAGCGTGAAGTCGGTGATGTCGTAGTACTTCCCGTGGAACGAGAAGGTCTCCTGCGTCCACAGCCCCCGCAGCACCTGGATGAACTCGGCCGCGCGCTCGTACCGCTCGTCGTGCTCGAGCCACTCGAGCCCCAGATCGGTGTATTCGTCCTTGAACCAGCCGCTGACGACGTTGACCGCCGCGCGTCCGTGCGAGAACTGATCGGCCGTGTTGATGAACTTCGCCAACACCGCCGGATGCCAGATCCCGGGGTGTATCGCCGAGATCACCTTCAGCTTCTCGGTGGCCAGCAGCAGGGCGAGGCTGATCGAGGTGGACTCGTGCTGCTGTGCCGCCCCGTAGCTCGAGGCGTAGCGCACCTGGCTCAGCGCGTACTCGAAGCCGACGCGCTCCGCCGTGCGCGCCAGTTCGACGTTGTAGTCGTAGCCCCAGTCGGTGCGCTGCTCGACCGAGCTGATGACCAGCCCGCCGCTGACGTTGGGCACCCAGTAGGCGAACTTCAGCGGCTCGTGGGTGGGAGTGGGATCGGTCACGGGGTCCTCCTCGCGGATCAGAACCCGGCTACCGTCGCACCGCCGTCGACATCCGGCAACGGTGTGTGACGGACCGTTTCCTCGCGTGACGACACACGACGTCGACCGGGTCAGGATGGATGCCATGACCTCCCCCCAGCGCGTGCATTTCGGCTACTGGACCCCGATCTTCGGCGGGTGGTTGCGCAACGTCGACGACGAGCAGACGCCCGTCTCCTTCGCTCACATCGCCGAGATCGCCCGCGCCGCCGAGGAGGGCGGTTTCGATCTGACCCTCATCCCCGAGCTCAACCTGAACGACATCAAGGGCGTCGAGGCGCCGTCGCTCGATGCGTGGGCGGTGACGGCGGGACTCGCCGCGGTGACGTCGACCCTCGAGCTCATGACCGCCGTGCGCCCCGGTTTTCACAACCCGTTTCACACCGCGAAGCAGGCTGCCACGATCGACGAGATCAGCGGCGGCCGATTCACGTTGAACGTCGTCTCGGCGTGGTGGGCCGAGGAGGCCAAGCAGTACGACGGTCTCTTCAGCGCGCACGACGATCGGTACGCGCGGACCATCGAATGGGTCGAAGTGCTGCGCGGCCTGTGGTCGCAGACGCCGTTCGCGTACGAGGGCGAGTACTACCGCACCGAGGGCACGTACACCGAGCCGAAGCCGCGGGTCGTGCCGCGGTTGTACGCCGGCGGCGAGAGCGAGGCGGGCCGTACGGCGATCACGCGCTTCGCCGACGCGTATCTGACGCACGGCGGCACGCTCGACGAGCTCGAGGTCAAGGTCGCCGACATGCGCCGCCGCCGCGCGGAGGCGGGGGCCACGCCATTCGAGGCGTTCGGGATGGCCGCCTATGCGGTCGTGCGCGCTACGGAGGACGAGGCGCAGGCCGAGATCGACCGCATCACCGACGTGCGCGGGGGAGCGGCATACGGGTCTTACCAGGACTTCGTGAGCAAGTCGAAGCTCGACACCCAGGTCGACCTCAAGGAGTACTCGGTGTCGAACCGCGGCCTCCGCCCCAACCTCGTCGGAACGCCCGACCAGGTCGCCGAGCGCATCGTGCAGTTCGCGAACGTGGGTGTCTCGACGCTGCTGCTGCAGTTCTCGCCGCACCTGCCCGAGTTGCAGCGCTTCGCGGAAGAGGTCATCCCGCGCGTGCGGCGCTTGGAGGCGCAGCGCGACGCGTGACCTCAGTGCGCTGCGCTCAGTGCGCTGCGCTCAGTGCGCTGCGCGCAGCGCGTGCTCGAGATCGGCGATGAGATCGTCGGCATCCTCGAGGCCGATCGACAGGCGGATGAGGCCGTCACCGATGCCGAGGCGGTCGCGCGTCTCCTGCGTGAAGCCGAGGTGCGTGGTGGTCGCGGGATGCAGCGCCATGGAACGCGTGTCGCCGATGTTCGTCATGCGGCTGAACAGGCGGAGAGCGTCGAAGAAGCGCTCCGCGGCGGCGCGGCCGCCTGCCACGGTGAAGGAGAAGACCGAGCCCGACAGGCCGTCGTAGTCCCGCTGTGCGAGCGCGTGCTGTGGATGCGAGGGGAGACCGGCGTAGTCAACGCTCTCCACCGCTTCGTGCTGATCGAGCCATTCGGCGATGGTGCGGGCGCTCGCGAGGTGCTGACGCATGCGAATCGACAGGGTCTCCATGCCCTGTTGCAGGAGGAAGCCGTTCAGCGGCGACAGCGCCGGTCCGGTGTCGTTGGCGATTCCGAATCGCAGCGACAGTTCGAAGGCGCGCGCACCGAAGGCCTCGACGAACGACGGATGCGTGGCCACGGGCGTCTCGGTGAGCGCCGGGTAGGAGCGATCGGATGCCGCCCAGTCGAACGTTCCCCCATCGACGACAGCGCCGGCGAGATTGGCACCGTGCCCCGAGAGGAACTTCGTCGCGGAGTGCACGACGACGTGGGCGCCGTGCTCGATCGGCCGGATGAGGAACGGCGTCGCGATGGTGTTGTCGACCACGAGGGGGATGCCGTGGCGGCGCGCCACCCGCGCGACGGCGTCGATGTCGACCACGTCGTTCTTCGGGTTCGGGAGGGTCTCGGTGAAGATCGCCTTCGTCTCGGGTCGGATGAGGGCGTCCCACTCCGCGTCGTCACCGGGGTTCCAGACGTACTCGACAGTGACGCCGAGACGCGCGAACGTGCGGTCGAAGAGCACGCGCGTGCCGCTGTAGATGCTCGCCGTGGACACGATGTGCTCGCCGCTGCCCGCGAGACCGAGGAGCGCCATCGAGATGGCCGCCTGTCCGGATCCCACGACGAGCGCCCCGGACCCGCCCTCGAGCGAGGCGAGACGCCGTTCGGCCACCTGATTGGTGGGGTTGGCGTTGCGGGAGTACAGGTGGCCGAGGTCGACCGCTCCGAACCGGTCGGTGGCCTCCTGGAACGACCGGAACCGGTATGCCGCCGACAGGTGCACGGGGGTGATCCGCGATCCGTGCGTCAGGTCTTCTTCTTCGCCGGCGTGGACTTGGCGGGTCGCGAACCCGAATCCCGTCCAGTCGGTGTGAGGAGCAGCCGGTTCAGCCACGCAGACCGACCGCTTCCTTCGGGAGCAGAGAGCCGAGCCAACGGGCGATCTCGCGAGGGCCCGAGCGGGGAGCGGTGGCCTCGACGTCAGGGTTGTAGTTCGTGTTGGTGTTGACGTCGTAGGTCACGGTGCGACCATCGCGGGTCTCGATGAACTCGATGCCGGCGATGCCCACTCCCTCTGCTGCGAGGAAGGCGAGGTAGCGGTCGATGAGCACAGGGTCGACATCGTCGCGACGGCGGAAAAGGGGTTCCGGCTCCACTCCGTCTGCGCCGGGGACGGCGCACGCCTCGGCGGGGCACAACTCGAAGCTGCCGGTGCTGGTGTCGACGCGAACGGCGTAGACGAACTCACCCGCCACGAACTCCGCCCGGGTGATGAATGGCGACGCGGCGACCAGGAGCTCCTGCAGGAGCGTGATCCCGTCGGGGGAGGGCTCGAAGTCGGGGCTGCCGACCCACTCCGCGAACTCGTCGACCGTCTCCCACCGCCGCACGCCGAGACCCTTGCCGCCTTGGTTGTGCTTGCTGATGAACGGGGCGCCGAACTGCTCGGCCTGGCTGACGAGGTCGTCGATGCCGAAGACCGCGACCGTGCGCGGGACGTCGATACCCGCGTGCCTCAGCGCCGCGTGCTGCGCGACCTTGCTGACCTCCAGTTCGAGCACATCTGCGCCGTTTATGACTGTTCGTCCCCACGACGAGAGCCACCGCAGGACGGCGCGCCCGAACTCCTTGCTGTGGGCGTGGTCGCGCGTGTGCGCGGAGGCGCTCAGGCGCGACCAGAAGATGCCCTCTGGCGGCTCGACGGCCAGGTCGATCGACCCGTCGGTGAGCATCCACTCCTCGAACGGCACGCCCTCGGCTTCGAACGCCGCAGCGAACGGCGGGATCCACTGAGGATTCTCGTGGATGACATAGACCTTGCCCGACATGCGGCCAGGCTAACGCGAGGCTCCGACATCGCGCTCTCCCGCCGTCACGAGGCGACACCGTCGACGCTTGTCCCTAGGCTCGAAGTCCGCCGAAGGGATGCCATGACTTCTGACTTCATCGACGCCAACCGCGCCAACTGGGATGAGCGCGCCACCCTGCATGCCGCCCGAGACGGTTCGGGCTACGGCGTCCAGCGATACGTGGACGATGCCGAGGCCCTGTCCGACGTCGTCCGCTTCGACGCACCCCTGCTGGGAGACATCGCCGGCAAGCGCACGGTGCACCTGCAGTGCCACATCGGCACCGACACCCTGTCCCTCGCCAGGCTGGGCGCCCGGGTGACCGGTCTCGATTTCTCCGAGAACGCGGTGACCGAGGCCCGCAGGCTGGCCGATGAAGCCGGCGCCGACGTCGAGTTCGTCCAGTCGGATGTGCGGAAGGCGTCCGAGGTGCTCCCGCGCGGCGCGTTCGATCTCGTCTACACCGGGATCGGAGCACTGTGCTGGCTACCGTCCATCGATGAGTGGGCGGGCGTCGTGGCGGATCTTCTGACGCCGGGCGGAACCCTGCACATCCGCGAGGGGCACCCCGTGCTGTGGTCGATGAACGAGACCCTGCCGGGCCTGACCCTGGCGTTCCCGTACTTCGAGCAACCCGTTCCGCTCGAGTGGGACGACGACAGCACCTACGTCGAGGTCTCGGCGCCGCTCACGTCGACGCGCACGTACGAGTGGAATCGCGGGCTCGGTGAGATAGTCACCGCCCTGCTCTCGCACGGCCTGCGCATCGACGCCCTGATTGAGCACGACAGTGTGCCCTGGGAAGCGCTGCCCGGTCGGATGACCCTGCGCGCCGACGGCGAATACGCGTTGTCGGAACAGCCTTCCGTGATGCCGCTGAGCTACACGATCAGGGCGACGAAGGTGGGCTAACCGAGGCTGAGATGCTGCGAGCAGCTGAGCAGTGGACTGGGCGTAGGGCTTCGATCCCGCGTCACGGACTAGAGGTTCGGGAGTTCAACTCAAGAACGTTGCCGGGCACGCACGCACTCGAAACTTGCAGTGAAGTGAAAGTCGGGCCAATCTGCAGACGCGTCAATTCGCCGTTCTCATCGGTTCCGTAAAGGAACGGAGGGTCCGAAACCACGACGTTGTCGGGTGTATCTGGAGCATTCTCGGCTCGCGCGGCAAGACCGAGTGGTTTCCAGCTTTCCGCGACCTCTTGCGCCAGATCCATCCTGTCACCGTCGATGACGGCGGCGCTCTCCGCCCAAAGAGTGTGACGCACAAACCGTCCACCATCTTCTGCGCAGGGAGACCACGCAGTTTCAACCGTCCAGTCGTCGTCTCCGATCACCCGCTGGGTGATCGCGAGAATACTCTCGGCCCGATCAGAGACAGCGTCAACCGACTGTTCCGTGGCCCGCGATGCCTCGGGGACGGGGGCGCACGCGGCTAACACGCCCGCGGCCATGAGGGCGGAGAGAGCGGCGACCTGCTTAATCATTCTTCTCCTGTAGCGGACGGACATCGATGCGATAACGGCTGAAGACCCCGCCGGATGCAATCTGACGCTGGAGGGCGTCGCCCTCCGCGGCGATATCGTTGCCACGACCCATCGAAGCCATCGCGGTGCAGCGGAACGACGAGGTGCCGGGGTCGAGATAACTGAGTCCAGATGCCCCGCCGCCCGTCGGGCCGTGGTTGGTGATGCCATCGAGTCGGACCCCATCTATGGTGGCCCGCTCCGACCCGAAGGTATGCGCACCGAAGGTGGCGTTGGTCGGGTCCGACCTGAAGGACAATCCTTGCCCAACTGGCGCCCATTCGTCCTTCATGCCTTGCGACGCGAAGACTTGTCCCGGGGGCACATTGAGGTCGGCAGCCGAGCGGACCTGATCGCTGACGCCTGCGGAGCCCAGTAGAACTAAATGATCTGCCCGGGCTTGCTGGAGAGCCAAGGTGCTGACATCAGTCCCGTAGGAATGTCCGATGACGGAGACAGCTTGCAAGCCACCCCCGTAGTCGCGACTAGCGCGAAGCGACACAATGTCAGCGGCGAGTGACGCAGCCCCGGTATGTGCGCGCTCGTCCGAAAGCACCTCGCCTGCCTGCAAAGGGGGGTCACTGAGGGGCGGGTGGTAGCCAAGCCAGGCGATCACTGCGATCCGATCGATGGATTGCGCAGAAACCTGCGCCTGCTCCATACGCAGCTGGCCCGCGGTGTACACGTAGCTCTCAACGTCCTTTTCGACGGTCGTGTTCATGCCGGGAACGACGAAGCTTAGGAACCCCGCCGTATCCAGATCCCCCACCGCGACCTGCGCCAACGGCGGCTGATCCAGCACCAGCGAAACGAGCGTGTTGCCGCTCGACGCTCTCTCCAGCGCCTCCAACGCGCGCACCTGATCCGACCCATCCGGCGCGATGTGCCGCGCCACCTCCAGAGCTTGCGCGAGCACGATGCGGTTCGCGCGGTCACGCGCGGCGTACGCCACACCTCCGAGGTTTCCGATGACGCCGGACGCCTCGGCGATCAGCACGTTCTGTTGCTCGGCGGTCAACCGCCGCCACCATGGCGCGACCTCTTCCGGCGGCGTCTGCTCCAAGCGGGTGATGAGGTCGGGGCGCACTCGCAGCAATGCCGTCAACGCCCGCGCATCGAGGGACTGGAGCACGTCGAGAACGCGTTCCGTCGTGACGGTCGCGACCCCCAGACCGACCCCCACGGAGGCCCAGACATCACCTCGTGCCCGCACCCTCTCGATCGCCGCGCGAACAGCCTGAGCGGCGACTTCGCCGGCTGCCGCCACGTCGGCGCGTGCGTCGGCGAGCATCGCCTCGGCTCGCCGACGCCCCTCCGTCCGCGTCACCGGTGCCGGACCCTGATGCCGCGGGTCGGTGATCAGCACCGGCCACCCGCGTGCGAGTGAGGTGAACGCCTGCGCCGCCGAGGCGGCATTCTCCGGCAAGGTCGATGCGAAGCTCCACGCTTCGATCGCGGCTGCGGCCAGCCCCTGCGCCCGTCGCAGCGCGAGAGCGTACGTCCGCATCGGTTCGACGATCGTCGCCACACCCTGACCGATCTCGACCCACCGCTGCGCGACGGCGCTCATGCGCGCCGCGTAGGAGTCGGCTCCTTCGCCCGTCCAGCCGTCGATCGAGATGTGCCGACGGAGGTCGGTTCCCGCCTCATCGGCGACCTTCTCACATCGGTGGGCGACGTGGGAGACCTCATAGGCGGCCTCCACGGACCCCGGGACGAGCTGTTCGGGGAAGGACGCCGAACCCAGCCCGCTCACGACGGCCGTGCCAGCGCTGTGATGGTCGCCTGTGCGCTCTCATCCGACCGCTCGTAGAAACCGGCGGATTCGCGCAGCCCGGATGCGACGTCGTCGGCCTGCGCGACCGCCTCCGTCCACCCGCCCGTCATCGCCTGCATGAGGTCGGCCACCGCGGTGCCCAGTTCGCCATGACCGAGGTCAGGCGCATCGGCGATGACCGTCTCGCCCTCGGCGCGGTGGACCGTCGCGTCGACGCTTCCAGCCGCGCGACGGAGGTTGTCGGGGGTGACCGTGAAGCTCCGCACCCCCGCAAGGTACTCAGAACGCCGCGACGAGCGCGGCGGTTGTCCACAGCCTCACCCGGACCGTGGCCCACCTTCGCCCGAGACGACGACGATGCGCGATCCGCGGCCGACCCCCACCCATGACGAACGTCACCCCTGAGACGTGACCGGCGCCCCGGGTGCGCGGACCGGGTCGGCGACAGCATGAACACATGACCTCCTCAACCACCGGCCCCGCCGCGATCGACGCGCGGGGCGTCGTCAAGAGCTTCGGCTCCGTCCACGCCGTGCGCGGCGTGGATCTGCGCGTCCAGCCCGGCGAGATCGTGGCATTCCTCGGCCCGAACGGCGCCGGCAAGACCACCACGATCGACATGATCCTCGGCCTCACGAGCCCCGACTCGGGCTCGATCGAGGTGTTCGGCCACAACCCGCGCGGCGCTGTCGCGCGGGGCCTCGTCTCCGCCGTGCTGCAGACCGGCGGGCTTCTGAAAGACCTCACCGTCCGCGAGACGGTCGAGCTCACGGCGAGCCTGTTCGCCGAGAAGCGTCCGGTCGACGAAGCGCTCGAGCGGGCCGGCATCCGGAATCTGGCGAACCGACGCGTCGGACTCTGCTCGGGCGGTGAGCAGCAGCGACTGCGCTTCGCGATGGCGCTCGTGAGCGACCCCGCGCTGCTGATCCTCGATGAGCCGACCACCGGCATGGACGTCGAAGCGCGCCGCTCGTTCTGGAGCGCGATCCGCGCGGATGCCGCCCGCGGCCGCACCGTGATGTTCGCGACGCACTACCTCGAAGAGGCCGACGAGTACGCCGACCGGATCGTGCTGATGAGCCGCGGCCGGATCGTCGCGGACGGGACGACCGCGGAGATCAAGAACCTCGTGTCGGGACGTGTCGTACAGGTGTCACTTCCGGATGCCGACCTCGCGGCGCTGTCGGCATTGCCCGGCGTCGATTCCGTCGAGACGTCGGGCGAGCGCCTGACGATCCGCACGCGCGACTCCGACGTGGTCGCGCGCCACCTGCTCACCGCCACCGCCGCGCGCGATCTGGAGATCAGCGCCCAGAACCTCGAGAGCGTCTTCGTCGCTCTGACCATCGACTCACCGGCATCCGTCGATGCCCCCGCGAACGGAGCACTCAAATGACCACCGCGATCAGCCTCGACCGCTCCGCGCCCGTCCTGGGCGGCTTCACGCTCACCTACCTGCGCATCGAACTCGTGCGCAAGCTCCGCAACCCGCGTGCACTGTTCTTCACCGTCGCATTCCCCGTGCTGATGTTCTACATCATCGGCTACCAGATGCTCGACGAGCCCCTGCGGGGGACGCCGGTCGCAGACGGAGGAGTGTCGGTGGCCGCCTACATCATGGTGTCGATGGCCATGTATGGAGCGATGATGTCGGCGACCCAGACGGGCGCCGCGGTCGCTGTGGAGCGCGCTCAGGGGTGGACGCGGCAGTTGCGCCTCACGCCCTTGAACCCCCTGATCAACGTGATCGTGAAACTGCTGGCGGGCATGGTGTTCGGACTCCTCGCCGTCGTCGCGACGTACGTGGTGGCATTCTTCGCCGGGGTGGAACTGTCGGCGGTGCAGTGGGTCGTCACGGGCGTGGCGGGGTGGCTTCTGGCCGGCGCGGTGTTCACCACGCTCGGACTCATGGTGGGGTACATGGTGCCGGGCGAGAACGTGGCGCAGATCACCAGCCTGGCGGTGGTGCTGCTGTCGTTCCTCGGCGGGTTGTTCTATCCGCTGTCGACGATGCCCGACTTCCTGCAGACCATCGGCAAACTCACGCCGGTGTACGGCATCGGCGTGCTGGCTCGCGCACCACTGACGGGCGACGCCTTCGACCTGGGTGCCCTCATCAACGCGGTCGTGTGGCTCGCGGTGTTCGTCGCGGGCACGGTGTACTTCTTCCGCCGCGACACGCGGCGGTCGTGAGTCGCTCTATCGTGAACGACATGAGCTCGACGACCGGCCCGGGGCGCCTGCGCGCTCCGGGCTTCGGTCCGAGCGATCGCGGATGGTTCATCGGCGCAGGACTCTCGCTGATCTGGACGTTCCCGACCCTGCTCTCGCTGTGGGAGCTGCCCGATACGCTCGCGCATGTCGTCGGTACGGTGATCATCGCGATCTTCGCCGGCGTCTTCCTGGTGTCGGTGCCGGTGATCCGGCGCACCCCGCGACGCCTGGCCCGACTGGCGCCCGCCGCGGTCCTGTTCGCGCTGAGCCTGTCGCTCCTTCCCTGGCTCGGAGGCGACATCCGCTGGATGTGGACGTTCGTCGGCGTCGCCGTCGCCGTCTCGCGGGCGGGCCGGTCGATCGTCTTCCCCGTCGTCGCAGCGCTGGCCGCGGGCGCGTTCTTCTTCGGCGCCGGCGACGGCACCTTCCTCAGCGGGCTCAATGCAGCCGTGATCGTCTCGGTGTCGTTCATGATGTTCTCGTTCGTCGAGAACATCGTCACGCTCGAGAAGCTGCGCACCGCCCAGGCGCAGATCGCCGAACTCGCCGCCGAGCGCGAGCGCGGCCGCGTCGCGCGCGACGTGCACGACATCCTCGGCCACTCGCTCACCGTGATCACGGTGAAGGCGGAGCTGGCCGGAAGACTGCTGGATGCCGGCTCCCCGGCCGCCCGCGACGAGGTCGCCCAGATCGAGCAACTGGCGCGCGGTGCGCTCTCCGACGTCCGCACGACGGTCCACGGGTATCGCGGTGTGAGCATCAGCGGAGAGCTCGCGGCCGCCCGTGCCGCTCTGGAGAGCGCCGGCGTCTCCGCCGACCTCCCCGGGACGACGGAGCAGGTGCCCGCCGACCGCCGTGAACTCGCCGGTTGGGTCGTGCGGGAAGCCGTGACCAACGTCATCCGCCATTCCGGAGCCACCGCCTGCCGCGTGCGGCTCGACGGCCGGTCGATCGAGGTCGCCGATGACGGCTGCGGCCCCTCGCCCGCGGCATCCACGGGCTCGGGGTTGACGGGCCTCCGCGAGCGCGTGGAGACCTCCGGCGCCCGTCTGACCGTCGGTCGCGGCGACCTCGGCGGATTCACACTGAAGGTGGCGTGGTGATCCGACTCCTCATCGCCGACGACCAAGCTCTGGTCCGCGGCGCCTTGGCCGCCCTGCTCGGGCTCGAGCACGACATCGAGGTCGTGGCCCAGGTCGGCCGCGGCGACGACGTGGTCGAGGCCGCCCGCGCCTCCCAGGCCGACGTGGCCCTGCTCGACATCGAGATGCCCGGCATCGACGGCATCGCCGCCGCATCCCTCCTGCGTTCGGAGGTCCCCGGATGCCGCGCCCTCATCGTCACGACCTTCGGTCGCCCCGGCTACCTGGCGCGTGCCATGCAGGCGGGGGCGTCCGGATTCGTGGTCAAGGACACCCCCGCGGCGGAGCTGGCGGATGCGGTACGACGCGTCTCTCTCGGCCTGCGCGTGGTCGACCCGGCTCTGGCGGCCGACTCGCTGGCGCAGGGGGACTCCCCGCTCACCGAGCGAGAGACCGACGTGCTCGCCGCGGCACGCGACGGCGGCTCGATCGCCGACATCGCGCGGACGGTGCACCTGTCGGAAGGGACGGTGAAGAACCACCTCTCGAGCGCGATCGGCAAGACCGGTGGGCGGAATCGGGCGGACGCGGTGCGGGTGGCGGTGGAGCGGGGCTGGCTGTAGCGAGCCGTCAGCGTCCGCCGATGACCAACGCGGCGACGGCTCCGCCCACCATGGCGACCGCCAGCAGGCTGAGCTGCCAGGCGACGCGGCGCCCGTTCACCCTCGCGTCGCGTGCCTCCCGGGCGTGCGTCCTGTTCGAGGTGCCGGATGGCGAGTGCGCACCTGCCGGGTGCCACTCACGCATCCGGCGCACGACGAGATCGACCGTATGGAGGACGTGTCTCCACGACTCGGCATCGTCGGTGGAGAGCGACCGCGGCGCGTACAGGAACAGCCAGCGGCCCGCGAGCTCGAGATTCAGAGGGTAGGTCTCATCACCGAGAGCGGCGACGATCTCGGTGGTCAGGAGGGAGTCGGCATCCTGTTCCGACCCCGGGGCGGCCTCGACGAGCACCCCGGGATGACGCTCGTCCGGCACGGCGCCGGCGGGAGTCGCGGGGAGGGGCGAGAGCCGACGGTTACTCCGCGCCTCGACGGTGAGCGACGGCGCGTCGACGCC
Source organism: Microbacterium sp. NPDC007973 (assembly GCF_042958465.1). Lineage (NCBI taxonomy): Bacteria > Bacillati > Actinomycetota > Actinomycetes > Micrococcales > Microbacteriaceae > Microbacterium > Microbacterium sp. NPDC007973. The sequence goes on from NZ_JBIBJJ010000002.1 coordinate 358,878, forward strand.
CAGGTCGACGGCGGCATACCCCCACGTCTGGGTGTACTGATTCCCCTGGGCGATCTCGGCGTAGAAGCTGTCGCCGATCTCGATGGATGGGCTTCCGGGAATGCGCACGATGTTGACGGAGCGTTGCGAGGAGCGGGGCCGCCCGTCCGGTTCGCGGAAGACGACGCCCGGGAGGGGCTGCGCGACGGCGTGGGTGCAGTACTCCCACCCGTTCACCTCGGCGAGACGACTGACCGCGTGGGCGGTGGCATTCGTCCGCGTCGGAGCGGGCACGGGGTGCGTCAGCGGGGAGTAGTCGATCGCGGCGGGCACCCGCCCAGTCTGTCGCCTGGAGCCCTCACGCGGCGCGCGACGCGAGCCGAACGACGTTCAGTCGGGCAAGAACAACGCCAGCGCGATGAGCGGGAACGTGAGGATGCCGGTCAACGCGGTCGCGGCCGCCCACGATCCATCGATGACAAGAATCCGCCCGCCCCCGGTCGGGTCCTTCGTCCCCGTGTACGTGACGAGATAGGGGATGTCGATGGTGGTCGCCATCTCGGTGGCCACAACCGCCAGCAGCATCAGCAGGATCGCGACGAAACCGGCCGCGATGACGGGGGAGAGCACGACGAGAATGAGACGTCCGGCGCTGAACCTCATCTGCCACCTCTCGCACGGAGAACTCGAAAGCGGGCCGGGCGACGGGCCCGGAGGCACCACAGGCTACTGAGAGCCGCACGAACGAGGATGCGTCAACGATCAGTCTTCACCCGGCTGCCGGTGACGTTCGCCTACTCCCGTCCGCCCACGACGCGGCGATATCGGCCCTGTCGGCGACATCGCCCGGGCGGTGCACCTCCCCGGCACGATCGACGAGACTGGCGGGCCGAATCGCGAGAACGACGCGCGATCAGATGTGTCGGCAGCAGGGCATAGCGCATAGCGAAGTCACCCTCCGGGCCAACTTGTATCGTCGGCCATGTGGGCGACAACGCGTCCCGGTGATGAAGTTCGTTGCCGATCACTATGCGCACATGCGAATCTTCACGTGATCCTGTCTGCGACCTTCCATGAGCGGCGAGGTCACGTCGGTGACCCCCGAACGAGAGACGTCCTGCTGAGCCGTGCACGAAATCCTTGAGTTCCTCCGAGTCCCCGCGGTCGTGACCGTGCTTTCGGTCCTCGTCGGTGTGGGTTCGGGTGCGGCGCTCGAGCTGAGAAGTGCCCGCGCGCTGTGGGGCAGCGCGAGTGCCGTGTGCCTCGCGGGTCTCAGCACCGCGGCCCTCGCACCCGAAGCCGTCCTCGCACCGTCAGGCATCTGTCTGGGCTACGCCGTGACCGCCATGCTGAGAGACCGCAACCGACGAGAGCGCAAAACGCCCGGTGGCACAGAGGGCTGAGACGGGGCACCCGGGAAAACACCCGGGTGCCCCGTCCCGCGCTCGGTCGGCGCCCGCAGCCGCTCATCTGGCCGCTGCGTCATCATTCGGCAGCAGCACGAACCCCGAACGCCACCGCCTCCTCCTCCGTCAGCATCCGCGATCGGATGAGGAATCGCATCCCCGTCGGCCCCTCGACCGAGAACCCCGCGCCACGGCCCGGCACGACGTCGATGGTCAGGTGCGTGAACTTCCAGTACTCGAACTGCGACTCCGACATGTAGACCTCGATCGGATCGTCCAGGCCGACGTCGACCGTGCCCAGCAGCACGTCGCTGGGCCCGGTGAGGAACATGCCGACCGGGTAGCACATCGGCGAGCTGCCGTCGCAGCAGCCCCCGGACTGATGGAACATCAGCGGGCCGTGCTTCGCCGTCAGATCGCGCAGCAGCGTGGCTGCGGCATCCGTCACGTCCACGCGGGACAGGTCTGGCATCCGTTCTTCTCCTTCGAATCCGGAAAGGGGTGTGACCCCCGGGGCGAACCCGGGGGTCACACGGGTCGGGATCGCCGCCACGACCCCGACTCGGCCGATCAGAAGAAGCCCATCGCGCCTTCGGCGTACGACACGAGCAGGTTCTTCGTCTGCTGGTAGTGATCGAGCATCTTGAGGTGGTTCTCGCGGCCGATGCCCGACTGCTTGTACCCACCGAACGCGGCGTGCGCGGGGTACTGGTGGTAGGTGTTCGTCCAGACGCGTCCGGCCTCGATCGCGCGGCCCGCCCGGTACGCGGTGTCGCCGCTGCGGCTCCACACGCCGGCGCCGAGGCCGTAGAGAGTGTCGTTCGCGATCGAGATGGCGTCGTCGAAGTCGTCGAACGACGTCACCGACAGCACGGGACCGAAGATCTCCTCCTGGAAGATGCGCATGTCGTTCGTGCCCTCGAACACCGTCGGCGCGACGTAGTAGCCGCCCGACAGGTCGTCACCGAGGTCGACGCGCTCCCCGCCGGTGAGCAGCTTCGCGCCGCCGGCCTTGCCGATGTCGATGTACGACAGGATCTTCTCGAGCTGGTCGTTCGAGGCCTGCGCGCCGATCATCGTCTCGGGGTCGAGCGGGTTGCCCTGACGGACCTTCTTCACGCGCTCGAGGCCGTCGCCGAGGAACTGGTCGTAGATCGACCGCTGGATGAGCGACCGCGACGGGCACGTGCAGACCTCGCCCTGGTTGAGCGCGAACATCGTGAAGCCCTCGAGAGCCTTGTCGTAATAGACGTCGTCGCTGCGCAGAGCGACGTCTTCGAAGAAGACGTTCGGGCTCTTGCCGCCGAGCTCGAGCGTCACCGGAATGAGGTTCTGCGACGCGTACTGCATGATCAGACGCCCGGTCGTGGTCTCACCCGTGAACGCGATCTTTCGGATCCGCTTGTGCTGCGCGAGCGGTGCCCCCGCCTCGATGCCGAACCCATTGACGATGTTGACCACGCCCGCCGGGAGCAGGTCGCCGATGATGTCGAACAGGAACAGGAGGGATGCCGGGGTCTGCTCCGCGGGCTTGATCACGACGCAGTTGCCCGCGGCGAGGGCCGGAGCGAGCTTCCACGCCGCCATGAGAATGGGGAAGTTCCACGGGATGATCTGCCCGACCACGCCGAGCGGCTCGTTGAAGTGATACGCCACGGTGTTCTCGTCGAGCTGGCTCAGCGAGCCCTCCTGCGCCCGCAGCACGCCGGCGAAATAGCGGAAGTGATCGACGGTCAACGGGATGTCGGCGGCGAGGGTCTCGCGCACCGGCTTGCCGTTCTCCCACGTCTCAGCGACGGCGATCTTCTCGAGGTTCTCCTCGATCCGGTCGGCGATCTTGTTCAGGATGACGCTGCGCTCGGCCGGCGTGGTCTTCTTCCACGACGCGAACGCCTTCCACGCGGCATCCACTGCTCTGTCGATGTCGTGCGCGTCGCCGCGGCCGACCTCGCAGAACGGCTTGCCGGTGACGGGGGTGATGTTCTCGAAGTACTCGCCGCTGTGCGGTTCGACCCATTCGCCGCCGATGTAGTGCCCGTACCGCGAGCGGTACTCGGCGACGGCCCCGCGGGTTCCGGGTGCGGCGTAGACGCTCGAGACGCCTTCTTCGACGATGGTCATGCGTGTCTCCTTCGACGGTCATGAGTCGCCGCAACGGCTTCGGGCGGCGATGCGCCGACGGTACGCCCGGGGAGGTTGCATCGGGTTGCACCGGTCGCGGGGCGCGGGCGGGGCGCGCCGAGATCACATGATCCGCGCGAGATCACGAGCTATTCGCGCGAACGGCGTGTGATCTCGGAGAGAACGTGTGATCTCGCCGCTCCGGCGTTGCGGCGACACGGCAGGGCCGGGCGACCGGGCACGGCACCGGCGTGGCGGTGCCTCAGCTGACGGCGCACCGAGACCGGCGCAGGCGCGCGCCGCACCCGCCCGTCGAGGAGCGGGGCCTACCCGAGACGCCGCACAGGCCGCCGGACGCGACCAGCCTCACCTCGCACCCGAGAACGACGATGCCGCGACCCTCGGGCGACGGCATCCGTTCGCGCGAGCACGGTTTACGCGTCGGCGTCGGCCAGCACCGAACGCAGCGGCGGCACGTTGACCTCGTGCAGGTCGACGTCGTCGAGGCGCTCGATGCTCTGCACGCGCGGAGCGATCGTGCGGTCGTCGGCGACGATCCAGCTGCCGACGAGCAGGAAGCGGTCGTTGCCCGCGGTGATCGGCCCGGTGAGGGCGAACGTCTGGTGGGTGGGCGTAAGGAAGGTGACACGCACGGGTGTGCCGTGGGGGAGCGTGGACGGGTCGACGACGTCGGCGTCGAGGGCCGGCTGCGGCGCCTCGATGCCCAGGTCGATGCGCTGGATCTCGGAGCTCGTCGCGAGGATCACGTCGCCCACGAGCGGCTGACCTCCGACCCCGATGCGCACCGTGCCCTCGAGGGCGTAGAGCCCGTACCGCGGCGAACGGACGATGACCCGGGCGACATCGCCGGCCTTGACCTCGGCGAGCGCCTCGCGGATGCGCGCCACGTCGCGACGGGCGCGGGCTGCCGAGAAGATGTCGAGCGCTTTTTCGTCCATATGTTCACTGTAACCACGGGGTCCGACATCGGACCCGCGCACGGCGCGTCGCCTGTGGAAAGCCGGCGCCCCGCCTCAGGCGCGTTCGAGCCGCTCGATCCGCGCGACCAGACCGGCTCGCTTCGGCGACCGCGGTGGCAGCATCGACAGGCACAACCGGAGCACCCCGTCGTCGTCGCGGCCCTCCAGGGTCTCGGCATAGGCCAGCAGCACGTCGACGCCCGCCTCGGCCATCAGCGCTTCGCGCAGAGCCGACCGCACCGACTCGCGCACCTCGACGACTCCCGGCGCCTCCGAGTCCGGCAGCACCGGACCGGCATAAGCGGCGAGCGCGACGCGATGCGCCCCCCGGTCGAGCAGCGACAGCATGTGCTGCGCGTCCGTCTCGAGACCATCGGGGAGGCGGTAGGGCCGGGATGCCGGCACCAGACGCGGCGCGACCGGGACCAGCGCGCGGCGCAGGCGCACCATCTCGGGGCGGAGCGTCTCGACGGCCGCGTGGCCGTAGACGGCCTCACTCAGCGCCTCAGCCGACAGTCCCTCCCGGTGCACCGCGAGCAGCAGAAGGATCTCGGCGTGGCGCGCGCTGAGCTCCAGCGTCGACCCGCCGGCCTCGAGCAGCGCACGGTCGCGGCCGAGGATGCGCAGCAGCGCCCGCGACGGCGTCGAGCGCTTGGGGGGAGGAGCCTGCTGCGCGCGCAATCGGGTGACGAGCAGTTCGCTCTCGATGGCCCGGGCCGTGGCATCCACGAGCAACTGCGCCTGCGGGGTGACGGCCTCGGGTCCTCCCGTGACGTCGATGACGCCGAGGAGCCGCCGCGTCTCCGGATCGTGGACGGGCGCCGCGGTGCACGACCACGGCTGGACGAGACGGTTGAAGTGCTCGGCTCCGCGGATCTGCACCGACCTGTCGAGGGTCAGCGCGGTTCCCGGGGCCGAGGTGCCCACGGCATCCTCCGCCCAGTTCGCTCCCGCGACGAAGCCCATGTCACCCGTGAGCGATCGGATGTGACGGTCGCCCTCCACCCACAGCAGGCGACCCGCCGCATCGCCGACGGCCACGACGACTCCGGACTCCTCAGCCGTTCCGGGCAGGAGCAGGGCGCGGACCATGTCCATGACCCCGGCGAGAGGGTGGGCCCGTCGGTAGGTGTCGAGTTCTTCGCTGGCGAGGTCGAGCGAGGGGAGTCCCTCCGGACCGACGAGGGATGCCAGCGACCGCCGCCACGATTCCTGCACGAGCGGACGCACGTCGGCGAGCCGACGGTCCTCATTGCCGGCGAGGAGTTCGTCGTGGGCGCGCGCGATCAGCAGCCCCGAGGTCTCGGGGGAGATCGCGGGACGCGACCACGGTGAAGGCACGGAACTCCCATCGACGGTGACGGCAGGTGCGACAAGTGTAGGTCGGGCGGCAGCCCGTTAGGGAGGGTTCGCCGAGGTCTCCCCACTCTGCCGGTGAGAACGGTTCCCGATCAGCGGAAAACGCCGTCAACCCCCGTCCTCGACGCGGGAGGGTCGAGGCAGCGTGAAAGGACCGAGAGAAAGGGATGCCATGAAGGCAGTGCAGTATCGCGAGATCGGCAAGGGCCCCGAGGTGGTCGACATCGAGGAGCCCCACGCGGGTCCGGGCCAGGTGCGACTGAAGGTCACGGCCGCGGGGCTGTGCCACTCGGACTGGTTCGTGATGGACCTCCCGGAGGACCAGTACACCTACGGCCTGCCGCTCACGCTCGGCCACGAGGGGGCCGGCATCGTCGACGAGCTCGGCGAGGGCGTCGACGGCGTGAACATCGGCGAGGCCTACGCCATCTACGGGCCGTGGGGGTGCGGTCGCTGTCACGCGTGCGCCCAGGGCGCCGAGAACTACTGCCCCTACGCGGCCGAGATGGGGATCACCCCTCCGGGACTCGGCAGCCCGGGTGCCATGGCCGAATACGTCATCGTCGATGACCCGCGACACCTCGCGCCGCTCGGCGACCTCGACCCCGTCGAGACCGTCTCACTGACCGACGCGGGGCTGACGCCGTATCACGCGATCGTCGCGGCCAAGGAGAAGCTGTATCCCGGGGCGACCGCCGTCGTGATCGGCGTCGGCGGCCTCGGTCACGTGGGGGTGCAGATCCTCCGCGCCATCACGCAGGCGACGGTGATCGCGGTCGACCTCGGCGACGACAAGCTCGCCCTCGCCCGCGAGGTGGGCGCGCACCACGCGGTCACCTCCGACGAGCACGCCGCCGACCGCATCCGCGAGCTGACGAACGGCCTCGGCGCCACCGCGGTCTTCGACTTCGTAGGCGTGCAGCCGACCATCGATCTCGCCCGTGCCGTCGCCGGTCTCGACAGCTTCATCCACATCGTCGGCATCGGAGGCGGCATCCTGCCCGCCGGCTTCTTCTCCACGCCGATGGGCGCGGCCGTGCGCGCGCCGTACTGGGGCACCCGCAGCGAGCTCATCGAGGTGCTCGATCTCGCGCGCAGCGGCGCGGTGGGTGTGCACGTAGAGCGCTACGGCTTCGACGGCGCCGTCGAGGCGTACGCGAAGCTGCACAAGGGACGGGTGCGCGGCCGGGCGGTCGTGGTTCCCTGACAGAAACGTCGAGGGGGTGGCATCCGACCGACGGATGCCGCCCCTCTGCGTTCCACGCGATGGTCGAGACCGGCAACCTTCACACTACGCACTACTGTGCACTGCGTGGTACTGTCCGTGGCAGAGAAGCGAAGGGGGGCCGCGTGGATACGACGCAGCTGTTGAAGGGGGTGTTGGACGCCGCCGTGCTCGCGGTCGTGCAGCACGACGACGGGTACGGGTACGACATCGTGCGGCGCCTGCGCGAGGCAGGTCTCGGCGAGGTCGGCGACGCCTCGGTGTACGGCACGCTGCGGCGGCTGTACTCCGCGGGCGCACTGTCGAGCTACGTGGTGCCGAGCGATGGGGGACCGCACCGCAAGTACTACGCAATCAATCCACAGGGTCGGGAGCTGCTCGACGCCCAGCGCGCGAGCTGGTCGCAGTTCTCGTCCGCCATGACGACCCTCCTCGACGACACCGCCCGCCCGAAGAAGCTGCGCACGATCGGAGACGCACGATGATCACCAGGCCCGTCCGCGACGACATCCGCGCCTTCGCCGCCGCGGTGCGCGCACACCTCGACGACCTGCCCGCCGACGACGTCGACGACCTACTCGACGGTCTCGAGGCCGATCTGTCCGACCAGGCCGCTGAGGCCGGCGACGACTTCACCCTCCCGGATGCCACGACCTACGCCGAAGAGCTGCGCGCGGCGGCGGGACTGCCCGAGCGCAGCGCCGTCTCGCGAGGGCGACGGACATCGATCGTGCAGATGGTGCACGACGGGTGGGTCGAGACCGGCGCCTCCGTTCGCCGCAGCCCTTCGGGAGCGTGGGTGTTCGACTTCCTCTCGTCCCTCCGACCCGTGTGGTGGCTGCTGCGCGGGATCACGTGGTACTTCGCGGCCTATGTCCTGCTCCTCACGTTCGTCCCCTCGCGCACGTACAACGGGTTGCTCGGGGCGGTCTTCGTCCTCAACGGCAATCTCGGTGCCTGGGCGATACTGCTCGGCCTTCTTCTCCTGAGTGTGCAGTGGGGACGGGGGCGATGGTTGCCGTGGCGCGGCGTGCGCGCGCTCCGCACTGTCGCGTCCATCGGCGCGATCCTCGCGCTGCCGATGCTCATCGGGTTGTACTCCTCCGCCGTTTCACAGATCACGACCGACTCCGCCCCGAATTACGCGTCGTACCTTCCGCCCGGCCTCTCGATCGATGGCCAGCGCGTGCGCAACATCTACGCCTTCGATGCCGACGGCAACCCGATCCCCACCGTGCAGTTGTTCGACCAGGACGGCAATGCCCTCAGGACGGTGGGGCGAGACGTCGACGGAGCGCCCGTCGACTCCTATTTCTACGGGGGCGGGGGGCCGGTCCCCGTTCCCTACGTCATCCCCGGCGGAAGCGACGCGTGGAATGTCTACCCGCTACGGGAGATCCCCGCCGGGGTCTCCACCTGGGACAGCCTCGCGGATGCCGCGAACGCGAGGCCGACGGTCTTCCCCTTCCTCCGAGTGCAGCCCCTCCCCGCCAACATCGCACCGACACCGGCTCCCTCGACGGATGCCGCTGTGGCCCCCAGCCCGTCGCCTACGCCGACGGCGATTGACGGGGCGGTGACACCGTGAGCGACCAGCCGCGCATCGTGAGCATCGAGCTCACCCACCTGGTGACCGCCGCTCTGGAGCAGTCCCGCGAGGAGCAGGACTGACCACCCACGTTCGGGGCGTGATTCGGCGCGTGGGGGCGCAAGAATCACGCCCCGATCGCTGTCCGGGTGGGCAGCGCCGCCGCGAGACTGCATCTCGCTGACATCTCGTTTGCAGGATGCCACCGACTTGTCAGCCGAACGCCGTCTCGCGCCCCGCGACCGAGCGGCCGGCCGCAGGAGCGACCCGAGCCGCCACGCACCCCTCGTCAGCGCGACCTCAGCCCCGCGCCGCCCACCACTCCCGCAGGCGCTTCTCGGCCTCGTCCTCGCCGAGCACTCCCTCGTCGAGACGCAGGTCGAGCAGGAAGCGATACGCCTCACCCACCTCGCGACCGGGCGCGAGCCCGAGGATCTGCTGGATCTGATTGCCGTCGAGCTCGGGGCGGATCGCGTCGATCTGCTCCTGCTCGCGCAGCGCGGCGATGCGAGCCTCGATGTCGTCGTACGCGGATGCCAGGCGCTGGGCCTTGCGCTTGTTGCGCGTGGTCACGTCGGCCCGCGTGAGGATGTGCAGGCGTTCCAGCTCGTCGCCGGCATCGCGCACGTACCGCCGGACCGCGGCATCCGTCCACGCGCCCTCGGCGTAGCCGAAGAACCGCAGGTGCAGCTCGACCAGGCGCGAGACGACCGTGGTGGTCGCGGCGTCGAACCGCAGCGCCTGGAGGCGTTTGCGGGCCATGCGCGCACCCTTGATGTCGTGGTGGTGGAAAGTGACGCCGCCTCCGGCCTCGAGACGCCGGGTGGCGGGCTTGCCGATGTCGTGCAGCAGGGCCGCCAGGCGCAGCGGCACGTCGGGAGCGGCATCCGGGTGACGCTTCTTCTCGAGCGCGATGGCCTGCCGCAGCACCGTGAGGGAGTGCTCGTAGACGTCTTTGTGGTGGTGGTGCTCGTCGACCTCGAGGCGGAGGGCCGGGACCTCGGGCAGGAACTCCTCGATGAGCCCGGTCTCGACGAGCACGCGGATCCCCCGCACGGGATCGTCGGTCTGCAGCAGCCGCACGAGCTCGGCCTGCACCCGTTCCGGGCTGACGATCGACAGAGACGCGCGCAGCTCATGGACGGCGTCGAGCGTCGCGGGATCGACCGCGAAGTCGAGCTGCGACGAGAAGCGGGCCGCGCGCAGCATGCGCAGCGGGTCGTCGCCGAAGCTCACGGCCGGATCGATCGGCGTGCGGAGGCGGCCGGCGAGCAGGTCTTCGACCCCGCCCGTCGGGTCGACGAGGGTGCGGGCGGGTACGCGCAGCGCCATGGCGTTGACCGTGAAGTCGCGGCGGCTGAGGTCGGCCTCGAGGGTGTCGCCGAACTCCACCGTGGGCTTGCGGGTGACGCCGTCGTAGCTGTCGGCGCGGAACGTCGTGATCTCGACCTGCTCGCCCCTGACGCGTGCGCCGATCGTTCCGAAGGCACGACCGACGTCCCACTGCACCGACGAGATGGGCTTGATCAGCGCGAGGATCTCGTCGGGGCGAGCGTCGGTCGTGAAGTCGAAGTCATGGGTGAGGCGCCCCAGGAGGGCGTCGCGGACCGGGCCGCCCACGATCGCCAGGTCACGGCCCGCGCCGGCGAAGGCGTCGGCGACCGCGGAGACGACGGGATGCGCGGCGAGCTCCTCGAGGCGCGCGAGACCCTCGGCCATGTTCAGCATGCCTCCGAGCCTAACCGGGGCGCCGACGGCTCTCAGCGGGCTGTGGAGGACGGCATCCGTGCGCCCGCGGCGGGGACGGCGCTCGGAGAACCGTCGCGGATCAGTCCTCGAACGACAGGAAGCCGGTCACCAGCAGCTCGCGCACGCGGGGGAGGAGATCCGCGCGCAGGTGCGCGGCGTCCACCTCCATCAGCTGAGCGATCGCATCGACGAGGGTCCCCACGGGCAGGTCGCCGTCGCACGCGCCGACGAGGGCGGCCAGAGCCGGATCGACCTCGATCGTCCGAGCGAAGCCGCCGCCCTGCCGCAGCTCGATGACCGAGGGATCGCCCTCACCGGGCCGATGGTGGCGGGCCTCGGTGACGTCGGGCGCGACGCGCAGCAGGCTGTCGGCGAGGTCGTCGTCGTCGAGCAGCGCGGCACGATCGTGCGCGGCGAGGCAGTCCGCGAGATGCGGTCCGAATCCCGCCTCGCCGCCGCCCGCCACGCGTTCGTAGCGCGCGAGCGTCGGGCCGCCGGCGAGCGGCCGGCGCACCAGCACGTACCCGAACCCGACCCCGGTCACTCCACGTCGCGCGAAGTCGTCGAGCCAGGCCTCGATGAGGCGGGCGTAGGCGGCGGTTCCGGGCACGGTCCCCCCGTCGCGAACCCACAGCTCCGCATAGGCCAGCGGATCCAGCACTTCGCGCTCGATCACCCAGGCGTCGAGCCCGTCGCCGACCCATCCGCGCACGCGGTCGAGCCCCGACTCGCCCTCGTGGTACTCCCAGTTGCCGAGCGACTGCGCCACACCGCCCGGCGACAGATGCGCCCCGACCTCGCGGACCACGGTGGCCACGAGAGCGTCGCCCTCCATGCCTCCGTCGCGGTACTCGTACGCGGGAACCCCCTCGACGCGCGGGGTGATGACGAAAGGCGGATTGGATGCCACCCGGTCGAACGTTTCGTCAGCCACCGGCTCGAAGAGCGAGCCGAGCCGCGTCTCGATGCCGTCCACGCCGTTCAGCAGGGCGTTCAGCCGGGTGAATCGCAGCGCGCGCACGGAGATGTCGGTCGCGACGACGCGGTCCACCAGCCGCCGCAGACGCAGGGCCTGGATGCCGCAGCCCGTGCCCAGATCGAGCGCGGTGCCGCCGCGGCGCGTGATCTGCAGCCGGGCGAGGGTCTGCGACGCCCCGCCGACCCCCAGCACGTGGTCCTCCGGAAGGGGACCGCCGAGGGCCGCCTCGTCGAGATCGCTCGCGATCCACCACTCCACCTCGCCCGCGTCGTCGGCGAAAGCCTGCGGTCGCACGAGCACCGCGGGTCGCGCCTCATCGCCGGTCAGGGTCAGCAGGCCCAACGCCTCGGCTCCTTCGACGCCGAGCGCGGGCAGTGCCGCGGCGGCCTCCCTCCGCGGAACCGCGAGACCCAGACCCCACAGGCGCCCCAGAACTGCGAGAGCGTCGTCGCGAGCGCCGAGTGCGTGCTCCGCCGGCCCGCGCAGCCCCCGGGCCACGGCGTCGTCCGCCTGCTCGCCCCATGCTTCCCGCAGGGCGGCGCTGGAGTAACCCGCCGCGCGAAGGTCGGAGGCGAGCGCGTCGCAGAGCTGGGGATCGGGTTCAGGGAGCACCGGTCCATTCAACCGTCTGCGCGAGGCTATCGGCGGGCGTGAAGGGACGCGTCCTAGACTCGACGCGGTAGGAGGCCCCCTCCTGCACCGACGCTCGTATGACCGTGACTTCCCCGCCTTCGGGCTCACCCGTGCCACGGCGCCCTCGCACGCGCCGGCTGCTGGCGACCCTCGCGGCGTTCGCCGTGGTTCTGGGCGTCGCGCTCCCGGCCTCGACCGCCGTCGCCGACGCCACCCCGTCCCCCTCCGCATCGGCCACCCCGGCGACCCTGTCGGCAGCGCCCGCCGCGAACGGCATCCTCCGATCCGGCGACGCTCTGTCGGTCGTCACGACCCTCACCGCGGGTCCCTCGAGCGCCGTCTCCACGCCTGTCGCCCTGGGGATCGGTCGCGACCCGCTCGCCGACGACGCGGCCCTGGAGCGCTGGCTCAGCGGCGATGCGACCGGAGTGACCGTCCAGCAGGTCGCGACCGGATCGGTGGATGCCGCTCCCGCCGGCGCGCAGAGCACCACCACCCTCTCAGTGGCGGCGACCGACGCGGCTCTGGCGGGTCGTGCCGCGGGCGTCTACCCCGTGCAGGTGACCGCCGCGAGCGTCGGCCTCTCGGCCGCGACCGTGATCGTCGTCCCCGCCGACACCGGCGCCCAGACGCCCATCGCCCTCGTCGTCCCCATCACCGCCGCCCCCCTCACCCGGGGCCTGCTGACGGCGAATGAGCTCGCCGAGCTCACCGCCGTCGACGGCGCACTCTCGGCGCAGCTCGACGCGGTCGACGGCACGGGGGCGACCCTGGCGATCGACCCCGCGATCCCGGCCGCGATCCGCGTGCTGGGCTCGTCCGCCCCACCCACCGCGGTGGCCTGGCTGCAGCGGCTGCTCAGCCTGCCGAACGACCGCTTCGCCCTGCAGTTCGGCGACTCCGACGTCGCCGCGCAGCTGCGCGCCGGCCTGTCCGCTCCGCTCAGTCCGACGTCGCTGCAGACGTACATGGCCGCCGCCGACTTCACCCAGCCGGCCCCGGCCGTCTCGGCCGTGTCCACCCCCGACCCCTCACCGGCGTCGACGCCGGGGCAGCCGACGTACCCCTCGACCGCGACACTGCTCGACATCGGCACCGCGACGGTGAACGTGTACTGGCCGTCCACCGGTTCCGCCGGCTCGGACACCGTCGCGACGCTCGGCGCCCTCGGCACCGCCGACCACCCCGCTCACGTGCTCGTGCCGTCGACGAGCGTGGCCGGAGGCGCGCGTCAGGCCGCCGCAGCCGTCGGGGGAGTATCGACGCCCGTGTACGACGCCGAGGTGTCGCGCGCCCTCGCCGACGCCGCGGGACAGAATGACGCCACGCTCCGCGGCTCCTCGCTCGCAGCCGCCCAGGGATACCTGGCCATGGCCCGCGCCGCGACCGGAGAACAGCCCGTCCTCGCCGTCCTGGACCGCGGGACGGATCGCTCGCGCGTGAGTCTGCGCGCCACCCTCGGGCTCATCGCCACCGCGCCGGGGTTCGCCGGCTCGCGCCTCGCGACCCTCGCGGAGCTGCCCGCATCCGAGATCGCCCTCACCGAGCCCACCGTCGATGACGCGCGGGTGAGCGAGGTGAGCGCCCTGCTCGACGACGAACAGGTCGTCGACCGCTTCGCCACGATCCTCGATCAGCCCGAACTGCTCACCGGCCGCGAGCGCGCCGAGGTCCTGCAGGTCACGAACATCTCCTGGACGGGGGATGCCGCCCGCAAGGCCGTCTCCGACCATCGCGCCGCGACCTCCACGACGCTCGACTCGGTCGGCATCCTGTCCTCCGACTTCCGCCTCGTCAGCTCGAGTGCGCCGCTGCGCCCCTGGGTGCGCAACGACCTCCCCTGGCCGGTCACGGTGGTCCTGTCGGTACGCCCTGACGACGCGCGCCTGCGCGTACAGGACCACACCACCGTCGACGCACAGGCCTCGGCGAACACCCGTGTCGAGGTACCGGTCGAGGCCCGCATCGCCAACGGCGAGGTCGGCGTCGACCTGCAGCTGTTCAGCCCCACCGGCGAGCCGATCGGGCAGCCCCAGGCCGTCGACGTCGAGGTGCGCGCCGAGTGGGAGAGCATCGGCCTCATCGCCATCATCGTGCTGGTGGTGGCGTTCCTGAGTCTCGGCGTGGTCCGCACCGTCGCGCGCCGTCGTCGCGCCGCAGCGGCGCCGCCCGAAGAAGACCACGACGCCGTCGACGGGGTGGGGAACAAGGATCCGGATGCCGACGGGCGCGGCGACGCCGATCCCGACGACGCGGATCCCTCCGACATCGACCCCCACGACGGCGACCCCGAGGGCGCCGACCCGGACGCCCCCGCCGCGGACACCGACAACACCGACATCGAGCAGGAGACACGCCCGTGAGCAGTATCGGACGGGCGAGCGTGCTCATCGGGGCGGGCACCATCGTGTCCCGGCTGAGTGGTCTGTTGCGCCAGGTCGTGCTCGTCGCGATCGTCGGTTCGGTCCAGAGCTACGCCGGCGACGCGTTCGGCCTGGCCAACTCCCTGCCGAACGCGATCTACGCGATCATCTCGACGGGCGTCTTGACCGCGGTCATCGTGCCGCAGATCGTCAAAGCCGCGTCCCACTACGACGGCGGACGCGCGTTCATCTCGAAGCTGTTCACCCTCGGCACCGTCATCCTCTTGATCGCCACGGCCCTGGCGATGATCGCCGCTCCGTGGATCGTCGCGCTGTACACGCCCGCGACCGCGGCCCCCGATCAGATCGCCCTCGCCACGGCCTTCGCGTACTGGTGCCTTCCGCAGATCTTCTTCTACGGTCTGTATTCGCTGCTCGGCGAGGTTCTCAACGCCCGCAAGGTCTTCGGGCCGTACACGTGGGCGCCCATCGTCAACAACGTCGTCTCGCTCGTCGGTTTCGGGGTATTCCTGCTGATCTTCGGGGGACCGAACACCGCCGTCGATCAGTGGACACCCGCCATGATCGCGCTCCTCGGCGGGGTCGCGACCGGCGGTATCGTGCTGCAGACCATCGTTCTGCTCATCTTCTGGAGGCGCGCGGGACTGCGGTTGCGGCCCGACTTCCAGTGGCGCGGGGTGGGCCTGCGACACATCGGCCGACTGGCCGGGTGGACGTTCCTCATGGTCATCATCGGCCAGCTCGCGGGGATCGTGCAGAGCCGCGTTCTCTTCGAGGCATCCGGGAACGGTCCCGCCGTCCTCGCCTCGCAGAACGCGTGGCTGGTGTTCATGCTCCCGTACTCGCTCATCGTGCTGTCGATCGGTACCCCCTACTTCACGCAGCTGAGCGAGCACGCCGCGGCCGGTCGTGACGACCGCGTGCGCGACGACATCGTCCGCAGCATCCGGGTGCTCGGGCTCTTCATCGTCGCCGCCACGGCGGCGCTGGTCGCGGCATCCGTTCCCGCCTCGCGCATCTTCACCAACGACTCCCGCGAGGCCGTCGCCGCGGCTCCGGTCCTCCTGTGCTTCCTGGTGTGTCTTCTGCCCCTCGCCGTGCTGTTCGTGATCCAGCGCACCTTCTACGCCCACAACGACACGCGGACGCCGTTCTTCTTCACGCTCGTGCAGGGCGTCCTGGTCGCGGTGACCGCCCTCGGCGCGGGCTGGGCTCTGGATGCCGGCCTCCTCCCGGTCACCGAACTCGCGGCCGCGGTCGCTCTCGGCCAGTCGCTTTCGAGCCTCGTCCAGGTGAACATCGCGACCGCGATCCTCAACCGTCGGCTCGGGGGCATCGGCATCCGTGAATGGCTTCTGCCCCTCTTCCGCTTCATCCTGGTCGGCATCCCGGCCGGCGCGGCGGGGTGGGGAGTCGTCCTGCTCTGCGGTGGTCCCGAGGGCTGGCTCTCCGCGGATCGCCTGACGGGCGCCCTCGGCTCGGCGCTCGTCGGGGGAGTCGTCCTCGTCGTGTACCTCGGCATCCTGGCACTCTTCCGCACTCCCGAACTCGCCCCGGCGCTTGCGCTCGGCCGGCGGTTCCTCCCCAAGCGCTAGCCCCCCGCCCCCGGAATACCCCAGGGCTAGCATGGGTTTCATCCGGCGGAATCAACGAAGGGAACGCGCTACCGTGCGTCACGTCATCATCATCGGATCCGGCCCGGCCGGCTACACAGCTGCGATCTACGCGGCCCGCGCCAACCTCGAGCCCCTCGTCGTCGCGAGCTCGGTCGAAGCCGGCGGCGACCTCATGAACACCACCGAGGTCGAGAACTTCCCCGGCTTCCCCGACGGCATCCAGGGTCCCGACCTCATGGCCAAGATGCAGGCGCAGGCAGAGCGTTTCGGTGCGCAGGTGCTCTACGACGACGTCGTCTCGCTCGAGCTCGACGGACCGGTCAAAAAGGTCACGCTCGGCAGCGGGAAGGTCGAAGAGGCCGTCTCGGTCATCTACGCCACGGGGTCGGCCTATCGCAAGCTCGGCCTCGAGGGCGAAGACCGCCTGTCCGGCCGTGGCGTGTCCTGGTGCGCCACCTGCGACGGGTTCTTCTTCCGCGACCGCACGATCGCCGTGGTCGGCGGTGGCGACTCCGCGATGGAAGAGGCGAACTTCCTCACGAAGTTCGCGTCGAAGGTCTACGTCATCCACCGCAAGGACTCGCTGCGGGCGTCGAAGATCATGCAGGAGCGCGCCTTCGCGAACCCCAAGATCGAGTTCATCTGGAACAGCGCGGTCGACGAGATCCTCGGCGACGAAGCTGTGAACGGCGTTCGCCTGCGCTCCACCATCGACGACACCACGCGCGAGTTGCCCCTCGACGGACTGTTCGTCGCGATCGGCAACGACCCGCGTACGCACCTCGTGCACGACAAGCTGCAGCTCACCGACCAGGGCACCATCTGGGTCGACGGTCGCTCGTCGCGCACGTCGGTCGAGGGCGTTTTCGCCGCCGGTGACGTCATCGACCCGACGTACCGCCAGGCCATCACGGCTGCCGGAAGCGGCACAGTGGCTGCTCTCGACGTGGAGCACTTCCTCGCCGCTCGCGGCGAGGCCGGCGAGCCCGCCGTCGCCGAGAGCCCGATCGAGGGCCTCCCCGACGCCGCCGTGGTCTGAGGAACAAAAACGCACTCACCTGCGTTTTCACACACTGACGATCTCATCTAAGGAGAAATCACATGACCGCCAAGGCGACGACCTCCGCGACCTTCGAGCAGGACGTCCTGCAGGCCGACGGACCCGTTCTCGTGGACTTCTGGGCTGAGTGGTGCGGACCGTGTCGCATGGTCGCGCCCGTGCTCGACGAAATCCAGAGCGAGAACGCTGACAAGATCACCGTCCTCAAGCTCAACGTCGACGAGAACCCCGACCTCGCGATGAAGTACCAGATCACCTCGATCCCCGCGATGAAGGTCTTCCACGGCGGTGAGGTCAAGACGACCATCATCGGCGCGAAGCCGAAGTACGCGCTCGAGCAGGACCTGGCCCCGTTCATCGGCTGAGTCCCTCTTCGCACGACGGAGCCCCGGCACTTCGGTGTCGGGGCTCTCGTCATCTCTGCACCCCTGTGGTGCTTTTCCTCAGGACCGGATGCCGCCTGTCGGCGTGTGCGGGCATATGGACCGCACGATGACCGGCGAGGCGCCGCCGGCGACCGAGGCGCTCGAGAATGCTCCGGCGGCATGATCGATCAGGGGGAGTCGGACGCCGTGCTCCGCACGTCCTCTTGATCGCGACGGGACCGGCGGGAGTGCGGCCGGCGGAATCAGGGCGTGCGCGGAGGACGTTGTCGGCGTCGGCACCGTAGCTCCCTCGGCGCGGTCGGCATGCGATGCGCCCCACCACGAAACTCAAAGATCCGGGGGGCTCGTCGAAGTCATCAGAGGCGTCTCGAGCTCGGCGTCGTCTCCGCGGCCTCGGCCTCACCCATCAGACGACGGACGTGCGCGAGGGCGTTCCGTCCGTCGCCGTTCGCAACGGCGTATGCGGCGTTCAGGACGCGTCGAGACGCACCGACGCGTCCCAGCGTCGGTGGGGCTCTTCGTCGCCCAGAATGCGCCACACAGCGCGCGTGAGGGCGGGGTAATCGAGAGCGATCTGGCGCAGCACACGGTAGTTGCGCGCCTTGTTCGGGCGGACACCCCCGTTCTCGGCGATGTTCTCGGCGCGCAGAGTCAAGACGACGAGTTCGTCGACGCTGGGCAGGTCTTCCATGAAGTCCCACGGGTCTTCGCCACCGCGCAGGCGCTCATGAATCAGCACCGCCAGTTCATCGGAGGCCTCGGCGCGCAGAAGCTCGAGGCTGGCGCGACGGCGCAGGTTCTCATCGTTCGCGGTCACCGTTCCAGCGTACGTTGCACCGCCGACATGAGGGCCCGAGGCCGTTCGCTCCCCGCGGATGCACGGGGAGGATCAGCCGGTGTAGCTTTCCTCGCCGAGTGCCGCAAGGATTCGGTTGAGGTCTTGAATGCTCGCGAAGTCGATGCTGATCTGGCCTTTTTTGGCACTCAGCGAGACACGCACCTTCGTGTCGAGTCGGTCACCGAGACGATCGGCGACGTCGTCGAGTCCTGAACGGCGCGATCCGGCGGTCGGCTTCTGGCGGACCGGGGCGACACCGGGCATCTTGGCGGCCGCCTCGGCGGCGCGCACCGACAGATCCTCGTTGACGATTTTGTCGGCGAGCTTCTGCATCTCTTTGGCGTCGTCGAGGGAGAGGATCGCGCGAGCGTGGCCCGCGCTCAGAACTCCCGCCGCAACTCGCTGCTGCACCGGGACCGGCAGCTTCAGAAGTCGGATGGTGTTGCTGATCTGTGGGCGCGAGCGCCCGATACGCGTCGCGAGCTCCTCCTGAGTGATCCCGAAGTCCTCGAGGAGCTGCTGATACGCGGAGGCTTCTTCGAGGGGGTTGAGCTGCGAACGGTGCAGGTTCTCGAGAAGCGCGTCGCGCAACAGGTATTCGTCGTCCGTCTCACGCACGACAGCGGGGATCGTCTCCAAGCCGGCCTCGCGCGAGGCCCGCGTGCGTCGCTCGCCCATGATGAGTTCGTAGGTGCCGTCACCCTTGTCACGGACCACGACGGGCTGGAGAACCCCGAATTCGCGAACGGAGTGGATGAGCTCGGCGAGATCATCGGGATCGAAGTGCGTTCGTGGCTGACGAGGATTCGGGACGATCGACTTCGGATCGATGTGCACGAGCCGCGCGCCGGGGACGGAGACGAGGGTGTCCTCAGCAGCACCATTGTTCGCGGAGGAGTCGTTCTGCGTGGCCGCGTTCCCCTCGGGGAAGAACACATCTACAGGGCGCGCCTCCGAGGGTTCCGCCGTGGGAATGAGGGCGCCGATGCCGCGACCCAGTCCGGTC
The DNA here is from genome assembly GCF_042958465.1 of Microbacterium sp. NPDC007973. Lineage (NCBI taxonomy): Bacteria > Bacillati > Actinomycetota > Actinomycetes > Micrococcales > Microbacteriaceae > Microbacterium > Microbacterium sp. NPDC007973. The sequence goes on from NZ_JBIBJJ010000002.1 coordinate 378,187, forward strand.
CTCTTCGCCATCAGGAACCCTTCTTCGTGGTGTCTCGTGCGACGATCTCCACCGCTGCTTCGCGGTAGGCAATAGCGCCCGCTGACTGGCCATCGTACGCGATGACCGTCTGCCCGAAGCTCGGCGCCTCGGAGACCCGGACAGAACGGGGGATGACCGTGTCGAGCACCTCGCTGGTGAAGTGCGAGCGGACTTCCTCGGCCACCTGCTGGGCCAGGCGAGTGCGCCCGTCGTACATGGTCAACAGGATCGTCGAAACGTGGAGCGTCGGATTCAGGTGTTTCTGAATCATCTGCACACTACCCAGAAGCTGGCTCAGACCCTCCAGCGCGTAGTACTCGCACTGAATGGGGATCATCACCTCGTCCGCTGCAGTGAAGGCGTTGATCGTCAGCAGGCCGAGAGAGGGCGGGCAGTCGATGATGACGAAATCGAGATGGTTGTCCTCGATCGCCAAGTAGTCCCGCAGGGCGCCGCGCAACCTGTGCTCGCGCGCCACCTGAGAAACGAGCTCGATCTCCGCCCCGGCAAGATGAATGGTGCTCGGAGCACAGAGCAGGTTCGGCGACTCCGGACTCGTCTGAATGATGTCAGCGAGGGGGAACTCGTCGATCAGGACGTCGTAGATGCTGGGGGTGTCGGCGTTGTGCGCGACACCCAGCGCTGTCGACGCATTTCCTTGAGGATCCAGGTCGATGACGAGAACGCGGGCCCCGACGGATGCCAAAGCCGCGGCGACATTGACGGCGGTGGTCGTCTTACCGACGCCGCCCTTCTGATTCGACACGGTGAACACGCGCGTGCGGCCCGAGAGCTCCACCTTCGCAGCCTCTAGCGCGCGACGACGAGCAGACAGATCGGCGATCTCGCGAGCGATGGGGGAGTCGTCGAGTGAGAAGGACGACGCGGGCGCCTCATCGGACTGTTTCACGTGAAACACACCTCTCCGTCACGAACTCGCCCAGTCTACCCGCGCGATATGGGCTCCACGATGACTTATGAACGTGGCGAGGTTCGGCGGTTCGATAGTTAAGGTGGTGGCGAGAACGCACACTCAGCCCCACGGTGAATGAACAGCGCCGACTACCCGTCCTCGCGTTGGACGGGCGCGACGTGCCTGCGTGGGTGTTGATCAGTCTCCTGAGGACGCCACGTGCACGCTCAAGGCGAGGACCACATAGACGGTCCACCGACACCGCATGGCGCGGTGACTCCGCCGCGGCCCCCTCGTCAGTCGACGAGCATCAAGTCGACTACCGATGAGTGCCCCGCGGCGCGGTGTGCACGAGGAGGATCCTCGGGCTCAGCGGAAACGGACGGTCTGGTGGCTTCGCGTGAGACCGACGCGCGTTCCTTGCCGGACGACTTTGACCGCACCTCCCTCACCGACTGCCGGAGGGGATGCTGCCCACCGCGCTGAAACGCGTGGAGTGAGCGGTACACGAGATTCGCGCGGCACACGCTTGAGGGACCGCTCACGGGGCGCTTCGCCTCAGTCGGCGACACGGCAGGTCCACTCCTGCACGTTGACGATCAACTTGGCTGGTGCCGCTATTGCGAGCGTGGGATCGAGTACCTCTCCCTCGGAACGGCGGATTGTTGGCACAGCCTGCGCGCCTCACCGCGCCACGGTCAGAAAGCCCGGTGGGCGAAGGGCGGACCCACCGGAGGGTTACACATCAATGACGATGCGCTCAGCCACGCCGTGAGCATGCCATCGCTCAAGGATTCGGCTTTCGCCGAGCGGGCCGCGGTGCGCGATAGGGGAGTGCGGGTGTGATGACTCCACACGTTCCGACGCATCATCACTACGCCTAGATCATTCGGCATGCGTGTGATCGCGGACGGTTCGTCACGTCGCCCGAACGCGTAAAAATCGGTTTGAGCATTGTTTGGGATGCGACGCTCCCCGCTACACCGCCGACGACGAGGTTGAGAGTGCGGCGCCTAATCCCTTGATCGGAGCCGGCCTGACGAAGTGATGTTTCACGTGAAACGCTGACCCGAGCGAGCAAGTAGCCGCACACACCAACTTTGCGGTGTAGTCGATACCGTACCTGGCCCCTCCCACTCTGGTTCGACGGGTAAGCCGCGCAGCGAGATGGGTTTGTGCCCCACCCCGCGGTCCGCTCCCGTCCGATGTTTCACGTGAAACGTCGCAAGGGTAGACGGCGCCCGCGCGGATACCCGCCTTCCGCTAAGTGGTCGATGGCTGCGCACGTGGCGGAGCTCTCGCGGGTCTCGGTTGACGAGAGCCGCCGTCGTGTGTTCCCGCCTTCCAGTGCACGTGAGGCAGGGTGGTGGGCGCTGGCAGCCGATCGATGAACCGTCTCTCACACCACTGCAGTGCCCGAGCGCAGCACATCGGCGGCGTATGCCGATGAACACCGTCCGGGTCGTTGGCCGCCCACGGCGGAACCTCTTCGCACCCATCCACATCAGGGCAGTGTGACTTCTGCAGTCGGCCGCCATTGCCCACACCACCCAGCCGTAACACTGGTGGAGGCGATGTGACCGAAGGTTGGTGACATCGGTGGACGGCGACCGAGCAGCCCCTGAACGGGAGGCCGCATGAGTGACACCCCCGCGCGCGTGACCCACCCACGTGAAGCTGGCGGCGCAGCCCGCGTCATCCCTCTCCGGGTCCGGGTCTGCACGATTCATTCATCACTCAAGGGGGGCGCAGCGAGTCTCTCACCCGGGTCGACGGCTGCACTCCAGGAGCTGCCGGACATGGCCTCAGCACCGTCACAGAGGCTCAACGTTGAGGCGCGTGGGCTACACGGGTCCGAGAATCCCGCCAGTCACGCTCGCGCGTCGACACAGACATGAACGTGAGACACCTACGCGAACGGGGACCTCTGTGCCCGTGGCCTGCCATTCATCCGTCATCCTGACTACTCCTCCTCGCACCGCGACAGGAATGCCGCACCGGCCGCCTTCGCGGCCAACGCTCGGTCGCGACCTCCGCATCGTCACCCGAAGCGCCGGCCTGTGCGAGACCACGCGGCAGATCGCCGACGCACCTCTGCAGCCGCCCGCGTGCGGGTCCCGTCGTCCCACGCGCGCCACTGCCGCACGTCTCACCTCGACGAAGGGGGCAAGACGGGAGTTCGCCCGGGTGGGGCCTGGCGGGGCCGCGACACTACGACTCAATCTGGTCTGTGCACGATGCGGGTCTCACCCCTCCGAGAATTTCGACGATGCCGTGAGGGCGGCCCTCACGCTCGTCCCATCTCGTCGATGCTGCCGCAGTCTGAGCGCCGCCTTACCGCGGGCGCCATCGTGTACCCACAGGACCAGCTCGCTGTCTCCATGTCCCCAGGTCGGCGCGCCCGCCGCGCACTTCGCACCCACGGAATCGGCCGACCCTCCGGCAGCACAGAATCAGCGGCCTACCCTCGCCGGCACCCACCCCGCACACTGGCGCATCCACGTCCGCGTGCGGTCTCCAGCCGGACAGCCCTTCCACCGATACTCGCTGAGTAACGAGCGACAAGACCGGCGAGAGTGACCATGTTTCACGTGAAACACCGCGCGACAGCCACGGCGCACTGTCACGTCATCCGGCGGGACTTCGGCCCGATCCGAGGGTCGGTCCGCGCGATATGACTCTCCATGGGCCCTCGTGGCGACGACCGGCAGCCAGCACTCGCCCCGCCCTGGTCGCATGCTCGTGGTCGACCCGGCGGCGCATGAACGTTCGAAGCGGATCCGGGGGGAGTCGCGGAGGGGTCGGTTCAACGAGCATGAGCGCAGGATCGATCTCTGGCGCTCCACCTCGTAACAACTCAGGATCAGCACCGAAGGGATCCCGTGCGCTCGCTGGCGGCGAGCCTTCACGCGACAGACGCGTTCCCTCTCACCCCAAATAGCGGGGTTGTCGGGCGGCGTCGCCCGACCTCAAATACCCAGTCGAGTGGCACGAGTCGTATGGTCCCCTCGGGTGGGGCAACGGACGCTGTTTCACGTGAAACGTTCTCTAGGTGACGGCTCAAGCAATCCGAATCGCCACGCCATCGGCCTCCACGTGACTACCGTGAGCCGATCAGATGATTCCCATAGTCGAGCTGCGGGGACGGAGTAGATCAAGAACTTCGGAGGTCGAACGTCTCGGACCACCACCGCATCACATCTGCGACCACCGAAGCTCCGGCGCCTTCGACGCAGCAGTGCCTCAGATCTCCCTCCTGCGTCTTCCGCCAACGTCAGGCGTGGGGCGGAGGGAAGACACAATTTTCCAGGCAGAACGGACGCACCCCGTCCGCGAACTCCCATCGACCTCAAGCCCAGCCCGACCGATTTGACCGCAGCGCTGGGCGCAGCGACTTTGTCGTCGAGGTGTCCAGCGGGCGGCCCGATCGCCCGCCCTAGCCTTGAAGCGGCACAGCGGGTGAGCACACAGCCCCGGACATGGCTAGCGACTCGTCAACCTCGTACGTCGCGCCTCACCTCTGAACAGTCGCGCCTATCCGCGGTTGCACGAATCAACCGCACGGGCGCTTCGCTCATGATCGCGTCACGAGACCCCAACGGAATCCCACCGACAAGCCACGACATCCAACGCCGCTGGAAAGCCCGGAAATCACCACCCGCAATCATCCTGAGAGGCCACCCACGGGCCGTTGGGGAACCAACACACGCGGGGGAGGAGCGGTCGGCCGCCAGCACGATCTAACGGCCAATCGACGGAGCGAGCCACGATCCCCGCCGACGTCTCGGGAACGGGTCTCGGCACCGAGTCTCGGCACGGCGTCTCGGCGACCGCTCCCGCGCTCTGCTGCCGGCGGACCGGCGAGGCGACGATCTGGCGGACGTGCGGCGGCGCGTTCGTTCTCGCCCGTACGTCGCGTGGGAGCTCCACGTCGGAACTCGCCACCACACACCGCAGGCCGATGCCGAAGCTCCTTTGTCGTCCCGGCACGAAGCACTGCGCCGCATGGATGTGAGCGGAAACGCCCCCAGCAAAGCAGGGACTGGCTCGCCTCATTCAGGGGTGCCACGTGCCACGCAGCTCGTGGGCATCCGGGGAAAGCGTGGCGTAAGGCGGGCGAAAGCCCACCGGAACCCGCCCCGCACGCCGCGGACCGCAAAGCACAAAGCGCCCCGTCGCTCCGTCATCACGCTTCATCACCGGCGATGTGCAGGGGACACTCCCCGGTTGCAGACCGTTCGATGGAGATCCTCGCGACCTCGGGCGGCTGCCGAACCAAACCCGTCGCCGCGTGACATCCGACCTCACGAGGAGAGTGAAAGCGCGAGAACCGGCACGACTCAACGCACGGTCGACATCGGCCCCACGCTCCGGCCCACCAAAGCTTTTGTTCCACGTGAAACGACCCGTCTCTCGAGGACGGGCAGAAATTGATTGACGCGCCGCACCGGGGGAGATCGGGAGTCACGCCCAGGCCAGGTTCCTGCGCGCCGCTGGCCCAACGTTGAGTTCTCTGGTGCCGAGCTGACCTCGAATCAAGGCACCCTGATTGTGAATGCCAGCACTTCTCTTCTCACCGCGCGCCGAGCACAGTCCGCTGTCATGACGGAAGCAAAGACTTCAGGGCAGTGAACAAGAGCTTGAAGCTGGCCCCCTCTTGTTCACTCCTCGATGGCGCCCGGCGCAGTGCCTCGACCGATAGCCACCGAGGTCCTCGTTCCGGCTACGCAGGCGAAGCCGGACAATCCGCGGCGGGGGAGTGGCCATGTCCCCACACTTGATCAAGATCCCTCTCGGCCGCCTAGGGCGAAGCACCTGCAGTAGGCCGCGGCCCCGACGAGCGAACGCCCGAGCGGTCAGACCTTCCTCGCTCGACGCAGACGATCGAACAACCCGCTCGCAGTGGGATCACGCGGTCAGCGACCTGACGCCCGAACAGCGTGTCCGCGCGCGATCCTCGACAAATGCCACCGATTCACGGACGGACACGAGCGGGTATCAGCGCAACCGCCCACAACAGACGAGCCGGGACAGTCACAGAACCCGTATCCCGACTGCGCCGCTCACGGGCGGCGTCTGGATCATCGTGACGAGCAACAGAACGCGGGCAGATGCATGTTCACCGAGTCCGAGTCCGTATGACGCATGACGCCACTCAGGCCCCATCAAGAGGGAGCAACAAACCCTACGTCAAACTCGAGGCAGTTGAACTGTCCATCTAAATTCCTGATCAGGCGTGCTTTTCGAGATATGAGATTCTCAGCGCGACACCGTCGCCACGAACACCCGCGTCGGCTCGTCGAGCACGTCCTCCCCGACCACCTCGATCGACACGTCCTCCAGCCCGAACTTCCGCACCTGCTTCGTCGCCGCTTCCAGCTCCGCGCCGACGTTGGCGCCCTTGAGGAAGACCAGACGTCCCTGGGGTCGAACGAGCGGCGCGGTGAAAGGGAGCAGGGTACGAAGAGCGCTCACGGCGCGAGCGGTGGCGACATCGAAGACACGACCGCCGGTCCACTCCTCGCCGCGCATCCGTTCCACGGTCACGTTCGAGAGGGACAGGTCGACGACCTGCTCGGACAGCCATGCCGTACGGCGTTCCATGGGCTCGATCAGCGTCCACGCGACGTCCGGTCGGGCGATCGCCAACACAAGCCCAGGAAGACCCGCCCCCGAACCCACGTCGACGGCCCGACCGTGGAAGTAGGGCGCCGCGATCGCGCTGTTCAGGATGTGACGAGTCCAGAGGCGAGGGACCTCGAGTGGACCGATCAACCCGCGCTCTTCGCCGTGCCGCGCGAGGTTCTGCGTGAACCGCCGAGCACGCTCGATGTTCTCGCCGAAGATCGACGCGGCGACGGCCGGCTCGTTCTCGAGCTGATCCGGCATGTCCGGCCTCAGCCGCGGCGCAGCACGGTGTGACGATCGGCTCCCTCGCCGAACGACTCCGACGAATACCCGCGGTCCGCGGCGATGTCGTGCACGAGCTTGCGCTCATAGCTCGACATCGCCGGCAGCGACGCCTGCGACGCACCCTCGTCCAACCGTGCGATCGCACGGTCCACCAGGGTCTCGAGCTGGCGCTGCCGCGCGTCACGAGATCCCCCGATGTCGAGGATGAGCCGCGAGAAGCGACCCGTCGAGTTCTGCACGGCCAGTCGGGTCAGCTCCTGCAGCGCCTGAACCGTGTCGGGGTGGGACAGGCTCGCGAGCGCGGCGGTGTCCTCCGCCTCAACGGAGACGTAGGCGCGACCGGCCCGGACATCCATGGCCAGATCGCCGTCGATGTCGGCGATGTCGAGAAGACCCTCGAGGTAGTCGGCGGCGATGTCGCCTTCCTGCTCGAGCTGCTCCTCGGTGGCGGCGGTCTGGTCGGGGGCGATCTGATCGGACGTCGTCATCGTGATCTCCGGATGTCAGGAAGCGGGGGAGGAGCCGGGGCTGCCGGCGGGTCCACCCGCGGCACCGGTGTTCTTGGCGGACTGCTGCTTCTTCGCACGCTGCTTGCCCACGGGCTGCTGGCGCTTCGGAGCTGCAGCGCGGGCGCGCTCGGCCTCCTCGAGGAGACGCTGCTGTTCCGCCTCGTACTTCTCGATCGGAACGACCTTGCCGGAGGAATCGATCGCCTTGCCCTTGCGGGCCAGGCGCTCTTCGCGGGCCTTGGCCGCGTCCGAGCCCGGCGTGGGCATCTCGCGGATGACGACGAACTGCTGCACCATCGTCCACAGGTTGCTGACGAACCAGTAGATGACGACGCCGAGCGGGAAGAAGACACCCGAGAAGATGAAGGCCAGCGGCAGGATGTAGAGCATAATCTTCTGCATCTGGTACGCCTGACCGGTCTTGGCCTCGGGCGACAGGTTCTTCGAGATGATCTGCAGCTGGGTGAAGAACTGCGAGCCGATCATGAGGACGACCAGCGTCAGAAGGATCGCGACGGTGACCTGTCCATCGGGCTGGCTCCACGCGGTGACCAGGTTCACGTGCATGGATGCCACATCGAACAGACGCGCGTCGTAGAACTCGGTCGTGAGTTCGGGGGTGAGCAGCCCCACACCGCCGACACCGCTCGCCGCGTGCTTCGACACGTCGTTGAGCACGCTGAACAGCGCGAAGAAGATCGGCATCTGCACCAGCAGCGGCAGGCAGCTGGACACGGGGGTCGTGCCGTGCTTCTTGTAGAGCGCCATCGTCTCGCGGCTCATCGCCTCACGCGAGAGCTGGTCGCGCTTGCCCCGGTACTTCTCCTGCACCTTGCGGAGCTCGGGGGCGATCTCCATCATCTTGCGCTGGCTCTTGATCTGCTTGACGAAGAGCGGGATGAGCGCCGCGCGGACGATCAGCACCAGGCCGATGATCGACAGCACCCATGTCAGACCCGCCGCCGGCGGCATGCCGAGGGCCGTGAACAGCGCGTGCCAGCCCACCAGCACGAGCTCGACCGCCCATTTCAGCGGCCAGAGGATGGTCCCAATGAGATCGAATTGCACGATCAGTCCTTTCGGGCGGGCACGACGAATCCGTGCCGAGTGAGTTCGTGGCGGAAGGCCCGGTGAGGACGGACGTCGTCGATGCCACCCTGAGCCCAGGGATGACACCGTGCGAGACGGGCCGCGGTGAACGCGATGCCCTTCACGAGTCCGTGCTGCTGCACGGCGCCCACCGAATAGGCGGAGCAGGACGGGTAGTACTTGCACACGTCGCCGTAGACGTGCGAGATCGTCGAGCGATAGGCGTGCAGAAGCGCGAGCCCCGCGTTACGCGGAAGGAGCGGAACGGATGCCAGGACGGCATCCACTCGGAAACGACCGGACCCCGTAGAGGACGTCGGAAGTGTCGAAGCGCTCATGCTGACGCTTTTCGTTCGAGGCACCTCACCACGTCGGCGCGAAGAGTCGCGTAGTCGATCGTGGCGGCGGAGGGAAGTGCACGGATGACGATCGAGGCGCCCCCGCGGATGGACGGGAGCGCCTCGGCGCACACCGCCTTGAGACGGCGGCGGATGGTGTTGCGGGTGACAGCGGAGCCGACCTGTCGGCTCACGATGAAGCCGAAGCGAGGCGATTCGGTCTCGGCCGACGAGCCGACGTAGGTGATCGTGTGCGCTCCGGCACAACGAGAACCCCGTCGGACTGTGGCTTTGTAGTCCGATCCGCGGGTGAGTCGGTTCGGCTTCGCGAGCACCGGGTCTGTCAGGCCGAGAGCTCGGTGCGGCCCTTGGCGCGACGCGCCGAAAGGATGCTGCGGCCGGCACGCGTACGCATGCGGGCGCGGAAGCCGTGCTTCTTGGCGCGGCGGCGGTTGTTGGGCTGGAAGGTGCGCTTGCTCATGGGTCACTCCGGAGGTGGTGTCGCCCGATGCTCTTCTGCCGGGGACGGGGTCGGGACTGCCGTATAGGCATAAGTCAACCGACTAAGGCTACGTCGCGCGCGCCGTTAACTCAAACCGGGCGGCCGACCGCCTATTATCCCCAGGCGTTGTCCACAAGCATGGCAAAGACACGCGGCCGGGTCCTACAGTGGATTTTGCTCCGCGAGAGCCGCGAACTAGCGTGGCCCCGGAAGTTATCCACAGGTTCGGCGCGACACGTCGATCGCCCGTCGCGTCTAGATCCCGGAGGGGATATGTCTCTGCACGAAGTACCGGATGTTCCCGTCTGGTCGGCCGTGCTGGACCATCTTCTCACCGACGACCGCGTGACACCGCAGCTCCACGGCTTCCTCAACCTCGCCGTGCCCCAGGGAGTGATGGGCGGGACGCTCTACCTCGATGTCCCCAACGACCTGACCGCAGCTCAGTTCAACAAGCGCATGCGGGCACCGATCATGGAGGCCCTCGCGCAGGTCCAGGGAGAAGACCCCGCGGTCGGCACCTTCCGGGTGGTCGTGAACCCCGATCTCGTCGAGAATCCGCGGCCGTCCACCGCGCCGGCGCCCGCCGCGTCGGATCGCTCCTCGGCAGCGACGGCGACTCACTCATCGTCGGTCGAGCAGACTCCGGAACCCATCGTCCCGGCCTCGCGCAACGACACCCGGCTGAATCCGAAGTACACCTTCGACAACTTCGTGATCGGTCAGTCCAACCGATTCGCGCACGCCGCCGCCGTCGCGGTCGCCGAGGCTCCGGCCAAGGCCTACAACCCCCTCTTCATCTATGGAGATTCCGGCCTCGGGAAGACGCACCTCCTCCACGCCATCGGCGACTACGCCGCGAGCATGTACGCCGGCATCCGCGTGCGTTACGTCTCGAGCGAGGAGTTCACGAACGACTTCATCAACTCGATCGCAAACAACCGGGGATCGGCCTTCCAGGCGCGATATCGCGACGTCGACATCCTGCTGATCGACGACATCCAGTTCCTGCAGGGTCGCGCCGAGACGCAGGAAGCGTTCTTCCACACGTTCAACACGCTGCACGATCACGACAAGCAGGTCGTCATCACCAGCGACCTCCCCCCGAAGCAACTGACCGGCTTCGAAGACCGCATGCGAAGCCGCTTCGAGTGGGGCCTCATCACCGACGTCCAGGCACCCGACCTCGAGACGCGCATCGCGATCCTCCGTAAGAAGGCCCAGAGCGAACGACTGCTGATCCCCGACGACGTCCTCGAGTACATCGCCACGGTCGTCTCGTCGAACATCCGCGAACTCGAGGGCGCCCTCATCCGCGTCTCGGCGTTCGCGAGTCTGAACCGATCGACCCTCGACATGTCGCTGGCGCAGACGGTGCTGCGCGACATCATCGACCAGGACGACGCCAACGTGATCTCGCCGACCGACATCATCACGGCGACCGCACAATACTTCAAGCTGTCGGTCGACGACCTTTACGGCTCGAGCAGGTCGCAGGCCGTCGCGACCGCGCGACAGATCGCGATGTATCTCTGCCGGGAGCGGACCAGCCTGTCGTTGCCGAAGATCGGGCAGCTCTTCGGCAACCGGGACCACACCACGGTGATGTACGCCTACAAGAAGATCAGCGACCTGATGAAGGAACGCCGTTCGATCTTCAACCAGGTCTCCGAGATCACCAGCCAACTCGGCCGCATGCGCTGAGCGCCCGTTTGCGAGAGGGGCCCGTCCGAGGTTTTCGGACGGGCCCCTCGGTCGTTTTCGGGCGTCAGCGAGCCGCGAAACGCCGTCGACCGATATCTTTCAGCCGGTTCTACACAGTGTGGAAAACCTGTGGATAACTCCGATTTGCTGCGGATGAGATGTGCACGAACGCGTTAACACTGTGGATGACGAGGGGATGCCGGCATCCTCGGCCTCTGTTAAGTGCCCAGGGTCTCCGCAACACGTCCACACTTAACAGACCGCGCGATCCCTTGTGTTAACACGCGTGTCGGAAGTTATCCACAGTCTCCACAGCGGTTAACAAGATGAAGATCCTTTATCCGAGTTAAGAGAGATTCGATGACCTTGCCGTGCAAGCGGCGCACAACGGGCGCAGCCGGAGCAGGGCACTAGCATGGGTAAGCCATACCCGCCGTCAAGGGAGCGCCCGTGAAGTTCCACGTCAATCGCGATGTGTTCAGCGAAGCCGTCTCGTTCGTGGTCAAGCTCTTGCCTCAGCGCAATCCGCAGCCGATCCTGGCCGGCGTGCTGATCGAGGCGGGCGAGCAGGGGCTCACCCTTGCCGCCTTCGACTACGAGGCTTCGGCGCGCACCACCATCGAGGCCACCGTCGACGAGCCGGGCACGATCCTCGTCCACGGCCGCCTCCTCAGCGACATCGCCAGCCGTCTCCCGAACGCCCCGATCCAGATCGCCGTCGACGACGACGGCGGCATCCTGCTCACCTGCGGATCGGCCCGGTTCACCTTGGCCTCCATGCCGGTGCAGGAATACCCCGCCATTCCCGAGGTGACGGGTGAGTCGGGCCTGGTGCCCGCAGACGAGTTCGCCACCGCGATCGCGCAGGTCGCCTTCGCCGCCTCCCGTGACGACGTCACCCCTGTCCTCACCGGCGTCCAGCTCGAGGTCACCGGAACGCAGCTCAGTCTGGTCGCCACCGATCGCTACCGCGTCGCCCTCCGCGAGATCCCGTGGGATGGCGGGGCTGCGGCCTCCGACGAGCCGACGTCGGCTCTCGTCCCCGCCCGCACCCTGCAGGAGGTCGGCAAGACCTTCGCGCACGGCGGCGACATCTCGATCGCATTCTCGGGCTCGGGAGACCGCGAGATCATCGCGTTCTCGTCGGGCAACAAGACCGTGACGTCGTTGCTCATCAAGGGCAACTTCCCGCCCGTGCGCCGGCTCTTCCCGGCGCAGACCGAGCACCACAGCGTCGTGAACACCGCCGAGCTGGCCGAGGCGGTCCGTCGTGTCGCGCTCGTGCTCGACCGGTCCGCGCCGCTGCGCTTCACCTTCGGTTCCGAGGGCGTGTCGATGGACGCGTCGGGGACCGAGCAGGCGCGCGCGACGGAATCCGTCGACGCCACGCTGGTGGGCGACGAGGTGACCCTCGGCCTGAACCCGCAGTACCTGCTCGAGTCCCTCGGCGCGGTGCGCAGCGAATTCACTCGCATCACATTCACGTCGAGCGACAACGCGAACAAGCTCAGTCCCGTGCTCGTCACCCCCCAGACCTCGGTCGACAAGGGCGGCGAGGGGTCGTTCAAGTACCTCCTGCAGCCGAACCTGCTGCTGCGCTGACCGCGGCCGCACGCCTGCGGCGCCGTGGTCGTGTCGGAGGCGACGGGTAGTCTGACTCGGTGATCGTGGAGCAGCTCGGACTGAAGGACTTCCGCAATTACGCGGGCGCCGACGTCTCGCTCTCCGCGGGAGCCAATGTGTTCGTCGGGCGCAACGGGCAGGGCAAGACGAATCTCGTCGAAGCCGTCGCGTACCTCGCCACGCTCGGTTCCCATCGCGTCTCGAACGACGCGCCGATGGTGCGAGACGGCACGGATGCCGCGATCGTCCGCGCCAGGCTGGCTCACGGCGAACGCAGCGTCCTCCTCGAGCTGCAGCTCAACCGGCAGGGAGCCAACAAGGCGCGCGTCAACGGCGTCAACGTCCGCACGTCGGAGCTTCCGCGCTACGCGCAGGTCGTACTGTTCGCCCCGGAGGATCTTCAGATCGTCCGCGGCGACCCCTCGTCCCGGCGTCGATTCGCCGATCAGCTCATCGTGCAGCGCACACCGCGGATGGCTGCCGTCCTGGCGGACTACGACCGGGTGCTGCGCCAGCGCAGCGCGCTGCTGAAATCGGCGCGGGCGCGCGGCGTGCGGGGCGACGCCCTCAGCACCCTCGACGTGTGGGACGAGAAGCTCGTCTCGCTGGGCACCGAGGTCATCGAAGCCCGCCTCGCCCTGGCATCCGATCTCTCCGCACCGATGGCGCGGTCGTACGCCGCGATCGCGGGAGCCGACCACGACCCGCGGTTGTCGTGGGCCCTGTCCGTCGGCGGGGGCGATCCCGAAGAGGGAGAGTCCGGGGATGCATCCGGTCGGTCGGGCCCGCTCGCCGATCAGTTCCGCGCGGCGCTCGCCGCGCGTCGCAGCGCCGAGCTCGAGCGCGGTCTCACTCTCGTCGGACCTCATCGCGATGACCTCGTCCTCGAGGTGAACGGCCTGCCCGTCAAGGGGTACGCGTCCCACGGCGAGTCCTGGTCGGTCGCTCTCGCCCTCCGGCTCGCGTCGGCGGAACTGCTGCGGGCCGAATCCCGCCTCGGCGACCCGGTCCTCATCCTCGACGACGTGTTCGCCGAGCTCGACTCCGGGCGGCGCACGCGTCTGGCCGAGATGGCGGGCGGGTACGAGCAGGTCATCGTCACCTCCGCGGTGGAGGAGGACGTGCCCGAGGGGCTGCGCGCCCATGTCGTGCGGGTCGAGGCCGGTCGCATTCAGGAGTCCCTCGATGGCTGACGAGCCGGAGCTCCCGGAGACCATGGCGACCTATCTGCGCCTGCGCGGGCTCGAGCCGTCGCCCTACCGCCGGAAGAAGCGGCGGCGTCGCGCCGATGACGGGGAGAACGCCCCGTTCGCGCCCGGTCGCGATCCCCGTGGCCTCGGCGACGTCCTGTCGTCGCTCACCCGTTCGGCGGGATGGGAGCCGCAGCTCTCGCGCGAGGATCTCGTGCGCACGTGGGACGAAGTGGCGGGTGCCGACACGGCTGCGCACACCCGTCCGGTCGCGTTGGACGCGGGCACGTTGACGGTCCAGGCCGACTCCACCGCGTGGGCGAAGCAGCTGCAGCTGATGCGCGCGCACATCCTCTCGGAGATCATCCGACGCTTCCCCGAGGCGGGGGTGGAGGCGATCCGCTTCGTCGGCCCCGACGTCCCCTCTTGGAAATGGGGCCCCAGAGCCGTTCCAGGCCGCGGTCCGCGCGATACCTACGGTTAGGCCATGGTCGGTCCCGGTTCGACACGATTTCTGCCCGCGTAGGGGCGTACACGCCATTTAGACGAGTCCTGCGCGGTAAGATGGAGGTTCCGACGAATCGATCTGGAGCGCGCGTACTCATGACGTCCGAGAACCCCGACAACGTTTCCGAGGAACCCGAAGCGACCACCGCCGCAAAGGTTCCCAACGAGTACGGGGCAGACGCCATCCAGGTGCTCGAGGGTCTCGAGGCCGTCCGCAAGCGCCCCGGCATGTACATCGGTTCCACCGGAGAGCGAGGACTGCACCACCTCGTTCAGGAGATCGTCGACAACTCCGTCGACGAAGCCCTCGCCGGCTACTGCGACACCATCGACGTGACGATCCTGAGCGACGGCGCCGTGCGCGTGGTCGACAACGGCCGTGGCATCCCGGTCGACATGCACCGTACCGAGGGCAAGTCGACCGTCGAGGTCGTGCTCACCGTGCTCCACGCCGGCGGCAAGTTCGGCGGTGGCGGCTACGCCGTCTCGGGCGGTCTGCACGGCGTGGGCTCATCGGTGGTGAACGCTCTGTCCACCCGCCTCGAGGTCGAGGTGCAGCGTCAAGGACACGTCTGGCGTCAGTCGTTCCGCAACGGCGGCGTGCCGCTCGCCCCCCTCGAGCAGGGGGAGGAGAGCGAGGCGACCGGTACCTCGATCACCTTCTGGCCGGATGCCACGATCTTCGACACGATCGACTTCGACTACGACACGCTGCGCACGCGGTTCCAGCAGATGGCGTTCCTCAACAAGGGGCTGCGCATCAGCCTGCGCGACGAGCGTCCGCAGTCGGTCGTCACCGAGGGCGAGCCGGGCGAAGAGATCACCGAGGCCCGTCACGACTCGTTCCTCTACGAACGCGGTCTGGTCGACTACGTCGAGCACCTCAACCGCGTGCGCAAGGCCGACGTGGTCAACGACGAGATCATCGAGGTCGAGTCCGAGGACACCGAGCGCAAGATCGCCCTCGAACTGGCGATGCAGTGGACGACGGCGTACACCGAGAACGTCTTCACGTACGCCAACACCATCAACACGCACGAGGGCGGCACTCACGAAGAGGGCTTCCGTGCCGCTCTGACCACACTGGTCAATCGGTACGCGCGCGCGAACAACCTCCTCAAGGAGAAGGATGACAACCTCACCGGCGACGACATCCGCGAAGGCCTGACCGCCGTCATCTCGGTCAAGCTGTCGGAGCCGCAGTTCGAGGGTCAGACCAAGACGAAGCTGGGCAACACCGAGGCGCGCGCGTTCGTGCAGAAGGTGGTCGGAGACAAGCTGGGCGACTGGTTCGACCGCAACCCGGGCCAGGCGAAGAACATCATCCGCAAGGCCATCGACGCGGCCACCGCGCGTCTGGCCGCACGCAAAGCGCGCGAGACCGCTCGCCGCAAGAGCGTGTTCGAGTCGGCCGCGATGCCCGACAAGCTCAAGGACTGCACGTCGAAGGACCCCTCGATCAGCGAGATCTTCCTCGTCGAGGGTGACTCAGCCGGCGGCTCGGCCGTGCAGGGGCGCGACCCCCACACGCAGGCGATCCTCGCCCTGCGCGGCAAGATCCTGAACGTCGAGCGTGCGCGGCTCGACCGCGCTCTGGGCAACAAGGAAGTCCAGGCGATGATCCAGGCCTTCGGCACGGGCATCGGCGAGGACTTCGACATGGCGAAGGCTCGCTATCACAAGATCGTGCTCATGGCCGATGCCGACGTCGACGGCCAGCACATCACGACGCTGCTGCTGACGCTGCTGTTCCGCTACATGCGCGGTCTGATCGAGGCCGGGTTCGTCTACCTGGCGCAGCCTCCGCTGTACCGCCTGAAGTGGTCGAACCACCCGCACGAATACGCCTACAGCGACCGCGAGCGCGACGTGATGCTGGTCGATGGACAGGCCTCCGGCCGTCGCATCCCGAAGGACAACGGCATCCAGCGCTACAAGGGTCTCGGCGAGATGAACGATCACGAGCTCTGGGAGACCACCATGGACCCCCAGACCCGCACGCTCAAGCAGGTCACGATCGACGACGCCGCGGCAGCCGACGAGATCTTCTCGGTCCTCATGGGCGAAGACGTCGAGTCGCGCCGCAGCTTCATCCAGCGCAACGCCAAAGACGTCCGCTTCCTCGACATCTGATCTCGCCGACGCGAGACACGGCATCCAGACGACGAACGCACTACGGAACTGAGAAGACATGGCTGACGACACCACCCCCGAGCCCGACGACGTCCGGGGTGAGCCGGTGCACGACCACGGCAAGATCGACCAGGTCGACCTGCAGCTCGAGATGCAGCGGAGCTACCTCGACTACGCGATGAGCGTCATCGTCGGTCGCGCGCTGCCTGACGTGCGCGACGGCCTCAAGCCGGTGCACCGCCGTGTGATCTACGGCATGTACGACGGCGGCTTCCGGCCCGACAAGTCGTTCTCGAAGTGCGCCCGTGTCGTCGGCGAGGTCATGGGCCACTATCACCCGCACGGTGACGCGCCCATCTACGACGCCCTCGTGCGCCTCGTGCAGCCGTGGTCGCTGCGCTACCCGCTGGCCCTCGGACAGGGCAACTTCGGTTCGCCCGGCAACCAGGGCGCGGCCGCGCCGCGGTACACCGAGACCAAGATGGCTCCCCTCGCGCTCGAGATGGTGCGCGACATCGAGGAAGAGACCGTCGACTTCCAGGACAACTACGACGGCCAGACCCAGGAGCCCACGGTCCTGCCGGCGCGCTTCCCGAACCTGCTGGTCAACGGCTCCGTCGGCATCGCGGTCGGTATGGCCACGAACATCCCGCCGCACAACCTGCGCGAGGTCTCCGCCGGAGCCCTGTGGGCTCTCGAGAACCCGGATGCCACCCGCGAGGAGCTGCTCGAAGCGCTCATGCAGCGCATCCCCGGGCCCGACTTCCCCACCCGCGCGCAGATCCTCGGCACCCGCGGCATCAAGGACGCGTACCGCACCGGGCGCGGCTCGATCACGATGCGCGCCGTCGTGAACATCGAGGAGATCCAGGGCCGAACGTGCCTCGTGATCACCGAGCTGCCCTACCAGGTGAACCCCGACAACGTCGCCGTGAAGATCGGCGACCTGGCCCGTGAGGGCAAGATCACCGGCGTCGCCGACATCCGCGACGAGAGCTCGGGACGCACCGGTCAGCGCCTGGTCGTGGTGCTCAAGCGCGATGCGGTCGCGAAGGTCGTGCTCAACAACCTGTACAAGCACACCCAGCTCCAGGAGAACTTCGGGGCCAACATGCTGGCCATCGTCGACGGCGTGCCGCGCACGCTGTCGCTCGACGGTTTCATCAGCCTCTGGATCGACCACCAGATCGAGGTCATCGTCCGTCGGACGCGCTACCGCCTGCGCAAGGCGGAGGAGCGCATGCACATCCTGCGCGGCTACCTCAAGGCGCTCGACGCGCTCGACGAGGTCATCGCGCTGATCCGCCGCTCGCCCACGGCTCAGGATGCCAACGAGGGGCTGCAGAAGCTCCTCGACATCGACGAGGTGCAGGCGCAGGCCATCCTCGACATGCAGCTTCGTCGTCTCGCCGCTCTCGAGCGTCAGAAGATCGTCGACGAGGCCACCGAGCTCGAAGCGCGCATCGCCGACTACAACGACATCCTCGCCACCCCCGGGCGTCAGCGCACCATCATCCGCGACGAGCTCACCGCGATCACCGATCGTTTCGGCGACGACCGTCGCACCGAGATCCTGCACGGCTTCGACGGCGACGTCTCGATCGAAGACCTCATCGCCGAGGAGGAGATGGTCGTCACCGTCACCCGCGACGGCTACATCAAGCGCACCCGGAGCGACAATTACCGTTCGCAGCACCGCGGTGGCAAGGGCGTGAAGGGCGCGCAGCTGCGCGCCGACGACGTGGTGGAGCACTTCTTCGTCACGACGACGCACCACTGGCTGCTGTTCTTCACGAACAAGGGACGGGTCTACCGTTCGAAGGCCTACGAGGTCCCCGAGGCCGGCCGGGATGCCAAGGGCCAGCACGTCGCGAACCTGCTCGCTCTGCAGCCCGACGAGGAGATCGCGCAGATCCTCGACATCCGCGACTACCAGGTGGCGACCTACCTGGTCCTCGCGACCCGGGGCGGTCTGGTCAAGAAGACGCGTCTCGACGAGTACGACACCAACCGTCAGGGTGGTGTCATCGCCATCAAGCTGCGTGGTCAGACGTCCGACGAGGGCGATGACGAGCAGGCCGGCGCCGACGAGCTTGTCAGTGCGCTCCTGGTCGACGAGGGAGAGGACATCCTCCTCATCAGCCGCCTGGGAATGTCGCTGCGCTTCTCGGCCACCGACAGCGCGTTGCGCCCGATGGGCCGGTCGACGTCGGGTGTGAAGGGCATGGACTTCCGTGAGGGCGACAGCCTGCTCTCGGCATCCGTCGCCAAGGACGACGAGTTCGTGTTCGTGGTGACCGAGGGCGGCTATGCCAAGCGCACCGCAGTGACCGAATACCGCATGCAGAACCGCGGCGGTCTGGGCATCAAGGTGGCCCGTCTGACCGATGATCGCGGGGTGCTCGCGGGCGGGATGATGGTGTCCGAGACCGACGAGGTCCTTGTGGTTCTTGCCAGCGGCAAGGTGGTACGCTCCTCCGTGGCCGAGGTGCCCGCCAAGGGACGCGACACGATGGGTGTCGTTTTCGCCCGCGCAGGAGGCGACGACAAGATCATCGCGATCGCCCGGAACGCCGAGCGCAACCTGACCGAGACGACGGAGACGGCCACGGAGCCCGCCGCAGATTCTGCGGACGAGGTCACCGCCTCCACTCCCGAGACCCCCGAGGAAAGTACTGACGCATGAGCACGGTAGCCGACAAGCTCGCCAAGAAGTCGACTCACAAGACCCCTGCCAAGCAGGTGCGGCTGCGCCTGGTGTACATCGACTTCTGGTCGGCGGTGAAGCTGTCGTTCCTGGTGGCGGTCGCTCTCGCGATCGTGACCGTCGTGTCGTACTTCCTGATCTACCTGGTGGTCTCCGCGACGCTGCTCACGAAGCTCGATGAGTTCTTCACCAGCTTCACCGACGGGGGAGCGACGCTCTCGCAGTACATCGGTCTGCCGCAGGTGATGGCGTTCGCGGCGATCGTCGCCATCCTGAACCTCGTCGTGGTCACCGTCCTCGGCGCCGTGATGGCCGGGATCTACAACCTCGCCGTCAAGGTGACCGGCGGCCTGCTCGTCGGTTTCACCTCGAACTGACGCCGATTCGTCAAAACCTCGCAAGTCCGGTAAAGTCTTCGAGGTTGACATCACGTCAGCGAGACGGGGCTATAGCTCAGGCGGTTAGAGCGCTTCACTGATAATGAAGAGGTCCCAGGTTCAAGTCCTGGTAGCCCCACCCCTTCCCTCGCGGGGCCTTAGCTCAGCTGGTAGAGCGCCTGCTTTGCAAGCAGGATGTCAGGAGTTCGAATCTCCTAGGCTCCACATCCGCGACACGAAAGCCGGCTCTCGGGCCGGCTTTCGGCGTTTTCCGGCTGAGGATGCGTTCGGCATGCGGGGCCGGCTTTCCGCTCGGCGGAGAGGGGCTGCCGTCGGCGGTCGGTAGAGTTCGGTCATGGACATGCGGGTCGCCGCGTACGCCGTCATCACCGACGCCGACGACCGCGTGCTGCTCGCCCACTGGATCGACGGTCGACGGGCCGCGTGGACGCTCCCCGGTGGCGGACTCGAGCCCGGGGAGGATCCGGTGCACGCGGTGCGTCGAGAGGTTCGGGAGGAGACCGGGTTCCGGGTCGTCGTCGGCGACCTGCTCGGCATCCACTCCCGTGTCATCCCCGCCGAGTCGAGGCTCGCGGAGGGTGCTTCGGAGCCTCTGCACGCGTTGCGCATCGTCTATCGCGCGCGCATCGTCGGCGGTCGGCTTCGCTTCGAGACCGACGGCTCGACCGACCGGGCCGCGTGGTTCACGCTCGAGGCCGCGAGGAAGGTGCGGCGGGTGCAACTCGTCGACATCGCATTGCGCATGGCCGACCTGCCGCGGCCCTGATCGCGGTCAGGGCCGCTCGGTGGTGATGTCGGCGACGGTGGCGCTGTACGCGGCGATCAGGTCGTCGGCTTCGACGAACAGGCTGTATCCGTGTGCTCCGGCCCCCATCGCGATGCGAGTGCCCACGATGCGTTCATCGGCGAAGACGGGCCATGCGGTGGAACTGCCGATCGGCACGATCGTGCCGCGCTCGTAGCCCGTCGCCGCGAGGGCCAGCTCGGGCTCGGGCAGGCGGAGCTTGTTCACCCCGACGACGGTTCGCAGCTTCGGCCAGGAGATGGCCCGATCGCCGGGAACCAGCGCGAAGAGGTACGTGTCGTCAGAGCGCTTGACGACCAGCGTCTTGACGATGGATGCCGAGGGGATGCCGAGCAGAGCGGCCGCCTCGTCGAGACTCGACGCAGCGGGTCGCTCACGCACATCGACAGAGAGGCCGCGCTCGCGCGCGGCCTCTCTGACTCTGATGGTGGGATCGCTCACGCGTCCGGCGCCCGCAGCGGGTCGTCGGCCACCCACAGCTCGTCGTCGGCCCGCAGCGTCTGCCAGGCGGCGTACGCGACGCCCGCCGCGGCGACGACGCCGAGGATGATGGCGATGACGCCACCGGCGCCCATGCCGTCGTGCTGTGACGGAAGCTTCTTGGAGAGGCGCTTCGAGGCCTGCTTGCCGTACTTCTCGGCGCGCTTCGCATACTTGTGGGTGTCGAGCTCGAAGCCCTTGCCCTTGGCGAGACGGTCGCGGGTGTCGCCTGCGGCGTCCCACACCGAGAGTGCACCGCCGACGACAGCACCAGCGGCCGGAACGACCTTGTTGCTGAGGAAGCGGTTGCTGTACTTCACGCTCTTGTCGACGTACGGCGCGGCGTACTTGTTGTAGCCGTCCTGCACGGCGGGGACGAGGTCTTCGCGGCTGAAGCGACCGAGCTGGTGGCCGGCTTCACGAGCGACCTTCCCGCTCTCGCCCAGCAGCACCTGCTGCGACTCCCACACCTTGGCGGCGTGCTTCTGGAGCTTGCGCAGTTCCTTCTTGCTCTTGCGGCTGAGGCCCACGGCTCATCCTCCCTGTCGATGGGATGTACGTTGCCCTCATCTTGCCAGAACGGGCCGTCCGCGCCGCCGACCCTTGCAGATAACTCTGAGAGAATGTACCCATGGCCAACCACACCGCCGTCGCGACCCTGCACACCAACCACGGCGACATCGTCGTCAACCTCTTCGGTGACCACGCTCCGCGCACCGTCCGCAACTTCATCGGTCTCTCCGATGGGACGCAGGAATGGACCAACCCGGCCACCGGCGCCAAGGGCGAGGGTCCCCTGTACAAGGACGTCATCTTCCACCGCATCATCCCCAACTTCATGATCCAGGGCGGCGACCCGCTCGGTCAGGGCATCGGCGGCCCCGGATACAACTTCAACGACGAGATCCACCCCGAGCTCGACTTCACCGCGCCCTACAAGCTCGCCATGGCCAACGCCGGCCTGCGTCGCAACGCGATCACGGGTCAGCCGGAGGGAACGAACGGCTCGCAGTTCTTCATCACCACCGACCCCACTCCGTGGCTCCAGGGCAAGCACACGATCTTCGGCGAGGTGGCGGATGACGCCTCCAAGGCCGTGGTCGACGCCATCGCCGCCGTTCCCACCGGTGCTCAGGATCGGCCGAAGGCGGACGTCGTGCTGCATTCGGTCGACATCGCCGCGGTCTGATCCGGACGGCGGCGGGTGTCCACCACCGAGGAGTTCCGTCGCAACAGCGACAACTTCTGCTACCGGCATCCCGACCGGCAGAGCTTCGTGCTGTGCCAGCGGTGCATGCGCACCGTGTGCTCGGAGTGCCGGACCCCCGCCGCCGTCGGAGTGATCTGTCCCGAGTGCATGGCGCAGCAGCGCGCCACGCAGACACCGGCGCAGAAGAAGGCTGAACGCCGCTGGGCGTCCCGTCCCATGTCGGTCGTCTCGTCAGGCCGGCCGACCATGACGCTCGGGATCATCGCCGTGACCGGATTGGTCTACATCGTCGGGCTGATCCCGGGTGTCGGAAGCGTGCTGTCCGACCTCTTGGCGTTCAACAGCTTCTTCGTGCTGCCGCAGGCGGGAATCCTGCAGCCGTGGCGTCTGCTCACGGTGGCACTCGTGCACGGCAGCTTCCTTCACATGGCGCTGAACATGCTCGCGCTGTGGTTCATCGGGCGCAGCCTCGAGCCGTTACTCGGCAGGGCGCGGTTCCTGATCCTCTATCTGCTCGGGGCGCTCGGCGGCTCGGTCGCCGTCGCCCTGCTGGCACCGGGTGTGTGGACGGTCGGCGCGTCCGGAGCCATCTTCGCGCTGTTCGGCGCATTGCTCGTGATCGGTCGGCACCTCGGCGCCGACATCCGCGTGATCGCGATCCTCATCGCCATCAACTTCGCCTGGCCGTTCGTCCTGGCCGGGATCAACGCGATCGGGTCCGGGAACTTCGCGTCGTCGCTCGCAGCCATCGGCATCTCGTGGCAGGCGCACCTCGGCGGCCTCGTCACCGGCGCCGTCGTCGGCGTCATCTACTCGCGCACGCGGGCGCAGCGTCAAAGGGGTCTGCAGACGGGTCTGCTCGTAGCCGTCACCGTGGTGCTCATCGCGCTGCTGGCGATACCCGCGGTGGCTTACCTCTGAGACTTATCCACAGCCTCATCCACAGGTGGGGATGAATTACACGGGTGTAAGTCAGCGCCAGCGGGTGGTCATGAGAAAGCCGACGAAGGCGATGCCGAACCCGATGACGAGGTTCCAAGGACCGATCCCCGGGATGGGGAACTGCGAGTTGCTGAGGTAGAACACCAGCACCCAGACGAGGCCGATCAGCATCAGGCCGATCATGATGGGCAGGAACCACACCGGGTTCGGGGCGGATCCACCGTCGTTGCGTTCGGCGATCGGGTCTTCGCCTTTGCCAGTTCGAGCCATGCGGCACAGTCTAATGCTCAGGTGTGCGCGAACCCACGGAACTAGACTCGCCTCGTGCACACCGTCCCTCAGCCTCAGACCCGACGGGCACGGCGGCGCACGACGGCTCCCCGTCGCGGTCTCTCGGTCATCGGCGTGATCGGCGACCTCCTCGTGACCGCCGGTGTGCTGGTGCTCCTCTTCGTCGTCTGGCAGCTGTGGATCGGCGACGTCATCATCGGATCGCAGTTCAAGAACGAGGCGCGCGATATCACCGAGTCGTGGGCGGCCGATCCGCCCCCACCGGCTCCGAGCGACACCTCGACTCCGGGCGTCCCGCCCACCGCCGATCCGCCGGCGATGACGCAGCCTGACGATGCCCAGATCTTCGGCGTCGTGCGCATTCCACGACTGGGTCCCGACTATCAGTTCCGCCTGGCCGGTGGGGTGAGCGCGTCGCGGACACTCGACCCCATCGGCCTCGGGCACTACCCCGACACCGCCATGCCCGGTCAGCTCGGCAACTTCGCGATCGCCGGTCACCGCGGGAGCCACGGGGCCCCCTTCGCGGATCTGCCGTCGCTGCACATCGGTGACGCCATCGTGGTCGAGACCGAGACCGGGTGGTACACCTACCGTTACCGCAACCTCGAGTACGTGCGTCCGGACGCGGTCGACGTGCTGCTGCCCCTTCCGCAGCACCCCGAGATCGAGGTGACCGACCGCATCATCACGATGACGACCTGCAGCCCGCGTTACGGCTTCTCGGAACGGGCGATCGCCTACGGTGTCTTCGAGTCGTACACCCCCCGGACCGAGGCGGGCCCGCCTCTCGCCCTGACTTCTGGAGCAGCCTGATGTACGGAGCCCTCTGGCGCGTCCTCCCCGGTCCGTGGTGGGTGCGCCTGCTGATCGTGATCGTCCTGCTGGCGGCCGTGCTCTACGGCCTCTTCTTCTACGTCTTCCCCTGGGTCAGCGACATCGTCTACCCGCAGGAGGTCACGGTCGAGTGAGCCCCTGGCGCGTCGTCATCGTCGACAACCGCGACAGTTTCGTCCACACCCTCGCCGGCTACCTGCGCGACCTGGGTGCGCAGACGGACCTCCTGTCCGCCGACGACACCAGGCTGACGACGGTCGTCCGACGGGCCGCCGATGCCGTCCTGGTCTCCCCGGGCCCGGGGCATCCCGCCGAAGCCGGCCAGTCCGAGCGAGTGATCCTCGAGGCGGCGGAGCTCGGCATCCCTCTTCTCGGCGTGTGCCTCGGGCACCAGGCCATCGCGACGGCGTTCGGGGGGCGCGTGGGGCACGCCCCCGAGCTGCTGCACGGGATCACGAGCGTCGTCCGACACGACGGCGCGGGCGTCTTCGCCGACCTGCCGGACGGATTCTCGGCGACGAGGTATCACTCCCTCGCGGTGGACCCGGGGGCGGTGCCGGACGCGCTCGAGGTGACGGCGCTCACGGATGGCGGTGTCGTCATGGGGCTCTGCCACCGCTCCGCGCCGATCGAGGGGGTGCAGTTCCACCCGGAGAGCATCCTCACCGAGGGGGGCCACGCGCTCCTGGGTCGGTGGTTGGAGAACGCCGGCATGCCCGGCGCGGCCGAACGCGCCGCCCGTCTCAGCCCGCGCGGCCTCAGGAGCCCGAGCAGACCGTCAGCGTGATCTCGCTGTGCACCGGCACCTCACCCGGGGCGAGCGACTGGCCGCTCACCGTCTGCGGCGTCGTGGCGCGGCATCCGGCGTCTTCCTGGGTGACGACCGTCAGCTGCTTGCTGTCGGACTCGAGCTCGCGCTTGGCGGCGTCGAGGGTGTACCCGGTGTAGTTGACGATCACGACCTGCCCGCTGGCGACCACGAGGTTGACCGCGGTGCCCTTGGCCAGCTGCGTGTCGGCCTCCGCGCTCGCGGAGATCACGGTGCCCGCGGCGAGGGCGGGGTCGGTGGTGCGACGGATCGATCCGACCGACAGGCCGGCGTTCTGCAGCGCGCTGCGCGCCTCGGACTCGGAGAGTCCTTCCAACGACGGCACCGACGCGGTGTCGGGTCCGGTCGAGACGTAGACGGTGACCTGCTGGCCGGATGCCACGGTGGTCCCCGAGTCGGGAGTGGTGCGCGTCACGTTGCCCGCGGCGATGCTCGCGTCGGGTTCGTTGACACGGTTCGCGGTGAGCTCCTGCGCCTCGAGTGTTTCGACCGCGCGGTCGTACGACATGTCGACGACGTTGGGGACGGTGAAGGAGTTCGTGGGCACGTCGTCGTTCGGCTGGATCTGCATCACCCAGATGAGAACGGCGACGAGGAGGACGGCGAGCACCGTCACCCCGGCCCAGATCCACGCGACGGGCGGACCGGGCTGGGTGCGACGCATGGTCGTGTCGGTACTGAGCTGCCGGAGCGAACGGGCGGTCTCGGCGGCCTGGCGGGGGTTCGGCCCGTAGAGCTCGTTCGACAGGGCCGACATCTGGCGCTTCGTCGGCGCCTTGCCGTCGGCGGTCTCATCGAGCGCCTCGCGGAAGCCCGCGGCATCCTGCGGACGCTGGAACGGGTCTTTCGCGAGGGCGCGCAGCACGATCGCGTCGAGGGCGCGGGGGATGCTCTCGTTGACCTCGCTCGGCGGCAGCGGGGCCTCGCTGACGTGCTGATACGCGACGGCCACGGGGGTCTCGCCGCGGAAGGGAGGGCGGCCCGTGAGCAGTTCGTAGAGCACGACACCGGTGGAGTAGAGGTCGGCTCGGGCGTCGACGGACTCACCCTTCGCCTGCTCCGGCGAGAAGTACGCCGCCGTGCCCACGATCGCGGTCGTCTCGGCGACGGTGGACGACGAGTCGGACACGGCTCGCGCGATACCGAAGTCCATGACTTTGACGCGTCCGGCATCCGTGATCATGACGTTGCCGGGCTTGATGTCGCGATGCACCACTCCGGCGCGGTGAGAGTACTCGAGGGCCTCGAGGATGCCGTCGACGTAGCGCAGCGCATCGTCGACCGGCACCGATCCCTCGGCGATGATCTCCTTCAGCAGGCGCCCGTGCACGAGCTCCATGACGATGTACGGAACGGGGCGCTCCTGGCCGTCGATGCCGACCTCGACGTCTTCGCCCGCGTCGAAGACACGGACGATGGTCGGGTGCGCCATGCGGGACGCCGCCTGCGCCTCGAGACGGAAGCGCGTACGGAATGCGGCGTCGCCCGCGAGATCGGCCTTGAGGATCTTGATGGCCACCGTGCGCCCGAGCGTCTGATCGTAGCCACGGTAGACGCTCGCCATGCCGCCGCGACCGATGAGGTCGTCGACGCGGTAGCGCCCGGACAGGACGCGCGTCTCAATGGTCACGAAAACTCCCGGAGGGGGTGGGTCGAAGCTCAGGGCTTGGTGGTGGCGGCGGCGCCGTTGCCCGTGGAGGAGGGGCTCGGCGAGTTGCCCCCGGTAATTGAGGCGGATGCCTCGCCGGAGGGCCCTGCCGTGCGGTCGGTGCCCGAGCAGCTCACGGTGTAGGTGACGCGCAGCGACTGTCCGGCCGAGTTGCTCACCTTCAGCTGCGCGTTGCGCTCGTCGGGCGAGAACGACGCCGTCGACTGACCGTTCGTGTCGAACGTGCCGTTGGTCGCGGTGAAGTTGTACGACGTCACGCTGCCGGTACCGGCGGGGCAGGAGTACTGCTGCCACGACACCTGGATGTCGCTGCCGGCCGTGACGGACGCGCCCGGGAGGGTGGGCGTGCCCGGCTGCTGCAGGGGCGTCTCTTCGCCGTACACGGTCACCGTGATGTTCGTGCCCTCGGGGTTGCGTCCCGTGGGGTCGACGATGTACACGAGACCGATCTGATCGGCGCTCTCGGCGGCGGTGCCGGTGGCGCACGTCGCGCCGAGGTTCGCCTCGCCCAGGATGCTGCGGGCTTCGTCGCAGGTCTTGCCGATGAGGTCGAGGGCGTCGACATCGACGAGCTGCGCCGACTGCGTGGGCGTCGGCGTGTTCGACGGAGATGCGGGGGTGCTCGGGGCCGCGGAGCTCGGAGCGGAACTGGTGGGGGCGGCGTCCGGTTCGCCCTGATTCGCCAGGAGCGTGAAGAGGGTTCCGCCGAGGACGAGGGCGAGCAGCACGATGAGCGCGACCAGCGGCCACGTCCAGGGGCTGCGCTTCTTCTTCTGCGGGGCGGCGTCCTCTTCGGTGTGCTCCTCCGTGAGGACGGGAGCGACGCCCGCGGCGGCGGCGCCGGCCGCGGGCAGCAGGCGCGTGGTGGCCGAGGTCTGCCCCGAGGTGAGGAGTTGCGTGGCGTCGTCGACGGAGGCGGCGCCGGCGGCGATCGCCGGGACGGCCGCCGCGGCAGCGGCGAGGTCGCCGCGGCGAAGGGCGGCTGCGGCGCGCGAGACGGCGGCGGAGGATGCCGGGCGGTCCTCGGGCTTCTTCGCGATCATCGCCATGACGAGGTTCTGCACCGGGACCGCGACCGTGGGCGGCAGGGGAGCGGGCTGCTCGTTGATCTGCGCCATGGCGATGGCCACCTGCGACTCGCCCGTGAAGGGACGCTTCCCGGCCAGGCACTCGTACGCGACGATGCCCAGCGAGTAGGTGTCGGTGGCCGGCGACGCCGGGTGTCCTGAGGCCTGCTCGGGGGAGAGGTACTGCACCGTGCCCATGACCTGGCCGGTCGCGGTGAGCGGGACCTGATCGGCGATGCGGGCGATCCCGAAGTCGGTGATCTTCACGCGGCCGTCGGGGGTGATCAGCAGGTTGCCGGGCTTGATGTCGCGGTGCACGAGGCCCGCGGCGTGCGCCGCCTGGAGGGCGGCTGCGGTCTGCGCGACGATGTCGAGGGTCTTGTCGCTCGAGAGCGACCCCTCGCGCTCGAGGATCGTGGACAGGGCCTCGCCGGGGACGAGCTCCATCACGAGGAAGGCGCTGCCGTCTTCCTCGCCGTAGTCGAAGACGCTCGCGATGCCCTCGTGGTTCACGAGCGCGGCGTGGCGGGCTTCGGCGCGGAAGCGCTCGAGGAAGCCCGGATCGCCCATGTACTCGTCTTTGAGGATCTTGATGGCGACGGTCCGGCCGATGACGTGGTCGGTCGCCTCCCAGACCTCGCCCATACCGCCGATCGCGATCCGTGAATCGAGCTCGTACCGCCCGCCGAAGGTCACACCCTGTGTCGGTCTCATTTACCCAGCACCGCCTCCATGACCTTCTTCGCTATCGGGGCGGCGATCTCGTTGCCGCTCCCGCTCTGCCCCTGGCCTCCACCGTTTTCGACGACCACGGCGACGGCGACCTGAGGGTCGTCCGCCGGTGCGAAGCCGGTGAACCAGAGAGTGTAGGGGCGGGAATCGTTCTCCGCGGTGCCGGTCTTACCCGCCACCTGGACCCCGTCTATTCTTGCATTCGATGCCGCGCCGTCCTGGACGTTCGCCGTCATCATCGCCACCATCTGGGCGGCGACGTCGGACTCGATCGCGCGACCGAACTCACTGCTGGTTCCCTCGTCGGTCACCGACAGGTTCGGCTCGATCACCCGATCGACCATCCGCGGGTTCATGACCACGCCGTCGTTCGCGATGCCCGCCGAGACCATGGCCATCTGCAGCGGCGTGGCGCGGACGTCGCCCTGGCCGAAGCCGCTCAGCGCGGTCTGCGGCGCGTTGGGGCTGGCCGGGTAGGTGGACGCGGTCGACGTCAGCGGCATCGTGAAGGACGTGTTGAAACCGTACTTCTCCGCCTCCGCGCGGATCGCGTCGTCTCCCAACTCGACAGCGAGCTCGGCGAACGGGATATTGCAGCTCAGCCGCAGGGCCGTCGCGATGGTCACGGTGTCGCCGCCGCCGCACGTTCCGCCGCCGGCGTTGCTGACGACGTTGGTCGACTGCGGCAGCGTGTAGGCGGCGAGATTGGGGAAGGCCGAGTCGGGGGTGTACTTGCCGGATGCCAGGGCGGCCGAGGCCACGACGAGCTTGAACGTCGACCCCGGGGGGTTGAGGTTCCCCGCGATGGCGCGGTTGTCGAGCGGCTTCGCGCTGTCGGCGACCAGCTGGTCGTACGCCGCGTTCACGGCATCCGTGTCGTGGGAGGCGAGCGTGTTCGTGTCGAAGCTCGGCTTCGAGACCATGGCGAGGATGCGCCCGGTCGAGGGTTCGATCGCCACGACGGCGCCCTGCTGGTCGCCGAGGGCGTCCCACGCCGCCTTCTGCACGTTGGCGTCGAGCGAGAGTTCGACGTTCGATCCGCGCGGGGCCTGGCCGGTGATGGCGCGGTCGATGCGCGAGAAGAACTGGTTCGAGTCGGAGCCGCTGAGCACGCTGTTCTCGGCGGACTCGATGTTGGTCTTCGCGTCGAGCACGGGGTTCATGTAGCCGGTCACGGGCGCCCACATGGCGGCATCCGCGTATTGGCGCTGCCAGCTGTACACGTCGTCGGACGGGACCGACTGGGCGATCGGCGTGCCGCTGACGATGATCGATCCGCGCTGGATCTCGAAGGAGTCGTAGAGGGCGCGGGTGTTGCCCTGGGTGTTGGTCAGGGCGTTCGCCTGGACGACCTGGATGACGCTCGTCGAGGCGAACAGCGCCAGGAACATGGCGAGCATGACGATGCTGAGGCGTCGGAGTTCTTTGGTCACGGTGCCTCCTCGGGTCGGGGGGCGGCGGGGGTGCGGCGCATCAGCCGATCACCACCCGGGGGCGGGAGCGGACGGCGTCGGAGATGCGCAGCAGGAACGCCACGATGATCCAGTTCGCGATGAGCGACGACCCGCCGGCGGCGAGGAAGGGCGTGGTCAGACCCGTCAGCGGGATGACGCGCGTGACGCCGCCGACCATGATGAACACCTGCAGGGCGATCGTGAACGAGAAGCCCGTCGCGAGGAGCTTTCCGAAGTCGTCCTGACCGGCGAGACCGACGCGGATGCCGCGGCTGGTGAACACCATGTACAGCGCGAGGATCGCGAAGATCCCGACGAGACCGAGCTCCTCGCCGAGGCTGGGGACGATGTAGTCGCTCTGCGACAGCGGCGTGATGTACGGACGCCCCTGGCCGAGCCCGGTGCCGAACAGTCCACCGTGGGACAGGCCGAAGATGCCCTGCACCAGCTGATAGCTGCCGCCGTCGCGGTCGATGACCTCGGGGTCGAAGGCGTTCAGCCAGTTGGCGAAGCGGCCCTGGACGTAGGGCAGAACGCGGGATGCCAGGAACGCACCGCTGGCGACGAGGATCAGGCCGATGACGACCCAGCTCGTCTTGCCGGTCGCGGCGTAGAGCATGGCGACGAACATGCCGAAGATGAGCAGGCCGGTTCCGAGGTCGCGCTGCAGCACGATGATGCCGAGCGAGACGAGCCAGATGATGAGCACCGGGCCGAGCTCGCGCGCCCGCGGCCAGGTCATGAAGAGGAACCGGGTGCCCGTGGAGGTGAGGCTCTCTCGGGTGCGCACAAGGTAGCCGGCGAAGAAGATCGCGAGGCAGATCTTCGCCAGCTCACCGGGCTGGAACGACACGAAGCCGAGCGAGACCCACACGTCGGCGTTCTGGTCGGTGCCCAAACCCGGCACGAACGGCAGGAGCAGCAGCAGGATGCCGACCAGCCCCGAGAGGTAGGTGTACCGGAAGAGGACGCGGTAGTTGCGGACGAAGATCAGCACCGCCAGTGCGCAGACCATCGCGATGGCGGCCCACGCGATCTGGCGGTGACCCGTGGCATCCCATCCGCTGCTCTGGTCGGCGAGGTCGATGCGGTAGATCATCGCGATGCCGAGACCCGTCAGCACGGTGGCGATGGGGAGGACGAACGGATCGGCGTCGCGCACGCGCAGGCGCAGCACGACGTGCATCACGAGGCCGAGCACGGCGGGCACGGCGGCGAGCGAGAGGAAGCCCGTGTCGATCGCACCGGTCGCCCCGAGCTGGACGAGGGCCACCGCGGAGCCGTAGACGGCGATCGCGAAGACGAGCAGACCCAGCTCGCGGTTGCGCTGCGTCGCCGGGACGCGGATCTTCTTCAGGGCGCGCATCACGGCCGTGTCGGTCGACACGGCGTCGGGGGAGCGCGTCTGCTTCTGGTCGGTCATCCGCTTCCCTCCGCCGCCGGGCGCAGGCGGTCGACGATCAGCTCCGCATCGGAGAGCGAGCGGGCCGAGATCGTGGCCTCGACGGTCTGACGGTCGAAGTCCGACAGATCGGCGAGCACGATGTTGGTGTCCTCGTAGACGGTCGACAGCGAGATCGGCCCGATGGACTGCTGGATGCCGCGGTAGATCACGACCGAGTTCTCGTCGGCGCCGACGTAGTACCGCGTCTGGGTCCAGTTGTACCCGGCGAACAGGGCGAGCCCGATGCCGGCCAGCACGACGAGCAGCGCGGCGAGCCAGCCGAAGCGGCGACGGCGCGCGCGACGGCGGTCTTCTTCGATGAGCTCCTCGAGGAACTCCGCGGCGGGCTCGAAGTGGGTCGGTTCGTTGGCGACCTGGCGGGCGTGGTGCAGCCAGTTCGGACGGCTGGGCCGGGCCGCCGGGACGACTACGCCGCTCGGGTTGGAGGCGGAGCCGACGATCGCCGGGGTGCCGATGAACACCGGATGCTGGCCGCCCACGTCGACGAGCACCACGGTGACGTTGTCGGGCGCGCCGCCGTCGAGCGCCTGCTTGAGCAGCGCGTCGGCCGTGCGCGCCGGGGGCATGCCGAGGGCGAGCGTCTTGGCGGTGTGCGGGTCGTCGACGACCCCCGACAGCCCGTCGGAGCACAGCAGCCAGCGATCGCCGTCCTGTGTCGGCATGATGAAGCTGTCGACCTCGGGATCGGGGTCCATGTCGCCGAGCACGCGCATGAGGACGGAGCGCCGCGGGTGGTATCGCGCCTCTTCGGGCGTGATGCGGCCCGAGTCGACGAGGCGCTGCACGAAGGTGTGGTCGGCCGTGATCTGCGTGAGCGTGTCGTCGCGGTAGAGGTAGATGCGCGAGTCGCCGATGTGGCCGATGACGGCGTAGTCGTCGACCATCACCAGGGCGCTCACCGTGGTGCCCATGCCGGCGAGCTCGGGGCGGCGGGCGACCGTGTCGATCAGCTCGGCCGCGGTGTCGGCGAGGGCGTCGCGGATCGCGTGCTCCGCCTGCGCGGGGGTGCCGAAGGGCTGGTCGAGCTCGGTCAGCCGGTGGATCGCCAGACTCGAGGCGACGTCGCCTCCGGCATGACCGCCCATCCCGTCGGCGACGACGAAGAGGTTGGACCCGGCATAGCCGGAGTCCTGATTGTTGGAGCGCACCTTGCCCGTGTGCGAGATGGCGGCGCTCGAGCCCTGGAAGACCATGGAGGTGGCTTACGTCCTCAACTCGAACGTGGTCGCGCCGACCTTGATGGGCGCACCCACCTTGACCTGCACGGGCGACGCGACGCGGACGCCGTCGTGCGTCGTTCCGTTGGTGGAGTCGAGGTCCTGCAGCATCCACTGATCGCCCCACAGCACGAGTCGGGCGTGGTGGCTGGAGGTGTAGTCGTCGCGGATGACGAGACCCGACTCGCTCGACCGACCGATCGTGAGCGGCTCGGTGCCCAGCGGGAGTTCGAGACCCGCCTTGGGGCCGCTCGTGATGACGATGCGCGAGACCGCCGCGGTCGTCGCGAGAGCCCCGACCGGGGCGGGAGCGGGCGGTGCGGCCGGACGCTTGACCTGCGTGGTCACGGCGTCGGGAGACGCTGTCGGCGCCGCGGCCGCGGGAGCGGACGACGCTGCCGCCGGCTCGGGGAGCTTGCGCACCTTCACGCCGAAGAGGTCGGCACGCAGCGAGTAGACGACGCCGAACACGAAGAACCACAGCAGCACGAGGAACCCGCCCTGCAGAAGAAGAAGAGTCAGCTGACTCATGACAGGGGTCCCCGTTCCCGGACGTCGAAGATGCTCGTGGCGTCGGACGCCTGCGGGCGCCGCGGCGGCTGCGCCTGCGCGACCACACGGAACACGATATTGGTGCGGCCGATCGAGATCGTCGAATCGGGGGGCAGTGCCGCCTCCGAGACCTTGCGGCCGTTCAGGGTGGTGCCGTTGGTCGAGCCCAGGTCGCGGACCATCGCGCGCTCACCGTCCCACAGGATCTCGACGTGCTTGCGGCTGGTGCCGGCGTCGGGGATGGTGATGTCGGCGTCGCTGCCGCGTCCGATCACGGTGCGCGAGCTCGTGAGCGGATGACGCGTGCCGTCGATGTCGACGACACCGCGCCAGGCGACACGGCCCTCGGTGGTCTGCGAGTCCACGCGGAGCGTGCCCGTCGACAGGGAGGAGTCGCGCTCGATCGTGATGGCGACGGGCCCCGCGAACGAGTAACCCTGCGTGCGGGCGTGCTTCTTCACGAGCGTGTCGAGCTCGGTGAGCAGTGTGGAGCCCAGGGCGCCCATCTTCTCGTCGTCGGCGGGGGAGAGGCGCACCGAGAAGGCGTTCGGCGCCAGGATGCGCTCGCGCGTGACCACCACGGCCTTCTTGTCGAGCTCGCTGCGCAGCGCGGAGGCGATCTCCACCGGCTGGATGCCGCTACGGAAGGTCTTCGCGAACGCACCGTTGACGGCGCGTTCGAGACCTTTCTCGAAACTGTCGAGTAGTCCCACGAGACTCCTTCGGGCAGGCAGACCAGTAGGCACATCGTAGCCAGGGCGGCTGGGCAGGTCATGGAAGCGGCCTCCCGCGGCCGCGTTTCGTCACGTGGACCCCGCCGTGATATTCTCGGGAAGTTGAGTTCGTGGCATTCGTGCCGTGACTCGCGCGAGTGGCGGAATAGGTAGACGCGCTGGCTTCAGGTGCCAGTGCCCGCAAGGGCGTGGGGGTTCAAGTCCCCCCTCGCGCACAGAACGACGAAGACCCCGGGGTTCATCCCCGGGGTCTTCGTCTTCTGCAGGACGAGAAGTCGTCCGCGTCGGAAAGTTATCCACAGTTTCCACCCCCTGTGAGCGAAGTTCTCCCCAGGACGTTCTCCGCCGCGATCATGCGGGCGGTCTCGCGGAATTACGCGGATGTAATTCCCCTCGACGCCCGGAATGACGGGCACGTGAACCGCGTCGACGTGACGTCGGCGAGCCGTCCGCGCCGACTTCCCACAGGGTTATCCACATGAGTTTTTCGACTGTGCACAGAGTTGTCCACAGATTGGGGATGAAGAGCTCAACGGCGCAGACGGTCGAGTCGCGCCTGCATCGCGACGACGAGGAGCACCACCGCGGCGCCCCCCCAGCGCGAGCAACGCCATCGGGACGGCATCCGGTCCCGCCGGCGTCGCCTGCCCGAACTCGTCCTGCCACGGCCAGAGGGCGCGGAGGATCCGAGCATGAGGCCCGTCATCAGAGCGAGCATGATCCCGCGGAACCGGGCGAGGAGCACCCGCAGCAGGTTCACGAACAGGCTGAGGCCCACCACCGCCCCGATGGCGAAGGCGAGGAGGTACGGGACATCGCGTTCATTGACGGCGACGAGTGTCGTCTCGTACAGCCCGAAGATCAGCAGCAGGACTGCGCCCGACAATCCCGGCATCACGAGGGCGCAGACAGCGACCGCCGCGGAGAGGGGGACGGCGGTCGGCGAGATGGTCGGCCATCCGCCCCACGCTATGCGAACAGCCGAACGCGCCCCGCGCGAACCAGACAATGAGCGCCGATGCAACCCACCCCGCGAAACGCTTTCCTGGGAGGAGGCTGTATGCAATGAGTCCCGCCGTGCGCGGGCTTCGGTTCTCACTCGCGAAAGGAACGACAACATGGGATTCTTCGGATTTCTCCTCCTCGGCCTCCTGGCCGGCGCCATCGCCAAGCTGATCCTCCCCGGGAAGCAGGGTGGCGGCTGGCTGATCACGCTGGTGCTCGGCGTCGTCGGCGCCCTGCTCGGCGGCTTCCTCGGTGGACTGCTGTTCAACGCCCCGCTTCAGGACTTCTTCTCGATCCAGACGTGGCTGCTGGCCATCGGTGGATCGATCATCGTGCTGCTGATCTACGGCCTCATCGTGGGGCGTCGCGCCGCGCGCTGATCACGTGACACAAGGGCCCGGGGCGGGGAACCGCGTCCCGGGCCCTCGCACGTCGTCACGGCGACGTCGATTCGGCGTCCGAGCGCGCCGCCGTCTCAGCGGACGTGCGAACCGCGTGACGGGCGCGCTTTACTGATCAGGATGCCGACCCGACCCCGCCCCTCGTTCGTCCTCGCGCTGCTGCTCGGTGCGATCGCGGCCGCCGTCGCGATCTGGCCTCAGGGAGTCGGCATCCATCGTCTCCCGCTCGTCACCAACGCCATCTCCCTCCGGGCTCCACTGGCCATCGGCCTCGCCGTGGCGGCCCTCGCGTGCGCGGCGATTGCGGTGCGACGTCGTCGCTGGGGAGTCTCGGCGGCCCTCGCCCTCTCGCTCGTCGCGGCGGCGGTGGGTAACGGCGTCGTGCTCGCGGTGCGCGGCCCGGGCGCGGCCGTGCCCGACGGGGAGCTCACCGTCATGGCCTGGAACACCTACGGTGGATCCGTCACGCCGGAACGGATCGCACGCGCCGTGCGGGAGACGGGCGCGGACGTCGTGAGCCTGCCCGAGACGGATGCCTTCGCCGCGGCGGAGGTGGTCGGCATCCTGCAGGCGGGTGGAGTCTCGATGCGCCACGACACGGTGTGGGCGGCGGAGGGCGGCGAGACGATCCCCACCTCGATCCTCATCTCCGACACGCTCGGCGTCTACACGCGAGACGTCCGCGCGGGATCGACGCCCGGACTGCCGAGCGGCCTGTGGCGCCCGGTCGACGGCGGGGGACCGACGCTCGTCGCCGCGCATCCGATGCCTCCCCTGCCCGAAGTCCTGGATGAGTGGGACGCCGGGCTGGCCTGGATCGCCGATGCCTGCGCCGCCGACGATGTGATCGTCGCGGGCGACCTCAACGCGACCCTCGACCACTTCGACGGCTACGGCGCCGCCGGAGGCGATCTGGGCGGATGCCGCGATGCCGCCGCCGCAGTCGGCTCGGCCGCCGTGGGAACGTGGCCCGTCCGGCTCCCGGCGCTGCTCGGCGCCCCCATCGATCACGTGCTCGTCGGCTCGGCGTGGACGGTCGACGGGTTCTCCGTCATCGCGGGGTTCGATGACGCCGGGAGCGACCACCGCCCGATCGTCGCGACGCTGTCCCGACGCTGACGCAGCAGCGTCCGCACGGGATCAGTATGGCCGCGCGGGGCCGCCCCCAAACTCCCGGCCCCGCGCGGATGAGCGGCGAAGCCCCGCCGCTGTGAGCAGCATTCTGGCGCGTTCTCGCCGCCGGCGCGCACGATTCGTCGCGAATGCGGCGCGTGGTCCCTCGCGAGGCGCGGAAATCGGCCGGGGGGGCCGGTGGCGATTTCATCCGTTCGGACTACGCGTCGCGACGATCGAGACCGTTCCGGGCGCCCCAGAGCGCGAGCTGCGTCCGGTCACCGAGGTGGAGCTTGCGCAGGGCGGCCGCCGTCTGACTCCGTACCGTGTTGACCGAGACGGAGAGATGGCGCGCGATGTCGTCGTTGGAGGTCACGCCGCTGCTCAACAGCCCCACCACGCGCCGTTCCGCGGCGGTGAGCAACTCGAGTTGTGCGGGATCGGCCGGCGTCGGCCGCGCCTCGCGGAGCTCGCGCAGCAGCCGGGGTGCGACGAGCGGCGAGATCGTCGCCGTGCCGGCCGCGGTGCCGCGGATGACCGGCAGCAGCTGGTCGCTGTCGTGGCCCTTCAGCAGATACCCGCTGGCACCGGCCTCGAGGGCATCGACGAGGAAGGAGTCGGACACCTCGCTGGTCAGCAGGACCACTCGGCAGCGATCGGCGCGCTCGGCCGTGATCCGACGGGTCGCCTCGATGCCGTCCATGCCGGGCATGTGCAGATCCATGAGCACGACGTCGACGCGCTCGGCTCGCGCCAGGACCACGGCATCCTGTCCGTTCGACGCCTCTCCGGCGACGCGGATCCCCCGGGCGTTCTCGAGCCGCAGGCGGATGCCGCGGCGGACGGTGCGGTTGTCGTCGACGATGAGGACGCTGACCTCGGGGTCGGCGGCTGTCACGGCGAAACCGCGTCGAAGGCGCCGACGGGAGCGCGCAGGGTGACCGACCATCCGCCGTCGTCGCGGGGACCGGCGGTGAGAGTGCCGTGGATCAGGTCCACCCGCTCGGCCATGCCGGTCAGTCCCCATCCGAGACCCCCGGCATCCGGCGCCGTGCGGGGGACGAGGGCGGGGGCATTCCGCACGGCGACATGCAGGGTGGCGGGGGACGCCTCGACATCGACTCGCGTCGCGGCTCCCGGGGCGTGCTTGCTCGCGTTCGTGAGCGCCTCCTGCACGACGCGGTATGCCGTCGTGGAGACCATCGCGGGGAGGTCGGCCATGGATCCGCGCACCTCGATCTCGATGCTCATGCCGCGCGCCGCCCAGAAGTCGCGCAGGTCGTCGAGGGAACGCAGGTCGAGGGTCGGTCCGACGCGCGAGCCGTTCTGGATGCGGAGGTCTCGCAGGGCGGCGTACAGGCTGGCCGACGCGAAGCGCCCCTCGGCCCGCATCTCGGCGATGAGCTCGGTCGCCTGCGCGGTGTCGAGGACGTCGATGTCGACGGCCGCATCGGCGAGGGAGAGCAATCCGGCGAGGTGCTGGCCGGCCACGTCGTGGAGTTCTTGGGCGATGCGCGCGCGTTCGAGGGTGGTGACGCGCTCGATCTCGGCGGCATGGCGCTCGGCGGCGGCGGCGAGTTCGTCGCGCGTGCGTCGGAGGACACGCATGCGCCGCGCCCACCAGATGCCCAGGGCTGCCGCGCCCGCGACCGGGGTGCCGAAGGCGAGGACGGCCTCGAGGACGAAGCTGCCCACGATGCCGAGGGGGACGCCCGTTGAAAGGGCCCACCCGAGGAGGGAGAGGCTCACCGCGGCGACCACCGTGACGGACCACCCGACGGCGACCAGCGGTCGCCTGCTCACGGCGAGGAGGAAGACGGCGACCGCCACCACGAGCGGGAGAGCCGTGAGCCAGCGGGGGATGGACAGGCCGACGACGAGAGCGACGTAGCAGGCCGCGGTGCCGATGACGGCGACCACCGGCGCGCGGGCACTGAGGAAGAGGAACGCGCTCTGGGCCGCGCAGCCCAGGACGACGAGGGCGACGACGGCAGCCAGGGGAACGGGTCCGTCCCAGGGGAACTCGCCCTCCAGCAGCCCCGCGAGCGGGTTGGTCAGAGCCTGCACGGTGGTGACGAGGAAGACGATCGCGACGAAGACCGCCAGCGAGCGGGGACGCGTCAGGACGCGGGTGAGGTCGTCGTTCGTCGGCACCGCGTCACTCTAGCGTCGGCGGGAGGACGTAGACCACGTCCGCCCCATCGCGTTCGTGCTCGACGAAACCGATGCGCGCGAGCATGTCGTGAGCGGGCTCGTCGTCGACCGACACGCAGGCGTAGAGCGGCCTCTCGGCCTCCCGGACGGTCAGCTGGCGCAGGGCCTCCGTCGGCGCCTCGTCCCCGGCATCCGGTGTCACGGCGAGCAGGATCTCGCGGTCGCCGTCGACGTCCATCGCGGCGGCGACGCCGGAGAGCCGGCCGTCTTCCGAGACCGTGTACACCTCGACGTCGGGGCGGTCGACCCACGCGTCGAAGGAGGCCCGCCCCTCGAAGACACCGCGCGGCCAGGAGGATCTGCTGGCCGACACGGCGTCGAAGGCGGCATCCCGGTGGTCGTCGGTCAGGGCGCGCAGCTCGATGTGGGGCATGCCGTCACGGTAGTGCTGTGCCGCGGTGGCGGGTGAGACCTTGTGCGGTCAGGCGAAACCGTGCAGCGCGAGGAACGTCCAGCTGGCGCCGTTCGCGTCGCGCCTCGCGATCTGCTCGCGGAGGTGCCGGAAAAGCGGTGCGCGGGTGTCGTCGTCGATGCTGTCCCACCCGTCCAGGTTGCGGCGGAGGACGAGGTCGGTCTGTTCGAAGGCCTTGCGGAAGACGACGTTGCGCGATTCGGCCACCAATTGCGAGTAGAACGCCATCATGGTCTCGACATAGACACTCGACGACGGGGCGTCGCGGAGGGCGTCGGTGAGGACGAGAGTCTCGGCGATCTCCTCGTCGGTCGCGCGGTCGAGGGCGACGTGCATCACGCCGGCGATCGTGTGGGCGGCGTATTCGCGCATGTCCGTGCGGGCACGGTCGGTGAGGGCGGCCACACGCGTGTATCTGTTGGCGGCGACCTCGACGAGACCGATGCGTTCGAGGCGCTGCAGGGCCTCGCGGAC
Source organism: Microbacterium sp. NPDC007973 (assembly GCF_042958465.1). NCBI lineage: Bacteria > Bacillati > Actinomycetota > Actinomycetes > Micrococcales > Microbacteriaceae > Microbacterium > Microbacterium sp. NPDC007973. Next base: position 417,637 of record NZ_JBIBJJ010000002.1, read on the forward strand.
GGGAGTGCGCGAGATGCCCATGAGTGCGGCCAGTTCGACGTCGCGCAGACGGTCGCCGGGCTGCAGGCGACCGTCGACGATGGCCTCGCCGAGAGAGCGGTATGCCGCGTCGACGAGGGCCGAAGCGCGCCGCCGACCATCCATCAGCCGGATTTTACGACTCATCGCTAGCACAGAACATGGACATAACTGACTGATTCTTCGTTTTCGTGTCGCGCGCACGCTCGCGCGCCGGTAAAGTGATCGCCGTCACGCATCGCGTGGCATATCCGGGGGGATCCGTCGACGCCCGGGCTTCGAGCTTTGCTCAGCCCGGGCGTCGTATGGGCTCGGGGCACTTCTCCCGCCATTCCGGCGCATTCCCCGGACCGCAACGTTTGGGTCACGGTGCCGTGCGCCGGAGGATTCCGGCCGTTACCGTGGGGGCACAGACCGGCGCGCTCGGCGTCGGCTCAAGGGGAAAACGGCATCACGATGAGCACGCAGGGCACGGTCAAGTGGTTCAACTCGGAGAAGGGCTTCGGCTTCATCGCCCCCGATGACGGCGGGCAGGACGTCTTCGCGCACTACAGCGCGATCCAGTCGGGCGGCTACCGCTCGCTCGAGGAGAACCAGCGCGTGGAGTTCGAGATCGCCCAGGGCCCCAAGGGCCTGCAGGCGGAGAACATCCGCGCACTCTGACGCCGTCGGCTGCGGCCGATGCCGCCCCGTCCGCACGTTCTTCCGCGGTCGGGGCGATCAGCGTTCCTGGCGGACGAGCTCCACCCCGGCGGCCGCGAACTGCCGGATCGTGGCGTGAGGCAGGAACGCCCGCGTGAGCGCCGCCCCGATCCTCGTCAGGTCTGCCTCGTCGCGGTAGAGGAGATACATGGTCTCGTACCGCGGGTGGAATTTCTGCTTGAAGCGGTGGAGCGACGCGAAGCCGTAGACGGGCTCGAGCATGTCGGCCATGCGCGTCTGCAGATCGGCGATGGCTCCGGCATCCGGGGGGTACTCGTGGGCCAGAGGGGCGCCCGACAGCGACATGATCTGCGCGCCCTCGGCTGAGAACTGCTGCGCCGACGATCCGATCAGGTATTCCATGACGGGGCCGAAGCCGCCGTCGCGCCGTCGCATGAGGTCGAGGGTCCATCCCCGTACCTCTCCCTCGCCGTAGACCGGCAGCCATGAGAGGAACCCGTCGACGTCGCCGTCGGGGGAGACGGCGAGGGCCAGGCGCACCTCGGGGTCTGAGGCCTCGTGAAGCGTGCCGAGGGTGAAGCCCATCTCGGGCAGACCCTTGTCGCCCACCCACCTCTCGGAGATCGCCCGCAGCTGCTGGCGCACGCCCCACGGTTCCTCGGCGAGGCGCGTGAGCCGGAACGTCATGCCCTCGCGCTGAGCACGGTTCAGCGATGTGCGCACCGCGCCCCAGGCCTTGCCGGTGAACTGCAGACCGGGCAGATCGACCACGGTGTCGTCGGCGACCACGATGCGGCGCCAGTCGGCGGGCACGAGGGCGCTCGTCGCCTCGCCGGCGCTGAAGAAGCAGGGCGCCAGGCCGGCGGCCTCGGACCGCTCGATGAATCGTCGGACGGTGGCGGCGCGATCGGCGTCAGGGCCGAGAGGATCGCCCAGCGCGAGGGCGACCCCCGACCGGCGCTGGTAGGCGATGATGCCGCGGCCGAACCGGGCGTACGACATTCCGTCCCACGTCGTCATCCACGACAGCGTTCCGCCACCGCTGGCACGCAGCTCGGTCTTCACGTCGTCGAGCGTCGGTGCGGGCGCGTCGCCGAGGGCGGCGCGCGGGCGGGCGCGGAACGCCCCGCGCACCAGCACGACGTACACGGATGCCACGACCCACAGCACCGACGACGCCAGCACGCTCGTGACGTCGGTGTCGATCTCGGCCTCGATTCCGGACAGACCGACGGCGACCAGGAGGCCGATGACCGCGACGACGAGCAGGACGTTGAGGAGGCAGTACACCAGGACCACGACCCAGGCCCACCGACGACCGCGGCGGAGGGACGTGGCGACGACGAGCACGACCGCGGTGTTGAGCGCGACGTCGATCCACGATCCGGAGGTCGCGGCCGAGGTACCGAAGGGACCCGTCATCGGCGCGACGTAGCCGAGGATCTCGAAGGCGCCCAGGCCGCACACCACCACGAAGGCGATGAGGCGCTGTTCGCGCACGCTCACTCGCTGCGGCCGGAGCGAGCGGTCGACGGCGAGCACGAGGCCCACGGCGAGCACGTGCTCCAGATCGGGGAGGGAGCCGTAGTAGACGAACGTCACGGCGAGGATCGCGATGAACACGGTCCACGCGCGCAATCGCCACGGTGACGGCAGGAGCGCGAGCGCCCCGGCGATGCATGCGAAGACGCCGCCGGAGGGGCCGACGTCGAGGGCGGCGGCCTGCTGCTGCGCCCACGCCCACGGCAGCAGCGACGCGAGGGCGAGGAATCCCGCGGACGCCAGGACGGAGAAGAGCTGGCCTCCGGCGAAGAAGACCGCCGTGGCGCGGCTCCCCCGCCGGTACTCGAAGAACGCCATGATCGCCACGGCGGGCACGCCTGCGAGGTAGACCCAGGGCTCCGAGACGAAGAACGTCCCCGTGACGAGGGTCCACCACCGGCCCTCGGCGAACGCGGGGAGCCCGTACGCGACATCGGCGTACATCGAGGATGCCGAGAACGGCGACCACAGGCCGCCCCCGATGATCCCGCAGAGGATGAGGACGGTGACCAGCCCGAGCGTGACCGGGATGCCTCGGGCCACGGCCGAGAGGCGTCGGATGGGGGAGGAGTCCGCCATGCCGCTCACCATATTGCACGGCGCGGCGACGACGCCTCAGTCGCGAGCGGTCGGAACGGCGTGCCACGCCGCGCGCGCGTTGGCCAGGGCCTCGGCGGCGTCGGTGGCGGCGCGGGCCGCGGCGAGCTCGCGCCGGGCTCGCGCGAGCTGCAAGCGGTCGGCGATGTGTGGGACGTCGCCGCGCGCATCCGCGGCGGCGAGGGCGGCACGCGCGCACGCGAGCGTGCCGGGAAGCGCCGCGCGAGCGGCCTCGAGCTGCTGACGCGCGTTGACGGCTGCGGCGAGAGCGCGATCGCGCGTCTCGCGCACGCGCGCCACGGTCGCGATCGCCTCGCGCGGGCGGTGCTCGGCGGCCGCGGCGGCGGTCTCGAGCTCGCGGAGGGCCGCCCGCAGCATCTCGTCGGCGGACGGAGCGCACTCCGCAGGGCGGGCAGTCGCGATCGCGATCGCCGCGTCGAGCTCGTCGCGGGCGGCCGCGAGCTCGGCGTCGGCGTTCTCGGCCGCCTGCAGGGCCAAGCGGTGCACGTCTTCGACGGCACGCCCATTCCTCTCGGCGCGACGCAGCGCCGCGGTGGCGCGACGAAGGACGGAGGGGGACGGGTCGGTCTCGGCGTCGAGCAGCGCCTCGTCGGCGTCGGAGATCGCCGAGGCCGCGGCGTCAGCGGCGCGCTGGGCGTCGATCCAGTCGGACGCATCGAAGCGTCGACGCAGCGCCCTGAGAAGAGGCTCCGGGTCACCCGTCGCCTCGAGGAGACCATCGCGGCGCACCCGGGCGGCGTCGCGCAGAGCGGCGGGGAGTCGGCTGTCGGCCGCCCACTCGTCGAGGCGGCTCCGCAGGGCGTCGACCCGCGCACGGCTCGTGTCGAGGTCTCGGCCGACCCGTCGGGCCTGGTCCCGCCGACGCGCCGGGACGGCGGAGCGGTCGTCCAGCTCCCCCAGGTCGGTGAAGCCGCGGTCGCGGTCGCGATGCGCGGCGGTGCGCCCGCGCCGCAGGTCGGTGGGCGCGTCGGGTGCGTCGAGAGCGTCGACCGCCTCGAAAGCCACGTCGAGGTCGTCGACGGCGTCGTCGAGGCGCCGCAGCGCCTCCGCCGCATCCGCGACGGCCTCGTCGGCGGCCGCGCGGGCGCGCGGCGAACGGCGCGTCGCCCGAACGACGAGAGCGGTCACCCCGGCGACGACGAGCACCGCGATCAGAGCGATGACGAACGGCACCGCCGCGCCGAGGTCAGGCACCGGCGGGGTCCTCCACCAGCAGCAGAGCGCGCAGCTGCGCCACGTCATCGACGGCGGCTTGCGCGCCGTCGGCCTCGTGGGGCCAGCTGAAGCCCCAGCGGACGAAGATCACCGGCACACCGGCATCCGCTCCGCCTTCGACGTCGTGATGCCGATCGCCGATCAGCACGGGGCGCGAGACGTCGGCTCCGGTGGCGGCGAGACGACGCAGGGCCTCGCGGACGATGTCGGCCTTGGAACTCAGGGTTCGTTCGTCGAGGGTCGCCCCCACGACGGCTTCGAGGTCGGGGGCCAGACCGAAGTGGTCCATGAGCGCGACGACCTGCACCTCGGGCTTGGAACTCGCGGTCGACTGCGGCACTCCGGCCGCGTGCACGTCGTGCAGGAGGTCGGCCACGCCGGGGTAGAGCTGCGCGCTGACCGTGTAGCCCTCGCTCTTGTTGAGCTCGCGGTAGAACACGACCGCCGCGGTCGCCTCCTCGGGGGTCATGCCGACGTTGGCCTGGAACGACTCGAACATCGGCGGGCCGATCCAGTGCGACAGCTCGCCGCGCGTGGGCGCCCGGTGACCGAAGTGCTCGAGAGTCGTGGTCAGGCGGCGGAGGATCCCCTCCGATGCGTCGACGAGGGTGCCGTCGACGTCCCACAGGACGCAGGAGAAGGGAGAGCGAACGCGCATACGACCACGCTACCGGCGGAGCCGTGCGGGGTGGGTCTCAGCGTCGGGGCCGTCGCGGGGACGGAGCAAGGCGGTCCGCAGAAAGCCGGCCCCGGGCGTCGAGAAGGACGACCGGGGCGACCTCAGAACAGCCGCGGAGCCCCCGACTGCACGCCCTTCATCTCGTCGTAGTCGAGGGTGAGGCACCGGATGCCGCGGTCGGTGGCGAGCACGCGAGCCTGGGGCTTGATCTCCTGCGCCGCGAAGACGCCCGTCACCGGCGCCAGGAGCGGGTCGCGGTTGAGCAGTTCGAGATAGCGCGTGAGCTGCTCGACGCCATCGATGTCGCCGCGGCGCTTGACCTCGATGGCGACCGTGCCGGGACCGTTGTCGTTGCGCAGCAGCAGGTCGACCGGGCCGATCGCGGTGGGGTACTCGCGGCGGACGAGGGTGAGGTTCTCGCCCACGACCGACACCTGCTCGGCCAGGAGACGCTGCAGGTCGGCCTCGACGCCGTCTTTGATGAGCCCGGGGTCGACCCCGAGGTCGTGTGCCGTGTCGTGCACGATCTCGTGGATGCGGACGAGGAGGGCGTCACCGGTCTTCGCGTGCGTCACGCGCCACCGCTCGATCACGCCATCCTCCACGTCGACCTCGTCGGGGTCTTCGCGCGTGAGGCTGCACGGCGGGCTCATCCAGTTCAGCGGCTTGTAGGAGCCGCCGTCAGAGTGCACCAAGAGGCTGCCGTCGTTCTTGTGCACGAGCAGGCGGGTGGCGAGGGGAAGATGCGCGTTGAGACGGCCGGTGTAATCGACGGAGCAACGGGCGATGACGAGACGCACCCGACGAGCCTAATCGCGCTCGCGGCTTCCGCCCCGTCGGGCGTCAGCGGCGCGCGGCCTCGTCGACCTTCGCCTCGTCGACCACCAGCGGCTTCGCCGCGCCGGAGAAGAGCCCGGATGCCACGATCAGCCCGACCACGATCAACAGGGTGTTCAGCAGGCCGATGTGGTCGCCGATCCAACCGAGGATGGGCGGGCCGCACAGGAATGCGACGTAGCCGATGGTCGCGGCGGCCGCGACGCGGGAAGCGGCCTTGGCGGGGTCGTCCGCGGCGGCCGACATGCCGATCGGGAAGCCCAGCGACGCGCCGAGGCCCCACAGTGCCGCGCCGATGAACACGAGCGGTCCGTATGGCGCGAGGATGAACAGCAGCAGACCCGCGGCGGCGGTCGCCGCGAGCACGCGCAGCACGATCACGCGGCCGAGGCGATCGACGACCGGGCCGCCCGCGATGCGACCGACGGTCATCGCGACCGAGAACACCGCGAGCACGGCGGGACCCGCCTCTTCGGGGGCGCCATGGCCGTAGACGACGGCGGAGGGCAGCCAGTCGTTCGCGCTGCCCTCGGCGAAGGCCATGCCGAGCATGATGACGCCGAGCGTGTAGGTGCGCGGTTCGCGCCACGCCTGGAGCGAGGTGGCGAGGCGATCACGCCAGTGCGCGCGCTCCTCGGCGGCGGGGGCGTCCATCGCGACCTCGGCCCGCGGCACGTTCGCCACGGAGACGAAGGCGACCACGAGGATGACGACACCCATCGCGACGCAGTGCGCGAGCACGGGGATCCCCGCGCTGACGGCGACGAATCCCAGGCCGGCGCCGATGACCGTGCCGAAGCTGAAGAACGCGTGCAGCAACGGCATGATCGTGCGGCCGGTCGCCTTCTCGAGGGCGGCCCCCTCGACGTTCATCATCACGTCGACCGCGCCGTTGCCGAAGCCGAAGAGGGCGAGGCCGACGAGGGCGACGCCGAAGACCTGCAGCGTGTCGGCGCCGAACCCGATGACGCCGAGCCCGACGCCGACGAGCACGAGCGCGACGAGCATTCCGGTGCGCGCACCGAGGCGTGCGATCACCGCGGGCGCGATGGAGAGACCGATGATGGATGCCACGCCCATGCCGAGCAGCAGCAGGCCGACCCCGGAGTTCTCGATGCCGAGCGACTCGCGGATGGCGGGGACCCGGGATGCCCAGGTCGAGATGCTCAGTCCACTCGCCAAGAAGATGGCGCAGATCGCGATGTGCCAGCGCACGAGCTGGGAGCGGGTCAGAGAGGTGGGCATGCCGACACTGTACCGAATCGATTCGACATCGATCGAATCGATTCGGAAGGGACGCGTGTCGCGGGTACGATCAGGCCGTGAGCACCCGCCGCGCCACCATCAGCGACGTCGCCCGTGAGGCGGGCGTCTCACCGTCGACCGCCTCGGTGGTCTTCAGTGGCAAGACGCCCACCTCCGAGGCGACCCGCGCACGCGTGCTCGCTGCCGCCGAGGCGCTCGGCTATACGGGCCCTGATCCGCGCGCGGCTTCGCTGCGGCGCGGTCGCAGCGGGATCGTGGGAGTGGTGTTCGACACGCACCTGGGCACGGCGTTCCTCGACCCCGTCACGACGCACATGATGGACGGCCTGGCCGACGGCGTCTCGCGCCTCGGCGCTGCGCTGCTGCTCCTGCGCGACGACGGCGAGACCGTCAGCGAGCCCTCTCTGCACACCGCACCCATCGACGCGGCGGTGCTGATCGGGTGCAGCCCCCGCATGCGCGACTCCCTCGAGATCGTCCGGGGGCGCGGCATCCCGGTGGTGGTCGTCGAGGGCGACGCGGGAGAGGGTGTCCCGCAGGTGCTGCTCGACAACGCCGAGGCTCAGCGCGCCGCAGCCCAGCACGTCGCCGACCTCGGCCACCGCGACGTGGTCATCGTGACCCTCCCCATCGACACCTCGCGACGCCGCGGATGGGTGACGGCCGACGAGCCCGTCCGCGTCGACGTCACCGCCGACCGCCTGGCGGGTGCGCGCGAGGTGTTCCCCCAGGCGCCGGTGCTCGCCGCGGCGACGAGCTCGATCGACGAGGGGGCGATCGCGGGACGCACCATCTTCGGCGACCCGTCGCGCCGACCTACCGCCGTGATCGCGCAGAGCGATCTGCTCGCCGCCGGAGTCATCCGCGCGGCGGAAGAGGCCGGGCTGCGTGTTCCGCACGACGTCAGCGTGACCGGCTTCGACGGCGTGGTGGTCGACGGCCTCGCGCCTCACGTGCTCACGACCCTCGTGCAACCCGCGACCGCGAAGGGGCGCGCGGCAGGCGAGGCGGTGGCCGCGATGCTGGAGGACGCCGAGCCCTCCGGACTCGACCTGACCTGTACGTTCCGCGTGGGGACGACGACGGCCCCGCCGCCTACCACATGAGAACCCGTGGTCCACGGACTCTCATGCTCCGCATAGAATAGGTTCGACACCCCGAGAGCCCGGGCATTCGCCCGTCGACCCCGAGGAGGCCCGCACATGCTGATGTTCCTGGGCGCCTTCGCGGCTCTTCCTCTGGTCCTCCCGTGGCTCGTCTCGAGGATCGGTGCGCGCGCGTTCTACGTCGCGGCCGTTCTCCCGGCCCTGGCGTTCGCCCACGCTCTGGTGCTCGCCCCCGCCGTATTCGCCGGAGACATTCCCTTCGAGGAATATCGCTGGATTCCGGCGATCGACGTCTCGCTGTCCATGCGAATGGACGTGCTCGGCTGGATCCTCACCCTCGTCGTCACCGGCGTCGGCGCGCTGGTGATGTTGTACTGCCGCTGGTACTTCCGCGACAAGACGAAGGGCGTCGGGCAGTTCTCCGCGGTGCTGCTCGCCTTCGCCGGCGCGATGTACGGCCTCGTCCTGACCGACGACGTCGTCGTGCTGGTCATGCTGTGGGAAGTCACGAGCGTGCTGTCGTACCTGCTCATCGGCTACTACCACGCACGTGCCGCCAGCCGACGGGCGGCTCTGCAGGCCCTGCTGGTCACCACGCTCGGCGGCCTGGTCATGCTGATCGGCGTGGTGCTGCTCGTCGTGCAGGCCGGCACCTCGAGCCTGTCGGCCATCCTCGCCGACCCGCCCACCGGCACGGTCGTCGACATCGCCGTGCTGCTGCTGATCGTCGGGGCGTTGAGCAAATCGGCCATCTTCCCCTTCCACTTCTGGCTCCCCGGCGCCATGGCGGCCCCGACCCCGGTCAGCGCGTACTTGCACGCCGCCGCCATGGTGAAGGCGGGCATCTACCTCATCGCGCGCCTTGCGCCGGGCTTCGCCGAGACGCCGTTCTGGCGACCGACGCTGATCGCGCTCGGGGTCTTCACCATGCTGCTCGGTGGTTTCCAAGCCCTGCGCGAGCGCGACCTCAAGCGCATCCTGGCGTTCGGCACGGTCAGTCAGCTGGGCTTCCTGACCGTCATGCTGGGCTACGGAACGCGGGATGCCGCCCTCGCCGGCGCGGCTCTGCTGCTGAGCCACGCGCTGTTCAAGTCGTGCCTCTTCCTCGTCGTGGGCGTCATCGACCGACAGCTCAACACCCGCGACATCGGGCAGTTGTCCGGCCTCGGTCGGCAGGCTCCCGTCATGGCGACGGCATCCTTCATCGCGATCGCCTCGATGGCGGGCGTCATCCCCACGCTGGGCTTCGTGGCGAAGGAGACCGCGCTCACCGCCCTCCTGCACGAGGCCGAGGCGGGCGCGGGGTGGGGGATCGTCGCGCTGGTGGGAATCGTGCTCGGCTCCGCGCTCACGGCGGCGTACGGCATCCGGTTCCTGTGGGGCGCGTACTGGACCAAGCGCGACGTCGAGACCACCGAGTGGCCCGACCCGCCCATCGGCTTCCTCTCGGCGCCCGTGCTGCTGGCCGCGGCCTCGCTCGTGCTCGGCGTGCTGGCCCCAGTCGTCGACCACTGGCTGGCGCCCTACGCCGACGGTCTTCCCGAGGCGACGCCCGGTGTCCCTGCACCGGAGTACCCCTACCACCTGGCCCTCTGGCACGGTCTCGAGCCGGCGCTGTTCATCTCGCTCGGTACGCTCGCGCTCGGCGCGGGGATCTTCTGGCTCGTGCGCAAGACGCAGCTGCACAAGCGGCGCCGCGCACTCCCCTTCACGGCGAACGATGTCTACAACGTCGCCCTCCGCGGTATCGACCACTCCTCGGAGTGGGTGACCGCGCGCTTCCAGCGGGGTTCGCTGCCCTTCTACGTCGGCACGATCTTCATCGTGCTCGTCATCGCCGAGGGCACGGCCCTGTTCGCCTCGGCCGAGTGGCGGGCGCAGTTGGATGCCTGGCACTCCCCGACGCAGCTCATCGCCGCCCCGCTGATGATCGCCGCCGGCATCCTCGCCGTGCGCGCTCGCAAGCGCTACACGGGTGTCGCGCTCGTCTCGGTCACCGGACTCGGTCTGGTCGTGCTGTTCGCCACGAGTGGCGCCCCCGACCTCGCCCTCACGCAGGTGCTCGTCGAGACCGTCACCCTCGTCGTCTTCGCCCTCGTGCTGCGGCGCCTTCCCGCGCGCATGGGGGAGCAGAACGCCTCCGTGGCTCCGCTGGCCCGGGCCGTGCTCGGCGCGGGCGTCGGTCTCACGATGGCCCTGGTCGCCATCGTCGCGACGGGAGCCCGTCAAGACCTGCCCATCTCGCTCGAGTGGCCCCCGCTGGCGTACGAGATCGGCCACGGCCGCAACGTCGTCAACGTCGCGCTCGTCGACCTGCGCGGGTGGGACACGATGGGCGAGCTGTCGGTGCTGGTGCTCGCGGCGACGGGTGTGGCATCCCTCGTCTTCATCACCGATCGCAGCGACAACCTCTCGCGCCGCTCCGGCACCGCGCGCAGTCGGACGGGTCTCGGACGTCGCCGTCCGCTCGTCGAGACCGACAGCGGCGTCCGCGCGCAGCGCGTCGGCGAGACCGGGGCGCCGCGGGCCTGGCTCGTGTCGGGCTCCAAGGTGCAGCCCGAGAACCGGTCGATCCTGCTCGAGATCATCATCCGCGTGCTCTTCCACACGGTGATGGTCGTCTCGCTCTACCTCCTCTTCGCGGGCCACAACCTCCCCGGCGGCGGCTTCGCCGGTGGGCTCGTCGCCGGTCTGGGCCTCGTCATGCGCTACATCGCCGGTGGGCGCTGGGAGCTCGGCGCCGCCGCCCCCACCGACGCCGGTCGCCTCCTCGGCGCCGGAATGGCGATCGCCGTGCTGTGCGCCCTGGTGCCGATGTTCTTCGGGTTCGCCCCCTTGCAGAGCTTCACCTTCGAGGGGGAGCTGCCCCTCATCGGTCACTGGGAGTTCGTCACGAGCACGATCTTCGACATCGGCGTCTACCTCGTCGTGATCGGCCTCGTGCTCGACGTGCTGCGCAGCCTCGGCGCCGAGGTCGACCGGCAGTCGCAACTGCCCGAGGACGCGGAGGTGGTGAACCCGTGAACATCTCCCTCGTGCTGGTGATCGTGATGGCCGTGCTCTTCGCGTGCGGCGTCTACGCGATGCTCGAGCGCAGCCTCACGCGCGTGCTCATCGGCTTCCTGCTGCTCGGAAACGCCGCGAACCTGCTGCTGCTCATCGTCATGGGTCGCCCGGCCCTCGCCCCGTTCTACGACGGCGAGACGGATGCCGCCGACATGTCGGACGCGCTCCCGCAGGCCCTCACGCTCACCGCGATCGTCATCACGTTCGCCATCTCGGCCTTCCTGCTCGCCCTCATCTACCGCTCGTGGCAGCTCGGTCAGGCCGACACGGTCGTCGACGATGCGGACGACATCGCCCTGCGCACCCGCACGGCGGAGGAGGTCGAGGACGCGATGGACGAGGAATCGCGCTCCGACGACGACGACGTCACCACCGACTTCGTGGGCGACGTCGCGAACCCGATCCGCGTGCTGCACCAGGGCGACCTGTCGCACCTCGTCGACGACGCGCCGGTCGACCGCGTGGCCGTCCGGCGCCGCACGTCCGAGGACGACCCCGAGGCCCCCCGCGACCCCCAGGACGGTGATCGCTCGTGAGCGCCCTCGTGCCCCTGCTCGTCGGCATCCCGCTCATCGGCGCCGCGATCAACCTCATCTTCGGTCGTCGCAAGAAGACGCAGATCGTCGTGTCGGTCGCCTCCCTCGCGGCGGTGCTCGTGCTCGGCGCGATCCTGCTCGTCGCGGTCGACACCAACGGCCCCATCGCCGTGGCGATCGCCGCGTGGCAGATCCCCCTCGGCATCGTGCTCTACGTCGACGTGCTGGCCGCTCTGCTCGTGGTCGTCACGAGCATCGTCCTGCTCGCGGTCCTGCTGTTCTCGATCGGTCAGGGGGCGGCCGACAACGACGAGGACACCCCTGTCTCGATCTTCTACCCGGCGTATCTCATCCTGGGCGCAGGCATCTTCAACGCCTTCATCGCCGGCGACCTCTTCAACCTCTACGTCGGCTTCGAGATCCTGCTCGTCGCGTCGTACGTGCTCATCACCCTCGGCGGCACCGAGTCGCGCATCCGCACAGGCGTCGTCTACATCGTCGTGTCTCTGGTGTCGTCGATCCTGTTCCTCGCGGCCATCGCGATGGTCTACGGGGCGCTGGGCACCGTCAACATGGTGCAGATCAGCGAGCGCATGGCGATGCTGCCGCAGGACACGCAGACGATCCTGCACCTCATGCTGCTGCTGGCCTTCGCCATCAAGGCCGCGGTGTTCCCGCTGTCGTTCTGGCTGCCCGACTCGTACCCGACGGCACCGGCCCCGGTCACGGCGGTGTTCGCGGGCCTGCTGACGAAGGTCGGCGTCTACGCGATCATCCGCACCGAGACGCAGCTGTTCGTCGACAACGACATCAACTTCCTGCTGCTCATGGTGGCCCTCGCGACGATGATCGTCGGCGTGCTGGGCGCCGTGGCTCAGGCCGAGCTCAAGCGCATCCTGTCGTTCACGCTCGTGAGCCACATCGGCTACATGATCTTCGGCCTGGCGATCAACACTCCGCTCGCGGTGGGCGCGACGATCTACTACATCGTCCACCACATCATCGTGCAGACGACCCTGTTCCTCGCCGTCGGGCTGATCGAGCGCCGAGCGGGCAGCACCTCGATCCTCAAGGTCAAGGGACTCATGCGCGCGGCTCCGCTGCTCGCGGTGCTGTACTTCATCCCGGCGATCAACCTGGGTGGGCTTCCGCCGTTCTCGGGCTTCATCGGCAAGTACGCGCTGTTCGACGCCGCGGCCCAGGTGGGCACGCCCGTCATGATCGTGCTCATCGTGGGCGGTATCGTCACCTCGATCCTCACGCTGTACGCGCTCATGCGCGCGTGGAACCTCTCGTTCTGGCGAGAGGACGACGACTCGGCCGAGACGAGCGAGCGCATCGCCTACCTCGGCAACGCCCCCGCGGCGACGATCTCGACCGAGCGACGCACGATCCCGCGCATCATGACCGTCGCGACCGCCGGCATGGTCATCGTCACGATCTCGCTGACCGTGTTCGCCGGTCCCCTTCTTGACGCATGTCTGCGGGCCGGGGAGCGCATCTACGGCGGGGTCACCCTCGTGCAGCTGCAGGATGCGGAGGACCCGCGATGAGCCCCACCCGCCGCGCGCAGGTTTCGCTTTTCCTGCACCAGCTACCGCTCCTGCTGTGGCTGATCGCCCTGTGGATGCTGCTGTGGGGCCAGTTCACGTGGCTCGCCTTCGTGACGGGTCTCGTCATGGCGGTCTTCGTCACGCGCGTGTTCCGTCTGCCGCCGGTGGAGCTGTCGGGTCGCATCAACCTCTGGTACGGCGTGATCTTCGTCGTCACGTTCCTCGGTGCCGTCGTCAAGGGGTCGCTGATCGTGGCCTGGCAGGTGCTGGACTTCCGTCGCCAGCCCGGCGCCGCGATCATCGCGGTGCCGTTGCGGGTCGACGACGACGTGATCATGGCCCACACCGCCGTGACGGCATCCCTCATCCCGGGGTCGCTCATCGTCGACGTCGACCGCGAGAACCGCACCCTGTATCTGCACACGATCGGGGTGCGCAGCGAAGAGGATGCCGAGCACCAGCGCCGCATCGTGCTCGGCTGGGAGGCGCGCATCACACGCGCCGTCGGCTCGCGCGAGGAGCTGCAGGAGCTGCGCGCCCGCATCGCCGACAGCTCGACCCATCACCACAGTTCGATCGAATCGCCGCGAGAGGGGAGGACCCTGCTGTGACCGCCCTCGTCGTCGTCATCCTCGTCGTCTTCGCCGTCGCTGCGGTGCTGGCCCTCATCCGGTTGGTGATCGGCCCGTCGATCCTCGACCGTGCGGTCGCCGCCGACGTGCTGCTCACCGAGGTGATCTGCATCCTCGGTGCCGACATGGTGATCAACCACCACACGCGCTCTCTGCCCGCGATGCTCATCATCGCGGCGGTCGGCGTGTTCGGTTCGATCGCCGTCGCCCGCTTCGTCGCGCGGAAGGAGAACCCGCGGTGACCCTCGAATCGGTGCTCGACACCGTCGCCCTCGTCCTCGTGCTGATCGGCGCCGTGCTTTGCCTCACGGCCACGTTGGGGCTGCTGCGCTGGCGTGATGTCCCGACGCGTCTGCACGCGGCGACCAAGCCCCAGGTGCTGGGCGTGCTGCTCATCGTCATCGCGGTCGCGCTGTCGCTGCGCACGTGGGAGGTGGTGGCCTTCGGCATCCCGATCGTGCTCATCCAGTTCGCCACGGCTCCGCTCGCGGCGCACATGGTGGGTCGGGCGGCCTACCGCAACCGCACGACCGACGAGGCGAACCTCTTCGTCGACGAGCTGCAGCACAGGACCGAGCAGCCCGGGTCGACCGGGGCGGAGACGCGGCCGGAGAGCTGACGAGTCGGGCGGCCCTCGCGGCCGTGGCGATTCGGTCGGATGCCGGGGTTCACAGCGCCGCGGCGAGGGCCCGACCGACGGTGCGGCCGGTGAACAGGCAGCCGCCGAGGAAGGTGCCCTCGAGCGCGTTGTAGCCGTGGGCGCCGCCGCCGCCGAATCCCGCCGCCTCTCCCGCGGCGTACAGACCCTCGATCGGGCGGCCGGTGGCATCCATCGCCCGTCCGCTCAGGTCGGTCTGGATGCCGCCGAGCGACTTGCGCGTCACGATCCAGAGGCGCACCGCGATGAGAGGTCCGTGGCGCGGGTCGAGCAGGGCGTGGGGCTTCACGGTGCGGAAGATGCGATCGCCGAGGAACCTTCGGCTGTTGCGGATGCCCATCACCTGCGCGTCCTTCGCGTAGGGGTTCACCATCTCGCGGTCGCGGTCGACGATCTGTCGGCGGATCGCGTCCTCGTCGAGCAGACCGTCGCCCGTGAGCGCGTTCATCTTGCCCACGAGGTCGCCGAGTGTGTCGGCGACGACGAAGTCGACGCCCCGGGTCTTGAATGCCTCGACCGGCCCGGGCGCGGTGCGACCGAGCCGACTGCGCAGGAGCAGCCCCAGGTCACGGTCGGTGATGTCGGGATTCTGCTCCGACCCCGACAGGGCGAACTCCTTCTTGATGATCGTCTGGTCGAGCACGAACCACGAGTAGTCGTAGTCGGCGAGGTCCGGGGTGGTGCGCAGCAGGCGCAGGGTGCCGAGCGTGTCGTATCCGGGGAGGCCGGGTGTGGGCAGGCGGCGGCCGCGCGCGTCGAGCCACAGGGACGAGGGACCGGGGAGGATGCGGATGGCGTGGCCCGGCCACACCGGCGCGAAGTTCTGCACGCCCTCGGTGTAATGCCACATGCGGTCGCGGTTGACCAGGCGAACGCCCTGCGATTCCGCGATGTCGAGCATGCGCCCGTCGACGTGCGCGGGGACGCCCGTGACCATCTTCTTCGGCGGGGTCCCCAGCCGCTTCGGCCACCAGGCGCGTACGCGGTCGTGATCTCCGCCGATCCCGCCCGTGGCGATCACCACGGCCTGCGCGGACAGCTCGAACGTCGACACCTCGTCGCGCGACGACGACACCCCGCGCGCGGAATCGTCGGGGGCGAGGATCGCCCCACGGATGCCGGTCACCCGGCCGTCCGTGAACACCAGCGCATCGACCCGGTGGCGGAAACGGAGATCGAGGGCGCCTTCCGCCGCGGCGGCGCGGGCACGGTCGGCGAACGGCTCGGAGATCCCGGTGCCGGTGCCCCAGGGCACGTGGAAACGAGGGACCGAGTTGCCGTGACCCGCAGCCGAGAGCGACCCGCGCTCCGCCCATCCGACGACGGGTGTGAAGCGCACGCCGTGCTCGTGCAGCCAGGCGCGCTTCTCGTCGGCGGCGAACTCGACGTAGGCGCGTCCCCACTTCTTCGCCCACTCGTCCTCGGCGTGCGGGCCGTCGAGCCGGTCCCACCCGGCCGAGCCCTGCCAGTCCTGCCAGGCGAGGTCGAACGAGTCGCGGACACCGAGCCGGCGCTGCATGGGGGAGTCGACGAGGAAGATCCCTCCGAATGACCAGAACGCCTGCCCGCCGAGGTTCGACGCGTTCTCCTGGTCGACGAGCAGTACCCGCTTGCCCGCGCGCACGAGCTCGTTGCTCGCGACGAGGCCTGCCAGTCCCGCGCCCACGATGATGACATCGGCATCCATCGGTTCCCTCCCTGCACGCGTCGGCGGTGACGCGCGTGTTGGCATCATCTCCCGGAACGGCGCCTCCGGCGATGTGCCGAGCGGATATCAGGACTCGAGGGTATTATCGTTTCAGATAACAGGGGGTGGATGGTGAACCTGGCAGCTTCACTACGAAGGGTGCGGAAGCGCTCCGGCGCGAGTCTTCGAGACGTCGCCCTCCGCTCCGGGGTCGCCGCGAGCAACATCAGCGCGATCGAGAACGGGCATCGTGACCCCACTTCGGTGACGCTGAGCAGACTCGCCTCTAGCATCGGGGTCGAATGGATCCCTGCCGTGACGCAAGGTCGTGCGCCAGCCGCACGAGCGGCTGAGGAGATCACGGTGGCGGAAGCTCACGGCGAGCACGCCCGGGCCTACCGACGCTTCATCCAGCTCGCGGACGACCTCGCGTCCGCCGATCCCGTCACGCGAGTACTTCTCTCGGCCGAGGAACCAGACAATTCTCCGTCGCGGTGGCTCGATGCCATCGCTGCGCTGCTCGAGGTTCGTCTCGGAGAAGTGTCTGCCCCTGTCCCCGCGTGGGTGACCGCGCGAGATGGTCAGCCGAACGCCCAGTGGGAGCCTCCGAGAAGCTCTCGTCCGCTCTCCCTCACTGCGGATCGCTCACACGTCCCGCCGGAGTTCCTCCGCCGGGGCGTCGCGATCGAGCGAGGAGAGCTCATGAGCGTATGAAGAACCACCACTCTTGCAAACATGGAGAACCATGTCCGGCACGCTCTCTCGCGATGACATCATCGACGGGCTTCGCGAGCTCGTCTCACGACTTCGAGCGGCGGGAAAGACGGCGACGATCCAGATCGTCGGCGGGGCAGCCATCGCGCTGACGATCGACGGTGACCGCCCCGCGACAACGGATGTGGACGGTCCGGTCACACCTCTCCATGACGTTCAGGCAGTCGCCGCGACGATTGCGATGGAGCGGAATTGGCCTCTCGACTGGGTCAATGACAAGGCGAGGATCTTCCTTCCGGATGGGATGGGGAGACCTGCGGAATGGATGACGCTTCACAACCAGGACGGGATCCTCATTGAGGTCGCTTCCCCCGCCATGCTCCTGGCTATGAAACTCCGCGCATTCGAGAGGCGGGGTCCGCGCGACGGAGGAGACGTCGCCCTCTTGCTCGCTGTGCTCCGCATCCAAACGGCGGATGCGGCCGAGGAACTGTTGGACGAGTTCTTCCCAGCGGAGGGTCTGCGACCCGCGACATACGACCGGGTAGCGGGGATTCTTGAATCCGCCCCTCTGGAGGTCCCGCATCGACCGAGCGCCCCGGACTTCTCCTAGGCGAATCACGGAACGCGCGTCACACGCCGGCTTCGCGGACGTCCTCCGCCGCTTGCGGAGACGGGGTCCCCTCCGCGGGGTCGGGCGTCTCGGTGCGGTGGTCGAGTTCGCGTGCCTCCCGCTCCTCCCGACGGCCCTCGGCGAGGAATGCCAGGCGGTTCAGGCACTCGTGATTGCGCGCCACGAGCATCGGTTTCCACAGCAGTGAAGGCAGCAGGGCGGCGGCACCCGAGACGGGCTCCTCGAGGATCGTCACGGCGATCCCGTCGCCGTGAGGACGCACATCGATGCGGATGACGCCCCGACCGAGGAGACCGGCTTCCGGCCGCAGCCGCAGTCGTCGCGGCGGGTCCCACTCGACGATCTCGGTCTCGTCGTGGATCATCACGGGCCAGACGCCGAGGGAGTGATGGATGCGGCTGCCCTCCCGGGGCCACTCCGCGTCGACGTCGCGCATGCGGGCGGCGCCGACGACCCACACGGGGTAGAGCCACCCGTCGGACAGCACCGCGAAGAGGTCGTCGGGTGTGCACCGCATGAGGCGGGTGTTGCGGGCGGCCATAGCACTGCTTCCCTCCGGTCGGCGTGGTTCGACTGTAGGGGGTGGATGCCGCGTCCCCGGCGGGACTTGACGGCTCGGTCGGGCGGTGGTGCCGGTGGAGGTGGCTGAGCCTGTCGAAGCCAACGGGAGTGGGGGCGCAGGGAGGTGGCTGAGCTGGTCGAAGCCACCGGGGTTGGCGGGGGCCCGGCCCCTTCGACAGGCTCAGGGGCCTTGCGTCGCAGAGCGGCCTCGGCGCTGCGCCGGGGCCCGGCGTGGAGAGTGGCCCCGGGGCGCGAAGGACCACCTCCGCGCCCCGGGCACCTCCGCGCCCGCCTCAGCCGCGCGTGATGTCGGTCACCACGCCCTTCGCCAGGCGCAGCCGACGGCGGGCGCGGCGGGCCACCGCCGAGTCGTGCGTCACGACCACCAGCGTCAGCCCCTCGGCGTTGAGCGTCTCGAGCACGTCGAGGATCTCGTCGCGCATGCTCTCGTCGAGGTTCCCCGTCGGTTCGTCGGCGAGCAGCACCCGCGGCTGCTTGGCGACGGCCCGCGCGATCGCGACGCGCTGCTGCTGCCCGCCTGAGAGCTCTCCGGGCCGGTGATCGGCGCGGTCGGCGAGACCCACACGCGTGAGCGCCTCAGTCACGCGTCGATCGCGCTCGCCGCGATCGAGGCGCAGCGGCTCGAGGCCCATGTCGACGTTCTCCGACGCGGTCAGGGTCGGGATGAGGTTGAAGCCCTGGAACACGAAGCCGATCTCCTCGGCACGCAGGCGGCTCAGCTGCGCGTTCGACGCCCGTGCGATGTCGACCTCGCCGAGGGTCACCGACCCGCTCGAGGGCCGGTCGAGGGCGCCGAGCATCTGCAGCAGCGTCGACTTGCCGCCGCCGGTCGGGCCCTGGATGGTCACGAAGTCGCCCGCGGCGATCTCGAGGTCGATGCCCGCGAGAGCCTGCACGGTGCGATCCCGCTGACGGTACGTGCGCGTCACCTGCGAGAGGCGGTACGCGGTGGCGGTGGCGGTGGGAACGGTGAGGGTCATGATGTCTCCTTCGAAGGACGGGGGATGCCGCTCACGCGACCGAACGGAGGGCGGCGGCGGGGCTGAGGCGTGCAGCACGCCATCCGCCGAACGCCCCGGCGAGCACGCCGCCGAGGACGGCGATGCCGACCGCGGCCACCACGACGACCGGGGTGACGGGGGCGCTGAGGACGATGTCGGTGGCCTGCGCGGCCGCTTGACCGAATCCGCCGCCGGGGCCGCCGGCTCCCGGCCCGCCCTGTCCGCCGCCGGAGGTGTTCGCGGCGACCGACACGGTCGGCGAGATGACGTTGACCAGCAGGATGCCGCCGAGCCCGAGGATCAGACCCGCGACACCGCCGAGCAAGCCCTGGACGAGCGACTCGCCCGCGACCTGCCGCACGATGCGCGCGTTCGACCACCCGATGGCCTTGAGCGTGCCGAATTCGCGGGTGCGGCGGGCGACGCCCGAGATCGTGAAGAGCACCGCAAGGGCGAGCGCGACCAGCAGCACGACGAGGCTGAGCCAGGTGCCGAGGTTCGAGATCATCGTCGAAGCGCTCGAGAGCGAACCCGAGACGGTGGAGGCGAGCTCCGACTGCGAGCTCACCGTCGCGTCGGGCAGCGCGGCGGTGAGCTCGCTCTGCACCTGGTCGATGGCATCCGCCGACCCAGCCTGCACGTACACGGTCGAGACCACGTCGCCGACCCCGGCGAGCGTCTGGGCCACGTCGAGGGGGAGGTAGACGTTCGCGGCGGTGTCGGCGTCGGCCGAAGCCGAGGCGACGATGCCGACGATCTGCATCGCGGTGCCGCCCACGTCGACGGTGCCGCCGAGGCTCAGTCCGGCGCTCGCCGCGTACGTCGCGTCGATGACCGCGACGTTCGTTCCGGCATCCGCTGCCTCCAGGGCACGACCCTCGCTGACCGTGACGGAGGTGAGGGGGCCGACGGATGCCGCCGGGTCGACGCCCAGCACACTGAAGGAGTCCACGCCGAAGGCGCTGCCGCCGTCGCCGCCCGGGCCGCCCGCCGGCGGTTCGCCCATGCCCTGTCCCTGCTCGGTGCCGGTGCCGGTGCCGGTGCCGGTGTCGGCGCTGCGGTCGGGGATCTCGCCCGAGAACGTCGTGTTGGTGAGGGCGAGGGCGCCGGTCGCGGCCGTCACCCCGTCGAGACCCGTCACCGTGGTCACGGTCGACGCGTCGAGCGTGCCGCGCATCATGTCGGTCATCAGGCGCGACTGACTGAGGGTGGTCGTCCCGTCGCTGGTGGCGCCGTCGTCGGCGCCGAAGTCGAAGCGCGGACCGCCGCCGCCTTCGCCCGGCTCGGTCTGCGCCCCCGTGACGGTGAGGTCGGTGCCGACTCCATAGACCGACGACAGCGCCTGCGACTGCGCGTCGCGCACCCCCGCCGAGAGCGCGTTGACCACGATGACGAGCGCGATGGCGATCGCGAGTCCGACCGCGACGATCACGGTCTGTTTGGTGCGGCCGGCGAGTTCGCGCCGCAGGTAGGTGCCGTACATGCTTCTCCTTCCGGACGCGGGGTGCGGCCGTCGCAGTGAACGTAGGAACGGCACCCTCACCGCCGCCTCACGCTTTCTATGAAGCACGTATGTCGCGGTGACACGGCCGCTGTGGGCGGGCATGCTGGCATCCATGACCTCCCGCCCCGCCCCCCTGCTGCGTCCCGACGGCACGCCGATCCGCGCGCTCGTCGTCGACGACGAGGCCAATCTGAGCGAGCTGCTGCGTATGGCCCTGCAGAACGAGGGGTGGGACGCCCGCACCGCCGCCGACGGCCAGGAGGCGCTCGGCGTCATCCGCGACTTCGACCCCGACCTGCTGGTGCTCGACATCATGATGCCGGGGCTCGACGGCATGGGGCTGCTCGCCCGGGTCCGCGCGGCCGGGAACGACGCCCCCGTGCTCTTCTTGACGGCGAAGGATGCCGTGGAAGACCGCATCGCCGGCATCTCGGCCGGCGCCGACGACTACGTCACCAAGCCGTTCAACCTCGAGGAGGTCGTCGTCCGACTGCGCGGCATGGCCCGACGCCACGTCGCCGCCGTCGCCGACGCCGATCCGCGACTGCGCGTGGGCGATCTGACCCTCGACGAGGAGGCGTATGAGGTCGAGCGCGGCGGCATCCCGATCAAGCTCACCGCGCGCGAGTTCGAGCTGCTGCGCTACCTCATGCAGAACCCCCGCCGGGTGTTGAGCAAGGCGCAGATCCTCGACCAGGTGTGGAGCTACGACTTCGGCGGCGACGGCAGCGTCGTCGAGATCTACATCTCGTACCTGCGCAAGAAGATCGACACCCTCGGCGAGCCCCTCATCCACACGGTGCGCGGCGTCGGCTACACGATCAAGGCGTCATGACCGCGTCCGCCGTGTCGCGGCATCCGTCGTCGCGGCGGCGGTGGACGCTGCGCCGCACCCTCGTCGTCGGAACCAGCCTGCTCGTCGCGCTGGCCTTCGTGGTGATGAGTCTCGCGACGATCGTCTCGCTGCGTTCCTTCACCCTCGACCGGCTCGATCAGCAGGTGACCGAGGGGCTGTCGTTCGCGGCGGGCCGCGGGTCGTTCGAGAACCGGGGCGGATCGCAGCCGCCGCCGAGCCAGACGCAGGGTCAGGATGCCGACCGCCCGGCGCCGCGGATCGGCTCGCTGCAGGTGACGGTCGCCTCCGACGGCACTGTTCGCGCGTCGGAGTACACCCGAAGCGACGGCACGCAGGTGCAGCTCACCGCGGGCCAGGTGGCGTCGCTGCGGGCGGGCGTACCGACCGACCGCACCCCGACCACGATCGACCTCGGCGGTGACCTGGGCTCGTTCCGGGTCGCCGCGGCCGAGGTCGACGGCACGACGGTGTTCGCCGGCAACTCGGATGCCGACCTCACGGCGACCACGACGGCCCTGACGGTGATCCTCCTCGCGGTGAGCGCGGCGACCCTGCTGATCGCCGTGGTCGGCCTCTCGCTCTTCGTGCGCCGGAGCCTGCGGCCCCTCGACCGCGTGGCCGCGGTCGCTCAGCGGGTGTCGACGCTGTCCCTCGCGGCGGGCAGCGTCGAGATCCCCGACCGGGTCGCCCCCGCCGACACCGATCCGGTCACGGAGGTGGGCCGGGTCGGAGCATCGCTCAACGGTCTGCTCGGCCACGTGCAGTCATCGCTCGCGGCCCGTCAGCACAGCGAGGACCAGCTCCGCCGCTTCATCGCCGACGCCAGCCACGAGCTGCGCACGCCCCTGTCGAGCATCCGCGGCTACGCGCAGCTGTCGCTGGGCGAAGATGCACCGATGACGCCGACGCAGGCCCGCTCGTTCGACCGGATCGAGTCGGAGGCCACGCGCATGGCGTCCCTCGTCGACGACCTGCTGCTGCTGGCCCGCCTGGATGCCGGTCAGCCCCTGCGCCGCGACGAGGTGGAGCTCACGCTCCTCGCCGTCGACGCCGTGAGCGACGCGCAGGCGGCGGATGCCGCGCACGCCTGGCGCCTCGACGTCACCGATGACCTCATCTCGGTGACGGGCGATGAGAACCGCCTGCGCCAGGTCGTGGCCAACCTGCTGCGCAACGCGCAGGTGCACACCCCTCCGGGGACGACGGTGACCCTGTCGCTCGCACGCGACGGGGCGGGGGCCGTGCTGCGCGTCGCCGACGACGGACCGGGGATCGACCCGGGGGTCGCCGGGCGGCTGTTCGACCGATTCGCCCGGGCCGATGACTCTCGCAACCGGGATGCCGGCAGCACGGGCCTCGGACTCTCGATCGCCCAGGCGATCACCGAGGCCCACGGCGGGAGCATCGCGGTCGAGAGCGTTCCGGGGCGGACGGTGTTCGAGGTGCGGCTGCCGGTGTGAGGCGGCGGGGGGTGTGACGTGGGTAGCACTGGGGCCACTTCTGGCGCCCGGGGCCACGAACGCGCGCGTGGCGCGGCGGCCCGCCCCGGCCCCCGGCATGGCGACCGGGCGCCGCTCCCGACGGCGGGCCCGCCGACTGCCTCAGCCGATCAGGCTCGGCTGCAGGTCGCGCAGGGTGCGGTGGTGCGTCATGCGGGTCACGCCGATCGCCGCGAGCAGCACGCCGCCGACCATCCACGCCCCGAGCACGAGCAGGTCGGGGCCGACCCGCGAGACGTCTCCGCCGTACATGACCTGGCGCATGGCATCCACGACGTACCCCATCGGCAGCACGTGGTGCAGCGCCGCCAGGGGAGCGGGGAGCGTCTGCCACGGGAACGTCCCGCCCGCGGTGACGAGCTGCAGGACCATCAGCACGAGGCCGAGGAACTGCCCCACCGAGCCGAGCCACACGTTCAGCGCGAGCACGATCGCCGCATACGTCGCCGAGGCGAAGAGCAGGATGCCGAGGGCGGCCCACGGATTCGCGAACGAGAACTGCAGGGCGATCGCGAGCACCGTGAACAGCCCCACCATCTGCAGGGCACCGAGGCCCGCGGGCGTGAGCCATCCCGCGAGGGTCACCCGCACGGGGGAGCGCAGGGCCGTGATGGCGCGCTTGGAGACGGGCTTGACGATGAGGAACAGCGCGTAGATGCCGATCCAGCCGGCCAGGGCGGCGAAGAAGGGCGCGAGGCCCGCACCGTAGTTCTGCGCTTTCGTGACCGAGGTCGTGCCGACGGCGACGGGATCACTGATGGCCGCGGCCTGGGCCGCCCGCGTGGCGTCGTCGGAGTCGGGGATCTGATCGACGCCCGCCGAGAGACCGTCGCGCAGCTGGGTCGCGCCGTCGGAGAGCTGGCCGATGCCGCTGTCGAGCTGGGCCGCGCCATCGCGCAGCTGGGCGGATCCGTCGCGCAGCTGCACGGCACCGGATGCCGCCGAGGCGGCGCCGTCGGCGAGGGCCGACGCCCCGTCGGCCGCGTTCGCCGCGCCGGACGCCACCGAGGCGCTGCCGTCGGCGACCTGGCGGGCGCCGTCGTCGAGCTGGTTGATCTGGTCGACCGTGCTCTGCACGCGGTCGTTCGCCGATGTGAGACGTTCGCCCACGGGGTCGAGGCGCGAGAGGATCTCGTCGATGCGCGCCTGGTCGAGACCGGCGTTCGCGAGGGCCGTGGCGATGTCGGCGCGTGCCTGGGGGAGTTGCGCCGCGGCGTCGCCGGCGATCGAGCCGACCTGCCGCGCAGCCGCGTCGATGCGGTCCACGCCGTCGGCGACCTGCGCCGCCCCGTCGGCGACGCGCGCCGATCCGTCACGCAGCTGCGCGGTGCCGTCGCGAAGCTGACCCGCTCCCGCCGAGAGCTGGGCCGTGCCATCGGCCAGCTGTGCCGATCCGTCGGCGAGGGTCGTCGTCCCGCTCGCGAGCTGCGACGAACCGTCTTTCGCCGTGCCGAGACCGTCGACGAGCTGGGTCGCCCCGTTGGTGGCATCCACGAGCTTCACGCGGATGGTGTGCAGGGCGTCGAGCAGGGTCCCCCCGGCCTCGTCGATCACCTTCTGCGCGACGGAGGTCTGGATCTTGGCGACCGCTTGCGTGCCGATGGTGGAGGCGAGGTAGTTGTTCGCATCGTTCGTGCGCAGCTCGATGTCGGCCTGGCGCGGGGTGTTCGTCGAGAGCGAGGCCACGGCATCGGTGAAGTCGGTCGGCAGGGTCACGACGAAGTCGAAGTCACCGGCCTGCAGGCCGGCGTCGGCCTGATCCGACGAGACCCGGTGCCACTCGAACGTGCCGTCGTCGAGCAGCTGCTCGGCCGCCTCGTCGCCGAGGTTGCGCTGCTCGCCGTTGACGTCGGCGCCCTGGTCATCGACCACGAGGGCCACGGGGACCTCGGACAGGTTGCCGTAGGGGTCCTGGTTGGCCCACAGGTAGAGACCGCCGTAGAGGATCGGGACCGCCAGCAGCGCGACCAGCGCCAGTACGGACATGCGTGTGGAGGTGAGGCGGCGCAGCTCGGCCGCGATCATCTGGGGGATCTTCATCGCGTGGCCTCCTCGGCCTCGTCGAACGAATCGATCGCGGTGCGCGAGGCGCTGCCCGCGATCACGAGCACGGCGTAGCCGCGTTCGGCGAATTCCCGCGCGATGCGCCACCACCCGAGAGGCTCCCCACCATGGCGGTCGGGGGCGACGAGCACGAGACCCTCGACGTCCGCGCGCAGGGCGGCGAGCTCGAGCAGCAGCCGCACGCGTGCGGCGGGATCGACGTTGCCGATGGGCAGTCCGGCGATCGCCTCGAGCCCGATCTGCTCGAGCCAGCGCGCCGCGGCGAAGGGCGTCGGCGCGCGCCCGGCGAACATCAGCTCCTCGGCGACGACGCCGGTGACGGTGACGTTCGGTTCCGGCTCCGACACGACCGGTGCGTCGACGAGCGCGACGCGACGGCGGATCGCCCCGCGGTCGGCGCGACCGTCGATCGTGACGGTGCCGGCGTCGACCTTCATGCGACCGGATGCCACGAGGCCCAGCACCGTGGGTCGCTGCTCGGTCTCGGCGACGACGAGCGACGCCGCGCCGGTCTCGAAAGCCGTCGAGGTCTCGGGCAGGGCACTGCGTCCTTTGGCGACGGCGTCGACGACGATTCTCATCAGGCCTGCGCCTCCAGCTCGGGGTGCTGCGCGAGGATGTCGCGCGCCTCGGTCCACGACAGGCCGGCCATGCCCAGCACGGCGCACACCGCGATGGAGCGAGCGGTGGAGGACTCGGCATCCACCCGGGAGACGACCATGCGACCGGTCTCTTCGAGCAGGCGCGCCAGGGTGGGCGCGGGGAGGTCGGTGCGCAGCTCCTCCGCCTCCTGACCCCGGCGCACGATCGCGTCGATGCGGCGGCGCAGGGGAGCCAGGGCCGCCGAGGTCTCGGGCAGGTGCGCGTCGTCGAGCGCGAGGGCCGCGGCGGCCTGCACGTGGGCGGCTTCGCGCCAGAGCTCGGATGCCAGGCGGGCGAGCGCGACGCGAGAATCCGCGTCGTCGACGTCGTCGGCGATGGCGTTGAAGCGCGCGGCGCCGGCGGCGATGACCTCGCGCACGATGGCGTTGCGGTCGTCGAAGTGTCCGTAGAGGGCGCGGCGCGACAGGCCGGCGCGGCGGGCGATCGTGTCGATCGAGGCGCGGGGGTCGTGCCCGATGGCGGCGGTGGCCGCGTCGAGGATGCCGGCGCGGTTCTCGACGGCGTCGCGGCGGGTGGGGATGCTCACGCGTCGAGTGTACGCCTAAAGTGCACACGCGTGTGCAAGTTATCGCGCGAGGGCGATAACGAAGGTGGCTGAGCATGTCGAAGCCACCGGGCGCGTGCCGGGGTTCGGTTCCTTCGACAGGCTCAGGGACCTGCCACAAGCCTCGGTACGGGGGTGTCGCGAGCTGATCCGGCGCCGGTGGATTCAGCGGGGTCGGCTCGGACGCGACGAGAGCCCGCGACGCGAGGCGCCGCGGGCTCTCGTGCGTGACTGCCTCAGTCGGTGCCGGCGTCGAACGCGGCGGACTCGCCCGCGGCATCCGTCGCCTCGGCGAGGCGCTCACCGGCGGCAGAGAGGGGAGCGGCGGGCTCGATGATCTCCTGCGCGCCGCCCGCGGCGACATCGCCGACGAGCTCGCCGGTCGGGCCGCCGATGAGGCCGAGCGAGGCGTACTGCTCGAGACGGGCGCGCGAGTCGGCGATGTCGAGGTTGCGCATGGTGAGCTGGCCGATGCGGTCGACCGGACCGAACGCGGCGTCGCCGACGCGCTCCATCGACAGCTTCTCGGGCGAGTACGACATGCCGGATGCCACGGTGTCGAGGATCGTGTAGTCCTCACCGCGGCGCAGGCGCACGGTGACCGAGCCGGTGATGGTCGACCCGACCCACTTCTGGATCGACTCGCGCAGCATGAGCGACTGCGGCTCGAGCCAGCGGCCCTCGTACATGAGGCGACCGAGGCGACGACCCTGCTCGTGGTAGGTGGCCAGGGTGTCTTCGTTCAGGATGCTGTTGACCAGGCGCTCGTAGGTCAGGAACAGCAGCGCCATGCCCGGGGCCTCGTAGATGCCACGCGACTTGGCCTCGATGATGCGGTTCTCGATCTGGTCGCTCATGCCGAGGCCGTGGCGTCCGCCGATCGTGTTCGCCTCGCGCACCAGGGCGACCGGGTCGTCGAAGCGCGTGCCGTTGATCGCGACCGGACGACCGGCCTCGAAGGCGACGGTGACGTCCTCGGTCTCGATCTCGACCGCGGGGTCCCAGAAGCGCACGCCCATGATCGGCTCGACGATCTCGAGCGAGACGTCGAGGTGCTCGAGGGTCTTGGCCTCGTGCGTGGCGCCCCAGATGTTGGCATCCGTCGAGTAGGCCTTCTCGGCGCTGTCGCGGTAGGGGAAGTCGTGGGCGACGAGCCACTCGCTCATCTCTTTGCGGCCGCCCAGCTCGGTGACGAAGTCGGCGTCGAGCCAGGGCTTGTAGATGCGCAGGGCGGGGTTGGCGAGCAGGCCGTAGCGGTAGAACCGCTCGATGTCGTTGCCCTTGTAGGTGGAGCCGTCGCCCCAGATGTCGACGCCGTCTTCTTTCATCGCGCGCACCAGCAGCGTGCCGGTGACGGCACGACCCAGGGGCGTGGTGTTGAAGTAGGTGCGGCCGCCCGAGCGGATGTGGAACGCGCCGCAGGCGAGCGCGACGAAGCCCTCTTCGACCAGCGCCGTCTTGCAGTCCACCAGGCGTGAGACCTCGGCGCCGTACTGCGTCGCGCGGCCGGGGATCGAGGCGATGTCGTCTTCGTCGTACTGCCCGAGGTCGCCCGTGTACGTGCAGGGCACCGCGCCCTTGTCGCGCATCCACGCGACGGCCACGGAGGTGTCGAGACCACCCGAGAAGGCGATGCCGACGCGCTCGCCGACGGGAAGGGACTGCAGGACCTTGGACATGCCCTCGATTCTAGGGCGGAGGGATGCCGCAGCCCGACTCCGATGGAGGAGCGCGGCCGGCGAGAGGCCTGGGGAGGAGCCTCAGCCGACCGTGACGTCGGTGATCGTGACGGGCGTTGCAGGGCGTCCGTCGTCCGCCCCGCCCTCGGCGCCGGCCGCGGCGATGCCCTGCACCACCGCGAGGCCCTCGGGTGACATCCGGCCGAAGACGGTGTAGTCGGGCCGCAGCTGCGTGTCCTCGTAGACGAGGAAGAACTGCGAGCCGTTGGTCCCGGGGCCGGCGTTGGCCATCGCGACCGTCCCGGCGGGGTAGGTCTCGCTGCCGTCGAGTTCGTCGGCGAAGCGGTAGCCCGGTCCGCCCCGGCCGGTGCCGGTCGGGTCGCCGCACTGCAGCACGAAGATGCCCGAGGTCGTGAGGCGGTGGCATTCGGTGTTCGAGAAGTACTGCTGCTGCGCGAGCGAGACGAAGCTCTCGACGGTGCACGGGGTGCGCTCGCCGGTGAGGGTGATCGGGATGTCTCCCGCCGAGGTCTTCAGCACCGCCTCGACGTCACCGGTGGGCCGGTCGGTGCCCGCGGCGGGCGGGGTCACGTCCACGGCGGGCTGCCCGGAGGCGGGGTAGGAGCACTCGGCGCTGCCGGCGCTCGCCGCGGAGGCGCTCGAGGCGGGAGCGGCCTCGTCCGAGGTGCCGACGGAGCAGCCGGCGAGCAGGAGCAGGGCGGAGGCGGCCAGGGCCGCGGACATCAGTCGCGTACGCACGCGTTCAAGGGTAGGGCGCTCAGGTCTTGCGCAGCGTCACCAGGTCGAGCGCTGCCTTCTCGAACCAGCTCCCCGCCGAAGGACCCCCGTTGCAGGTACCGTCGCTCTCGCCCGGGCGCTTGATCCACAGCAGGGCGTCGAGCCCGCCGCTGCCGCTGACGGCGCGGGGCGTGCTGCCGAGACCGACACCCGAGGGGTTGCACCAGTCGCCGGTCCACCCGCGGCCGTTGCGCGAGGTGTCGATGACGTAGCGCGCCTTGCCGCCGAGGAGCGCGCGCACCCGCTCCGCGTACTTCTGCTCGGATGCCGTCGGGTAGAAGTTCGAGACGTTGGTGGCGAACCCGCGGGCGTCGGCGACACCGGCGTCGCGCAATCGTGCGGCCATCGTCTCGGCCGGGATCCATCCGGAATTGCCCGCGTCGATGTACGAGGCCACCCCCGCCGAGGCGAGCGTACGGACGGCGTCGCGGATGAGGCCGGTGCGATCGCCCTGCCCGGCGCAGTCGCCGAGCATCGCGAGGGCGTCGGGCTCGACGATCGCGACCGCGCGGGTCCCGCGCAGCGTCTGCGCGATGAGGGCGACCCACTCGCGATACGCAGCGGGGTCGAGACCGCCGCCGGAATGCAGCCCGCAGTCGCGGGCGGGGATGGCGTAGAGCACGAAGACGGCCGTCTTCTTCTGCTGCGCGGCGGCGCGGGTCTCGGCCTGCAGCACCCGCACGAGGGCCGAGCGGTCGTACCACTCGCCCAGCCAGACCGCCGTGGGCTGACGCGCGATGACACCGATCTGCTTCGCGACCTCCGTGCGACCGGCCGCGGCGGCCGCCTTCTGCGCTTCGGCGGCCGCCGAGTACGTCGGAAGGGCGGGCCCGGATGTCAACGGGTTGGCGGTCGCCACGCGAGGCGTCGCACGGGGGCTCTCGCCCGCTGCCGGCCCGGCGACCGCGAACGGCGCGATCAGGGCCACGAGGGTGCCCGCGAGGAGGGCGATCGTGCGGAACGTGCGACGCGGCGGCATCCGGCGGGCTTTCGTCGAGGGACGGGACGAGTCATTATGCCCGGTTGCGCCGGGAAAGCACCCCGTTCGGGTCAGATTGCGCGCCGACCCCGCGCACGCCCGATCGCCACGACGCCGAAGGCGAGCCCGATGATCACGACCGCGATGATGACGATGTAGACGACCACGCTGCCCCAGCCGCCGCCCTCGTTCGGGTTGAGGAACGGGTAGGGGTACCAGAAGGGCGCCCCCGTCGTGGGGTTGGTGATGAGGGGCGCGCGCACGAGCGTGTAGACGATCCAGGCGATCGGGAAGATCGCGGCGCCGAGGGCCGCGCCCCATCCGAGGCGTCGGCGACCCGCCCCGAGGAGCACGTCGAGGAGCAGGAACAGCGGACCCCACACGTGCAGGATCTCGTTCGACCAGCCGACGGTCTCGGGCTGGAGGGGGAGACCGCGCAGCAGCAGGTTGTAGACGATGCCGGTGACGATCATGTAGGTCGACACCCACGCCAGCGCGGTCGCGAGGGCGGGCGGATCGGCCTCGAGGCTGCGCCGTCGGAGGAACCGTGCGGCGAGCAGAAGCAGCACGATCGCCGCCGACACGTTCGAGAGGATCGTGAAGAAGCTGAAGAAGTTCGCCACGGTGGTGACGACGTCGCGTCCGTTGTCGACGGCCCCCGCGACGGTCGAGACGAATTGCGCCACGACCGCGGTGATGATGGCCACGGCCGCGACGGCCCGGGCGATGTTCCAGCCGGTGACGAACCCCCGCGATCGCTGCATGGCCTCAGGCTAGTGGGCGGCCTGCGCGGCTGCGCCGCCGGTTGACCCGCGACCCGAGCGGTCCGGCCGGTCGTCGTCGATCGGCCGCCGGTCAGACCGAGGGGCGCGCTTCCCGCCGGCGGTCGGCGTCGGCGCTGAGCTCGGCGGCGAGAGCGGGACGAGCGCGCAACAGACGGTCGGCGAGGGCGAGGGGGAGCACGAGCACGGTCGTGACCGTCAGCGCCGTCGCGGTGGTGGCCGCCGGCTCTCGAGTGAGCGTCGAGGTGCCGATCCACTCCCCGCGCTCAGCGGCGACGCCGACGGGCTCTGCGTCGGGAGAGGTGAACAGCACGCGACCGTCGACCACGAGCGACAGCGGGCCCGCTGTGCTCCCGGCCCGCAGCAGCACCTCTCCGGCGCCGAAGCGTTCCAGGTGCGCCCCGTCGATCACGGTGTCGCGCAGCGTCTCATCGAGGTGCAGCGAGCGGGCGGAGGCGTCGACGGCGTGCTCGAGTTCGCGGCGATCGGCCGTGGCATCCGAAGCGATCTTGTCCAGGGCGAGTCCACGCCGCCGCGCGGCATACCAGAGCCACGACCGGAAGGTGCTGCGCGCCTCGTCGGCGTTGACGGGGGAATCGAGGGGGATCGACACCTCCCACGCTCCGCCGCCGCCGTTGGTGACGGTGATCTCGCCGCCGGGCACACGAGCGGGGAGGTCTTCGGCGACCTGGCGCAGGACGGCCGTCACAGCGTGCGGAGGAGTGCCCGGGTCGAAGACGGCCGTGACGACGGCGGTGAAGGGTCCCGGCGGGCGGGAGAGGTTCATGAACGACGCGTCGGCCAGCTTCGCGTTCGGGATGATCTGCAGGCCCGACCCGGTATCGATGTGCAGGGCGCGCCAGTTCACCTCGACCACGCGACCGGTCGCGCCGCCCGTCTCGATCCAGTCTCCCTGGCGGAACGGCTGCTCGAACAGCACGAGCAGGCCCGAAACGATGCCTCCCGCCGCATTCTGGAGAGCGAGACCGATGACGATCGAGGTGACCCCGAGCGCCGTGATGAGGCCCTCGACGTCGGCTCCCCACACCTGCTGAAACAGGAAGCCCAAGCCGATGACGACGAGGAGGAGCCGGCCGATCTCGACGAAGATCGTCGGGACGCGCTCGCGCCACGTGCCGCGCTCCGCTGTCGCGAACAACGCCACGTTGAGCGCGCTGAGCAGGAGCAGGATGACGAGAAAGCCGAAGACCGTCGCCACGATGCGTGGCCAGACGAGATCGTCTTCGGACCGCGTGGCGAAGACCAGGAGCCCGACCAAGCCCCCGACCGGGACGACCCAGTTGCGCAGGAGGAGCAGAGGCTTGACGGCCGGACTCCGGCGCCGGCGCAGCAGGCCGATCACCTCGGTGAGCACGACCAGCAGGATCGGAACGGCCACCACGACCGCGATGGCCCACCCGATCGCGGTGCCGTCGAACACGCTGGGCATCACGCCACCCGCCAGACGGGAGCCTCACGGCCGTCGACCTCGACGGTGCCGGCATCGCCGAGGTCGAAGAGGCCCTCGACCCGCGCGCGGACGGCATCGGTCAGGAACACGCCGGGTTCCTGTCCTGCCCGTCGGAGTCGGGATGCCAACGAGACGGCGTCGCCCCACAGGTCGTACGCGAGGCTCGCACGAGCCACCACGCCACTGATGACGGCGCCGGTGTCGACACCCGCGCGTACGTCGAGCGATGCGCCGGTGCGCGCATTGAAGCGCTGCACGCTCTCGCGCATGCCCAGGGCGAATTCGACGGCCCGGCGGGCGTTGTCGACGCGCGGAACGGTCAAACCGCTGCTGGCCAGGTACCCGCCGCGGAGGGTGCGCACCGACTCGACTCCGCACCGCTCGGCGACCTCGTCGAATCCGCGCATGAGATCGTTCAGCGCCAGCGTCTCGGCACGACCGTCGAGTGAGCGCGCGTACTCGTCGAATCCGAGGAGCTCGGCGAACACCACCGCGACATCGTCGTGCCGCTCCGCGAGCGTCTGCTCGCCGTCGCGGTACTTCTCGATGAGGCTCTGCGGCATGATGCTGCGCAGCAGCCGGTCGTTCTCGGCCCGCTGATGGTCGATGAGGTCCTGCCGCACCTCGAGATCGCCGGCCATGTCGTTGAACGACCGGGCGAGGTCGGCGAACTCGTCGGTGCCGCGGGCGGGAACCCGTGTCGAGTAATCACCGTCGGCCACGCGGCCGACCGCGAGTGCGAGGCGGCGGACGGGGCGCGTGAACGATTGCGACAGCAGCAGGCTCAGGATGCTGACGATCAGGGCCAGTCCGAGCGTCGACAGCAGGAGGGTCCGCGTGAAGTCGGTGACGGGCTCGAAGGCCTCGGAGGCCTCCATCCGGGCGACGATGACCCAGTCGAGGCCGTCGATGTCGAGCGGCGCGTAGGCCGTGATGCTCTCGCCGCCGATGTACTCCGTCGACACCGCGGTGCCGGTGCGCCCGGCGATGGCCTCGTCGACGGCGGTGCCGCGGACGGGCTGCAGAAGCACCGATCCGCCCGCTTTCGTGATGCGTTCGGCCGTGTCCGCCGAGGTGCCGTCGGCGATGACCGCGGCGGCGTAGCCGTCGGGGTCCTCCACGAGGCGGCGCGAGGTGGAGCGCATGAGGCGGTCGGACCCCGCGAGGTAGGTCTCACCCGTCGCCCCGAAGCCCTGCTGCTGCCACTGCTCGTACCCGGTCGTGACGTCGTTGATCCACTGGACGGGGACCTGCAGGGCCATCACACCGGTGATGCCGTCGTCGTCGCCGATCGCCGAGACGACCCACATCACGGGGAAGCCGAGCGCGGGCGTCCATTCCTCGATGTCGGTGGTCACGGTGGTGTCGACGGAGTTGGCGGCCACGACGTCGCGGTAGCCCTGGGCGAGCCGGCTCTCCCGGAACGGGCCGTCATCGAGATTCGACCCGAGGTCGGCTCCTCCGGCGGCGGTGTAGACCACATCGCCCGCGAGGTCGGTGACGACGACGTCGGTGTAGCCGACGGTGCGCACGAGCTCCGAGAAGTAGTCGTCGGCCGCGAGGTAGGCGGCGGTGTAGGCGCTGCCGTCGCCGGGGTCGGTCGCGGGCCGGTCGGCCGCGCCGTCCTGTCGCGTGAAGAGGTACTGGGCGTTGCGGCCCGCGGTCGAAGTCGGAACGAACGCGCGGTCGGCGTAGTCGTCGCCCGTCGCGCCCTCCAGTCGCGGCAGGAAGGTGGCGGAGTAGAAGGAGGAGAGCGCGGCATCCTGCTCGCTCGACAGGGGCCGGTCCTGCAGGGCATCCCACCCGGCGTTCAACGCCGTGGACGCATCGCGAGCGCTCGCGTTGTTGCTGGCGAGTGCCGCCTCGCGCTGCACCTCGCCGAGCAGAGCGGTGATCTCGCCCGTGCGCAGCTCCCGCATCGCGGTGAGCTTGTCGACGACTTCGGCGCGCAGCGATTCGCGCCCGCTGACGTAGCCCACCGCCCCGACCACCGCGGCGCTGAGCAGACTCACCACGAGCAGCATGATCAGCAGCCTCGATTGCGTGCTCAATCCCCCACGACGATTCGTACGCTCGCCCGCCCCCGCTGCGCTATTCGTCCCCATAGCGGTCAGATTATCCACATCGCCGCGCTTCACGTTCTCGGCCCGCACAACGGCGACATGTCGATCACCCTGGGATCGATCGCGTCACCGTCGCTCTTGCGTGAAACGGATATGCCGGAGCCGGGACGACAGCGAGAGACCGGCCACGGCCCGGGCGTCCCGAACGGCGTTTCGACCGGACGATCGCGGGACGGCAGGCGTTCCGCACCCTCTCGGTAGGATGGGGTGTACCGCCGGACAACATGCGAGGAGCACTCATGCCCGGAATCGTGATCGTCGGCGTCCAGTGGGGCGACGAGGGCAAGGGCAAGGCCACCGATCTGCTCGGTGAGCGCACCGACTGGGTGGTGAAGTTCAACGGCGGCAACAACGCCGGCCACACCGTCGTCATCGGCGACGAGAAGTACGCGCTGCACCTCCTGCCCAGCGGCATCCTGTCTCCCGGGGTGACCCCGGTGATCGGCAACGGCGTCGTGGTCGACCTCGAGGTGCTCTTCAACGAACTCGAGGCGCTCAACGCGCGCGGTCTCGACACCAGTCGGCTCAAGATCAGCGCCAACGCGCACATCATCACGCAGTACCACCGCACGCTCGACAAGGTCACCGAGCGCTTCCTCGGCAAGCGCATGATCGGCACCACCGGGCGCGGGATCGGCCCGGCCTACGCCGACAAGATCAACCGCGTCGGCATCCGCGTGCAAGACCTCTTCGACGAGAACATCCTGCGCCAGAAGGTCGAGGGGGCGCTCGATCAGAAGAACCACCTGCTGGTGAAGATCTTCAACCGCCGGTCGATCACGGCCGACGAGATCGTCGACGACCTGCTGGCCTACGCCGACCGCGTGCGTCCCATGGTCGCCGACACCTCGCTGCTGCTCAACGACGCGCTCGAGGCCGGCGATGTCGTCGTCTTCGAGGGCGGCCAGGCCACCATGCTCGACGTCGACCACGGCACCTACCCGTTCGTGACCTCGTCGTCGGCGACCGCCGGCGGCGCGGCGACCGGCTCGGGAGTCGGTCCGAACCGCCTCGACCGCATCGTCGGCATCGTGAAGGCGTACACGACGCGCGTCGGGTCGGGTCCGTTCCCCACCGAGCTGTTCGACGAGAGCGGCGACTGGCTGCGCTCGCGCGGCTTCGAGTTCGGCACCACGACCGGCCGCCCGCGCCGCGTGGGCTGGTACGACGCGCCCATCACGCGCTACGCCACGCGCATCAACGGCATCACCGACCTCGTGCTGACCAAGCTCGACATCCTCGGGGGGCTCGACCAGATCCCCGTGTGCGTCGCGTACGACGTCGACGGAGAGCGGTTCGACGACCTCCCGGTCAACCAGACCGACTTCCACCACGCGAAGCCGATCCTCGAGTACTACCCCGGCTGGAGCGAGGACATCTCGTCGGCGCGCACGTTCGACGACCTGCCGCAGACCGCCCAGGACTACGTGCTCGCGCTCGAGAAGATGAGCGGCACCCGCATCTCGGTCATCGGCGTGGGTCCCGCCCGCGACCAGGTGATCGTGCGCCACGACCTCATCGACTGATGCGCCTCTGGGTCGGTGCCTACGCCGCGGATGCCGGCTCCGCCGAGGGGATCGGCATCCTGCAGGCCGGAGAGTCCGATGCTCCCGGGGCGAGTGGTCCTCTCGGCATGGTCGGCACGGCCGTCGCCGCGCCGGGATCGCCCTCGTGGATCGCGCCGCACCCCTCGGGAGACGTCCTCTACGCCGCCCTGGAGTCCGATGGCGCCGTGCAGGCCTACCGCCGCGTGTCCGACACGCGGCTGGCCCCCATCGGCGCGCCGATCGAGGCGGGTGAGGCGGTGTGTCACGTGGTCGTGGCGCCCGACGCGACGTCCCTCGTCGCGAGCTGCTGGGGCGACGGGCGCGTGGTGCGGATGGACCTGGATGCCGTGGGCCGCCCCTCCCGGCCGGTGATCGCCGCGGAGGCGGCCGACCCGTACGGCTCGTCACCGGAGGAGGGCACGGTTTCCACCGGCGCGCGGGTGTCGGGCGCCGTCGTCCCCGATCTCGCCGCCGCGGCCCGCGCTCTGCGAGATGCTGCCGGCGACGAGTACGCGCACCTCGTACCCGCGTACGACGACGTGCCCGAGACCGACGCCGAGTCGGAAGAGGCGGCGGCGGGGGCGCGCGTCTCGCGCGCCCACCAGGCCACGTTCCTCCCCGGCGGCCTGATCGCGACGACCGACATGGGACTCGACCTCGTGCGCCTGTGGCGCAACGCGCCCTCCGGACTCCGTCTCGTGCAGGAGGTCGTCCTGCCGAAGGGCAGCGGGCCGCGGCACGGCGTGTGGCATCCGTCGGGGCACTTCTACGTCGTCACCGAGCTCAGCCGGGAGGTCTTCGCGCTCGCCGCCGACCGCGAGGGCCGCTGGCACGTACGCTCCGGCGAACCGCTGCTCGGCACCCTCGACACCGACACCGCTGCGGAGCTGAGCATGAGTCGCGACGGGGCGACGCTCTACGCCGGCGTGCGCGGAAGCGACACGGTCGGCGTCCTCGCGGTCCGCGGCGCAGGGGAGGCCCTGCAGCTCACCGCGCTCGCCGAGACGGGCACGCACTGGCCGCGGCACCATCTCGTGGTCGACGACACGCTGCTCGTCGCCGGTCAGCTCGCCGACGAGATCGTGTCGCTCCCGCTCGACGCGCGCACGGGCGTGCCCGGCCGGGTGCGGCATCGCACCGTGTCGGCGTCCCCGACGCGTCTGCTCGCGACGCGCTGAGCGGCACGGGCACGTCGGCCCGCGGCGGCGATGAGCCGTCCGCACGCCGCGGCGACGCGGCTGACGCTACTTCTTGGCATCCTGTCGCGGGATGACGATCTGCTTGATGATCAGCAGCACCGACGCTGTGACGGGGATCGCCACCAGCGCCCCGAGCAGACCGAGGAGCGTGCCGCCGACGAGCGCGCCGATGACCACCAGCGCGCCGGGGACCGAGATCGTGCGGTTCATGACGCGCGGCGTGAGGATGTATGCCTCGATCTGCATGTAGACGAGGTAAACGATGGCGAAGATGAGTCCCGCGGTCGGGCTGACGATCAACGTGAACAGCGTCGCGGTGGCCCAGAACAGCACCGACCCGACGAGGGGGATCAGCGTGATGCCGAACGCGAGGGCGGCGAGGAGGGCTGCGAACGGCTGCTGCAGAATCGTCAGCACGATGAACGCGAACACCGCGTTGCACAGCGCGAGCACGACCATTCCGGCGAGGTAGCCACCGACGGAGTCGGTGATCTGGCCGGTCATGTCGGAGACCGTCTCGCGGCTGCGCGCGGGGGTGAGGCGCACGAGGCTGTTCTTCATCTTCGGCAGGGATGCCAGGAAATACAGGCTCAGCACCAGCACGATGATCGCGCCCGAGATGAACTCGCCGATGCTGATGCCCACCTGCAGCAGCCCCCCGCCGATGGCGGCGATGTTGGCGGGGTTGGTGACGAAGCCCTGCACCTCTTTCAGCACGTCGCCGAGGCTGTCGCCGAAGTTCTGCTCCACCCACCGCACCGCGTCGCTGTCGATGACGTCGTTGACGAACGAGGGGATGTCCCCGACGAATTGCTCGACCTGGCGCACGACCGGCGGGATGAGCAGCCACAGCGCCCCGGCGAGCACGAGGGCCAGGCCGCCGAAGACGATCACGATGCCCCAGGCCCGCGACAGTCCGCGGCGCACGAGCATGCGCACGAGGGGGTCGAGGGCGAGGGCGACGAAGAGCGCGATCGCGATGTAGATGAGCACCGTCGAGAGCTTCCCGAGCGCGAGCGCCAGGAGGAAGGCGGTGAGTCCGCCGAGGGTGAGGAAGAACCCCGCCGCGTAGGGTCGGGAGATCGCCGACCATACGGGCTTGTCGCGCGACGTGGCGGCCCCGGCGTCGGCGCCTACGGCGGTCGGGTCGGGGCGCGTCGATCGGCTCATGGTCACACTGTAGGACTCAGCCCCTGCGAACGGCGGCGCACCGCTGGGCGCGGTAGGGTCGGAGCGATGTGGGAGGACTCATGACCGACGCCGATCCCTCGACGATCCTTCAAGGGCTGCGCGGCAGCATCGACAACATCGACGCCGCGCTGATCTTCCTGCTGGCCGAGCGCTTCCGCTGCACCAAGCAGGTCGGAGTGCTCAAGGCGAAGCACGGGATGCCGGCATCCGATCCCACTCGCGAGGAGCAGCAGATCGCGCGGCTGATGCGTCTGGCCGAGGACGCCGACCTCGATCCGGCCTTCGCGGAGAAGTGGTTCAACTTCGTCGTGGCGGAGGTCATCCGCCACCACCGCACGGCCGCGGCCGAGCCGCAGGACGACTGACCTCGGCTCATCCCGCCCCCGGTCTCAAGGGCGCTGCGACACGCCCGGGGTGACATGCGCGTGCATGGATCCCTCCCCGTGCGGGAGAGCGGATCAGGCGCGCGCGCGTGCCATACGGCATCCGTTTCCGCAAGGCGCAGGGCGATTTGCCAGCCGATCCATCACCGTGAAACGTTGGGTGAGGCCCTTGAGGGGCCGTTCACCCGACCAGTCCGCGGTCGTCGGTGTCTTCTCGGGGGAGGGGATGCCGCGAGCGTACGGTCGGCGGCCAGGACTCCGGACCCGATGTCCGGTGTCGACGTGCTCCACCCCCGGAGAGCGCCGACGGCTGCCACCCGGGCGTGACCTATGCGGCCACCCGAAGGCCGCTGAGGTGCACCAGTGACACATCCGCCTGCTTCGACGGAGCCCGCTCCGTCAGCACCCGCGAGCGAGACGCCCGCCCTCGCCGCCAAGAATCTCTTCAAGGTCTTCGGCCGTGCCCCGCAGGCCGCCGTCGACAAACTCCGCGCGGGTTCGACGCGCGACGAGATCGCCGACCACGGAACGGCCGCCGTCATCGACGCGAGCTTCGACGTGCGCCCCGGCGAGATCTTCGTCATCATGGGCCTCTCGGGCTCGGGCAAGTCGACGATCATCCGCATGCTGAACGGCCTGCACGAGGCGACCGCCGGTACCGTCGAGGTGAAGGGCGACGCCCTCACCGGTGTCGGTCCCGCGCGCCTGCGCTCTCTGCGGCGCGATCGCCTCGCGATGGTCTTCCAGCACTTCGCGCTCCTCCCGCACCGCACGGTCGCGGCCAACGTCGCCTACCCCCTGGAACTCCGGGGCGTCGGCAAGGCCGAGCGCCTTGCGAAGGCGAACGAGATCCTCGGTCTCGTCGGCCTCGAGGGCTGGGGCGAGAAGCTCCCCTCGGCGCTGTCGGGCGGGATGCAGCAGCGCGTCGGCATCGCCCGGGCGCTCGCCGCCGACACCGACATCCTGCTGATGGACGAGGCGTTCAGCGCTCTCGATCCGCTCATCCGCCGCGAGATGCAGGAGCAGCTCATCGAGTTGCAGCGGACGCTGAAGAAGACCATCGTCTTCATCACCCACGACCTCAACGAGGCGATGTTCCTCGGCGACCGCATCGCGGTCATGCGCGACGGGCGCATCGTGCAGATCGGCACCCCGGAAGACATCCTCACCGACCCGGCGAACGACTACGTCGAGCAGTTCGTGCAGGATGTCGACCGCGCCCGCGTGCTCACCGCCGGCAACGTGATGGAACGTCCGCGTCCGCGCGTCGACGCCTCGGCCGGTCCCCGGACGGCCCTGCGCCAGATGCGCGACGCCTACATGTCGGCCGTCTACGTCACCGACCGCGACCGCAAGCCGCTCGGCATCATCACCGATCGGGATGCCATGAAGCTCGTGCGGGC
This sequence comes from Microbacterium sp. NPDC007973, assembly GCF_042958465.1. Classification (NCBI taxonomy): domain Bacteria; kingdom Bacillati; phylum Actinomycetota; class Actinomycetes; order Micrococcales; family Microbacteriaceae; genus Microbacterium; species Microbacterium sp. NPDC007973. The sequence continues at coordinate 457,329 of NZ_JBIBJJ010000002.1, forward strand.
CGGGGAGAATTCCCTGCTCAGCCGGCTCAAGCCCCTGCCGCAGGCGGTGCGCGAGGACGACGTGCTCATGAACCTCTTCGTGCCGTCGGTCGAGTCGCCCCTGCCGCTCGCCGTGCTCGATGCCGACGGTCGCCTGACCGGTGTCATCCCGCGCGTGACCCTGCTGGCCGCGCTCGGACCCGGGCCGAGCTCCACCGAGGAGATCACCGTGCTGCCCCAGCCCCTGCCCTCCGCTGAGATCGACGCGGTGCTCGACGCGCCGGTCGTCGCCTCCGAGACCGAGGGGGTGCGCTGATGGACGGGTTCCGCATCCCCGTCGGCTCGTGGGTCGACTCCGCCGTGGACTGGCTGCGCGACAACCTCTCGGGCCTGTTCGACGTCATCGCCGTGACCGTGCGCTTCCTCGTCGGAGGGCTCAGCGACGTGCTGCTGTCGGCGCCCATCGTGGTCGTCATCGTGGTCGCCGCGCTCCTGGCCTGGCTGCTGCGCTCGTGGAAGCTCGCGCTCGGCACCGTGGTGGGCTTCGCCCTCATCCTCGCGATGGGGCAGTGGGTCACCGCGATGCAGACCCTCGCGCTCGTGCTCATCGCGACGATCGTCGCCGTCGCGATCTCGGTGCCGCTCGGCATCTGGTCGGCGCGCAACAGCACCGTGCGCGCCGTGCTGAAGCCGATCCTCGACTTCATGCAGACGATGCCCGCCTTCGTCTACCTCATCCCCGCGATCACGTTCTTCAGCATCGGCGTCGTCCCCGGTGTCGTCTCGACCGTCATCTTCGCGCTGCCCCCGGGCGTGCGACTGACCGAGCTCGGCATCCGCGGGGTGGACTCGGAGACGGTCGAGGCGGGTCAGGCGTTCGGTGCCACCCCGTGGCAGATCCTGCGCGGCATCCAGCTGCCGTTGGCGACGCCCACGATCATGGCCGGCGTCAACCAGGTCATCATGCTCGCGCTGTCGATGGCGGTGGTGGCCGGCATCGTCGGCGCCGACGGCCTCGGCAAGGAGGTCGTGCAGTCGATCTCGACCGTCAACCTGCCAAAGGGTGTCGAGGCGGGCCTCAGCGTCGTCATCCTCGCGGTCTACCTCGACCGCCTCACCGCGGCTCTCGGCAATCGCGCCGACAACACCGGCTCGCTGCTTGGAGTGCTCGCGCGACGGCGTGCCGCCCGCTCCACGGCGGCGGCCACGGCCGGCGCCCCCGCGGCCGGGCCCGTCGACACCTCGGCGGATGCCGCACGCGAGGCCGAGCGCGCGGAAGCCTCTCCGCGCCGCGCGCCGATCTCGACGGGCCGCTGACCCTCCCTCCCCTTCGCGCCGGGTGCGTGAGGGGTCAGAAATTGTCGCCGAGCTTGTCTCCAGGCGACGAAAAATGACTCCTCATACGCGCGGCTGCGCGGGGCTCCACGGAAATCACGGACGAAAAGGAAGAGAACACAGCAATGAAGACACGACACCTCACCGCAACCCTCGCCCTCGGCAGCGTGGCGGCGCTCGCGCTCGCCGGCTGCGCGAGCGGCAATCAGGCCGAAGGCGGCTCGGGCGACGGTGGCGACAAGGGCACCATCACGCTCGGCTTCCTCCCCTCGTGGACCGACGGCCTGAGCACGGCGTACCTGCTCGAGGACCAGCTCGGCAAGCTCGGCTACACCGTCGAGATGCAGACGCTCACCGAGGCGGGACCGCTCTACGCCGGCCTCGCCCAGGGCGACGTCGACATCTACCCCTCGGCCTGGCCCGAGCTCACGCACGCCGACTACATGAAGACGTACGGCGACTCGATCGAGGACCTGGGCGCCTACTACGACGACGCCAAGCTCACGATCGCGGTGCCGAGCTACGTCGACATCGACTCGATCGACCAGCTCCAGGCGAACGCCGCGCGTTTCGACGGCAAGATCTACGGCATCGAGCCCGGCGCGGGTCTGACCAAGCAGACGCAGGAAGTCGCCATGCCCGGGTACGGCCTCGACGGCCTCGAGCTCGTGACCTCGTCGACCGCGGCGATGCTCACCGAGCTCGACAACGCCATCGCCGCGCAGAAGGACATCGCCGTCACGCTGTGGCGCCCCTTCTGGGCGAACGACGCCTACGACGTGAAAGACCTCGAAGACCCCCAGGGCCTGATGGGCGACCCTGAGGCGCTGCACTTCCTCGGCACCAGCGGCTTCGCCGAGAAGTACCCGGATGCCGCTGAGCTCATCGCCGGCATCCAGCTCGACGACGCGCAGTACGGCTCGCTGGAGGACCTCGTCGTCAACGAGTACGGCGAGGGTAAGGAAGCCGACGCGATCGACGCGTGGCTCGAGCAGAACCCCGACGCGTTCTCGACGCAGCGCGACTGACCCCGCGCGGTGACGGCCCCCTCCTCCATCGGGTGGAGGGGGCCGTCCGCGCATCGGGCTGGACGCTCCCGGGTTGCGTCTCAGCGGACCACGACCGCATCTTCGGTGAAGGACTGCTCGAGGCTCATCGCAGCGATGTGCCCCGTGATCTGAAGCCCGACCACGGCGCCCAGCACGGTGACGACGAGCGCCGCCAGGAGCCGCGAAGGGCGGTCGCGGACGATGCAGAGGGCGAATACCGCGAAGAGGAGTGCGGCGGCCTGCACGGTGAGTGCCCAACCGTCCGGCAGCGGCGCGAACACCGCCACGACTGCAGCCCCGACCACCCACCACAGGAGGGTGCTCGACCGCGGGGCTACGGAAGCGCACACCGGAACGGTCATGCCGTGTAGATGCGACCGTCGACCCGAGCGGGATTGCCCCGCGCAGGCGCGGCGAGAGCCGGGGAGGCGACGGCGAACGCCAGCGCGATTGCGATTCGGCGAGTGATTCTCATCATTTCCTTCCATCGGGCGCAGCTGTGGCGCCGAGCGGCGCCGGACGACGCCTTGGGGAAAAGGTATGAATGAGCACGTAAACATGGGAAGATGAAAAAGCCGGGGCAGAGGGTGAAGTGTTGTTCTCTCTGACGAAGCCCGCCCGAGCTCGCGCCGTCAGGCGACGGTGTGGGCCGCAGTGAAGCGGGTGATGAAGCCGGGGTGGCCCGCCGGCATCGCGAGCACCGAGTCGGGGGCGCTTCCCGCCAGCTGCGGGAAGCCGGCATCCGCCACGAGGTCGTCGTCGATCGCCTCGAGCTCGGCGGTGACGAGGGGCCACGGCTCGTGGCTGTTCGCGGCCCAGATCGTGCGGCCCAGGTGGCGCTCGTGGAAGCCCCAGCGCGCGGTCAGGAAGCGCGAGAGGTCGTCGTCGACCGTCTCCGCGCCCAGCCGGGCCCGGATCCGCGTGCCCGGATGCCGGCCCCCGTGGCGTCGTGAGCGGTACTCGATGCGCTCGCCCTCGGTGCGCACGCCGGCGCGCGCCCAGCGGTAGGGCAGGCCGAAGAGGGCCCGAGCCGCGAGGACCGGCGCGAGATGCTCCGCCTCGAGCGTGCGGAAGACCACGCCGCGACGCCCGGCGTCGTCGACGGCGTAGGTGCGGACGTTGATCTCGGTGAAGGTGCCCACGAAGGGCACCGGGGGCAGGGGCAGGAAGCGGAACTCGCTCAGCACGAACGGCACGAGCCCCACCCAGGCCGACCCGTCGTGCACGTCGGGACGGGTTCCGGGCGGCAGGAGCGGCGCGACCTCCCCCGGGTCGATCCGCCAGTGCACGAAGACCGCGCGGTTCCACCGCTGGGCGATGACGGCGCGACCGGGGAGGTCGGGGGCGTGGCGCTCGGTGATCACCGGGTCATTCTGGCCCCGACTCCCCGCAGCGGAGGGAGACTGGACAGATGACCCCGTCGTCTGGTGCGGATCCTCGGCTCGTGGCATCCATTCGCGAACTCCTCGCGGCGAGGGATGCCGGCAAGACGATCTGCCCGTCTGAGGCCGCCCGCGCGGTCGGCGGCGAGGAGTGGCGCGACCTCATGCAGCCGGCGCGCGACGCCGCGCGAGAGTTGGTCGACCTGGGCGAGGTCGAGGTCACGCAGAAGGGCGAGGTCGTCGATGTGACCACCGCGCGGGGTCCCGTGCGCATTCGTCGCACAGGCTGACGAGAAGGCGCCGCGGGATCTGCGGGGTTGGGCGGGGGCCGCGCGATGCGGCGGAGCGCGCCTCAGACCGCGGGCTCTGGCGGGGTCGTCGAGGGACGCGGCTGCGTGGAGCCGCGGGGGAGCTCGAGCGCGACCTTCTTCTCGAGCTCGTCGACCGCCTCGTCGCTCAGCCAGATGAGGCCGTCGAGCTCCTCGCGCACGCGCTTGTACGCGAGCTGACGCTCGTTCGACGTCGCCGCCTGATCGGTCGCGACGGTGAGCAGCTGCTTGGCCGTGTCGAGGCGCTTGCGTTCGTCGGCGGTGAACGCCGCATCCTTGACGCGGCGCGCCTCGCGCTCGGCGACGTCGAACGCGACCTCGTAGTCGGTGACGGCCTCGCGGTATTCGCGCAGGCGCTCGGGCGAGAGCGTCTCGTCGGCGGCCGGTCGCAGATTGTCGGCGACCTTCTTCGCGCGCAGGAACGCCGCCGTCAGCGGCTGTCGGCCATCGCTCATCGCGGGGTAGGAGATGAGCTTCGTGGCGTCGAGCTCGTATTCGAGCCAGCGATGGGTGACCGCGTCATGCGCGGACGTGAGACGCGCGCGAGCATCGTCGGTCGCCGGGGCGAGCGCGGCAGGAGGCTCGCCCCCCGCGGCCAGACCCTGCGCCCGCAGCAGCTCGAGCTGCTCTTTGTGGCGGCGGCGGGCGGTGACCTCGCGGTGCTTCACCCTCGCGTTGACCGCCCCCATCGTCATTCCGAAGAGGGGGAAGACGAGCCACCAGTAGTGGCCGGCGAAGTTCCAGAAGTCCTGCACCTGCGCCATGCTACGCCGCCCGGCTTCGCCGTCATCAGGATGCCGGAGGTCGCGGCCGATCGCGTGCGGGAGGCGGCCAGACCGGACCGTTCTGCGGCCGGGGGCTCGCGGCATCCGGGGTTCGCTTCTGAGCGCGTCGGGCGCCGCGCTCCTCCCAGGTGCGGGCGGCGGCGCGGCCCATCGACTCCATGGACCGGGCGAGGGCGCGCTGGGCGGTCTCGGCCAGATCGGATGCCACGCGGCTCCACGCATCGGGGCCCTCGATGCCGGGCTGGTCCGCACCCTGGCGGGCTGCGCGCTCGGCGCGGTCGAACGCGTGCGCGGTGCGGCGCACGGCATCGCGGTAGGCGAGGTAGTCGGCGGGCTCGAGGCGCGTCTGCACCGATGCGGGCCGCAGCCACTGCGCCCTCTCGTTCGCGCGCAGGAAGTCGGCGAGGAGCGGGGAGCGCGAGTCGCTCATCTGCGGGAAGTCGATGGCGAGACCGGGGTCGGTCTCGTAGGCCATCCAGCGCGCCAGGATCGCGTCGTGCTCCGAGAGCAGGCGCGCCACCGGCAGAGGGGCGCTGCCCGCGCGGATCGCGGGGAGCATCGCCTTCGCGGCCCTCACCCCGGCGCGGCGGGCGCGCACCTCGGCCAGCGCGGCGCGCAGGTCGCGTTGCGCGTCGGTGAGGCGTCCGCGTGCGGCGGAGACGACGTCGGACGAGACACGGGATGCCGCCCGCTCCGCCTGAGCGCGCACCACCTCGGCGTCGGCGACTTTGACGTCGGCGCGTCCGCGGGTGACGGCGTGCCGCGCGGTCTGCAGATCGAGCAGAGCCGCGTCGAGTTCGAGGCGCCGCGCCGCCGCCTTGCCCAGGGGGCGTGACGCCCACGCGCGAGCGGCGCGATCGCCGGTGGTGGTCGCTCCGGCCGGCAGCGCGCGGTGTCGGGATCGACGCACGCCGATCCAGCCGACGGTGCCCGCACCGGCCGCCGCGGGGCCGATCCACCACCACTCGGCCAGAAAGACCAACAGCGGTTCCACACGCCCATGCTATGCCGGGCTCCCGACAGCGGGCTGGGCGGTGGGCCGGAATGCGCACGGGGTGAGCCGCCGACATCGACCGACGAGGATGACGGCGGCTCGTCCGCGCAGGTCAGGGCAGGAAGGACTCCGTCACCGCGATGAGCCGCTCGAGCGCCTCGCGCCATTCCGTCTCGTCCTGCGCGATGCACAGCCGCATGTGCGAAGCGCCCTCGGCGCCGAACTGGTAGCCCGGGTTGACGATGACGCCGGCTCGCTCCTTGATCGCGATCGCCAGCTCCTGATCCGACACCGGCGCGAGCACCCGCGGGAAGATGTACGACGTCCCCCACGACCTCGTCGCCGTGAAGGCGGGTGACGCGTTGAGTCGGTCGACCGTCCAGTCGCGAAGCGCCTGGTACTCGACGGTGCGTTCCGCGACGTAGTCGCCGTCCTCAGCGAGCCAGTGCGCGAGCACGTGCTGCGCGTAGGCCGGGGCTCGCAGCGCCGTGATGGACTGCACGTCTTCCATGCGCTCGATCAGCTCGGCAGGGGCGACCGCGAGGCCCAGGCGGTATCCCGACAGGGACTCGGTCTTGGAAGGGCCGAGCGTGGTGATGGTGCGCTCGCGCATTCCGGGCAGTTCGGCGATGTGGGTGTAAGCCTCCCCGTCGTACACGAGCCGGCAGTACAGCTGGTCGGCCAGCACGAGGAAGTCGTGCTGCTGCGCGAGCTCGGCGATGAGCTCAAGGGTCTCGTCGGAGTAGACGGCGCCGGTGGGGTTGTTGGGGTGGCTGAAGATGAACAGCCTCGGCGACCGGGCGGCGAGTTCGCGCAGCCGCTCGGCGTCGAGGGTCGGGCGGCCCTCCGCGTCCTCGAAGCTCACGCGTACCCGCTCGACGTCGGCGCCAAGGTACCGCAGCGTGCGTTCGGTCGAGAGGTAGTCGGGATCGGGGAGGATGACGAGGTCGCCGGGCTCGATGATCGCGCTGAGCGCAATGAAGAGGGCGCCCTGGGTGCCCGGCGCGAGGATCAGGTCGCTGGACCCGGTGGCGGTCAGCCCCAGGTGCGCCTCGATGTTCGCAGCGACGGTGGCGCGCACGCCGGTGTCGCCCACGTAGGGGGTGTATGTCATCCCCGCGCCCGAGGCCGCGGCGGTGAAGGCGCTGAGGGCGTATGCGGGCGCGGGGAAACGGTGGGTGTTGGCGTACGTGGCATCCAGGACCGGACCGGCTGCCACCGACGCACGCTCCAGTTCGCGCTCCGCGGCGCGCACGGAGGTACCCGCGTAGGCCTCCGCTTCGGGCAGGTCGAGGCGGTCGATCGCGGCGGGCCGCGGGGAGGTCGTGATCGTGGTCATTCGTCGCTCATTTCTGACGGTGGTGGTTCTGCGGGAAGGAGGAAGTCCTCGAGCACGACGAGGCCGTGAGAGATGTGCTCGCGCGTCAAGGCCTCTGCGGCATCCGCGTCCCCGGTCTCGACCGCTTCGAGGATGCGCGCGTGCTCAGCGAGCGACTCGTCGCTGCGATCGGTGGTGCCGAGGTAGAGGCCGACGTAGCGCTCGCCGAGGGCATAGAGCTGAGCCGCAGCCGACATCGATTGCGGCATCCCGGCGAGAGCGTAGATCCCCATGTGGAACTCGCGGTCCAGCGCGCGGAAACCGGGGAGGTCGCCCGTGTCGGAGGCGTGGCGCTGCCGGTCGAGCACTGCGCGCGCTACCGCCAACGGAGCGTGAGGCCCCGCGGCCGCGGCGGTGCGTGCCAGTGTCGACTCGAGCGAGGCGCGTCCGGTGTAGATGTCGCGGGCCCCCGCCAGCGAGAGCGCGGGTACCACCAGGCGGCGGTGGGGGAGCCCCTCGAGCCATCCCTCGGCCTTGAGCCGGGACAAGGCCTCGCGAAGCGGGATGCGGCTGATGTTGAGCGAATCGGCGAGATCCTCCTGGCCGATCGGCTTGCCCGCGGGGATTCCACCGGACAGGATCTGCGCGCGGACCTGGTCGTAGGCCCAATCCTGTTTGCGGAAATAGGTCGCGCCGTCGATCGACGTCTCACTCATGGTCGTATCCCCTCGCTGGGCCGGAAGCTGTCTGGTGAACGCTACCCAGGACGGCCGGGGGCGCCCCCGCGGGACGGGCGGCGAGATCCAGGGCCTGCCAGAGCGTGGCCGTGGCCGCGGGCGCCGCGGGGAGTATGCGGCCGTCGACGGAACGGATCGGGGCGAGCAGCCGACCGCTCGAGCACAGCCACGCGGCATCCGCGGTCTCGAGCTCGTCGCTGTGCATGCTGCGGACGACCGCGGCGTGACCACGTCGAGCGAGGCCGCTGAAGATCCGCTCCTGGGTCGTGCCCACGAGAGCGCCGTCGACGGGGTCGGGGGTGGAGAACGCATCGCCGTGCAGCACGATGAGCGTCGAGGCCTGGCCCTCGAGGAGATAGCCGTCCGTCGACACATAGACGGCGTCGTCGGCGCCGCGGCGCCGCGCCTCGCGTTGTGCCGCGCGTGGCTGGGCGTACGAGAGCGACTTCACCCCGGCGAGGACCCAGGGCGCTCGCGCTCCGGCTCCCCGCGGCACGCCTCGATCGAGCAGGGCCACTGCGAGCCCGTCGCGTCGCGCGGACCGGTGATCGGCATTCGGCCGGGCGTGGATCCACGCCCACGGCCCTTCCCCTTCGGGGCCGTGACTCACGTGCACCTTGACGAGCATCTCGGCGATCGGGGCGTGGCGCAGGATGGCCTCCTCGATCCCCGCGCGCACGGATGATGTGTTCCACGCCTCGAGACCCACGGCGGCGAGCGATCGCCGCAGGCGCTCCACGTGAGCCTCGAGGGCAAGCGGCTGCCCGCCGAAGACGCCGATCGCCTCGAACACGCCGTCACCGCGCGTGGCGGCCAGATCGTCCGCGCGCAGCAGCGGGCGGGCGGGATCGGACGGCCGCCAACCGTCGCCGTGCGAGACCAGAAGCACACCGCCGTCCATCAGTACCCCCGCTTCTTGTCGACGGCCGCGCTGAACGACGACCCCGCCCGCCAGAGCCGGTACTGGGCGACGAACTGCGCGGCCAGACGATCGCGCCAGCCGTGCGTCCGCGACGAGGAGTGCGGAGAGACGAAGACCCGCGGGTCGCTCCAGAGCGGGCTGTCCGCCGGTAGCGGCTCCACCGCGAACGCGTCGAGGGCGGCGGCCGCCAGGCGGCCGCCGCGCAGGGCGTCGATCAGGGCCTCCTCGTCAACGGTGAGCCCGCGGCCCACGTTCACGAAGAGCGCCGAGGGGGGCAGGGCGCGGAGCACGTCATCGCTGACGAGACCCCGGGTCTCGGCGGTGAGCGGGAGGGCGACGACGAAAACGTCGGCATCGGCGAGGGCCTCGCAGAGGCTGGACACGGCGTGCACCGGGCCGTCCGGCGTCGCGCGTGCGGTGCGCGCCACGAGTGTGACGTTCATACCGATCGCGCCGAGCAGGCGTCGCAGCTCCCGTCCGATCGCCCCGGCGCCGAGCACGACCACCCGCGCGTCGGTGAAGTCCGCCGTCTCGCGCGGGGCCCACTCGCGCCGGCTCTGGCGATGCGCCGAGCGCGCGAGCTGCTTGGTGTGCGCGGTCACGCACGCCAGCACATACTCGGCGATGGGTCGCTCGAACACCCCCGCGGCGTTCGTCACCTGCACGTCGGCGTCCACCACGGCCGGGCTCAGGATGCCGTCGACACCCGACGCCGCCACGTGGATCCAGCGCAGCCGGGGCGGGACTCCCGCCGCGAGCAGGGCGGCGGCGGTGTCGGAGAAGAAATCCCACATCAGCAGGGCATCCGCGCGGCCCATGGCCTCGGCAAGGCCGTCGGCGTCCGTGACGAGGAGGTCGGCGTCGCGCGCCACTTCCTCGAGGCCGCGGACGGGTACCGCGTCCTCGAGGACGGCGACGACCGGACGGACGATCACGATGCCCCCAGCACGAGACTGACCTCAACCGGAGCCCCACCGGGGAGGGAGGCGACACCGACGGCGGCGCGGGCGGGGAGGGGATGGTCGGGAGCCCACGCGTGCACGACGGCGCTCGCCGCGTCCGCGACGGTGCTCAGCGCGGTGAAGTCGACCGCGCAGCGCACGTACACCGTCATCGCGACCACGCGCACGAACCGCGGGTTCTCGCTCGCGGCATCCAGTGCCCGGGTCACGGCCCGCGTGGCGGCCGTACGGGCGGTCTCGAGGTCCATGTCAGCGCCGACGATGCCCGCGCGGAGGGAGCCGTCGTCCTCTCGTGGGGTCATCCCGGCGACGAAGAGCAGGCCGTCTGCCTCGGCGGTCAGGGCGTAGGCGCCCATCGGAGTCAGCATCGGACGCTCAGTTCTCGAAGACGTCGCACGAGGTGAGGATCTCGTTGCCCTCGGGCGTGATCAACACCGTCGCCGAGAAGCCCTGGCCCGCCACCCCGGCCGCGCGCAGCGTCGGCACCACGTGCACGACCATGCCGGGCTCGAACGGACGGTGCTCGGTCTCCTTCAGTGACAGGATGTGCCCTTCGCCCCAGTCGGGGGCGAAGCCGATACCGACGGAATAGCCGCTGCGCTTGCGGTAGGTGTGCGAGAGACCGTGCTCGGCGACGACGGCCTTGCATCGCGCGTGCGCCTCGGCGGGTGTGCGGCCCGGACGCACCACCGCGAGCGTGGCGTCGCGCGCCGCGAGGCACGCCTCCGCCATTCGGGCTGACTCGCCGCTCAGCGCCCCGGTGCGCACCGTGTGCATGAGCGGGGCGTTGTATCGCCCCTTCGTCGCCGACATCTCCAGCAGCACACCCTCGCCCGCCTCGATACGACGGTCGCCCCACCAGGCGTGGATGTTGCCGGCGCGCGGGCCCGAGGCGACGAAGGGCTCCATGGCCACGTACTCCGAGCCGGCCCGGATCATCGCGGCGAAGCCGGCAGCCGCCACTTCGCGCTCGGGGACGCCGACGGCGACGGTCAGCGCGGCCGCGCGCACGCCGGCATCCGTGATCGCCGCTGCCGCCCGGATCACCTCGATCTCGGCGGGCGACTTGATGAGGCGCAGGGACGCGACCTCGTCGTCGATCGCGACGACCTGGGCAGGCACGAAGGCCTCTGTCAGAGCGCGGTACGCCACCGGAGGCAGGAACCAGGAGCGCTCCTCGAGGCCGACTCGACGCGGTGCCGGGGCGACGTCGCGAACGACCTCGATCGTGCGGGCGATCGGGTCGTCGACGTCGGCATATCCGCGGATGTCACTGAGGTAGGTCGTCTGCTCCGCGTTGACCGTCTCGGTCTCGCGCAGCAGGATGGTGGGCTGTCCGTCACGCGGCACGAGAAGGCACTGGTAGGTGTAGTAGCCCGGCGTCTCGTGGCCCACCAGGTAGCAGATGTTCTCCGGGGCGGTCACGACCGCGACGTCGAGGTCGAGCTCGACGAGGATGCGCTGGAACCGCTGCAGGCGGTCGGCGTATTCGGTGGCGGGGAAGGTCGGCATCGGTGATCTCCGATCGGGTCAGAGGTGCGCCCGGTACGCGGGCAGCAGGTGGTCGAGGTAGGGGAGGGCGGAGCGCGTCGCGCGCACGTCGGCGGGGGACACGTCGACCCACGCGAGCGCGCCGGTCTCGCCGAGGTCGGCCCGCACCCGGCCGCGCGGATCGACGATGCGCGAGTGGCCGTAGAAGCGGCCGTCGCCGTCGGAGCCCGCGGCGTCGCTGACGACGACGAAGCAGCCCGATTCGAGGGCCCGCGCCGGGTGGTAGATGTCGTAGCGATCGGCCTCCTCTCCGATGAGGAAGGCGGAGGAGAAGACGATGAGATCGACGCCCGCGTGGGCGTAGGCCCGGGAGAACTCGGGGAACCCGGCGTCGTAGCAGACGCCGAGACCCACTCGCAGGCCCGCCACCTCGATCACGGACAGGTCGTGGCCGGCGGCGAACGGGCCGCGCTCGCTCTCCCAGAGGTGGAGCTTCGCGTAGGCGACTTCCGGGGCGTCGCCCGCCCGGAATCGCAACACGGCGTTCCGGCGCCCGCCGGGCCCGTCGACAGCGGCGCCGACGAGCACTTCGGTGGGGGAGCCGTCGTCGACGAGGGGCGCGAGCCGCGGGTCATCGAGTGTCAGCGTGCGATCCCCGTCGATCCCTGCGACGCGGTAGCCGGACAGGAACAGCTCCGACAACACCAGGAGGTCGGCGCCCTCGGCACTCGCGGCGGCCCTCAGGTCGCGCGCGGTGGCGACGTTGGCATCGACGTCGGCCGAGAAGGGGGCCTGGCCCACGGCGATGCGGGCCATCAGGGCAGCTCCCGCAACGCGCGCTCGACCATAGCGCGGTATGCGCGACGGGCCCGTTCGAGCTGGTCGATTGGCACGTACTCGTCGGCGGCGTGCATGACGCCGAGCTCGCCCGGTCCGAGCACCACGGTGGGGATGCCGGCTCCGCGGAACGTGGTCATGTCGCAGTTGACGACGAGACCGCCGATATCGTCCGCTTCGCCGATCGCGCTCAGTCCCAATCGACACGCGAGCACGAAGGGGTCGTCGGCCGGGGTCTCCGAGGGACCGCCGGTCGAGGGGGCGAGCGCGGCGATCCGAGCGGTGAGGGGGGCGTTGTCTCGCGAGAAGTCATCGAGGATCCGCTCGAACTCGGCGCGCACCTGTTCGGCGGTCTCGCCGGGAACCATGCGGCGATCGACCGTGATCAGGCAGCGCTCGGGCACGGCGTTGGGGGCCTGGCCCCCCTCGATGAGCACCGGCGTGAGGGTCGGCGCTCCGGTCAGAGGATGGAGGCGGTCCCCGAGCATGTCGGCGTGCCGAGCCAGTCGATCGAGCAGGTCGGCCGCGCCGGAGATGGCATTCACGCCGTTGTGGGGGGCGGCCGCGTGCGCTCCGCGCCCGATGACCTCGATCACGGGTCGCAGCGATCCTTTGTGTGCGGCCAGAAGCTGCACCCCGGTGGGCTCCCCGACGATGCAGGCGTCGACCTCGAGGTTCTCCACCAGGGCGCGTGCTCCGGTGCTGCCCACCTCCTCGTCGCCGACCGCGGTGAAGACGACGGTGCCGCGAGTGACCTCACCGGCCGCGACGATATCGACGACGGCCCCGGCCATCGCGGCGAGACTGCCCTTGGCATCCGCCGATCCCCGCCCATAGACGCGGCCCTCGCGCACCTCGGGAGCGAACGCGTTGGCCGACCAGCCCGCGCCCGCGGGCACGACGTCGAGGTGCGAGTTGAGCATCACGCGCGGCCCCGGACCGAACCGCAGCTCGGCCACGAGGTTGACGTGCCCCTCGGCGTACGGGATCACCTCGACCTCGGCGCCGGCGTCGGCGAGCACCTCCGCCAGGACGCCGGCGACGGCCGCCTCGTCCCCGCCGGGGTTGGTGGAGTCCAGGGCGACCAGGCGCTGCAGGAGGGAGACGGTGTCGAGGGGGGTCATCGTGCGGAGGTCCAATCGAGGGGGGTCAGCAGGTCGACGCCGAGCCCGGGTCCGGAGGGGAGGGGGACGCCGGGGCCCCGGCGTTCGAGCACGCCCGCGATATCGCGGGAGACGTCGGCGAAGCCCCAGACCTCGGCCGTGGTGAACCCGAGGGCGACAGCGCAGTGGAGGGTCGCGGCGCAACCGAGGCGCCCCTGGTCGAACTGGCCGACCGCGACGTCGAGGCCGACGTCCTCGGCGGCGGCCACGGCGGCATCCAGAGCGGCGAAGGAGCCGCTCTTCTCCAGCTTGAGATGCACGCCGTCGACGACGCCCCCCAGCAGACGCAGATCCTCGACGTCGTGCGTTGCTTCATCGGCACGGACACGCACCGCGCCGTCGGCCCGTACCGCGGAGAGGCCCTCGAGGTCGGGGGTGGGCTGCTCGACCCACACGACGCCGAGGGATGCCAGCGCTCGGCTCGCGTCGATCGCGTGCTCGGCATCCCACGCGCCGTTCGCGTCGACCGAGATGTCCACCGCCTCGCCGGCCACGGATCGAGCCGCGCGGACGCGGGCGACGTCGAGGGCCACATCGGGGCCACCCACGCGGATCTTCAGGCGACCCAGTCCGTCGGAGGTGAGGGCGGACGCGCGGGCCTCGGCATCCGCCACCGTTCCGAAGGGAATCTGACCGTGCGTATCAATCGAGCCGCGGACCGGGCCGGAGAGGAAGACGGCGAGGGGGAGCCCGGCAGCGCGGGCGCGAGCGTCCCACGCGGCGAGGTCGAGGGCGAGGGCCGCGAGCCGGGAGCGGCGGGAGAGGCTCGCGTGTCGTTCGCCGACCGTGCCGGTCGCGCGAGCGAGGGAGAGAGCCGAGACGACATCGGCGGTATTCTCGCCCGTGCCGTACGCGGCGTTCCCGCGTACCTCGGCGATGCCCGTGACGCCCTCGATCTCGATGCGGCACACGACCGCATCGAGTGCCGCCGTCCGGGCGCGCGCGTGGTGCAGCTCGTGGGCGAGGGGGAGGCCCGCCGTCGCCCACGACAGCCGATCCACGCGCGCCGTCGTGTGCGCGTCGTGGAGGCCGGGGGCCAAGACGGAGGTCACTCCTCCTCCGCGATCTGCTCGAGGAAGCGCTGCGCCCGCTCGGTCTTCGGCGAGCGGAAGAACACGTCGGCGGGGCTGTCTTCGATGAGACGGCCCTGGTCGAGGAAGAGCACCCGGTCGGCCATCTGGCGGGCGAAGGCGATCTCGTGGGTCACGATGGCGACCGTCATCCCCGAGGCGATCACGCGGCGCATGACCTCGAGCACCTCCCGGGTGTACTCGGGGTCGAGCGAGCTCGTCGGCTCGTCGAAGAGCATGAGCGACGGATTCATCGCGAGGGCGCGGGCGATCGCGACGCGTTGCTGCTGGCCGCCCGAGAGTTCCTCGGGGTAGTGATCGACGCGATCCGCCAGGCCGACCGAGGCGAGGGTGTCCCGCGCCAGCCGCTCGGCCGCGGCGGGGCGCTGCCGTCGCACGCGCACCGGAGCGATGGCGACGTTGTCGAGAGCCGTGAGATGCGGGAAGAGGTTGAACTGTTGGAACACCATGCCGATCTCGCCGCGCAGACGCCGGCGCATGCCCGTGCGGTCGATGTAGGGCGTGCCCTGGAAGTCGACCGTCCCGGTGGCGAGGTCTTCGAGACCGGCGAGACACCGCAGCAGGGTCGACTTGCCCGCGCCCGAGGGGCCGAGGATGACGACGCACTCGCCCTCCTCGATGCGGCAGGAGACGTCCTCGAGGACGGAGCTGCCGTGGTAGGTGCGGGTGATCGAGTGGGCTTGAATGATCGATGCCATGTCAGCGGCCTCCTTCGGCGGCGAGGACGAGTGCGGCGCGCTTGCGGCGGCGGGCGGACTTGCGACCGGTGTCCATCCGGCGTTCGATTACGCCGAGGACGCCGCTGAAGATCGTGGTGAGCAGCAGGTAGAGCACGGCCGCAGCGATGAGCGTTCCGACGTAGTCGAAGGTGCCGGCGGCCGCGCGCTGGGCGACCAGCATGAGGTCTTGCACCGCGACGACGGAAGCCAGAGCCGAGGTCTTCAACATGCCGATGAGCTGATTGCCCGTCGGTGGGAGCACCAGACGGGCCACCTGCGGCAGCACGATGAACACCAGCGTCTGCGAGCGCGTGAAGCCCAGCATTTGGGCTGCGGGACGTTGGCCGTTCGGCACCCCGAGGAGGCCGCCGCGGATGATCTCGGCCATGTAGGCCGCCTCGTTGAGGCTCAGCGCGATGATCGCACAGGTGAACGAGTCGAAGCGGAGTCCGACCAGCGGGAGCACGTTGAAGACGAAGATGAGCTGCAGCAGCACCGGCGTGCCGCGGAATAGCCAGATGTAGGCCCGGGCCAGCCACCGGGCCGGGGCGAAACGCACGGCGCCCAGGCCGGCGAGGACGAGCCCGCCGAGGATGCCGAGGACCATCGACAGGACCGTCAGCGCGACCGTGACGAGCGCCCCGTTGAGGAACGCGGGCGAGATCAGGAATTCGACGACGTTCATGCGTAGCTCCTCGGCATCCGACGACGGGTTACTTCGACGAGGTGAAGTAGTTGGACTCGGCGGGGAGGTTGAACCTGGCGATCAGGTTCTCGTAGTCGCCCGAGTCGACCAGCTCCTTCAGCGCGGCTTCAACGGCGGTCTTCATCTCGGTGTCGCCCTTGCGCACGGCGATCCCCACCTCGGTACCGAGGTCGAACGTGCCGGCGACTTCGAATGTGTCGGGCTGCTCGGTCTGCGTGTAGGCCGCGCCGGGAGTCGAGGTGTCGAACGCATCGGCCCGGCCCGAGGTCACGGCCAGCAGCGCGTCCTGGTTTGTGGGCAACGTCAGGATCGTCATGGGCGCCTTGCCGTCAGCCTCGAGCTGAGTGTTGAAGTCGGTCATGTAGGTCTCGCCGATGGCGCCGCGCGTGACGGCGACGGTCAGGCCCGAGAGGTCGTCGGGGATGTTCGAAATGCCCTTCGGATTGCCCTTCGGGACCATGACCGCCTCGCCGACGAGCATGTACGGCACGAAATCGACCTGCTCTTCGCGCTCGGGCTTGATGTACATCGCGGAGTTGATGATGTCGATGCGCTTGCCGTTGAGGGCGGGGATGAGGCCGTCGAAGTCCATGTCGCTGGGCGTGACGGACAGGCCCATCTCGGAGGCCAGAGCCTGAGCCATCTCGATGTCGAAGCCGGCCAGGTCGGAGCCGTCCTTGTACTCGAAGGGCGGGAAGGTGGCGGCGACGCCGAAGGTGAGGGTCCCGGACGACGCGAGGCCCGACGGCGCCGTGACGGACGCGTCTCCGGTGGGCGCCGAGGAGCTGGCGGAGGGCGAGGCGCAGGCGCTCAGGAGGAGTCCGGCGAGGGCGGCGACGCTGAGGATCTGAAGCGCGCGGCGCGGGTGTCGACGCATGATGTCCTTCGGGTTCGGGTGGAGCGGAGCGGTCGGATAAATGGAACTGCATTCTGTATACAGAATTCTTTTGACGAGAATGGTGCTCAGCGCCGACGTTTTACGCCGGCGAAACATCTCGTAACGCCCTCGGTTCAGGAGGCCGCCCCGACCACCCCGGGCCGACCCCTGCGGAACGACCTGGACCTTGCGGTCCGGACCATCGCGGGCAGGGCGTCGAGGCGCTCGACGGGGACTCACCCGCCGCGCGCTGCCGCGTCTCTTGTGCGGGGCTCGATTCACGACGACTTCACCCTTCGGTGCACGCCGCCGTCGCGAAGACGGCGCGCCTGCGTGATCGGGCGGGTCAGGCCTTCAAGCCGCCGGCCGTTCGCGACGGCACCGAGCGACGATCGTCGAGGTCGGCCGTGCTTCCGCCCCGTGCACCTGGTGTGCGCGGCATCCGCCGTCAGCGCGGGAGACCTGCTGATCGCGAGCACACCGGCGGGACCGGGCGGATCGCTCCGCCCTCGGCTGAGCCGGGCGTCAGGTCGGAGGAGCGCTCGCGATGTGCGCCTGCATCGGCAGGAGGTTCTGCAGCGGGGCCGTGTAGCCCTGCGCGGGCAGGTCGAACACGACGCCTACGACGCCCTGCTGCGCGAACCCGGCGAGCCACTCGACCGCCCCGGGGAGCGGAACGCTCAGCACGCGTGAGGCGGCCTCTTCGTCGAGTCCGTTCGCGAGGGCGCCGTCGTGCGCGCGCTGTCGCGTGGTGAAGGCGAAGACCATCGGCCCGTTCGCGAGCTGACCGATGAACGGCGACGGGGCGTCGTCGGGTCCGCGCGCGATGAACGACCAGTGCGGCAGCGCGTAGACGGCGCGCCAGAGGGCATCCATTGCCGCGAAGCTGGTGGGCTGGGCGCGCGCCGCATCGGAGAGGGCGTCGAGCGTGGCGACGGTCTCAGGAGTCGGGTCGATCAGGGACATCAGGAATCGCCTCGCGTCGTCAGCCCAGAATGAGCGAGATCACCGTCGCGCCCCCGCCGGTGAGGATGAGCGCACCGATCACGATCCAGGCGGTGATCTTCACGCGCTTCTGACGCTTGTCGCTGAAGACGGTCATGTCGTCGTCATCCGTCATCGCGCATCTCCTCTCGGCTGGGGTCCGTGCCGCGTGTCGGCGGCGTCGAGCGGGGCAGTCGATGCCGCGCGGGTGGGAATCCCGCGCGGCGATCGGCTCACGCCACCGGCTCCGCGACGGTGGGTCCGAAGACCGCAGGAAGGGTCTCGGTCGACAGGCGACGCAGTTCCGCGAGGGGGACGGTGAACACGTCCTGGATCTCGAGGGATGCCTCGGTGCCCGGCTCGATGTCGGTGACGCCGATGCGCAGCACCGGATAGCCGCGACCGTCGCACAGCCCACGGAACTTCACGTCCTCCTCGCGCGGCACGCTCACCAGCACGCGACCGGTCGACTCGCTGAACAGGGCGGCGGTGGCATCCAGTCCGTCGCGCTCCATGAGCTCGGTGAGCCAGACGCGTGCGCCGACGCCGAAGCGCATGACGCCCTCGGCGAGGGCCTGTGCGAGGCCGCCCGACGACAGGTCGTGAGCGCTCGAGACGAGCGACTGCGAACCCGCGGCCTGCAGCAGCTCGGCGAGCTTGCGCTCCTGCGCGAGGTCGACCTTCGGCGGGCGACCGCCGAGGTGGTCGTGGATGGTGCCGGCCCACTGCGAGCCGTCGAGCTCGTCGGCGGTGACGCCGAGCAGGTAGAGGTTCTCGCCGGCATCCTGCCAACCGCTCGGGATGCGGGCGGCGACGTCGTCGATGATGCCGAGCACGCCGACCACCGGGGTCGGGTGGATCGGCTGGTCGCCGGTCTGGTTGTAGAACGACACGTTGCCGCCCGTGACCGGGATGCCGAGCTCGAGGCAGCCGTCGCTCAGACCCTCGACGGCCTGGCTGAACTGCCACATGACCTCGGGGTTCTCGGGGCTGCCGAAGTTGAGGCAGTCGGTGACGGCGGTGGGCACGGCACCGGTGACGGCGACGTTGCGGTACGCCTCGGCGAGGGCGAGCTTCGCGCCGTTGTAGGGGTCGAGCTGGTTGTAGCGGCCGTTGCAGTCGGTCGCGATGGCGAAGCCGAGGCCGGTCTCCTCGTCGACGCGGATCATGCCGGCGTCGTCGGGGAAGCTCAGCGCGGTGTTGCCCAGCACGTAGTAGTCGTACTGGTTCGTGATCCACGAGGTGTCGGCGAGATTGGGGCTCGCCACCAGCGTGGTGAACTGCTCGCGGAGGGTGTCGGCATCCGTCGCGCGCGGGAGGGATGCGGCGGAGTCGGCCTGCAGCGCGTCGATCCACGTCGGGTAGGCGACGGGACGCTCGTAGACGGGGCCGTCGACCGCGACGGTGGAGGGGTCGACGTCGACGATGCGCTCGCCGTACCAGTCGATGACGAGGCGTCCGTCGCCGGTGACCTCGCCGAGCACGCTCGTCTCAACGTCCCACTTGCCGACGACGGCGAGGAACGCGTCGAGCTTCTCGGGCGCGACGATCGCCATCATGCGCTCCTGAGACTCCGACATGAGGATCTCTTCGGGCGTGAGCGACGGGTCGCGCAGCAGCACCTTCGACAGCTCGACCTTCATGCCGCTGTCGCCGTTGGCGGCGAGCTCGCTCGTGGCGCACGAGATGCCCGCGGCCCCGAGGTCCTGAATGGCCTCGACCAGATCGTCTTTGTAGAGCTCGAGGCAGCACTCGATGAGCACCTTCTCGGCGAACGGGTCGCCGACCTGGACCGCGGGGCGCTTCGTGGGTCCGCCGTCGGCGAAGGTGTCGGATGCCAGGATGCTCGCACCGCCGATGCCGTCGCCGCCCGTGCGGGCACCGAACAGCACGACCTTGTTGCCCACGCCCGTGGCGTTGGCGAGCTTGATGTCTTCGTGGCGCATGACGCCGACCGCGAGGGCGTTGACGAGCGGGTTGCCCTGGTAGACGGCGTCGAAGACCGTCTCGCCGCCGATGTTAGGCAGGCCCAGGCAGTTGCCGTAGAACGAGATGCCGCTGGTGACGCCGTGCACGACGCGCGGGGTGTCGGGGTGGTCGATGGCACCGAAGCGCAGCTGGTCCATGACCGCGACGGGACGGGCACCCATCGAGATGATGTCGCGGACGATGCCGCCGACGCCGGTCGCGGCGCCCTGGAAGGGCTCGATGTAGCTCGGGTGGTTGTGCGACTCGACCTTGAAGGTCACCGCCCAGCCCTCGCCGACGTCGACGACGCCGGCGTTCTGGCCCATGCCCACCATGAGGCGGGTCTTCATCTCGTCGCTGACCTTCTGGCCGAACTGACGGAGGTAGATCTTGCTCGACTTGTAGGAGCAGTGCTCGCTCCACATGACCGAGTACATCGCCAGCTCGCCGCTGGTGGGGCGGCGGCCCAGGATCTCGCGGATCTTCGCGTACTCGTCGCTCTTGAGACCCAGGGCGCCGTAGGGCTGGTCCTTCTCGGGCGTGGCGATCGCGTTCTCGACCGTGTCGGCGAGGGCGGTACGGGCGGCGGGGTTCGGGGTGGTCACGCGGCTGAGCTCCAAGAATCGCAGGGGCCGGACGGGAGCCAGTCTAGTTGGGCGGGCCGACATGCCCGGGCGGCGATCTCCGCTCGCCGGGTGGGGAGGGCGTGGGGAGGACGGCATCCGTTCCGCCGCCCTCCCCGCGCGGTGATCTGCAGACCCCCCACCCGCACCAAGCGGCGCGAACGGAGGTTGTGCAGAGGAGAGCGGAACCGACAGGCTGAGCCGCACCGGAGCGAAAGGCGCACGCCCATGGCCATCTTGAACTTCCATCTCGTCGTCTCGGGCGACCTCGCCGCCGCCGAGCAGTCCACTCGGACCGCGCTCGAGGCGGCCGGCTTCACCGTGACCGAGGGGCGCGACCACTGGAAGGCGACCCACGGCAGCGTCGCCAAGACCATGTTCCTCGGTCTGCGCGCGAACGACGCCGACGTGCGCGAGGTACTCGACGTGCGCTTCACCGACCTGGAGGGCACCGTCCGCGTCGACCTGCACCGCCCGATCTTCCAGCCGGCCGGCGGCAGCGACGACGGTCTGGAGCAGCGGAAGCTGCACACGGCGTATCAGGACGTCGTCTCCCGCGTGCAAGCCGACCTGCAGCGGCAAGGCGTGCTCGTCAGCGCCGACGTCTGACGCGGCCGCATGCGCGTCATCGTCGCCCCCGACAAGTTCAAGGGCACCCTGAGCGCTCGGGCGGCGGCGGATGCCATGGCCGAGGCCGTGCGCGCGTGGCGCCGCAGCGCGGAGGTGGTGGGCGTGCCCATCGCCGACGGCGGTGACGGCACGCTCGACGCTCTCGGCGGCGCGAACCGCGAGGACGTGGTGACCGGACCCCGGGGGGCGCCGGTGCGTGCGCCGTGGCGCCTCGACGGCGATCGGGCCGTCATCGAGTCGGCCGTGGCATCCGGGCTCGTGCTCGCCGGGGGAGCGAGCGGCAACGATCCGTGGGCCGCCACGAGCCGGGGCGTGGGCGAGCTCGTCGCCCTGGCCCTCGACGGCGGCGCGTCGCGCATCGTCGTCGGCATGGGCGGCTCGGCGATGACCGACGGCGGACGCGGGGCGCTCGAGGCTCTCGGTGATCGCGTCCCCTTCGCTCCCGGGCGGGTCGTCGTGCTGACCGACACGACCGTCGCGTTCGAGGACGCTGCGAGGGTCTTCGCGCCGCAGAAGGGGGCGGATGCCGCGATGGTGCGGCGCCTCACGCAGCGGCTCGAGACGGATGCCGCGGAGTGGGCGCTCCGCTTCGGGCGGGACGTGCGTCGCGTTCCCCGCACGGGTGCCGCGGGCGGGCTCTCGGGCGCGCTGTCGGCGGCGGGTGCGGAGCTGGTCGACGGGGCCGCCTCCATCTCCGACGCGCTGGGGCTGGACGCGCTGATCGCGGGCGCCGACCTCGTGCTCACCGGCGAGGGGGCCTTCGATGAGACCTCCCT
Source organism: Microbacterium sp. NPDC007973 (assembly GCF_042958465.1). Taxonomy (NCBI): domain Bacteria; kingdom Bacillati; phylum Actinomycetota; class Actinomycetes; order Micrococcales; family Microbacteriaceae; genus Microbacterium; species Microbacterium sp. NPDC007973. The sequence continues at coordinate 478,986 of NZ_JBIBJJ010000002.1, forward strand.
GGCCGGGAAAGGCCCCGGGCACGTGCTCGCGCTCGCCGCGGCGCACGGGGTGCGCGCCCTCGTGGTCGCGGGGGTCGTCGACGCGGGGGCGGCGGACCTGCCCGCGATCTCGCTCGTCGAGACCGTGGGCGAGCGGCGGGCGCGTCAAGAACCCGCCGCCGCCGTCCGGATCGCGACCGCGACGGCGCTGGAGCGGTGGGGCGACGGCATCCCCTCCTGATCAGGGGCGGGAGGCTGTCTGCCTGTGCCTCGACGGCGCCGTACGGTGGGAGCGACGCCCGCGAGGATGCCGACGGAGGGCGCTGGCTGCGCGAACGCCACGGCTTCGACAGCCTGCCGCTCTACGTCCGCCCGGGCGCCGTCATCCCGTGGGGGGCGCGGGGGGACCGACCCGACTACGACTACCTCGACGGACTCGAGGTGCGCGTCTTCCCCGGCGGCAGCGGAACGCGCGAGATCATCGTCACGACCCCCGACGGGCGATCGTCCGTCTTCACCGTCGACCTCGAGGAGCCCTCCCGATGACCCTTCCCCCGACGGTCGGCTCGACCGACTACCGCGACAGCGGGCTCGTCTTCCCCGAGGGCTTCACGTTCGGCTCGGCCACGGCGTCCTACCAGGTGGAGGGGGCGGCGGCGCAGGACGGCCGGCTCCCCTCGATCTGGGACACCTTCAGCAAGACCCCGGGTCGCGTCTGGAACGGCGACACCGGCGACGTGGCCTGCGACCACTATCACCGCTGGGAAGCCGACCTCGACCTCATGGCGGAGCTGGGCCTCGGCGCCTACCGGTTCTCGATCGCGTGGCCGCGCATCGTCCCCGAGGGCACCGGCGCCGTCAACCAGGCGGGCGTCGACTTCTACTCGCGTCTCGTCGACGGCCTGCTCGAGCGGGGCATCCGGCCGGTGGCGACGCTGTACCACTGGGATCTGCCGCAGACCCTGGAGGATGCCGGCGGCTGGCCGATGCGCGCGACGGCCGACGCCTTCGAGCGCTACGCCGAGATCATGGGCGCGGCGCTGGGCGATCGCATCCACACCTGGACGACGCTGAACGAACCGTGGTGCTCGGCCTACCTCGGCTACGGGCAGGGCGGACACGCGCCGGGGCGCCACGAACCGGCCGCCGCGCTCGCCGCGGTGCACCACCTCAACCTCGCGCACGGCCGTGCGGTGCAGGCGCTGCGGGCCACCTCGACCGGCGACCCGGAGTACTCGGTGACGCTGAACTTCCACGTGCCGCGAGGCCGCGGCGAGCAGGCGGCGGAGGCGGTGCGACGCGTGGACGCCCTCGCCAACCGGGCCTTCACCGGCCCGATGCTGCGCGGGGCCTATCCCGACGACCTGCTGGCCGACACGGCATCCGTCACCGACTGGTCGTTCGTGCACGAGGGCGACCTGGATGCCATCCATCAGCCCCTCGACGTGCTGGGCGTGAACTACTACTCCACCGTCACCGCGCAGATCTGGGACGGGGTGTCGCCGAAGCAGAGCAACGACGGACACAAGGCCGCCGCCGGCGGCACGGCGTGGCCCGGGAGCGACGACGTGCTCGAGTTCCTGCCGCAGCCGGGCCCGTCGACCGCCATGGGCTGGAACATCGCGCCCGAGGGACTCGAGGAGCTTCTGCTGTCGCTGCGCGAGCAGTTCCCGCAGCAGCCGCTCATGGTGACCGAGAACGGCGCCGCGTTCGACGACGTCGTGGCCGACGACGGGTCCGTCCCCGACCCGGAACGGCTCGACTACCTGCGCCGTCACTTCACCGCCGCTCACCGCGCCCTCGAGCAGGGCGTCGATCTGCGCGGCTACTTCGTGTGGTCGCTGCTGGACAACTTCGAATGGGGCTACGGCTACGCGAAGCGCTTCGGCATCGTGCGCGTCGATTTCGACACCCTCGAGCGCACGGTGAAGGACAGCGGGCACTGGTACGCCGGGCTCGCGCGCACGGGGGTGCTGCCGGGCTGACGCCGGGGCGGATGCCGCGGCGTCGGGCGCGGTGGCCGTGCGCAACGGCGGAAGACGCGGTCAGCACGCCGCCGCGGGCAGGCACGCATCGGCGGGTCGGGCGATCGACCCGCCGATGTGCACGGGGACGGGACTTCAGCCCGGTCCCGGCGTGGCTCCGGCCGGAGCCGAGGCACGACGGCCCGGGCCCTGACCCGGCGTCACGCCGTCTTCGCGATCCTGACCCGGATGTCCTTCATCAGCGGCTGATCGCTCTGGCGGCTGTAGTCATCGGGGCCGAGCAGCACGTTCAGCTCCGGGAAGTAGCCGGCGGCGCTGCCGCGCGGGGTGTCGTACTCCAGGGCGCGGAACGCGGTCACACGGCGCACCGACCCGTCTCGCGAGGTCGCCACGATGTCGACGAGGTCGCCCTCGGCGAGACCGCGTTCCTTCATGTCGCGCCGGTTCATGAACACCAGCTCGCGGATGTTGCGCACGCCGCGGTAGCGGTCGTCGGCCGAGTAGATCGTCGTGTTCCACTGGTCGTGCGAGCGCATGGTCTGCAGCACCAGCACGTCGGCTTCCTCGGGGATGACGTTCGGCAGTTCGGCATCCGAGAACTCCGCCTTGCCGGAGGGCGTCTGGAAGTCGCGCTCGCGCGCGGGCTGGGGGATGCGGAATCCGTACTGCTGGCGCACCAGCTCGTTGAAGCCCTCGAAGCCGGGCAGCGCCTTCGCCATCGTGTCGCGGATGCGGTCGTAGTCGCCCACGTACCACTCCCACGGGGTCGCCGAGCCGGGCATGGTCGCCCGCGCGATGCGCGCGATGATCTCGGGTTCGCTGAGCAGGTGCGGGGACGCGGGCTTGCGGGAGCCGAGCGAGAGCATGACGGAGCTCATGGCATCCTCGGTCGAGATCGACTGCGGGCCCGCCTCCTGCATGTCGCGCTCGGTGCGGCCGAGGCACGGGAGGATGAGCGCCTCCTTGCCGTGGGTGAGGTGACTGCGGTTGAGCTTGGTGCTCACGTGCACGGTCAGCTCGCAGCGGCCCATGCCCTCGGCGGTCAGCTTGGTGTCGGGAGCGGCCCGCACGAAGTTGCCGCCCATGCCGAGGAACACTTTGAGGTCACCACGGTGCAGGGCCGCGACCGTGTGCACGGTGTCGAGGCCGGGCTCGCGCGGCGAGGTGATGCCGCACACCTCGTCGAGCTTCGCCAGCCATTCCTCGGTGGGCTTGTGGTTGATGCCGCAGGTGCGGTTGCCCTGCACATTGCTGTGGCCGCGCACGGGGGAGGGGCCGGTGCCCTTGCGGCCGACGTTGCCGCGGAGCAGCAGCAGGTTGACGATCTCGCGTACCGTGTCGACGCCGTGCTGGTGCTGGCTGACTCCGAGGCACCAGCTGATCACGCACGCCTTCGAGGCGAGATAGATGTCGGCGGCCGCGCGGATCTCGGCCTCGGTGAGTCCCGCCTGCTCGACGAGCTCCGACCACGGCGTCGCCTCGACGAGGGCGCGGTAGGCGTCGAGGCCGCTCGTGTACTGGTCGAGGAAGGCCTGGTCGAGCGCCGTGGGGTCGGTCTTCGAGGCCTCGAACACCACTTTCGCCATACCGCGGACGAGGGCCAGGTCGCCGCCCGGACGCACCTGCAGGTTCATCGTGCTCGTGGGAGTGCTGTTGAACGTCGCCATGTCGACGATCTCGTGCGGCACGATCGTGCGGGTGCCCGCGACCTCGCGCAGCGGGTTGACGTGCACGACCTGGGCGCCGCGGTCGATGGCCTCGGCGAGGCTCGTGAGCATGCGAGGGGCGTTCGAGGCGGCGTTGACGCCGAGCACGAAGAGGGCGTCGCACGCCTCCCAGTCCTCGAGGTCGGCCGTGCCCTTGCCGGTGGCGAGGGATGCCGTGAGCCCGCGGCCCGAGCCCTCGTGGCACATGTTCGAGCAGTCGGGGAGGTTGTTCGTCCCGAGCTCGCGCGCGAACAGCTGGTAGAGGAACGACGCCTCGTTGCTCAGGCGGCCGGAGGTGTAGAACGCCGCCTGATCGGGGGAGTCCAGGGCAGTGAGGTGCTGCGCGATCAGGCGGAACGCGTCGTTCCACGAGATCGGCACGTAGTGGTCGGTCGCGGCGTCGTACGCCATCGGCCCCACCAGCCGCCCGGCGTCCTCGAGTTCGAAGTCGCTCCACTGCGACAGCTCGCTCACGGAATGCTCGGCGAAGAACTCCTTGCCCACGCGCTTGTGGGTCATCTCCCACGTGACGTGCTTGATGCCGTTCTCGCAGATGTCGAGGGTGACGCCCTTGTCGTCGGGCCACGCGCATCCCGGGCAGTCGAAGCCGCTCTTCGGGTGGTTCATCGTGAACATCGCCTTGGTGCCCGCGAGGGGCTGACGCTGTTCGTAGAGCACCTTGCCCACGGTGAGAGCGGCGCCCCATCCGGCGGCAGGATGCTCGTAGGGGCCGGTGCTCGACCACTCGCCGTCGACCTGCGGCCCGAGGCCTCCCTGGCGCGGTTCCTCGGTCATCAGCCCGAACGACTCACCCATGTTCACCCTCCGTGGTTTCCGGCGCCGAACCGGTGGCATCCACACACCGCGCGCACGAACGTCAGCGTACGCCCGCGACCTCTTCCGCCACGGGGGTTGTGGATGGGACGACGATGCGATCCGCGCGGGTGTACAGGTTCATGCTCGACCCGCGGACGAAGGCGGCGAGCGTGAGGCCCGCGCGCTCGGCGAGTTCGACGGCGAGCGACGACGGCGCCGACACGGCCGAGAGCATCGGGATGCCGGCCATCACGGCCTTCTGCACGAGTTCGAAGCTCACGCGGCCCGACACCTGCAGCACCGTCTCACGCAGGGGAAGGCGGTCGTTCAGCAGAGCCCACCCGACGACCTTGTCGACGGCGTTGTGCCGACCCACGTCTTCGCGGGCGACGAGGAGCTCGCCCGTCGTGCCGTCGAAGAGCGCGGCCCCGTGGAGGCCGCCGGTCTTGTCGAACGTCTTCTGCTGCTCGCGCAGCCGGTCGGGGAAGGCCGCGACCTCGTGGGCCGACACCGACAGCGCGTCACGGGAGACGTCGTAGGTCGAGACCTTCTCGACCGCCTCGATCGACGCGGTGCCGCACACCCCGCACGAGCTCGTCGTGTAGAAGGAGCGGGCGATGTCGGGGGAGGGCAGGGCCACGCCCGGCGCGAGCGTGAGGTCGAGCACGTTGTAGGTGTTGCCGTCGGCGCCTCCCGTGCCCGGACCGCCGCAGTGGATCGCGCGGGCGAACTCGTCGCCGCGGCTGATCACGCCCTCCGACACGAGGAAGCCGGCGGCGAGCTCGACGTCGTGGCCGGGCGTGCGCATCGTCACGGCGAGCGGCGATCCGGCGACGCGGATCTCGAGCGGCTCCTCGACCGCGATGGCATCCGGTCGCTGTCGGTTCGCCCCCTCGAGGGTGATGCGCGTCACCCGGCGCGAGGTGGTGAGACGGCCCATGTCAGGACCGCACCGACGGGAGCTGGGGGGACATGGGTCGAGCGTACGCCCGGCCGACGCGGGACCGGCCCGGGAACCCCACGTTCCCGGGCCGGTGGTACGGCGTCCTCGATCAGGCCGTGACGGTGCGACGACCCAGCACGCGCACCACGGCGCCGGCGACGAGGGCTCCCGCGATCGGGGCGACGATGAAGACCCACAGCTGGCTCAGCGGCAGGGTTCCGCCGTAGGCGGCGGTGGCGATCGACCGTGCGGGGTTTACGCTCGTGTTGCTGATCGGGATGCTGATGAGGTGGATGAGCGTCAGCGTGAGGCCGATGCCGATCGGGGCGAACGCCTGATACTCGGCCTTGGCGGTGACCGAGAGGATCACCGCGAGGAAGATGCCGGTGAGCACGGCCTCGGTCACGAACACCGCCGCGAGGCCGTAGCCGCCCGGACTGCCCTCGCCGAAGCCGTTCGAGGCGAAGCCCGCCTCCTGCGCGGCGGCGAAGCCGTCGGGGCGCCCCGCGAGCACGAGAGCGATGACGCTGGAGGCCAGGATGCCGCCGATCAGCTGCGCCAGGATGTACCCGGGCACGTGGCGGGCGTCGGTGCGGCCCGCTGCGAGAAGGCCGAGGGTCACGGCGGGGTTGAAGTGGCCGCCGCTGATGTGGCCGACCGCCGCGATGCCCGCGACCAGGGTCAGGCCGAAGGCCAGGGCCACGCCGAGGAAGCCCACACCGGCCTGGTTGTCGTCGGCGCTGGGGAAGTTCGCCGCGAACAGCGCCGTGCCCACCCCGCCCAGCACCAGCAGGAAGGTGCCGAACAGCTCCGCGGCGTACCGCGCGGGCGACGACCAGCTGCCCGCCTTCTGCCGCTGCTGCTCCGAGGTGGAGTCCGCGATGTCGACCGGCTCGTTGCGCTTCTTGTCCTTCTTGCCCATGATGCTCCGTTCTGTCTGTTCCCACGGGTGTGTCGGGGGGGATGACGTTGCGAGCAGGGCGAGTGTCACACCCGAGTGCCTCGGATGCCGCCGCAACCTCCGAATCATGGCGACGCGAAACGAACAGAAGGTGCCGCTTGACCCTCCCGCCACGACAGCGATATACGCCGTAAGCGCATTCGCAGACATACACATCGCGAAAGGAATTTCAATCCCGGCGTGACGATTCCGAAAGCCGGTACGTCTTAGTGGTGTAGGCCGAAGCGCCCACCCCGAATCATCGGGTCACGACATCGAAAGGCACGGACATGGCTGAGAACGCCCCCACCACCCCCGCTGCGCAGAACGTCCCCCAGTCGGCGTCGCGCGTGAACCGTCCCCTCGCCGCGCGCGGTCAGGAGACCCACACCGAGGGCAAGACCACGATCGCCGAGGGCGTCGTCGCCAAGGTCGCCGGCATCGCCGCCCGTGAGGTCAACGGCGTGTACGCGCTCGGCGGCGGCGGAGCCCGCGCGCTCGGCGCCATCCGCGACGCCATCAACGCCACTGACCTGACGCAGGGCGTCAAGGTCGAGGTGGGCGAGACCCAGGCCGCCGCCGATGTCACCATCGTCGTCGAGTACGGCGCCCCGATCCAGGAGGTCGCCGACCAGGTCCGCGGTCGCGTCGCAGGTGCGATCAGCCGTCTCGTCGGACTCGAGGTCGTCGAGGTCAACGTCGATGTGAACGACGTCCACATCCCGGGCGACGACAACAACGACGCCGAGTCCGAGAAGCGCGTCCAGTGAGCGCCACGACGAAGGGCGCTCTCGCCGGCCTCGTGCTGGCCCTCAGCGCTCTGATCTTCGGCTTCTGGGGATTCATCCTCGTCGCCCTGTTCATGGCGATCGGTGTGGTCGTCGCCCGCATCACCGCGGGTGAGATCGACTTCCGCAACGTCGTCAACGCCTTCAAGGGTCGGAGCACATCGTGACCACCGTCACCGCTTCCCCCGGGGTCGGCAGCCGCAGCGCGGTTGCCGGCCCCGGCCTCCCGGCCGGCCGGGTGAACATCGCCGACCGCGTGCTGCAGAAGACGGCCGAGCGCGCCGCCGCTGACATCATCGGGGTGGATGCCAAGGGCGTCCACGTCGAGATCGTCTCGGCCCGCGACACCGCCGCGGTGCGCGTGACGTCGCCGTTCCCGGTGCCGCGCCTCGACGACACCGCGGCCGTCCAGGCCGCCACCCCCGTGCTCGAAGCGGCCGCCGCCGCCCAGAGCGAACTGCGCACGCGCCTGTCGCGGCTGTTCGGCCGCGAGATCTCGCGCGTCGACCTGACCATCTCGGGCGCCACCGCCCCCCAGCGAAAGCGAGTGCTGTGATGACTGACGCCGTGCTCCGCACCGTCGTGCGTCGCGAGACGCACTCCCCGCGCACCGTGGCCATGCTCGTCGTGGTCGTGCTGCTCCTGCTCGTCCTGGCGTACGCCGCGGTCGAGATCATCCTCGCCCTCACCGGTGCCCAGCCGCTGCTGGTCTCGCCCGGCGAGGCGCTCAACGCCGTCGTCGCGGCCCCGACCGCTCTCATGCCGGTCGCCTTCATCGTCGGCGGCGTCGTGCTCGCGATCCTCGGACTCATCGTCCTCGTGATCGCCCTCAAGCCCGGGCGCCTGTCGCGTCACGAGATGGAGTGGGGCCAGCGTGCCGTCGTCGTCGACAACGGCGTCGTGGCATCCGCCCTGGCTCAGCACCTCAGCAACGAGTCCGGCATCGCCCGTGACGACATCGTCGTGGGCGTCGCCCACCGCGCCGTCGACGTGACGGTGCGGCCCCCGGTCGGCATCCCGGTCGACGAGGCGCAGCTGCGCCGGATCGTCGACGCCGAGGTCGCCGCCTACAAGCTCACCCCCGCCGTGCGCACGCACCTGCGCATCGAGCGTCCCGACACCAAGGAGTCCTGATGAACGCCACGCGTCGCGGTCTGAACCGTTTCATCCTCTTCCTGGTCGCCCTCGTGCTGCTCGGCCTGGGCGCTCTCGCGCTCGTCGTCGGACTGCTGCCCGGTGGCGCCGACACCTGGACCTCCGTCATGGGCGGATTCCAGGGCTGGCTCGAGTCGCTGGGTCGTGACTCGGCGGGCTGGGGTGCCGTCGCCGCCTTCGTGGTGCTCGCGATCATCCTCATCGTCATCGCATCCGCCGCCGTGCGCGGGCGCCGCCAGGCTGCGCTGCAGTCCACCGGCAGCGCGAACGACGCCGGTCGCATCACCGTCACCGACGGCTTCGCCTCCGAGGCGCTGAAGAACGCGCTCGCCGAGCGTGACGAGATCCTCTCCTCGCGCATCACCGCCGGCGAGATCAAGAACGAGTCGGTCCTGCACGTCGCGGTCACCCCGCGACAGAACACCTCGCCGCGCCAGGTGGCGGAGCACGTCGACACGCTCGTCACCAACCTCGCCGCCCTCACGGGCCAGAACCTGCGCGCGTACATCTCCATCCACTCGGGTCTGCGTGCGAAGCTCGCTCGCGACAACACCCGCGTGCACTGACACCCCACGAGGAGACGTCATGACCACCATCGATGCCACCATCGACCCGCCCGACCTGGATGCCGCGGCGAGCCTCGCCGCCACGGCTGCCGGCTCCGTGCCGGGCGTCCACGCCCTGGGCAGCCTGCTCGGCCGCGCGTCGGATGCCGTCCGTGAGCGCGTGGGCCTGGCCAGCACCGCTCCCGGCGTGAAGATCGACGCAGACCGCGCCGACTCGGTCACGGCGACGATCTCGCTGGTCGTCGACTATCCGCACAAGCTCCACGAGGTGTCGGACGCGGTGCGTACCGCCGTCCGCACGGCCCTCGAGCCGCTCGGACGCGGGCGCATCGACGTCGACGTGGTCGTGACCGGCGTCTTCGGCCCGTTCGACCGCGACGTCGTCGCCGAGGCGGAGGACAAGGCGGATGCCGCGACGGCCGCCGTGCGCGAGAAGGCCGAGGCGGCGGGCGACCGCGCCCGCGAGATCGCCGGTGAGGCGAAGAAAAGGGCGGATGCCGCGTCGGCCGCGGTGCGCGAGCAGACGGCCGACGCTGCCGCCGTCGTGCGCGAGAAGGCCGATGACGCAGCGAAGGCGCTCGGCGACGCGAAGGACGCCGCCTCCGACCTCGCCGCCGGAGCGGCTGCGGCGGCCGGGGAGTTTGCCCGTCAGAACGCCGAGGCGACGCGCCGTGAGCAGGCGGAGGCCGACATCGACGCCGCCGACCGCGTGACCGAGGGTCTCGAGCCGACCGACGAGGGCTCGGCCCTCGACACCACCGACCCCGCCGCTGAGGAAGAGCGCGCCGACGTGCGCGGTGACGAGGAGCGCGCCGACGTGCGCGACGTCGTCGCCGAGGCGCTCGAAGACGCCGCGGTCGACATCGCGATCGCGGCCGACGAGGTGCGCGGCGACGACGAGACGCCGGCCGTCGACGGCGTGCAGTCGGTCGTGGAGGACGAGCGACCGCGGAGCTGAGATCACAGACGTGAGAGGGCGCCCCGGCTGCGGCCGGGGCGCCCTCTCACGTGAGGCGGGGTTTACTGCGCCGTCGCGTTGTCGTACGCGCGCTGCGCGGCCTGCTGCGCGTCGGACAGGGCCTGCTCGGTCGTCTTGTCGCCCAGCAGAGCCGCGGTGATGGCGTTGTTCAGCTCGTTCTGGATGTCCTGGCCGGCGGGAGACGAACCGAACGACCGGCCGGAGCCGACGACGTCGTAGTAGGTGGAGATGACCTGATCGAACCCGCTGTCGCCGGTAGGCGTGACGTACTGCGACCGGATCTTCTCGTCGGCCTCGGGCGACCCGGTGAACAGGCCCGTGTTGAGTCCGCCCTTGCCCTCGATGGTCGTGGCGCGCGCGGCGCCGGCCGCCATCCACGCCTCGGTCGAGGTCAGATCGGTCATCCACGCGCACGCCGCGGCGGGGTTCTCCGCCCCCACGGGGATCACGAACGCGGTGCCGGAGGCGAGGGAGAACGGCTGGCCCTCGGCATCCCGGAAGGGGACCGCCTGCAGGGAGATCTGGTCGCGGTAGGCGCTCAGCACGTTCGGGTACCACTGGTTGGCGACCTGCGCGCCGACCTGGTTCGACACGAACTGGTTCGCGTCGCCGAAGGTGTCGAACGAGTCGGTGAAGCTCTTCACCGCGGCGTACCCGCCTTGCGCATCAGTGATCTTCTTCAGCGCGTCGATGCCCGCGGCGTTCGAGGGGTCGTCGAGGGTGGGCTTGCCGGTGTCGTCGGTGAGCTGGCCGCCCATGCCCAGCACCCAGAGGCCCCCCTGTCCGGTGGCGACGGGATCGAATCCGAGGCGGGTCGGGGTGCTGCCCGAGCCCTGATAGATCTTGCCGATCGCGGCGAGGAGGCCGTCCATGTCGGAGGTGTCGAAGGCGTCGGGGCTCACGCCCGCCTCGTTCAGCACGTTCATGTTCAGCAGGATCGCCGGCGGCTGGTAGAACTGCGACACCGCGTAGACGGCGTCCTCGTACGTGACGTCGTCGACGACGTTCTGGTACCACCGGTCGGTGGGGGTCACGCCCTTCGCCTCGAAGCACGCGTCGAGCGGCATCAGCAGTCCTTGAGCGGCGTAGGTCGTCACGTACCGGCGGTCCATCTGCACGACGTCGGGCACATTGCCACCGGCGATGCGGGTCGTGAACTTCTGCGCGTCGAAGGCCGTGGCATCCAGGGTCACCTGCACGTCGGGGAGCTGCTCAGCGGCGTAGTCGAGGCGCGACTGGCCCACGTCGTCGGCGTTCTCGAAGCCCCACGCCGCGAGGGTGCCGCTCGGCGTGGCGGAGAAGTCGACGTCGGCCGCCTGCTCGGCGGGATCGCCGCCGCCGCTGCAGGAGGCGAGGACGATGACGGATGCCGCGACGGCGGCGGCACCGGCGAGGGAGCGCTTGCGCATGGTGGGGGTCCTTTCGGAACGGGGGGAGAGGAGTCAGCCCTTACGGCCTTGGGTGGCGACGCCCTCGACGAAGTACCGCTGGCCGAAGGCGAAGATGATGAGCATCGGGAGGGTCACCAGGAGAGAGGCGACCATCACGTACTGGTAATCGCCCTGACCGCCCGCACTCGGGCTGTACTTCGTCATCGCGTAGGCGATGCCGAGCGGGGCGGTGAAGTCCTCGACGCTGCCGGCGTTGAGGTAGATGAGCGCCGCCTGCAGGTTGTTCCAACTGGCCTGGAACTCGAAGAGGAACACGATGATGAAGGAGGGGATCGACAGCGGCATCGCGATGCGCCAGAACAGTCCCCAGGCGCTGCAGCCGTCGAGCCGCGCCGCCTCGAACAGCTCGCGCGGCACGCCGAGGAAGAACTGCCGCTGCAGGAAGATGTAGAAGGCGCTGCCGAACAGGTTCATGCCCCACAGCGGCACCCACGTGCCGAGCAGGCCCGTCTCCTTCCAGATCAGGTAGATCGGGATCATCGTCACCGCGCCCGGCAGCATCATCGTCGCCAGCACGAGGCCGAACAGCAGTCCGCGGCCGGGGAAGCGGAAGTAGGCGAAGCCGAAGGCGACGATCGAGCTCATCACCGCCACGGTGGTGGCGGCGAGCAGGGCGATCGCGACGCTGTTGAACATCCAGTTCAGCAGCGGCAGCTGGTTCCACACCTCGGCGTAGTTGCCCGGCAGGAACGTCTTCGGGATGAGGGCGTTGTCGAACACCTCGCCACGCGGCTTGAGGCTCGCCGCGAGCAACCATGCGAAGGGATAGAGGAACAGCAGTGCGAACAGCACCAGCACCGACGCGAGCACGACGCGGCCGGCGAGGGTCTTCGGCTGGCTGAGCGCCCGGCGCCAGCGTCTGCGGGGCGGGACGACGAGTTCCGGACGCGCCTGCGCGACCCCGGGCGTCTGCAGGGTCGTGGCCATCAGCGGTCCCCCTCGTAATAGACGAAGCGGTTGCCCAGGCGCACCTGCACGAGCGTGATGAGCAGGATGATCACGAACAGCAGCCATGCCATCGCGGCGGCGAAGCCGAAATTGAACTGGCGGAACGCCTGCTGGAAGAGGTAGATCGCGTAGAACAGGGATGCCTCGGGAGAGGCGTTGCTCTGATCGCGCCAGAACAGCAGATACGCCTGGTCGAACACCTGGAACGCCGCGATCGTCAGCACGATGACGTTGAAGAACATCGCGCCCGAGATCATCGGCAGGGTGATCGAGAAGAACCGGCGGATCGGCCCGGCGCCGTCGATCTGCGCGACCTCGTACAGGTCGACGGGCACGTTCTTGATCGCCGCGAGGAAGATCACCATTGTGCCGCTGACGGTCCACAGCGCCATGATGACGATGCTCGGCTTGACCCATGCGGGGTCGACGAGCCATTGCGGACCCTGGATGCCGACGGCCCCGAGCGCCTGATTGATCGCCCCCGAGTTGCCGTTGAGCAGCAGGAAGAACACCGCCGCCGTCGCCACGGCCGGCGTCATCTTCGGCAGGTAGTAAAGCGTGCGGAAGATGCCGGCGCCGCGACCGACGCGGCTCAGCAGCAGCGCGAGGAAGAGCGCGAAGGCGATCTCGAGCGGCACCGCCATGACGGCATAGAACAGGGTGTTGCCGAGGGACACGGCCACCCGCGGGTCTTCGAAGAGCTGGGCGTAGTTGGTGGCCCCGACCGGCCGGGCGGCGCCGGTGGCGAGGTTGTAGCTCGAGAACGAGATGACGAGGCTGTAGATCATCGCGCCTGCCGTGAAGACGAGGAATCCGATGATCCACGGCGAGATGAACAGGTAGCCCGCGATCGCTTCACGGCGGTTGTATTTGACCCTCTGTCGAGGAGGTCGGCGGTGCTTTCCGGCGGTGTCGCTCTCGGTGGCAGGGGTGGAGGAGACGGTCACCGGCAGGACCGGTCGGCGGCGGAGGACCCGGGGATGATGTCGCGCATTGTCTTCTCCTTTCGCGCGCCGTCTCGGCATCGAGAAGCGCTTCGCCAGGGTCGAGAAGTGCTCCGAGAAGGTCCAGGGCGTTGCCAAGACGTCGGCGACGTGCGATAAGCGGTCGCTCTGGTCGCCGCGTGTCGGCATCCGCCGCGAGATCGCACGCCGACCGGCGCCAAGGGCGAGCGTGATCCCCGCGGATCGTGCGATCTAACCGGGGCGTCGCGCGGGGCGGACCGCAGCGCCGTCAGAGCGCGTGTAGATACCGCCGGGTCATCCACACCTGCACGAGGCGACCGACCGGCGCACCGACCCGCGTGAACCAGCGCCCCGGGCGCGAGAACGCGGCGATGTCGAACACCACCTCGCCCGACGGCCGCAGCGTGAGTGTGAACCGTTCCTCCCCGCGCTCAGGGTGCCCCGGCAGCGTGCCGTAGGCGAATCCCGCGACGGTGTCGGTGCGTTCGGCCCACACCACGAGGCACGGGATGCGGAAGCTCAGGATGCCGACCCCCAGGCGCATCGTCACGCGGGTGCCCTCGCGCATCGGGGTCTCGCTCAGCACCACGCGCGCTCCCGCCCGGCGCTGCGCCTCGCCCGCGAGGAGGGCATCGGCGGCGCGCGCGAAGACGTCCGGACCGCGGCCGATCACCCGGTGGGCGCGTACGTGGTGGTAGCCCGCGGGCATCTCGCCGGCGGTCGCGCCGACCTCCGTGTAGGTCAGGCCGTCCATGCGCACACGGTAGCGGGGTGCGGCGGCCGGACGACCCGGGTTGCGGTCAGCGCCGGCCTCCCGCGCCGGCGCCGGGCCTCGAAGCCTACGCTGAGCACATGCCCCTCCTCCTTCCCGGATCCGCCGCGTGATCGACGTCGCCGAGCACCTCGCGACGATCCTCGAGACGGTGCGGCCCCTCGACGCCGAACCGCGCGACGTCGCCGCCGCGCGCGGCCGGGTGCTCCGGCATCCGGTCACGGCCGCGGTCGACGTGCCGGGTTTCGACTCCTCCGCGATGGACGGCTTCGCCGTGCGCGACCTCGACGTGCCGGCGACCCTGCGCGTGATCGCCGACCTTCCCGCCGGCACCGACCTCGACCCGCGGATGGATGCCGGCGACGCCGCTCGCATCATGACCGGGGCGCCCGTGCCCACCGACGCCACCGCCGTCGTCCCGTTCGAAGACACCGCGCGCGGCCTCGATGGGGGCCTCGAACCCGTCGACGTCGTCGTCGCCCCGCGGGCACCGGGCACGCACATCCGCCGCCGCGGCTCGGACGTGCGGGCGGGCGAACTGGTCGTCGAGGCCGGCGTGCGCCTGACCGCGGCGCGGATCGGCGCGATCGCGGCATCCGGTGTCGGGGTCGTCGAGGTCTCGCGCGCCGCCCGCGTGGCCGTGGTGTCGACCGGGTCGGAGCTCGTCGCGCCCGGCGCCGAACTGCGTCGAGGGCGGATCCCGGAGTCGAACAGCGTGCTGCTCGCCGGCCTTGCCGAAGAGGCCGGGGCCGAGGTCGTGCTGCGCACGAGCGTCGACGACTCCGGCGACGGCCCGCGCCGCGCGATCGCCGCCGCCGAGGCCGCCGGCGCCGACGTCGTCGTCTTCTCGGGCGGCGTGAGCGCGGGCGCGTACGAGGTCGTGAAGAACACCCTCGGCGACCTCATGCGGTTCGACCGCGTGCGCATGCAGCCGGGCAAGCCGCAGGGCTTCGGGCGCTCCCCGGGCGGCCTGCTGCTCTTCGGGCTCCCCGGCAATCCGGTGAGCGCCGCGGTGTCGTTCGAGCTGTTCGTGCGCCCGGCGCTACGCGCCCTCGAGGGCGACGTCGAGCCGAGCCGTGCGCGGGTGCGGATCGCGCTCGCCGCCGGGTGGCGGGCCCGGGCCGACAAGACGCAATACGTCCCCGTGACGATCGACCGCAGCGATCCCGCGCGATGGTGGGCGACGCCCACGGCCCGCGGCACCCGGGGATTCGGCACCGCCGAGGGGCTCGCGGTGATCCCGCCGACCACGGCCGATCTCGTCGCGGGCGATACGGTGTCGGTGGCCCTGTGGTGAGCGTCGACGCGATCCTGCTCGCCGGCGGTCGCGGCTCGCGGGTCGGAGGTGCGGTGAAGCCGCTCTTCGAGGTCGGGGGCTCGACGCTGCTCGCTGCCGCGGTCGCCGCGGTGCGAGCCGGCGGCGCGCGGCGCATCGTCGTCGTCGCGCCGGTGCTCGACGCCTCCCTCGACGTGGAGTGGGTGCGCGAGGACCCGCCCTTCGGTGGCCCGGTCGCCGCCGCCGTCGCGGCGCTGGACACGGTGGATGCCGACGAGGTCTACGTCATCGCCTGCGACCTCGCCGCACCGGCTGCGGCCGTCGAGCGGCTCGCCGCCCCGCTGCCGCCCGGGGCCGACGGGGCGTGCCTCGACGACGGCCGACGCCAGTGGCTCCTCGGCCGCTATCGCACCGCGGCGCTGCGGGCCGCGGCATCCGCTCTTCCCGATGCGGGGCGCGACGCCTCGATGCGCGCGTTGCTCGAGGGGCTGGCGATCGCATGTATCCCGGCCCCCGCGAGCGAGACGCACGACATCGACACGTGGGACGATCTCCGCAGAGCCCGAGGAGGAGCCATGACCGAGAACCGCACCCTGCCGCCCGAGGCGCTGAACGACTGGAGCGCCGCGCTCGCCGAACGCTTCGGCCTGGCCGACGGCGACATCCCCGTCCCGCTCATCCTCGACCTCGCTCGCGACGTCGCGAACGGCGTCGCCCGCCCCGCCGCTCCGCTCAGCGCCTTCGTGGCCGGACTCGTCGCGGGCCGCGCCGGCGGGACGCCCGCCGACACCGCGGACGCCGTCGCCGCCGTCGTCGAGATGGCGCGCGAGTGGGAGAGTCGCTGATCCTCGATGCCGGAGTGGCTCGCCGTCGTCCTCGGTGTGCTCGCCGGGCTCGTCATCGTGTGGCTGGCCCTCGTGGCGGTGCTGTGGGTGCAGCAGAAGCGGTCGGGAGGGGCGGTCGAGTGGCGCGCCGTGCTGCGTCTGGCGCCCGACGTGGTGCGACTGATCCGCCGGGTGGCGGCTGACCCGACGGTGCCGCGGGCGACGCGATGGTGGCTGGGCGGACTGCTGGTGTATCTGCTGCTGCCGATCGACCTCATCCCCGACTTCCTGCCGGTGATCGGCTATGCCGACGACGCGATCGTGGTCGTGATCGCGCTGCGCTTCGCGATCCGGCACGCGGGGATGCCGGCGATCGAGCGGCACTGGCCGGGGACGCCGGAGGGGCTGCGAAGCGTGCTGACGCTGGTCGGCGCCGCGCGGTGAGGGTCAGGCAGCCGTCAGGACGTCGACGGCATAGTCGTGCGCGATCGCGGCGAGACGCGAGTCGTTCGTCCACAGGTGCGAACACCCCGCGTGCTGGGCGATGGCGAGGTGCAGAGCGTCCGCCGTCCGCAGACCCGGGTTCCTCGCCCGCAGGCGCGCCGCGCTCAGATAGGCGTCGGGCCCGGCCGACAACATCTCGAAGCGCTCGAAGATGCTCCACATCCGCAGCTGCGGCTCGGCGTACCCGTCGCGCATCGGACCGACCATGGCTTCGAGCATGACGAGCGGACTCGCGGCCAGGGCGGAGTCCGTTTCGGCCAGCGCCTGGCGGGCCCGGTCGCCGAGCTCGTCGTCGCGCTCGACCGCATAGATCACCAGGCAACTGTCGACGTAGATCACGCTCCGGCGACCCGGTTCTCGGCGATGATCTCCTCGATCTGCTCGATGGGGCGCGTCAGCTCGGGCGTCAGCGGATTCTCTCGCAGCCATTCCGCGAACGCGTTCCGAGGCGGTTCGCTTGCGTCGAACGGAACGATCCGCGCGACGGGAACCCCCCGTCGCGCGATGGTGATCTCCACCCCCGACTCGACCTCGGCGATCAGCCGCGACAGGTTGTTGCGCGCCTCCAAGACGTTGTACATCATGGCGGCATCCTAGCCATCCACCTGGCTAGTTCGGCTTCACCGCCCCACGTATTCGCCCCTCGGGCGAAGCCGCATCGCGGGCTCGGCGTACTCCGCGGCGATGTGCGCGATCCACCCCGCGAGTCGGCCGACGACGAAGATCGTGCTCGCGGCGTCCTCGGGCAGACGGGCGGCGGATGCCAGCGCGGCCAACGCCAGATCCACGTTGGGCCGGAGGCGCGCCCGCGCGGCGACGACCTCCGAGAGCCGGTGCACGGCATTCATCGTCCCGGCCCCGTCGGGGAGAGCGGCGATGAACGGGAAGAGGGCGTCGGCGCGGTCGTCGACGTCGCGGTAGAGCGGGTGGCCGAAGCCCGGGATGCCGTTGCCGTCCTGCAGCGCCTCGGCCAGGGCCCGCTCGGGGTCGAGGCCTCGGCGCACGCGCGTGAGCAGCCGTGCCGTGCGCGTCGCGGCGGAGATGTGCAGGGGCGAATCCGCCGCGCCGAGGGCGGCGCTGACGGCGGCGTATCCGTCGGCGCGCGCCGACGCGGCCACGCGGGCGGCGAAGGTCGAGACCGCGAGGTCATGATCGATGAGCAGCACGAGAGCCGCATTGACGGCGGGTCCGATGGATGCCGGGGCGTTCCACGCCCGGGCCAGAGACAGCGCGATGTCGTGGTCGGGGTCCCCGCCGAGGGCGACCGGGAGACCGGTGAGCAGCGCCCACCCGATGCGGTGCAGCGTGGCCGGCGAGGCGTCGTGGCGCAGGGGATCGTCGGCGGCGAAGCCGGTGAGGGCGGCGCGCAGACGGTCCATGGCGCCGGCGTGCGGCGGCAGCGCCGCCACCATCTCGCGCGCGCTCCCGATGGCGGGGTCGGGGGCATCGACGCGCTCGGCATCCCAGAGCCACGCGACGACCTCGGCGAGCGGGCGGTCCACGAGATCGCGGGCGCGGCGACCGCGGTAGAGCAGCTCGTCGTCCTCGATGTCGGCGATGTCGGTGTGCACGACCCCCAGCGGCATGCCGGTGGTGGGGTGCGAGGGCGCCTGTGCGGCGGCGCGTCGCCTCCCGGTCGCGAAGGCCTCGACCTCGAGGGCGTCGAAGGTGGATCCGCGCGCGTCGCGCTCGCGGCCGAGCAGCCCGCGCGAGACGTAGGCGTACACCGTCTCGGGCTTGACGCCGAGTCGGGCGGCGGCTTGGGCGGCGGTGAGGCGGGGGAGGGGCGCTGGCATCTTGATCCGATCAACGTTGATGCTGTCGACGTCATGTTCGCACACTGAGCGCATGAGCGATCTGATCGAGGTGCCCCGCGGACTCAACGGCGTCGTGGCGGCCGAGACGGCCATCAGCGACGTCGACGGCGCGGCCGGCTTCTACCAGTACCGCGGCCACTCCGCGGTCGACCTGGCCCGCACCCGCACCTTCGAGGACGTCTGGCACCTCCTCGTCGTCGGCGGGCTGCCCGATGACCCGGGCGCCTTCGCCGAGCGGATCGCCTCGGCGCAGGCGGACGACCGGATGCCGCCTCTGATCGCCGCCGTGCGAAAGCACAGCGACCACCCGCTCGCGGTGCTCCGCGCGGTGTGGACGCTGGCGGCATCCCTCCGCCGCTCCCCGGCGCTCTACGACCTCGACGAGTCCGGGAGGCTCGACGAGGCGATCGCGTTCGCCGCGATGGCGCCGCTCGCACTCGCTCCGGCTGCGGAACGGATGCCGGCGGGCCGCGGCCTCGTGGCCGGCTACCTCGAGCGTGTGTCCGGCGTCGTCCCCGACGACGTGCACGTGCGCGCCCTGTCGGCGTACCTCGTCGCGGCGATGGACCACGGCTTCAACGCCTCGACGTTCACGGCTCGGGTCGTCGCGTCGACGGGTGCCGACATGGCATCCTGTCTCACCGCTGCGCTCGGGGCGCTGTCGGGACCGCTGCACGGGGGAGCTCCGGCGCGCGCCCTCGACAGCCTCGACGCCGCGGGCGCCGACCCCGGCGCGTGGATCGCGGGGGAGTTGTCGGCCGGACGACGGCTCATGGGCTTCGGGCACGCGGTGTATCGCACGGCGGATCCGCGGTCGGAGCTCCTGCGCGAGGTCGCGCGCGGCCTCGGCGGCGACCGGGTGCAGCAGGCGCTGGCGTTCCAGACGGAGGCGGAGCGGCAGCTCGCCGCGCGGCATCCGGAGCGGCCCCTTCGGGCGAACGTCGAGTTCTTCGCCGCCGTCGTGATGGAGCAGTGCGGCATCCCCCGTGAGATGTTCACGCCGACCTTCGCCCTCGCCCGGACGATCGGCTGGACGGCGCACGTGCTCGAACAGGCGCGCGACCCGAAGATCATCCGGCCCTCCGCGCGGTACGTGGGGCCCTCGTCGATGGGCTGAGGCGGGGCCCACGGTCCCCCGGACGATCGGTCGGATGCCGCGGACGAACGGCCCGGCGCGAACCACGACCGCCCGCGAGCATCGGAGGATGACCACCACCGCTCCCGTTCCCACGCCCGTCGCCGGGCCGTCCACGATGCGTTACGGCGGACTGATCGTCGTCATGCTGCTGAGCTTCCTGCTCGTCACCGCCGAGTTCCTCCCCAACGGCGTGCTCACCGAGATGGCCGCCTCGCTCGGCGTCACCGCGGGTCAGGCCGGGCAGACGGTCACCGTCACCGCGCTCGCCGGGCTCCTGTTCGCCCCCACCGTGGGGCTGCTGCTGCCGCGTCTCGACCGACGCACGCTGCTGGTCGGCGCGGCCGCCTCGGCCACCGTCTCGAGCCTGGTCGTGGCGATCGCGCCGAGCCTGCCCGCGATCCTCGTCGCTCGTTTCCTGCTGGGAGCCGCGATCAGCGCGTTCTGGTCGATGTCGATCACGGTCGCCGCGCGCCTGTCGAGCCCCGACCGCATCGGCCGGGCCATGATGTTCGGCTCCGCCGGCCTCTCCCTGGCCACGGTCGCGGGCGTCCCGATCGGGGTGGCCCTGAGCGAGGCGCTCGACTGGCGCCTGGCCTTCCTCCTCGTCGCCGTCGCGACCGCGTCCGTGGGCGTCGCGGTGCGCGTGGCGCTGCCCCCGGTGCCGCCGGCCGCGGCGTCGAGTCTCGGCATCCTGTTCGACACCCTCCGGCGCCCGGGCAACATGGGCGGCATGGCCGGGCACGTGCTCGTCGTGCTGGGGCACTTCGTCGCGTACACCTACGTGCGTCTGTCGCTCGAGCGCATCCCCGACGTCGACGCGGGCACGATCGTGCTGCTGCTCGCCCTCTTCGGCGTGGGCGGATTCGTCGGCAACATCCTCGTCGGCCTCGTCGTCGACCGCGCCTTCGCGCGTCTCGCCGTCGTCGGACCCCTCGCCATCGCCCTCGCGATCGCGGCCGTCATGCTGATGCCCGGGTCGCTCGCGGTCGTCGCGATCGCCGTCGCGGTCTGGGGCTTCTTCTTCTCGTCGTGGCTGATCATCGTCAACACGTGGGTCGGCCACCGCATGCCCGACCGCCTCGAGGCCGGCGGGAGCCTCGTCGTCACGGGGTTCCAGCTCGCGATCACCATCGCTGCAGGTGTGGGCGGCATCCTCGTCGACGCGACGAGTGTGCAGACGGTGGATGCCATCGGCATCGCGCTCCTCGCCATCGGCGCGGTGCTCTTCGGAGTGTCGGTGCGCGAGCGGCGGTCCGCGCGGCCCTGAGTCGCGGTGGAGCCGAGACCGCGGGGCGGGCTGCTCGGGGTGTGGGGCGCTGACCTTCGTGTTCGGGGCGGGACGCTCGGGGGTCGGGGTGCATTCCTTCGGGGTTGGGGCGGGCCTCGCGGGTTTGGGCGCATCCCCCCCCGTTCGGGGCGGCATTCTTCCGCCCCGAACGTCGGATCGCGCCCCGAACGCCGGGCACCGGGACCGCGCCCCGAACGCCGGGCACCGGGACCGCGCCCCTGAACCCGGACCCGCGACCCCGCCGGGTCAGACCGCGAGCTCGCGCCGACCCGCCCGCCACGCCGACGGCGCGACGCCGACGTGGCGACGGAACGCCCGTCGGAAGCCTTCGTCGGAGGCGTAGCCCAGGGCGCGGGAGGTCTCGGAGACGCCCGTTCCGGCATCCAGCAGGTCTTTCGCACGCCGCATGCGCACCTCGGTCACGTACGACGCGGGCGAGGTGCCGAACACCTGCCGGAACCGCGCCGCGAACACCGACCGCGACATGGCGCCCAGGGCCGCGAGTTGGTCGATGCTCCACTCGCGCCCGGGGTCGTCGATCACCGCCGAGACCACCCGCGCGAGGAAGGGGTCGTCGGTGCGGGGCGGCCAGGTCTGCTCGTGCGCGGTCGCCGCCCACGCGCGCAGTGCCGACAGCAGCACCGTCGTGACCATGAGCTTGCAGATCGTGCCGTCGCCGCCGCGCGGGCTCTCGACCTCGGGTGCCGGGATGCCGAGGTGCGCGGCCAGCCCCGCGGCGGCGGGCTCTGCTCGCGCGAAGTCGCTGACGAACACGACGGGCGGCAGTGCGCGGGTGTCGCTGGTGGGGGTGAGGGCGAGCGGCACGACGGTGACCTCGGCGCCGGACTGCGACGTCAGGGTGAGGGCGTGGCATCCGAGCGAGACGACGGCGTCACCCGCGAGGAGCGTGCGGTCGCCCGCGATCGCCGCCGCGGCGCCGGACGGAGCGTCGACCGCGCACGCCGATCGTTGCGAGGCGCGGCCCGTGAGCTCCCCGCCGAGGAGGTAGACCAGCGCCGCGTCACCGCGGGCCAGGGTGAGTCGATCCCCGGCCGCGAGGCGTTGGCGCCAGGCGTGGCCGGGCGAGACGTCGATGCGCGAGAAGGCGCGCTCGAGGGCGTGCGACGGCGTCATGTCACGGTCGAACCCGACCCGAGGCCCGGGTATTCCTCGGTCACGCCCACCTCACCCGACTGGCACCACGGAGCCGCCTGGCCGAGGATGGAGGCATGCGATCCCCCCGCCCGCTGCTTCTCGCCGCGCTCGTCGGAGCCAGCCTCGTCCTCTCCGCCTGCACCGGCCCGACGGCATCCGAGCCCGCTCCCGACGACGGCGCTCCGACCGCCGCGGCCGCCGCGAGCCCCGTGGCCACGGCGTCGGCGTCGCCCGATACCGGGCCGGTCGAGGCCTTCCGGTCGTGGTGGAGCGCTGTGCGTGCGGCCGACACCGTCGCGGCGTGCGGCGCCCTGACCGCCCCCCTGCAGCAGCGCATGATACAGGAGTACAACGACGCGCTCGGCGCCGGCATCACCGACTGCACCACGTTGGTCACCCAGACCTCGGCGATGTATGCCGCGACCGGAATGTCAGCGGACGTCGAGGTGCAGGTCGTCTCCCAGACGGCGTCCGAGGCGGTCCTCGACGTGGCCTACGACAGCGGCGACTGCGGGACGGTGCACCTGGATCGCTCGAGCGGAGCATGGATGTTGACCGAGCTCAGCCGGGAGTGCGCCGGCTGACGCGTCAGGTCAGCAGTTCGCTGAAGAATCCGATCGAGATCGAGAGCAGGCCCGCCGCGACCCCGGCGATGAAGCCGGCAGCGGCGAGTTCGCGCGCCATGCGCGCGTTGAGGCTCAGGATGCCGCACACGAACGACACCACGGCGAGAACCCACATGCCGATCTGGATCCACGGCAGCTGGTCGATCTCGGCGACCGTGCGCGCCGTCGCGATGAACAGGTACCAGGCGATGACGATCACCCCCGTGACGATCGCGATGATCGAGACGGCCCTCAGGTCGCCCTTCGGGGTCGGGGGAGCGGGCGGCTCCTCGCGTGGCGGGACGCCGGTCGCCGGTTCGAGCGAATCGGGGAGATCCTCGTCTGCCATGCGTCGATCCTCCCAGGTCGGAAGCGTTATCGGCGTGCCTTGACCGGGCGGTGGTCCATCTGCGAGATCGGTGGCCCCCTCCGGTAGTGCGTGCCGACCGAGGGCGCTGGAGCGTCGCTGCCGGCATTCCGTCGATCGACTTCTCGCCGAGGGACGCCGAGGGGGAGGCCCAGCAGTGACGCGGCGCGCTCAGGCCCGGGCGACCTCGACGCCGGAAGCGACGATGGCGTCGGCCGCGTTGTCGGGCAAGCCGGCGTCGGTGATCACCTCGGCCACCTCGCTGAGGCGAAGCGCCCGGTACTTCGCGAAGCGCCCGTATTTGGAGCTGTCGGCAATGAGGACGGCACGTTCGGCGGCCTCCACGGCGGCGCGTTTGGCTTCGATCTTCGCCTCGACCGGTGTCGTCACGCCGTGAGCGAGGTCCCACGAACTCGAGGAGATGAAGGCCAGGTCGAGGGAGAGCTCGGCGAGGGTCAGGCGCGTCAGTCGGCCGATGGTGGAGAGGTTGGTGCGGTCCACCCGCCCGCCGACCGAGATGAGGTCGGCGGAGGGGTGATCGAGGAAGGTCTGCACGGTGGCGATGTCGTTGGTCACGACGGTGAGATCTCGCACGTGCTCGAGGAACGGCCGCATCGCCTGCGCGGTGGTACCCGCATCGAGGTAAATGGTCATGGTGTCGCGGACGCGAGTGGCTGCGAGTCGGGCGATGGCCGTCTTCTCGGCGATCTCGGTCGTCGCCTTCTCGGCACGCGATGGTTCGAGCACAAGGCGGCTGACCAGCTTCGCCCCACCGGTCGTCGCCTGCACGAGTCCCTGTTCCTCGAGCACGGCGATGTCCCGGCGCACCGTCATCTGGCTCACGCCCGCGAGGTCGCTCAGCTGGCGGAAGCTCAGGACGCGCTCGCGATGCAGGGCCTGAACGATCCTCTCCCGACGCTGATCGGGGATCATCGGGGCGGGTTCGGTCATCCTCGTCCTTCGGTCCCGCTCAGCTTACTGAAGCGATCTCTGTCCACGGAGTGCCCCAGCGGGTCGTGATCTCGGCTACCTGCTCCGGCGCGATGAGGCGGCGCTGTCGGCCGTCGGTGAGGAGGGTGATGCGGCACGCCTCCTCGAGCTCGATCGTGCTGTCGACCGCTGTCGCGGCATCCGTCCCGCTCACGACGGCGCCGTGGTTGGCGAGCAGCGCAGCGCGGAAGAGGAGGGGGCAGTCCGTGATGAGGTCACCCATCGCCCGGTCGCCCGGGGCCACGAAGTCGAGCAACGGCACCTGCCCCACGCGCATGAGCGAGTACGGCGTCAGTGGGGGCACGGCGGTGTGAGGCGCCCAGGGTTCGAGGCAGGAGACGGCCACCGTCGAGGGGGAATGCACGTGCACAACGGCACGGTGCTCGGGGTTGCGGGCGAACATGGCCACGTGCAGGGGAACCTCTTTGGAGGGTCGGGCGCCGCTGACGATCGCACCGTCGAGGGTGAGGATCGCGATGTCGTCGGGGGTCAGCGACCCCAGGCGGGTTCCGGTGCCCGACATGAGCAGTCGATCGCCGTCGCGCACGCTGACATTTCCTGTCGTACCGGGGCTGAGCCCCGCGTCGACCAGGGCACGGCCCGCGGCGATGAGGTCGTCGAGGGCGCTCATGCGATGGCCTCCCAGGCAGTGGTGAACAGGTCGGTGCGACCGAAGTTGCCGCTCTTGAGGACGAGGGCGACGGTGTTTCCGGATGCCGTCTCGCCGGCGCTCCAGCACACTCCGGGCGCGAGCTGGGGGCCGATCTCGAGGGTCGAGACGCCCAACGCCTGCACGACGGCGCCGCTGGTCTCCCCTCCCGCGACGATGACCCGGTGGACGTCGCCCGTCGAGACCAGCTCGGCGACGACCGCCGAGAGCACGTGTTCGACGGCATCCGCGGTCGCGTAGGCATCGCGGCGGACGTCGGCGAGCTCGGTGACCGACGAGATCAGCGGGAGGGCGGACGGCGGCAGGCTGCGCATCCACGCGGCCAGGGCCGCGATCTCGTCGGCGGGAGCGGATGCTGCAGCGTCCAGATCGACCCGTCGCGCGACGGCGCCGCGCGCGACGGCGTCGGCGATCTGCGCGCGCGTCGCCGCGGAGGCGGAGCCGCAGACCACGAGCCGGCCCGGTCCCACGGCGGGGAACGCTGCGACCGCCGCGTCGGCGGGGGCGTCCAGGTGCGCGGCGAGGGCCGCGCCTCCCGACAGCACGCGCAGGTGGCGAGACGCCGCGGCGATCACGGCGAGGTCGCCGTCGGTCTCGGCATCCACGATCAGGTATCCCGGGGGAGCCTCGTCGATCGCGGCGCGCAGGGCCACGGCTCCGGCACGCACGACGTCGAGCGTGATCTCGAATACCTCCGCGTCGGTCTGCGGGGCGAGGATGTTTCGCAGTCGTGACTTCGTCATCGGCGTCAACGGGTGGTGGCGCATCGAGGAGTGCTCGAGCAGTGTTCCGTTGACGGACAGACTCCCGTCGCGCACGGTACGTCCGTTCGCGGGGAAGGAGGGGACGACGATGGTGCGGTCGGCGCCTGCCATCGAGATCACCGCATCGAGCACGGGGCCGATGTTCCCTTCGTCGGTGGAATCGAAGGTGGAGCAGTACTTCACGTAGAGGCGTTCGGCTCCCGCGGCGGTGAGGCGCCGACCGGCGTCGAGCGAGTCGGCCACCGCCTGGGCGACGGGGGCGGTGCGCGATTTCAGGGCGACGACCACGGCATCGTGATCGGTGGGGACGTCGTTGTCGCCGATGACGACCGCCGTGCGCAGCCCCCGCTCCCGCAGAGCGGTGGCGAGGTCGGTCGCGCCGGTGAAGTCGTCAGCGATGGCGCCGAAGTGCATGGGGAACCTTTTCATCGAGGGTGGGCCGCAACCGCGGCCCCCTCCAGTGTATGTGAATATTTGAGAAGATACTTTGACAAATTGTTAGACGGCGTTACAGTTGCGGAGCACCCGGTGCGTTCCCGACGCGCCCCACGACTTTCGACGACGTAAGAGGAACAACGGTGATCCACAGCTCGGCACAGCGCCGTCCGGCCCCCATCCGCATCGCGGTGACCGGCGCGAACGGAGGGTACGGTCGCACGCTGCTGGACCAGCTTCGACGGCTCCCCGACATGGCGGCCGTGCAGCTCGTCGACCCCGACATCGACGGCGTTCGTCACCTGCTCGCCGGCCTGGGCATCGCGGACGTCGACATCGTCGCGGTGACGGACGCCGCGGAGGCCGCTGCCGCGGTCGACGCCGGTCGCACCGCCGTCGTCGCCGTCGCCGCGCACGTCGCCTGGTCTCACGTCGACGTGCTCGTCGAGGCGACCGGCCGCATCGACGCCGGCTTCTCGTACGCCGACACCGCACTCGACAACGGCGCGCACGTCGTCATGGTCAGCAAAGAGGTCGAGACGATCGCGGGCGTCGCCCTCAGCGCCAAGGCGCGCGAGCGCGGGCTGCGCTACCTCCCCGGGGACGGCGACCAGCCCGCGAACCTGCTGCGCCTGGTCGACTGGGTGCGCGCGACGGGTTTCGACATCGTGGCCCTCGGGAAGTCGGGTGAGTACGACCTCGTCTTCGACCCCCGGACCGGGATCGTCGATCAAAACGGTGTGGAGCAGCACGCTCCCGCATTGGCCGGTCTGCTCGGCCGCGGTGACGATCTGCGCACCACTCTCGCCGCCCGCGCCGAGGCGGTGGCGGGGCTCAAGCGCGCGGCTGCAGCCGACTCCTGCGAGATGAACGTGGTGTCGCTGTACACCGGGGCGACCGCCGACGTCGAGACCATGCACTACCCCGTGGCGCGGCCTGACGAGCTCGCCGACGTCTACGCCGAGCGCGCCGACGGCGGCATCCTGAGCACCACCGGCGCGATCGATGTCTTCTCGATGCTGCGGCTGCCCGGCGAGGCGAGCTTCGCCGGCGGAGTCTTCACAATCGTCCGCACCGGCGACGACGTCACCTGGGAGATCCTCCGCGGCAAGGGCCACGTCGTGAGCCGCGACGGACGCTACGCCTGCATCTACTGGCCGTACCACTTCATGGGCATCGAGACACCGCTCACCATCGCCGCCGCCGTCGACGACACCGCCGGGACCCCCGAGCCGCGACAGCACACGGTGCTCGCCGCCCGCGTGTCCGCCCCCCTCGCAGCCGGAACGCCGTTCCGCGTCGAGGGACACCACCACGAGATCTCCGGTGTCGCCCCCGTGATCGTCGCGCCCGACGCCGGGGAGATCGCCCCGTACTACCTCCTCTCGGGCGCGCGCCTGAGCCGTGACGTCGCTGCCGGGGAGCTCGTGCGCTTCGCCGACCTCGACGGTGTGCACGAGCCCGCGGCATCCGCCTACCTCTCCGGCCTCGCGCTCGGAATCTGACCCCCATCCTCGACCACCAGGAGATCGACGACGATGCACCGTGACCTGACCATCCCCCTCGCTCCGCGCGAGGTGACTTCGTGAACGTGGAGATCATCGCCCTCATCGTGCTCGTCGCGGTCTTCGCCATCTCGGCGATCCGCAACGTGCACATGGGCGCCCTCGCCCTCGTGGCGGCCTGCGTCATCGGCGTACTCCTCGTCGGGGAGTCGCTCGACGACGTGCTCGGCGGCTTCCCCGTCGATGCCCTGCTCATCTTGCTCGGCATCACCTACCTGTTCGGCATCGCCCGCGCCGTCGGCACGATCGACTGGCTGGTCGACAAGTCGGTGCGCCTCATCGGCGACCGCGTCGCCCTCATCCCCTGGGCGATGTTCGCCGTCGGCACGCTCGTGGCCTGCCTCGGCACCTCGCACGCGGCTTTCACCCTCGTGCCCATCGCGATGAGCCTCGCGCACAAGCACCGCATCCACTCCACGATGATGGGCATCGCAATGAGCTCGGCGATCGTCGGCGGAGCCCTCGCCCCCACGAGCATCGTGGGTATCACCGTGCTCACGGTCGCGACCTCGGCCGGCATCCCCTACAACGCCGCTCTCATGTTCGGCCTCTCAGTCGGCATCAACACCGTGATCGTCGCCGTCGCCTTCTTCATGTTCGGTGGACGCGAGCTCATCGCCCGCGGTCGCGCCGCTAAGTCGGCATCCGGTGACCTCGGTACCAGGGCGACCGACGGCGTCGCGGGCACCGGCTTCGGCACGCGCCCCCGCGGCGGCGGCACGGCCCTGCTCGAACAGACCGTGACGCAGAAACTCACCGGCTACCAGCTGATGACGCTGATCTCGATCCCCGTGCTCGTCATCGCCTTCTTCACCCTCACGCTGAACGACATCGACCTCAACCTCGGCGCCGTCGCGCTGACCCTTGCCGTGCTGCTCGCCTTCATGAACCCGAAGGCCGGTCGAGAGGGCCTCGCGAAGGTCGACTGGAACACGATCCTGCTGCTCGGCGGCATCATCACCTACGTCGGTGTGCTGACCCGTCTCGGCGCGATCGATCAGCTCGGCGAGTTCGCGCGATCGGTGAACGAGCCGCTCATCGCCGCGCTGGTGCTGTGCATCATCGCCGGTCTCGTCTCGGCCTTCGCCTCGACGATCGGCATCATCGGCGCGCTGGTTCCGCTCGCCGTTCCGCTGCTGCTGCCCGGCGGGGGCCTCGAGATGACCGGCTTCATCTATGCGCTCGCCATCTCGGCCTCGCTGGTCGACTGCGCGCCGTTCGGCACGACGGGGGCCACGATCGTCGCCTCGGCGCATGAGAGCGAACGGTCGCGCCTGTACAAGCACCTCACCATCTGGGGCCTGTCGATGGTCGTGATCGGACCCGTCATCACCATCGCGCTCTTCGTGTTGCCGTTCCTCGGCTGAACGATCCTCCGGGGAAGGGGCCCGGCCACCTCGCGGTGGTCCGGGCCCCTTCCCGTCGCACCCGACGTAGGCTCCTCCCGATGAGAACCGTCGGAGTCGACCTCGCCGCGGGAGCGCCCGGCACCGCGCTCGCCGAGATCACCTGGACGCGGGATCGTGCCGTGCTCGAGCGCCTCGACATCGGGATGACGGATGCCGACATCGTGGCATCCGTCCGCTCCGGCGAGGCGTGGCTCGGCGTGGACTGCCCGCTCGGCTGGCCCGACGCGTTCGTCGACTTCATCGGCGCGCACCATGCCGCCACCGATCCGCTGCTCGGGCCGGTCGAGGGCCACGCCGACTGGCGTCGGCCGCTCGTCTACCGCCACACCGACCACGTCGTGCGCGAGCGCATCGGGCGCTGGCCCCTGAGCGTCTCGACCGACCGGCTCGGCGTCACGGCCCTGCGCGGCGCGGGTCTCCTCCGCCGACTCGCCGCCGTGGGATTCCCCGTCGACCGCGCCGCCGAGGGGCGCCTCTTCGAGGTCTACCCCGGTGGCTCGTTGCGGCTGTGGGGCTTCGACACCGCCGGGTATCGGGTGGATGCCGCCCGCCGGGCGATCCTCCTCGATGCGCTGCGCGAGCGCGCACCCTGGTTCGACGTCGGCGGCTTCGCCCCGCTGGCCGTTCGGAAGGCCGACGCGTTCGATGCGGTCATCGCCGCGCTCGCGACGCGCGCCGGAGCCCTCGGGCAGTTCCCATCCCCGGCACCCGAGATGCTCGCCGTCGCGCGGCGGGAGGGGTGGGTCGTGCTGCCGGACGGACCGCTGGAGGGTTTGATCGACGGTCTCGTAAGCAAAGGCTAGACATTTAGCCTTTGCTTACGAGGGTGAAGTCCCCGGACGTCAGGCCCCGGACAGGCTCGCGATCAGCCCCTCGACCCGCGTCTTGATCTCGTCGCGGATGCGGCGCACGGCATCGAGGTCCTGACCGGCGGGGTCGTCGAGGTCCCAGTCCTCGTAGCGCTTGCCGGGGAAGATGGGGCACGCGTCGCCGCAGCCCATCGTGATGACGGCGTCGGAGGTCTTGACCGCGTCGACGGTGAGGATCTTCGGCTCGTTGGCCGAGATGTCGATGCCCTCTTCGGCCATCGCGGCGATCGCCATCGGGTTGATCGAGTCCTTCGGCGCGGATCCGGCCGAGAGCACATCGATGCGGTCGCCGGCGAGCTCTTGCAGATAGCCGGCGGCCATCTGCGAGCGTCCGGCGTTGTGGACGCAGACGAAGAGGACGGCGGGGCGGGTCATGATCTCGTCATCCTGCTCGGTCGAGGTGAACGGTTGGTGACATCGGGCGCGGCTCTCTGCGTTCGTCGAGACGGCTCTTGCCCACAGAGCAGGCACGCGCTAACGTGCAACCAAATGGTTGAACAACAGACGGACGCCGACATCGACCGGGTGTTCCACGCCCTCGCCGATGCCACGCGGCGCGACATCGTGCGGCGCACGCTCGTCGCCGAGCAGTCGGTGACGCAGCTCGCCGCGGCGTACGCGATGTCGTTCGCGGCGGTGTCGAAGCACATCGCCGTGCTCGCCGAGGCGCGGCTCATCACCAAGCGCGCGGAGGGGAGGGTGCGACTCGTGCGTGCCGACCCCGCGATGATCGCCCGGGCCCAGCGGTTGCTCCGCTCGTACGAAGACCTGTGGCGCGGGCGCATCGACCGGCTCGACGCGCTGCTCGACGCGGACCCGGATGCCACGGCATCCCCCGCCGACTCGTCCGCCGTCGGGGCGCCTTGAGCGGGCGACGCAGCCCCGCACCGCGGGACGACCGCTTCCGCGGCATCCAGCCCCCCGCCCGACACCCCCACGCCCTGAACCGACGAAGGAGTACGTCCATGCCCGTCACGTCCGTCGAGAGCGACGCCGAAGCGCTCACCATGACCCTGGTCGCCGACTTCCCGGTCGGCCCCGAGCGGGTGTGGGCCGCGTTCACCGACCCGCGTCAGCTCGAGCGCTTCTGGGGTCCTCCGGGGTGGCCGGCGACGTTCACCTCGTTCGCGTTCGAGGCGGGTGGGCGCGCCCGGTACGAGATGCGCAGCGCCGGCGGCGAGGTGGCCCGCGGCAGCTGGCGGTTCGTCGACATCGAGGCGCCGCGCGGGTTCGAGGTCGTGGACTCCTTCGTCGACGAAGGGGGAGAGGCCGTCCCCGGGATGCCGTCGATGCGCATGACCTTCGCCTTCGAGGCGACCGAGGCCGGCGCCCGCCTCACGAACGTCACGTACTTCGACTCGCTCGACGCCCTCGAGCAGCTCATCGCCATGGGCGCCGTCGAGGGCTCGACCCTCGCGATGAACCAGCTCGACGCGGTGCTGCAGGGGCTGCGGGAGTTCGCGCAGGGCAAGGGGACGCAGCTCGAGATCCTCGACGACCAGCACGTGCGCATCACCCGGCTCATCGAGGGACCGCGCGAACTCGTTTGGCGCGCGCACCTCGACCCCGACCTCATGCGGCGCTGGATGCTCGGCCCCGACGGCTGGCGCATGTCGGTCAGCGAGGTCGACCGCGTCGAGGGCGGCCGCTACCGCATCGCGTGGGAGCCCGAGCGGGGCACCGAGGGGGAGGCGTTCGGCTTCGACGGCGAGATCCTGCTGCTCGACGAGCCGCGCCGCATGGTGCAGACCGAGCACATGACCGGCACCGACCTGCCGACCACGACCAACGACCTCTCGCTCTACGAGGAGGACGGCGCGACGCTGGTGACGCTGCTGATCGAGTATCCGGATGCCGCCACTCGCGACGCCGTGCTCGCCACGGGCATGGTCGACGGCATGGAGGAGAGCTTCCGACGGATGGAGCACGTCGTCCTCGGCTGACGGACGGGGCGGCTCGTGCAGGACTCCTGCAGAGCGGGCGCGGATGAGCGGAAGAAGCCCGCGGTGCCGCCGGTTCTGCAGGAGTCGTGTCGGCCGTGCGCCCGCGGGCGGATGGTGGGGCGGCCAGGCGGGTCGCGCTACCCGGGGCGGATGCCGTGCGGCGCACACCTCCTGCAGATCGGCGCCCCGGCAGGCGCGAGTGGCGGAGGACGGCGTGCTTGCAGGAGTTGTGCGGGTCGCAGCGGGCCACGGGCGGCGATGGGGCCGGATGCGGCGTGGCGGCGGCGGTGGGGCCGAGACGCCCGAACCCGCGCTCTGGGCCGTGATCAGGAGGCCGGAGCCGCGCGGCGCACCGCCTCGCGGATGCGCTGCTCCACCTCGGCCGTGACCTCGACCACCGCGAACGACACCGGCCACATGGGTCCGTCGTCGAGCTGGGCGCTGTCGTCGAAGCTGACCGTGCCGTAGCGGGTCTTGAACTTCGACGCCGGCTGGTAGAACACCACGACCTTGCCGTCCTTGGCGTAGGCCGGGAAGCCGTAGTACGTCTTGGGCGTCAGGTGCGCAGCCTCCCCGAGCACGATGACGTGCAGGCGCTCGGCCACCGCGCGGTCGACGCCCTCGAGCTTCTCGATCGCCTCGAGGCAGGCCTCGTTCTCCTTCTGCAGCTTCGCCAGACCCTTGAGGCCCTTCATGGACTGGAGTTCCTCGGCCCGCTGCTTCATCGCCGCGCGTTCTTCTGCACTGAATCCGGTGGCCATGTCATCCGTCCTTCCGTGGGTCAGTCGGCAGGGTAGCGCAGGAGCCGGCGGCGGGGGAGGGTCCGCCTTGCACCGGGTGGGAGATCGGCGCTCGGTGAGGTGCGAGGGGCGGGATGCCGCTGAGGGTGCGCGGATCGCTGAGGGTGCGCGTGCGGCGATGGGTCGGCGCTCGGTGCGCGATCGGCGTCCGGTCAGTCGGGAAGCCCGGGATGCCTCTGAGGTTGGGCGGATCGCTGACGTTGTGCGGCGTGCGGCGACGGGCCGGTGGGCGGCGCTCGGTGCGCGACCGGCGTTCGGTCAGTCGGGAAGCCCGGGATGCCGCTGAGGGTGCGCGGATCGCTGAGGGTGCGCAGTGGCGGGGGGCCGCCGCGGGTCAGGCCTGCCGCAGCCCCTCTTCCAGCGCGACCCACGCGAGCATCGCGCACTTCACGCGCGCGGTGTACTTCGAGACGCCGGACAGCGCTGCGGCGTCGGCGAAGGTCTCCTCGTCGAGGGGCGTCTTGCCGCGCGAGCGCAGCGCCTCGCGGAACGACGCGATCAGGGTCTCGGCGTCGGCGCGCGGCATCCCCTCGTCTCCGCCGTCCTCCCGTAGCAGGGCGACGAGCATCGACGCCGAGGCCTGCGAGATCGAGCAGCCCGCCCCCTCCCAGGTGACGGATGCCACGCGGTCGCCCTCGACGTCGACGCGCAGCGTGATCTCGTCGCCGCAGACGGGGTTGCGCTGATGCACGGTCGCGCTGCGGGCGCCGGGTTCGGCGAGGCCGAAGCCGCGGCGGTTCTTGGCGTGGTCGAGGATGAGCTCCTGGTACAGCGACTCGAGACCGCTCATGCGTCGACTCCGAAGAAGCCGCGGACGCCCGCGACGGCGTCGAGGAAGGTGTCGACCTCGGCCTCGGTCGTGTGGATCGCGGCGCTCGCGCGCACCGAGGCGGTCATCCCGAAGCGGCGGTGCAGCGGCTGCGCGCAGTGGTGCCCGACGCGCACGGCGACGCCACGCGCATCGAGGAACTGGCCCACGTCGTGCGCGTGCACCCCCTCGACCTCGAAGGCCTGCAGGGCGACGCGCTCGGCGGCATCCGTGTCTCCGAGCAGTCGGATGCCGGCGATCGAGCGCAGCCCCTCGCGCATGCGCTTCTCGAGCTCCGCCTCGTGCGCGCGCGCGGCGTCGAGGTCGTGCTCGCCGAGCCATCGCACCGCCGCGGCGAGGGCCACGGCCTGCGACACGGGCTGCGTGCCCGCCTCGAAGCGCTGCGGCGGCGGGAGGTATTCGGCCGCGTCGAGGGTGACGGTGGTGATCATCGAACCGCCCGTGGTGAACGGCGGCAGGGACTCGAGCACCTCGTCGCGACCCCACAGGGCGCCGATGCCGTACGGTCCGTGGATCTTGTGCCCCGAGAACACGGCGAGGTCGACCCCGGATACCGGCAGGTCGAGCGCGAGGTGCGGTGCCGACTGGCAGGCGTCGAGCACCGTCAGTGCGCCGACGCCGCGCGCGAGCGTCACGAGCTTCGCGACCGGATTCACGATGCCGAGCACGTTGGACACGTGCGGGAACGCGACGACCT
The DNA here is from genome assembly GCF_042958465.1 of Microbacterium sp. NPDC007973. NCBI lineage: Bacteria > Bacillati > Actinomycetota > Actinomycetes > Micrococcales > Microbacteriaceae > Microbacterium > Microbacterium sp. NPDC007973. The sequence continues at coordinate 512,924 of NZ_JBIBJJ010000002.1, forward strand.
TCGTGCGCGCACTGATCAGGTCGGCGGCGGCGCGCATGTCGAGCGTGCCGTCGTCGAGGACCGGGATGTGGCGCAGGCGCGCGCCCGTGCGGGCGGCGAGTTCTTGCCAGGGGATGAGGTTGGCGTGGTGCTCGGCCTCGGTGACGACGATCTCGTCGCCCTCGCGCAGGCGCCCGGCGTAGCCGAGGGAGCCGGCGACGAGGTTGAGACCCGCGGTCGCTCCGCTCGTCCAGACCAGCTGCTCGGGCTCGGCGCCGACGAACTCGGCGACCGTCACGCGGGCGTCTTCGAACAGCTCCGTCGCCTCGGCGGCGAGCGTGTGCGCTCCGCGGTGCACGGCGGAGTTCGCGCGCTCGAGGAAGTCGCGCTCGGCGTCGAGCACCGCGCGCGGCTTCTGGCTCGTCGCTGCGGAGTCGAGGTAGACGAGCGGGTGGCCGTCGACCTCGGTCTCGAGGATCGGGAAGTCGGCGCGAACGGCGTCGACGTCGAAGGGGAGGGTCACGCTTCCAGGCTACGCGGCGCGGGGTGAGTGGGAGCCGGGTGGGATGGAGCCCGCGGACGAGCGGACGACGTCGGCGGCGCCCCCCATAATCGACAGATGACTGCGACGCTCCCCTCTCTCGACGGCCGCCGATTCCGCATGGTGTCCTCCACCACTTCGGTCGTCGATCCCGATGCCCCCAGCGTCTTCGAGTACTTCGAACGGGACGGAGCGATCTGGGGCGGCTACGAGGGCGACACCGTGACCTTCGGCAAGTTCGTCGGAACCCGCACGGCTGACAAGATCTGGGTCTCGTTCGTGCACGTGCTCGTGGCCGACGGCACCGTGGTCACCGGAGACGGCGAGAGCGACCTCGAACTCACCGAGGGCGGCGGCATCCGGCTCGTCGAGCACTACGAGATGCACGGCGCCCCGCAGCTGAGCGTCTGCGAGGAGATCCCGGTCTGAGTCAGCGCGGCGGCAGGGTGTCGCGGCCCGGGGTGGCGGGGGTCCAGCGCGTCATCCCGAGCAGGGTGTTGGTCGCCGTGCGGTCGGGCAGATCGCCCGGCAGAAGGTACGGGCGGCGGATGACCTCGTCCAGCACCACGACGCTCACGACGGTGCGCACCTCGGGCAGTTGGGCGATGACGCCGGTCGAGAACTCGTGCACGCCGCTGACGTCGACGGCGCGGATCAGCAGCATCGCGTCGTGCTCTCCCGTCGTGATCGCGCACCACTCGACGTCGGGCATCTCCACGACCCGATCGCGGAACGACGCCCAGGCCTGTGGCATGACCGTGACGAACACCAGGGCGCCGATCGACAGCCCCGCCCGGGCGTGGTCGACCTGGGCGCTGAAGCCCGTGATGACCCCGTCCTGAACCAGCGCCTCGACCCTCGTGTAGGCGTTGGCGCGCGAGATTCCGACCTTCTCGGCGAGAGCGGCTATCGAAATGCGACCGTTATCTCGGAGGACGGCGAGGATTTTGTACGCCGTATCGTCCAAAGGCGTGCCACTTCGTCCAGAATCCCTCGAGGGTTCCGCATCATTGCTGGACATTCTGCTCCAAGGTGGTCATTCTCTGGACGGACCGACGCCTCTGTGTAACATCGCTGGACACATCGTCGCATAAGGTGCGAATCTAAACCCGGTCGTCCACTTGTCCGACGACTTTCCCGAATGTACTCCTCGGCTCCGGAGGCCCCCATGTCGTCACGTCGCACCACGTCGGTTCTCGCGATCGGAGCGGTCGCGCTGTTCGCGCTCGCCGGGTGCACCGGGGGCAACTCGGCGAACACCAACGGCGGCGGCGGCCAAGGCAACCAGTCGCTGGTCATCGACACCGCATTCTCGATCGAGACCGCCGACCCGGGCCACACGTACGACCCGACCGGCAACATGATCGCCAAGGCGATCTACGAGACCCTCGTCGACTTCGACGGGTCCGATGTCTCCACGCCCGTCCCGGGACTCGCCTCCTGGACGCAGAACGATGCCGCGACGGAGTTCACCTTCACGCTCGAGGGCGACCGCGTCTTCTCCGACGGCTCGCCGATCGAGGCGAAGGACGTCGTGTTCAGTCTGCAGCGCATCCAGGGCATGGCCGACGCCAAGCCGAACTTCCTGCTCGGCGGCCTCACCATCGCCGAGGTCGACGACAAGACGATCACGTTCACGTCGCAGACGCCGCTGCTGCAGCTCCCCGCGATCCTCGCCAACCCCGCGCTCGGCATCGTCAATTCCGACGTCGTGAAGGAGAACGGCGGCAGCACCGACGGCTCCGACTCGGCGCAGAAGTACCTCGACGGTGCCTCGGCAGGCTCGGGCCCGTTCGTGCTCGACACCCTCGACCTCTCGTCGCAGGTCGTGCTGACGCGCAACGACGCCTACAACGGTGACGAGAAGTCGGACTTCTCCCGTGTCGTCGTGCGCAACGTGACCGAGAGCGCCACGCAGCTGGCGAACCTCAAGGGTGGCGACTCCATGGTCGCCATGGACCTCAACGGCGACCAGGTCTCGGGCCTCGGCGACTCGCTGACGGTCGACTCGGTGCCCTCGGGTCAGACGATCTTCCTGCTGCTCAACCAGTCGCCCGCGGTCGCCGGCGACCTCGCGAACGTCAAGATGGCCGAGGCCATCCGCTACGCCCTCGACTACGACGCACTGCTGGAGCTGGCCGGCGCGGGCGCCGCGCAGGCCACCGGAGTGATTCCGCTGGGCTTCGAGGGGGCGCTGGACTCCGGCGTCACCCAGGACCTCGCCAAGAGTAAGGCGGCGCTGGCCGAGGCCGGCTACGCGGGACAGACGCTGCGTCTGCAGTTCCCGAACGACTACCCGGTCGGCGGCGTCGAGTTCACCCCTCTCGCCGAGCGGGTGCAGTCGCAGCTGAAGGATGCCGGCATCGCGGTGGAGCTCGCCCCCGCTCCCTTCGCGACCGAGCTCGACGCCTACGTCGGCGGCACCGAGGGCTTCGGCCTGTGGTTCTGGGGTCCGGACTACGCCGACTCCGCGAACTTCCTCCCCTTCGGCCCCGGCCTGAAGGTGGGCCTGCGCTCCGGCTGGACCGCGGAGGCGAACCCGACCATCGCGAAGATCGCCGCAGACGCCGCCTCGGCCACCGATGCGTCCGCGCGCACCGCTGCCTTCACCGACTTCGCCGAGGCCATGCAGGCCGAGGGGCCGTTCGTGCCGCTCATCATCCCCGGCCGCAACATCGCGACCGCGAACACCGTCACGGGTGCCGTGTACAACTCGGTCTGGGAGATGGACATCGCCGAGATCACGCCGGCCGGCTGAGCGGGACCCTCATGACGACACAGCCGGCGCAGCGGCGGGCGCGTCGCCGATCGCCCCTGATCGGCTACCTGCTGCGCCGCGCGGGGACCTCCCTCATCCTGCTGGTGGGCGTGACCGTGGTGACGTTCGCGCTCACCAACCTGGTCCCCGGCGACCCGGTCTCGGCCGCCCTCGGCGAGGGCGCCTCGCAGAACCCGGCGACCCGCGAGGCCTTCATCCGCGAGCAGGGGCTCGATCAGCCCGCGGTCGTGCAGTACGTCATCTACATGGGGAACCTGCTGCGCGGAGATCTCGGCACCTCGCTGGTGACCGGTCGCCCGGTCACCAGCGATCTCGCCACGGCGGTCCCCGCCACGATCGAGATCGCCATCGGCGCGATCGTCCTGAGCCTCGTCGTCAGCATCGTGCTCGGCACCCTCGCGGCCTACCGCCGCGGGCTCGTGTCCGATCAGGTGATCCGCGTCGTCACGCTCATCGGCCTCAGCGTGCCCACCTTCTGGCTGGCACTGGTCAGCTTCTACGTGTTCTTCCTCGAGCTGCGCATCGCGCCCGGCTCGGGCCGCATCTCGCCCGCCATCACCCCGCCCCCGCGGGTCACCGGGCTGTACACGGTCGACTACCTCCTCAACGGAGACGGTGTCGGCTTCTTCGATGCCCTCGCGCACCTCGCCCTTCCGGTCATGGTGCTCTCCCTCGTGACGATCGGTCTGCTCACCCGCTTCATCCGCACCTCGGTGCTGGAGGTGCTCGGCAGCGACTACGTCCGCGCCGCCCGCGCGAAGGGGCTCCCCGCGATGCGGATCATCCTCGACTACGTGCTGCGCGGGGCGTCGCTGCCCATCCTCACCGTCGTCGGCGTCGCGTTCGGCGCGCTGCTGTCGGGCACCGTCCTGGTCGAATCGGTCTTCGCCTGGCCGGGGCTGGGCACCTACGCCTACAACTCCGCCGCCAATCTCGATCTGCCCGGGATCATGGGCGTCGGTCTCGTCGTGGGCCTGATCTACCTGCTCATCAACTTCGTGGTCGACCTGCTCTACGGCGTGCTCGACCCGAGAGTGAGGATCGCATGAGCCACCTCGCCGCCGCGTCGAGGCGCGGACGACTCCGCTTCCGCTGGCCCCGCGCCTGGCGCACGCCTCTCGGGATCATCGGCTCGATCATCGCCGGCGCCTGGATCGTGGTGGCCTTCACCGCGCAGTGGTGGGTGCCGTTCGGTCCGAACGCGCAGGTGCTGCCGCGCCTGCAGGAGCCCGGCGTCGACACGCTGCTGGGCACCGACGGCAACGGACGCGACATCTTCTCGCGACTGATGACCGGCGCCACCGTCAGCCTCCCGCTGGCTCTCATGCTCGTGATCGCGGCGATGATCATCGGTACGGTCGTCGGCTCGGTCGCCGGCTACTTCGGCGGGTGGGTCGATGAGACCCTCATGCGCATCACCGACCTCTTCATGGCCTTCCCCACCGTCATCCTGGCCATGGTCGTCACCGCCTCGCTGGGGCCTTCGCTGTTCAACGCCGTGATCGCGGCGATCGTGGTGTCCTGGCCGCAGTACTCGCGCGTGACCCGCAGCATCGTGCTCGGACTCCGCGGACAGAACTACGTCATCGCGGGGCGCCTGCTCGGCCACTCGCCGCTGCGGACGCTCTTCGTCGACATCCTCCCGAACATCGCCGGCCCCGTGCTCGTGCTCGCGACCCTCGACATCGGCGCGGCGATCCTTCTGCTGTCGGGCCTGTCGTTCCTGGGCCTGGGCGCGCAGCCGCCGACGGCCGAGTGGGGGTCGATGATCTCGGGTGCGATGCAGAACTTCGACGCCTGGTGGCTGGGAGTGTTCCCGGGCCTGGCCATCCTCACGGTCGTGCTGGCCTTCAACTTCCTCGGCGATGCGATGCGCGACGTGCTCGACCCGACGGCGGAGATCACGCACGAGCGCCAGGCCGACCACCAGGCCTCGGCGACGGGGGTGGCCGCGTGAGCGCCCTCTCCATCCGCGACCTGACGATCGACATCGGCCGCCCGCTGGTGCGCGGCGTCTCCCTCGAGCTCGAAGCGGGTCGCATCCACGGCCTCGCCGGAGAGTCGGGGTCGGGCAAGACGCTCACCTCCCTCGCCGTGCTCGGGCTGCTGCCGCGGCAGGCGCGTACCGGGGGCTCGATCCTGCTCGCCGGCGATGAAATCCTCGGGCTCGGTCGGCGCGCGCTCAACCGCATTCGCGGGAAACGCATCGCGATGGTCTTCCAGGACCCGTCGTCGTCGCTGCACCCGCAGCTGACGGTCGGTCGCCAACTCACCGACCACCTGCGCGTGCACCTCGGGCTGAAGGGCAAGGCCGCTCGCGCGCGGGCCGAGGAGCTGCTGCAGACCGTGCAGGTGCCGCGCCCCGCGGAAGCCCTCGGACGCTACCCGCACCAGTTCTCCGGCGGTCAGCGCCAGCGCATCGCGATCGCGTGCGCCCTCGCGTGCGACCCGGAGGTGCTGCTGGCCGACGAGCCGACCACCGCCCTCGATGTGACCGTGCAGGCCGGCATCCTGCAACTGCTGCGCGATCTGGCGACCGAGCGCCGCCTCGCGGTCCTGCTCGTCACGCACGACCTCGGCGTGATGAGCGCGATCGCCGACGAGGTGGCCGTGATGAAGGACGGGCTCATCGTCGAGCGCGCCGACCGTGAGACCCTCTTCCGCGACCCCCGGCATGCCTACACGCGTGCACTGCTGGCGGCGCTGCCGGGGTCGAAGATCGAGATTCCGGATGCCGCGACGAAGGGCGAGATCGATGACTGACACCGCCGTCCTCGACGCGCAGAGCGTCACGGTGCGCTACCCGGGGACTCCGCCCGTGGTCGCCGTCGACCAGGTTTCGCTGCGGGTCGCCCCGGGCGAGACCGTGGCGCTGGTGGGGGAGTCGGGCAGCGGCAAGTCGAGCTTCGCGCGTGCCGTGGTCGGCATCGAGAAGACCGCCGGTGGCACCGTGCTGTTCCAGGGTGAGCCCGTCGCCCCGCTCGGGCTGCGCCGACGCGCGAGGGCGCTCACCCGCATCCAGATGGTGTTCCAAGACCCGTCGACCTCGCTGAACCCGCGCCGACGGGTCGGCGATCAGATCGCCGACGGCATCGCGACCGCTCGCGCGCGCGGGGCGGCCGGATCGAGCGTCGAGGAATGGCTCGAGCGCGTGGGGCTGCCGGCCGCCGTCGCCACTCGTTTTCCGCATCAGTTCTCGGGCGGTCAGAAGCAGCGCCTCGCGATCGCACGCGCCCTCGCCGCGCGTCCGTCGCTGCTCGTCGCCGACGAGCCGATCTCGGCCCTCGACGCGTCGACGCAGACGAGCGTGGCCGCGCTCATGCGCGACCTGGTCGCCGAGGCGGGCGCCGGGATGCTGTTCATCTCGCACGACCTCGCGGTCGTCCGGCGCATCGCCGATCGCACGCACGTCATGTTCGGCGGGCGCGTCCTGGAATCGGGGCCGACCTCCGACCTGTGGGCGCAGCCGCGGCATCCCTACACGCGCGCCCTGCTGTCGGCGATCCCCGAGCCGGACGGTGAGGGGCGCATCCCGGCGGCTCCCTCGGTCGCGGATCGCGCGGTCTGGGCCGAGGTACCGTCCGTCTTGAACTGAGCCTGCCGTAGGCGAACAGTGAGAACCGCCGCGGCGGCCGTTCGGAAACCGTGAGGGCGGCGGATCGGCGCCCGTTCGCGGCGTAGACCGGATGCCATGACCCTCACGGCCCTGCTCCCCACCCTCCGCGCCAGCATCCCGGCGCCCTTCGACGCGGCGGCCTGGCCCGCCGGCTCGGTCCCCACGCTCGACGATGTGACCGTGCGGGCGATGTCGGTCGCCCGATACGCCGAGATCTGCGGCACGCCGTGCGTGTGCACGGGCCCCGCGGTGATCCCGGCGTCGGGCGGGGTGGCATCCACCGTGCTGTCGACGACCGTCGTGGTCGCGACGGTGGTGGATGCCACGCCCGCGACGCTCCGCCTGGACGCCTGCGTCGCGGGCCTCGAGGCGGTCTGGCGCGAGGCCCGGCTGCTCGGGCGGGTGTCGCACGCGTACGACGAGCCCTTCACCGTGCTCGATGCGCACGGGGACAACCCGTGCGGCACCGTCGTCCTACCCGGCGACATGCGTGTGGGCGACCGCATCGCCTTCCCCTGCCCCGGATGCCACACGGTCGGCGAGGTGCGCTGATGCTGCTGCACTCGATCGTCTTCGCCTGCGGCTGCGCACGCGTGCAGGCGGAGTTCGAGGCTGCGGAGGCCCCGGATGCGGTCGAGGTCGAGCCGCGCTCCTGAGGACCGGCCTCGCGGTGCGGACGCGACACAAGCGGTGGCGGGACGGGACGGCTTCCGCCGGAGTCACACCACCAGCCGGTACCCCATCCCCTGCTCCGTCAGCAGGTGGACCGGGTTCGAGGGGTCGGCTTCGAGCTTCTTGCGCAGCTGCGACATGTACAGCCGCAGATAGCCGCTGTCGGCGACCTGCTCGCTGGCCCAGATCTCCTTCAGCAGGGTCTGTCGCGTGACGAGGGAGCCGGGGTTGCGGGCCAGGAACTCCAGCATCCGCCACTCCGTCGGGGTGAGGTGCACGCGGGCTCCCGCCCGCAGCACCGCCTTCGCCGCGAGGTCGACCTCGACGTCGCCGAAGCGCACCATCGACTCCCCGGTCGAGTGCGCCGTGCGCCGCGCGTGCACGCGCAGTCGTGCGAGGAGCTCGTCGATCTGGAACGGCTTGGTCACGTAGTCGTCGGCGCCGGCGTCGAGCGCCTCGACCTTGTCGGCCGAGCCCGTGCGGCCCGACACGACGATGATCGGGGCCGTCGTCCACCCGCGCAGCGCCTGGATCACCTGCACGCCGTCGAGGTGCGGCATCCCGAGGTCGAGCAGCACGATGTCGGGATGCGCCTGCGCGGCGAGCGTGATGGCCGCGGCGCCGTCGGCCGCGGCGACGACGTCGTAGCCGTGCGCGGCGAGGGTGATGCGCAGGGCGCGGACGAGCTGGGGATCGTCGTCGGCGATCAGTACCTTCACGCTGCGTCCTCTCGGGATCCGGATGCCGCGGCCTGGGCGCCGAGACCCGCTGCGGCACGGCTCGTGTACGGGTCGTCGACCGGCCGGTCCGGGGCCACCGGCAGCGCCACGACCATCGTCAGGCCCCCGCCGGGGGTGTCCTCGGGGGTCAAGGTTCCGCCCATGCCCTCGGCGAAGCCGCGCGACAGCGCGAGTCCGAGGCCGAGGCCCGCGGTGTTGTCGGTGTCGCCGAGGCGCTGGAACGGCGAGAACATGTCTTCGCGGCGGTCGGCGGCGATGCCGGGACCGTGATCGATCACGCGGATCTCGGCCGTGCCACCCAAGCGGCTCGTCGCGATACGCACGCGCCGGCCCGCGGGCGTGTAGCGGTCGGCGTTGGCGAGCACGTTCACGAGCACGCGCTGCAGCAGCACGGGGTCGGCCCGCAGCGGCGGCAGATCGGCGTCGAGGGCCAGCTCGACGGCATCCGGGCCCAGATCGAGCTCGTCGAGGGCCGCGAGCACGACGCCGGCGGCATCCACCTCGGTGAGCGACACGGCGAGCACCCCGGCCTGCACGCGACTGACGTCGAGCAGGTCGGTGACCAGCGCCGACAGCGTCGCGAGGCTCTCGTCGGCGGTCTCGAGCAGTTCGCGGCGATCGTCGTCGGAGAGGTTGTCGCCGGCCGCCCGCAGGCCCCCGAGGGAGGCGACGGCGGCGGCGAGCGGGCGACGTAGATCGTGGCTCACGGCCGACAGCAGGGCGCTGCGCACCTGGTCGGTCTCGGCCAGTGCCCCCGCCTCGGCCGCGGTCTCGGCCAGGTCGGTGCGTTCGAGGGCGGCGGCGAGCTGCGCGATGACGACGTCGAGCAGGCGCCGTTCTCCGGCATCCAGGTCGCGCCCGTGCAGTTCGAGGCGCGCGCGGTCGTCGCCCACGGGCACGATGGTCGAGCGTCCGTCGCGAACGGGCTCGCCGTCGGTGGCCAGGGTTGATCCGTCGGATGCCACGAGTCGCACGCCGGCGAGTCCGAACGCCTCGCGGGCACGGCTGACCAGCGCGGGAACGGCGCTCTCGCCGCGCAGCACGCTGCCGGCGACGGTCGCCAGCAGCTCGGCCTCCGCCGCGGCGCGGCGGGCCGCGCGGGCGCGTCGGGCGGCCTGGTCGACGACGATGCTCACGAGCATCGCGATGATCACGTACAGCCCCAGCGCGATCGCGTGCACGGGGTCGGAGATCGTGACCGTGTACAGCGGCTGGATGAAGAGGAAGTCCAGCGTCACCCCCGACAGCACCGCCGCGAAGACCGCCGGCCAGATGCCGCCGATGAGCGCGACGATCACCACGAGCAGCTGGTAGGCCAGCACGTCGGTCGTGATGGAGTCGTCGGACCCCGTCGACAGCAGCAGCAGCGAGATGAGCGGTCCGCCCGCGAGGGCGGCCACGAAGCCCAGGATGCGACGCTTCGCGCTGAGCGCGGGGCCGGTCAGGCGGGGGAGGGCGAAGCGCCCGCCCGCGCGCGCGTGGTTGACGATGTGCACGTCGATGTCGCCCGAAAGGCGGATGACGGTCGCGCCGATGCCGGGACCGGTGAGGGCGGTGGCCAGGCGTCCGCGGCGGCTCACACCGATGACGAGCTGCGAGGCGTTCACCGATCGCGCGAAGTCGACGAGCGCAGTGGCGGGGTCGTCGCCCACCACCTGGTGGTAGCTGCCGCCGAGGGTCTCGACGAGCGCGCGCTGCTCGGCGAGGGCACCGGGGGCGCTGGCGCGCAGGCCGTCCTGCGTCGACACGTGCACGGCGAGAAGCTCGCCGCCCGCCGATCGGGCGGCGATGCGCGCGCCGCGGCGCAGCAGGGTCTCGCCCTCGGGGCCGCCGGTGAGGGCCACGACCACGCGCTCGCGCGCCTGCCACGACCCCTCGATGCCGTGCTCGGAGCGGTAGCGCTGGAGCGCCGAGTCCACCTCGTCGGCGAGCCACAGCAGCGCGAGCTCCCGCAGCGCCGTCAGGTTGCCGAGGCGGAAGTAGTTCGACAGGGCCGCGTCGATGCGCTCGGCCGGATACACCGAGCCGGCCGCGAGGCGGTCGCGCAAGGACTGCGGTGCGAGGTCGACGACCTCGATCTGGTCGGCGGCGCGCACCACGGCATCCGGGACCGTCTCGCGCTGGGTCACGCCGGTGATCTTCTCGACGACGGCGTTGAGGGAGTCGATGTGCTGCACGTTCACGGTCGTGATGACGTCGATGCCCGCGTCGAGCAGCTTCTCGACGTCTCTCCAGCGTTTATCGTGACGTGAGCCGGGCGCGTTGGTGTGCGCGAGCTCGTCGACCAGCGCGATGTGCGGGTGCCGCTCGAGCACGGCATCCAGGTCCATCTCGTCGAGCGCGACGCCGCGATGCGCGACGCTGCGGCGCGGAACGACCTCGAGGCCCTCGGCCTGGGCGGCCGTCGCGAGACGACCGTGCGTCTCGACGATCGCGATGACGACGTCGCGCCCCTCGTCGCGCAGGCGGCGCCCCTCTTCGAGCATCTCGTACGTCTTGCCGACGCCCGGCGCCATACCGAGCAGCACGCGCAGCCGCCCGCGCTTCACGCGAGGCTCCCCGGTTTCGGCCGCGCCGGAAGCCCGTCGAGTGTCCAGAACACGCCGGTTCCGCGGCGGGCGCGCGGCGTGTCCTGGACACTCGGCAGGGGTGCTCCGGGCGCGCGGCGCCGCCGCCGCGCGGGAGGCGCGACGGCGGCGGGTGACAGACGCATGTCCCTGATTCTCGTCTCTCAGAGCGCGTCGAGCGCGCGATTGAGCGCGACGACGTTCACGCGGGGGTCGCCGAGGTACCCCAGGTCGCGCGGGATCGTGTGCGCATCGACGAGGGATTCGACCTCGGATGCCGAGAGGCCACGGGCCTCGGCGACGCGGGCGACCTGTCGTTCGGCATTGGCGACCGAGATGTCGGGGTCGAGCCCGGATGCCGAGGCGGTCAGGGCATCGGCGGGGATCCCACCCGATCCGTCGAGCTCGACCGCGGCGGCCGTGCGCTCCTCGATCGAGGAGATCAGGTCGTCGTTCTCGGGGCCGAGGTTCGACCCGCTCGATGCCGCGGAGTCGTAGCCGTCGCCCGCGGCCGAGGGACGGGACTGGAAGTACTGCGGGAGGGCATTGCCGTCGGCATCCGTGAAGGACTGCCCGATCAGCTGCGAACCCGCGACCTGCCCGTCGGCCGTTCTGATGAGCGACCCGTTCGCCGCGAACGGCAGGGCGATTTGGCCGACGGCGGTGATCAGCAGCATGTAGCCGACGCCGAGGAGCAGGGTGAAGACGAGCATCGCGCGGACGGCGACGCCGGCGGTACGCAGGGTGGTGCGCATGACGGGGCCTTTCAGAAGCCGGGGAGCAGGCTCACGACGAGGTCGATGAGCTTGATGCCGATGAAGGGGACGAGGACGCCGCCGAGCCCGTACACGAGCAGATTGCGGCTGAGGATGCTCGACGCGCTCGCCGCGCGGTACTTCACACCGCGCAGGGCCAGCGGGATGAGCACGATGATGACGATCGCGTTGAAGATGATCGCGCTGAGCACCGCGGATGCCGGCGACGACAGCTGCATGATGTTGAGCACCGCGAGCCCGGGGAACACCCCCATGAACATCGCCGGGATGATCGCGAAGTACTTCGCGATGTCGTTGGCGAGCGAGAACGTGGTGAGCGCACCGCGCGTGATGAGCAGCTGCTTGCCGATCCGGACGATGTCGATGAGCTTGGTCGGGTCGGAGTCGAGGTCGACCATGTTGCCGGCCTCTTTCGCGGCCGAGGTGCCCGTGTTCATCGCGACACCCACGTCGGCCTGCGCCAGGGCGGGCGCGTCGTTCGTGCCGTCGCCGGTCATCGCGACGAGGTTGCCGCCCTCCTGCTCGCGCTGGATGAGGGCGAGCTTGTCTTCGGGGGTGGCCTCGGCGAGGTAGTCGTCGACGCCCGCCTCGGCGGCGATCGCCTTGGCCGTGAGGGGGTTGTCACCCGTGATCATCACGGTGCGGATGCCCATCGCGCGCAGCTCGCCGAAGCGCTCGCGCAGGCCGTCCTTGACGACGTCCTTGAGGTGGATGACGCCGAGCACGCGGCCGACGCCGGTTCCGGTCCCTTCGACAGGCTCAGGGACCTCGGTCGCGTGCTCCGCGACCTCGGTTTCAGAGGCGGCTGAGCCCGTCGAAGCCACCGGGCCCCGCGCCGGCGTCCACGTCGCGACGACCAGCGGCGTGCCGCCCGACTGCGAGATAGCATCCGTCGCGTTCTGCAGCTGCGCGCGCAGCGCCTCGGGAACGGGGGAGCCGGATGCCGCCAGCCAGGCCACCACGGCCGAGGCGGCGCCCTTGCGCACCTGCGTGCCGTCGGCGAGGTCGAGGCCGCTCATGCGGGTCTGGGCCGTGAAGGGAACGGGCTCCGCGCCGCGGGGCATCTCGGCGACGATCCCCTGGGCCGCGGCGAGCTCGACCACCGAGACGCCCTCGGGCGTGGGGTCGGCCTGCGACGACAGCGAGGCGAACTCGGCGAGCATCGGCCCGCCGACGCCGTCGAGAGGGACGAAGGCCGACGCGCGACGGTTCCCGTAGGTGATCGTGCCGGTCTTATCGAGCAGCAGGGTGGTGACGTCGCCCGCGGCCTCGACCGCGCGTCCCGACATCGCCAGGACGTTTCGCTGCACCAGGCGGTCCATGCCCGCGATGCCGATGGCGCTGAGCAGCGCCCCGATGGTCGTCGGAATCAGGCAGACGAGCAGGGCCACGAGCACGGGGATCGACACGGGGGATGCCGCGTACGAGGCGATCGGGTTCAGCACGAGCACGACGACGACGAACACGATCGACAGGCTCGCCAGCAGGATGTTGAGCGCGATCTCGTTGGGCGTGCGCTGGCGCGACGCGCCCTCGACGAGCGCGATCATGCGGTCGACGAACGTCTCACCGGGCTTCGACGTGATTGTCACGACGATGCGGTCGCTGAGCACGCGGGTACCGCCGGTGACGGCGCTGCGGTCGCCGCCCGACTCGCGCACCACCGGTGCCGATTCGCCCGTGATGGCCGATTCGTCGACGGTCGCGATGCCGTGCACGATGTCGCCGTCGCCGGGGATCAGCTCCCCGGTCTCCACCAGCACGATGTCGCCGACGCGCAGGTCGCCCGAGGGGACGTCCTCGGTGGCGGCGTTCACCGCCCCCGGGTCCGTGGGGGAGTACGCGACGACCCGCCGCGCCGAGGTCGTCGTGCGGGTCTTGCGCAGTGTCGCCGCCTGCGCCTTGCCGCGGCCCTCGGCGACCGACTCGGCGATGTTCGCGAAGAACACCGTGAGCCACAGCCAGATCGCGATGCCCCAGGTGAAGCCGAAGGGCAGGGAGCCGTCGGCACCCCCGAGGAACGGCTCGGCGACCGCGATGAGGGTGGTCAGCGCGGCGCCGACCCAGACGAGGAACATCACGGGGTTGCGCCACTGCGCGGCCGGGTTCAGTTTCTTCGCCGCGCCGGGGAGGGCGGCGACGATCTGCGCGGTGCTGAAGGCGCGGCGCGGGGCATCGGAGGCGGGGGCCGACGCTTCGGGCGCCGGGGTGTGGGTGAGGGTGGACATCAGCGGGTCAGTCCTTCAGCGAGGGGTCCGAGGGTGAGGACGGGGAAATAGGTGAGGGCGGTGACGATCACGGCGACACCGGCCAGCAGGCCCGCGAACTGCGGGCGGTGCGTGGGCAGGGTTCCGACCGTCGCCGGCACGGCATCCTGGGCCGCGAGGGCGCCGGCGAGGGCCAGCACGAACACGATCGGCAGGAACCGGCCGAGCAGCATCGCCACACCGAGCGCGGTGTTGAACCACGGGGTGTTGGCGGTGAGGCCCGCGAAGGCCGAGCCGTTGTTGTTCGCCGCCGACGTGAACGCGTAGAGCACCTCGCTGAGGCCGTGCACGCCCGGGTTCCAGATCGACGTGGTCTCGACGTCGGAGCGGATGGCCGGAACCCCGAAGCTCAGGGCGGTCCCGGCGAGCACGAGGGTGGGGGTGACGAGGATGTAGAGGCTCGCGAGCTTGATCTCGCGCGGCCCGATCTTCTTCCCGAGGTACTCGGGCGTGCGGCCGATCAGCAGGCCGCCGACGAACACCGCGATCACGGCGAGGATCAGCATGCCGTACAGGCCCGAGCCGACACCGCCGGGGGCGACCTCACCGAGCATCATGTTGATCATCGGCATCATGCCGCCCAGCGCCGTGTAGCTGTCGTGCATCGAGTTCACCGCACCGGTCGAGGTGAGGGTGCTCGTCGAGCCGAACAGCGTCGAGCCGAAGATGCCGAACCGCACCTCCTTGCCCTCCATCGCGCCGCCGGCGAGGCCCGGGGCGGTGCCCGCCCCCACCGTCTCGGCCCACGTGAGCAGAGCCGTGGATGCCACGAAGATCGCGGCCATCACCCCGAGGATCGTGTAGCCCTGGCGGTCATCGCCCACGATGCGGCCGAAGGCGCGGGGCAGCGAGAACGGGATGACCAGCATCAGGAAGATCTCGAAGAGGTTCGTCCACGGCGTCGGGTTCTCGAACGGATGGGCGGAGTTGACGTTGAAGAAGCCGCCGCCGTTGGTCCCGAGCAGCTTGATGGCCTCCTGGGATGCCACCGGCCCACCCGGGATCGACTGCGCCGCCCCGGCCAGGGTCGTGGCCTCCGTGAAGCCGTTGAGGTTCTGGATGACACCGCCGGCGAGCAGCACGAGCGCGGCCACGATCGAGAAGGGCAGCAGCAGTCGGTAGGTGCCGCGCACCAGGTCGACCCAGAAGTTTCCGATCACGCCGCTGCGGCGGTACGCGAAGCCGCGCACCAGGGCGATCGCGATCGCGATGCCCACGGCGGCCGAGACGAAGTTCTGCACGGTGAGGGCGGCGAACTGCACGGTGTACCCGAGCGTGGTCTCGCCGGAGTACGACTGCCAGTTCGTGTTGGTCACGAACGAGACCGCGGTGTTGAACGAGAGGGCCTCGCTCGGCGCCTCGAGACCCAGGGCGAACGGCAGCAGCGGCTGCAGGCGCATGAGGGCGTAGACGAAGACGACGCTCACGAACGAGAACAGCAGCACCGACCGCAGGTAGGCCTGCCACGTCTGCGCGCTGCGGGCGTCGACGCCGATCAGACGGTAGGTGCCGCGCTCGACGGCGAGGTCGCGCTCGCCGGTGTAGATGCGGGCGATGTGATCGCCGAGCGGGCGGTAGGCCAGGCCCAGCGCGACGACCAGGGTGAGGCCGGTCAGGACGATCGACCAGATGCTTCCGCTGTCCATGGTCAGAACTTCTCCGGTCGGACGAGGGCGACCACGAGGTAGACGACGGCGGCGACCGCGAGCACCGCGGCGAGGATCGAGAAGAAGGTCATGACCGGTCGCCTCCGCGTCCTGCGGGGCGGGCGGACGAGGAACGAGCCTCGGGGCCCAACTTCTCGACCCCCTTGGCGACGAGCGCGACCAGCGCGAACAGCGCGGCGGTCACGGCGAGGAAGACGACATCGAGCACGACGACTCCAGGTTCGGGACGGAACCGCGGGCGAGCCGCGGGCGCCGCGGGGCGGCACGTCTGTCGATACAACTCCGCCGGGCCGCGGCATCCTCGGGCCCTAACGCTTTCCCTACGGGTCGCTCACGGACCCATACGGAGTGCTTACGGGGCGGCTGTGCGCACAGCTCCTGCGGAAAGGGGGCCGCCCGACTCTGAACCGCTCGATGAGGTCGGATGCGCAGGAGCTGTGCAGCGGGCCGGTCGAGCCGCCTCCGCGGAGCGCACCGCCGGCGAGCCCGCGGGTTCCGCGGCCGGCAGTGCACGACTCCTGCGCCGTGTCCCGCCGGGGGCATCGAGACCACCGCAGCAGCGGATTCTGCAGGAGATATGCGCCGACCGCGCATGATGGAGGCATGGCCGAGAACGACGTGCGCGTGAGCGCGGGGCTGGTGATCCCCGCGTCCGAGCTCTCGTGGCGCTTCTCGCGCTCGTCGGGCCCGGGCGGTCAGGGGGTGAACACCGCCGATTCGCGCGCGGAGCTGATGTGGGATGCCGCGGCATCCGCCGCTCTCTCGACCGTGCAGCGCGAGCGCGTGCTCGAGCGGCTCGGCGACCGGCTGGTCGACGGGGTGCTGACGATCGCGGCGTCCGAGCATCGGGCGCAGCTGCGCAACCGCGACGCGGCCCGCGCCCGGCTCGCCGCCCTCGTGGCCGAGGCGGTGCGGCCCCCGGCTCCGCCGCGCCGGGCGACGAAGCCGACCCGCGGGTCGAAGGAGCGCCGCTTGCAGGCCAAGCAGCGTCGCACCGACGTCAAGCGGATGCGGCAGCGCCCGACGGACTGACGGGCGCGCGCCCGCGTCGGCCCCGCCATCCCCGCCGAGTGTCCAGAGCACCCGGACGCTCCGGGGGCCCGTCCGGGTGTGGGGGACGCTCGATCCTGGTCGGGCGCGTCAGGCGCCGCCCTCGGCGCGGCGGCGACGCACCTGCTCCTCGAGGTCGGCGAGGTGCATCTCGCGCTCGAGGTCGGCGATCTGCTGCTCCGTGGTGCGTGCGTCGCGCGGGGCCGGGGCGGGCGACGGGTCGGGCTGCTTCTGCCACCTCCGCGGGTCGCCGAACGTCAGGGGAGCCGTGCGCTGCTCGTACTCGCGCCCGATCGTGAACCACAGGATCGACCCGATCAGCGGCAGCAGCACGATGAAGAACACCCAGACGAACTTCGGCATGTGCTTGACCTGGTCGTCGCGGCGCGTGATGGCATCGATCAGCGCGATCACCATCACGACGAGGGTCAGCAGGGCGAGGATCGGCATGGCCTCCACCCTGGCGGAGCGCTCCGCGCGGCGTCCACCTTCTGGCCGCGTTGCGAAACGCCGAACGCCCCCGCCGCGTGGCGAGGGCGTCCGGATCGGCTCAGGATGCCGGATCCGACGGCGTCTTCTTCACGCGCTGCGCCGGGACCTCGGCGATCGGACGGCCGCTGCGCGATTGGCCGGGCAGGGGGCGCGACCGGCGTCCGTAGATGAGCTCCGACGAGTCGAGCAGCCACGGCACGAGCGTGATCGAGACGCCGTGCACGAGCATGAGCTGCTGGGCCAGGCGGCGCGAGCGGCGGTTGTGGAGGATCGATTCCCACCAGTGCCCCACGATGAACTGCGGGAGGTACACGGTGACGACGGCGGAGCCGTTGTTCGCGCGGTACTTCTTGATGAACGTCGACACGGGCGAGCTGTAGGTGCGGTACGGCGAGTCGATGATGACGAGGGGCAGGGGCATGTTGTGCTCCGCCCACTCCTTCTGCAGCTTCGCCGCGTCTTCGTCGGTGATGGCGACGTGCACGGCGAGGGTCTTGTCGTGATTGGCGGCGAGGGCGTAGTCGATCGCCTTCATCACGGGCTTCTGCAGGCGGTTGACGAGGACGATGGCGACGTCGCCCGACGAGCCGAAGTGCACGTCGTCGTCCATGCGGATCTCGTGCTCGACGTCGCGGTAGTACCGGTTCACGCCGATCATGAGCACCGCCAGGATCGGGATGGCGATGAACACCAGCCACGCGCCGTGCGTGAACTTCGTGATGGTCACGATGAGCAGCACCAGCACGGTCATGGCCGCGCCGACGGAGTTGATCCACAGACCCGAGATGGCCGAGCGGCGTTCGATCGCCGCCGACTGCTGTTTCGCCGCCTCGGGGGGCAGGTCCTTCAACCCGCGCAGCGTGCGGCGCCAGTGCTTGACCATGCCGATCTGGCCGAGGGAGAACGACACGAAGACGCCGATGATGTAGAGCTGGATCAGCGTGGTGAGGTTGGCCTGGTAGACGATCAGCACGCCGATGGCGACGATGCCGAGGATGATCATGCCGTTCGAGTACACGAGCCGGTCGCCGCGGGTGTTGAGCGCCTTCGGGGCGTAGCCGTCGCGCGCGAGGACCGACCCGAGCAGCGGGAAGCCGTTGAACGCGGTGTTGGCCGCGAGCAGCAGCACGCACGCGGTCGCGGCTTGGATGATGAAGAACGGGATGCTGCCCATGCCGAAGGTCGCCGCGGCGACCTGGGCCATGAGGCTCGGCTGCGGGTTGTTCGCGCAGTCGAACCCGATGAGGTGGCAGGGGTTCTCGGCGTAGTGCACGCCCGAGATCAGCGCGAGCGCGGTGAGGCCCACGAACAGGATGATCGCGATGCCGCCCATCATCGTCAGCGTCGTCTGCGCGTTGCGGATCTTCGGCATCCGGAACGCGGGCACGCCGTTCGACACGGCCTCGACGCCCGTGAGAGCGGAGCAGCCGCTCGAGAACGCGCGCAAGACGAGCAGGATCAGCGCCGCCTGCGTCAGCGACTCCGCCTGCACCTCGTACTGCGCGCTGGAGGCGACGGGGGCGAACCCGAGGAGGGTGCGGCCCAGGCCGACGACGATCATCACGCCGACCGACCCGATGAACAGGTAGGTGGGGATCGCGAAGACGCTCGAGGCCTCGCGCACGCCGCGGAGGTTCACGATGACGATGAGGATGACGAACCCGACGGCGATCTCGACGCGGAACGGGTTGAGTTCCGGCAGCGCCGAGATGATGTTGTCGACACCGGATGCCACCGACACGGCCACCGTGAGCACGTAGTCCACGAGCAGGGCCGCCGCGACGACGACCCCCGGCACTTCGCCCAGGTTCTTGCTGGCGACTTCGTAGTCGCCGCCGCCCGAGGGGTAGGCCTTGATGAGCTGACGGTAGCTGAGCACCACCACGACCAGCAGCACCACGACGGCCACCGCGACCCACGGACTGAGGGTCAGCAGAGCCGTTCCGCCGATGAGCAGGATCATCAGCAGTTCCTGCGGGGCATAGGCGACGGAGGAGAGGGCGTCGGAGGCGAAGATGGGCAGCGCCATCTTCTTGGGGAGGAGCTGCTCGTCGAGTTTCTCGGACGTGAGAGGCTCGCCGATCAGAATGCGTTTCGCGATCGGCGTCTCTTCGCCGTCAACGCGACTTTCGTCAGTCACGGCGCGCGACATTACGCGCACTCAGGGCTCTGCGCAATCTGACGCGCACGTCGTTCAGCCACTGGTCGCTCAGTCGTGATGAACGACCGCGTCGGATGCCGTATTCCCGGCATTCTGCAATGCGGTCAGCGCGCGCCGATCTCGGCGATGAACAGCGCCACCGCGTCGGCACCGCCGTGGTCGTCGGCCGAGATCGTGACGACGGCGTCGCCGGCGAAGACGACGAGCTGGCCGTAGGCCCCGTGGAGGCGCCACGCGTCGCCCGGACCCTCCCACCCGGCGAGTGCGTACCGACGGTACCCGTCGCCATCGCTGCCGGTGTCGACCCACTCCGAGTGCATGGCATCCGCCGTCTCCGCCCCGATGAGACGCCGACCGCCCCAGACTCCTCGATCGCGGATCAGCAGACCCAGACGAGCCATCTCCTCGGTGCGCAGCGCGATGCCCTCGCCGCCGAGCACGCGCCCGTTCGGGCAGCGACGCCAGCGCGCGTCGTCGAGACCGAGAGGGACGAACAGGCGCGGGCGCAGGTACTCCTCGATGTCTCCGGTGCGCTGGGAGAGCGCGTGCATCGCGGTGTAGGTGCTGGCGTTGGAGTACTGGAAGACCCGTCCGCGCGAGGGGCGGGAGAGGAATTCGGCGGCGAGGTCGGGCCAGTCGCTCATCATCGTCGCGGAGTACGGGAAGTCGATTCCGCTCGTCATGGTCAGCAGGTGGCGCAGCGTGACGTCGGTCGCGGTGGGGAGCAGCTCGGAGACCGGTTCGTCGAGCGAGATCAGCCCCTCGTCGGCCGCGATCCCCGCCGCGAGCACGGCCACCGCTTTCGCGACGGAATGGATCTCCTCCCGCACGTCGGGGGTCCACCGGTGCGTCGCGGTGTCATCGCCCACCCGCACGTGCACCCCGTGGGCGCGGAAGCCGGTGTCGTCGATGCGGGCGACGAGCTCGTCGCGGAGGCGGGTGGCGCGGCACATGTGCACAAGGCTACGGAGGCCCGGCCGACCTCCCCCTAAGCTCGCGGAGTGCACAACATCGTCGGATCGGGGCTGCTCGCCGTCTTCGCGGGTGCGGTGGTCGCGGTGCTGGCGTTCGTGCCGTTCGTCGCGGTCAGTTATCGCCGTCGCGGGGGATTGACGCTGTGGCGCACCCTGCTGTGGGCGGGCGCCGCGGTGTACTTCTGGGCGATCTGGACCTACACGCTCATCCCCCTGCCCGACGGCGATGCCTACCGCTGCGCGGGGGTGAACCTCCGCCCCTTCGAATTCGTCGACGAGATCCGCGCGGCGGTCGCCGTCTCGGGCCGCTACCTCACCGACCCCGTCGTGCTGCAGGTGGCGTTGAACGTGCTGCTCTTCCTCCCGCTCGGGTTCTTCCTGCGGGTGCTCGGCGGGCGCGGCATCCTGATCGCCGGACTCGCGGGCCTGGTCGTCTCTGGGATCATCGAGACCACGCAGCTCACCGGCGTCTGGGGGATCTTCCCGGGCGCCTACCGCGTCTTCGACGTCGACGACCTGATCGCGAACACCTCCGGAGCGCTCCTCGGGTCGGTGCTCGCGTTCGCGGTGCCCGCGCAGCACCGGGGAGTGCAGAAGAGCCCGGATGCCGAGCAGCCCCGCCCGGTCACACGTCGCCGTCGGCTGCTCGGCATCGTGTGCGACGTGGTGGGCGTGTGGCTCGTGGGCTTCGCCGTCTCGGTGGCCGTGCAGGCGGCGATCGCCCTGACCCTGGGGGATGCCGCGACCTTCACGACCGACGAGGTGGCCTCGCTCGCGGGGACGCTGGCCTCGGCCGGCCTGTGGCTGGTCGTGATCCTGACGACGGGGAGGTCGATCGGCGACCTCGCCACGCGCGTGCGGTTCACGAACGGTGTGCTGCCGGTGTGGGTGGCGCGACCCCTGCGGTTCCTCACCGGGGCCGGGGCGTACGCCGTGCTCGCCGGACTTCCCGCGCCGTGGTCGCTGACGGCCTTCGTGCTCGCGCTCGCGACCGGGGCTCTCCTCGTCGTCTGGCGCGACGGGCGGGGTCTCACCGGGTGGATCGGGCGCCGCCGCCTGGTGGACGACCGGGCGGGAGTGGTGAGTCCGTCGGTCGACGCGTCGTCGTCGGCTCGCGGCACGCTCGAGTGACGGCGAAGATCGCCATTCGTCACAGCGCGTTCCGGCCCTGGACCTGCTGGCCCGCGTGGGGGTCAGCGGTTCGCGGCGAACTCCTCGGACAGCACGCCCATGAGCACCTCGTCGTGGAAGCGACCCCCGTGCAACGCCACGGCGCGGCGCACTCCCTCGCGCACGAATCCGGCCTTCTCGTAGGCGCGAAGGGCTCGCGTGTTGAAGGCCCAGACCCGCAGTTCGACCTTGTGCAGCCCCAGCTCGTCGAAGCCGTAGCGGAGCATCGTGCGGGTGGCATCCGTGCCGTAGCCGCGGCCGACCGCGTCGGGGCCGATCATGATCGCGAACGTCGCCACGCGCGCGGGCAGAGCTGCTCCCCACAGCGTCGCGTGGCCGATGAGGCGCCCCTCCTCGTCGTCGATGCTGTAGCCCGCGCCGCCGGGGGAGTCGTTCCGGCTCCACGCCTGGAACATCTCGCGCACGGACGCCACGGGCCGATGCTGCACGCCACCCTGCTGCAGGATCGCCGCGTCGTCGCGGCGCCACCAGTCCACGAGAGCGTCGAGATCGGTGTCGGTGGTCGCCCGCAGGCGGACGCGTTCGCCGCGCAGGAGGTCAGCACCGTAGGCGAGCGCGGAGGAGGTGTCGCGGAGGTCGTCCATCCATCGACCGTAATCACTCCCCGCCGACGCGCAGGGAGAAAGCGCGTGTCGGGCGCTACCGTGGGCCCATGAGAGAGCCGCTGTCGCCGGCGGACGCGCGCATCCTGGCGCTGGAGTCCGACGTGGTGCGCGGGCACGCCCTGAAGCTGCTCGTGCTCGAGCCGGGGCCGTCCCTCGACCTCGAGGCCGTGCGCGCGAGCGTCGCCGAACGCCTGGGTGCCTTCCCGCGCGGCCGTCAGGTCGTGGTCGACGGCGGCGAAGGACCCGCGTGGGTCGACGCGGCCGAGGTCGAGGTCGCGCACCACGTCCGCCGCTACGCCGCGGGCGACCCGGCGGACCTGCGTGCGGTCGTCGGGCGGCTCATGTCGGAACCCCTCGACCGGTCGCGGCCGTTGTGGACGATCGACCTCATCGGGCCGCTCGCCGACGGGCGCGAGGCCGTGGCCGTGCGCCTGCATCACGCGCTCGCCGACGGACTGACGGCGGTGCGCTTCCTCGAGGCGGTGGTCTTCGAGCCGCACGACGCCCCGGCCCACGAGGTCGGCATCCGCGATCCCGCGGCGCGCCCGACGCGCTGGAGCGAATGGGAGCGGATGCCGCTGACCGTCGCCCGCGAGCTCGGCCACCCGGGATCGCATTCGCCGTTCGACCGCCCTCTCACCGCACGCCGTGCCCTGGCGTTCGTCGACGTGCCCCTCGCCGAGGCGCGGGCGGTCGGTGCGTCCCGCGCCGCGCACGCGACCGTCAACGACGTGCTCCTCGCCGTGATCGCGGGGGCGCTGCGCCGACGGCTCCTCCACCACGGCCACACGCCGCGCGTGAACGCCCAGGTGCCCGTGAGCCTGCACGAGAAGGGGGAGGATGCCGCGGCATCCGGCAATCGCGACTCCTTCGTCGACGTGGGCCTGCACCTGCACGAGCCCGACGACCTGCGCCGACTCGACCTGCTGAGCGCGCAGATGCGCGCGCGCAAGGAAGGGCGCGACGCCCGGGCGCTCGACGAGCTGTTCCACGCGCTCGCGTCGGCGGGGCGGCTGGGCACGTACGTGCGAGGCCTCGCCGACGACCCGCGCGAGTTCGCGCTCGCCATCTCGAACGTGCCCGGTCCCCGCGTCGCGGTGGCCGTCGCCGGCCGCCGCGTCGGACACGTCTACACGTCGTCGGAGCCGGGCCCCCGCCACGCGCTGCGCGTCGCGGCGATCTCCAACGACCGCTGGCTGGGCGTCGGCTTCTGCGTCGACCCCGCCGCGGTGCCCGACGTCGACGAGCTCGCGGACGCCGCGCACGACGCATGGGAGGCGCTGCGCGCCGGGGCCGGGTGAAGTGGCCGCGATCGCGCGATGCGCCCCGCATCCGGCGTTCACGCGTCGCGTACCGACCCCGCCCGATGCCGGGACACCACCCGTTTCGATGCCGTGACACCGCACGCACCGGCACCGGCCGCGCCGCCTAGGCTGGACGCGGAGGGTCGGATGTCGTCGAGAGCAGGGCGCGCGCAACGCGTGGGCCGCGGTGTCGCCGCGGCGGCCGTCGCCACCTTCATCGCGACCGTCTCGCACGCCTCCGTCGGGGCGGAGCTCCCTCCCACACTCAACGCCGTCCTCGCGCTGTGCCTCGCCGCCCCCGTCTGCGTGCTGCTGGCGGGGCGCACGGCGTCGTGGTGGCGTCTCTCGTTCGCGGTCGTGCTGAGCCAGGCGCTGTTCCACGGCATCCTGACGCTCGATCTGAGCGGGAGCGGCGCGGGGCCGATGTCGCACCACGGTGCCGCGCCGGTTCTGCTGGATGCTGCCGCCACGGGGCCGGCGCACGCCGCGCACTCGCCCTGGATGTGGGTCGCGCACGCGTTCGCGGCGGCGGTCACGATCCTGGCCCTCGGTCGCGGCGAGCGGGCGGTGCGGGCGATCGCGCGCTTCTTCGTCGCGGTGCTTCTGCGGCTGCGCCCGTTCCGCGGGCCGGCGGCGCGCACGGATGCCGTCCGCACGGCACCCGAACCCCTGCTGCTGACGACGGCGATGACGGTGCTGTCGCCGATGAGGCATCGGGGTCCGCCGCGCGCGGCGTGACCTCCGACACCCTCCTTCGCGGCGCGTCCGTCTGATCGGCGCGCCCATTCGCAGAAAGCAGCACCCATGTCTCGCAAGACCATCCTTCGTCGTACCCTCGCGGGCCTCGCCGCCGGCGCCGTCCTGGCCATCGGCGCGCCGCTCGCGGCATCCGCGCACGTCACCGTCAACCCGAACACCGCGACGCCGGGCAGCTACGCCACGGTGAACTTCCGCGTCCCGACCGAGTCCGAGACGGCATCCACCGTCAAGGTCGAGGTCACCCTGCCCACCGACACCCCGCTCAGTTCCGTGCTCGTCGAGCCGGTGACCGGGTGGACCGCCACGGTCGAGAAGGGCGCCCTCCCCGCCCCCGTCGAGGTCGACGGCAACACCATCTCGGATGCCGCCCTGAAGATCGTCTGGCAGGCCGACCCGGGCGTCGGCATCGGCCAGGACCAGTTCCAGATCTTCTCGGCCGTGCTCGGACCGGTGCCCGACACCGGGCACCTGCTGCTGCCGGCGACGCAGACCTACTCCGACGGGGAGGTCGTGGACTGGGCGGCGACGCCCGACGAGGTCGCAGCCGACGACACGCTCGAGCCCGCGCCGGTGCTCTACATCAACGACACTCCGCCGACCGGGGAGCACAGCCACGGGACGTCGACGACGGCGGCATCCCACACGGACGACCACTCCAGCGAGGCGAGCGCCACGACGAGCGACTCCTCGTCGGGCGTCGCGCTGGGGCTCAGCATCGCGGCCCTCGTGGTCGCCGCGGCGGGTGCCGTTCTCGGCGCCCTCGCCTTCGCGCGTCGTCCGAAGCGCGCGTGAGCATGCGCTCTCGCACCGCGCTTCGCCGCGCCCTCGCCGGGGCGGCGGTGATCGCTGCGGCGATGACCGCCGCCTTCGGCGGGGCCACGGCCGCATCCGCGCACGACAGTCTCGTCTCGTCGTCTCCCGCGGAGGGCGACAGCGTCTCGAGCCTGTCGGAGGTCACCCTCGACTTCAGCGCCAACCTGCTCGGGGCCGACGGGGGGAATATCGTCATCGTGGTGGGACCCGACGGCCGGCACTACGAGAGCGAGTGCGCTGCTCTCGCCGGTCCCACCCTGACGACCGCCGTCGCGCTCGGGGCACCCGGCGACTATCAGGTCGAGTGGCGCGCGGTGTCGTCCGACGGTCATCCGGTGTCGGGCGTCATCCCGTTCACCTGGACGGGCGAGAGCGCGTCCGACGGCTCGGAGCAGTCGCCCTGCGCCGCCGCCGTCGGCGCGGGGGAGGCCGCACCGGAGACGGATGCGGCGTCGCCGGCAGGGATGTCCGGCCTCACCATCGGACTGCTCGCGGGCGGCGGCGCCGTGGTGCTCGTCGGCATCCTCATCGTCATCATCCTCCGCACCCGCAGCCGCGAGGACTGAATCCTCGGACCGCCCGCCGTCGGACGCCCACGTCCGCGGCGGGCGGCTCGTACCGGGGTGAAGGCCTGCGGACGACGGCATCCGGATGCCGGCACGGCGGCCGTGAGGCGCCGGACGACGGGGCCGGGACTACAGGCTCGAGCCCGCCACCGAGAAGGTGTCGCAGGCGTTCACACCGCCCTGGCGGCCCGCGTCGAACCACCGCGTCCGCTGCTCGCTGGAGCCGTGCGTGAAGCTCTCGGGGTTGGTGACCTGGCCCGCCTCGGCCTGGATGTGATCGTCGCCCACCGCGGCCGCCGCCGAGAGCGCATCGGTGATCTGCTGCTCGGTCGGGGGCTGCAGATACGGCGTGCCGTTCTCATCGACCTGCTCGCCGGCCGCGGCGACCCAGGCGCCGGCGTAGCAGTCGGCCTGCAGCTCGGTGCGCACGCCGTTGCTGTCGGGGCCCGTGCCGTTGTTCGGGTACTCCTGCATCACCCCGGTGAGGTTCTGCACGTGGTGGCCGTATTCGTGGGCGAGCACGTAGAGCTGGGCGAGGGGCCCGGCGGTGGTGTCGTACTGCTCCCGCAGGATGGAGAAGAACGTCGGATCGACGTACACGGTCTCATCCGGCGGGCAGTAGAACGGTCCCGTCGCGTTCGACGCCGTCCCGCACGAGCTCGACGTCGCCCGGTCGACGATGATCAGCTGCGGCTCCCGGTATCCGTCGAGGCGCTCCTGCCAGAACTGATCGATGCTGAGGGTCGCCGCCGCGAGGCGGCACGTGTCGTCGTCGTTGGCATCCTGTCCCGTCGAACAGTTGGCGATCGCCTCTCCGCTGCCCTGGGGCGCGGCGGGGGCGCCGCCGCCGAGGAGCCCCGACAGGTCGGTGCCGGTGAACGCCGAGATCAGGAACACCACGATCGCACCGAGTCCCACCGCGCCGCCGCCGACGGCCGCGACCGTTCCGCCGCGCCGTTTGGCCGAGTTCCCGCCGACGCGGGCATTGTCGTTGAACGTCACGGCGTTCACGGTACGCGCGCCGACGGCCGCCAACACGGGGCTGGACTTTCCCCGCCCGACCGTCCGCGCAGCACTTCGCCGATTCCGCAACCCCCCGTCGCCCGCCGGCCGGGGGCGTACCGTCGCCCGCGAGTAGCAGCGCAGCCCCGGCGTCCGCTCCTCGTTGCGAACCAACGATCGGAGTCCGTCATGACCGTCACCCGCCGTACCTTCCTCGCCGGATCGGGAGCGCTCGCGCTGCCGCTTCTCCTCGCCGGCTGCGGCTTCGTCCAGACCGCACCCGCCGAGAAGCGTCAGGGCACGCTCACCTTCACCACGTGGGGGACGGATGCCGAGCTCGCCGGCTTCCGCGCCGCTATCGCCGCCTTCGAGGCCGCGAACGAGGGCGCGACGGTGGAGCTGAACGCCGTGCCCTACGAGCAGATGTTCACCAACATCGACGCGCAACTGCAGGC
The DNA here is from genome assembly GCF_042958465.1 of Microbacterium sp. NPDC007973. NCBI lineage: Bacteria > Bacillati > Actinomycetota > Actinomycetes > Micrococcales > Microbacteriaceae > Microbacterium > Microbacterium sp. NPDC007973. The sequence goes on from NZ_JBIBJJ010000002.1 coordinate 539,900, forward strand.
GGGCAATCCGCCCGACATCTTCCGCGTGCCGTACTACACCTTCGGCGCCTACGCCGGCCGCGGGCAGCTGCTCGACCTGAAGCCCCTGCTCTCCGCCGACCGCGAGGCGCAGTTCACCCCGCAGGCGTGGGCGGCGGTGCAGAACGGCGAGGGCACCTTCGGCCTCCCGCACCACACCGACACCTCGGCGATCCTCGTCAACCTCGACCTGTTCCGTCAGGCCGGTATCGACCCGTCCGAGATCCCCACCTCGGCCGACGAGGCGTGGACCTGGGAGCAGCTCGACGCCCTCGGCGCCCGGCTGCGCACGGGACTCTCCGCCGACCGCTGGCCATGGGCGTACAACTGGCAGGGCAACGGCGTCACGCGCTGGCTCAGCCTCCTGTTTCAGTCCGACGGGGCGTTCCTCGAGTCCGACCAGAAGACCCCGGCGATCGACTCCGACGCGGCCCGCGAGGCGGTCGCGTTCTCGAGCTCGTTCTTCTCGAAGAACTACGTGCCCGCGAACAACACCATCTCGTCGTCGAGCTATGCCGCCGAGTCGTGGTTCTCGCAGTCGGTCGCGATGGTGTGGTCGGGCGCCTTCCAGATCCCGGATGCCGACACCACCGCCGACTTCGAATGGACGGCGACCTACGCGCCGCGCAACGCCCGCGCCGGCAGCGACTTCGGCGGAAACGCCCTCGTGGCGACCGCGGGAACGCCGCAGCCGGAACTGGCCGCGGCGTTCCTCGAATTCGTGACCGACGCCGATCCGATGCGGGACTTCTGCCGCGCGGCATCCCTCCTCCCCACCCGCGCCGACCTGCTGAACAATCAGCTCGAATTCGACGTGCGCCCCGAGCTCGCCCCCGTCTTCGCCGGTCAGGCGGCTCTCGTGCAGCCGCAGGACGTCGCCCAGGTGGCGAGTCCGTCGATGTCGGCGATCATCCCGGTGCTGAAGGAGCAGCTCGACCTCGCCTTCACCGGAGCACAGGATGCCGCGACCACCGTGACCAACCTGCAGTCGGGCATCGGGGCGGCGACCGGTGGCTGACACCCTGACCGTTGCGCCGCGGGGGATGACGGGGCGGGCCGCGCGTCCGCGCCGCCCCGGCGCCCGACGCGAGGCGCTCGCTGCCTACGGCTTCCTCGCGCCGAACTACCTGCTGCTGCTCGTGTTCGTGCTCATCCCTCTCGTCGGTGCGTTCGTCGTGAGCCTGCAACGCACCGACGGATTCGGCGAGGGGACCTTCGCCGGCCTCGACAACTACGCGCGGCTGGTGGGCGACCCGCTGTTCTGGCGGGCCCTCGGCAACACCGTCCTGTTCACCGTCCTCGTCACACCGCTGTCGATGCTGTTCGGTCTGGTCGCCGCGACGCTGCTCAACACGGCCCTCCCCGCCCGCCCGCTCTGGCGGTCGCTGCTGATCCTGCCGATGGCGGTCTCGGGCGTGGCGACGGCCCTCATCGGTGTACTCGTGTTCGATCAGAACTCCGGCATCCTGAATCGCCTCCTGACGGCGATCGGGCTGTCGCCGGTGACCTGGCAGTCCGACGCCGTCCCGGCCTTCGCGACCATCGTGCTGGCGACGGTGTGGTGGCGCACGGGGTTCAACATGCTCATCTACCTCGCGGGCCTGCAGGGCATCGGGCCCGACCTGTACGAGGCCGCGACCCTCGACGGCGCGAACCGGCTGCAGCGCTTCCGGAACGTGACGGTGCCGCTGCTGGGGCCGACGTCGTTCTTCCTCGTGGTGCTGAACGTCATCTTCTCGTTCCAGGTCTTCGACATCGTCTTCGTGCTGACGGGCGGAGGACCGGGGGGAGCGACCAGCGTCCTCGTCACCTACGCGTACGAGACCGGCTTCGTCACGCGCGACCAGGGCTACGCGGCGGCGATCGGCATGGTGCTGTTCGTCTTCGCCCTCGTCTTCGCCGCCGCGCAGTACCGCGCCTCGCGCACGAAGGACGTGGTGGAGTGAGCGTCGACGAGCGGGTGGCATCCGCTTCTCCCGTGGCCCCGCCGACCGCCGGGCCCGCCCGTCGTCCCCGACCCCGGCGCGGGGGCGTCGTGGTGCGCACGGCGATCGTCGCGGTGATCGGCCTCGTCGCGGTCTCGCCGCTGTACTGGATGCTCGCGGTCGCGTTCTCCACGCGCGCCGAACTGCTGGGTGGGCGCGACCTCCGCCTGTGGCCGCGCGAGGTCACCCTCGAGAACTTCCAGCGGGTGTTCTCGTCGTTCCCGGTGGCGACGTGGTTCGGCAACTCGGTCGCGATCGCCGTCGTCGTCACGCTCATCTCGGTCACGACGAGCCTGCTCGCGGGATACGCCTTCGCGCAGCTGCGCTTCCGCGGGTCGACGACGCTGTTCTTCCTGGCCCTGGCGACCCTCGTGCTGCCCGTGCAGGTGATCATGGTGTCGCTGTTCCGCATCGTCACGATGGCCGGGCTCTACGGGACCTACTGGGCGGTGATCCTGCCCGTGTCGGCCTCCGCGTTCGGGCTGTTCCTCGCGCGGCAGTTCATGCTCGGCATCCCTCGAGAGCTCATCGAGGCCGCCCGCCTGGACGGCGCCGGGCATCTGCAGACCTTCACCCGCGTGGTGCTGCCGCTGTCGAAGCCGCTGATCGCGGTGCTCGTCTTCATGAGCCTGCTGTCGTCGTGGAACGACTTCGCGTGGCCCCTGATCGCACTTCGCGAGAACCGCTTGTTCACGTTGCCCATCGGCCTGCTCTACCTGCAGGGGCAGTTCGGCAGCGACTACGGCGCGACGATGGCGTACGCGCTGCTGAACGTCGTGCCGATCGCGATCGTGTTCCTCGTGTTCCAGCGGTATTTCGTCGCCGGCTTCGCGCGCAGCGGCATCAAGTGAGGCATCGGGCGAGTGAGGCGGGCTCGGCGCGCGCGGCGAGGATCCGTCGCGGATGGCCGTCGGGGGTCATCGCCCGGTCGAAAGCCAGCTTCTCCGGCTCCATTGCTATACGTATTCATGAAACACAACCGTTACCGGCCGATATGCGCCCTTAGGCTTCCCTAAGCGCTATGCATACGTATACGGTTTGGCCATGTCATCCACCAAGAAGCGCGCTATCGCCCTCGCCGCCGTCGCGGCCGTGGGTGCACTCGCCCTCTCCGGATGCGGCGCGGGTAGCCGCACGGGGAACGCGAATGCCACCGAGGTCACCTGCGACTACACCGCCCCCGAATCCGCGACCACGGTCAACGTGCTCGCCTATAACTCCTCCGCCATCGATCCGTTCACCGACACGATGGTCTCCAGCTGCACCAAAGATGATGTCACGGTCAAGCACGACCCGATCGACTTCGGCGGCCAGGTCACGAAGACCACGGCCACCCTGTCGGGGGACACCGGCAGCTACGACATCGTCGAGACCTACGGCTTCGTCATCCCGAGCCTCGCCGTCGACGACAAGCTCGTCCCCCTCGACGATCTGTTCGCCGAATTCGCCGACAAGTACGACCTGAACGCGATCAGCGAGTCGATGCGTCAGGGCATGTCGTACGACGGCAAGCTCTACGCCCTGCCCATGCAGGCGCAGATGTTCGTCATGGCCTACCGCACCGACGTCTTCGACGAGCTCGGCCTCGAGGTTCCCCAGACCTTCGATGACATGATCAGCGCCGCCGAGGCCATCAAGGCCTCGGGCAAGATGCAGTACCCGATCGCGCTGCCGTGGCTCGCTACCGCCGACGTCACGACGAGCTTCCAAGCCGTCATGAACTCGCTCGGCGGCGACTTCGTCGACGCGAACGGCACGGTCACCCTCGACACCCCGGAGGCCAAGGAGGCGCTCCAGGCCATGCAGAGCCTGCAGCCCTACATGGACCCGCAGGTGACCACCTTCGACCAGCCGAAGGTGCAGCAGCAGATGTACAACGACACCGCGGCGATGTCGATCATGTTCTCGGGGCGCATGAGCGATCTGACCAAGTCGGAGAACAGCAAGCTGTCCGAGAACTTCGGCTTCGCGGCCCCGCCGAAGGTCTCGACGTCGGCGCCGTACCTGTACGACCGCCTCTCGATCGACGGGTGGTCGATCCCGTTCAACACCAAGCTCGACCACAAGATGCTGTTCGAGATGATGGCCTCCGCCGTCAGCGAGGACGCGTCGAAGGCCTCGGTCCCGGCGGCCTACCCCGCTCGCGAGGGCATGGTCACCGCCGACAACTCGCCCTACGGGCAGGCGGCCAACGACTCCATCGCGGGTGCCATGCCGCCCGTGGTCTCGCCGGTGCTGGCCCCGATCAGCAACGAGATCACGCCGATCGTGGCGCAGTTCCTGGCCGGCGGCCTGTCGGTCGACGAGGCGACGGCGCAGATGCAGGCAGCGGGGGAGAAGATCGCGGGCTGACGCCCGCCATCGCCCGCATCCACCGGTGAACAGGTGGGCCCGGCCCGGTCGACGACGACCGGGCCGGCGCCCCACTGAGAGGAGTCGTCCCGTGAAAGCACGCGAGTTCTGGGTGTTGTTCGCCCCCAGCCTGGCCATCATGAGCGCTCTGCTCGTGTTCCCCCTTCTGCGTACCGTGCAGTGGAGCTTCGAGAACGTCCGGTACGGCGTCCCGGGGACCTTCGTCGGTCTCGCGAACTTCACCGACGCCCTGAGTGATCCGCGGTTCCATCGGGCCGTCATCTTCACCATCGCCGTGACGGTGGTCACCACCGCCATCCTGCTCGTCTTCGGGTATCTGATCGCCATCGCGGTCAACACCCTCCGCCTGTCGCGACCGCTGGTCCTCGGCATCATGCTCGTGTCGTACGTGCTGCCCAACCTCGTCGGCGCCGTCGCCTTCTCGTGGCTGTTCGACGACAATTTCGGAGGCGTGGTCAATCGATTGATCGGCTTCCTCGGCGGAACGCAGGTGCTCTGGTTCACCGATCAGGTGCCCAACGCCCTGCTCGTCATCCTGAACACCGTGTGGCAGATGCTGCCGTTCGCGATGCTCATCATCCTCGCCGGTCTGCAGGGAGTGCCGGTCGAGTTGCGGGAGGCCGCTCGTATCGACGGGGCGAACGCGTTCCAGACGCACCTGCAGGTCATCATCCCCACCATCCGCGGGGTGCTGGGCTTCGTCTGCCTCATCACGATCATGGATGTGCTGCGCATCTTCGACGCCCTGATCCCGTTGTCGCCGCAGGCGGAGACGATCGGCAACGAGTCGATCATGCTCTACGTCTATTCCGTGGCCTTCGCCAACGGCGCACAAGAGCTCGGTCTCGGCAGCGCCATCAACGTCCTGACCATCCTGCTGATCCTGGTCATGCTCATCCCCTTCATCCGGGGCATCTTCAAGGAAGCGAAGGCGGCCCGATGACCCTCCGCACCGAAGCGCTCTCCACGCGGGCGATCACCACCGGCGACATCGAGGGCAAGAACCGACGGCCGCGGCCGCGGCGCCGCATCCGAGGTGTCACGGGGTTGCTGCTCGGCATCCTGTGCTTCCTCATGCTCAGCCCCTTCATCTGGATGACGCTGTCGGTGACGAAGCCGACCGACGTCGCCTTCGCCAACCCGCCCGTCCTGTCGGGCTACGAGCCGACGCTGAAGGCGTTCGTCGACCTCTGGGAGACGACCTACTTCGCCGACTATCTCGTCAACACCCTCTCGGTGGCGGTGATCTCCACGTTGATCGCACTCGTCATCGGCATCCCCGCCGCGTATGCGCTCTCGCGGTTCCCCAGCTACATCTCGGCCCTCCTGCTCGTGCTGGCCCTGATCTTCCGGGCCCTGCCGCGCTTCGCCGTGGTGCTGCCGATGTACGACATCAGCCGCGCGCTCGGGATCTACGACACCACCTTCGCGCTGGCCATCGCCCTCGTCGCGATCAATCAACCGTTCACGATCTGGCTGCTGCGCAACTTCTTCGCCGAGATCCCCCGTGAGCTGGACGAGGCGGCCATGATCGACGGCTGCACCCGCATCGGCATGCTGCGCCGGGTCATGATCCCTCTGATGGGACCCGGCATCCTGACCGCCGGCATCTTCGTCTTCCTTTTCGCGTTCCAGGAGTATCTGACGGCGCTCGTGCTCACCGACACCTCATCGAAGACGGTCCCCGTCTTCATCGCCACGCAGCTCGGTCAGACGCTGCCGATGCTCCAGCAGGCGGGCGCGGCGTCGATGCTGCTGACGATCCCCGTCGTCGTCATCGCCTTCATCGCGCAGAAGTACCTCGTGGCGGGTCTGAGCGACGGCGCCGTCAAGGGCTGAGGGTGTCGGCTGCGCCCCTCGTCCTGCTGGCGGGGATGAACTGCACGACCGACCTGTGGACGGGGTGCGGTCTCGACGACGCCCTCACCCCGGCGGTGGATGCCGACGACCTCGATGCCCAGCTCGACCGGCTTCTGCGGACGCTGCCCGGACGGTTCGTGGTCGGCGGCCTCTCGCTCGGCGCGATCGTCGCGATGGCGCTGGCGGTGCGCGCGCCCGAGCGCGTCGTCGGCCTGTGCGTCACGGCGGCCAACGCGAAGGCGCCCACCCCGCGGCAGCGCGAGGGATGGGCGGTGTGGCTCGACCGGCTGTCCGCGGGGGAGTCGCCCGCCGCACTGCAAACCGGCATCCTGCCCGTCCTGCTGTCGGCGAGTGCGCGCGAGACCCGCCCCGACCTCGTCGAGCGGACGATACGCATGGGGGAGGAGACTCCGTCCCGGGTGCTCGAAGCGCAGCTGCGCCTGCAGGGGAGCCGCATCGACCTCCTGCCGCACCTGCGTTCCATCACCGTGCCGACGCTCGTCGTCGCGGGGACGGACGACGCGCTGTGCCCACCGGACTTCCACGACGAGATCGCCGCGGCGCTGACGGGTGCGCGTCAGGAGCGGCTCGAGACGGGGCACCTCGTGCCGCTCGAGCGACCGGCCGAATTCGGCGCCCTCGTGCGCGCGTGGCGGGCACGCTCGACGGCGGGGAACGATGTCAGTCCGCTGCCGCGCGAAGGCCGCGGAGGTGCGTCATGAGCGATGACGCGAGGTTGTAGACCACGAGCCTCGCTCCGTCGTCGAAGGCCGCGGCGGCGGCGGCGGGGGTGCCGACGATGTCCATGCGCATCTTGCCCGCCGCCGCCACCGCGCGGTTCACGACTGCGGTCGCCTCGGGGAGGGGGAGGTCGTCCGGGCCCGTGGATGCCGCGAGGTCGGCCGGACCGATCATGATCCCGTCGAGGCCGGGCGCGGCGGTGATGGCGGCGGCCGCGGAGACCCCCGCGGGCGACTCGATCATCCCGAGCACGAGGGTGTTGCGCAGGTACCAGTCGCGGTGGTCTTCGGGCGCCGTTTCGCCGAAGCGTCCGGCCCGGCTGTAGGTCGCGAAGCCGCGCGTGCCGACGGGCGGGTAGTGAGCGGCCGCGACCACGGCTGCCGCCGCGGCCGCGTCGTCGATGTGCGGCACCAGCACGCCCTGTGCGCCTTGGTCGAGCACGCGCAGGATCGCGCCGGGGTCGTCCTCGCCGACGCGGACGATCACGGGCACGCCGTGCATCGTCGCGACCGCGATGTGCTGACGCAGCGGGATGACGTCGGCGGGGCCGTGCTCCGCGTCGATCAGAACGAAGTCGAACCCGGCGACGGCGAGCATCTCGGTCAACTCCTCGGCGGGCATGCGCAGCAGTGCACCGACGAGCCGTTCCCCGGACTCGGCACGCGCGCGGAGCGAGACCGGTCGGCCCGGCGGGTTCACGCGATCATCCCCGCGGAGAGGTCGACGTCGGCGCCGCACATGCCCGGCATCGCCAGCATGGCCACGACCGCCGCTCCGACCTCGGCCTCCGTCACCATGCGCCCGAGTGCTGCGCGCGAGACGAACGCGGCCTCGGCTTCGGCGGCGGTGCCGCCCGAGCGCTCGGCTTCGCGTCGGAAGTTGCGGGCCATGCGCTCTCCCTCGACCGGCCCCGGCGACAGCGTGTTGACGCTGACCCCCGCGGGGCCGACCTCGAAGGCCAGAGTAGCCGTGAGGCCGAGGACCGCCATCTTCGACGCGGTGTAGGGCGTGCGGTGCGCGAGGGGCCTCTTGCCCGAGACGGAGGCGAGGTTGACGACGTCGCCGGCTCCTCGCGCGACCATTGCGGGCAGGAACGCGCGGCACATGAGGAAGGTCCCGCGCACGTTGACCGCGAAGACCTCGTCCCATTCGTCGACGCCGATGTCGGTGAGGGCGGCCACCGGGCCCGCGATGCCGGCGTTGTTGACGAGGATCGAGACCTCGGTGCCGGCGAGCGCCTCGCTCAGAAGAGCCACGGAGCGCTCGTCGGCGACGTCGCAGACGAGCGCGCGTGCCGATCCCGGCAGCCGATCCACGACGGCATCGAGCGCGTCGCGCCGGCGCCCCACGACGACGAGGTCGGCCCCGGCGGTCGAGAGGGCGTGGGCGATCGCCGCTCCGAGACCGCTGCCTCCTCCCGTGACCAGCGCGGTGCGCCCGGTCAGATCGGTCATCGCGCTCCCGCCGTGCTCTGCTCGATCCAGGGGAAGGTCGCGTCGCCGTGGCGCCAGGCGCGCGCGTCGCCGGAGCGGGCGTGGCCCTCGAAGAGCTCGACGCGCGCAGCGCGGCCGCAGACCTCGCCGAGCATCGCGGAGGACGCGGGGTCGGTGATCTCCTGGTACGTGATCGTGCGCAGGTACTTGCCCACCCAGAGGCCGCCGGTGTAGCGGGCGGCGCCGAGCGTCGGAAGCACGTGATTGGTGCCGATGACCTTGTCGCCGTAAGAGACGCAGGTGTTCTCGCCGAGGAACAGCGCCCCGTAGTCGTGCATCTTCTCGAGCGCGGCGCGGGGCTCGCGCGTGAAGATCTGCACGTGCTCGAAGGCGAACGAGTCGGCGAGGGCGTAGGCCTCCTCGAGATCGTCGACCACGATCACCTGGCCCCAGTCGCGCCACGCGGGCTCGGCGTAGTCGCGCGTGGACATGCCGGGCAGGATCTCCTCCACCAGCTCCATCACGCGTTCGCCGAGGGTCCGCGAGGTCGTGATGAGCACGGCCGGCGATTCGGGCCCGTGCTCCGCTTGCGAGAGCAGGTCGACGGCGGTCAGGAACGGATCGGCGTCGTCGTCGGCGACGATGAGGATCTCGGTCGGGCCCGCGAAGAGGTCGATGCCCACCTCGCCGAACAGCTGCCGCTTCGCCTCGGCGACGTAGGCGTTGCCGGGTCCGGCGATCAGATTGACGGGGGCGATCGTCTCGGTGCCCACCGCCATGGCCGTGACGGCCTGGACCCCACCGAGGATGTAGATCTCGTCGGCTCCGGCGAGCTTCATCGCCGCGACCGTCGCCGCGGGGATCTCGCCGCGGATCGGCGGGGTGCACGCGACGACGCGCGGGACGCCGGCCACCTTGGCCGTGATGATCGTCATGTGCGCGGATGCCGTGAGGGGGTATTTGCCGCCCGGGATGTAGGCGCCGGCGGCCCGCACGGGAACGTGCTTCTGTCCGAGGTGCACGCCGGGCAGGGTCTCGACCTCGATGTCGACGAGCGAGTCGCGCTGTGCCTGCGCGAACGTGCGCACCTGCTCCTGGACGAAACGGATGTCCTCGATGACCTGGGGGTCGAGGGTGGCCATGATCTCCGCGACGCGCGCGTCGTCGAGGCGGAAGGGCTGCTCCCACCGATCGAACTGCGCCGCGTACCGGCGCACCGCGTCGTCTCCCTGCGTGCGGATGTCGTCGATGATCGTTCCCACCCGGGCGGCGACGTCGTTCTGCGCGGTGTCGGTGAACGACTTCGTGGGCGCCTTCTTCAGGTGCAGGGGCATCTTCGCATCCTCTCGTTGCATACGTATGCTCACATCATGACTGCGTATGCACGCGGGGTCAACCTTTCGCTAGACTTCGACCCTCAGCACTGAGTCGCCAGGGGGGATCCATGGCCGTCACGAGCAGAGACGTCGCTCGACTGGCCGGCGTCTCGCAGCCCACCGTCTCCCGCGCTCTGCGCGACGACCCCCGCGTGTCGGAAGACACCAAGAAGCGCGTCCGCGACGCCGCCGCGCTCCTCGGATACGTGCCCAGCGAGGCGGGGCGCGCGCTGTCGTCGGGGCGGACGCGCCGCATCGGCCTGCTCGTGACCGACCTCGACAACCAGTTCTATTCGCACATCATCGCCCCCCTCCACCGCGAGCTCGAGACCCATGGCTATCAACTGGTGCTGCACACCGAGACCACCGACGAGTCGGTGGCGGAGCGTCTCATCGCCAACGGCCTGGACGGCGTCATCCTCGCCACGACCACGGTCGAATCGGTCGTGCCGCTGCGCCTGCGCGACAGGGGTCTGCCCTTCGTGTACTTCAACCGCACGGCGGCGCTCGTCGACGCGGATGCCACAGTCGTCGCCCCCTCCGCCGGATTGCAGGATGCCGTCGATCGCGGCCTCGCCCTCGGGCATCGGCGCATCGGGGCGGTGCTGGGGCCGCAGAACACCAGCACGGGCCGTTCCCGCGAGCGCGCCTTGCGCGCAGCGCTCGCCGACCGCGGAGTCTCACTGGACGCCGATCTCGTGCGCCACGGACCGTTCGACACCGACGCGGGCGACGCCGCGACCGCGGAGCTGCTGGCGCTCGAGGGTGCTCCCACCCTCATCTTCTGCGGCAACGACGTGATGGCATACGGGGCGCTCAACGCCGCCCGGCGGGCGGGTGTGCCGGTGCCCGACGGCGTCTCGATCATCGGTTTCGACGACCTGCCGCCGGCATCCTGGCCCATCATCGAGCTCTCAACCATCGCCTACGACTACGTGCAGATGGCGCGCGAGGCGGGACGCCTCATGGTGCGCCGCATCGAGGAGCGCCCGCAGGAGTACGCGCACGTGGAGTTCGCGACGGCCTTCATCGAGCGCCGCACGCTCGCCGCCGCCGGCACGCGCTGACCCTTCGTCGCGGACTCGAGCGCGAGATGTCCGGCGCGCGCAGGACTCTTGCGTGGCGGTTGTGCATACGCATACACTGCCGACATCGCCCGCGCCGACTCGGCGCCACACACGAAGGAGCCCCGAGTGCCTCTCGACCCGGTCGCCTACCAGCCGTACGCGGATCCCGATGACTTCATCCGCGAGGTCACCGATCTGATCTGGGTGGACCGTTCCATCAGCTTCATCCGAGACAACTACGAACCCGACTCGATCGTCCACGGGGCGTACGGCACCTCGACCACCCGCGACGAGGTCATCGAGGGCACCCTCATGCGCATCTCGGCGACCCCCGACCGCACCGGACAGGCGGAGGACGTCATCTGGGAGGCGCGCGGAGACGATGCGTTCCTCAGCTCGCACCTGGTGCTGTCGGGGCACCTGCAGTCGTCCGACTACAGCCGCACGATCGCCAACTGCCTGTACCGCCGCGGCCGCATGGTCGAGGAGTGGGTCGTTCGCGACACCCTCGCCGGCGCCCTCGTGCTACAGAGCGATCTCGACGAGCTCGCGCGTGCGCAGGCGTTCCGCGGCTACACCGGCACCTGGACCGAGCCGGCTCCGGCCGACCCCATCGCGGTGGGCGACTCGGGGCCCCGTCCCGACGACTACCGCCCCGAGGTCGAGCGCGTCGTCGAGATGATCCAGACGGTGTGGAACGACCGCGACCTGCAGAAGGTCGAGAAGTTCTTCCATCGTGACCTGGTGCTGCTGACAGTCGGCAACCGCCTCGTCATCCGTCCCGAGGGGTACCGGCGCGCGCTGCTGCGGTTCCTCGAGTCGTTCCCGGCCGGGCGGTTCGAGATCCGCGACATCCAGACCAACTACGACGTGCGATACGCGGGTCTGCGCGTCGCGGTCACGTGGAAGTTCGTCGGCGACTACAACGGCGTCGCGAACTACGGCCCCCTCACCGGTCGCCCCGTCGACGTCCTGGGGATCTCGCAGTTCACCTTCCACCAGGGGGCGCTGGTGAAGGAAGTGCGGCTGTGGGACGACATCGCGCTGCGCGCGCAGATCGCCGGAATGCGAGGCGACGAGCCCGTCGTCCTCGGCAACATCTACTGATCCAACGAAGGAACACATCATGAGCACCGACCACGCGAGCCCCTCCACAGACGTCGACGGGGCCGAGATCCAGCGGCGAACGATCCGCAAGAGCGACTGGGCCCCGCACAACGCGGCCTTCATCGACTGTCGCACCCCCGGGTCCGACCGCAAGTCGAACTACGCCTTCATTGGCGGCGGCGTCTCGCAGAACGCGGGGCAGGTCATCAACCTCACCGAGGAGCACGGCTTCAACACCGGAGCCGCGGGGATGCCGAACGGCATCTCGAACAACCTGCACCTTCACTTCACGGCGGAGGTGTTCGTCAACCTCGGCGGCGAATTCCGCCTGCGCTGGGGGATCGACGGCAAGCAGGGCGAGTACGTCAGCACCGACGGCGACATCATCTCGATCCCGACCTGGATCTTCCGCGGTTTCACGAACGAGGGGCCGGACGACGGCATCCTGTGGACCGTCCTCGGGCGCGACGTGACGGGGGGCATCATCTGGGGGCCGTCCGTGCTGAAGGAGGCGGAGTCGTACGGTCTCTATCTCACCGCCGACAACCAGCTCATCGACACCGTCGCCGGTGACGAACTGCCCCAGGACGTGGCGCTCATCAAGCCCATTCAGCAGCGGTACATCGACGAGCTGACCCCGTTCTCGGTCGAGCAGATGCGTGAGCGGGTCGTCCAGCCCGGCGACCGCGTCTACAGCGCCAACGCCCTCCTGTGCGCGAGCCTGCCGGGCGGTGCCGCAGAACTGAGCCTCGCCATCGGCTACGGCATGACCGAGGACCGTCGTCAGGTCCCCCGCATCCACGAACCCCACTCCTTCAACATGGCCTGGGTCCGTGCCGCCGAGGACGAGGGCATCCTGCGCCACCGTCACGACAAGAACCAGGCGCTGCTGGTCAAGAGCGGACGCTGGGCGGTCACGCTGAACGGCGACCCCTCCACGACGGTCGAGCTGGACCCCTCGGACTCGTTCTCGGTGCCCGCGGGCGCCTGGCGCGCCTTCCGGTGCATCGAAGCCGGCGACAGCGGCGCCGGAGAGCTGCTCGTGGTCAACTCGGGAGACGACCGGGTGTACCTCGAATGGGCCCCCGAGGTCGTGGACGCAGCCCGCGACGCCGACTGGATGCTCGACCCCAACGGCTACCTCGCGCCCGTCGGCGTGATGGTGACCGCGACCGAGGACGACTGATCTCCCCTCGGGAGCTCGTCGTCGCCGCGACCTCCCCCCGCATCGTCGTGGGGGAGGTCGCGACCAACCTCGAGGCGGTGCGCGCCGCCGTCGCCGACGCAGCTCATGCCGGTGCGCGACTGATCGTCGTGCCCGAGCTCGCCCTCAGCGGGTACGTCTTCGCCGACGTCGCGGAGGCCCGGTCCGCGGCCGTCGCCCGCGACGATCCCCGCTGGGAGGCGATCGCGCGGGAGCTGCCCGAGGGGGCGGTCGCGGTCATCGGCTACGCCGAGGATGCCGGACCCCGGCTGTTCAACACCGCGGCGATGCTCTCGCGCGACGCCCGGCTCGGCGACTATCGCAAATCGCACCTCTGGGGCGAGGAGTCGATGTTCTTCGCGCCGGGGGACACCGCCGGCGCCGTCGTGGAGACGCCCGTCGGTCGGATCGGGGTGGCCATCTGCTACGACAACGAGTTCCCCGAGGTCCCGCGGCGCCTCGCCCTCGCCGGGGCGGAGGTGCTCGCGCTCCCGGTGAACTGGCCCCTGGTCGACCGGCCCGCGGGGGAGCGCGCCCCCGAGACGATCCAAGCGATGGCCGCCGCCCGCTCCTCGCGCCTGGCGACCGTGATCGCCGACCGCCACGGGGTCGAGCGCGGTGTCGCGTGGACCGGGGGCACGGCGATCATCGACGACGACGGGTGGATCGCGGCGGCGCCGGAGGGTGGCGGCGGCTCGGCCGTGGCGACGCTGCGTGTGCGGCATCCGTCCGACAAGTCGCTCCCGCCGTTCAACGACCTGTTCGCCGACCGGCGCCCCGAGCTCTACGGCTGAGGCCGCCGCGCGGAGCGGGACGCGCCGGCGCGCGTCAGCCGCGGACCCGCGGGTGCATCAGGCGACCGCGCTGCGTCCCGCACGCGCGCGCAGCATGTCCTGCGCCATGTCGGCCAGGCGGCGGGCCGCCGGTGACAGTTCCGTCCCTTCTCGCCGCGCGAGCGCGATGGTGTCGTAGAGGGGTTCGGTGAAGGGAGCGATCCGGATGCCGGCGGGGAACGCCGGCGATTCGGCGATCGAGCGCGAGACGATCGTGTCGGCGGTCCCGGAGGCCACCAGACCCAATGCCGTCTCGACGTTCTCGACTTCGATCGCGGGCTCGAGGAGCAGACCCTGGGCGCTCGCGCGCTCACGCAGCTGGCGCCGGGTGGGATCGTCCCAGCCGGCGTAGGCGTCGTACAGCACGAGTTTCGCGGCGGCGACCTCGGCCAGGGTCACCGGGTGCGCCGGTGCGTCGGGGCGAGCCGAGGCGTAGACGACCTCGTCGCGGATGAGCGGGGTGATCGACAGGCCCGCGTCGTCGACGGGGAGCACGAGGAGTCCCGCCTCGATCTCGCCCGCGGCGATGGAGCGCGCGACCAGGGCGGAGTTGATGCCCACCAGCCGCACCCGCACCCCGGGATACTGCTCGTGGAACCGCTGCAGCAGATCCGACAGCTCGTAGTAGGCGGCGTTGCGCAGCACGCCGAAGGTGCAGGTGCCGGACTCGAGCGCGGTGAGTGCACGCATCGCCTCGACCCCGTGATGGATCGCGCCCACCGCGCGCTCCGCATGCGCCCGCAACGCGAGGGCCGACTCGGTCGGTACGAGGCGCCGCCCTCCGCGTTGGAACAGCCGCACGCCGAGCTCGCGTTCGAGGCGGGCCACGAGCTCTGAGACCGAGGCTTGCGTCGAGTCGAGTTCGACCGCGGCGGCGGTGAACGACCCCCGTTCCAGAGCGGTCAGGAAGGCGCGCAGCTGGGTGATGGTCACGAGCTAATGGTAAACCCGATGATTCGCATCGCATCCATCGTTCTTGTGGGGGGTGGATCGGAGACCTAGCGTCGACTCATGCGATTCACTCCCGCGCTCCTCAAGCGCCTCGACGGCTCCTTCCATCACCTCAAGACGCCGCTCATCGACGCCCCCGCCGCTCAGCGCGACCCGGCCGTCATCGAGACCGTCTCGGCCATGCTCAGCGACATCGGTCGTCGGGGGATGGATGCCGTGCTCGATTACGCGCGTCGACTCGACCGCTACGAGGGCGGCGACATCGAGCTCACCACCGCGCAGATCGCCTCGAGCGGCGACCGCCTCGCGCCCGATCTCCGCGGGGCGATCGAGCTGGGGTCCGAGCGGACGAAGGCGTTCGCCGCCGAACAGCGCGGTCGTCTGACCGACTTCGAGACCGAGCTGGTCCCGGGACTCGCCACGGGCGTGCGCTACGTCCCCGTGTCGCGTGTCGGCGCCTACCTGCCCGCGGGGCGCTTCCCTCTCACCGCGAGCGCGTTCATGACGGTCGGGGTCGCGAAGGCGGCCGGTGTGCCGACGGTGATCGCCTGCACGCCCCCGCAGCCCGATGGCGGCGCGAACGACGCCGTCGTCTACGCCGCCCACCTCTCGGGGGTCGACCGCGTGTTCGTGCTCGGCGGTGTGCAGGCGCTCGCCGCGATGGCCTACGGCCTGCTCGGCGACCTCCCCGTCGACATGGTGGTGGGCGCCGGCAACGCCTATGTCGCCGAGGCGAAGCGTCAGTTGTTCGGCACCGTCGCCATCGACCTCCTCGCGGGGCCCTCCGAAGTCGCCGTGCTCTCCGACGACAGTGCCGACCCCGAGATCGTCGCGGCCGACCTTCTCGGGCAGGCGGAGCACGGCCCCAACTCTCCCGCGGCGCTGGTGACCACGTCGCACGAGCACGGGCAGGCCGTGATCGCCGCCGTCGAACGTCAGCTCGAGACGCTCGCCACGGAGCCGATCGCGGGTCCCGCGTGGCGCGACTACGGCACCGTGACGGTCGCGGCCGACCGCGAGACGGCGGTCGCCCTCATGGACGACCTGGCGCCCGAGCACCTCGAGGTGATCACGACCGACGACGACTGGTACCACGACCACCTCCGCAACTACGGGTCGATCTTCCTCGGGCCCTGGAGCACGGTCGCCTACTCCGACAAGGGCATGGCGGGGACCAACCACGTCCTTCCCACCGCGGGCGGCGCCAAGCACAGCGCCGGCCTGTCGGTGTCGCGGTTCGTCAAACCGCTCACCTACCAGCGGATCAGCCGGGCCGCCACGCCCGCCCTGGCCGAGGCGGTGCAGACGATCTCCGACTCCGAGGGCATGGCTGCGCACAGCGCGACGGCGACCATGCGCCTGGCGACGTACGCGGAGTGAGGACGGGGCGGACGGCCGCTCCCCGACCCGTCGCGTATCCGCACGCCGGGTCGGGACGCGGCCGTCCGGGGCTGAGCCGCTCGCGGGGTCGGTCCCTCCCTCGCGCGGCCCCCCGCGTCAGTCCAGGAACTCCCGCGCCGCGACGACGAGGTTCTCGACACCGCGATCGATCGTCGGCTGCATGACCGGAGCGAAGAAGGGCGAGTGGTTCGTCGGGATGTCGCGCTCGATCGTGCCGCCGGCCACGGCATCCGCGAATTTCTGCGGGTCCACCCCGCCCCAGAACCAGAACACTAGCGGCGCGCCCGAGTCGCGGGCGAACCATGACACGTCCTCGCTCCCGGTGAACATGCCCGGGTCGACGACGCCGGCCTCGCCGAACGCCCGACGGAACGCGGCCGTCAGGCGGGAGGTGGCATCCGTGTCGTTGATGGTGGGCGGCAGGGAGTGGTCGGTGGTGATGGTGGGCTCCTTCTCGGCTCCCGATGCCGCCGCCTCGGCGCGGACGATGCGCTCGACCTTGCCCATCACACGCTCGCGCGCCGCGTCGTCGGGGTAGCGCAGGCTCAGCTCGAGCTTCGCCTCCGCCGGGATGATGTTGTTCTTCAGGCCCGCGTGGATCGAACCGACCGTCACGACGGCGACGTCACGCGGATCGACCTCGCGCGAGACCACCGTCTGCAGGCGCATCACGGTGGCGGCGGCCATGACGACCGGATCGATCGTGGAGTGCGGGCGCGAGCCGTGACCGCCACGGCCGTGGAGCACCACGGTGAGACCGTCGGATGCCGCCATCTGGGTGCCCGGGCGCACGCCGATGACACCCGCGGGCAGCGGCGTGACGTGCTGGCCGAGCACGATGTCGGGCTTCGGATAGCGCTCGAGCACGCCGTCGGCGATCATCGCCTGCGAGCCCGCGCCGTACTCCTCGGCGGGCTGGAACACCGCCACGACGGTGCCCGACCACTCGTCGGTCGTCGCGACGAGCCGCTCGAGCGCCCCGATGAGGGCGGTCACGTGCATGTCGTGGCCGCACGCGTGCATGACCGGAACGGCGTTGCCCGCCGGATCGGTGCCGCGGGCGGTGCTGGCGTAGGCGAGACCGGTCTGCTCCTCGACGGGGAGACCGTCCATGTCGGCGCGCAGCCAGACGACGGGGCCCGGGCCGTTGTCGATCCGGGTGACCACACCCGTGCGCCCGACGCCTTCTTCCACCTCGAGGCCGAGGTCGGCGAGGTGGCGGGCGATGACGCCCGCCGTCCGCGTCTCCTGGAACGACAGCTCCGGGTGGGCGTGCAGATCGGTGTAGAGGCTTTCGAGGTCGACGCTCATGGATCGAGCCTAGTTCGCGACCACTCGCCCGCGCCCGCCCGGCCGTCCTTTCTGTCGAGTGGCCAGGGCACGCCGCGAGGCGCGTCTGAGACGCGGCGTGTCCTGGACGCTCACCGCCGGGGAAGTGGCGCCCGCGACACGGGACTCACCGTGAAGCGATCGAGGTTCCGGAGTGCTTCGCGAACGTGCGCCTCGGCGTGCGCGGCGATGTGCCTCGCGCTCTCGAGGTCGGGGACCTCGACGTCGACGACCGCCGCCCCGGTCAGGCGGTGCCCGACCCATCGGAGCCGTACCTCCCGGACGGCGGCGACGCCGGTCGTGCGTTCGAGCGAGCGCTCGGCTCGGTCGACGAGTGCCGGATCGATGGCATCCATGAGGCGGGCCCCGATGGACTTCACCGTCCCCCAGAGCAGGACCATGATCGACACGGAGATCAGCAGTCCGATGATCGGGTCGGCGAGGGGGAAGCCGAGCAGCACGCCGATCGCGCCGAGCACCACCGACAGCGAGGTGAAGCCGTCGAGTCGCGCGTGCACCCCGTCGGCGACGAGGGCGGCGGAGCCGATCCTCCGCCCGACGCGGATGCGATAGATCGCCACGGCCTCGTTGCCGAGGAAGCCGATGAGCCCGGCGGCCACGAGCAACCAGGGGTGCTCGATCGGTCGGGGGGTGATGAACCGGTCGATCGCCTGCCAGCCCGCGACGATCGCCGAAAGGGCGACGACGAACACGATGAACATGCCCGCCAGGTCTTCGGCGCGGCCGTATCCGTAGGTGTAGCGCCGCGTCGCCGCTCGGCGGCCGAGCACGAAGGCGATCCACAGGGGGATCGCGGTGAGGGCGTCGGCGAAGTTGTGGATCGTGTCGGCGAGAAGCGCGATCGACCCGGTGAAGGCGACGACGACCGCTTGCAGCGCGGTGGTGGCGAGCAGGATGAGCAGACTGATCTTGAGGGCCCGGATGCCGGCGGTGCTGGCCTCCATGGCATCGTCGATCGCGTCGGCGGAGTCGTGGGTGTGCGGCACGAAGAGGGCGTAGAGGAACCCCTTCACGCCTCCGTGCGGGTGCGAGTGCCCGGGCCCGTGGTCGTGCCCGTGGTCGTGGTTGGGCCCGTGCCCGTGCTCAGTGGCGCGCTCGTGGGCGTGTCCATCGTGATCCACGCGCCGGTGGTCGTGGGCGTGCGCGTGCGGCCGACGGGGGCCGCTCATGCGGGAACGGTCTTCGCGTCGTGGTGCGGGGGCTGGCCGAGGACGTGTTCGGCCTGCTTCACGGCATCGACGACGAGATCGGACGCGTGCTCGTCGGTGAGCCGGTAGTACACCGTCGTCCCCTCGCGTCGGGTGGAGACCATTCGCGCCATGCGCAGCTTCGCGAGATGTTGCGAGACGCCCGCCGAGCTCTTGTCGACCGCCTCGGCGAGGGTGTTCACGCTCAGCTCGCCGGCGTTCTTCAGCGCGAGGATGATCCTCACCCGCGTGGCGTCCGCGAGCATGGCGAACACCTCCACCGCGAGCTCGACGTACTCGGAGTCCGGACCGAGTCCGCATACCTGCTTATCTACGTGCATACGCAGATAATAGCTCGCGTCCCTACTTCCCAGGCCGTCTCCATTTCCCGCGATCCCGCCCCGCCCCGGCATCCCGCCCCCGAGTGTCCGGAACACCCGGACGCCGAAGAAATCCGTCCGGGTGTCGTGGACACTCGACCTGCTTCTCGCCGAACCTGGACGGGCGCTACCGGATGCCGCACACTCCCGCAAGCCGTCCCGCACGGTCAGGTCGGGCGGGGACGCTGAGCGCATGACCACGACACACTTCGACTACCTCATCGTCGGCGGCGGGATGGTCGCCGACACCGCCGCGCGCGGCATCCGCGAGATCGACGCCGACGGATCGATCGGCATCCTGAGCGACGACATCGACGAGCCGTACACGCGCCCCGCCCTCAGCAAGAAGCTGTGGACCGACGACGAGTTCACGTGGGACAAGGTGCCGCTGGGCACCGCCGCCGACACCGGCGCCGACATCCGGCTGCGCACGCGCGCCACGGCGGTCCGCCCCGAGGAGCACGAGGTGGACGCCGACGGCGAGACCTTCTCGTACGGCAAGCTCCTTCTTGCGACGGGAGGAAAGCCCGTGCCCCTCCCGGTCGACGACGCATCGAACGGCGAGCGGGTGCTGTCGTTCCGCACCGCGGAGGACTACCGGCGCCTTCGCGCCTTGGCCGAGGACGTCGACCGCATCGCGGTCGTCGGCGGCGGGTACATCGGGTCCGAGCTCGCGGCGGCCCTCGTGCAGAACGGTGTCGACACCGTCCTCATCCACACCGGTGCGGTGCTGGGCGACGCGGTCTTCCCCGCGGCGCTCGCAGAGCGTTTCGAGACGCTGTTCCGCGACGCGGGCGTCGAGATCGTGGCGGGGTCGAAGGTCGAGGGCGGATCGGCGGATGCCGACGGCGTCACTCTCCGCCTCGAGAACGGCGACGAGGTGCGCGCCGACGCCGTCGTGAGCGGTCTGGGCATCGAGGTGGCCACCGACCTCGCCGAGAAGGCCGGCCTCGCGGTCGACGACGGCGTGCACGTGGATGCGCAACTGCGCGCCTCGGTCGACGACGTCTACGCCGCCGGCGACGTGGCGAGCTACCCCGACCGCCTGCTCGGGCGTCGCCGGGTCGAGCACGTCGACAACGCCAACGAGCAGGGCAAGGCCGCAGGCCGCAACCTGGCGGGCGCCGCCGAGCCGTACACGCACACCCCCTACTACTACTCGGCGGTGTTCGGCATCCGGTACGAGGCGGTCGGAACCCTGGACTCGTCGCTCGAGACGGTGGAGGACTGGATCGACACCGACCACGGGGTCGTCTACTACCTCGACGACGACCGTGTCGTGGGCGTGCTCCTCTGGAACGTCGAAGAGGCCCGGGATGCCGCCCGCGCGGTGCTGGCGGAGGCCGACACCCTGACGCGCGACGACCTGGTGGGCCGTATCCGCTGACGCGTTCGAACCGCCACGGCGCCGACAGACAGCGTCACACCGGTGCCGGCACGTGCGCGGCCACGGTGTACGTGTGCACTCCGGATCCGACCTCGAACGTCTCGCCTCCCGGCAGTGCGACGACACCCGTCGTTCCGGTCGGGACCGCGACGTCCACGTGGAGCTCGCCCTCGTCGACGTGCCACGCGATCGAGGCCCGCCCGTAGGGCGTCTCGTGGGCTGCGCGCGCGAAGGTGAGACCGCCGCCCGGCTGAGGCCGGAAGGCGATCCGGCGGTAGCCGGGGTCGATCGGAGCCAGACCTCCGACGGTGCGGTGGATCCAGTCGGCCACCGCGCCCAGGGCGAAGTGGTTGAACGACGTCATCCCGCCCGGGTTCACCGTCCCGTCGGGGAGCAGGCTGTCCCAGCGCTCCCAGGTCGTCGTCCCTCCGGAGAGGACCGTGTACATCCACGAGGGGCATTCGCGCTCGAACAGGAGGTCGTACGCGGCGTCGAGATGCCCCGAGTGCGTCAGTGCGTCGGTGATCAGCGGTGTTCCGGCGAAGCCGGTGGCGATCCGGTTCCCTCCCTGGCGCACCAACGTCGCCAATCGCTCTCCCCAACGGGCGACCTCCTCTTCGCCCTCGGCCAGGTCGAACTCGATCGCGAGCGCATAGGCGGTTTGGGCGTCGCTGGTCAGGAGGCCCGAAGCAGCCACGTACTCGCGACGGAACGCTGCCTTCACCTCGGCTGC
Source organism: Microbacterium sp. NPDC007973 (assembly GCF_042958465.1). Classification (NCBI taxonomy): domain Bacteria; kingdom Bacillati; phylum Actinomycetota; class Actinomycetes; order Micrococcales; family Microbacteriaceae; genus Microbacterium; species Microbacterium sp. NPDC007973. The sequence continues at coordinate 561,286 of NZ_JBIBJJ010000002.1, forward strand.
CAGGCGCGTGTACGTGCGCGCGTCATCGACCTTGTCGAGCACCTCCGCCATCTTCGCGAGATGACGGCTCGACCACGCGAAGTAAGCGGTCGCCACGAGGTAGCGATCCGTTGTGGCGTCTGCGGGGTCGTGCGGCGGTGCCGCCGGGTCGAGCCAGTCGCCCAGCTGGAAACCGGTGTTCCACAACCGATCCGGCCCAGCGAGCCGAGCCACCAGATCCACCCACCTGCGGGCCGAGTCGTACTGCTCTCGAAGGATCTGCGCGTCGCCGAACTGGCGATAAAGGGTCCACGGGGTCAGGACCGCGACGTCGCCCCATGCCGCACCCGGTCGGATCGGCGTCCACTCGTCGCCTCCGGGGATGACGGGGACGTACCAGGGCACCGTCCCGTCGGGGAGCTGCTCGACCGCGACGTCGCGCAGCCACGACCGGAGCATGCCCGAGCAGTCGTAGAGATATGACGCCGCGGGGGCGAACACCTGCAGGTCGCCGGTCCACCCCAGCCGTTCATCGCGCTGCGGACAATCCGTGGGGATGTCGACGAAGTTGTCGCGCATCGACCATCGGACGTTCTCGTGCAGGCGGTTGAGGAGCGGGTCCGACGACTCGAACCAGCCCGTGCGCTCCATGTCGGTGTGGTAGACCCGCGCGACGACCGCGCCAGGCGCGATCTCGCCCGGCCACCCGTCGATCTCGGCGTAACGGAACCCGTGAATGGTGAAACGAGGTTCCCACTCGAGCGGCGAGCCGTCCGTGATCAGCACATCCGTCGCCGCCGCGCCCCGAAGGGGTCGCGTGTACAACTCGCCGTCCTGGAGGACCTCGGCATGGCGGAGCGTGATCTCCCGCCCGGACTCGGCGTGCACGCGCAGGCGCAGCCGACCGGAGATGTTCTGCCCGAAGTCGAGGATCCAGCCTCCGGACGCGCCCCGGACGACGGAGACGGGAGCGAGCTCCTCGGTGCACCGCACGGGTGCGCCCTCGGGCGCGACGAGCGTTCCATGATCGACCGGGAGCGCCCTCGCGGGCCTCCACGACGGGTCGGCGGCGCCCGCCCATTCGTCCTGCTGCAGACGGGCGTCGTACCGCTCGCCCTCGTAGAGACCGGTGGTGACGATCGGGCTCGCCGCGACCTCCCAGGCGTCATCCGTCGCGACGACGACGCGGCTGCCGTCGACGTATTCGATCTCCAGCTGGGCGATGAGACCGATGTCGCTGCCGTAGAGGTTCGGGTATCCGCCATGGAAGCCCAGCCGGCCGCGGTACCACCCGTCGGCCAGCCACGACCCCACGGTGTTGCGCCCGGAGACGAGGTGCTCGGTCACGTCGTAGGTGTAGTACCTCAGCCGCTCGCCGTACACGGTCCACCCGGGGGACAACGCGTCGTCGCCGACGCGGATGCCGTTGATCTCGACCTCGTACAGGCCGTGCGCGCTGGCGTACAACCGCGCGCGTGCGATCGGACCGACGAGGTCGAAGGCGCGGCGGACGCGAGGCGGGCGCCGCAGGGCCTCCGCGTCCTCCGCCCAGTCGGGACCCACGACCGACGCGATCCAATCGCTCTCGAGCAGGAGCCCCGCCTCGACGGGGGCGGGTGTCGACCACTCCGACGTCGAACCGTCCTCACCGTGCACGCGCACGCTCACCTCGGCCCGCTCCCGCGACGTCAGTGGGGAGAACGGCCAGGTGACCAGCACGGAGTCGGTGTCGGCGATGAGAGCGGTGGTCTCGACTCGCCCGTCCGCGGACAGAGCGACCTCGTACGCGCGCTGGCGCCATCCGGCGGGAGCCGTGGTCTTCCACGACAGGCGGGGTGCGGCGACACCGATGCCGAGGGCGCGCGGCAGGTGCTCGAACGTGACGGGGGATACCTGGATCATGCGGGGGGATTCTCATCCTGCTGGGGGTGGACCATGGGTTTGAGGGCGGACGGATCGCGGCCCGGCAGCATGAGCGCGTCGTGCACATCGCTGAGCGGATGGACGCTGGTGACGAGCCGGCGCAGATCGATGCGTCCGCTCGCCGCCAGTGCGATGGCGTCCGGATACTGATGCGCGTAGCGGAACGTCCCGGTGAGGGTGATCTCGCGGGACTGGATGACGTCGAGGGGAACGGACGTCTGCCCGTCGGTCGACATGCCCACGAGAACGGCGCGACCGGCGGGACCGAGGGCGGCCAGCCCCGTGCTGATCGCCGCACCGACGCCTGAGCACTCGATGAGTACCGTGAAGCCCGGGGGGAGCTCGTCGGCACTCACGTCGATGGTGTCGGTCGCGCCCGCCTGCATTGCGGCGACGAGGCGATCGCCGGCCACGTCGCTGACGCTCACGTCGGCACCCGCCGCCCGGGCGACCTGGAGGACGAGGAGTCCGATCGGGCCCGCGCCGCTGACCAGGACGCGGTCGCCCACGGTGACCGACGCCTTGCCGACCGCCCACATCGCCACGGCGAGTGGCTCGATCAGGGCCGCCTCGTCGTCGTCCAGGCTGTCGGGGACATCGTGGGCGAAGTCCGAGTGGGTCACCACGTGGGTGGCGAAGGCGCCATCCACCGGTGGCGTCGCGAAGAACCGCACGTCGGGACACAGGTTGTAGCGTCCTGCTCTGCACAGGGCGCACCTCCCGCAGGGAACGCCCGGTTCGAGTGCCACGCGGCTACCGATCCGGTTTGGTGGAACGCCCTCTCCCACCTCCACGATGACGCCCGACGCCTCGTGGCCGAGGATCAGGGGCGCCGATACGACGGTGCTGCCGATACGGCCGTCGCGGTACCAGTGCACATCCGACCCGCAGACGCCGACCGATCGGACTTCGACGAGCACCTCGCTCGCCCCGAGCGGTGCGATCGCGCGCGTCTCCACGACGGTCTTCTCGACCGCCGTCATGACGGCGGCGCGCACGGGCTGCGCCGCGCTCACCCCTTGACCGCCCCGCTCGCGAGGCCCGCCATGATGCGCTGGTTGAGAACGAGGTAGATCGCCAGGATGCCGAAGACGTTGATGCAGATGGCGGCGAAGAGCGGACCGTACTGGGTGGCGCCGAACTGCCCCGTGAAGTTGAGCAGGCCCACCTGCACCGTTCGGAGCTGCGAGGAGTTGGTGAACGTCAGGGCGATGAGCAGGTCGTTCCAGAAGAAGAAGAACTGCACCAAGCCGACGGTCACGATCGAGTTACGCGCCATCGGCAGGGCGACCGCGCGGAACGAGCGGAAGATCGATGCGCCGTCCAGCGTCGATGCCTCGAAGACCTCGCGCGGGATGGCTCGGAAATACGTCGCCATCATGAAGACCGTCAGGGGGAGCCCGGTGGCGGTGTAGGTGATGATGAGCGGCCACAGCGAGCCCGTGAGGCCTGCCTGGAAGTACACGGAGAACAGCGGGAGGAGGATCATCTGACCCGGGACCATGATCCCTGCGAGGAAGAGGAGCAGGATGCCGCCCCGCCCTCGGAACACCATGACCTCCAGCACGAATCCGGCGGCGACGCCCAGCACGAGCATGAGGAACAACGCGGGGAAGACCGCGAGCATGCTGTTGAGGAGGTAGTGGCCGATGTTGCCGGTCACCCAGGCGTCGGCGTAATTCTGGAAGTTCAGTGCCCGCGGAAGGGCCCAGGTGGGCGCATTGAGGAACTCGTCCTGGCTCTTGAAGGAGTTCATGAGCAGCCAGAGCAGGGGCAGCACCTCGATCGCGACGAGAAGCGCGATGAGGAGCGTTCCGGGAAGACGTCGCACTGACGCGCGGCGCACCGGCGGGCGGCGACGGTCGCGCTCGACGGAAGTCGGGGTCTTGGGCAAGGTGGCGGTGGACATGGAGATCAGCCCTTCGTGACGTCGCGTCGCGACGACCGGAAGATGAAGACGGTCACGATCAGGCAGAGCATCGTCAGCAGAAGCGCGATGGACGCGCCGTAGCCGTACTCGCCGTAGCTGAACGACGTCTGGAACATGTAGAGGGTCAGCGGCGTGGTGGCCGTGCCCGGCCCGCCGTTGGTCAGCGCGACGATCGAATCGAACACCTTGAGCGTGCCGTTGATGGAGAAGATGATCGACGACAGCAGCACGGGCAGCGACAGGGGCAAGACGATGCTGCGGACGAGACGGAATCCGGTGGCCCCGTCCAGACGGGCGGACTCCATGATGTCGTCGGGGATGTCGAGAAGGCCGGTGTACAGCAGCACCGCATAGAAGCCCATCGAGCGCCAGAGGTCCATGATCACGAGCACGACGATCGCGCTGACCGGGCTTCCGAACCAGTCGATCGACTCGACTCCGAACATGTTCAGGATGCCGTTGACGGGACCGGTCTGCGGTGCGACCTCGAACAGCTTCTGGAACATCAGCGCGACGGCCACGGTCGGGATGATCACGGGGAAGAAGACGAGCGTACGCACGACACTGCCGCGGTTGCGCAGGACGAACACGTAGAACAGCGCCAGGAGATATCCGAGCAGCACCTGGCCGGCGGTGATGATCACGGCGTAGAGAAGGGTGAAGCGGAGCGCCTCGCCCACGCGCGGGTCGCTGAACAGGCGTGCGAGGTTCTCCACGCCCACGTACTCGAAGCCCGAGATCGCATTCCCCTCGAAGAGGGTGTAGCCCAACGACCACACCACGGGGATGAGCATGACGAGGGAGTAGACGACCAGCGCCGGGCCGAGCAGCAGCGCGATCGCCCTCTTATCGCCGAGGACCTTGTGCATAGCGGATGTTCCTTCGCATCGATGGCGGAGGCGAGGACCGTTCGCAACGGCCCTCGCCTCCCCGAGGGTCAGCCCAGGTCTGCCTGGACCAGGCTCATGAAGTCCTCCGGCGAGATGGCGCCCGTGACCAGCTGAGCGGCGTTCTTCTGGCTCGTCTCCGTGGCCTTGGCGTTGAAGAGGGCCTCGAACCACAGAACCGACTCCTGCGTCGATGCGATGCGGTCCTGGACGAGCGCGGTGAGGTCGTCGACCTGCACGTCGCCATTGACCTTGAAGCCGGAGATCGTATCGGCCTCGGAGAGCGACTGCGCACCGTAGTTGTTCGCGATGCACGTCAGCCACTTGCCGGTGTCGTCGGTGTACGCCTTCGCCGACAGGGCCATCGGGAGTCCGACGTTCGCCGGGGTCTGGCTCGAGTCTCCCGCACCGCCGGCGACGTCGGGGAACGGCATGAAGCCGATGTTGTCGGAGCCGATCTGGTTCGCCGACTCGTCGGCGAAGTTCGCCAATGCCCAGCTGCCCATGTAGAAGAAGGCGGCCTTCCCGGTCAGGAAGGTGTTGAAGGCCGTGTCGTAGTCGATCGACCCCACGCCCTGACCGAAGTACCCGTTGGCGCCGAGGTCGGCGACGGCCTGAGCGGCCGCGACGTACTCGGGATCGGTGAGCTTGGCGTCACCGTCAGCGACCTTCTGCAGGGCGTCCGGGCCGAGGTCGCGGAAGATGTAGCCGCTGATCAGGCGGGTGATGGGCCACCCCTGCTCGCCGGAGGCGGAGAAAGGCTGGACACCTGCGGCTTGCAGCTTCGCTGCGCCGGCGGAGAGCTCGTCCCAGGTGCTCGGCACATCGATGCCGTTATCGGCGAGCAGCTGCTTGTTGTACCAGACGCCCTCGATGTTGTACTGGTACGGCAGTACGTTGAATCCGCCGTAGAGCTGCTCGATGGTCGAGATGGCGGCCGGCTCGATCTGGTCGATGACCCCGAGGTCGGTCAAGGTCTTGTCGAGGTCGAGGACCTGACCGCCCTGGGCGAGCTCCTTGGTCAAGGCGGGGGCGTTGCCCGCCGCGTACTGCGCCGGAAGGGCGTTCTGGCCGGCGAGCAGCTGCAGCTTCTGGTCCAGCTGCGTCTGCGGCACCGTCTCGACCTGAAGCGGCTGGGCGTCGTTCTCGGCCTTGCACTGGTCGGTGCTCAAGCTGGTGAGCAGCTCGGGAATGGTCGTGTTCTCCTGGTTGACCAGGAACGAGAACGATGTCGCACCCGCCGACCCGCCGCCGGCGCACGCGGTGAGGGCGAGGAGCCCGGCGGCACCGAGCGAGGTGATCGCGACCATGCGGCGCGAGCGCGGGAATGCTGTGGACACTTTTCCTCCTTGAAAATGCGCCTCGATCATTGAAGCGCTTCAAGAGGATTATGCATGGGTGCAGAAGACGCGTCAGCTCATTTTTGAAACGCTTCAGTCTCGAAGTGGCGTGGCCCGCTCGCGCCCGACGGTGCTTTCGCGCACGACCAACTCGGGGCGCAGCATCGTGGTGACATGTCGGTGCTCAGCAGGGTCTTCATCGATCTCGGCGAGGAGCAGGCGCAGTCCCTCGCGCCCCATGTCGAGACCCTTCATCTGAACGGATGTGAGCGGGATCATGCCGCCCCAGGCGGCGGAGTTGTGGTCGCACCCCATCACCGCCACGTCTCTCGGCACCTCGACGCCCCGGGCGCCGAAGACCTGGATGATCGCCATCGCCAACAGGTCCGTGACGGCGATGACGCCGTCGAGACGGCCGCGACGGACGTCCTCCACGAGTCCCTCGGCCGCCCGCAACCCTCCCGGCGGATCGAGGTTCTCCGTCGGGACCTCCTGCAGGGTGACGCGCCCGCCCTCCTCGGCGACGGCGCGCCTCACCCCGCGGCGCCGAAGCGCGACGGGCTGCAGATAGTCCCGACCGCCGACGAACGCCAAGCGGGTGCGTCCGTTGTCGATGAGATGTCGCGCCGCGAGGTAGCCGACCTCCTCGTTGTCGACGAGGACCTGGCAGCAGTCGTTGCGCCCCGTATCGAAGTTCAGGACCACGGTCGGCCGACCGTGGGTGCGGATGCGCGCGACGTCCTCTCCGGCGTCCTCCATCGGAGCGAGCAGGATCCCCCCCACTCGAGCTCCGTCGAAGAAGTCGAGATCCGCTCGCTGCTGGTCTGCCCTGTTGTCGCTGTTGGCCATCAGGACGTTCATGCCGAGCTCCGACGCGTACCGCTGTGCGCCGCGCGCGATGTCGACGAAGAGCGAGTTGCTGATGTCGATCACGACCAGTCCGATGCTGCGCGATCGCCCCGCGGCGAGTTGCTGGGCGTTCGTGTTGCGCACGAAACCCAGTTGCTCGATCGCCCCCTGCACCCTCTCCAATGTGGCGGGGGCGACCTTGTCGGGGTGGTTCAAGACGTTCGACACGGTGCCCAGCGCCACCCCGGCAGCGCGCGCGACATCCGACATGCTCGGCGTTCGCCTCGTGTGCTGCACCACGCCCCCTTCGACCGCCGTGACTCTGAGATGGATGCTAACCGATCGGCGCGATCGATTTGATGCGCTTCAACGCGGACCGGAGCGCTCGACGCCTCCGTGGCGATCCTCGAGGACGAGCCGCGATATCCGCGCGACCCGCTCGCGTCCCGATCCACGGAGGTCGGCCATCACGGGGCGGACGGTCCGCGGAGTATCCGCGTCGCCCCGCGAGCGGCGCGCGCGGGTGATCCTGCGCGAGCGACGCGGAGACGCGGCGGTGGACGGCGCGCGAGCCGAGGTCACGCATGGGGGTGACGCGGGCAGCGCAACGGTCGGTCCCGCACTCGCGGCCCTGGCAGGGGCATCCCACCGCGCGACGGGTCTAACCTGGACGCGCGCTGTGAGTCTCGCGGCGCGCGACACCCGGGAGCACCCATGGCCACCGCCGAGCTTCGTCTCACCCTGCCCGTCGACCGTGCCCGCGACGCCGTCGCGGCGGCTCTCACCGAGCAGGGCTTCTCGGTGCAGCCGACCCCGGGCGGATCGCTCGACGTCTCGCGCGGCAGCCTGGGCACGACGCTCGTCGCGGGCGCGTTCGCCGGGCAGGACATGCACGTCCGGTTCGACGTGCACCTCGCCGAGATAGCCGAGGGTGCCCTCGCGTCGTTCGAGCACTCGACCGCCGGCGGGTTCCTCAAGGGTGGGGCGATCGGCGCCGCCAAGGCGGGCGACGTCGTTCGCGAAGCCGCGCACCTCGCGGGCCGGCGCCTCGCGTCTCAGGGCCTTCTCGTCGATGCTGCGGAGGCTGCCCCCACCGGATCGGGGGATGCCGCGGCTCCTTCGCCGGGCGATGCCCCGGGCGCGTCCGTCCCCGCGTGGCCCGCGCCGGTCGCTCCGGCGCCGCCGGCCGCCGAGGGAGAGCCCACAGCCCCCGCCCCGCCGTACGTCGGAACGCCCCCGGTACCGCCGAGCGGATACTCCGGTGCCTCCGGGTACCCCGGCTATCCGGGAGCGGCCGCGCCGTCGGATACGCCGTACGCGCCCGGAGCCTCGCCCTCCGGGGTCGGAGCGTCGCCGTACGCTCCCGGCGCGGCATCCGGGACCTCCGAACGCACGAACGGCGTGGCGATCGCCGCGATCATCATGGGCTTCGTGCTGCCGATCGGCGGGATCATCGCCGGGGCCGTCGCCCTCGCCCAGATCAAGCGCACCGGCGAGAAAGGCCGTGGCCTCGCGATCGGCGGAATCATCGCGGGCGGCGTCATCACGGTGCTCTCGATCGTCGCGATCTTCGCGCTCGTGCTCTTCGCGGTCTTCGGTGCCGGCGTCGCGTCCTCCTCGAGCGATCCCTTCGAGCTGCCCGCCGAACCGGGCGATGGAGGGGTGACGATCGGCCCGAGCGAGCAGGCGCCCGGTGGTGCGTACACGCTGCCCGTGGGGGCGTGCCTCGACGACATCCCCAGCGGCTTCATCTCCCCCTCCAACCTGGTCGACTGCGCCCAGCCGCACACCTACGAGGTCTTCGGCGGCTTCTTCCTCGCCGACGGCGCCTTCCCCGGTGACGACGCGATCGAGTCGTCGGCGTACGAGGGCTGCGACGCCGTCTACCCCGACTTTGTCGGTGTTCCGTGGGAGCAGTCGACGCTCGCCTACACGTACGTCTCGCCGACCGCGGAGACCTGGGCCGAGGGCGACCGCGAGATCTCCTGCATGCTCTACGACCCCGAGGTCGATCAGACCACCGGGTCGCTACGGGGCTCCGCTCGCTGAGACGCGTCGTCCGTCGCCCGGCCGCCCCGCGTCACCGAGGCGGAGCGGCCGTCGAGCCGCGGTCGACCAGCTCGAACGGCAGCGTTCCCCGACCCCGGGCCGGCTCGGCCCCGTCGAGCTCGGCGAGCACGGCGTCCGCGGCGCGTTCGCCCTGGCCCCGCGCGAACTGGTCGACCGTGGTCAACCCGAACCAGCGGCCGAGCTCGTGTCCGTCGACGCCGATGATCGAGACGTCCTCGGGCACGCGCAGCCCGCGCTCGCGCGCGGCGAGGATCGCGCCGATGGCCATCTCATCGGATGCCGCGAACAGCGCGGTCGGCGCATCCGCGGCTTCGAGGGCGCGCGTCGCTGCGGCCGACCCGCCCTCGATGGTGAAGTCGGCCGGCTCGAAGCGGGCGTCGGCGATCCCGGCCTCGGCGAGCACCTCCTCGAAGCCGCGTCGACGCAACGACGGCACGGTGGATCCGGCGTCGATGACGGCATCCGCGCCGATGTGCGCGAGGCGGCGGTGCCCCAACTCGAGCAGGTGCGTCGTCGCGAGGCGACCGACGGCCAGGTCGTCGACGGTCAGGGTGGTCAGCAGGGGGTTGGGTCCGGCGATCGCGACGATCGGGACGCCGAGGCCGCGCAGCGACGCCGACTCCTCGGCATCCAGCTCGAGGGCGATCGTGATGACCGCGTCGATCCGGCGGCGGCGCAGGTGGTCGTCGAAGACGCGGCGGCGTTCGGCGGGGTCGGCGCTGACGCTGTAGAGCGTGATGTCGTAGCCCTGGCGCACGAGGGCGTCGGAAATGCCCGCCAGGACGGTGCTGAAGAACCACCGGTCGAGGAAGGGCACGACCACCCCGACTGCCCTCGTGCGTCCCGAGGCGAGGCTCGACGCGGCGGCCGACACCACGTAGCCGAGCCTCTCGGCCGCGGCGACCACGCGATCGCGCGCCGCGGCCGAGACAGGGCCGCGCCCGCTCAACGCGCGCGAGACCGTGGCCGTCGACACCCCCGCCGCGCGGGCGACGTCGTCGATGCCGACCACGGTCTCGTGCGTCGTCCGAAACGGTGGATGCCGCGGCTCAGGCCGCCGCGATCCAGACGGTCGTGTCGGTCGGCAGGCGGTCGCCGTCGAGGGGGCCGCTCGCGATCAGCACCTCTCCGACGGGCAGCTCGACGGCGGCATCGCCCAGGTTCGCGACGACGAGCAGCGACCCGTTGCGGAACGCCACGACGTCGTCCCCGAGACCGTCGACCCACTCGAGGTCACCGGCGCCGAGGTTGCGGGCGCGGCGCTCGGCGAGCAGCGAGCGGTAGAGCGTGAGTGTCGACGAGGGGTCGTCGACCTGCTGGTCGAACGCGAGGTCCGCCCACTCGGCCGGCTGGGGCAGCCACGACGCACCGGTGTCGTTGAACCCGTATGCCGGCGCATCGGCCGTCCAGGGCAGCGGCACGCGGCATCCGTCGCGGCCGTAGCGCTCGCCGTTCGTGCGGAACCAAGTGGGGTCCTGGCGCGCGTCGTCGGGCAGGTCGATGACCTCGGGCAGGCCGAGCTCCTCGCCCTGGTAGAGGTACGACGAGCCGGGCAGGGCCAGCATCAGGGAGGTGGCGGCGCGCGCGCGGCGCAGGCCCTTCACCGGGTCGGGCTTACCCGGGGACTTCGGGCCGATGCCCGCACCCTGCGGGTTCTCGGCCGTGAGCGCCAGGCGCGAGGCGTGACGCACGACGTCGTGGTTCGACAGCACCCACGTGCTCGGGGCGCCGACGGCGCCGTACTCGTGGAGCGACTCCGTGATGACGTCGCGGAGGGCGGCGGCATCCCAGGTCGTCTCGAGGTAGTGGAAGTTGAACGCCTGGTGCATCTCGTCGGGGCGCACCCACAGGGCGGTCTGCTTCACCGTCGGCAACCAGGCTTCGGCGCAGAGGGCACGGTCGCCGTCGTACTCGTCGAGCACCTCGTGCCACTCCCGCCAGACGTCGTGCACACCGGGCTGGCCCCAGTAGGGGACCTCCTCGGCGTCGCCGCCCATCGAGCCGCCCTCGGGGTCGGGCGTGAAGTCGGGCAGGCCCTCGGCCTTGATGAGGCCGTGCGCGACGTCGACGCGGAAGCCGTCGACCCCGCGGTCGAGCCAGAACCGCAGCACGTCGCGGAACTCCGCGCGCACCTCCTCGTTGGTCCAGTCGAAGTCGGGCTGGCTCTCGTCGAAGATGTGCAGGTACCACTGGCCGGGCGTGCCGTCGGCCTCGGTCACGCGCTTCCACATGCCGCCGCCGAACACGCTCTCCCAGTTGTTCGGGGGCAGCTCGCCGTTCTCGCCCTTCCCCTCGCGGAAGATGTAGCGCGCGCGCTCGGGGCTGCCGGGGCCGGCCTTCAGGGCCTCCTGGAACCACACGTGCTGATCGCTGGAGTGGTTGGGGACGAGGTCGACGATGACCCGGATGCCGCGCTCGTGCGCGCCCGCGAGCATCGCGTCGAAGTCGGCCAGGGTGCCGAAGATCGGGTCGACGTCGCGGTAGTCGGCGACGTCGTAGCCGGCGTCCTTCTGCGGCGAGGTCTGGAAGGGGCTAAGCCAGATGGCATCCACTCCCAGATCGCGCAGGTCGTCGAGGTGCGCGGTGACGCCGGGCAGGTCGCCCAGGCCGTCGCCCGAGGCGTCGGCGAAGGAGCGGGGGTAGATCTGGTAGATGACGGCGGTGCGCCACCACTCGGAGCCCGGGGCCGAGACGAGATCGGCGCGCGCGCCCTCCTGCGTGAAAGTCATGCGCCCCACGTTACTGCAAGCGCTTACAGTCACGTCAACCGCTCCCTCATCGCCGCGTCCGCCCGCCCCCCTCCGTCGCGTCGAGTGTCGAGAACACGCCGTGACCGCGCGGGCTGCTGCGGCGTGTTCTGGACACTCGACGGGGGAGAGCGCGGGGGCGGCACGAGAGAGCCGCGATTAGGCTGGAGTCGTGCCCGACGCCTCCGCTCTCACCCGCGCTGAATCGCTGATCACCAGCATCCCCGACTACCCGAAGCCGGGCATCGTCTTCCGCGACATCACCCCGCTGCTGACGGATGCCGCCGCCCTGCGGACCGTCGTCGAGGCGCTCATCGAGCCCTTCGCGGGCCGCTTCGACGCTGTTGCGGGGGTCGAGGCGCGCGGGTTCCTGCTCGCCGGCGCCGCCGCGATCGCCGCGAACGTGGGTCTCATGCCGATCCGCAAGGCGGGCAAGCTGCCGCGCCCCGCAGCGACGATGTCGTACGACCTGGAGTACGGCTCGGCGCAGATCGAGATGCACGACGACAACGCCGCGGGCGCGCGCGTCCTGCTTCTCGACGACGTGCTCGCGACCGGCGGAACCCTGCGCGCCGGGCGCGACCTGCTCGAGGCGGTGGGCAGCGAGGTCGTCGGGATCGCGACGCTGCTCGAGATCGACGGCCTCGGTGGCCGCGATGTGCTCGGCGACGACGTGCACGCGGTCTTCCGCGCCTGAACGGCTGCGTTTTCGCGTCTGAGACGCGGCTCGGAGACCCGGCTCACCGCGCCGTCAGACGATGCCCGCCGACGTGGCGAGGTCACCACGGGCCGACTCCTGGCGCGCCTGCCCGCGGCGCCACCGTCAGTCGTGCGCGGTACCCCGCGTCAGCAGGTCGGGGAGCGGCTGCTCGGCATCGGCGACCTCCGCGAACGTCGCGGTCACGTGCGACAGGGGCGGCGAGGTCATGACCTTGGTGATCACGGCGCGCGCGGCCAGCCCGAACCGGGTGCGCGGGTAGGCGAAGCGCAGCATCCCGCGCGGGATGCCCTGGATCCGGTCGACGAGCGGTCGCATCCAGGCGTCCATCTGCTCCAGCGCGTCATCGAGAGCGTCGCGGCCGGGTCGCCCCTCGATCCGCGAGAGGAATGCCGCGAGCACATAGCCGCCGGTCAGAGCGAGCGACGCGCCCCCGCCGCCCATCGGTGTGACGCACCAGGCCGCGTCGCCGATGACGCACACGCGCCCGCGGTGCCATCCCGGCATGCGGATCTGTGTCAGCTCGTCGATGTAGACGTCGTCGGAGTCGTCGAAGCCGTCGAGCACGCGCGGGGCCTGCCAGCCCGCGTCGGCGTACCGCTCGCGCAGCACGCGCAGGGCGTCCTCGCGGTCGCGGGAGGCGAGGCGGTCGTCGCCGGCGTACGCGAGGATCGCCCGGGTGGTGCCGTAGGGGTCGGGACGCAGGTGCACCTGCCGGCCCTCGACAGCGTTGTACCAGCGCCAGCGGTCGTCGTCGTCGGGCGTGCGGGGGATCGTGCCGAACGCCATCGTCACCCCGAGGGGGCGGGCGTCGACCTCGGATGACGCGAAGAGGAGGTCGCGGGTGCTCGAGCGCACCCCCTCGGCGACGACGAGGAGGTCGGCCTCGAGCCGCTGCCCGTCGTCGGTGGTCACGACCACCCGCTGCTCGTCGGTCTCATCGACCTCGGCGATCGACGCTCCGTAGACGACGGGCGTGCCGACGGGCAGGGCGTCGAGGATCGTGCGCGCGAAGTCGCCGCGCAGCACCTCGAGTTCGGCCGTCGCGCCGCCGGCTCCGTCCGAGGGGAGTTCGCCGATGACCTCGCCTTGCGCGTCGACGATCACCGTCCCCGTCTCGGTCGTGTTCTTCGCGCGGATGGCGTCGGTCAGCCCCATGCGGTCGAGGACGTCCCGGGCGACGCCGCGAACGTCGACGTTCTGGCCTCCGTCGCGGAACGACGTCGCCTTCTCGAGCAGTGTCACCTCCCACCCGATGCGGCGCAGCCACCAGGCGGCGGACAGGCCGGCGATGCTCGCGCCGGAGACAAGGGCATGCGGGGCGGTCATGGGAACTCCTCGAGGTCGATAGAGAAAGCTTTATGGCAAAGTCACTTGACTGTAAAGTCATTGCGTGGCCGGATCCGATGCGCTCTCCACCTCGTGGTCGACCGACGAGGTCGCCGTCATGCACGGCCTTCGCGACTGGTCGCTGGCATCCGAGGAGCTGCACCGCCACCTCTCGGCGTGGATGGCGCTCCCGGTGACGGATGCCGACGCGCTCGGCCGCATCGTGTGGGCCGAGCAGTCGGGGCACCCGCTGTCGCCCGCTGAGCTGGCACGGCAGATCGGGATGACGTCCGGGGCCGTGTCGGTGCTGATCGACCGCCTCGAACGGGCCGGACATGTCGAGAGGCGCCGCGAGGACGCCGACCGTCGGCGCGTGAACCTGCGTCCGACGTCGGCGGCGAGGGCGGGGACGGCGGATTTCCTGGACGCGGCCGGAACGGAGATCGCCGCCGCCGTGCGCGACACCTCTGCCGAGGAGCTGCGGGTGGTGCGCGCGTTCCTCGACCGCATGACCTCGGCGTCGGGGGCCGCGAACGCGCGGTTGCGCGCGGGCTGATCCCGCTCGTCTGTCCTGAGCCGGCCCGCGAGGCCTCGCAGGTCAGCGGCGCAGCACGCCCTCGACGGAGTCGCCGAGGCGCAGGCCGTCGCGATCGACCCAGTACCGGCGTTCGAGCCGCAGGCCCGCGACCGACTGCACCGATCTGACGCCGGCGAGGGTGCCGAGGTCGTCGCGCACGAAGCGGGCGAGATCGACGGGCCCGGCGAAGACGCCCGCGAGGCTGACCGGCGCCGAGCCGGTGACGGTCGACAGCAGGCGCACGCTGGGGTGCGCGGCGAGGGTGTCGAGCGCGCCGCGGATGTCACGCGGCCGGACGTCGATGGTGACTACCGCGTTGAGGGGGAAGCCCATGAGGTCGGGCTGGATCTCGATGCGGGGGGAGATGGCCCCGGAGTGGATGAGGAGTCGCATCGCACGGGCGGCGGTCGTGGGCGAGACGCCGAGCGTGCGCCCCACCTCGGCGGCGGTGACGCGGCCGTTCGCGCCGAGCATCCGCATGGTCTCGAACTCGAGGTCCGACAGCTGCTCGAGGTCGCGGAGCGGTTCGCCGTCGGCCACGGAGGCGTGCTTCTCGAGCTCCGCGGTGCACGCGGCGTCGAGTCGGCGGTACCGCCACGATTGTCCGACCTTCGCGGGCTCCAGGATCATTCGGCTGTCGATGGCGCGCACCCCGGGGATGGAGGGGATCGTCGAGGTCAGCAGGTCGTGGGGGTCCGACCCGCGCAGCGGGAACAGGTTGGCGTAGATGTCGGCCGCGCCGCTGGTGCGGAGCACGAACTGCACGTCCGGAATGCGCAAGAGCTCGCTCACGACGGCCTCGGAGTGCCCGGGGGTGGAGGTGACCCACAGCTCGAACGGGTTGCTCGAGGTGATCAGCTCCCAGGCGAACCGACCGACGACCCGGAGAAGGCGTTCGTCCTGCAGGCGCGCGAGGCGCCGGGACGCGGTACTGGTGGGGATGCCGAGGATGTCGGCCAGTGCGGCCGTGGGGACGCGAGGGGCGATGTGCAGGGCCGCGACGATGTCGAGATCGGTCTCGTCGAGCTGGGGTCGGACCGCGCGCGGGTCTGATCGGTGCACGGTCTCAACCTATCTCAGGCGCTTCTCGATGGCCGGAACACGAATATCCCATTAGAGGAAACACGAACGACATATTTGCCCATCATGCTTGCCCCCAAGTTTGTTTATTCCTACAGTTACCTGCATCGATGACGCAGGTGTCGTCGAGGGCCAGGAGGATCGCATGGACGAGCAGCAACCGTGGCAGTGGGACGAGAGCGTGTGGCGCGGCCACGTGGAGCACGTCCGGGCGGGGCGCCGGCTCGTGCACGACGACCCCGCACAGCGATGGCCGTCGGGCGCGCGGGTCGCCGTGCTGCTGTCGTTCGATTCCGACCACGAGTCGATCCCCCTCCGCGACGGGGAGACGTCACCGGGTCGGATGGCGCAGGGCGAGTTCGGCGCACGGTTCGCGGTGCCCCGGATCCTCGACCTGCTCGCCCGGTACGAGGCGCCCTCGTCGTTCTACATGCCCGCGGTCTGCGCCCTGCTGCGGCCGGACGAGGCGCCGTCCTACGTCGCGGGCGGTCACGAAGTCGCCGTGCACGGCTGGATCCACGAGCGCAACACCGCACTCGGCCACGACGACGAGCTCGAGCTCGTCAGCCGGTGCCTCGACGTCTTCGAGCGGCAGATCGGACATCGCCCGACCGGCATCCGGACCCCGTCGTGGGACTTCTCGGGGTCGACGCTCGCCGTCATCCGCGAGCTCGGGTTCGTGTACGACTCCTCGCTGATGGCGGATGCGGACCCCTACGAGCTGCTGGAGCACGGCGAGCGCACCGGGGTCGTCGAGATCCCGGTCGAGTGGATCCGCGACGACGCCCCGTACCTGATGATGGACCGCTTCGGCGGCCTCCGTCCCCACATGCCGCCCCGCAGCCTCCTGCAGATCTGGATCGACGAGTTCGACGCGGCGCGCGAGGAGGGCGGGGTCTTCCAGCTGACCATGCACCCGCACATCATCGGGCACCGCTCGCGCCTGCGGATCCTCGATGAGCTTCTCCGTCACATCCGCTCGTTCGACGACGTGTGGATCGGCCCCCACGCCGACCTGGCCGCCCACGTGCGCCCCCTCCTCTGACCCGCACCGCCTCGAGAGAGAATGCAGATGACCTCCACCGCACCCGAGACCGTCCACGCGACGAAGCTCAGCAAGAAGGGCAAGAAGGCGATCGTCGCCGGCTCGATCGGCAACGCCGTCGAGTTCGTCGACTGGGCCGTCTACTCGACGTTCTCGTCGATCTTCGCCCACCACTTCTTCCCCGCGGGCAACGACGTCGCGGCCCTGCTGTCGACGCTCGCCATCTTCGCCGTCGGCTTCATCATGCGTCCCATCGGCGCCGCGGTCATGGGCACGTACGCCGACCGTTTCGGCCGCAAGAAGGGCCTGCTCTTCACCATCACCCTGATGGCGGTCGCCACCCTCGTGATCGGTCTCGCACCCACCTTCGAGCAGATCGGCATCTTCGCGCCGCTGCTGCTCGTGCTCGCCCGCCTCGCCCAGGGCTTCGCCGCGGGCGGGGAGTTCGGCTCGGCGTCGGCGTTCCTCGTCGAATCCGCTGCTCCGAAGCGGCGCGGGTTCGCCGGATCGTGGCAGCAGGTCTCGGTCGCCGCGGGAGTACTCATCGCGTCGGCGCTCGGTTTCACGATCACGACCGCGCTGCCGCCGGAAGCGGTCGACAGCTGGGGCTGGCGCGCCGCCTTCATCTTCGCCGCCTCGCTCGGCTTCGTCGGGCTGTGGCTGCGCCGGGGGATCGAGGAGACGCAGTCGTTCGCGACCGGCCGGGAGCGCGTCGACGGCTCCGCGAAGCCCGCCCGCCACAACGCCTTCGTGCGCATGTTCCGCGACCACCCCAAGGCCACGCTGCGCGTCTTCGGCATCACCATCGCCGGCACCCTGCTCTACTACATGTGGGTCAATTTCATGCCCACCTACGCGGCGGTCACCACGGGCATCCCGCTGAACCAGGCACTGCTGGCGAACGTCATCGCGATGATCATCTTCATCGTGCTGCTGCCCTTCGGGGGTCTGCTCTCCGACAAGATCGGTCGCAAGCCCACCATGGCGGCCTTCGCGGGCGGCTTCCTCATCTTCGCGTGGCCCGCCTTCCAGCTGATCGGCGGTGGATTCTGGGCGCTGCTGGCCGTGGAGATCATCGGCATCGTGCTGCTGGTCGGCTACTCGGCGAACTGCGCGGTGATCATGGCGGAGCAGTTCCCGCCCGAGGTGCGCGCGACGGGTATCGGCCTGCCTTACGCGCTGGCGGTCGCGATCTTCGGGGGCACGGCGCCCTACATCACCACCTGGATGAACACGAACGGCTACGGCGAGTGGGTCTGGCTCTACGCCTCGATCGCGGCGGCCATCGGCCTGGCGGTCTATCTCACGATGCCCGAGACCAAGGGCAAGGAGCTCGACTGATGCGCCACGTTGTGGTGACCGGGGCGGGGTCGGGGATCGGCCGCGAGATCGCCCTCGCCTTCGCACGACGCGGCGAGGCGCTCACCGTCGCCGACCTGCACGCCGAGCCCCTCGCCGAAACGGCCGCCCTGGCCCTCGACGCGGGCGCGCCGAGCTGCGCCGCGGCGACGGTCGACCTCCGCGAGGCCGACGCCCCCGCCGACCTGATGCGCACGGCGTGGTCGACCGCGCCCGTCGACGTCCTCGTCTCCAGCGCGGGCGTGTATCCCGCCACGCCCTTCCTCGACCTCGACGCGCACACCTGGGACCGCGTGCTCGACGTGAACACGCGGGCGCCCGTGCTGCTCACCGTGGCTCTCGCGCGCCGCGCCATCGAGGCCGGGCGTCCGGCATCCGTCGTCAACATCTCTTCCGGAGCGGCGCTGCGCGCTCGACCGGGAGCGGCGCCGTACTCGACGTCGAAGGCGGCGCTGGAGGCCGCGACCCGGGCCTCGGCCCTCGAACTCGGACCCCATGGCATCCGGGTCAACGCCGTCTCGCCGGGGTTCGTCACCGTCGATTCGCGCGTCAATCCCGTCACCGACGAGTACGCCGCCGCTGTCGGCGACACGCCTCTCGGCCGCCGGGGGACGCCCGCCGACATCGCCCGCGCCGTCGTCTGGCTCGCCGGCGAAGAAGCCGAATGGATCACCGGGGAGGTGCTGCGCGTCGACGGCGGATCGTCGACCGGCGCGTGGCACCTCCCGCAACACTGGGCCGCCACCGGCCAGGGAGAGCACGAATGACCTCGAATTACACGATCATCGGCGCGGGAGCCATCGGCGGCACCCTCGCGGTGCACCTGCATCGGGCCGGGGCGGAGGTGCGCCTGATCGACACGGATGCCGAGCACATCGCCGCCGTGCGCGAGCGCGGCCTGCGCATCGAGCACCCCGGTGGGGCGTTCACGGCGCGCCTGCCGATCTCGACCCCCGAGGAGGCTCCCGACGAGCTCGGCGCGGTGCTCCTCGCCGTCAAGGCGCAGGCCACCGACGCCGTCGCCGAGTGGATCGCGCCGCGTCTCGCCCCCGACGGGTGGGTCGCGTCGATGCAGAACGGTTTGAACGAGGCCACCATCGCCCGGCACATCGGCGTCGACCGCACGGTCGCCGCCTTCGTCGACCTGTTCGCCGACGTCGTCGAGCCCGGTGTGGTGCGCGACGGCGGCATCGGCGACATCGCGCTGGGCGAGCACGCCGGCGGGTCGAGCGATCGCGTCCGCGCACTCGCCCACGATCTGCGCGAGTGGGGCACGCCGATCGTCTCCGACAACGTGCCCGGATTCCTGTGGTCGAAGCTGGGATTCGGCGCGATGCTCGTGGCATCCGCCCTCGCCGACGACGACATGGGCGACCTGATCGACCGCCACCGCGCGGGCCTGCACGCCCTTGTGCGGGAAGTGCTGGAGGTCGCCGTCGCCGAGGGGATCCACCTCGAGGGGTTCGACGCCTTCGTCCCCTACGACTACCTCGGCGAGGCGAGCGCCGCCGACGCCGCGACCGACGGGCTCGTGGCCTGGCTCGCCCGCCAGACGAAGAAGCGCTCGGGGATCTGGCGCGACATCGCCGTGCGCGGTCGACGCACCGAGGTTCCGACGCAGTACGCGCCGGTGCGGGAAGCGGCCGAACGCCGGGGAATCCCGGCCCCGCTCACGCGGTGGCTGGTGTCGCGCATCGAGCAGCTCGAGACGCACGCCATCGTGATGGACGAGGCGCACCTCGACGAGCTCGACCGGATGGTGACGGCATGAGCGCGTTGGCCACGGCCGCCGAGGCCGCGCGCGAGGCGCTCGTCGCCGACCTGACGGCGTACACGCAGCAGGAGACCCCCTCGGACGACCTCGACGCCCTCGCGGAGGGACTCGCCTGGGTGCGCGCCTTCGTGACGCGTCACCTCGGCGCCCCCGACGCGGAGCGCGTGATCGACGCCGCTCCCCACGGCGATGTCGCGGTGCTCGACTGGGCGGCGACGGGCGGCGGCGCGGGGTCCGTCGCGATCCTCTGCCACTACGACACCGTGTGGCCCCTCGGCACCCTCGCCGAGTGGCCCGTCACGATCGACGGCGACCGGCTCACCGGCCCCGGCGTCTTCGACATGAAGGCGGGTCTCGTCCAGGCGACGCACGCGATCGCGATCGCCCGGGCCCAGGGACTGCCGCTGCCCGCCATCCGTCTCGTGCTCAACGGCGACGAGGAGATCGGTTCGCTCGGCTCCCGCCCGCACATCGAGGAGGCCGTCACGGGCCGCGACGCCGTGCTGGTCTTCGAGGCGAGCGCCCGCGGCGCGCTCAAGACGGCGCGCAAGGGCGTGGGGATCTTCCGCGTCACGACGCACGGCGTCGAGGGCCACGCGGGGCTCGACCCGGAGCGGGGGGTCAGCGCCATCGACGAGATGGCCCGCGTCGTGCTCGCCCTGCACGCGCTCGCGGACCTCGGTGCCGGGACGAGCGTCAATGTCGGCACCGTCGCGGGTGGGTCCCGCTCCAACGTCACCGCCGGTCGCGCCGACGCCCTCGTCGATGTGCGCGTGACCGACGTGGCCGAGAGCGAGCGGATCGACGCCGCGCTCGCCGCCCTCGAGCCCCACCGCGCGGAGGCGACGCTGGACATCGCCGGCGGGTGGAACCGACCGGTCATGCCACGAAGCGCATCGACGGTCGCGCTGTTCCGCATCGCGGAGGCGGTGTCGGCGGAGCAGGGATGGGCGGTCGAGGAGATCTCGGTCGGCGGCGCCAGCGACGGCAACTTCGCCGCCGCTCTGGGGCTGCCGGTGCTCGACGGCCTCGGCGCCGTCGGCGACGGCGCACACGCGCGTCACGAGTGGATCTCCATCGACGGCATGGTGCAGCGCACGGCGCTTGCGGCCGGCATCCTCGTGCGCCTGGGCGGAGGGGATGCCGCGTGACCGGCATCGTCGAGCCGATGCGGCTGCGCGAGCTGACGCTGCGCAACCGCATCTGGATCGCCCCGATGTGCCAGTACTCGGTCGATGCGTACGACGGCATCCCCACCGAGTGGCACCGGGTGCATTACGGCGCGCTCGCCGCGGGCGGCACCGGTCTGCTCGTGGTCGAAGCGACGGCGGTCGTCCCCGAGGGGCGCATCACCCGCCAGGACACCGGGCTGTGGAACGAGGCGCAGGTCGAGGCGTGGCGCGGCATCGTCGCGTTCGCCCACGCGCAGGGCGCGGCGATCGGCGTGCAGCTGAACCACGCCGGCGCCAAGGCGAGCACTTTCGCAGGCTTCGGCCGCGACGGCGTCGAGCGGGGCTCCGTCCCCGTCGAGCGGGGTGGCTGGCAGACGGTGTCGGCCTCGGACGCGCCGGTCATGGGTCTGGCGGCGCCGCGTCCGGCCACGACCGCCGAGCTCGAGGCCGTCGCCGAGGCGTTCGTGGCCGCCGCGCGCCGTGCGGACGACGCGGGCTTCGACGTGATCGAGGTGCACGCGGCCCACGGCTATCTGCTGCACCAGCTGCTGTCGCCGCTGTCGAACCGCCGCGACGATCGCTACGGGGGCGATCTCGCCGGCCGGGCGACCCTGTTGCTCGACATCGTCCGTCGCATCCGGGCGGAGCTGCCGACGGTGCCGATCATCGTGCGGTTGTCGGCGACCGACTGGGTCGAGGGGGGTCTCACCCCCGACGATGCCGCCACCGTCGCAGGGTGGGCGGTCGAGGCGGGAGCGGATGCCGTGGACGCCTCATCCGGAGGGCTCGTGCTCGCCGACATCCCCGTCGGGCCGGGCTATCAGGCGCACCTCGCCGAGCGCATCGCCCGGGAGGGCGTCGTCGCCTCGGCCGTCGGTCTGATCGAGACGGCGCAGCAGGCGGAAGAGGTCGTGCAGCGCGGCGTCGCCGCGGTGCGTATCGGGCGCGCGGCCCTGCGCGACCCGAGCACGCCTCTGCGCTGGGCGCGCGAGCTCGGCGCGACCGTCGATTGGATCCCGCCGCAGCGCCTCCGGGCGTACTGAACGCGGGCAGGCGCGGCCGCGACGGTCGTCCGGTATCGGCGCCTTCAGCCCAGGACGCTCGCGCCCAGCTCCACCGGGCTGCCCTCGATGTTGCCGACGATCCCCCGGATGACACCCGTCCCGTCCTCGCGGCGCAGGCCCTCGTACCAGGCCTGCGTCGCGTCGACGTCGAAGGCGTGCGTCTCGAACGCCCGCTTCCGGGCGCGCAGCACGAGGTCGCCCGCGCGCTCGGTGCGGATGCGCTCATAGCGCTTCAGCGAGTCCTCGACGCCCAGGGTCGAGGTGGCGAAGACGATGCCGAGGGCGAAGCTGTCCTCCAGGGCCGAGCAGGCGCCCTGGCCGATGTCGGGCGCGGTGTTGTGCGCGGCGTCGCCGAGGATCGCGACCCTCCCGCGCACCCAGGTGTCGAAGGGGTCGATGTCCCAGATCTCCACGCGGTTGAGCGACTCGTCGGGGTCGATGCCGTCGAGCAGGGCCCGTACACCGGGGGCGCCCCACGCGCCGAACGCGTCCTCGAGCGCGGCCATGCGGTCCTCGAGCACCCCCGCGGGCCCCGGCACGTCGACGAAGAAGTAGAAGCGGTCGCCCGCGACGGGCATCACCGCGCACCGTTTCCCGTCGCCCACGTACGTCGTCCACTGGTCGAGCGGTCCGATGCGCTCGTCCGCGGCCACCAGACCGTTGTAGTTGACGTATCCGGAGTAGGACCGCTCCGGACGGATGCCGGTGGGCTCCGTGACGTAATCGCGCACGATCGAGCGCGCCCCGTCGGCGCCGATGAGCAGGTCGGCGGTGTCGGTCGACCCGTCGGCGAAAGTCGCGGTGACGGTCTCGCCGTCGTCGGCCACGGCGACCAGCTGCATCCCGAGGCGGATGTTCGCCGGGCCGACGGCATCCATCATCAGGGCCTGCAGGTCGGCGCGGGCGACGGGATAGGGGCGCTGTCCCGTCTGCGCGGTCACGGGGGCGAGGCTGAAGCGACAGAGCTCGTCGCCGGTGTGGCCGTCGTAGTACGCCATGTCGTCCATCCGCCCGCCGAGGGCGGCGACCTGCGGAGCGAGGCCGAGCCAGTTGAGCACCTTCACGCCGTTCGACCACAGCGACAGGGCGGCGCCGACCGGGCGGTTCTCGCGCATGCGGTCGTAGACGACGACCTCGTGGCCGAGCTTCTGCAGGGCGAGGGCGGCCGAGGTTCCGCCGACTCCCGCGCCGATGACGATGACCTTCATGACTCTCCTCAGCTGCCGCGGTAGGTCGAGTAGGCGAACGGGCTCAGCAGCAACGGCACGTGCAGATGAGCCTCACCGGCGACGGTGAACGCGACCACCGCCACGGGGTGGAACGACGCGACGCCGCGCCCGCGGAAGTAGGCCCCCGTACCGAACGTCAACGCGTAGTCGCCGTCGTCGAGCCGGTCGGGGCCGAGGGCGAGGCGACCGTCGGTGTCGGTGGTCGCGGAGTCGATCGTCGCGCCGTCGAGGTGGGCCAGCGTGACGGTGACGCCGGCCGCGGGGGTGCCGGTCGTGGCATCCAGGATGTGGGTGGTCAGGTGCGTCATCGCAAGACTCCTCGGGCGGCTCGTGCGGGGGTGACGGCGCTGCGGGTCACTCCGCGTCCTCCGGCTCGGCGGGCGCGTCGGCGGCGAACGTGGTTCGCAGGCGCAGCAGGGCGATCTCGGCGAGCTGTCGCGTCGCCTCGATCGTCTCGGCCGCCGGGTCGTTCGTCAGCCGACGCTCGAGCTCGGCGCGCATCTCGCCCGGCGTGCGTCCGGCGGCGCGGATGAGGAAGACACGGCCGAACCGCTCCTCGTACGCGGCGTTGCCGGCGGCGATGGCCGCCACGTCGTCGTCGGCGGCGGATGCCATGGATCCCTGCTCGCGACGGGATGCCGCGGCCTCGGCCCCCTCGCCCGACACCTTCGCGCCGATGCGGGGGTGCGCGTGCAGGGCGGTGGCGAGGTCGTCGGGCGACCACGCCGACGCGAGGTCCCCGGCGTAGGCCGCGAGGGCGTCGAGGTCGGCGTACGGCCGGCCGTCGACGATGGCGTCGACCCATCCGGGGACGTCGGCCCACACGCGGACCACGGCCGAGGCCTCCGCGTCGTCGAGGGCGTGGAAGTGGCGCAGGAGCATGCGGGCCAGGCTAGGCGGGCCGCGTTACGGGGCTGTGGCGCGATGTGTCGGCGATGTTGCTGTGGGGAACATTTCGGGCGTGTGCGGCGTCACGAGAACAGGGGATGCCGCCGGAACAGGCCCATTCGGCGGATTCCGGCCTGTTCTCGTGCCGGCGCCTGTTCTCATGACGTGGCGGGTGCGCGGCGGGAACCGCCGGTGACGATCCCGCGCGTCAGGCGTGCACGATCAGCCAGTGCGCCACGGCATCCGTCCCGCCGGTGTTGTGCAGACGGTGGGGGACCGAACAGGGATAGCTGATCGCGTCGCCGGCGCGCAGGATGACGCGCTCGGCCTCGAAGTCGATGGTGAGCTCGCCCGCGACGACGGTGCCGACCTCGTATCCCTCGTGGTGGAAGAGGCCGTCGGCGCCGTGCGCGGAGGCTCCGGGCGGGTAGATCGACTCGAAGTAGTCGACGCCGGGGGAGGAGCCCGGGGTCAGGCGACGGAACGAGACGCCGCTGTCGAGCACGATGTCGGGCGATTGCCCCGCGCGCTGCAGGGTGAAGCCCGACGGCCCGACGGGCTCGACGGGTCGGTCGGATGCCGGATCGAACGCCGCGACGAGCGGCACGCCGAGGGCGTCGGTGATGGCGATGAGCCGCGAGACGCTCGGCTGCATCACTCCGCGCTCGATCTGCGAGACGGCGCTGGGGGAGATGCCGAGTGTCTTCGCGAGCGCGCGGGCCGAGATGCCGCGGGCCTGACGGAGGTCGCGGATGCGCGCCCCGACGGATGCCGACGGCTCGGCCGTCGCGTCGTGATCGACGGCGTCGGCGAGGGGCGGCTGCGTCATGCCCCCGAGTCTAGGCAGCCGCCGAGTGTGAAGGATCGACTTCACAAGCTCGTTACATGAGCGAAACCGCTGCGGTCGCGTGAACCCATAACTTCACATCAGAGCTCCACTCCGGCCGCGGACTCCACGTCGTGGCATCCATCCGTCCTGAGAGGAATGACATGACATCCACCCCGCTCACCGGCCCCCACGATCTCGTGGAGGCCGCCGGCCACCCCCACGGGGGCGGCAACATGAAGCCGCACTACGACGACCGGCTCGCCAATGAGGACCTCGCTCCGCTGCGGAAGCAGAAGTGGTCGAGCTACAACATCTTCGCGTTCTGGATGAGCGACGTGCACTCCGTCGGCGGCTACGTCACCGCCGGCTCGCTCTTCGCCCTCGGCCTGCAGTCGTGGCAGGTGCTCGTGGCGCTGATCGCCGGAATCGTCATCGTGCAGGTGTTCGCGAACCTCGTCGCCAAGCCGAGCCAGAAGACCGGCGTCCCCTACCCGGTGATCAACCGCGTCGTGTTCGGCATCCGGGGTGCGAACATCCCCGCGATCATCCGCGGTCTCATCGCGATCGCCTGGTACGGGGTGCAGACGTTCCTCGCGGCCGAGTCGCTGAACATCGTGTTCCTGAAGTTCATCCCGGGTTCGGCGGCCCTGCTCGACGTGTCGTTCGCGGGCCTGTCGGCGCTCGGCTGGATCTCGTACGCGATCCTGTGGACCGCGCAGTTCCTGCTGTTCTGGAACGGCATGGAGGTCATCCGCCGCTTCATCGACTGGGCGGGTCCGGCGGTCTACCTGGTGATGATCGTGCTCGCCGTCTACCTCGTGTCGCAGGCCGGCATCGAGAACATCTCGTTCACCCTCTCGACCACCCAGCTCGACTTCTGGGCCTCGATCCCGGTGATGTTCGCCGCGATCGCGCTGGTCGTGTCGTACTTCTCGGGCCCGATGCTCAACTTCGGTGACTTCGCCCGCTACGGCAAGAGCTTCGCCGCGGTGAAGAAGGGCAACTTCTGGGGCCTGCCGATCAACTTCCTCTTCTTCTCGCTCCTCACTGTCATCACCGCCTCGGCCACGGTGCCCGTGTTCGGCGACCTCATCACCGACCCGATCGCGACCGTCGAGCGCATCGACACCCCGTTCGCGATCCTGCTGGGCGGACTCACCTTCGTCACCGCCACGGTCGGCATCAACATCGTCGCCAACTTCATCTCCCCCGCGTTCGATTTCTCCAACGTCGCCCCGAAGAAGATCTCGTGGCGCGCGGGCGGCATGATCGCGGCGGTCGGCTCCACGTTCCTCATGCCCTGGAACTGGTACTCCAACAGCGACGCCATCCACTACTCGCTCGGCGTGCTGGGTGCGCTGATCGGCCCGCTCTTCGGCATCCTGATCGCCGGCTACTACTTCGCGGCGCGTCAGCGCGTGAACGTCGACGCGATGTTCACGATGGATGCCGCGGGCCCCTACTGGTACCGCAACGGATTCAACCCGAACGCGGTGAAGGCCGTCATCGCCGCGGGCGTGCCGACGGTGGCGATCGCGATCTTCCCGAAGCTCTTCGCCGACCTGGGGATGTTCGACGTCTCGGCGGTCAGCGACTACAGCTGGTTCATCGGTTGCGCGCTGGGCCTGGTGCTCTTCCTCCTCTTCGAGCGGCTCGATCCCCGCGTCCCGACCTTCGACGGCGAGACCGAGGGGATCTCCGACGGGACGACGGATGCCGTCGAGGCCCCCGCCGAGGCCGAGGCCCTCGTGCTCGCGCGGACGGCTGCGGATGCCACCGACGCCCCCTCGGGCGCGCCGTCGTCGCTGCGGGCGCCGGGCGTCGCCGGTGGGCGTGAGGCGCTCGCGTGAGGATCCTGCTCCTGAACCCCAACACCTCCCGGGCGATGACCGCGAAGATCGCGGATGCCGCTCGGGGGGTGGCGGGGCCCGACGTGGTCATCGACGCCGTATGCCCGGCGACCGGTGCGCCGGCCATCGAGAGCCACGTCGACGAGATCGCGGCGGCGGCAGCGGTCGTGGAGCTGATCGTGGCCGATCGCGACGGCGTCGACCCGGCGGACGCCTATGTGATCGCGTGCTTCGGCGATCCGGGGCTCGACGCGGCGCGCGAGCTGGTCGAGGTGCCCGTGATCGGGATCGCCGAAGCAGCCATGCATCTGGCGGCGGTGTCGGGGCGGCACTTCGGCGTCGTGACGACGCTGAGCCGCACCCTCGGCCGGGCTCGCGACCTCGTCGCGCGGTACGGCATGGATCGTGCCTGCGCCTCGCTCGCGGCCACCGGCATCCCGGTGCTCGATCTCGAGGACACGGGCTCCGTGGCGGTGGAGACCATCGCCCGCTACAGCGCGGATGCCGCGGCCTCCGGCGCCGACGTGATCGTGCTCGGCTGCGCGGGAATGGCGGATCTGTGCGCCGAGCTCACGGCCCGCGTCGGGGTACCGGTCGTCGACGGGGTGGCGGCGGCGGTGGGGATGGCATCCGGGATGGTGCGGATGGGCTTGGGGACGAGCAAGCGCGACGAGTATGCGACGCCGCCGGTTCGCGAGCCGGTGCGCGCGGGGAGCGGCTTCGCGGTGACGGTGGGGCCGGAGCGTTGGGAGGCGGCGTTCGCGGGTGGCTCCGGGGCGTCGGTTGCGCCGGGTGTGGGGGGCGCGGCGTTCGTGGGTGGCCCCGGGGCGTCGGTCGTGCCGGGTGTCGGGGGTGCGGCGTTCGCGGGTGACCCCGGGGCCACTGTGCACGCCCCGGGGCCACCGGCGGCATCCGGCTGCGACGTCCCGCGCGGGGGCTCCGGACGCCGGCGCGACTCCTCCCCAGGTGGCGCGCTTCCGGGTGTTCCCACAGATGTTGATGACGGTTACATTCGTGAAACGCAGGGCGCTTAGCGTGAACGGCATGAGCACACGGATCGCCGCGCGTCGGGTCTTCCTCGACGGCGCCTTCGCGCCCGCCACCCTCGTGATCGACGACGGTCACATCGCGGCGATCGAGTCCTTCGACGCCACCGCCGACACGGTCCTCCCGCAGGACGCGACTCTGCTGCCGGGCCTGGTCGACTCGCACGTGCACTTCGACGAGCCCGGCCGCACCGAGTGGGAGGGCTTCGCGACGGGAACGGCGGCCGCGGCAGCGGGCGGGGTCACGACGGTGGTCGACATGCCGCTGAACAGCGTCCCCGTGACGACCTCGGTGGAGGCGCTGGATGCCAAGCGAGCGGCCGCGCGCGGCAAGCTCGCCGTCGACGTGGCCTACTGGGGCGGCGCGGTGCCCGAGAACCTCGGGTCGTTGCGCGCCCTCTCCGACGCCGGCGTCGTCGGTTTCAAGTGCTTCCTCTCGCCGAGCGGCATCGACGAGTTCGGCCACCTCGACGCCGCACAGCTCGAGCTGTGCCTCGCGGAGCTCGCGGTCTTCGACGGCCTCCTCATCGTGCACGCCGAAGACCCCGCTCATCTGCCCGCGCACGGCGCGCTCGGACCCCGGTACCGAGACTTCGAGGTCAGCCGCCCGCCCCTGAGCGAGCGCGCGGCGATCGAGCGCGTGATCGGTGCCGCCCGCCGAACGGGCGCCCGCGCGCACATCGTCCACGTCTCCGACGGCGGCGCGCTCGACGCGGTGCGGGCGGCCAAGGCCGAGGGCGTGCGCCTCACGGTCGAGACGTGCCCGCACTACCTCACGCTCGATGCCGAGGAGGTGCCCGACGGCGCGGGGGCGTTCAAGTGCTGCCCGCCCATCCGCGGCGGGGGCAACCGCGATCTCCTGTGGGCCGGAGTCGTCGACGGGACGATCGACGCCATCGTGAGCGATCACTCGCCCGCGACGGTCGAGCTGAAGAGCAACCCCGACTTCGGCCTCGCCTGGGGTGGCATCGCGGGGCTGCAGACCGGCCTCCCGGCCATCCACACGACCGCGCGCGAGCGGGGACTCGCGTTCGAGACCCTCCTGCCGCTCATGACCACGGGGCCCGCGCGCATCGCCGGTCTCGCAGGCCTCGGAGTGATCGAGCCCGGCGCTCCGGCGCACCTCGTGGCCTTCGCCCCCGACGAGCAGGTCGTGGTCGACGCGGCGAGTCTCGAGTACCGCAATCCGGTGTCGCCGTGGCACGGCAAGACGCTGACCGGCGTCGTACGCGAGACCTGGGTGCGCGGTTCGTCGGTCTATCGCCGAGGGGCGCCCGTCAGCGAGCGGGAGGGGCGCGAGCTCCTGCGCGAGGCCGCGGCGGTGCAGGCGTGACTCCCGCGCCCGAGGCCCCCGAGCCCGTCGCCTCCGCCGGAACGGAGGTCCCTGAGCCCGTCGAAGGGACCGGGACCCCCGCCGGAGCGGTGGTCCCTGAGCCCGTCGAAGGGACCGGCTCTCACGCCCGCACGTCGACACCCGTCCCCATCCTCCAGCCGGGCGTCGGTTCGATCCCCGGCGACCACTACCTTCCCGCCACACCCGCCGCCGTGATGTGGGGGCGCCTTCCGTGCACGGCCGATGCGCCCGCGCTCGAGATCGGCTCGGGCGAGAGCGTGACGTTCGACACCGTCAGTCACGAGGGCATCCTCGACGACCAGGGCAAAGACCCCCTCGCCTTCTTCGCGGCCCACGGCGTGCCCGCCGATCACGTGCTCGACGACGCGATCGAGATCGCGGCATCCGTCGCTCGGGATCCCTTCGCCGACGGACCGCACGTCGTGGTGGGGCCCGTGCACGTGCGCGGGGCCCGCCCCGGCGATCTGTTGAAGATCACCGTCGAGACCCTGACCCCGCGCGTCCCGTACGGCGTGATCTCGAACCGCCACGGCAAGGGGGCGCTGGTGGGCGAGCTGCCGCGCGGCGAGCGCAACGTCAGCGTCTTCGCCGCCGTCGCCGAGCGCGAGGGCGTGCTGCACGGCACCCTGCCGATCGTCGAGGGCGGCGACCCGATCGTCGCTTTCCCGCTCGCCCCGTTCCTCGGCACGATGGGCGTGGCCGTCGCGGCCGACGAGCGACCGCACTCGGTGCCGCCGGGCATGCACGGCGGCAACATCGACATCAACCTTCTCGTCGAGGGCACCACGCTGTTCCTGCCGGTGCAGGTCGACGGGGCCCTCGCGTATGTCGGCGATCCCCACTTCGCCCAGG
This sequence comes from Microbacterium sp. NPDC007973, assembly GCF_042958465.1. Classification (NCBI taxonomy): domain Bacteria; kingdom Bacillati; phylum Actinomycetota; class Actinomycetes; order Micrococcales; family Microbacteriaceae; genus Microbacterium; species Microbacterium sp. NPDC007973. The sequence continues at coordinate 591,177 of NZ_JBIBJJ010000002.1, forward strand.
GCGACGGCGAGGTCGCGCTGACCGCGCTCGAGGCCTCGTTGCGCGCGACGCTACGCTTCGAAGTGATCCCCGAGGATGCCGCCCGCGCGGCGTTCGGCGAGGTGACCGGCCCGCTCGTGCGAACGCCCGAATACCTCGTGCCGACCGGGATGGACCCCGACCTCGACGCCGCGATGCGCGCGTGCGTCCGTGCATCGCTGACGCTCATCGGGGGACGGTGGGGCATGGACGAGCACCTCGCCTACGCCTACCTGAGCGCCGCCACCGACTTCGACATCTCGCAGGTGGTCGACATCGTCTCGGGCGTGCACGCGCGGATCCGCGAGGCGGATTTCGCCGAGATCCCGTCCGTGGAGCCCATGCCGCTCGCATCCGCTCACGAGGGAGGCGTCGCGTGAGCCCGATCCTGGCCGCAGCCCTGGCCCGCGCCGAAGCGGCTGACGTGTGCGTCGAGTCGGCGGCCGACGCAGCCGCTCCGCTGCCGCCCGCGAATCGCGTGTCCGGGAGTCCCGACCGGAACTCCCGGCTGTCGGTCTTCCGCGGACACCCGACGCAGCAGAAAGGCGGGCGACGCTCGTGACGGATGCCGAACAGGGACCGGCCGTGGCCGTTCCCGCAGACGACGCGGCGATGCCGGACGACCTGCGCGCAGCCTTCGACGCCTACGAGAGCGCGATCGTCGCGAACGACCTCGACGCTCTCGACGCCTTCTTCGCGCCTGGGACGCAGACCCTCCGAGGCGACACCGCGGGTCTGCTGGTCGGGCACGACGCGATCAGCGGTTTCCGGGCTCTGCGCGGCGGCGTTCCGCCGCGCGAGATCGCCGCGATCCACTACCGCCCTCTCTCCTCGGGACGCCGGGCCGCACCCGCCGCCTCCAACGACGTCCGTGACGATGCCGGCGCCCCGGGCACCCCGGCAGGCAGCGCCGACGGCGATGTGGCCCTTCTCGTCTCGGTCTCGGCGTTCCGAGGCGGTGGGCGCGGTCTGCAGACGCAAATCTGGCAGCGCATCGACGGGCGATGGCTCATCACGGCCGCCCACGTCACCCCGCGGACTCCCGCGCTCGACCGCACGATCTGGCGCAGCGTCGGCGACCCGTTCCTGCAGGGCGCGTGGGAGGGACCGCTGGCGGGCCTCACGGTCGCGGTGAAAGACCTGTTCGCGATCGCGGGCTTCCGCATCGGGGCCGGCAATCCCGCCTATCTCGAAGAGGCACGCCCCGAGAAGGCCACGGCCCCCGCCGTCGCGGATCTGCTGAGAGGGGGTGCCTCGCTGCGCGGCATCGCGCGCACCGACGAGTTCGCCTACTCGATCGCGGGCGACAACGTGCACTACGGCACCCCGCCCAACGGCGCTGTCGTCGGGGCCCTCCCCGGCGGGTCCTCGAGTGGTCCGGCATCGGCCGTCGCCCTGGGCCACGCCGACGTCGGCCTCGCGACCGACACGGCCGGTTCCATCCGCGTGCCCGCGTCCTACCAGGGTCTGTGGGGGCTGAGAACGACCCACGACCTCGTCCCGCGCCAGGGCATGCTGCCCCTCGCGCAGTCGTTCGACACGATCGGCTGGCTCACCCGCGACGGCGATACGCTGCAGCGCGTGGCCGACTGGTGCCTCAGCTACGACGGCTCGGCCTCGACCGAGAGCGTCTACGGAGCCTCGGGCGATGACCTGCCGTGGCGCTTCCTCGTGCCGGAGGAGATCCTCGACTGCGCCGACCCCGACACGCGCGAGGCCTTCTCGCGTCTGCTGGCGGCGCTCGCGTCATCCGACGATCCGCCGTCGTTCCGCGCCGTGCACACGGGCGAGGTGGATGCCGCCTTCACCGCGTTCCGCACCGTGCAAGGCGCCGAGGCCTGGCGCAACGACGGCGAGTGGCTGCGCGCGCACCCCGGGGCCGTGGGGGAGGCGGTGGCCGAGCGCTTCCGCGCCGCATCGCAGATCACCGCTGCCGAGGAGTCCCGCGCCCGCGCCGACCTCGAACCGATCGCCGCGCACCTGGCGGAGCTCGTCGACGGCGCCGTGCTGATCTTCCCGGCCGTCCCCGGCCCCGCGCCGTTGCGCACCGCCGACGTAGATGCCGTCCGCGCGGCGACCCTGCGCATGACCGCCCCCGCGGCGGCGGCGGGCCTGCCCGCGATCTCGGTGCCGCTCCTGACGGTCGGGGGTGCGCCGGTGGGCGTGTGCCTGGTGTCGCGCGCCGGCACCGACATCGCGCTGGTCCGTCTCGCCCGTCGGCTGGCCGCGCTGGTCGGTGCGGGGGACGGGCGATGAGCCGCCGGCCGTCCCCGACCCGTTCGGCACCCTGTCCCGTTCCGGCGACGCCTCGCTCTGCGCCGACACAACTCCTGCAGATCCGCCGTCCGGCGGCATCCCGGGCCTCGATCGCCCGGATTGCCGGAGTCGTGCCGACCCGCGGCACCGCTCACCCCGTGCCGGTCCGCGTCGCAGCCCGCCCCGCGTCGCACCTGCCCGCCTGCCCCCGCCCCGCCCGCACCATGGAGTCCCGATGACCCACCTCCCCGGCCCGATCGACCCGCCCGCCCGCCTGCTCATGGGCCCCGGCCCCATCTCGGCGTACCCGAGCGTGCTGCGCGCGATGGGCGCACCGCTCGTCGGGCAGTACGACCCGTTCATGACGGCGACGATGACCGAGACGCAGGACCTCTATCGGCGGGTCTGGGGCACCGCCAACGACGCGACGCTGCTCATCGACGGCACGAGCCGTGCCGGTATCGAGGCGGCGATGGTCTCGCTCATCCGCCCCGGCGACCGCGTGCTGGTGCCCGTCTTTGGACGCTTCGGGCACCTGCTCGCCGAGATCGCCGAGCGCGCCCTCGCCGAGGTGCACACGATCGAGGTGCCGTGGGGGCAGGTGTTCCCGGTGTCGACGATCCGCGAGGCGATCGAGCGGGTGCAGCCGCACCTCGTGGCGTGCGTGCAGGGCGACACCTCCACCACGATGCTCCAGCCGCTCGACGAGATCGGCGAGATCTGCCGTGCGCACGGCGCCCTCTTCTATACCGACGCCACGGCCTCGCTCGGCGGCAACCCGTTCGAGATGGATGCCTGGGGCCTGGATGCCGCGACCGCGGGCCTGCAGAAATGCCTCGGCGGCCCCTCCGGATCGGCGCCGATCAGCCTGTCCGCGCGCGCGGTCGAGGTCGTCCGCTCGCGTGCCCGCGTCGAGGCCGGCATCCGCGAGGAGGGCGATGCCGTGGCATCCGACTTCATCCGCTCGAACTACTTCGACCTCGCGATGATCCTCGACTACTGGGGACCGCGCCGCCTCAACCACCACACCGAGGCGACCACCATGCTCTACGGCGCGCGGGAGTGCGCGCGCGTGCTGCTGCTCGAGGGTCGCGACGAGGTCATCGCGCGACACCGGCTGCACGGCGACGCCATGCTCGCGGGTGTCGAGGGGCTCGGGCTCACCGTCTTCGGCGACGTCGCGCACAAGATGACGAACGTCGTCGCGGTCGAGATCCCGGATGCCGTGGTCGGAGACGCCGTGCGGAGCGAGCTGCTGAGCGATTTCGGCATCGAGATCGGCACCTCGTTCGGTCCGTTGCACGGACGCGTCTGGCGTATCGGGACGATGGGGTACAACGCTCGGAAAGACGCCGTGCTGACGACGCTGGCCGCCCTCGAGGCGGTGCTGCGCCGTCACGGGGCGACGGTGTCGGCAGGTGGAGGTGTCGAGGCGGCGCAGGGCGTGTACGCGGGGGCGGGCGCGTGATGCGCAGCGTCACCCAACGTGAGACGTCGACGGGATGCTGCGCATGACCGCCGCCACACGCCTGCAGGTCGCCCCCGAACGTATCGCGGCGGCATCGCGCCGCGTGATGGGCCGGTGCGAGGAGCTCGCGCGGGTCACGGCGACGCCCGGGAGCATCACGCGCGTCTACCTCTCGCCCGAGCATGCGCGCGTCAACCGCCTCGCGGCGGAGTGGATGCGCGAGCTCGGCATGACGACTCACCAGGACGCCGCCGGCAATCAGGTGGGGCGCCTCGCCCCCGCGGGATCCCCCGACGCCCCCGCTCTCCTGCTCGGGTCGCACCTGGACACCGTCCCGGACGCCGGACGCTTCGACGGCATCGTCGGGGTGCTGATGGCGCTCGAGGTCGTGCGGCTTCTGCGCCGTGTCGACGATGACGGTGCGGCATCCAGTCCCTTCCCCTTCGCCCTCGAGGTCATCGCTTTCAGCGACGAAGAGGGGACGCGCTTCGGCAAGGCCCTACTGGGCTCGTCAGCGGTCGCCGGGCAATGGGAGGCCGCGTGGTGGGACCTCGCCGATGCCGACGGCATCACGCTGCGCGAAGCGTTCCGCGACTTCGGGCTCGACCCGGGCCGCGTGGGCGAGGCCGCGCGGCGACCCGACGAGCTCGTCGCCTACCTCGAGGCGCACATCGAACAGGGACCCGAGCTGCACCGCAGCGGGCAGGCGCTCGCCGCGGTGTCGTCGATCGCCTCGGCCCGAAGGTTCCAGCTCGTCGTCGAGGGCGAGGCCCGGCACGCAGGCGGCACGCCCTACGACATGCGGCGCGACGCTCTGCTCGGGGCGAGCGAGGCCGCCCTCGCGGTCGAACGCATCTGCCGGGGCGAGCATCACATCATCGGAACGGTCGGGCAGCTCGAGGCCTTCCCGGGCGCCGTGAACGTCGTGCCCGGGGAGGCGCACTTCTCCCTCGACCTGCGCGGGGAGTTCGACGACACGCGCGATCACACGTGGGCGGAGATCTCGAGCGAGCTCGACGCGATCATGGGACGTCGGGGCCTGCGGTGGCGCGCCCGAGAGGTGCACAGCGCTCCCGCGGTGTTCTGCGCACCGCTGCTGCAAGACGTCGTCCGCGCGGGTATCGGGGCCGATGCCTCGACCCTCTTCAGTCGCGCCGGTCACGACGCCATGTCGATCGGCGCGATCACCGGGGTCGGAATGCTGTTCCTGCGCAACCCCGACGGCATCAGCCACCACCCCGATGAGGCGGTCACCGGGGCCGACGTCGCGGCCGGACTCCGGGCGCTCGCCGAGGCGGTGCTGCACCTCGGGGCGGAGGTGCGCTGAGGGGTGTTCCCGGGCGCCGGCCATGGCTCCGGGGCGCGGTGTGCGCGGGTGCGGCAGCCGGAGGGGCGACAGAAGTGGCCCCGGGCACCGTGTGTGCGGGTGCGGTAGCCGGTGGGGCGACGGAAGTGGTGCCGGGGCGCGTTGCGTGCGGTGCGGTAGCCGGAGGGTCGACAGAAGTGGCCCCGCGGCGGCCCCGTCGCGACCGAGGAACAGCGCTCCAGCCGGTCTTGCAGGGTGAGCCCATCGAGAACCCGCAGTCGCACCGCGAGAATGGACGCATGACTTCCGCTCCCGAGATCCTCGAACTGCTCGCCTTCGCCGCGGGGCCGGGCGGAGGCAATCCGGCGGGAGTGGTTCCGGATGCCGTGGACCTCGATACCGCGCAGATGCAGCGGATCGCGATCGACCTCGGCCACCCCGAGACGGCGTTCGTGGGGCAGCGCGACGGCCGCCGGGTCGCCGTGCGGTACTTCTCGCCGGGAGCCGAGGTGCCCTTCTGCGGGCACGCCACGATCGCGACCGCCGTCGCGCTCGCCGAGGCCGAGGGTGTCGGCCCGTTCACGTTCGAGACCGCGGCCGGCGTCGTCGAGACGTCGACCGAGCGCGACGCCGAGGGCCGTGTGACCGCCGGCTTCCGCAGCGTCGAGCCGCACCTCGAGGCGCTCGATCCGGAGGTCGCCGACCGCCTGCTGGGCATCCTGGGTCTGCGCTCCGACGACCTCGATGAGCGGATGCCGCTCGCCCAGGCGTTCGCCGGCAACCTGCACCCGGTGGTCGCGATCGCCTCTCGTGAGACGTTCGACGCGTTCACTTTCGATCCCGCGGAACTTCGCACGCTCATGGACGAGCGCGGATGGAAGGGCACCGTCATCACGGTCCACATCGGGGGCGACCTCGTCGACGGCCTCGTCGCCGAGGCGCGCAATCTCTTCCCCGTCGGCGAGATCACCGAGGATCCCGCGACCGGTTCCGCCGCCGCCTCGCTGGGCGCGTACCTGCGCGAGCAGGGCGGCCTCACCGCGCCGTTCGCCTTCACGGTGCTTCAAGGTCGGCATATCGGGCGACCGAGCGTGCTCGAGGTCGAGGTCCCGGCATCCGGAGGCATTCTCGTGCGGGGAACCGCGACGCCCCTGTGACGCGTGGTTCGGGGCGCATTCCGTCGTTCGGGGCGCGAGTCGTCCGCCCCGAACGACACGATGCGCCCCAAGCCCGGAGACGGCCTCGCCGGCTGCACCTTCACCTCGTTTGGGGCGGGTTCTTCCGCTCGGGGCGTGAATTTTCCCGCCCCGAACGACGAAACGCGCCCCAAACCCCTTCGCTAGGGGCCTAGCGGACGCCGCCGGGGGAGGAAACCCCGATCATTTCCCGCCCGCCAGACGCCACACCCGATCACGCGAGAACGGCAGCTCGTAGCCGCGACGACCGAGCGCGCGCGAGACGGCGTTGCCGATCGCCGCGCCCACCGGGTTGTACGGCGACTCGCTCATCGACTTCGCGCCGAAGGGTCCGAGGGTGTCATCGGTCTCGGCGAAATACACCTCGGTGTCGGGCACGTCGGCGAATTGCGGAACCCGGTAGGTGCGGAACACCGGATTCTGCACCACGCCGTCCTCGAGGAGCACCTCCTCGTACAGTGCTCCGCCGAGCGCCTGCGCGGCCCCGCCCTCGATCTGCCCGCGGCACTGCGCAGGGTTGATGACGACCCCGGCGTCGGCCGACTGGATCGACTGCAGCACCTTCACGGTCCCCGTCTCGGGGTCCACCGCGACCCGGGCCGCGTGCACGTTGAAGGCGAGAGAGCGCAGGTCGCCGAACTCCGCGCCGTCCGCGGTGAGCTCGTCCCCGCCCCCGGCCGCGACGATCCGTCCCCACGAGACGACCTCTCGGCCCACCCGGATCCCGGATGCCGTGAGCTCCACGTCGTCCCTCCCGGATGCCGAGTCCGCGAGGGGCGCGTCATCCCCGTATGCCGCCGCGGGGCGTCCGATCGGCGTCCTCGACCCGACGGCGGATGCCGCGACCGCGAGTTCAGCGGCATCTCCGGTCGCGAGTTCCCGGGCGATGTCGACCATCCGCCGCCGCAGCGCCGTGCAGGCGCCGAAGAGGGCCTTGCCCGCGACCACGGTGCCGGCCGAGGCGAAGGCCCCGGTGTCGTGGCGGACGGCGTCGGTGTCGGCGGCCCACAGCTCGAGGCGCTCGGGAGCGGCGTCGAGCACGGTCGCGGCGATCTGCCGGTGCACGGTCGAGGTGCCGTTGCCGAACTCGGCCGTGCCCACGCGCAGCAGGTACGTGCCGTCGCCGCGCAGGGTGGCGGTGGTGTGGGCGATGTGGCCGCGCGGCGCCATCGTGGCGATCATCGCCGTCGCCATGCCCTCGCCGACGAGCCACCCCTCGGGTGCCTCGACGCCGTTGCCGCGGCGCAGCGCGTCCTGCGCCAGGTCGAGGCACTGGTCGAGGCCGTAACTTCCCCAGATCAGGTCTTCCTCGTGCGTCTCGCCGTCGTCGGGGTGCAGCGGATCGCCCTCGCGCACGGCGTTGATGCGGCGCAGGTCGAAGGGGTCGATGTCGAGTTCCTGGGCGAGGGCGTCCATCGCCGATTCGACGGCGAACACCACCTGTCCGAGACCGTATCCGCGGAACGCCCCCGACGGCGGGTTGTTGGTATAGACCGCTTCGGCGTCGATCCACTTCGCCGGAACCCGGTAGAGGGTCGTCGACTCCGCGCACGAGTGGAACAGCACACCGATCGCGTGGTTGCCGTAGGCGCCGGTGTCGCTCAGCACGTCGATCTTCATCGCGGTCAGCCGCCCCGCGGCATCCGCCCCCAGCGACGCGCGCACGCGCATCGGATGCCGCAGCGACGCCCGCACGAACTGGTCGGTGCGCGAGAACTCGTACGCCACCGGGCGCCCGAGCTTGAGCACGGCCAGGGCCGTGAGGTCTTCGGTGAGGAGCTCCTGCTTGCCCCCGAAGCCACCGCCGACCCGCGTGGCGTAGACGCGCACGCGGTCGCGCTCGAGGCCGAAGACATGCGCGAGCTCGTTGCGGGCGAGGAACGGCACCTGCGTCGATGAGCGGATGACGAGGCGCCCGTCGTCGTCGAGCCACCCCACGGCCGCGTGCGTCTCGAGCGCCGCGTGCGTGACGCGCGAGGAGCGCCACTCGCCGGTCACCGTCGCGTGACTGGTCGCGAGGGCGGCGTCGATGTCGCCGCCGTGCCCGGTGTGGAACCCGGCCACGACGTTGCGTCCGGCATCCATCACGCGGTCCGCGGGGGTGCGGTCGGGGTGCAGCAGGGGCGCCCCGGGGCGCCGGGCCTGCTCGGGATCGAAGACGGCGGGCAGCACGTCGTAGTCGATGCGCACCGCGCGGCAGCCGGCATCCGCCGCCTCCGCCGTCTCGGCGACGACAGCGACCACGCGCTGGCCGACGTGGCGCACGACGTCGTCGAGCATGCGGGTGTCGTCGGGGTCGTCGGTGCGGTGCTCGTGCCGGCCCGTGGAGTAGCGCACGTCGGGCACGTCGGCGTGGGTGAACACGGCGACGACCCCCGGTACCGCAAGCGCCTCCGACGTGTCGATCGCGCGCACGCGGGCGTGGGCGTGCGGGGAGGTCACGACCCGCAGCACGAGGGCGGGGCCGCCGGGCACGGGCTCGTCGAGGGTGAACGGTTCGCGTCCCTGCACGATGCGGCGCGCCGCCTCGGGGATGACCGAGGTGCCGACGCCCGCGGTGGGGGAGGCGGCGGGCGCGCACGACTCCTGCAGATCGGGCCGCCCGCGGGCGGAGGACAGCAGGCTGCGCTGTTCTGCAGGAGTTGTGCTCCCCGCGGGAGCGGATCCGGCTGCCGCCGCGGCGCCGGAATGACCGCCGCAGCCCGCGCCGCACGCGCCGGCGTCGGTGTCCGCCCCGCCCGCGTCCGCCCCGCTCCCGGTCTCGCGCACCGGACCGAGCACCGAGGCCCGGATGGCTTCGCGGATCGGGCGGTACCCGGTGCACCGGCACAGGTTGCCCTTCATGCGGCGGTCGAGGTCGTCGAGGTCGTCGGCGGTGAGGGTGGATGCCGTGACGCTCATGCCGGGAGAGCAGAAGCCGCACTGGAACCCGAAGCCGCTCGCGAGCGCCTCCTGCACGGGGTGCAGGGCGTCGCCGGGGGCGAGGCCCGCGGCAGTGGTGACCGCACGCCCCTCGAGGCGCACGGCGGGCACGATGCACGAGTGGGTGGGCGTGCCGTCGAGCAGCACGGAGCAGGCGCCGCAGTCTCCGGCGTCGCACCCCTTCTTGACCTCGACGTGCCCCGTCTCGCGCAGCAGTGTGCGGGCGCACTGACCGGCCCGCGGCTCCACCTCGACGGGGGAGCCGTTGACGTGGAACCTCATCCGGCTGCCTCCCCGGCGGTCGTCGCCCGGCCCCTCGGCGCGGCGGACGGGTGCGCTCCCCCTCGGCCCGGGAGGGATGCCGCCGTCATGCCGCACCCCGCTGCGGCTCGCGCTGGAACTCCGCGCGCAGGCGCTCGGCGAGCACGATGCTCACTCCGCGGCGCCAATCGGCGCTGCCGAGCGGGTCGGTGTAGAAGTCGGTGGCGCCGGCCACGGCATCCCGCAGTTCCCCGGCTCCCGGCACCCGTGCGAAGCGCAGCACGCGCGGGCGGCGCACCGCCGCCGTCACGACGAACACGCTCGATCCGTCGGGATCGACGCGCGCGGTGACCACCGCGCCGGAGCGGCCGAGCTCGGCGAGGGCGATCTTGCGCAGGCCGACCTGGGCGGTGAGAGCACGCAGCGGGATGTCGAGGGCGCGCACGACCTCTCCCGGCGCGAGCGAGGTCGCGGCGTTGTCGACGACGAGGTCGGCCACCGCGATGCGGCGCTCGCCGCCGTCGGGCGTCCACACCAGTGCCGTGGCATCCAGGGTCGACAGCAGCGCGATCATCGCACCGGCCGCGAACGCCTGGCAGACGTTGCCGCCGACGGTCGCGGTGTTCCAGATCTTGAACGACGCCAGCAGGGCGTCGGCGGCGGGGCGGGCGAGGGCGAGGGAGGTCCACGCGGGCGGGGCCTCGTGCTCGACCCACGCCAGCAGGCGCGCGATGGTGCAGGTCGCACCGATCCGCAGGCCCTCGTCGGTCGCTTCGAGGTCGGGCCAGTCGAGGCCGGTCAGATCGACGAAGCCGGTGGTGCCCGGCTGCGGCTCGCTCATGAGCCACGTGCCGCCGGCGATGACGACCTCGCCGTCGCGCAGCGCGAGATCGGCGCGCGTCCGGGCCACGCGGTACGAGGTGACGCTGGTGATGTCCATGCTCAGCCCGCCAGGATCCGGCCGGTCCAGCGCCCGTCGGCGAGCGCGTAGTGCTGGCGCGTGCTCTGCCCGAGGGCGTCGCCCCTCCAGAACGTGAGCGTCACGGGGCGCACGCGGAAGCCCACCCATCGCTCCGGTGGGTCGAGCTCGGGGTGCGCGGCGTCGAACTCCGCCCACAGGTGCCGGCGTTCGAGGACGTGCAGGTGGGCGTTCTCGTCGGTGTTCAGCCACGCGAGCAGCTGCAGGTAGCGCGAGCGCCGACGGTACACCTCGGCGGCGTCGGCGGTGCTGACCCGCTCGACGATCCCCCGCACGACGAGCTGACGCCCCACGTCCGGCCAGGCGACCGACATGGCCGCGACGGGGTTCGCCGCGATTTGCGCGACCTTCGGGCTCGCGGCGTCGGTGTGGAAGTACAGCCCGGTGAGGTCGCGATCGCTGACCAGCACGTGCCGCAGCGAGGGCAGGCCGTCGCGGCCCATCGTCGCCAGCGCGGCGAGGGGGCGGAGCTCGCTGTCGTGCGGCGGCAGCCAGCGCACGAGCAGCGTCAGCGGATCGTCGACGAGCGTGTCGACGTCGTCGACGTCGGAACCGAACGTGGTGCCGGCCGTGATCATGGCGACCTCCGGGGATGCTGGGGGTATCGACGAGCGTAGGCAGCGCGCGTTTCGGCGATGTTGCCGCCATGAACATTCGTCGAAACACGGCGTTCGTACACTCCCCGCATGAGCGTGCTGCCCCTCATCGACTCGTGCCCCAAACGCATGCAGTACGGCCCGTGCGGCGGGGTCGGCTTCGACGGCTCCTGCGAGGTCGACGCGGCGCACCGCTGCGCGTTCGTCCACCGTCCGACCGTGCCGTGGACGGGCCTGGACCGCACCACGGCGGTACGGCCCGCCCCGCGCACCGCCGCCGCGATCGCGACCCTCGACGCCCTCGGCACGCGCCCCTGGATCGTGGCCGATCTGCCGGCGCGGGCGCTGAGCGTGGCATCCATCGACGCGTGCGCCGGAATTCTCACGGGAGAAGTGGATGCCGTCCTGGCCGGCGACGCGGGAAGCGCCCGGGTGCAGTTCCCTCCCGCGTACCGCGCGCACCTGCTGCAGCGGCGCGGCCTGCGCGTGTGGACGGGGCTCAACATGCGCGACCGCAACCGGGTGGCGATCGAGGGCGAGCTCGCCGCCCTCGCGGTCGAGGGCGTCGCCGGGGTGCACTGCGTGACGGGCGATCACACGCAGACGGGCCATCGCCCCGACGCCGCACCCGTGTTCGACCTCGACTCCACCGAGGCCGCCGCCCTGGCCCGCGCCGCCGGGCACGTCGTGTCGGTCGCCGCCTCTCCGGCCGCCCCTCCCGTCGACCGGCGCGCGGCGCGGCTGCGCGAGAAGCTCCGCGCCGGAGCCGACGTGTGCTTCGTCAACCACGCCGGAGGGGCGGAGCCCGTGCGCCGTTTCATCGACGAGGTCGGGGACGGCATCCGCTTCATCCCCTGCGTGCCCGTGGTGGTCGACCACGCGTCGGCCGATCTGCTGGAGTCGTTCACGACGCTCGTGCTGCCCGAGGGGTTCCTCGCGCGCGTGCGCCGGTCCCGCGACCCGCGCGCCGAGGGGGTCGCCCTCGCGGTGGCGATGGCGCAGGAGATGCTCGCGCTCCCCGGCGTCGTCGGCGTCAACCTGTCGGGCGGACGCGAGGGCGCCGAGGAGTCGTTCGCCGAGGCTCTCGCCGAGATCGTGCGGCGCCTGCGCTGACGGCGTTCTTGCCGGGATCGCTGAGGTCGCCCGGCCGGTGATCGAGGGCCTCGCGGGGCGCGGGCGCGGGGCGGATGCCCCCGCATAGCCTCAGTGATCTGCGCACCCTCAGCCGTGTGGATGCCGACCGGGCTGAGGTCGTGCGGATCGCTGAGGTTGCGTGAGTCTGCCCCCGGCTCGCGTGCCGCGTGGCGAAGCCCCCGCCCCCGCCCCCGCTCAGCGCGAGAACGCGCCGACCCGCGCCTGCAGAGCCGCGGTCACCGCCCCCGCCACACGGTCGGTATGGCGCAGCGAGAGGGCGTTGGAGTTCGGTCGGGTGAACGCCCCCGCCTCGAGACCCGCGGTGAACGGGCCTACGGCGAACAGCGTCGCGTGCGCCGAGCCGTCGCGTGAGACCACCCGCCCGTCGGGGTCGACGTCGATGCGGCCGAGGGAGCCTGCGAACTGCTCGTCGGACACGTGCACCTCCCGCCCGTGCCGGGTCGCGAGCTCGCGCAGCGCCGGGTTGTCGCTCGCGGCCGCCGCGGGTGCGGGCAGCCAGGCGTCGATGAGAGCGGCGGCGACGACCTCGCCCCCGCGGCGGGGGGAGGTCGCGACGAAGCCCCGGGGCGGGTCGAGGTGCACCGCCAGGTCGGGGCCGAGGAAGCGCACGACGCCCGCGTCGGCGAGCGCGAGCAGCTCCTCCAACCGGTGCGGTGGCGGTCCCGACGCCACGTAGCTGAAGAACGTGTGCCAGGTGACGGGCAGGTCGACCGCGCGCGAGCGTGCGCTCCATCGATCGACCGGGATGTCGCCGAGCGCGAGGAACGACTCGAGGATCGTGAGGAACAGCGCCTGCGTCGTACTGTGCTCCGCCGAGGTGCGCAGCAGCAGGTCGTCGGCGATGTGGCGGCGGACGCGCGCGTGCACCGCCCGCTCGTCGAGGAAGGTCTCCTCGCCCAGCGGGACGTCGAGGGCGCGCACGTCGAAACGGTCGAGGGGATCCGGCACCACCTCGGCGACGGCGCGACGCAGCGCCGCCGTGTCGCCGTCGACGGCCCGCAGCGTCGCGCGGAACGCCTCCCACGTGGTGCCGACCCGTTCGGGATGCCCGGTGAAGAGCTCGCGATAGTGCCCCCACACGAGCTCCCGCGCGATGAGCGGCCACACGTCGTCGAGGAAGTCGATACTGCCCGGTCGATCCAGCAGCTCGGCGATGGCCGCGGGCGTGAGCACCTCGCGCTCGGGAGCATCGCCCTGCACCTGCGACGCCACCTTCGACCGGTACGGGACTCCGCGCCGCGACCCGAGGTGCAGACGCGGCTCGCGCCCCGAGGCGGTGTAGGCGAGCTTCCCGTCGGCGCGGCGCGAGAAGCGGCCCCCGCGTCCCTGGGTCAGGAGCACGACGGCATCCACCGATGCCAGTCCCATCCCCCGCACGATGACGTCGGTGCCGGGTGCGAGGCGCGACAGGTCGGCGTCGGCGGTGAAGGCCGGCTCGAGGTAGACGAAACCGGCGGCGGCGGCTGCGGCGCTCACGTCGAGGGCGGTGCCCTCGGGCTCGCGTCCGTTGTGTCCGACCGCGTAGACGACGACGTCGGCGCTCAAGCGCGTGCCGTCGGCGAGTGCGACCTCCCACCCTTCGGGGGTGTCGTCGACCCACTGCACGCTGCCCGGATGCCATCGCACCTCGACACCGGGCGGGGCGATGGCGACCGTGCGGCGCCAGAACCAGTCGAGGTACAGGCTCTGCAGGCGGCGCGTCGGGAAGCTGTCGCCGCGCAGCCCGTGCACCTCGTCGGTCAGCGCGGGATCGTCGATCCGCACATCGGGCAGGCGCCCGTCGCGCACGCGCTCCGCCCACTCGATGAGGGAGGGGCCCGAGCGCACCGGACCGGAGATCACGCAGCTGTCGTCGGTGAAAACCGTCACGTCGCGCGCCATGGAGTTGAGCTTCAGCAGCGGTGACTGTTCGTACCGCCAGATGCGGCCGCCCCCGGGCGGGAACGGGTCGACGAGCGTGATGCGCAGGGGCGCGGTCGTGGCGCGCGTGCGCCGTGCGAGCAGGCGCTCCACGAGCATCACCGCCCGCGGTCCCGCCCCGACGATCACGAGGTCGCTCACGGCGCGGTGACCCGTTCGCGAACCGCCGGCAGCCCCAGCAGGTCGTGCAGCGTCGCCCCCTCGTCGTACGAGCGGCGGTACGAGCCCCGCTCCTGCAGCAGCGGCACGACCCGGTCGGCGAACTCGTCGAGGCCGTGCGGGGTGACGTGTCCGACCACGGTGAACCCGTCGGTCGCCCGCTCCTGCACGTAGCGGTCGATCTCGGATGCCACGTGCTCCGGCGTCCCGACGAAGGTGTGGTTCGCGGTCAGGCGGATGACGAGCTCGCGGATGCTGAGGTTCTCGGCCGCCGCCTGCTCGCGCAACTGCCCGACCCGGGCGCGGATCGCGGCGTGCCGGCCCGCGAAGCCCTGTGCGGTCTCGACGCCCGTGTCGGGCTCGATGTCGGGGAGAGGCCCGTCGGCGTCGTAGCCGCTGAGGTCGCGGTTCCAGATCTGCTCGAGATAGGTGATCGCCGTCTGCGGGCGCACCTGGGCGAGGGCGATCTCGCGCGAGCGCTCGCGGGCCTGCGCGGCGGTGTCGCCGAGCACGAAGGTCGCGGCGGGCAGGATCTTCAGGGAGTCCTCGTCGCGGCCGTGCGCGGCCAGCCGCCCCTTCACGTCTCGGTAGAACTGCTGCGCGTCGGCGAACTCCGTGTGCAGCGAGAAGATGACGTCCGCGTGCGCGGTGGCGAAGTCACGACCGTCGGCCGAGTCGCCCGCCTGCACGATGACCGGCCGCCCCTGCGGCGAGCGGGGCACGTCGAACACGGCGTCCACGTCGAACAGGCGCGAGGCGTGCCGCACCCGCGCGATCGCCCCGGCCCGCAGGAACGTCCCGGTCTCGGCATCCGCCTCGATCGCGTCGTCGCGCCACGACGACCACAGCGCCTTCGACAGCTCGGCGAACTCCGAGGCCCGCACGTAGCGGTCGGCGTGGTCGAGGTAGCCGCCGCGGCGGAAGTTGGCGCCGTGGAAGGCGTCGGAGCTGGTCACGGCATTCCATCCGGCACGGCCGTTCGACAACAGGTCGAGGGTGCCGAGCTGACGCGCGAGCTCGTACGGTTCGTTGAAGGTGGTGTTGAGCGTGCCGACGAGCCCGATGTGCTCGGTGACCGCGGCCAGCGCCGTGAGGATCGCGAGGGTGTTCGGGCGCCCGGCGACGTCGAGGTCGTGCAGCTGCCCGCGGTGCTCGCGCAGGCGGAGCCCCTCGGCGAGGAAGAGGTAGTCGAACAGGCCGCGCTCGGCGGTGCGGGCGAAGTACTCGAACGACGAGAAATCGATCTGGCTGCCCGCGGCCGGGTCGGTCCACACCGTGGTGTTGTTCACACCGGGGAAGTGGGCGGCGAGGTGGATCTGCCGACGGGTCATGCGCCGACCTCCTGACGGGCGTAGCGACTGGCGGGGCGGGGGAGTCCGAGACGTTCGCGCAGCGTCGCCGCTCCGTCGTCGGGCCGCAGGATTCCGACCTCCGCCGCTCGCGGGACGACCCGTTCGGCGATCGCCTCGAGGTCGGCGGGCAGGCGGGCCGGACGCAGGCGGATGCCGTCGACCCCGGCCGCGGCCAGGGCCCGCAGCTCGTCCACGACATCGTCGGCGGTGCCGACGACCACGCGGGCGTCGGTGGTGAGCGTCGCCCGATCCTGCAGGCGGTCCCACACGACGGCGGCGGCCTCGCGCGTCTCCTCGACGAGCACGAGCACATCGGCGAACACGCGCAGCGGCTCGTCGAGCGTGCGCACCGCGTCCGCGGCATCCCGCAGCTCATCGAGGATGCCGGTCGCCGACGCCGCGTCGGAGGGGGTGACGAACACCAGGTCGGCGTGCTCCGCGGCGAAGCGGTAGGGCACGCTCTGGTGCGCGAGGGCGGTGATCAGCGGCTGGCCCTGCGGGGAGCGCGGCACGATCGAGGCGCCGGTGATCGAGAAGAACTCGCCCGCGTAGTCGATGTTGTGCACGCGGTCGCGGTCGAGGAACCTGCCCGTCTCGAGGTCGCGCACGATCGCCTCGTCCTCCCACGAGTCGGCGAGCCGGCGGATCACCTCGGCGACCTCGCCCGCCTCGCGGAACGCGGCCAGCAGCGCCGGGTCGTCCTCGACCCGACCCGACGCGGGCAGACCCGCAGGGCCGCCGGTGCGGCGTCCGAAGTTGGCTCGCTCCTGCTCCGTCGATCCGGCCACGAGCCGCACGCCCCCGCGTCCGCGGCTCGCGTGATCGAGCGTCTGCAGCCCGGTCGCGACGTGGAAGGGCTCCGGGTGCGCGGTCGTCACCGTGGGCACGAGGCCGATCCGGCCCGTGACCGGGGCCAGGAACGACGCCAGCAGCACCGCGTCGAGGCGCCCGCGGACGCGGTCGCGCCGCGTCTCGGCATCCGGTTCGCTCGAACGGCCGCCGAGGCTGAGCGCATCCTCGATCGTGGCGAAGAGCACCCCGGCGCCTTCGGCGGTGCGGATCAGGTCACGCCAATACGCGGCCGAGGTCAGCGCGGTGGGGCGGGCGCCGGGCTCGCGCCAGGCGGCGGGATGCCAGCCGGCCCCGTCCAGGGCGACGGCGAGATGGATGCGGTCCGGCATCGAGGCTCCTTGTTCTGCGGGCGGCGGGTCAGTGGGCGGCGGATCGTCTTCACTGTCGCGCGAGGGTGGCGCGGGCCTCAATCGGTGACGTAACGCAACGCCTCGCAGCGACACGTTCGCGGACGAGGCCGCGGAACCTAGCGCTTCCCGCCGGACGACGCACTCCTCGGAGTGGTCTGTGACGCCGCGCGACGCCGCGTTTCCGACGGTGACGGGGCGCTACGGCCCGTTTCGGCCGAGGTGAGGGCGGCGGCTCCGGGGCCTACCTTCGGCCGGAGTCCCGTCGCCCATCGCATCCCGGAGAGTGGTTCGCCCATGAGCACTTCCGTCGTCGTCGCCCCGCTCACCGGTCTGCCCGCCCTGCTCGACGCCGTGCGCGAGGTCGCCCCGCACCTCGACGTGCGCGCGCCCTCGGCCGCGACGGCCTCCTTCGCCTTCGACGCCGGAACCGCTCCCCGTCACGGCGAGGCGGACGAGGACGGGCCCGCGGTCGCCTTCCCCTCCACCGTCTCCGAGGTGCAGCAGCTCGTGCAGCTCGCCGGGCGGCACGGGGTGAGCATCGTTCCGCGCGGCGCCGGCAGCGGGTTGTCGGGAGGAGCCTCGGCGACCCGTGATCAGCTCGTGGTGTCGACGGACCGTCTGAACCGGATCGTCGAGATCTCGCCCGCCGACGAGGTCGCGGTCGTCGAACCCGGCGTCCTCAATGCGGCGCTCAACGACCATCTCGAACCTCTCGGCCTGTTCTACGCCCCCGACCCCGCGAGCTGGCGCATCTCGACCATCGGCGGCAACATCGCCACCAACGCCGGGGGCCTGCGCTGCGCCAAGTACGGCGTCACCCGCGAGTCGGTGCTCGCCCTCGACGTCGTCCTCGCCGACGGGAGCCTCGTCTCGATCGGCCACCGCTCGATCAAGGGCGTGACCGGCCTCGATATCGTCTCCCTCTTCGTCGGATCCGAGGGAGTCCTCGGCATCGTCGTCGGCGCGACCGTTCGCATCCGCCCCCTCCCCGTCGCCCGCCGCACGGTGACGGCGTTCTTCGACTCCGCCGCGGCGGGGGCCGCCGGCATCGGCGCCATCACCGCGTCGCGCGTGCGCCCGAGCGTCATCGAGTTCCTCGACGAGCCCACCCTCGTCGGCATCGACGCCGCGCAGGACTCGGGACTCCGCGCCCGGGGCGCCGCCCTGCTGCTCATCGAACTCGACGGCTTCGGTATCGACGAGCAGACCGCCGAGCTCACCGTCGCCCTCGAGAGCGCCGGCGCTCGCGTGCGCGTCGAGAGCGACACGGATGCCGAGGCGCTCTGGGAGCTGCGACGGTCCGGGCGCCGGTTCGACGACGACTCGTGGTTCGTCGGTGGAGATGTCGCCGTACCGAAGTCGCGCATCGCCGAGGTCTTCGCGGTCTTCCCCGCCCTCGAGGAGCGCTACGGCGTGGCCGTGAGCGCCGTCGCGCACGCGGGGGACGGCAACCTGCATCCCGTCATCACCCTGCCCATTCCCGCCGGCGCCGACCCCGCCACCGTGCCCGCGGTCCTGCACGACGCGGCCGACGACCTCGTCCGCGCGGCCCTCGCCGTCGGCGGCACGGTCAGCGGTGAGCACGGCATCGGCACGGTCAAGCGCGAGCTCGCCGCCGAGGAACTCGCCGCGCGCGTGCGCGTCGCCCAGCTCGCGATCAAGGACGCACTCGATCCCACCGGGCTCTTCAATCCCGGCAAAGCCCTCTGAAACCCGTTCCCCACAGCACCTCCCCACAGCACAAGGACCCTCATGACCTCTCGCTTCCGACGCCTCCTCGGCGTCGCCTCCGCCCTCACCGTCGGGGCCGTCCTGCTCAGCGGATGCGGCGCCGGCACCGCAGCCGGCCCGGCCGGAGGCTCCACGCCGAAGCCCGGCGGTGACCTCGTCTTCCTGATCGACTCGCTCGGCGCGACCTGGATCCCGAACAACAGCGCGATCTCGAGCTACCAGGGCCAGATCTGGGGCAACCTCACCGACAAGCTGATCTACGTCGACGCCGAGGGCACCCTCAGCCCGTGGATCGCCGAGAGCTGGGACGAGAACGCCGACAAGACGCAGTACACCCTGCACCTCAAGGACGGCGTCACCTTCTCGGACGGCACGCCCCTGGATGCCGCCGCGGTCGTCGCGAACATCGACATCTGGGCCAAGGGGCGCCCCGACGACGGCATCAACCGCATCGGCCTGTTCCCCTCGGCGAAATACGTGGGCGCCGAAGCGGTGGATGCCACGACGGTGACGGTGTCGTTCTCGGCGCCGACCCTGAGCTTCATCCCGACCCTGGCCTACCACGGCTCGATCCTCATCTCGCCCGCGACCCTCGCCCTCCCCGCCGCCCAGCAGGCCGATCTCACGAAAGACATCGGCAGCGGCCCGTTCGTCGTCGAGAAGGTCGCCGAGGGCGACAGCGTCGTGCTGAAGAAGCGCGACGACTACGACTGGGGCCCCGAGGCCGTCGGCCACCAGGGCGCGGCCTACCTCGACACGATCACCTACAAGCAGGTCGCCGAGCCCACCCTGCGCACCGCCTCGGTCGAGTCCGGCCAGGCGCAGGTGGCGTACAACGCCAGCCCGCAAGACCTGGAGGCGTTGAAGCAGGAGGGTCTGACCGTCGAGACGCCGCGTTACCTCGGGTTCGTGAACGGGTACGCGCTGAACACGTCCGTCGCCCCCTTCGACGACATCAAGGTGCGCCAGGCCGTCCAGCACGGCATCGACCGCGACGAGATCCTCTCGACGGTCTACACCCCCGACTGGTTCGCGGCCGAGTCGCTGTTCCAGAGCACGGTGCCCGAGGCCACCGACCACACGGCCGACTTCGCGTACGACCCCGACAGGGCCGCGGCCCTGCTCGACGAGGCGGGCTGGACGAAGGGCGCCGACGGCGTCCGCACGAAGAACGGCCAGAAGCTGTCGTTCACGCTCTACCCCAACCCCTACCTCCAGGCGTCGCAGTCCGTCGATGAGCTCGTCGATCAGCAGCTGACGAACCTCGGCTTCGAGGTGAACCTCGAGACCTACGACGTTCCGACCTACGGGCAGAAGGTCATCGGCAACGCCGCGGTCCCCGCGAACGAGATCACCCGCAGCTTCGTCGACGTCGGGACAGTGGCCGGCGTCCTGACCTCGCAGAAGAAGGGCGACGAGGACTGGTTCAGGGTCGGCACCTCGGATGCCACGCTCAACGACCTGTCGACCCGGATCGCCACGGCGACCGACCGCGACGCCCGCGCGAAGGTCGCCGACGAGCTGCAGGGGTACGTGCTGCAGCAGGGCTACTTCGTGCCGCTCACCCAGATCGTGCAGCGCGTGTACGTGCAGGCACCCGAAGTCAGCGGCGTCAGCTACAACGGCCTCGCTTACGCGTACTACCTGGACGCCTGGCTCAATCGCTGACGTCCGAGGAGGGGTGGGTGCGCGGCATCCACCCCTCCCGGCCCCTCGCGAACGAAAGGAGAGAGCATGCTGCGGATCTACGGCCGCTTCGCGCTGCGGCGCACGGGCCAGGCGCTCGTCGTCGTGCTGCTGGCGTACCTGTTCACGTTCTTCGTGATCAGCATCCTGCCCGGCGACCCGATCACGAGCACCCTGCGCAACCCCGACAACGGCTTCACCGAAGACGACATCGCCCGCATCGTGGCGTATTACGGCCTCGACCAGCCGTGGTGGGTGCAGCTCGGGTCGTCGCTCGGACGCTTCGTGGTGGGGGACCTCGGCGTCTCCCTGCGATCGAACCTGCCCGTCGGAACCCTCGTGGCCGACGCACTCGGCTCGACGCTCAGCCTCGCGGGGGCTGCCCTGCTGGTCGCCGTGGTGCTGGCCGTCGCGATCGCGTACGGCACCCAGTTCCTCCCGCCCCGGTTCGGTCAGGGAGTGCTGCGCTCGCTCCCTTCGCTTTTCCTGTCCGTGCCGAACTTCGTGATCGGCCTGCTGCTGATCCACGTGTTCGCCTTCGGGCTCGGGCTGTTCAGCATGATCGACACCGAGACGCCCTGGGGAACGTTCTTCGCGGCCGTGGCTCTCGGCATCCCGGTCTCGGCGCAGCTCGCCGAGGTGCTCATCGCCTCGCTCGACCACGAGTCGCGGCAGGAGTACGTCGCGGTGGCCCGCTCGCGCGGCCTCGGGCAGGGGGCGCTGTTCCTGCGTCACCTCGTGAAGCCCTCCGCGCTGCCGACGGTGACCGTGCTCGCGCTGATCGTCGGCGAGCTGCTGGGCGGCGCGCTCATCACGGAGGCGATCTTCGGTCGCGTCGGCATCGGGACCCTCGTCGAGCAGGCCGTCGCGAGCCAGGACCTTCCGGTGCTGCAGGCGGTGGTCTCTCTCGCGGCGATCGTGTTCGTCGTGGTCAACCTCGTCGCCGACCTGGCCTACCCGCTCCTCGACCCGCGGGTGTCGATCGGCTCGCGCGGGCGCACCGTCGCCGCCCCCGCGGCCGACGACCCCGCGCCCCTGCTCCGCGAGGAGGTGAGCATCGTATGACCGCCGCACCCCTGTCCCCGGTCGCGGCCCCGGTGCCGCCCGCGGCCGACCCGTCGCCGGGATCGGCGCCGGGCGGGCCGCTCGCCCGCATCCGTGGCATCCGTCTCTCCGTACCGATCGACGTGATCGTTTCGTTCGCGGTCGTCGCCGTGGTCGTGGCGTTCTCGCTCGCGCCGGGGCTCTTCACCGCACAGAATCCGGCGCAGGGCGTGCCCGCCGACAAGCTGCAGCCCCCGAGCGCGGCGCACCTGCTAGGCACCGATCACCTCGGGCGCGACCTGTTCGCCCGCATCGTCTTCGGCGCGCAGTCGTCGGTGACGAGCGCCCTGGTCGCCGTGGCGATCGGGGTCGTCGTCGGGGGTCTCATCGGCCTGCTCGCCGGGTTCCTCGGCTCGTGGACCGACACCGTGCTCGCTCGCTTCGTCGACGTGCTGCTCGCGATCCCCGCGTTCCTGCTCGCGGTCGTCATCGTCAGCTCGCTCGGCTTCCAGACGATCAACGCCGCGATCGCGACGGGCGTCTCGGCCGTGGCGGTGTTCGCCCGGGTCATGCGGTCCGAGGTGCTGCGCGTGCGCTCCTCGGTGTTCGTCGAGGCGGCGCGACTGCAGGGCGGGTCGACCCTGCACGTGCTGTTCCGGCACGTGCTCCCCAATGCCTCGCGCTCGCTCATCCCGCTCGCCGTGCTGCAGTTCGGGCTGTCGATCCTCGTCATCGCGGGGCTCGCCTTCCTCGGCTACGGCGCGCCGCCCCCGGCATCCGACTGGGGTCTGCTCATCTCGGCGGGCAAGGACTACCCGCGCGCGCCGTGGCTCGTCGTGTGGCCGGCCCTGGCGACCGTGGCCACTGTGCTCTCGATCAACCGCATCAGCCGGTGGCTGAGGAGGACGTCATGACCACCGCCCTTCCCCTCCGCGAGACGGCGGGCACGACGCCCGCGCCCCTGCTGCACGTGCAGAACCTCTCGGTCGCGTACGGGCGCACCCCCGTGGTGCACGACGTGTCGTTCGCGATCCCCCGCGGCGGGAGCCTCGCGCTCATCGGCGAATCCGGGTCGGGGAAGTCGACGATCGCACGGTCGGTGCTGCGGCTGCTGCCTCGCGGCACCGGTCGGGCGAGCGGGCGCGTGGAGTTCGCCGGCGACGAGGTGCTGGGGCTCTCCGAGGCGCGGTTCCGGCCGTTCCGCGGCCGCCGCATCGGCTTCGTCCCGCAGGACCCGTCGCACGCGCTCAACCCCGTGCGCACGGTCGGCGCGCAGGCGCTCGAGGCGGCGGCGCTGACCGGCGCCCCCGACCGCCGCGCGGCGGTCCTCGACATCTTCGCCCGGGTGGGTCTGCCCGACCCGGCCCGCGTCTACGACTCCTACCCGCACCAGCTCTCCGGCGGCATGCTGCAGCGCGTGCTGATCGGCCTCGCGGTGCTGCCGCGGCCCGAACTGCTCGTGGCGGACGAGCCGACGAGCGCCCTCGACGTCACGATCCAGAAGCGCATCCTCGACCTCCTCGACGAGCTGCGCGGCGAACTCGGAATCGGTCTGCTGCTGATCACCCACGATCTCGCGATCGCGGCCGAGCGCACCGACGAGATCGTGGTGCTCAAGGGCGGGCGGGTCCAGGAGGCGGGCGCCACCCGAGACATCTTCGCCGCGCCGACCTCGGCGTACACCCGGCAGCTGCAGGCCGACGCCCCGGCCCTCAACCCCGACCGCTACCGTCACGCCGACGGGCGCGGGGTCGACGCGTGGACCACCGACACCACCGCCGCCCGCATCGAGGTGCGCGAGATCTCGAAGAGCTTCGTCGTCGACGGCACCGCTCGAGCCGCCGTGGCCGGGGTCTCGTTCCGCGTCCCGCCGGGCACGACCCACTCGCTCGTGGGCGAGTCGGGTTCGGGGAAGACCACCACTGTGCGCCTACTGCTGGGGCTCGAGACCCCGGACTCCGGCGAGATCCTCGTCGACGGCGCGGCGGTGACCGGGCGCACCGAGGCGGAGCTTCGCGGCATCCGTCGTCACCTCCAGCTCGTGTACCAGAACCCCTTCACCTCCCTCGATCCCACGTGGAGCGTCGGGCGGATCATCCGCGAACCGCTCGACCGGTATCGCGTCGGCACGCGCGCCGAGAGGTCCGCCAAGGTCGCCGAAGCCCTGGATGCCGTGGGCCTGCCGCCGCAGCTCGCTCGCCGCCGCCCCGACGCGCTGTCGGGCGGCCAACGTCAGCGCGTCGCGATCGCGCGCGCCCTGGTGCTCGAGCCCGACGTCATCGTGCTCGACGAGCCGACCTCAGCCCTCGACGTCACCGTGCAGGCGGGGGTGTTCGACGTCCTCCGCCGCCTGCAGCGCGAGCGCGGTCTCACCTACCTGTTCGTCTCGCACGACCTGGCGCTCGTGCGGCAGATCGCCGACACCGTCTCCGTGCTCCAGGGCGGACGCGTGGTCGAGGCCGGGCGCGTGGCCGACGTGCTCTCGCACCCCCGCGAGGAGTACACGCGCGCCCTCGTCGACGCGATCCCGTCCCCCGATCTCCGGAGCTCCCGATGACCGTTCTCGCCCCCTCCCGTCCCACGCTCGTCCGGGCCTTCAGCGCGCCGAAGGGATTCGGCGACCAGACCCTGCGCGATCGCCGTCCCGATGCGATCGAGCTGCTCGGCGGCATCCCGGATCCGTCCGTGCTGCCGACCGCCGAACTCGCCGAGGCCACGGCCCGCGTGCTCGCCCGGCCCGGCGCGCCCTCGCTGCAGTACTCGCGGACCGAGGGCATCCCGGCGCTGCGCGAGTGGATCGCCGCCCACGAGGGCGTGGCGGTGGAGCGGGTGCTGATCACCAACGGCGGATTCCACGGGCTCGCCATCGCGGTGCAGACGGTGCTGGAGCGCGGCGACCTCGTCGCGGTCGACAACCCGGTGTTCCCGCTGTTCCTGCGCGGGCTCGAGCTCGCCGACGCGCGCGTGCTGCCCATCCGCGTGGGGGCCGAGGGGCTCGACGTCGATGCGCTCGCCGCGGAGTTGCGCGCCGGAGCCCGGCCCGCCGCGGTCTACACGGTGCCCGAGTTCCACAACCCGTCGCAGTCGTCGCTGCCCACGGCCCGCCGCCGCGAGCTGGTCGACCTGGCCGAGAAGTACGGCTTCGTCGTCTTCGCCGACGACCCCTACCGCGAACTGCGCTTCCACGGCGAGCCCGAGTCGCTCGCTCCATTCCACGACTCCGACCACGTCATCCACGTCAACACCTTCACCAAGACCCTCGGCCCGGGTCTGCGCCTGGGCTGGGTCGTGCTCCCCGAGCGTCTGGTCCCGGATGCCGTGGCCCTGCGCAGTCGCCAGGATTCGCACTCGTCGACCCTTGTGCAGGCCGTGGTCGCCGAGCTGCTGACGAGCGACGCGGGGCTCTTCGACCGGGTGCTCGCGAGTGCGCGTTCGTTGTACCGGTCGCGGGCGCACACGCTGGCCGAGGAGCTCTCGGCATCCGGCTCCTTCGACGTCACGGTGCCCGACGGCGGACTGTTCCTCTGGCCGCGACTCGTCGACGACCGGGTGGATGCCGACCGCCTCGCCGCCGACGCGAGCGCCGAGGGCGTGGAGTACCAGCGCGGCTCGTTCTTCCCCTCGGGGCCGGGGACGGATGCCGACCGGCACCTGCGCCTCGCTTACGGCGACGTCGACGAGGAGCGTCTGCGTGAGGCGGCGGCGCGGTTGGAGCGGGCGGTGGCGCGGCAGCGCTGAGGCGCGCGGCGGGACCGACCGGACTCGCGGACGCGGTGCTGCGGACTCGCGTCGGTGCGGACTCGCGCCCGCGAGGGGGCGCGGACTCGCGCGTTGTGCACGGGCACTGTGAACGGCGCCGGGTCGGGGATCTGCGCATGATCAGCCCGATCGGGGCGATGCGGACGGAGGCGGGGCCGTTCTCCGAGGTCGCGGCTCCTGGTGTCCGCGCAGGCTCAGCGATCTGCGCAGGCTCAGCGATCTGCGCCGCATCCGCGATCTCCGCAGCCTTAGCGATGTGCGCAAGCTCAGCGATCTGCGCGGGCTCAGTCCCGTCGCGGGGATGCGGACGGAGGCTGCGCAGATCGCTGACCGCAGGCCGCGACGGGCGTCAGGTGGCAGGCGCCCATCCCAGCAGCGGCCCGAGACGCCCCGCGATGTCGTCCAGGATCTGCGCGTAGTCATCGGCCGCGAAGTCGAACGGCAGCGCGAAGGCCACCTCCTCGACCTCGGGGAACGCCCGCGACGACAGCAGACGCTCCGCGATCTGCTCCGCGGTGCCGACGAGGTCCTCGGCGAAGAGCAGCCCGCGCGGGCCCTGGGGGATGCCGACCCGCCCACGCCGCGCATCGGCATAGGCCTCGTAGCGCCGGCGCTGTTCGGGAGTCGCCGAGTCGGTGGGGATGACGACGAGTCCCTGCGAGACGCGGGCGTGCTCGCCCGCGGGATGCGACTCACGGTACAGCCGGATCTGCGCGTGCTGCTCCTGGTCGAAGTCGGTGCTCTCGCCCGCCTGCACGACGCTGCTGGTCAGCAGGTGGAAGCCGTTCTCGGCCGCCCAGACGGCCGACCGAGCGCTTCCCGCCCCGTACCAGAGGCGTTCGGCGAGGCCGGGGGAGTGCGGCTCGACGCGCTCGGAGAACTCCTCGATCCCCTCGATGCCGGCGCGGGTGCTGACGGGATCGCCGGAGACGAAGCGGCGCAACCGCGCGAGGCGTTCGTACCCGAACTCCTCGTGCTCGACGGTGTCGGGGTACAGGGCGGCGGCGACATCGTCGAGACGCGGGGGAGGGCCCACCGAGAAACCCGGCTCCAGGCGCCCACCCGAGAGGACGTCGACGGTGGCGAGATCCTCGGCCAGCCGCAGCGGGTTCTCCCACCCGAGCGGGATGACCGCGGTTCCCAGACGGATGCGGCTCGTGCGCTGAGTCGCCGCGGCGAGCACGGCGACCGGAGAGGAGATGCCGTACTGCAGGTGCCGATCGCGCAGCCACGCGCTGTCGAAGCCGAGGTCTTCGCCCCGCTCGATGACCGACAGCGTCGTCTCGTGTCCGGTGCGCGGGTCGTCGCGGTCGAACAGGCCGATGGTGAGGAAGCCGAGGGAACGCAGGCGGCGGGTCATGCCGAAACGGTAGCCGCGGAGTCATGCGCACGGGCGTCCCGCCGTCACGGGCGGTCACGCGGCGTGACACGTCATCGACCGTCACATTTCACCCGCGTCGCTGCCCGCTGTGCGGAACGGCCGGGGTGAGCCGACGTGGTCCCCTATGGGGGCTCTCGTTTCAGGGTCCGCTGTGCGCGGGTCGGCTCACGAGCGCGTCAGAGTCGGCGACGATCCCCGCGATCCCGCCCCGATTCCTCGAAAGGGAAACCCTCATGTCGAAAACGTCATCCCCTCGCCGAGAGGCCGCGAAGCGCTCCTCCGCTCTCCTCGCGACCGGCCTCGTCGTCACCGCGCTCGCCCTCGGTGGCGCCGCCTCGGCCCAGGCCTCGTCCGCGTCGCTGACGTCGAGCCCGGCGACCGCGACGGCGGGCGGCTCGGTGCTCCTCGACGCCCAGGGCTTCACGCCGGGCGACGCCCTCTCGTTCGAACTGGACGGCACCGCGCTCAGCACGTCGCCGCTCGTGGGCAAGGACGAGTCCGCCGACGCCAACGGGGACTACTCCGGCGACGCCCTGATCCCCGAAGACGCCACGCTCGGCACGCACACCATCTCGGTCACCGACGCGAGCAGTTCCGATGTCGCGTCCACGACGATCACCGTCGTGGCACAGCCCACCGCGTCGGTGACTCCGTCGACGGTCGCGCTCGCGGACTACCTCGCCGACGGTGTCACGGTCACCTACTCCGGATTCACGCCCGGCGAGACGGTCGGCTTCGCCATCGGGGATGCCGCATCGGGAATCCGCATCTCGCCGGACGCGGTCGCCGACGCCGCCGGCTCGGTCACCGTCCACTGGGTGCCGCAGGCCGGGGGCAGCTACTCCACCGAGGGGACGTACGAGGTGATCGCCGCGTCGACCGACCTGAGCATCGTCGCCCAGCGGGTGAGCTTCACGGTGACCGCGGACGCGGCCTCCGACGCGACCACCGCGCCGGCTGCGGCTTCCGCCGGCACCCCGCTCGCGACCGCCGCGACGCCCGTCGCGCGCGCCGTGAGCTTCACGGGCTGACCGCTGCCTCCTTCACCGGGCCGGACGTGCGTTCCGGCCCGGTGGACTATTTCCTCACTCGGAGACGCTCGTGAACCGTCGAACGACCTCTTCCGCCCTCCGGGGTCCCGCCCTCCTCCTGGCGGTCGCGCTCCTCACGGGGTGCGTTCCACAGACCCCCTCGACGGCCTCACCGCCGTCGTCACCGCAGGGCACCGCGTCACCCTCGCCGAGGGTCGCCATGACCGGCGCGGCAGATGCGGCCGCGCTCGCGACGTCGGCGACGGCGATCACCGATCACGTCGCCGTCTACGCCGAACCCGGCGGCAGTGTGACGCAGTATCTGCCCCATCCGCAGGAGTCCGGCGCGCCGTTGACGTTCCTCGTCGCCGCCCGCCGAGGCGACTGGATCCAGGTGCTCCTCGCGCAGCGCCCCAACGGCAGCACCGGATGGGTCACCGCCGACTCGGTCACGCTCCACTCCCTCGTCTACAGCCTCGCGGTCTCGACGGGTCGGAACACCCTCACGCTCAGCGAGGGTGGGCGTGAGGTGAAGACCTACGCGGTGGCGACCGGCACGGGCGGGACGCCGACACCTCAGGGCTCCTTCTATCTGACCGAACTCATCCAGCCGACGAACGACGGATACGGCCCGTACGCCTTCGGTGTGTCCGCCTTCTCCGAGGTCCTCTCCACGTTCGGCGGGGGACCCGGCCAGATCGGCCTGCACGGAACCGACGACGAGGCGAGCATCGGGCAGTCCGTCAGCCACGGGTGCATCCGCCTGTCGAACGCCGACATCACCGAGCTCGCGCAGCTCCTCCCGCTCGGCACTCCCCTCACGATCGGCCCCTGACGGGCGGGCGATTCGACCGCTCCAACGGGTGATTCCCCAGGCGGGATTCGCCGCGTGGGGCGCTCTACGCCGGCGTACGCGCCGCCGCGAAGCGGTTGCGCCGCCGCAGCGCGAAGCCGAGCTTCTCGTACGCGGTGATCGCGTTGACGTTCGTCGCGGCGGCGTGCATCATCGCGCGATCGCCGCGCTGCTGGATGTGGAAGGCGACGTCGAGCACGAGGCGCGAGGCGAGCCCTTGGCGCCGGTGGTCGGCATCCACCGCCACCGCACTGATCTCGGTCCAGCCGGTGGGGTGCAGACGCTCGCCCGCCATGGCGACGAGACGACCCTCCCGACGGATGCCGATGTACCGGCCGAGCTCGTACGTGCGGGGCCGGAACGGGCCCGGCTGATTGCGCTCGACGAGTGCCATCATGTCGGCGGCGTCATCGGCCCCGAGCTCGATCGCCTCCTCGAAAGGGCGCGTGTGCAGGGCGTCGGTCTCGACGAGCTGCACGCCCTCGCCGCCACCCAGGTACTCCCAGCCCGCCGGGAGTTCGCCCTCGTAGCCCGACAGGCCGACCTCGGCGCCGGGGCCGACGAGCTCGTGCAGGGCGTCCCACACCCCGGGCTCGTCCCACGAGCGCACGGCGACGAACGGTGCGACGTCGGCCGGATAGCGCCGCGCGAGGTCGCCCCCGATCGCGAACGAGGCGTGCGGGCCGGCGAGCGAATGCCACGCGGCGTTGTCGAGGACGGTGGCGCCGGCGTGGGGGAGGGGCAGGGTCGAGGCGGAGGTCACCGGGACACTCTGCGCCGGTCGAGGGCGCGGTGCAACTCGTCGGTCATCGCGCGCAACTCGGAGCCGTGTGGAGGGGTGCCATTGCGTGTCCCGAGCGTCGGCGAGAGGCGTGTTACCGGTCGTTTCGCCGTCTCGTTCCGTCCTCCGGCGCGACGGCGATACTGGCGAGATGACGGCTTCGCACGCGACATGGGTCCTGGAGAGCGTCGACTGGGACGACCGCCGCGCGGTCGCGCTGCGCGAGGCGATGGATGCCGAGGTCTCCCCGCGCTACGCCGAGGTCTTCGCCGCCTTCGACGCCGAGGTCGCCGCGCTTCTCGCCGAGGACTTCGCGGTCGATCCCGCGAGCATCGTCGACGCGGTCCTGGTGATCGACGCGTCGGGGGAGCCCGTCGGGCACGCGGCGCTTCGTGCCCTCGGCGACGAGCTGGAGGTCAAGCGGGTGTACGTCGACCCGCGGGCGCGGGGCCGGGGTGCCAGTCGCGCGCTGATGGCGGAGCTCGAGCGCCTGGCGCGCGGGCGCGGCGCCGACAGACTGATCCTGCAGACCGGCGATCGTCAGCCCGAGGCGATCGCGCTTTACGAGAGCATCGGGTACCGGGCGGTCGAGGTCTTCCCGCCGTACCAGCGGTTCCCGTCGTCGAGGTGCTTCGCCAAGCCGCTCCGCTGACCGAGCGCGGGGTACGCGACGCTTGCGCGACGCGGCCGAATTCTGTGCGGTTCCGGACCAGATCGGCCGCCATCCCGGCATCCGCTGTTGACTGGGAGGGTGACCCAGGAGCTCCCGCGCACCCGTGTCCGGCCGTCGAGCGCGGGGGCGAGGCTTCTGCCCGCGGTGCAGACCTCGTGGGAGCCTCTCGCGAAGCAAGCCGTCGTGGCGGCTCTCGTCGTGGTGGCGGGCGTCGCGAGCGGCTCGATCCCCTGGCTGCTCGTCACCGACGCCGCGCGCATGTGGCAGGGCGTGGGTGTGGCACTCGCCCTGGTCGTGGTGACGCTGCTCATGGCGCGGTGGCCCGCTCTTCGCCGGGCCGAGCTCGTGGTCCCGCTCGGTGACTTCCTCGCGATCGGGTTGCTGCGGTACGGCACCGGCGACAACCAGTCGGTCTTCTTCGTCATCGTCGTGCTCCCGGTCATCTGGATCGCAGCCGGCCGCGGGCGGTGGCGGATCCTCGTCCCGCTGTTCGGGGTCTGCGCGGCGCTCCTCCTGCCGCTGCTGCTCTCTTCGGAGCGCGGCCTGACACCCAGCGAGCTCGTCCGCCTCGCGATCGCGATTCTCGTGTACGCCGCGGTCGGTGGGGTGGTGAACGAATTGTCGCGTCGGTCCCTGCTCAAGCTCTCGCTCTCGCAGCACCGCCGACGGCTCGCCGAGGCGGAGGTGTCCGAAGCCGCTTTCGTGCAACGCTCTCTCCAACCCGCCGACGGCTCGGACCTTCCGGACGCGTTCCGGGTCGCTGGCGCGTGCGTTCCGGCTCGAACGGTGGGCGGCGACTTCTTCGACTGGTACCCGACGCCCGACGGGGGCGCGGCCGTCACCCTCGGCGATGTGATGGGCAAGGGCGCGGGCGCGGGCATGATCGCCGCCGCGGTGCGCACGGTCATCCGCAGCGGTCGCGACGACGCGGATCCGGCCGTGGCCTTCGAACGGACGGCGGTCGGCCTGAGCACGGGGCCGACCGATATGGTCGGCGCGCAGTTCAGCACGTGCTTCCATGCGCGCATCGCCCCCGACGGCACGATCCGGTGGGTCGACGCCGGTCACGGTCTGACCGTGCTGCGGCGCAGAGACGGCGCTGTCGAGTTCCTCCGGTCCGGTCATCTGCCCGTCGGGGTCGGCACCAGCTGGTCCAGTTTCGAGGCGGCTCTGCATCCCGGCGACAGCCTCGTCAGCGTGAGCGATGGAGTGCTCGACCTGTTCGGAGGCTCCCTCGACTCGATCGACCGCTACGCCGCCCTGGTCGCCGCGCACGACGACATCGACGCCCTCGTGGACGACCTCATCACCCGAGCCGGCGCTCAGGAGCAGGACGACGATGTCACGGTGCTCGCCGTCACGTGGTCGCCGCGCTGAGCGGATCCGGAACGTCTCAGAGGTCGTATCCGAAGGCCTTCAGGTCGAGGAAACGCCCCGATTCCACCTCGACGGGGTTCTCGCGCTCCGTGAGCCGGCGGAACCCCAGCTTGCCGTAGAGCGCGTGGGCGCCGAGCATCTCGGGCCCGCTGTTCATGACGACGCGCGCCGCCCCGCGCTCGCGCGCGATCGCCAGCACGTGCCGCGTGAGCAGCTCCCCGATGCCGCGACCGCGCGCCGACGGTGCCACGGCCAGCTGACGGAAATCGAGTTCGCCGTCCTCGGCGAGGGGTGACAGGCGCTCGCCGGGTCGGGGCGTCCACACCGTGCCCACGATCTCGCCGCCGTCCACCGCGACCCAGACCTCGCCCTGCGAGACGCGGCCTGCGACGTCGGCGAGCGAGTCGAGGTACGCCTCGGACAGGCCGTCGTAGCTGAGGCGGTAGGCGTCGGCGGTGACGCGACCGGCCTCGGCGTACTCGTGCGGTTCGACGAGACGGATCGTCACGGTCGATGGGGGCGTGGGGGTCATGGCATCCATTCTTCTCGCAGGACAGGCGGCGGGGCCCGATCGCGGACGACCGGGCCCCGCCGGAGGGTCAGGACTTCGGGAGTCCGGGAGGGTTGATCTCGCTCTTGTCGACGCCCTCCGACGTCAGGCCCCAGGCGTCGAGCACCTTCGCGTAGGTGCCGTCGGCGATGTAGGCGTTCAGCACGATGCCGACCGGCTCGATGAGGCCGTTGCCCTTCTTCGTCGCCGCGGCGATGTCGGCCGCGAGCGGCCAGCCGCCGGGGATGATGCCCACGAGCTTCGTCTGGCCGGTTTCACGTGCGGCCCAGGCGGCGGTCGCGTTGGGGCCGAAGGTGGCGTCGACGCGGCCCGACTGCAGGGCGAGGGTCGCGGCGGCGGTGTCGTCGTAGTAGTTCAGCTCGGCGGGGGCCTTGCCCGCGGCGGTCAGCTCTTCGTTCCACTTCAGCAGCACCTTCTCCTGGTTGGTGCCGGAGCCCACGACGATCTTCAGGCCCGAGATGTCGGCGGCCTTTTCGATCTTCGAGATCGCGCTGTCGGAGCGCACGTAGAACCCCAGCAGGTCCTGGCGGTAGCTGGCGAAGTCGTACAGCTCCTTGCGCTCGTCGGTGACGGTGACGTTCGAGGTGATCAGGTCGTACTTGCCAGATTGGATGCCGAGCGGCCAGTCGGCCCACGCGACCACGACCGGGTTGTACTCGAGCCCGAGACCCTCGGCGATGAGCTCGCCGACGTTCGGTTCCGTGCCGGCGACATCGGTCGCGGCGGTCGTGCCCTCGGGCTGGTAGCTGAGCGGCGGGACGAACGCGCCGATCGCCACGGTGAGTTTGCCGGGCTCGATCGGGGTGAAGCCGCTCGCCTTGAGGGCGGCGACGGCCTCGGGTACGGCCTTGCCCGTGATGCGGGGGATGTCGCCGGTGTCGGGGTTCGCGCCGGCGGTGGCCGTGGGGGCGGCCGCGGCCTCCGCCTCGACGGGGCGGGTGAGGCCGATCGTGACGCCCACGCCGACGACGGCGACGAGGGCGGCGGCGATCACGCCGAGGGCGATCCCCTGTTTCTTGCTGAGGGCCATGCTGTGTCTCCTTGTGAGGGTGGGGTGCCGCGGCGCAGGGTCGCGTCGCGGGGTCGGAGGTGGCTGAGCCTGTCGAAGCCACCGGGCTCGGTGGGTGTCGGTCCCTTCGACGGGCTCTGGGACCTGGGTCGCGGCGAGGGTGGCTGAGCCTGTCGAAGCCACCCGGTGTACCGCGGGTCCCGGTCCCTTCGACGGGCTCAAAGACCTGTGTCGGGGGTGCGCGTCAGCCGAGCACCTTCGCGAGGAACTCGCGCGTGCGCGGGTGCTGCGGGCGCACGAGCACGTCGTCGGGCGTGCCCTGCTCGACGATGCGCCCCTGGTCGAGGAACACCACGCGGTCGGCGACCTCGCGGGCGAAGCCGATCTCGTGCGTGACGATGACCAGCGTCGTCCCGAGCTTCGCCAGGTCGCGGATGACGTCGAGCACCTCGCCCACGAGCTCCGGGTCGAGGGCGCTCGTCGGTTCGTCGAACAGCAGCACCTTCGGTTGCAGTGCCAGGGCGCGGGCGATCGCGACGCGCTGCTGCTGGCCACCCGACAGCTGTCGGGGGTAGGCGTCGGCCTTGTGCGCGAGTCCCACGCGGTCGAGGAGCCCCCGGGCGAGCTCGGCGGCGTCGTCTTTGCCGAGACGCTTCAGAGCGAGCGGTGCCTCGGTGATGTTCTCGAGCGCGGTCAGGTGCGGGAACAGGTGGAAGTTCTGGAACACGATGCCCACCTGGGTGCGACGTCGCAGCACCTCGCGCTCGCGCCGTTCGTGCAGTCTGCCGTTGCGGAGCTCGTAGCCGATGAAGTCCCCGTCGACGGTGACCGAGCCGGCATCCACGGTCTCGAGGTGGTTGATCGTGCGCAGCAGCGTCGACTTGCCCGAGCCGCTCGGGCCGAGCAGTGCCACGACTTCGCCGGGGTGCACCGTCAGGTCGATGCCTCTGAGCACCTCGGTGCCGTGGAACGCCTTGTGGACGTTGCGGACCTCGACGAGTCCGCGGGTGGGGGCGATGGCGCTCATGCGCGCACCCCCTTCGCGGCGGCGGGGCCGTCGGCATCCGTTCCGCCAGGAGGGGCGTCGCCGAGCCGTGCCCATTGCGCGCTGACCCAGCGGCGGGTGCGCTGCACCGGCGTCGGCGGAAGAGCGCGGGCCGAACCGCGGGCGTAGTGCCGCTCGATGTAGTACTGCGCGACGCTGAGGATCGTGGTGATGAGCGTGTACCAGACCACCGCCACCAGCAGGAGCGGGATCACGCGGCTGTTGCGGTTGTAGATGACCTGGACGGCGTAGAACAGTTCGGGGATCGCGATGACGAACACCACCGACGCGCCCTTCACGAGCCCGATCACCTCGTTCGTGGCGTTCGGCACGATCGAGCGCATCGCCTGCGGCAGGATGATGCGGAACAGGCGACGGGATGCCGGGATCCCGAGGGCTGCAGCCGCTTCGTGCTGGCCCGGGTCGACCGAGACGAGCCCTCCGCGGATGATCTCGGCGGAGTACGCCGCCTGGTGAAGGCCCAGGCCGAGGATCGCCGCGGCGAAGGCGCTCACGAGCTGCACGGTGGGGAACTCGACGATCCAGAAGTCGGTCGTGAACGGGGTGCCGAGGCCGAGCGTCGGGTAGAGGTAGCCGAGGTTGTACCAGACGATGATCTGCACCACGAGCGGCACCGACCGGAAGAACCAGATGTAGCCCCACGCGACGGCGTTCAGCAGAGGAGAGGCCGACAGGCGGCCGAGGGCCAGCAGGGTCCCGAGCGCGAAGCCGACGACGGCCGAGATCGCGGTGAGCCCGAGCGTGTACCCGATGCCGATCAGCACCGGCTCCGCGAAGAAGTACTGCGCGAAGGTGCCCCACATGTACCGGTCGTTCGTCACGAGGCTCCAGGCGAACTGGGCGACGACGAACAAGAGCAGGGCGCTGAAGATCCAGCGCCACCAGTGGCGGGTGGGGACCACGGCGATCGTGCCGAGGTCGACCTCGGTGGTCGACGCGGCAGGCGGTGCCGTGCGGTCGGCGGGTGCCGGCGCGGTGGTGGTCATGGCGTGCTCCTCGAGACTCCGGAACGACGCGGGGGCGTCGGTGGGTGAGGGTCACGGTACGACCGCCCCGGAGAGCTCCGCGAGGCGCGGATTCACGGGTCGAAACGCTCCGCCACGCACCGAAATCCGGTGTCACGGGCGGTAACGGGCTGGACGGCGACTGCGGGGTCGGGTACGTCCGGCACGCGCCGCGCGACCGCCGCGCGGGGCCGCGCACAACTCCTGCGTTACCTGCGGCGGAGGCGGTTGCGGGCGCTGAACCCGCGGTTCTGCAGGAGCTGTGCGCTCGCGGTGCCGAGCGCCGTCTCGGGCCTCGCGCAGGATGCGCGGTCACCCGTGGCCGGCCGGCTGGCCAGCGGGGCGGTCGACGCGGCGCACAACTCCTGCACTATCGGTGCCGGGAGCGGTCGCGAGGCGCCGAACCTGCGGTTCTGCAGGAGTTGTGCGCGCCGGGCGTCGAGCGTCGGCTCCGGCTCCGCGCGGCGCCGGCCGCGAGGTCACGCCTCGCGCAGGATCCGCGCCGTCACCCGCGTGCCGAACGCGAGGGCCTCGACGGGCACCCGCTCGTCGGCGGCGTGGAACTGTCCGAACACGTCGAAATCGGCGGGCACGCGCAACGGCACGAACCCGTACCCGCGGATGCCGAGCCGGCTCAGGTGCTTGTTGTCGGTGCTCGCCGGCAGCAGGTAGGGCACGACCACCCCGTCGGCATCCTCTGCGCTGATGGCGCGCTGCAGCACCCCGACCAGCGGCGCGTCGACGGGCGACTCGATCGCCGCGATGTCGCGCGCCCACGTCACCTCGACCTCGTCGCCGACGACGGCGGCCAGCTCCGCGCGCACCGCGTCGTGCTGCCCGGGGACGATCCGCACGTCGAGGACGGCGCTCGCCGACGCGGGGATGACGTTGGGCTTGCCGCCCGCGGTCAGCACCGTGGGCGACGCGGTGTTGCGCTGGCCCGCGTCGAGGAGGGATGCCGCGAACCCGAGGTCGTCGATCCGCCCGCCCGCGCGCTCCCAGGTCTCGACGAACCGTTCGAGCGTCGCCGTACGGACCACGGGGAACGCGTGCGCACCGACCGCGGCGACGGCCCGCGCCAGGCGCACGACGGCGTTGTCGGCGGTGGGCCGGGAGCCGTGCGCGGCGCGCCCACGGGCGGTGAGGGCCGCGGTCGAGACCCCCTTCTCGGCCGTGGCGACGAGGTACGCGCGCCGGTCACCGGGCAGCGGCAGCGAGAACCCGCCCACCTCGCTGATCGCCTCGGTCGCCCCCGCGAACAGCTCGGGGCGGTTCCGCACGATCCATCGCGCGCCCCACACACCCCCGGCCTCCTCGTCGGCGAAGAACGCGAAGATGAGGTCGCGGCGCGGCACGATCCCCTCGCGCCGGAATGCCCGCGCGATCGCCAGCAACATGCCGGCGAAGTCCTTCATGTCGACGGCTCCCCGTCCGTACAGCATGCCGTCGTGGATCTCGGCGCCGAACGGCGGATGCGTCCAGTCGGCGGCATCCACCGGCACCACATCGAGGTGCGCGTGGGCGACGAGGGCACCGGCATCCGGATCCGACCCGGTCAAGCGCGCGATCACGCTCGCCCGTCCGGGAACGGGCTCGACCAGCGTCGTGTCGTACCCGGCGTCCTCGAGCTGCGCCTGCACGAACCGCGCCGCCCGAGTCTCGCCGTCGCCGATCGTCGCAGGGTCGCCGGTGTTGACGCTGTCGATGCGGATCAGGGCGCGGATGAACTCCAGCGCCTCCGCCTCGAGGGCGTCGGGCTGCGGGCCGCCCGGCTGCGGCGACCCGGCCCCGATCTCGTCGTCCACGGGGAGGAGCCGTCAGTGCTCGTGGGGACGGGCGTCCTCGCCGAGCTTGAACGCCAGGCGGCCGTGCGCGTACCCGCCGCCCGCGCGGATGGCGGTGGCGACCCAGGCTGCCTCGGCCAGCTCGGCCTCGGTCGCGCCCGCCTTGACCGCGTTCTGCGAGTGCCCGTCGATGCAGTAGACGCACTGCGTGGTGATGCCGACGGCGAGGGCGATCAGCTCGCGGTACTTCAGCGGGATCGCGCGCCCCTCGGGGGCGAAGACCGCCTGATCGAACGCGGCGAACGCGGCGAGGATGTCGGGCGTCTCGTTCTTGTAGACCTTCGTGTAGGTCTTGTCGGCGGTGCGGTCGAAGTACTCGGACATGTGCTCTCCAGGTCGGGAACGGCGGAACGGATGCCAGAGCCCCACCGTAACCACCGCCCTCCGGCGCGCCGCGGGGCCGCCGTCACGCGCGGTCACACGCCGCTGTTCACCGCGCCCCCGCCTCAGTGCATGATCATCCCGCCGGTGACGTTGATCGCCTGCCCCGTGAGGTAACCGCCCGCGGGGGAGGCGAGGAAGTGCGTGACCCCGGCGACGTCCTCGGGCATCCCGAGTCGGCCGAGCGGTGACTTCGCGCTCCACGCCCTCACGTCGTCCTCCGAACGCGTGTCGGCGCCCATGTCGGTGAGCACGTACCCGGGGCACACGGCGTTGACGCGGACGCCGTGGCATCCCCATTCCTGTGCGCCGGCGCGCGTGAGGGCGACGACCGCCGCCTTCGAGGCGGCGTAGTGGCCCTCGCCGCCGCCACCTTGTTTGGCGGCCATGCTCGCGATATTGACGATCGTGCCGCCCCGCGCCTCGAGCATCCGGGGAGCGACGGCCTGCATCGTCACGAGCGTCGCTCGGGCGTTGATGTCGAGGACGAGATCCCAGTCGTCGACGGTGATGTCGAGCAGCGATGCGTGCTGGAACACCCCCGCGCAGTTCACGAGCACGTCGATCCCGCCGAGCGCCTCGACGGCTTCTCCGACCGCTCGTCGCGTGTCGAGGGGATCCCGCAGGTCGACGGCGAAGAACGCGGATGCCGCACCCTCGGCCGGGGCGCGGCGATCGAGCACCGCGACCCGGGCCCCGTCGGCGGTGAACCGGGCCACGATGGCGGCGCCGATGCCGCCCGAGCCTCCCGTGACGATGACGCGCTGCGACATGAGGTTCCTCCCGCGGGCATCGGGTCGCCCTGGCGGTCACGGTACGCCCGGCCCCGTACTCCGCGGAGACGGCGCTGTTTCGCGGCGGTAACAGGCGCCGGGGTTTGGGGAGGCGCCGATGTTTCGGCGGCGTGAAGCTTCTTCGTGACGGCGGTGACGGCGGCATCCGGCGGTCTACGCTCGGGGCGTCGTGCGATCAGCGGCATCCCGAACCCCACCGGAAGGACCCCCGTGACCGACGCCGTGCACCCGGCCATCACCGATCCCCCCGTGCGTGCGCACCTCGCGCGCCTCGCCGCTCAGGCAGGGACGATCCCGTCCGGGGCGACGGATGCCGACGGCGACGACGCCACACGGATCGCCGAGCTGCGCGCGAACCCGTCGTGGGTGCGTCTGCCCGACGACCAGGATCTCGAGTCGATCGACCTGGATGCCGACGGCCTCGCCCTGCGCCTGTACCGGCCACGCGCCGGTCACCGCGGCACGCTCGTGTTCGCTCACGGCGGGGGATGGGTCGCCGGGGACCTCGACAACAACGACGCGCTGTGCCGCGCGCTGGCGCTCGCCGCCGGGACGCAGGTGCTCAGCGTCGACTATCGGCTGGCGCCCGAGCATCCCTTCCCGGCCGGACTCGACGACCTCGAGAGCGCGCTGCGCTTCGCGGCGTCCGGAGCGGAGGGGCTGATCGACCCCGCGCTGCTCGGAGTCGCCGGGCACAGCGCGGGCGGGAACCTCGCGGCCGCCCTCGCCCTGCGTGCGCGGGACGGCCGAGCTCCCGGCATCCGGGTGCAGGTGCTCCTGTGCCCCGTTCTCGACGCCCCCGATCCCGACCGTCCCAGCTACCGCGCTCACACCGAGAACCTGCCGCTGACCGCGAAGGGGATGCAGTGGTACTGGGGGCTGTACCTGCAGGATGCCGGCGGCGGGGCGCCCGTAGCCGCGTCGCTGCCGCGGCCGGATGCGGCCGGTGCGGCGCCGGGCAGCACGTCGGGGAGCGGCGCGGCTGAGGTTCCCGTGGAGGCCGCGCCGCTGCGGGCGCCGGAGCTCGCCGGCTCCGCGCCGGCCGTGATCGTCGCGGCGGCCGTCGACCCGCTCGCGGACGAAGCCGAGGAGTACGCCGCGCGGGTGGCGGCATCCGGAACCCCCGTCGAATTCGTGCGGCGCGAGGGCGTGCCGCACCTGTTCCTCGTGTTCCCGTCCACGCCCGCGCGCGACGAGGTGCTCGCGCAGATCGCACCGGCGGTGCGGGCGGCGTTCGCCTGACCCGCTCGACCCTCGTCCCACTTGTGGTGGGTTGAGGGGCGCTGCACAGGCCTTTTCTGGGACACGCACCGCCAGAAGTGGGACGAGGCTCTGCTGGGGCGCTGTGCAGGCATCCTTGTCCCACTTGTGGTGGGTTGAGGGGCGCTGCACCGGCCGTTTCTGGGACATGCACCGCCAGAAGTGGGACGAGGCTCTGCTGGGGCGCTGCTTTCGCGCTGCGCTGCGCACCCTTGTCCCACTTGTGGTGGGTTGAGGGGCGCTGCACCGGCCGTTTCTGGGACATGCACCGACATAAATGGGACGAGGCTGCCTGCAAAACCCCCGCCACCGGCCCGGAACACCGCGGAAACACGCCATTGTTACCGTCATCAACATGTCGCTCCTCGTCACGAACGCACGTCTCATCACGGTCCCCGCGGGCACCGACGACCCCGGCTACATCGAGCGCGGGTACATGCTCGTGGAGGGCGGCCGCATCGCCGCGATCGGCGCGGGCGACCCCGAACCGGGACTCACCGCCGACGAGATCCTCGACGTCGACGACAAGTTCGTCGCCCCCGGCTTCGTCTCGAGTCACAGCCACCTCTTCACTAGCGGCTCGCGCGGGCTCGGCGTCGACCAGACGTTGTACGGCTGGTGCACGTCGATGTTCAGCGTGCTCAACAACGCCTCGCCCGACCAGATCTATTGGGCGACGCTGCACGGTTCGCTCGACTTCCTCGCCAACGGCGTGACCACCGCATACAACTTCACCGACCCCCTCCTGCCGTGGGAGCCGATGGTCGAGGGCAAGCGCGCCGACGGCGGCGGCATCCTGCGCGATCACGCCTGGCACACCCGACAGACCGACGGATGCCATGACGCCGGGCTCCGCTTCGTCGACTCCATCGCGCTGGATGCCACCGTCGGCACCG
The DNA here is from genome assembly GCF_042958465.1 of Microbacterium sp. NPDC007973. Taxonomy (NCBI): domain Bacteria; kingdom Bacillati; phylum Actinomycetota; class Actinomycetes; order Micrococcales; family Microbacteriaceae; genus Microbacterium; species Microbacterium sp. NPDC007973. The sequence continues at coordinate 631,108 of NZ_JBIBJJ010000002.1, forward strand.
ACGAGGAGATCTTCGCCCGGTTCGAGGCCTCCCTTGACCACGTCCTGGCCATGGACCCCGACATCGCGCTCGGTGCCTCGATCATGGGCCAGGTGCAGTGGTCGACTCGCCCCGACGCCGCCGAGATCGAGGTCGCCGTCATGGACCGCTTCGGCGTCACCAACCAGGCGCACTTCCTCGAGACGTATGAGGCGATCGAGCACCAGCAGACGAAGTTCCAGCTGTACAAGAACGCCGGCGCCCTCCGCCCCGGCATGATGTTCGGCCACTTCATCCAGACGACGCCGGAGATCATTCAGGATGCCGCTGCCGGCGGCGCCAGCATGTCGTGGCAGCCGGCATCCAACGGGCGTCTGGCGTCCGGGATCGCGCACGTGCCCGAGATGCTGGAGCAGGGGATGAAGGTCGGCATGGGCCTCGACGACCAGGCCTGCACCGACGTCGCCGACCCCTGGCAGAACATGCGCATGGGCATGTTCATGCAGCGCGCCCGCACCCACGACCCGCTGTCGATGATGCCCGAGCGCGTGCTGCGCCTGCACACCCTCGGGGGAGCGGAGATCATGGGTGTCGACGACCGCGTCGGCAGCCTCGAGGTGGGCAAGTTCGCCGACTTCGTGGTCGTCGATCCGCGCAAGCCCGACGTCGGCCCGCTGTGGAACCCGGTGCGCAGCTACGTGCTCGCGTGCGGCCTGCGCAACCTGACGCAGGTCTATGTCGGCGGCGAGCTCGTGAACGAGAACGGCGTCTCGACGAACCCGCTCGCGGTCGAGGCGTCCGAGGTGCTGCACACGCAGCTGCCCGCCTTGGCGGAGGAGTTCGGCGTCATCCTGTAGCCCGCCGGTTCCGTCGGTCCTTCGGCTCCGCTCTGCCCGCGCCTCGCGCGCGGCGGTTCCTATCGCGCTGAGCGTCCAGAACACCCGGACGTGCCGCGGCAGGTGCCCGGGTGTTCTGGACAGTCGAACAACGGGACGCGCGCGTCACCCCTCGAACTCGGCCCGCACCTCGGCGATGTCTTTGAGCTCGTCCCGGAGCCGCGCGACGAGCTCCCTGCCCTCTGCGAGCCATATGTCAAGATCGGGGAGCTCCTCGTCGAGGTCCCGATCCTGCCAGTGCTCGTTCCACGCCTCGAGAGCGTCCTGCAACTCGGCCGAGAGCGGCAGTGCGTCGCGCTCGAACGGATAGTTGTCGGTGAAGTTCTCCCAGAGAGGCAGGCCGCTGATCCACTCCGGAAAGACGCGGATGAGACGCCGTCCGTCCTCGAGTCGTGGAGGCGTGGTGGACCGCAGCGACCGGTCCTGCCAACTCCAGTGGGCGAAGCGCGATCGCTGCTCCTCGTTCTCGGGGTCCATGAGGACCACGCTACGCGTCGCGCGATCGCCGCCCAGACGGTTCCGGTCTGCTCGACAGGCTCAGAGTCCGCGCTCGCGGGCGCGGCGGAGGTGCCTGAGCCTGTCGAAGCGCCCGACCGAGCGCGCGGCGGTGAATGACCGTCAGATCACCGACCACCCGCCGTCGCTCGGCAGCAGCGCGCCGTTGACGTTGGCGGAGTCGTCGCTCAGCAGCCAGGTGATGGCCGCGGCGAGCTGTTCGGGCTGCGCAACGGGCGGGACGACGACCTGCAGGAGAGGGCCGACGCGTCCCGCGGCGTAGGCGCTTCCCATCGGAGCCTCGATGTTCGTCGCGACCGCTCCCGGGGCGACGGCGTTCGCGCGGATGCCCTGCGGTCCGTGGAAGAACGCGACGCTCTTGGTGAATCCGGCGATCGCGTGCTTCGACGAGGTGTACGCCACACCGGCGGCGGATCCGCGCAGCGCCGCCTCCGAGGCGACGTTGACGATCGCGCCCCCGCCGGCCGCGATCATGAGGGGGAGCACGGCGCGCGTCAGGCGCATCGGGCCGGTCAGGTTGACGCTCAGGACCCGGTCCCAGGTGGCGTCGTCCACCTCGCTCGGCGGCAGGAAGGCATCCATGATCCCGGCGACGTTCGCGAGTCCGTCGATGTGATTCCCCGCCGCCTCGATGAGGGCGGCGATGGTGTCGGGCGCCGAAACGTCTCCGACCACCGTCTCGACGGCGAGGCCGCTCAGCTCCTCGCGCAGGGCGTCCAGTCGCTCGGCGACGACGTCGGTCGCGATGACGCGCCCGCCTTCGTGCGCGATCCGCGTCGCCGTGGCGCGCCCGATGCCGGACCCGGCACCGGTGACGATGATGGTCTTGTCTGCGAATCGTGCGACGGTCGACGCGGTCATGATCTTCTCCTCCGTGAGGGCGCGAGTGCGCCACTCACGGTTTTAGCACTCAGTGCCGAAAGGTGTCTATGGAACATCCGAACGAGCGTGCCGCGGGGCGGCCGCGCACGATCGATCCCGGCCGCGTCTCCCTCGTCGCGCTCCGTCTCTTCGATGAGCAGGGGTTCGATGCGGTGTCGATGGACGATGTCGCGGCGGAGGCGGGGGTGAGCAGGCGGTCACTGTTCCGTCTGTTCCCGAGCAAGGCCGCTCTCGTCTGGGACGGGTTGGAGGAGTCGCTCGAGCGCTTTCAGGCCGCTCTGACCGAGAGCGCGGAGGAGGACCCGGTCTGGGAGGTGATCCGCCGCGCCTTCGAGGCCAGCGCGGCCATCCCCGCCGAGTCGATCGAGGTCACGCGCCACCGGCTTCGCGTCATCCGCGCGAACCCGTCCCTCGCACAGCTCGGTGCCCCGACGATCGGGACGATGACGGATGCCGCGGCGCTCTTCGCCGCGGAACGGACGCACGCGCGACCCGATGACTTCTCGATCGTCGTCCGCGTGCATGTGCTCGCCGCGGCGGTCAATGCGTCCGTGGTCTGGTGGGCGCTCCACGGGGGCGAGGAGACTCCGCGGAGTGTGGCGGGGCGAGCTCTCCGCGAGATCGCGATCTGATCTCGAGCGCCGGGTCTCGCGCGAGCGTCCCGGCCCCTCGACGGACTCGGGGACCTCGCTCGCGCAGCGCCGCCGCGTCCGTGGTTACCGCCGCCCCACCCGCAACAACGCCTCACCCGCGGCCGCGATGCCCGCGGCCAGCGCCAGCGACACCGCGATCGTGACGAGAGCCGCGGCGGGACCCGTGGCATCCAGAGCCGCTCCGGCGATCACACCGCCGATCGGCACGCCGAGTGACATCGCGGCGGTCGGGTAGGCGAGCGTCTCGGTCACGCGGCCCTCCGGGGCGCGGGCGGATGCCACGAGGATGCCGGAGACCATCACCGGCGACACCGCGAGACCGAGCAGCAGGATGACGCCGAAGAGCAGCGGAACCGAGCCCTGGGCGAACGGGAGCCCTGCGGCGACGACGGCGGCCACGGCGGCGAAGCCGATGTACCGCGCGGCGGGGGACAGTCGCCACGCCCGCGCCCCGGTCACGACCGATCCGATCGCGATGGCCACCGCGAGGGCACTGAACGCGGGCCCGGCGAGCCAGGGGCGGTCGCCGACGTCGGCCCACCCGACGAGGCTGACGTCGAACGCGCCGAAGACCCCGCCGAGCGCGACGCAGGCCAGGGCGATCGGCACGACGCCCGTAGGCGGGAGGACGAGCCCGCGGCGCGCCCCGCCCGGCTGCGGGGGAGGCTGCGTCCCGCGCTGGGCGGCGAGCCATACGCCGCCGATCACGCCGAGCCCGAGCGAGCCGAGCATCGCCACCGCGGGATCCACGGCCGCGGCGACGGCCGTGATGGCGGGCGGTCCGGCTATGAAGACCATTTGGTCGGCGATCGTCTCGAGCGCGAGAGCGGCGGTGCGCTGCGACGCGGGCGCGAGCACCGTCCACCGCGCACGCACGGCCGAGGTCAGGTCCGGGGTGGCGGCTCCCGTCGCGAACGCCGCGATCAGCCACGTCCAGAACGGCGCACCCGTCAGCACGAGGGCGAGCAGACCGGATGCCGCGAGCACGAGGCATCCGAGAGACACCAGGATGACGCGGGCCTGGCCGTGCCGGTCCATCCGCGACGACCAGAGAGGCGCGGCCACGGCCATGCCGCCCACGAGCGGAGCCACGACGAGTCCCGCCGAGGCGAAGCTCCCGGTCGTGGCCGACACGAGCAGGATGATCCCGAGCGACAGCGTCGCGCGCGGGAAGCGCGCGAGGATGCCGGCGGCCACGAAGCTGCGGGCCCCGGGCAGACCCAGGACCTGCCCGTAGGCGCGGACGCCGGTGGCCGGGGCGGCGGCGACGCTCACGCGGGCACCGTCGTCTCCGTGGGCCGCCGGGCTGCGGTCGTCGGTGCACAACTCCTGCAGGTTCCACGCCTCGGGCCCGCGTGACGGGCGGCGCCCCCGATTCTGCAGGAGTTGTGCGGGCGGGGCCGAGTATCCGCGGTCCCCGGGGTCGGCGCGAGGCCGCACCCGGAAGCTGCACAACTCCTGCGCAACGCGCGCGGCATGCCCGCCGCGGCCGCCGGACGCCGCAGGTGCAGGAGCTGTGCGCGCCTCGAACCCCTCACGCCGTGTAGTCGAATCGGCTGATCTCCTCGAGCGCCTCGACGACGAACGAGACGCTGTCCTCGAACAGCTGGGCGCCGTGGGCGGCGTTCGCCCCCGTCGGGTCGCCGAGCACGCCGGTGGGGCCGAAGTCGTTCGAGAGCCACCCGAAGGTCACGGGCTTGCCGTTGAAGCCGATGTGCCGGAAGTCTCCGATGTGCGCCGGAACCGTGGCCTCGAATTTCGTGGCGTCCACGAGCTCGGGGCGCAGGTGCATGATCATGCTCGTCTCGCCGTGACCGGCGTGGATGCCGGTTCCGTGCTCGTCGGGGCCCCCGTCGGTGCCGTCGAACGAGGGCACGCGCGCGGCGGGCATGAAGAACGTGCGGAGCCCGAAGCGGCGCCGCAGCTCGCGGTTCGCGACGTTCAGCAGCGCGACGTTGCCGCCGTGGCCGTTGAGGAACACGAGCGTGCGCGCTCGGGTCGTGAGGATCGAGCGGCCGATGTCGACGATGGTCTGCAGCATGGTCTCGGGCGTGAGCCACAGCGTCCCGGGGGCCCACGAGTGCTCGTCCGACTTCGTGATCGACAGCGTCGGCAGCTGCCACACGTCGAGCCCCTGGGCGGCGGCGCGCGCGACGGCGGCCGTGGCGGACGCCTCGGCGACGATGGCATCCGTCGCCAGGGGCAGGTGCGGTCCGTGGTGCTCGATCGCCCCGGTGGGCAGCACCAGGATCGAGTCCTCGGTGAGGGCCTCGGCGGCGGCGGAACCGCTCAGCTCGCTGAGAAGACGGGTCATGAGATGATCGCTCCCTTGCGCGCGCCGGTGTAGTCGGGGTTGAGCTTGCCGGGGTTCAGCAGGCCGTTCGGGTCGGTGAGGCGCGCGGTCTCGACCGTCTGCTCGACGTTGAAGTCGACGTTCCACTGGTGGGGGTTGTGCACGCCCACGCCGATGGCGTTGAGCGCGGCGATGCCGCGGTAGACGTCGTCCTCGCTGACGTAGGGGGCTGCGAGCATGCCGATCGGGAACGCCTTCGTCGACTCGATGTGCAGCTTGCCGCCGGCGAACACGCTCTCGACGGCCTCGATGTCGTCCGCGAGCGGCGCACCCGCGACCTCGAGGTGGAACACCTCGTGCGGCTGGCTCTTCTGGTACCACTCGATCGGGTGGTTGTAGCTCAGCATCGACAGGCGGATGCTGGCCTGCGGCCCCTCGCGCACCGCCTCGACACGTCCGCCCGCGCCCTCGACGATCGCGGTGATCCCCTCGATCAGCGACGCGTCGACGATCGCGCGCAGGCTCGATCGGCCCTCGGGGATCGCCTCGTCGGAGGGGAGGGATGCCGAGATCTCGGGCCCGTCGCCCGACACGAGCCGCGGGGTGGGCTCGAGGTTGCCGATGGTCTGCAGCACGGCGAGGGTGCCGGCGAAGTCGGGGAAGCTCGCCCACAGCCCACGCCACTCGCGCAGCGGTTCGAGGCGGACCGTCGCGCGCACGATGACCCCGGCGGTGCCGTAGTTGTGCACGTACTTCTGGGCCTCGTCGCCCTCGACGTGGATGATCTCGTCGCTGCCGTCGGCGTGCACGACGTCGAGGGCGGCGACGAAGCCCCGGTCGTTGGAGCCGTGTGCGATCGACCCGGTGCCCCCGGAGCCGCCCGAGAGGAAACCGCCGATCGTGGACTGTGCGGTCGACGGGTACATCCACAGCGCCTGGCCGGCGGCCCACGCGGCCTGCTCGAGCAGCACCATCGGGGTCCCGGCCTCGGCGGTGATGTACCCGTCGCCGACCTCGACGATGGCCTTGGCGCGCGTGGTGTCGATCACGAGGCCGCCCTGCATCGGGATGGCCTGACCGTAATTGCCGGTGCCCTTGCCGCGCACGGTGATCGGTACCCCGTGACGGGATGCCGCGGCCACGGCCGTGGCGATCTGCTCGGCGTCGGCGGCGAACACGACGAGGTCGGCGAGGCCCAGGGGGAGCTTCGCGGCGATGATCGGCGACATCGGGGAGCCGTCGACGCTGGCGCGCTCGCGCACGCGTGGTTCGGTACTGACGGCGGCGGGGCCGAGCAGGTCGAGCAGTTCGTCCTCGAGGGAGAGGACGCGGGTGGCGGTGTCGCTCATGGGTGTTTCTCCGGGTGGGGCGGGTGGGGTGGATGCAAAGGAGGTGGCTCCGCCTGTCGAAGCCACCGGGGATGTCATGAGTTCCGGTCCCTACGACGGGCTCAGGGACCTGTGCGGGGAGGTGGCTGAGCGTGTCGAAGCCTCCGGCTCCGGTCCCTTCGACAGGCTGGGGGACCGGGGATGCGCAGGGCGGAACCGCCCCACCCAACGGCCCGGCCCGCACGAGGCGGACCGGGCCGAGCGGGTCAGAACGAGATCGAGGTGTCGATGAACTCGTTCGTGTAGAGGTCGGCCGGGGTGTAGCCCGACGCGGGCGGGGTGCCGAGGTCGGTGTAGACCTTGCCGGCCTTGTCGAAGAAGTCCGCGAAGCGGTCGTCGTCGAAGTTGCCGTAGGTGGAGTCGGGGCCGTCGCCCACGAGGCCGAGGTCGACCTGCGTCTTCACGGAGTAGTCGGCCACGCCCTGCGTGTAGGTCCAGCCGGTGGCGTACTCGTCGACGAGCTTCAGGATGAGGTCGTTCGCGGCGGAGGGGTCCTTGTAGTACGCGACGCCGGCCTTCTGCAGCACGGGCACGAGCTTCGACAGGCACGGCGACAGCTCGTCGAATTTGTCGGCCTTGACCGACACCGACGACTGGTACGTCTGCCATCCGGCATCGTGGATGAGCGCGAAGTCGACCGGCTTGCCCCACGCCGACACCTCGTTCTGGTAGACGTACGGCTCGGCCGAGGCGAAGCCCTGCTGCATGTCCTTGCCGCCGGCGGCGACGAAGTTCGAGGGCGTGCCGTCGTACGAGCCGTCGAGGATCGCCGAGTCGGCGAGACCGGCGCTCTTGAGGTACTCGATGTAGGCGGAGCCGTCGAAGTAGCGCCAGACGCCGCCCTTCGCCGTGAGGGCGGCCTTGACGTCATCGATCGTCTTGACGTCGGGGTAGGTCTCCGGGTCCCACATGACCATCGTCGGGCTGATGTCGAGAGGGGCGAAGACGGCCTTGGTGGGCGTGGTCGACGAGAGCTGGATCGCCTCGTCGGTGCTGATGTAGCCGAGGGTGATCGCGTCGTCCTGGTACATCTGCGCCGAGACCGTCTGGAAGCCGATGGCCGGGCCGCCGGCGCGGATCTCGAGGTTGACGCCGGTGTATTCGCCGTCCGACATGAGGGGACCCGTGACCGCCTTGGTGTTGGCGTCGATCGTGTAGTCGTCCTTGATCATCTCGTAGAGGTGACCGTGCTCGGCCTCGGGGTTCCAGTCGGTCTGGACGACGATCGTCGAGGGGCAGTCGGTCGAGAGGTCGACCGAACCGATCTCCATGTCGGAGGAGGCGGCCGGCGCACTCTCCGCCGCGCTGCCGGCGCAGGAGGTGAGGGTCAGGGCGATCGCGACGGCGCCGGTGACGGCGGTGCCGCGGAGGAGGGTGGAGCGCTGCATGCTGGTTCGCTTTCTGTGACGTCGGTGGTGCTCGGGTGCGGGAGGGGGAGCTGCGGGATTTCGGGTACGCCGGATGCCGCCTCCGGCGCCTGCGCGCGGGAGGGCGGTGCGGTGGCATCCGGGGTCTAGAGGGCGCTTTCGTACCAGCGGCCGACGGCCACCTTCGACAGCCAGCCGAAGAACGCGAAGATCGCGACGCCGAGCAGGCAGGCCGCGAGGATGGCGGCGAACAGCTCGGCGCTCTGCAGGCGCGACTGGTAGTTGGCGATGAGCGAGCCGATTCCCGGCTCGCCGCGGCGGAAGAAGTAATCGCCGACGATCGCGCCGATGACCGACAGGCCCGCCGAGGTGCGCATGCCGACGAAGATCGAGGGCAGGGCGGCGGGGAGGGTGAGCTTGGTCAGCACCGTCCACTTGTTCGCCTTCTGCAGGCGGAACAGCTCGCGCTGCGACTTGTCGACCGACTGCAGGCCGAACAGCGTGTTCGAGACCATCGGGAACAGGGCGATCAGCACGCAGACGATCACACGGGCGGTGAACTCGTACCCGAACCAGAAGCCGACCAGCGGCACCAGCGCGAGGATCGGGATGCACTGCAGCATCACGGCGTAGGCGTAGGTCGAACGCTCGACCCACCGCGCCAGCGACATCGCGATCGCCCAACCGATGCCGAGGATCATCGCCACCGCGAGGCCGGTGAGGGCGACACCGGTCGTCCGGAACAGGGCGATCCAGATGTCGGCGCCGACCTGCGGGTCGAAGAACCCGAGCGTGAACATCTCGTGGGGCATCGGCATGAGGAAGCCCTTGCCCGACGCGGCCAGGGCGATCGACACGGCGTACCAGCCGCCGAGCAGAACGACGAGGACCGCGAGCGGGGGACCGATGACGGCGGCGCGGGATCCGAAGCCCCGACGACGCGATGCCGTGCGGGTGCGGGGCGGCTCGATCGGAGGAGTGGATGCCGGGGGTACGGCCGCCTCGTCGACGACGGGCTCAGCGGAGGTGGTGCTCATGAGTGTCCTTCCCGGAGGGCGTGGGAGACCTCGCCGACGAGCTTCGCGAACTCGGCGGTGTAACGGATCTCGGGGTCGCGCGGCATGTCGAAGGGGACCTCGAACGTGTCGACGAGGTGGCCGGGGCGACCCGACATCACGACGACCTTCGTGGAGAGGTAGATGGCCTCCGAGACCGAGTGGGTGATGAAGAGCCCGCCGAACTTCTGCTCGACGAAGATCTTGATGAGCTCGTCGTTCAGGCGTTCGCGGGTGATCTCGTCGAGCGCACCGAAGGGCTCGTCGAAGAGGAAGAGCTCGGGGTCGAGCGTGAGGGAGCGGGCGAGCGAGGCGCGCATCTTCATCCCGCCCGACATCTGCTTGGGGAGGTGCTTCTCGAACCCCTTCAGGCCGACGAGGTCGATCGCCCACTGGGCCTTCGGGGTGCGCACGCGCTTGGGCTGCCAGTTGAGCTCGGCGAGCAGCTCGACGTTGGCCTGCACGTCGCGCCACGGCAGCAGGGTCGCGTCCTGGAAGACATAGCCGATGCGGTCGGTGTTGACGGTCGCGGTGCCCTCGCTGGCGGATTCGAGACCCGAGGCGATGCGCAGCAGCGTGGATTTGCCGCAGCCCGAGGGGCCGACGACGCTGACGAACTCGCCGCGCTCGACGGTGAGGTCGACGCCCGAGAGGGCGGTGGTGCCGTTGGGGAACGTCATGGCGACGTTGCGGAAGTCCAGGATCGGCGCGGTGGGATCCGCGACGGATGCCGGGGCGGGGGAGGCCAGGGTCACGGGGGCGCTCACTTTCCGTGGGGTCGGGTTACGACGCCGTCGCGGGTGCGGCGGTGCGGGTGGGGACGGACGAGGAGAGGGCGGCGGTCTCGGTCGCGACGCGGGTGCGGCTGACGAGACGTCCCCGATGGATGACGACGCGGTCGGCAGTGGCGAAGGCGACGGCTTCGCCGAGGGAGTCCGCCTGGATCGCCACCAGTTCCGCCCGCGCGCCGGCGACGGGACCCGCGAACGGCAGCCCCATCACGTCTCGCGCGCCGACGGTGACGGCGTCGAGAGCGTCCTCCGGGGCGAGGTGCCCGGCGCTGACGAGCAGCGAGGCGGTCTCGAGGTGGTCGCAGCGGCCCACCGGGTTGAAGGGGTCGCGCACGTTGTCGGCTCCGGCCGCGACGCGGACGCCGGCGGTCTTGAGCCGTCCGATCGGCGCGATCCCGCGGGGCACGGCGTGCTCGGCATCCCATCCCTGCAGGTACAGGTTGGTGATCGGCAGGGCGATGACGCCGATGTCGGCGGTGCGGACCTGCTCGGCCAGGGCGGTGAGGTCGGCCGTGGGCATCATGCTCAGCCGCACGCAGTGGCCCGCGGTCCGTGGCCGGTGCCAGCCGGTGACGGACCGGGCGTAGGCGGCCAGGGTGTCGGCCCCTGCGAGGCTCTCGTCGGTGTGCAGGTCGAGGCCGACGTCGCGGCGCCGGGCGAGGGCGACGAGGCGTTCGAGGTCGGCGACCGGGTCGTCGGCGAGATGCGGCGCACCGCCCACCAGGTCGACGCCCGCGTCGAGCGCGGCCTCGAAGACCTCGTCGGCGACCGTGGGGCCGCCGAGGGCCACGAGCTCGAGGTCCATGACTCCCTCGAGCTCCGCCCGCAACCGGACCAGGGCGCGGACACCCGTGAGGGCGTCCTCTCCGCGCAGGAGGTCGACGTGGGTGCGGACGGAGGTGATCCCGGATGCCAGCATCCGCAGCGCCGTGGAACGGGCTCGGCGCAGCGTGTCGTCCTCGTCCAGGGTCAGGGCGAAGGCATGCCAGCTCTCGATGGCGCGCTCGAGGTCGCCGAACGGGGGCCGAATGGCATCCCACGACTGCGACTTGTCGAGGTGGGCGTGCGGCTCGGCGCCGGCGGCGGTGACGAGGTAGCCGGGGAGGTCGAGCACGACGCCGTCCGTCTCGGGCAGCGGGCTGCCGGCCGGGACCACCGCGAGCACCGCGTCACCGTCGAGCGCGATGTCGACGACGTCGCCGGAGGCGAGTCGCACACCTCGCAGAGCGGCGATCGAGACGGGTGGAACGGCGGACACGGAGACCTCCGGAGAGTCGGGAAGGCAGGAGTCGAGACGAGCGCCACGGCGACGGGGCGAGCCGCTCGGGGCGGCTGCGTCAGTGTTGGTGTGAGCAACATCCGGCGTTGGTCCGATGCTAGGAAGCCTGCGTTTCCGCCGTATTTCTCCCGCGTGACCCTCGTGACAAACATGTCGGACAGGCTGCGGTTCGCTGGGCGAACCCGGGATGCCGCGGGCCTCGGCGCCGTCGCCGTGCGCTCGCCCGTCTCTCGCGAGGGGGCGCGCCGACCCGGCTCAGCGCGCCCGAGCGAAGATCCCGCGGGCGTCGGCGTAGACGGCCTGCACCCGGTCGACGTGGCGACCGAAGTCGAGCGCCGCGGCGCTCGCGGCGGCCCCCCGGGCCAGGCCCTCCCGCAGCGTCGCGTCGTGCGCGAGGCAACGGAGGGCGCGGGCCAGCGAGCCCGGTGTGGCGTCCGTCGTCACGAGTCCGTTCTCGCCGTCTCGCACGAAGGCGCCGGCGGCCTGGGGGGTCGCGATCACCGGGCACCGCATGAGCAGGCTCTCGGCGATCACCAGTCCGAACGTCTCGGGCCAGAGCGAGGGGAACACCAGCGCTGTCGCGGAGGCGATCAGGTCGGCCTTCTGCTGGGCGTCGACCCATCCGACGTAGGTGATCCGTCCCGTCGCCGCCGCGCGTTCGATGGTCGGCCGCTCGGGGCCGTCGCCGGCGACGACCAGCTCTGCGTCGATGTCGGCCCGCTCCCACGCCCGCAGCAGCAGGTCGATGCCCTTGGTCGCCTGGAGCTTGCCGAGGAAGACGAAGCGCGGGCGGGTGCGTCCCTCGTTCCCGACGCGAGCGGGTGAGACGGCGGGTGCCGGCCACCCGTGCGGAACGACCCGCTGCTCGACACCCTCGGCGGGCATGCCCAGGGCATGGTGACGGGCCAGTGCGCGCTCGCTCGGGAACACCAGGATGCTGGAGCGTCGGGCCGCGAGCCAGATGGCGCGAGCGCGCAGCCGCTGCACGCCGCCGAGGCGCGCGGGCTCGTGTCCGTCGCGGATGGAGGTGGACGTCGTGTCGACGAGGCAGTAGTCGTGCGCGGTGTGCACCACCGCGCCGTGTCGGGCCCGGAGCACCTGCGCGCCCACGCCTTGGAAGCGGTGGACGTGCACCACGGCGTCGGACCGCGCCTCCTTCGGCATCCAGGTCGCCGGTCCGAGGGTGCCGAGCACGTCGAGCGCGTGGAACGCGACCTTGGCGGCGGTGCCCGCTCCGTGCTGGTCGGGGCGATAGGGGCGATAGGTCGCGCGAACGCGTACGGCCACGCCGGCTCGGCGCGCCCGCTCGACGGTGTCGGGGTCGGTCCACGCGGTGAGGATCTCGACCTCGTCACCTCGCCGGGCCTGCTCGGAGGCCAGGGCGAGCACGTACGACTCGGCCCCGCCCAGCGGTGCGACGAAGCTGCTCTGGACGTGCGTGATCCTCACCTCGGCTCCCTTCCCGGGCGGACACTACGCGTCGGCGGAGGCGTCGACGCCCCCGGTCTCGCGTGGCCGCGCGGCATCGTGAGCGCGCACCGTCCCTGTTCTCACCCGCTGGCGGAACTCGCCGCGACCGGCTGCTTCACCCGCCCCGTGCGGGAGCGCGGCCGGGGAAGTGCGCGAGCGATATCCGCAGAGTGGGCTCGAGCGCCGCGCCGTCGGCGCCGGGGAGGAAGCACGTGAGGATCGTCAGTGTCGCGCCGGTGGTGCCGTTCGACGGCATTCCGCACGCCGGAGGCCAGTACTACCTCCGCCACCTGCGGGCGCTCGCCGACGACGGACACGAGGTCACCCTCGTCGCCCCGGACTCCGACGACAATCGCGCGGCCCGCGCGCGATCCACGGTGACCGCGACCATCGTCCTCGTGCCTCTCCCCGCCCCCCGACGCGGTCTGCGGCGCCTCACCGCTCTCGACGAACGGCAGCAGCGGCGGTTCTTCCCCGTCCGCCCGGTGAGGCGCGTGTGCCGTGCCTTCGCGCAGTCGTCCGAGGTGCGCGCGCTCTTCGCCGCGGCCGATGCCGTGGAGTTCCAGTGGACGCAGATGGGGTGGTTCGCCCGGTGGGTGGGGGCTCCGGCCCGACGCCTCGTCTTCGCGCACGATGTCATGCTGCAGAGCGCGGAACGCTTCCTCGCCGCGGCCGGATCGCGGTGGTCTCCCCGGGGCCTGGTCGCCCGCGTGCGACTCGCCACCGTGCGCCGCGACGAGCGGCGGGTATACACCGACGTCGACACGGTCCTCGTCTTCAGCGCGAAGGATGCCGCGGTGGTGCACCGCGCGGCGCGTTGCGCGGCCCCGGTCCGCGTCGTGCGGCCGCCTCTGGCCGAGCCCGTCGCGCCAGATGCGGTGTCCGGTGCCGAGTCGGCCGTCGTGACGGCCCCGGGTGGGGGAACGGTGCTGTTCGTGGGGGCGTTCGACCGTTCCGTCAACGCCGACGCCGCCCTGTGGACCCTGCGCGAGATCGCTCCCCGCGTCCATCGGCGGCACCCGGGCGCGCGGTTCGTCTTCGCGGGCGCGAACCCCACCGACGAGATGCGGCGGGAGGCGGAGCTCGTGCCCGACACCGTCACAGTGACCGGTCGCGTCGACTCCCTCGAGGAGTACTACGCCGACGCCGCCCTGGTCCTCATCCCGCTGCGATCGGGTGCCGGCGTGAAGTTCAAGACGGTGGATGCCATGGTGCGCGGAATCCCCGTCGTGTCGACCTCGATCGGCGTCGAGGGCATCGTCGACGACGTCCTCTCGGCCTTCGCCCTCGCCGACGACGCCGCGGGTCTGGCGGACGGCGTCTGCGCTGCGCTCGACGATCCTGCCGGCGCGCGCCGCCAGGCTCGCGCGGTGCAGCCCGCGGCGGCTGCCGAGTTCTCGGTGGAGCGCTTCCGGCGCACGCTGGCCGATGTCTACGCCTCCACCTCCGACGAAAGCTGAGCTCGTGACCTCTTCTTCTCCTCTCCCCCGCGTGGTCGGGGCCACCGTCACCTACGGCGCGCGATCGGCGTCGTGTCTGGCGACCGTCGACGCGTTCCTCGCCGCGGGGGTGAGGGAGGTCGTCGTGGTCGACAACGGCTCGACCCCGTCGTCCCGGCAGGCGCTTGTCGAGTATGCGCGCGAGCACGCGCCGCGGGTGCACCTGCACCATCTGGAACGCAACGAGGGATCGGCGCTCGCGTTCGGGATCGCCCTCGCCCGGGCCGTCGAGGCGGGGGCCGACCATGTGTGGGTGCTCGATGACGACAACCTTCCCGCCGGCGACGCGCTGGCGGCGCTCCTGCGCGAGGAGCGGGCTCTTCGCGCGGCGGGACACGGGCTGTGCGCGGTCGCCCCGACCCGGGCCCCGGGAGCCGCGCCCGCCGAGATCGCCGAGGCGATCCGGGTGGAGCAGGCGCGGGAGCAGCCGCGCGAAGACCGGTCGTTCGCCGGCGTCGAGCTGACCCTCTTCGCCCGCCGCGCGGGGGAGCGCCTGGGGCTGCGGCGTCCGGCGGCGGCTGCGGGCGGGGCGGATCTGGCCTACGCCCCGTACGGGGGGCTCCTCGTGGGGGCCGACGTCATCCGGCGCATCGGCTTCCCCGACACCGCTCTCGTGCTCTACGGCGACGACCTGGAGTACACCTCGCGCATCGTCGCGGCGGGCGGGCTCATCCGTCTGTCTTGCGACGCCGTCGTGGTCGATCCGCGCGGCGAGCGATGGATGCCGCCCGGGTTCGAGGTCCTGGCGATGTTCCGGTCCACGAACGACGCCCTGCTGTACTATTCGGTCCGCAATCGCATCCACCGTGAGCTGCGCACCGGTCGTCGGCGCAGTCCCGCCCGCTCGGTGAATGCCGCCCTGTTCTGGGCCCTGTGCCTCGGCTGTACGGTGCTGACGGGGCGTCCCGCGAAGCTGCGCGTGCTCCGTCGGGCGGCTGCCGATGCGCGGGCCGGCCGTTTGGGTCGCCGCGTCGAGTTCTGAGCCGGCGTGCTCGAGGGGTCCTGCGACCAGCGGGTGATCGTGAGGGTGAAGCCTTAGAGCTCGAGGGTGATCCGATCGCACGCGGCTCGCGAGACGCACGGCATCATCGTGCGGTTGGCCTCCTGCTCCTCCGGCGACAGCACGGAGTCGCGGTGCTCGACGTCGCCGTCGACGACCGCGACCTCGCAGGTGCCGCACGTGCCCACGCGGCAGCTCGAGGGCACGACGACGCCGTTCTCCTCGACCACGTCGAGGATCGACCGCTCCGGCGGAACGGTCACGGTCAGTCCCGACATCATGAGGTCGACCTCGAAGGGCTCCGTCCACACCGGCGGCCCGAGCACCTTCGCCTCGAAGCGTTCGACGTGCAGGCTCCCGCGCGGCCAGACCGCCATCGTGGCGTCGAGGGCCTCGAGCAGACGCGCGGGTCCGCACGCGTACACGACCGTGCGGGCGACGGGCGTGCCCAGGCGTCGGGGGATGTCGAGTCGGCGCCCCTCGTCTGCGGCGAACACCTCGACGCGGTCGCCGTAGCGCTGCTCGAGCTCATCGACGAAGGCCATCGTCGCGCGTGACCGTCCGACGTAGAGCAGGGTCCAGGCGGCCCCCGCCGCCTCCGCGGCCTCGATCATGGGCACGATCGGCGTGATCCCGATGCCGCCGGCGACGAACACGTACGAGCGCCCCGCGGTCGGGGCGAAGAGGAAGTGGTTCGCGGGGCCCCGGACCCGCAGCGTGGCCCCGACGTGCGCGTTCTCGTGCAACCACACGGAGCCCTCGCGCTCGCGGAGCACGCCGATGCGCCACGTGCCGCGCGCGCTCGGCGACCCGCACAGCGAATACTGCCGCTCGAGTCCGTCGGGCAGCACCACGTCGATGTGCGCCCCCGGCGACCAGTGCGGCAGCGTCCCCGTCGCGCGCTCGAGGTCCAGCACGACGATCCCCTCGGCGGCATCCCGTCGCTCCCGCACCACGGCGTCGAAGCTCACCCCTGCGCTCACGCGTTCTCCTCCTCGGTCAGACGTCGGTCGGATCGTCGGCGCCGTCGCCGTGGACGACCTCCTTGACGATCAGCAGGCGATAGGGCGTGCCGTCGGGCGAGTGCCAGCGGTGCGGCGTGCCCGAGCGGCAATACACCGAGTCGCCGACGTGCAGTGTGCGCTCGCCGAAGGCGCCGAACGAGATCACGATCGAGCCCTCGAGCACCGTGAGGAACTCGTCCTCGTCGTGCACGTAGTGATCGCCCGGCTGCGGGTTGGACCCCGTGAACTCCAGCGGCTCGAAGCGGCGCGGGCCCTCCGCGAGCAGGCGTGCGGTGCCCTCCGCGTACGGACCGGTCACGCCCTCTCCGGCCGCGACGAACGACGGCTGCGCATCGGCGTCGGCACGCGGGGGCTCGGAGCCCGCGATCAGCTCGACCCGGCTCGTCCCCAGGGCCCGTGCGAGCCGCTCGAGACTCGCCATGCTCGGCCGGGCGAGCCCGCGCTCCAGCTGGCTGAGGAACGGATGCGACAGCTCGGCCGCCTCGGCGAGCTGGGTGAGCGTGAGCCCGCGCGCCTTCCGCAGGCTGCGCAGGTGCGCGCCGAGGCGCTCGTCACTCGTGGGGGTGTGCGCGTCGGGGGTCGGAAGCGCGGAGAGGGGGACCGCCGGTGGAGCCATGGACGTCATCGTGCCACCCTCTCGAAGAGGCGGGCGACGATCTCGCCCTCGTCGGCCGTCGCGAGGCGGCCCCCGTCGACCACGATCCGCCCGCCCACGACGACCGTGCGCGGGCGCCGGCCGGGCGAGGCCCAGAGCAGCCCCGCGACGGGATCCGCGACGCCCGCATCGGCCACGCCCGAGACGTCCCACAGGCACAGGTCGCCGGCCGAGCCCGGCGTCAGGCGTCCGAGTTCGGGGCGACCGAGACCGTCGGCGGAGCCCTCCGTGGCCATCGTCAGCACCTCGGATGCCGGCAGCTGCGGCCCCACCAGCGCCGAGACCTGCATCGCCAGGCGCGCGTCCGCGAGAAGGTGGCCCGCGTCATTGCTGCCGCCGCCGCTGGTTCCCAGGCCCACCGCGATCCCCGCGTCGAGGAGACGCCGAACCGGGGCGACTCCCCAGCCCATCGGCACGTCGCAGCCGGGCGCATGGGTGGCGGTGACCCCGGATGCCGCGAGGCGGGCGATCTCGTCGGGGGCGACGTCGCAGAGGTGGGCGAGCGTCACGTCGGGAGCGAGCCAGCCCCACTCCTCGAGCAGATCGAGGGGTCGTCGTCCGTAGCGCTCGAGCGCGATCTCGACGTCGACCACCTCGTTGGCCTGCGTGCGTCGTCGGAGCCCGTGGCGTCGGGCCAGCTCGCCCAGCAGCTCGAACGTCTCGCGGGGATCGCTGTGCACCCCGGCGGGCCCGACCGCGACCTGCAGCATCCCGTCGACCGAGACGCCGCCGGCGCCCTCGGGCACGAGCGCCGAGACGATCGCCTCGGCCGAGGCGGCGGCCTCCTGCGGGTCGTCGCGCGCGGTTCCCCGCACGAACGCGAGGCGTGCACCGAGCCCCGCGGCGGCGTCGGCCGCGGCCCGCGCCATCCCGACGGTGTCGGCACCGCTCGGCCAGGTCAGATGGTGATCGGCGACCGTCGTCACCCCGCTCAGCAGCGCTTCGGCGAGGCCGGCACGCGCGGCGAGCAGCGTCAGGTCGGGGTCGACGCCCGCTTCGCCGTATGCCGACGCCATCGCCGGAAGCCACTCGCGCATCGGGATGCCGCGGGTGCCGGGGAGCGTGCGGAACGCGGTCTGCAGCAGGTGGTGGTGGGCGTTGACCAGGCCCGGCGTCACGACGCACCCGCTCGCGTCGACGACTCGCGCTCCGGTGAGGTCGGCCGCGTCGACGACCCGCCCGTCGGCGATCACGACGTCGCCCGTGCGCACGCGGCCCGCCGCCTCGACGACGGCCACGGCGTCGCGCACCACGAGCGCGCTCATGCGGTCCTCACGCCGCACGCGAGGCCGGCGTCGTCCGCGGCCGAGACCCGGGCGCGCGCTCCCGAGGAGGGGTCGTGTCCCGCGGCACCCGATCCGTGCAGCCTCGCCCCCGCCTTCTCGCGCAGGGGTCGTGCGCTCGCCGCGTTGCGGGATGTCACGATCTCGGCGATCACCGACAGGGCGGTCTCTTCGGGCGAGGCGCCTCCGAGGTCGAGGCCGAGAGGGGAGTGAAGCCTCGAGAGCTCGGCATCCGTCACCCCCGCGTTCCGCAGCAGTTGCGCGCGGCGCGCGACGGTCGCCCGTGCCCCCATCGCGCCGACGAAGCCCACCGGCATGCGCAGGGCGGCGCGCAGGGCGGGGATGTCGAGCCGCTCGTCGTGCGTCAGTACGCACACCGCGGTGCGCTCGTCGGCGTCGTCGACGGTCGCGAGGTACTCGTGCGGGGCGGCGACGACGACCTCGGCGGCGTCGGGGAAGCGCTCGCGCGTGGCCAGGAGCGCCCAGTCGTCGCACACCGTGACCCGGAATCCGGCGGCCGCGCCGAGCCGGCACAGCGCCGCCGCGTGCTCGCCGGCGCCGAGGACGATCAGGCGCGGGGCCGCGGGCCGCTCGAGCACGACCGGTCCTCCGTCGAGGTCGAGGCGCACGGTCGCCTTTCGTCCGGCGCGGGCTGCTTCGAGCGCCGGGCGGACGCTGTCGTCGAGCGGGTAGGCCACGACGTCGACCGCACCCCCGCACGCGAGCCCCGCGGCGATGGGGGTGACGGTGCCGTCGTCGGTGAACCCGAAGCGCGCGCGACGCACGTGTCCGGTGCGCAGGGCGTCGAGACCGAGCATCACGGCGTCGTTCTCGACACAGCCTCCGGAGATCGATCCGATGACGCGCGCCTCGCGCGTGACGACGAGGGTCGCGCCCACGCCGCGCGGGGCGCTGCGCACCACGGCGGTCACCGTGACGGCCGCGAGCGGCACCCCGGCATCCATCAGAGGCACCAGGTCGGCGGCCAGATCGAGCATGGGACGACGGTAATCGGGGCGTGTTTCGCGCACGCTACGCTGTCGTGACCATGCCCGCCGCGCCTCCCGTCGCCGTCTCGGGGCTCGTGCTGGCCGCGGGTGCGGGTCGTCGTTTCGGCGGTCCCAAGGCTCTCGCGCGCACCCCCGCGGGAACGCCGTGGATCGCCCTCGCCGTCCGCGCGCTGACGGAGGGCGGATGCCGCGACGTCACGGTCGCGCTGGGAGCCGGGGCCGAGGAGGCCGTCGCTCTCGTTCCGCGGGGCGCGACGATCGTGACCGTGGCCGACTGGGAGTCGGGCATGGCGGCCTCCCTGCGGGCCGGCCTCGGCGCACTGCGATCCGGGGCGGGGATCGCCGCTGTCGTCGTCCCCGTCGACACCCCGGGGATGCCGCCCGCGGCGGTGGCGCGCATGCTCCGGCACGCGGATCGGGACGCGCTCGCGCAAGCGGCGTACGCCGGGGCCCCGGGTCATCCCGTGCTGCTCGGCCGATCGCATTGGGCCGCCGTCGCGGACGCCGCCCGGGGCGACGTGGGCGCGCGGCCGTACCTCGTCGCGCAGGGCGCGTCGCTCATCGAGTGCGGCGATCTGTGGTCGGGCGCCGACCGCGACACCCGCTGAGGCCTGGCTCGGCCGCGTCTTTCCGGGGATCCGGCACGTTCGGTCACGGTCTGATCACGGCGTGGGCAATTTTGACGTGCCTATAGACAAAACCCCCCGCGGTGGATATTTTTCCGGAGCCGTCATAATTCGACGGACCAGAGTGCCGGGACGATGACGTACCCGATCCGACGCCGGGGAGGGCGCGGGTACGGACCACACGGTCCCTGCTGTTCAGAGAGGAACGCAGATCACATGCTGAAGAAAATCCTGACCGGTGCGGCCATCGCCGCACTCGCGGTGGGCCTCGGAGCCTGCAGCTCGACGCGCCCCGCCGAGGGCGGCGGAGACGCCGCCGGCGCGAGCGGCGACTGCAACGTCGGCATCGCGATGCCGACCCGCAGCCTCGAGCGCTGGATCAACGACGGCGAGCAGCTGCAGAAGAAGCTGCAGGATGCCGGGTGCACGGTCGACCTGCAGTACGCCGACAACAAGACCGACCAGCAGATCAGCCAGATCCAGAACCAGATCTCGGGTGGCGCGAAGATCCTCGTCATCGCCGCCATCGACGGGTCGACGCTCGGCCCGGTCCTCGAAGAGGCCAAGTCGCAGAACGCCACCGTCATCGCCTACGACCGCCTGATCAACGGCAGCGAGAACGTCGACTACTACGCCACCTTCGACAACTACAAGGTCGGCACCCTGCAGGGCCAGTACATCGAGGAGCAGCTGGGCCTGAAGGACGGCAAGGGTCCCTTCAACCTCGAGCCCTTCGCCGGCAGCCCCGACGACAACAACGCCAAGTTCTTCTTCGCCGGTGCCTGGGACGTGCTCCAGCCCTACGTCGAGAAGGGCCAGCTGGTGGTCCCCAGCGGCAAGTCGCCCGCCAACGACGACGCGTGGGCGTCGATCGGCATCCAGGGCTGGGCGTCCGACAAGGCGCAGGCCGAGATGGACAACCGTCTCTCGTCGTTCTACGGCGACGGCAAGAAGGTCAACGTCGTGCTCTCGCCCAACGACAGCCTCGCCATCGGCATCGAGGCGTCGCTGAAGTCGGCCGGCTACACCGCCGGCGCCGAGTACCCGATCATCACGGGTCAGGACGCCGACAAGGCCAACGTCAAGGCGATCCTCGACGGCACGCAGTCGATGACGGTCTGGAAGGACACCCGTGCCCTCGGCGACCGCGTCTTCACGATGATTCAGGAGATCAAGGACGGCAAGGAGGTCGAGGTCAACGACACCAAGACCTACGACAACGGCAAGAAGGTCGTCCCGTCCTACCTGCTGACCCCCGAGGTCGTCGTCAAGGACGACGTGCAGTCCAAGCTCATCGACTCGGGCTTCCTGAAGGCCTCCGACGTCGGGCTCTGATCCCCATCGGCCGGGGCGGGCTCGCCCGCCCCGGCCCTCTCGCGGCGGGGCGGGTTCGCCCGCCCCGCCGCTCGATCCTCGCCACCGCGGCGAGGAAGCTGACGGAGGAAACACACCATGACCGAACCGATCCTGCGCATGGCGGGGATCTCGAAGTCGTTCAACGGCGTGCCGGCCCTGGCCGACGTGTCGATCGACGTGTACCGCGGTGAGGTCCACGCGATCTGCGGCGAGAACGGCGCCGGCAAGTCGACCCTGATGAAGGTGCTCAGCGGCGTCTACCCGGCGGGCTCCTTCGAGGGCACCATCACCCTCGAAGGCGAGCGGATGGAGTTCCGCTCGATCAACGACAGCGAGGCCGCCGGCATCGTCATCATCCACCAGGAGCTGGCGCTGAGCCCCTACCTCTCGATCGCCGAGAACATCTTCCTCGGCAACGAGAAGTCCAAGCGCGGCGTCATCGATTGGAACGCCACCAACACCGCCGCCGCCGACCTGCTCAAGCGCGTGGGGCTCCGCGAGAACCCGGCCACCAAGATCTACGAGCTCGGCGTCGGCAAGCAGCAGCTGGTGGAGATCGCGAAGGCACTGGCCAAGGAGGTCAAGCTCCTCATCCTCGACGAGCCGACCGCCGCCCTCAACGACGACGACTCGGCGCACCTGCTCGACCTCATCGACCAGCTGCGCACGCAGGGCATCACGTGCATCATCATCAGCCACAAGCTCAAAGAGGTGCTGCGCATCGCGGATCGCATCACGATCATCCGCGACGGCCGCACCATCGAGACGATGCACCGCTCCGACCCCGACACCGACGAGGGGCGCATCATCCGCGCCATGGTCGGCCGCGACCTCAACAGCCTGTTCCCGCCACGCGAACCCGACATCGGCGACGAGCTGTTCCGCGTCGAGAACTGGACCGTGCACCACCCCGTCGACACCGAGCGCGTCGTCATCCAGGACGCGTCGTTCATGGTGCGCGCGGGCGAGATCGTCGGCTTCGCCGGCCTCATGGGCGCCGGTCGCACCGAACTCGCGATGAGCATCTTCGGTCGCATGTACGGCACCGGCATCTCGGGCGAGGTCTACAAGAACGGTCAGCAGATCGACGTGCGCACCGTCGACGCGGCGATCAAGCACGGCATCGCCTACGCGACCGAGGACCGCAAGAAGTACGGTCTCAACCTCATCGGCGACATCCAGGTCAACGTGTCGGCATCCGCTCTGGCCCGCCTCGCCCGACTGGGCGTGGTCGACCGCTATCGCGAGTACAAGGTCGCCGACTCCTACCGCTACAAGATGAACATCAAGGCGCCCAGCGTCGCCGCGATCACGGGGCGCCTCTCCGGCGGGAACCAGCAGAAGGTGGTCCTGTCGAAGTGGATGTTCACCGGACCCGACGTGCTGATCCTCGACGAGCCCACCCGCGGCATCGATGTCGGGGCCAAGTACGAGATCTACGGGATCATCAACGAGCTCGCGGCCCAGGGCAAGGCCGTCATCGTCATCTCGTCGGAGCTGCCCGAGGTCATCGGCCTCTCCGACCGCATCTACACCATCTCCGAGGGACGCATCACGGCCGAGGTCAGCCGCGACGACGCGACGCAGGAGACCCTCATGCGGCACATGACCGCCGGAAGGAACTGACAGCAATGGCCACCGCATCCACCCAGACGGTCGAGGCGCCGACGCAACCGGGTCCGCGCCGCCGCGGCATCCTGTCGCGCATCAACTTCCGTCAGTTCGGCATCCTCGCCGCTCTCGTCATCATCATCGTGTTGTTCCAGGTGCTCACGGGCGGGCGCCTGCTCATGCCGGGCAACGTCAACAACCTCATCCAGCAGAACGCCTATGTGCTGATCCTCGCGATCGGCATGGTGATGGTGATCATCGCCGGCCACATCGACCTGTCGGTCGGTTCGGTCGTCGCGATGGTCGGCGCCATCGCCGCGATCGCGATGAATCAATGGGGTCTGCCCTGGTTCGTCGCCGTACTGCTCTCGCTCGTCGTCGGTGCCGTGGTCGGTGCGTGGCAGGGCTTCTGGGTCGCCTTCGTCGGCATCCCGGCGTTCATCGTCACCCTGGCCGGCATGCTGCTCTTCCGCGGCCTCACGCTCGTGCTCCTCACCGGTGGCACGATCAGCGGCCTCCCCGACGGCTTCACCGCGATCGGCGCCGGCTGGCTGCCGCCGTTCCTGGGCTACCTCGGCAACTGGGACTCCCTGACCCTCGTGCTGGGCGCGATCGCGTGCGTGCTGCTGATCGTCCAGCAGCTGCGCACCCGGGCCACGCTGCGCCGCCTCGAACTGCCGCGTGAGCTCGCGTGGTCGTTCTGGCTCAAGAACGCCATCGCGGTCGTCGCGATCATGGCGGTCGCCTTCACGATCGCCGCCTACAACGGCACCCCGATCGTGCTGATCATCCTCGCCGTGCTCGTGCTGGCGTACACGTTCGTGCTCAACCGCACCACGTTCGGTCGCCACATCTACGCGATGGGCGGCAATCTCTTCGCCGCCGTGATGAGCGGCGTGAAGACGAAGTGGGTCAACTTCTTCATCTTCGTGAACATGGGCGTGCTCGCGGGCCTCGCCGCGGTGGTCAGCACCGCTCGCGCCGGTGGCGCCGTGGCATCCGCCGGTCAGAACTACGAACTGGATGCCATCGCCGCGGTGTTCATCGGCGGCGCCGCCGTGCAGGGCGGCATCGGAACGGTCGTGGGCGCGGTCGTCGGCGGCCTCGTTATGGGCGTGCTGAACATGGGCCTGTCGATCCTGAGCGTGGACGCCGCCTGGCAGATGGCCATCAAGGGCATCGTGCTGCTCCTGGCGGTCGCCTTCGACATCTTCAACAAGCGCCGCAACGGCGGTGTCTGACCGGATGGGGAGCGCGGCCCCGGGGCCCGCTCCCCATCCGCGTCGCCGCCTCACCCGCCGCGTCATCCGCTGCGTTTCTCGTCCGTGCGACTCCGATGGGATGATGGGGGAGGTGCTCCCCTCATGACCCCTGCCGTGTTCGAGCCCGCGACCCCGCTCGCGCCCCCGGCCGGTCGTACGACGAACGACCTGATCCGGCAGCAGAACCTCGCGTCGGTGCTCGCGCTGCTCCACTCTCGGGGAGCGCTCTCACGCGCGCAGTTGGGGGCGATGACGGGGCTGAACCGCTCCACCGTCACCGGGCTCATCATGGAGCTCACCGAGCTCGGCCTCGTGCGCGAGGCGCCGAGCGGGGAGCGCACCGGCAAGGTCGGGCGCCCGACCCTCGACCTCGAGCCGGAGGACCACGTCGCCGCCCTCAGTGTGCGGGCCGAACCCCACGCGGTCACCGTCGCGCTCGTCGGTCTCGGGGGAGTGGTCCACGCCCGACTCCGACACGACACGGCCTCGGCGCCCTCGCCCCGCCGATTCGTGCAGATCGTCGCGTCGTCGGTCGAGGCGATGCGCGCCGACATCGACCGGCACTACCGCGTGGTGGGGGCGGGTCTCGCCGTGCCCGGGCTCGTCAACGCCAACGGCTCCGTGCTCGTCTCGCCCACTCTCGGCTGGCGGCGCGATCCGGTGTCCGCCCGGCTGAGCGACGAGCTCGGGATGCCGGTGACCGCGGGCAACGACGCCAGCATCGGCGCTCTGGCCGAGTCGCGTTTCGGGGTCGGCGTGGGCGTCGGCAACCTGCTCTACCTCGGTGGCGCCATGCACAGCATCGGCGGCGGCCTCATCATCGACGGCACCCTGTTGCGCGGCACCTCCGGCTATGCCGGGGAGCTCGGGCACACCGTCGTCGACCCGCGGGGTCGCGCGTGCGTGTGCGGACGTCGAGGGTGCCTCGAGGCCGAGGTCAGTCTCGACATCCTCGAACCACTGCTGGGCCGTCGCAAGCTCGACGAAGACGAACTCGACGTGGAGCTCGGCGTCGCCCGCAACCCGCGCGTGATGACCGAGGTCACGCGTCAGGTCGAGATGCTCTCGCTCGCCCTGACCAACTTCGTCAACGCCTTCGCCCCCGAGACCGTGGTGCTCTCCGGATACCTCGGCGCGCTGCTCTCGGTGAGCCGTGAGCGTCTCGCCGACGCCGTCCGCGTGCATCCCCTCGGCGCCGAGGGGCGCACCATCCGGCTCGAGCGTGCGCACCTGCGGTCGCGGCTCATGCTCATCGGCCCGGCGGAACTCGCCTTCGCCGACCTGCTGTCGAACCCGGCGGGCTTCCGCGGCTGACCGCCGTGGCCCGGCGGCCCGTCGTCGCCTCGCGGCCCCTCCCTCCGCACCCGCGCCCCGGCGAATCCCCGTCGAGTGTCCAGGACGCGCCGCATCCGCCGGACGGGGGCGGCGTGTCCTGGACACTCGACGGGTGAGGGGGGCGGGGGCGTCAGCCGCCGAGCACGACGTTCAGCGGCTCCTCGCCCGCGGCGAGGCGCTCGATCTGACGGCGGACGAGGCGCGCGATGCGCGGGCGCATGGCATCCGTCGCCCCTCCCACGTGCGGGGCGATGAGCACGCCCGGAAGGCTCCACAACGGGTGGCCCTCGGGCAGCGGCTCGGGGTCGGTGACGTCGAGCGCCGCACGGATGCGACCGCGCCGCACGTGGTCGACCAGGGCGTCCGTGTCGACCAGCGGCCCACGTCCGACGTTCACGACGAGCGCGCCGTCGGGCAGGGCCGAGAGTGCCGCGTCATCGAGGATGTGGCGCGTGGAGTCGCCGCCGGGGAGCGAGGCGATGACGATGTCGGTGTCGGCGAGCACCTCGGCCAGCTTGCCGAGGGGGAACACCTCGACGTCGTCCTGCAAGCGGCCGTGCGAGGCGACGGCGCGCAGGTGCACCTCGAAGGGCTTCAGGCGCGCGGCGATCGCGCGGCCCACCCCGCCGAAGCCCAGCAGGGTGACGCGGGCGTCGGCGAGGCCGGGCGCCCCGCCGCCGGACCACTCGCCGCGGTCCTGGGCACGCACGAACTCGGGCAGCCGACGTCGAGCGGCGAGGGTGAGGGCCACGGCGAGCTCCGAGGTCGCGGTCTCGTGCACGCTCGCGGCATTGGCGAAGACGAGTCCCTCGGGTAGTCGTCCTTCGACGTTGTCGTATCCGATCGACTGGCTCTGCACGAGCCCGACCTCGATCTCGCGCAGGCGCTCGATCACGCCGGTCATCGACATGTACGGCGGCACCACCATGTCGAAGCGTTCTCGGGGAGCGGCATCCTGCATGTCCCACACGACCACCTCGACGCCGTCGGGCAGTGCGCCCAGGTCGTCGCGCAGCTGGGGGGTGGGCACGGACACGAGAAGAGGGGTGGAGGTCGTCACCCGATCGACGCTACCCGCGGATCCCGCGGCGGGGAGGAGTCTTGCGCGCGGCGGCCGATGTGCACGCCCACCGGCACGTCGTAGGCGAGGTACTCCGCGAGCAGGCGGTCGGAGTCGTGCTCGAACAGGCGGCGCGAGAGGGCGGCGGCGAGTTTCGTGGCGCCGCCGACGAGGCCGGGGATCTGATGGCTCAGCATGCCCTGGCTGATCCGCGCACCGTGGTTGAACATGTGGATGCGCGACAGCGCCGAACGGCCGGGCGCGCTTCGGCTGACGAGCCCGAAGTCGTCGTCGAGGTAGGGGAACGCCGCCAACCCCGGGTTCTGCGCGATCTCCGCGGGCGACAGGCGGTCGCTCCACAGCGCGGCGTCCGCGGCGACGCCCGCCAGCTCGGGGCGCCGCGCCAGGTCGGCCGCGATCCCCGTGGCCGCGAGCACGACGTCGTAGTGATGGATGCCGTGCGGCGTCGCCACCGCGATGTCGCGGCCCGTCCACGACACGCTCTCCCACGGCGAGGAGGTGAGGAAGCGGAACGTGTCGAACGCGTGCGCCCGCCACAGCGCGTTCTGCGTCGCGGGCTGGTCGACGGCGGAGAGGTGCACGTTGAACGCCCATTTCTGCGCGTCGGTGAAGGAGCCGTAGTTCTCGATGAGTCCGGCGAACTCCATCCAGCGATACGGGCTCACCTGCGGCATCGACGGGCGGCGCATGTGCACGTCGACGCTCGCCGCCCCGTGCTCGAGGGCGGTGGCGGCGTTGTCGAACGCCCCGGTGCCGGCTCCGAGGATGCCGATGCGCAGGCCCGCGAGGGCGGAGAAGTCGATGTCGTCGTGCGTGTGATGGACGCGATCGGCAGGCAGGCCGTCGAGCAGAGGGGGAAGGTGTCGACCGCCGGCGCCCTCGATGCCCGTGGCCAGCACGACGTGCCGGGCGGGCAGCATCCACTCCCCGTCGGGCCCGTCGAGGTGCAGGGTCAGGGGGTCGTCGGCGCCCTCGACGACGAGGGAGCGCACACGGGTGGATGCGACCGTGGTCACGGCCGAGGCGTCGCGGTACCAGTGCAGGAAGCCCTGCCACGCCACCGTCGGGAAGTACTCGATGGCCTCCCAGGCCGCGTCGCCGTAGACGGCCTCGAACCACGCCCGCGGGCTCACCGCGGGGGTGCCCCAGGTCGGCCACGCGATGTCCTTCGGGGTGCGCAGCGTGTGCATGCGCGCGTAGGTGGTCCACGGGCCGGCCGCGTCGGCGGGGGCTGCGTCGATCACGACGACGTCGTCGATGCCGCGGCGCCGCAGGCCCCGGGCGAGGACCAGACCGGCTTGACCGGCGCCGACGATGACCACCGGGCGCACGCCGTCGCGGGTGCCGGCCCACGAGCGTCCGTCCCCGGCGCTCAGCTCCGCCTGGTGCGCGGCGTCTCGTTCGAGGGACGCGAGGCGTGCGGCGGCGTCGGGGAGGGGGGTGAGCACCCTCACTCCCCGTCGATCACGACGCGCACACCGTAGGCGTCGTCGAGACGGTGGTTGTGGTGGTCCGAGACGTTGGTGTCGTCGAGCTCGAGGTTGACGAAGTCCATGCTCGGATCGGCGAAGAAGGGGCCCGCGTGCCAGGTGCCTTTGCGCATCGTGACGGCGGTGCGCGGCGGGATGCGGAAGGCCCGCAGGTCGTCGAGCGCGGGCTCGTCGATGCCGGGGGCGGCGACGGCGAGGGTCCACTCGACGTCGCCGACGGCCATCAGCGTCTGCGTCGTCTCGAGGTGACGGGTCACCCGCACGAATTCGGCGGGCTTGTCGTCGAGGTGCATGAGGTAGAAGCGCGGGATGCCGCCCGACACGTCGAGCACGGCCTCCTCGGCGGTGAACGGGGTGCCGTCCTCCATGGGGGTCAGGACGACGCCGAAGGCCTCGAAGGCCTCGGCGGAGACGACCTCGGATCGCAGCGGGTGGACGGTCAGGGTGTCGGTCATGACGGCTCGCTTTCGTCGGGTGACCTTGACGTTACGCTTGTCCAACAAGGCTGTGAGCATCTTGTCGGACAAGTTCACCGTGCTGTTACGCGTCCGAAACGCTCACGCCCGCACGCGCCGGATCAGCGCGTTGCGCAGCCCCGGGGGTGCGGGGAGCTGAACCTCGCGCGACCAGTACCCGATGGCGTCGTCGGCGCCGTACCCGCAGTAGGTCATCTCGATGACCGGCGTCGCGGGTGTCGACGACAGCAGGGCCGCGCGTTCGGCATCCAGGCCGCTCGCCTCGATCCACAGCGTCTCCCAGGCCACGCGCACGCCGTTGGCGGCTTCCGCCAGAGCGAAGACCGGGCTGTGGGGGTCGAGCTCCCCCTCTCGCGTGACGGGTACGAGGTCCTCGGCGAGGGCGTACGGCTCCCCGTCGACGCGCCACATCTTCACCGTGCGCAGCACGCTCGTGCCGTCGGGGAGATCGTCGAATCGATCGATGCCGGGAGTCAGCGTGACGCGCTCGGACGACACCAGGTCGAGGGCCGCGTCGTAACCGGCGGAGCGGATCGACAGGAGATGGTCGAACTGCTGGTCGATGCGGCGCCCGACGCCCGGCAGGCGCCGGTTCGGCGAGGTGCGCGCCCCCTGCGTGCGGTGGACGTATCCGCGCTCCTCGAGGCGGATCAGCGCCTCGCGCACCGAGTTGCGACTCGCGCCGGTCAGCGCGGCCAGGCGCGGCTCGGACGGCAGGGTGTCGGCATCCGCTCGCCAGAGGTGCAGGATGCGATCGATCAGCGCGTCCTGATCGGGGGCGCGCTTGTCGGTCACGGCGGGGCCGGGTCAGGCGGCGGCGTTCACCGCGGCGGCGATGGCCGACGTGAAGAAGCCGAGGCCGTCGACGCCCGAGCGCATCGCTGCGGCGGTGCCCGGGCCGAAGCCGGGCTCGACCGCGTGCTCGGGGTGGGGCATGAGTCCCACGACGTTGCCGCGCTCGTTGGTGAGGCCGGCGATGTCGTCGAGGGAGCCGTTCGGGTTGACGCCGACGTAGCGGAAGGCGACGAGGCCCTCCCCGTTCACGCGGGCCAGGGTCTCGGCATCCGCGATGTATCCGCCGTCGGCGTTCTTCAGCGGGATGACGATCTCGTCGCCCTCGGAGAAGTCGCTGGTCCAGGCCGTCGAGGCGTTCTCGACGCGCAGGCGCTGGTCGCGACGGATGAACTGCTGGTGGGCGTTGCGGATGAGGCCACCGGGCAGCAGGTGCGCCTCGACCAGCATCTGGAAGCCGTTGCAGATGCCCAGGACGGGCATGCCCTTGGCTGCCGCATCTTTGACCTCGGCCATGATCGGCGCGAACGCGGCGATGGCGCCGGCGCGCAGGTAGTCGCCGTAGCTGAAGCCACCGGGCAGCACGAGGGCGTCGACGCCCTTCAGGTCGTGCTCGCCGTGCCAGAGCGCGACGGGCTCGCCACCGGCGAGGCGGATCGCGCGCTGCGCGTCGCGGTCGTCGAGGGAGCCGGGGAAGGTGATGACCCCGATGCGCGCGGTCACCGCTCGATGACCTCGATGTTGACGACGTCTTCGATGACGGCGTTCGAGAGCATCTCGTCGGCGAGCTCGCGGGCCCGGGCGAGCGTGGCCTCGTCGACCTCGCCCTCGACGGTGAGCTCGAAACGCTTGCCGATGCGGACGTCCGAGAAGCGGTTCTCGCCGAGCCGGGAGAGGGCGCCGGCGACGGCCTTCCCCTGCGGGTCGAGAAGCTCGGCCTTGGGCATGACGTCGACGACGATGGTGGGCACTGCAGCTCCAGAAGTCGGGTGGCGTTGTGGGAGTCATCTTACGCGAGCGCGGCGACGCCTCGTGGTGCGGGGCGGCTGCGGTGGTGGGGGTGTGGCGGCTGGGCCGGTGGTGCGGCTGCGCCGGTGGGGCGCGCCGGTGGGGGCGACTGCGCCGGTGGGGCGGGGCGCCGGCGGTGCGGGGCGCGCCGCACCGCCACCCCGATAAACGCCCGCAGCACCGGGAAACGCATTCCGAGAGCGTTTCCGAGTGCAGCGAGCGTTTATCGAAGAGGCGTGAGGCGAGTCTCGACCGGGTAACGGAATGGGAGCGCTCCCTTGACGGCGTGGGAGCGATCCCATACTGTCGTCCCGATCGGTGAGAGCGCTCCCACAGCGCGACTGCTCGCACCGCTTCACACCCACCACAAAGGAGTGATCTGTGAACACCCATGCCCTGCGCCGGACCGCGCTCGTCGCCGCGGTCGCGTCCACCTCCGCCCTCGTCCTCGCCGGTTGCTCCGGCGCGGGGGGCTCCGCCTCGGGCGGAGACGGCGACGTGACTCTCACCATCGCCACCTTCAACGACTTCGGCTACACCGATGCGCTCCTGCAGGAGTACATGGACGCGCATCCGAACGTGAAGATCGTGCACAACAAGGCCGCCACCAGCAACGAGGCCCGCGAGAACTACTTCCAGAAGCTCGGCAAGACCGGCCTCGCCGACATCGAGGCGATCGAGGTCGACTGGCTGCCCGAGGTCATGGAGTACGCCGACCTGCTCGCGCCCGTTCCCGACGACCTCAAGAGCCGTTGGCTCGACTACAAGGTCGAGGCCGCCACCAGCACCGACGGCAAGCTCGTCGGCTACGGAACCGACATCGGTCCCGAGGGCGTCTGCTACCGCTCCGACCTGTTCGCCGCGGCAGGGCTGCCCACCGACCGCGCCGAGGTCGCCGCGATGCTCGAGGGCGACTGGTCGACTTACTTCGCGGCGGGCGACACGTACGTCGCCGCCACGGGCAAGGCCTTCTTCGACTCCGCCGGCGGCACGTACCAGGGCGCGATCAACCAGGTCGAGGCCGCGTACGAGAACCCGGATGACGGGTCGATCACCGCCACGAGCAACCCCGAGGTCAAGAAGATCTACGACCAGGTGCTCGCCGCCAGCGCCACGCAGTCCGCCCACCTCGGTCAGTGGTCCGACGACTGGTTCGCGGGCCTGTCGAACGGCGCGTTCGCCACGATGCTCTGCCCCGGCTGGATGCTCGGCGTGATCGAGGGCAACGCCCCCGAGGTGAAGGGCTGGGACATCGCGAACGTCTTCCCCGGCGGCGCGGGCAACTGGGGCGGTTCGTACCTGACCGTCCCCGGCAACGGCAAGAACGTCGAAGCCGCGCAGGAGCTCGCCGACTGGCTGACCGACCCCGAGACGCAGGTCAAGGCGTTCGAGAACGCGGGCACGTTCCCGAGCCAGACCGACGCGCTGAAGGCGGACGCCCTCACCGGCAGCGTCAACGCGTACTTCAACGACGCTCCGGTCGGCGAGATGCTCTCCGAGCGCGCTCAGGCCGTGAAGGTCTCTCCCTTCAAGGGCCAGTTCTACTTCCAGATCAACGACGCGATGCAGAAGGCCCTGACCCGCGTCGAGGACGGAACGCAGAGCGCCGCGGACTCGTGGAAGCAGTGGGCGACCGAGGTCGACGCCCTGTCCTGACCCCGCGATCGGATGCCAGGGGCCGCGGCCTCGCGCCCCTGGCATCCGTCGCCCGTCCCCTTCTCGCGTGAGGGGTCGAGACCCGTCGCTCCCGCATCGTCGCGGGCGATAGCTTCCGGCCCCTCGCGCAACGGAAACGGAGCACAGATCGTGACCAGTACACTCGAACGCCCCACGGGGGGCGCGGCGCCGCAGACGCGCGCCCGCGAACCCCGCCGCGTGGGATTCAGCACGCGCCGCAGTACGTGGGACCTCAAGCTCTCGCCCTACCTCTACATCTCGCCGTTCTTCATCCTGTTCGCGATCACGGGGCTCTTCCCCATCGCGTACACCGCCGTGATCTCGTTCATGGACTGGGACCTGGTGCGCAACTCCGGCGAGTTCATCGGCTTCGACCAGTACGCGTGGGTGCTCTCGCAGCCCAAGTTCTGGATCGCGCTGCGCAACACCTTCAGCATCTTCCTGCTCTCCAGCGTCCCGCAGCTGATCATCGCCATCTTCGTCGCCGCGATGCTCGACCAGAACATCCGCGCCAAGACCTTCTGGCGCATGAGCGTGCTGATCCCCTACGTGATGGCGCCGGTGGCCGTCGCCCTCATCTTCAGCAACATGTTCGGCGACCAGTACGGCGTCGTGAACACCACCCTGCAGAACCTAGGCCTGCCCGCGGTGCCGTGGCATTCCGACGCGTTCGCGAGCCACATCGCCATCGCGACGATGGTCAACTTCCGGTGGACCGGGTACAACACCCTCATCCTGCTCGCCGCGATGCAGGCGATCCCGCGCGAGTACTACGAGGCCGCGACGGTCGACGGCGCCGGCAAGATCCGCCAGTTCTTCTCCATCACGTTGCCGAGCCTCAAGCCCACCCTGATCTTCGTCATCATCACCGCGACGATCGGCGGACTGCAGATCTTCGACGAGCCGCGCATGTACGACCAGTACGGCACGGGCGGAGCCGACAACCAGTGGCTCACCGTGACCCTGTGGCTCTACAACGTCGGCTGGGGGGAGTGGAACTTCGGCCGCGCCGCGGCCCTCGCGTGGATCCTGTTCCTGATCATCCTCGCCATCGGCGCGATCAACATGGTCGTCACGCGTTCGCTCGTGCGCGACGACGGCAGCCGCGATCCCCGCAGCCGCCGAGAGCGGCGGGCGCAGGCCCGGGCCGCCGAAGAACGATTGAGGGCGGATGCCGCGTCGGTCGGCATCCGCGGAGAGGAGACGCGTCGATGACCGCCGTGAACGCCGCACCCGTCCCGATCGTGGAACGCGGCACCCCGTCGCCTTCGCGCCGCCGCCCGCGTCCGGTGCGCGGATCGCGCCCCGGCTGGATCGTCTACGCGAGCCTCGGCGCGGTGCTGCTGGCCAGTGTCTTCCCCTTCTACTGGTCGCTGTTGATCGGCTCGGGCGACTCGTCCACCATCCGCGACGCGAACCGCTCGTGGATCCCGGGCGGGAACTTCTTCACCAACGCCGCCGCCGTGATCGGCGACTCCGCGGTCAATTTCTGGCCCGCGCTGCTGAACTCGATCATCAGCTCCGGCCTGATCGCGGCATCCGTCGTCTTCTTCTCCACCCTCGCGGGATGGGCGTTCGCGAAGCTGCGTTTCCGCGGCGGGCCGTGGCTGCTGGTCTTCGTCGTCGGGACGATGGCGGTGCCGATGCAGCTGGGCGTGGTCCCGCTCTACATCCTCTTCAGCGAGCTCGGGTGGACCGGGCAGCTCGGCGCGATCATCATCCCCGCCCTCACGAGTGCGTTCGGGGTGTTCTGGATGACGCAGTATCTGCGTCAGGCCGTGCCCGACGAGCTCATCGAGGCGGCCCGTGTCGACGGGGCGAGTTCGTTCCGCACCTTCCTCACGGTGGGCGTGCCCGCCGCGCGCCCCGCGGCGGCGATGCTCGGCCTGTTCACGTTCGTGAGCGCCTGGAACAACTTCTTCTGGCCGTTCATCGTGCTCGACCGCCAGAACCCGACCCTGCCGGTGGCCCTGTCGCTGCTGCAGTCCAACTACTTCGTCGACTACTCGATCGTCCTCGCGGGCGTGCTCCTGTCGACGATCCCGCTGCTGCTGCTGTTCGTCTTCGCGGGCAAGCAGCTGGTCAGTGGCATCATGCAAGGGGCGGTCAAGGGATGACCCTCGCGCCCACGGAAGGAACCCGATCCATGTCCACCACCCGTTCGTTCCCCGACGGCTTCCTCTTCGGCGCCGCGACCGCCGCCTACCAGATCGAGGGCGCCGCTTTCGAAGACGGCCGCACCGCGTCGATCTGGGACGCCTTCAGCCGCGTCCCCGATGCCGTCATCAACGCCGACAACGGCGATGTCGCGTGCGATCACTACCACCGCTACGCCGACGACGTGCAGCTGATGAAGCAGCTCGGCCTGCAGACGTACCGCTTCTCAACCTCGTGGTCGCGCGTGCGCCCCGACGGCGGCGCGCTCAACGCGAAGGGCGTCGACTTCTACAAGCGCCTCGTCGACGAACTGCTCGATGCCGGCATCCTGCCCTGGCTCACCCTGTACCACTGGGACCTCCCGCAGGCCCTGCAGGAGCGGGGCGGGTGGACCGTGCGCGAGACGAGCGACCGCTTCACCGAGTACGCGCTCGACATGCACGACGCCCTCGGCGACCGCGTCGACGTGTGGACCACGCTGAACGAGCCCTGGTGCTCGTCGTTCCTCAGCTACACCGCGGGCATCCACGCGCCCGGGCATTTCTCCCAGGCCGAGGGCATGCTCGCGGCCCACCACCTGCTCCTCGGTCACGGGCAGACCGTGCGCGAACTGCGGGCGCGCGACTCCTCGCTCAACCTCGGCATCACGCTGAACCTCACGGTGGCGGATGCCGTGAACCCGGCCGATCCCGCCGACCTCGACGCCGCGCGGCGCGTGGACGGGCAGTTCAACCGGTGGTTCCTCGACCCGATCTTCCGCGGCTCGTACCCGGCCGACATCATCAAGGACTTCCGCGACACCGACGCCGAGGCCGTGGCGCGCTGGCAGGAGGCCGTCCACCCGGGCGACCTCGAGATCATCTCGACCCCGGTCGACTCGCTGGGCGTGAACTACTACCACGGCGAGTTCGTGGGCGGCACGCCGCCCGAGGTCGACCCGCCCGCGGGCGACGCGCCCACCCCGCGTCCGATCGGTGTGCCGTTCCCGGCGCACGAGAAGCTCTACTGGCACGACCGCGGCCTCCCTCGCACCAACATGGGCTGGGAGGTGCAGCCCGAGGGCCTGACGCGCCTGCTGGAGCGGGTGAGCGAGGAGTACGCCGCCCCCGCCGACGTGGCTCTGTACGTCACCGAGAACGGCGCGGCGTACGACGACGAGGTCGTGGCCGACGACGGCGACGAGCGCGTCCACGACATCGACCGCGTCGAGTTCGTCGAGGCCCACCTCGGGGCCGTCCTCGACGCCGTCGAGCGCGGTGTCGACGTGCGCGGCTACTTCTACTGGTCGCTCATGGACAACTTCGAGTGGGCCTGGGGCTACGCCAAGCGTTTCGGCATCGTGTACGTCGACTACCGGACCCAGGAGCGCGTTCTGAAGGACTCGGGCCGGCAGTACGCTCGCATCATCGCCGAGCGTGCTCTGGCCGCGGCCCCCGCGGTCTAGAGCTCGACCACCGGGTACGCCAGGAGGCAGGGCTATGGAGATCGCACCCGTTCGCGGTACCGCCACGATCGAAGAGGTCGCGGCGCGGGCCGGCGTCTCCCGCTCGACGGTGTCACGCGTGGTCAACGGTTCCACGGCCGTCTCTCCCGCCGCGCTCGAGGCCGTGCGCCGCGCGATCGACGAACTGCAATACGTTCCGAATCGCGCGGCGCGCTCCCTGGCCAGCCGGCAGACGCGGGCGATCGCACTGGTCATCCCCGAGCAGACCGACCGCTTCTTCGGCGATCCGTTCTTCGCCGCGATCGTGGCCGGAATCGGCGAGGTGATCGGCGACAGCGACTACATCATGAACATGCTGATCGCCAGCGACGACGCCAGCGCGAAGGCCCTCGCTTATCTCCGCGGGGGCAGCGTCGACGGGGCGATCGTGGCCTCGCACCACACCAGCGACACCTTTCTCGACCGCGTCGCCGACGTGGTGCCCGTCGTCTACGGCGGGCGCCCCGCCCGGGTGCGCGCCGACGACTACTACGTCGACGTCGACAACGTCGAGGGCGGCCGGGTCGCGACCTCGTACCTGCTGGCCCGAGGACACCGCCGCATCGCCACGGTGTCGGGTCCGACCGACATGCCCGCCGGCATCGACCGTCTGCAGGGCTTCCGCGACGCGATCGCCGAGGCGGGGCTGCAGCCCGTGGCCGTCGAGAACGGCGATTTCACCGAGGTGGGCGGGGCGCTGGCGATGGCCCGCGTGCTCGCCGCGGGCGAGCGCCCCGACGCGGTCTTCGTGGCGAGCGATCTCATGGCGCGCGGTGCCTACACGGTGCTGCGCGAAAAGGGCCTGGAGCCCGGGCGCGACGTCGCCGTGATGGGTTTCGACGACTCCGCGGTGTCGACGGCCCTCAGCCCCGCCCTGACCACGGTGCGGCAGCCCTCGCTCACGCAGGGGCGGTACATGGCATCCGTGCTGCTCGACATCCTCGCCGGGCGGCCGGCTGCGCACGCGACGATCCTGCCCACCGAGGTCATCGAGCGCGGCTCCGCCTGATCACTCCCAGCGTGCGGTGTCGGGGTCGATGCCGTGTGCGCGGGCGCTCGCCTCGATCGCGTCGCGCAGCCACGTGGCGAGCCCGGGGCGGATCGCGTCGTAGTGCGCGGCGAAGCGCGGGTCGGCTGCGTACATGCGGCCGAGGTGCACCTGCATCTGCCGGGTGAGGGGGAAGTACTGCGAGAACACCGTGCGGTGCCGCTCGACGAGCGCGTCGGCCACCGCGTCACCGGGCTCGACGCCGGAGGCGACGGCGTCCGCGAGCTCCTCGTCCACGGCGGAGACCGCCCGCGTCACCTCCGCCCAGTCGTCGACGGAACGGGATGCCGAGCGCTCGGCGTACTGCTGCCATTGCGGTGATCCGCCATAGGCGTCTCGCGCCTCGGCGGGCCAGCTCGTGTCCCAGCCGGGCCCGAACGTCTCGTGCTGCTCGTCTTCGGAGAGGAGGATGCCGCGCTCCTGCGCCGCGATCATGCGCTCGAGGTCGTCGTCGACGATCTGCAGCTGCGCGATGCGCTGAGCGACGTGGGCCCGCTGGACCCGGAGTTGTGCGGCGACGTCTCCTCCGGGCTCGTCGATCACCGCGCGGATGGCATCCAGGTCGAGACCGAGCTCGCGGTAGACCACGATGCGGCGGAGCCGCTCGAGATCCTCGTCCGTGTAGAGCCGATAGCCGGCGCTCGAGCGTGCGGCCGGGCGCGCGAGACCGATCTCGTCCCAGTGATGGAGCGTGCGCACGGTGAGACCGAGCCGAGCGGCCGTCTCGCCCACCGGCATCTCCTGCTCACTCATGGGACCCATTGTCGTCGCGCCCGATCCCCACCGACTGCAGGTTGCGGCCTTCGACGGTCGCCGGGTCGAACACCTTGGCCGCGGTGAAGACGACCCGCGCCTTCTCGGGGGTGATCACCTCGACGTCCCGGGTGTTCCACGGGGTCTCGCGCACCTCGGGAACGGCGCCGAGGGCGCGCAACGACGAGACGACGGTGTCGATCTCGTCGAGGACGCAGGCGAAGCTCACGCTGGCGGGCGGGGCGCTCGGGCTCTTCTCGCCGACCACGAGCAGCACGTCCTGGAAGGCCCATCGTCGAAGATGGACCATCTGCCCGGGGATCGCGAACAGCTCGAAGAAACCGAGGCCCTGCGTCC
The DNA here is from genome assembly GCF_042958465.1 of Microbacterium sp. NPDC007973. Lineage (NCBI taxonomy): Bacteria > Bacillati > Actinomycetota > Actinomycetes > Micrococcales > Microbacteriaceae > Microbacterium > Microbacterium sp. NPDC007973. Next base: position 668,661 of record NZ_JBIBJJ010000002.1, read on the forward strand.
AGAAGTCCACGGATGCCGGCAGGTCGGCGGTCGAGAGGGTGACGAACATGGGCATGCCGTAGATGCCGCGGTACAACGGGGGCGCGACGGCATCCGGTCCGGGAGGGGGCACGGGGCTGACCGCGAAGGCCTCGAAATTCTGGTCCATGGCCCCAGCGTCGGCCCTCACGCCGCGTGAGGGTCAAGAGCCTGGTGAGGCAGCGCTGCTCTCGGGGCTATGGTGAGCGCAGAGAGCGGTCGGTGCGGGACAGCGCCGTCACGCGGAGGGGGTCTCGCCATGAACCGTGCATTCATCGCCGTGTCGGGCGCGCTGCTGATCGCGGCTGCGGCCCTTCTGACGGGATGCGTCCCCGAGTCCCCCTCGCCGGCGTCGACCACGACCGTCGACTCGCCGTCGGCGACTGCCCCGAGCGCCTCGCCGACGGGCTCCGCATCGACCCCGACCCCGACCCCGACGGCCGCGCCGACCGCCCCGACCGTCGACCCGGCCGCCATCCCGGGATCCTGCGACGATCTCGGCACGGCGGCGACACGGCAGCAGACGGTGGGGGGCCTGACCGCCCAGCACGCGGACGGGTTCGTGCGGCCGGCACCCGCGAACGCGACGACCGAGCTGTCGTGCAACTGGATCCAGGAGGAGTCGGCGGGCGTTCTGCTCCTCATCAGCACCGCGTCCGCCGCCGAGGTCTCCACCGGGGTCGACGGACTCGCCGCCCAGGGGTACGAGTGCCAGGCCGCGGAGGACTTCGGCGCCCAGTACTGCGTGAAGGCCGGCGGTACGGCGCAGACCGAAGACGTCGTGGTCGCTCGAGACGGCGTGTGGATCTATCTCGAGACCGTCAACGTCGACGCGCGCGCGTGGCTGTCGGAGATCTCGTCGCAGATCTTCGGCTGACGGTGACGCCTCAGCGTCGCGGCGGCTCCGGCTGCTGGTAGACGTCGGGGACGTCGTCTCCGTCGGCATCCACCTCTTCGGCGAGGGCGAGCTGCTTGTAGCGCCGGTTGCGCACGAGCAGCACCGCGGAGGCCAGGACGGATGCCAGCAGCGAGGCCGCCATGATCGCGATCTTCGCGTCGTCGGTGTGCGGGGAACCGGCCGGGAAACTCAGCTCGGCGATCAGCAGCGACACCGTGAAGCCGATGCCCGCGAGCAGCCCCACCCCGGCGAGGTCGATCCACTTCAGGGCCGGATCCAGGCGCACCTTCGTCACGAGCGTGAGCAGGCGCACGCCGAGCAGGATGCCGATCGGCTTGCCGAGCACGAGACCGGCGACGACGCCGATGGTCACGGGGTCCATCAGGGCGCGGACGACCCCCTCGCCGCCGCCCACGGCGACGCCCGCCGCGAAGAACGCGAAGATCGGCACGGCGATGCCGCTGGAGAGCGGACGGAAGCGGTGCTCGAACTGCTCGGCGAGGTCCATGCCGTGGTGCTCCGGTTGGCGCTTGGACGCGGCGACGGGGATGGTGAAGGCCAGTGCCACACCGGCGATCGTGGCGTGCACGCCCGAGGCGTGCAGGAACGCCCACGCGGCGAAGCCAATCGGCAGCAGCACGACCCAGGCACCCCACGCGTTGCGCGAGAACCACGCGCGGGCGCGGTGGGCGATCACGCCGTAGACGACGACGAGCACGGCGAAGACGCCGAGGGGGAGGAGCTGGATGTCGGTCGTGTAGAAGATCGCGATGATCGCGATCGCGATGAGGTCGTCGACGACCGCGAGCGTCAGCAGGAAGATGCGCAGCGGACCGGGCAGGTGCGAGCCGACGAGGGCGAGGACGGCGACGGCGAACGCGATGTCGGTGGCCGTGGGGATGGCCCATCCCGCCAGCAGGCTCGGCTGCGTGTGCACGATCGCGACGTAGATGAGGGCGGGCACGGCGACACCGGCGAAGGCCGCCGTCACGGGGACGATCGCGGTGCCGAATCGCCGGAGGCTGCCGGAGACGATCTCGCGCTTCAGCTCGAGGCCGACCATGAAGAAGAAGACCGCGAGCAGGCCGTCGGCCGCCCATGACCCGACGCTGAGCTCGAGGTGCCACGGTTCGTAGCCGAAGCGGAAGTCGCGCAGCGCGAAGTACGCGTCGGCGGCGGGGGAGTTGGCCCAGATGATCGCGATGATCGCGGCGACCACGAGCAGCATTCCGCCCACGGACTCCTGACGGAGCAGTGTGGTGACGCGGTGGACTTCGCGGTAGCCCGGCCAGCTCGGCGCGCGCGTGTGGGTCTCGGTCATGGGCAAATCCCTTCCGGGGTCGATCGACAGATCGTCGACCAGACTTCCCGACACGCCTCGACCAGCTTACCCGGGCCGGCTGAGCGGTGCCGGGGTGCGCCGACGCTCGCCGAGATGACCACCGTGTGCCGAGATGACCCGCGTTTCGCGCGAAACGCGGGTCATCTCGGCGAAGACGGGTCATCTCGCGGCGCGCGCCGCGGGCGGCGCGGACGTGACGCGGGCGGGGCGCGTCAGGACGGGTCGCCGCCCAGCGGGCCGACCGCGGGGATCGGTCCGCCGTCGTCGGCGCCGGTCTTGCGGGCGCGCGCGATCGCGTTGCCGAGGTGGTAGATCACCAGGGCCGCGACCGAGCCGAGCACGATGGCGCCGAGCTGGAAGTCGCCCCACTGCATCGTGAACCCGGCGATCGCGAGCACCAGGGCCACCGCGCCGGTGTACTGGTTGACCGGACGCGAGAAGTCGACGCGGTTGTCGACCCAGATCTTGATGCCGATGATGCCGATCAGGCCGTACAGCGCCGTGGTCACGCCGCCGAGGACGCCCGGCGGGATGGTGTTGAACACCGCGCCCACCTTGGGCGAGAGGCTCAGCACGATCGCGCTGAGGCCCGCGACCCAGTAGACCGCGGTCGAGTACACGCGGGTCGCGGCCATCACGCCGATGTTCTCGCCGTACGTCGTCGTGCCCGAGCCGCCGAAGGTTCCCGCGAGCGTCGTGGCGACGCCGTCGGCGATGAGGGCGCGCCCGGTGGAGCGGTTGGCGGTGGCATCCGTCATCGCCGCGACCCCGCGCACGTGTCCGACGTTCTCGGCGACGAGCACCAGGACGACCGGCAGGAACATCGCGATGACCGACCAGGTGGCGGGCTTCGTGAAGTCGGCGATCTCGAAGGTCGGGAGCCCGACCCAGGGGGCCTGCTCCACGACGGAGAAGTCGATGAGGACCTCACCCGTCGTCAGCTGGATGATGACGGTCGCGACGTAGCCCACGATCACGCCGAGGAAGATCGAGATGCGACCGAGGAAGCCGCGGAACAGCACGCTGAACAGGATGACGGCGACGAGCGTGATGGTGCCCGGCAGGGGCTGCACCTGGAAGTTCGACCACGCCACCGGGGCGAGGTTGAAGCCGATCAAGGCGACGATGGCGCCCGCGACGACCGGCGGCATGACCTTGTCGACCCACCCGAGACCCGCGAACTGCACGACGAAGCCGATCGCCGTGAGCAGCACGCCGACCGCGACGATGCCCGCGAGGGCGGAACCCGTGCCGGCGGTGGCCGTGGCGGCGGTGATCGGCGCGATGAACGCGAACGACGACCCCAGGTAGCTGGGGAGGCGGTTCTTCGTCACGAGCAGGAACAGCAGCGTTCCCACGCCCGAGAACAGCAGCGTCGTCGACACCGGGAACCCGGTGAGCACCGGCACGAGGAAGGTCGCGCCGAACATCGCGATGACGTGCTGGAGGCCGATCGCGACCGTCGCGCCCCAGTTCAGGCGTTCGCCCGGGGCGACGACGGCTCCGGGTGCGACGGTGCGGCCGTCGCCGTGCAGCTTCCAGCGGAACATGTGTCTCCTTGCGAGAGGCGGTCCCTTCGACAGGCTCAGGGACCTCGTGGGGTGGTGCTCAGGGACCGGGTGGGGTGGTGCTCAGGGGCCGGGGTGGTGCCCCGGGGCCTCGTGCGGCAGGGGCGGTGGCGGAACTCGTCGAGGCCTCCGCGGGCAGGTCAGGATGCCGTGAGCAGGCGCAGGAGGGTCGCGTAGCGCTCGCGCGTGCGCTCGACGATCTCGGCGGGGAGGACGGGGGGCTCGCCCTGCTTGTCCCAGTTCGCCGACAGCCAGTCGCGCACGATCTGCTTGTCGAAGCTCGCCATGCGCTCGCCGGGAGTGGTGCCGGTGCGCCAGGCCTCGGCATCCCAGTACCGGGACGAGTCGGAGGTCAGGACCTCGTCGGCCAGGGTCAGCACGCCGTCGGCGTCGTAGCCGAATTCGAACTTCGTGTCGGCGAGGATCAACCCGTGGGCCTCGGCGGTCGCGGAGGCGCGGCGGTAGATCTCGAGCGACAGATCACGCAGGGCGGTCGCGGTCTCGGCGCCGACGAGCTCGACGGAGCGTTCGAACGTGATGTTCTCGTCGTGCTCGCCCATCGGAGCCTTCCACGCCGGCGTGTAGAGCGGCTCGGGGAGGCGGTCACCGTCGTTCAGGCCCTCAGGGAGGGGGATGCCGCACACCGTGCCCGACGCGCGGTACTCGGCCCATCCCGACCCGGTGAGGTAGCCGCGCACGACGCACTCGATCGGCTGCATGTCGAGGGAGCGCACCAGCATCGCGCGGCCCTGCACGGCATCCGGGATCAGGCTCACCGTCTCTTCCCCTTCGAGGCGGTGGTCGGGGACGAGGTGGTTCGGAATCGACGGCCCGCCGTCGCCGCCGGCGAGCTGGTCGAACCACCACAGGCTGAGGGTCGTCAACAGCTCGCCCTTGTCGGGGATGCCGGGTTCGAGCACGTGGTCGAAGGCGCTCACGCGGTCACTCGCGACGACGAGGAGGTGTGCGGGAGTGGCGTCGGGGGCCGTCTCGGCGGGCACGTAGAGGTCGCGCACCTTGCCGGAGTAGACGTGGCGCCAGCCGGCGAGCTCGAGGGGGGAGGCGGAGGTCACCCGCTCATTATCGCGGGTACGCGCGTCGCGTCCACGCGGCGCACTCGCGCGGATTCTCGCACAACGCCGCTCGCGGCGCCCGCCCCCCGGGCGAGGAGGGTCGGCTCACTACCCTCGGAGGAATGACCGATGACACCTCCGGACCCGCGGTAGCCATCGATCCCCACGCGGGCAGCCGGCACAAGACGATCCGCGGCTGGGTGTTCTGGCCCGCCGCCGCCATCGCGCTCGCGTTCATCGCCTTCGCGCTGTTCTTCCCCGCCGCGGCCGAGGCCACGTTCGACACCGTGCAGACGACCATCGTCTCGACTTTCAACTGGTACTACGTGCTGATCGCGGCGTTCTTCGTCGTCTTCGCCCTGGCAATGGGGTTCAGCCGCTTCGGCAACATCAAGCTCGGGCAGGATGACGACGAGCCCGAATTCTCGACGATGTCGTGGTTCGCGCTCCTCTTCGCCGCCGGCATGGGGATCGGCCTCGTCTTCTACGGCGTGAGCGAGCCGCTCAGCCACTTCGTCTCGCCCCGCCCCGGCGTCACGGGCACCCCCGCGGAGCTCGCGCAGCAGGCGATGTCGCAGACCTTCCTGCACTGGGGCGTGCACGCGTGGTCGATCTACGTCGTGCTGGGCCTCGCGCTCGCCTACGCCTTCCACCGTCGCAAGCGTCCCCGCACCATCCGGTGGGCGCTCGAACCGATCCTCGGCGCCCGCCTCGTGCAGGGCGGCTGGGGCAACGCGGTCGACGTCGCCGCCCTCGTCGGCACGCTCTTCGGTGTGGCGACCTCCCTCGGTCTCGGCGTCATTCAGATCAGTGCCGGTCTCGACTTCCTCGGGGTCGTACCGCCCACCATCATCAGCCAGGCCGTCATCATCGGCATCATCACCGGACTGGTGCTCTTCTCGGTGCTGTCGGGCGTCGGCAAGGGCATGAAGTGGCTCTCCAACATCAACCTCGTGCTCGCCGGGGTCCTGATGCTCTTCCTCCTCTTCGTCGGCCCCACCGAGTTCCTGCTCCGCGACGTCGTGCAGTCCATCGGCAACTACATCCAGAGCTTCGTCGGCCTGTCGTTCACCGTCAGCGCCTACGCGGGCGACGACGGCGTGGCTTGGCAGGGCGCGTGGACGGCGTTCTACTGGGGCTGGTGGATCTCGTGGGCTCCCTTCGTGGGCATCTTCATCGCGCGCATCTCGCGCGGCCGAACGGTGCGCGAGTTCGTGGTCGGCGTGATCCTCGTGCCCACGCTCGTCGGCATCCTGTGGTTCACCGTGCTCGGCGGGACCGCGATCTACGGCGAGCTGACCGGCACGGCCTCGTACACCGGTGCGGACGGGTCGGTCGACGTCTCGACGGCGCTGTTCCAGATGCTCGAGGGGGTTCCGGGTTCGGCCGTGCTGATCATCGGCTTCCTCATCCTCATCGCCGTGTTCTTCGTGACCTCGGCGGACTCGGGCGCTCTGGTGATGAGCATGATCGCCACCGGCGGCGAGGAGGAGCCCAAGAACTGGGTGCGCGTGTTCTTCGCCCTCGCCACCGCCGTGATCGCCTTCGCCCTCCTCATCGCGGGCGGACTCACCGCCCTGCAGACGGCGGCGATCAGTATCGCACTGCCCTTCAGCGTCGTGCTCCTCGCGATCTGCTGGGCGACGGTCGTCGCCTTCCGCCGGGAGATGAAGGCGTACGACCGGGCCGAGCGCGCGCAGCTGCGCGACGCGATCGGGCAGCACTACGGCCTCGAAGTCGAGGAGCCCAACCAGCGGGGCATCTTCGGCCTGCCCGCGCGCTGGCGCCACCGCCGGTCCGCCGCGGCGCCGGTCGAGGGCGCCGCCGGCGCGCCCGTCGCCGACACGGACGCCCCCGAGACGGTGTCCGGTCCGCCCTCGTCAGGCTGAATCGACTGTTCGACACGAAGACGCCGCCCCGGTCCGCCGGCGCGGCGTCTTCGTCGTGTGTGAGCGCAGCGCAAGCCCACCGGCCACGGCATCCGCCGGGCGTTGACTGTCCCCGACACGCCGCACCGCGCGTGCGAGGTCGGCGTGTTCTGGACACTCGACGTTCACTCGTGCGGACTCGCGCGGCGGGCGCGTGAGGCGTATAGTCCATGTGGACTAGTCGAGACGGACCACACGAGCGGAGGAGATGACGGATGCCGGATAGCACTCGCCTCACGCCCGTCGCGGTCATGATCCTCGCCACCCTCCGCGAGGCGGACATGCACACCTACGAACTCGTTCGCCTGTTGCGCGAGCGCAAGGACGACCGGCTCGTGCCCCTGCAGAAGGGCACGATCTACCACACGGTCGCCCGGCTCGAACGCGACGGTCTGCTCGCCGAAGCGGGCGTCGACCGCGAGGGGAACCGTCCCGAACGCACCACCTATACGCTGCTCGACGCCGGTCGCCGCGCGGTCGAGGAGTGGGTGCGCACCGAACTGCCGCAGATCGAGCGCTCGACCGACTTCCGCGTCGCGCTCTCCGAGGCGCACAATCTCGAGCGCGACGAAGTGGTCGCCCTGCTCGATCGACGCCGTGCCCTGCTCGTCGCCTCGGCGCACGAGCACCGCACCGGCCTGGACGGGGCCGCCCATCGCGGAGTCCCCGACCAGTTCATGGTCGAGGTCCAGCGGCAGGCCGCACTCCTCGACGCCGAACTCGCGTGGCAGGACGCCCTGCGCGCGCGCCTCGCCGACGGCTCCCTCGCCTGGGGCCCCGACGAGATCCCGGAACACTTCACGAAAGCACGCGTCTCGAAGGAGACCACCCCATGACCGATTCCCGCGCCGCATCCGCGGCATCCTCTTCCACCGGATCGGCCCGCACCGGGTCGCACGGCACCCCTGCCCGCAGCCCCTGGCCCGCCCTGTGGGCCCTGGTCATCGGCTTCTTCATGATCCTGGTCGACACCACGATCGTCTCGGTGGCCAACCCGGCCATCAAGGCGGCCCTCGATCCGAACACCAACAACCTCGACAACGTCGTGTGGGTCACCAGCGCCTACCTGCTCACGTACGCGGTGCCGCTGCTGATCACCGGCCGCCTCGGCGACCGCTTCGGCCCCAAGAACATCTACCTCGCGGGCCTCGCGATCTTCACCCTCGCCTCGCTCGCGTGCGGTCTCGCCCCCACTCTCGAGGTGCTGATCGTCGCCCGCGCCGTGCAAGGCCTCGGCGCCGCCCTCATGACGCCGCAGACGATGGCGGTCATCACCCGCACCTTCCCGCCCCAGAATCGCGGTGCGGCCATGGGTCTGTGGGGCGCCACCGCCGGCGTGGCGACGCTCGTCGGTCCCCTCGCGGGCGGCCTGCTGGTCGACGGCCTCGGCTGGGAGTGGATCTTCTTCATCAACATCCCCGTCGGCGTCATCGGCTTCATCGCCGCCGTGATCCTGGTCCCGCAGCTCCCGCGCACCGCGCACAAGTTCGACATCCTCGGTGTCGTCCTGAGCGCCGTCGGGCTCTTCCTCATCGTGTTCGGGCTGCAGGAGGGTGAGCACTACGCGTGGGCGGCCTGGATCTGGGGCATGGTCATCGCCGGCGTCGCCGTCATGGCGGTGTTCATCTGGACCCAGGCGCGCAGCACGGGCGAGCCCCTCGTGCCGCTCGATCTGTTCAAAGACCGCAACTTCTCGATCGCCAACCTGGCCATCGCCGCCGTCGGTTTCACGGTGACGAGCATGGCGCTGCCGCAGATGTTCTACCTGCAGCTGGCCCGGGGTCTCACGCCCACCGAATCGGCGCTGCTGCTGGTGCCGCTCGCGATCCTCTCGGGCGTGTTGGCCCCCTTCGCCGGCAAGCTGCTCGATCGCACCGACCCGCGCTTCCTGCTCGTGCCCGGTCTGCTGCTGGTCGGCGGGTCGCTGGGGCTGTACACGGCGCTCATCCTGAACGACGCCCCGATCTGGGCCTTCCTCATCCCCGCGGCGTTCATGGGCATCGGCAACGCCGGGATGTGGGGCCCGCTGGCGACCACCGCGACGCGCAACCTGCCGCCGCGGCAGGCGGGCGCCGGTGCGGGCATCTACAACACGACCCGTACCGTCGGCTCGGTGATCGGCTCGGCATCCATCGCCGCCTTCATGCAGGCCCGCCTCGAGGCCAACCTGCCGGGGGCAGCGGATGCCGGGGCCAGCTTCGGATCGGGTCCGCTCCCGGAGCAGGTGGTCGGTGGGTTCTCGCAGGCGATGGGCCAGTCGCTCCTGCTGCCGATCGTCGTGATCGCCGTCGGCCTGGTCGCGGTGCTGTTCATGCGCCGTCCCGGGATGATCCGCCCGCACGGTGCTCCGCGCGACGCGGGCTCCGCGCAGCAGACCGCGCAGGCCGCCCCCGCCTCGGCGGGGGAGTAAGACCCGGACGTCGGACGCCGTCACCCCGTGCGGGTGGCGGCGTCCGACGTTCGTGGGGACGGCGACCTCACGCGCGCCGCTCGCAGCGCAGCGCTCCGACCGCGCGCTCGCCCCGTGCCTCACGCGTGTGCGTCTCGATCACGTCGAAGCCGGCGGCATCCACTCGACGAGCCAGCTCTCCGGCCGGCCATCGCCAGGCGCGCGTGACGGCGTGGTCGAAGGGCTCCAGCGGCGTGCCGACGAAGAAGCCGACGAGCAGACCACCACCCGGGCGGGTCACGCGCGCGAACTCGCGCAGCGGCGTCGAGATCTCGTCGGGCTCGTGGTGGATGGTCGAGAACCACGACAGGATGCCGCCGAAGGCGCCGTCCGCCGCGCCGAGTCCGTCGATCGAACCGATGTCGAATGGGATGCCGGGATGCGCCACCCGTGCGTGCTCCACGAACCGCGGCGCGAGGTCGACCCCGCGCACATCGAGGCCGAGGTCGGCCAGGTGTCGCGTCCAGTGGCCGGGGCCGCAGCCCGCATCGAGGACCGCGCCCGAGAGCCCCCCGGCCCACGCGTCGACGATCGCGCGGTCGATCGGGTGCACGGCATCCATCGATCCGAGCGCGGTGATGTATTCGTCGGCTCGGGCCTCATACGCGATCGCGCTCATCCGTCGAGGTTACGGTGCGGGGCGGGGGCCGCGCAGGCGGGGGTTTGGTCGGCCACCGAGCACGCGGGAGGCCTGTAACCCCGTCGGAACGCCTCGCCGTCAGGCGGGCGGCGGCGCGGTCGACCCGCGGACGATCAACTCCGAGGGCAGGACCGCCGCAGCGTCGGGGGTGGTGCCGCTCATCGACTGCAGCAGCAGGTCGACGGCGAGGGCGCCGGACCGGCCGATCGGCATGCGCACGGTGGTCAGGCTGGGGGTGACGGCACCGGCGAGTTCGATGTCGTCGATCCCGACGATGCTCACGTCGTCGGGGCATACCCGGCCGAGCTCGCCCATGCCGGCCTCCAGGCCGAGCGCGACGAGGTCGTTGTAGGCGATCACGGCGGTGGCCCCGCTCGCGATGGCCGCGGCAGCGCTCGCTCGGCCACCCTGGATCGACGCGGCGTGATTGCTCAGGCGGGTGAGGCGGATGCCGAACCGCTCGCACGCGCGCGCGACGGTGTGCGCGCGCTGATCGTCGGCCCAGGAACCGTGGGGGCCCGAGGCGTAGGCGATGTGCGCGTGCCCGAGGGCGGCGAGGTGCTCGACGGCCTGGCTGGGGCCGCGTTCGGCGTCCATGATCACGCACGAGGCGCCGGGGATCAGTCGGTTGATCACGACGTGGGGGGTCTCGTCGATCAGCGCGAGCACTTCCTCTTCGGGCAGGCGCGGGGAGCACAGCACGAGGCCGTCGGCCTTCATCGCGAGTTCGATCGACTCCCGCTCGCGGCGAAGATCTTCGTCGGCGTCGTAGAGCACGATGCGATGGCGCCCGTGCCACGCCTGTCCCTGGATGGCCTTGAGGAGGGTCGCGTAGACCGGGTTCGCCGCATCCGGGACCACGACCGCGATCGTGCGCGTCCCCACCGGAGCCTGGGGGGCCGCGTAGCCCAGCTCGGCGGCGGCGACGCGCACCCGCTCGAGCGTCGCGGGGGCGAGGCGGTCGGGTTCACCGAAGGCGCGGGAGGCCGTGGCGATGGAGACGCCCGCGTGCCGCGCCACCTCGGTCAGATTCGCCGCCATCCGTGCTCCTTCGTGCTGTCCTCCCATCATCGTGCATGCCGTGATGAAAACTATTGACAAGTTTGTACAAAACGCGCACACTGCTTGTATGCCGATCATCGACGATCCCTCCGGACCGACCGCGAGCCTCCACCGCGGCGCGCGGACGTCCGTCGCCTCTTCATCCGCTCCGGGAGCCGCCGGCATCCTGCACCTCGGTCTCGGCAGCTTCCACCGGGCCCACCAGGCGGTCTACACCGCTGCGGCCCTCCGCGCCGAGGGCGGGGACTGGGGCATCGTCGGCGTGGCCTCCCGCTCGCGCCGGGTCGTCGACGCGCTGCACGCCCAGGACCACCTCTACGCCGTCGCGACGGTCTCGCCCGAGGCGACGACGCTCGCCATCCCCGGTGTCCACACCGATTCGTACGTCGCCGCCGACGATCCTGCCCGTGTCGTCGCCGACCTCGCCGACCCCGCCATCCGCGTCGTGACGCTGACGGTGACCGAGAACGGCTACAGCTTCTCGCCCTCGACGCAGCGCCTCGACGTGACCGATCCGCGCGTGCAGGCCGACCTCCGCGGCGGCGCCCCCACGTCCACCATCGGCCAGCTCGCCCGAGGCCTGCAGGCGCGGGCCTCCGCCGGCGGTGCGCCCCTCTCGATCCTGAGCTGCGACAACCTGCTCTCGAACGGCTCGCACACCGAGAAGCTCGTCCGCGAGTTCCTCCAGGAGCTCCCGGATGCCGAGGGCAGCGACGTCCTGGCCTACCTCGACCGTGCCGTGACATTCCCCTCGAGCATGGTCGACCGCATCGTCCCCTCGACCACGGCCGAGCTGACCGACCGCGTCGCAGGGCTCCTCGGCGTGCGCGATGAGGTCCCCGTGCCGGCCGAGCCCTTCACCATGTGGGCCATCGAGGACCGCTTCGCCGGCGGTCGCCCGGCGTGGGAGGCCGGAGGCGCCGTGTTCACCGACGAGGTCGGCGCCTACGAGCAGCTCAAGGTGCGCCTGCTCAACGGCACACACTCGCTCATCGCCTACCTCGGCGCTCTGCGGGGTGTTCCGACGATCCCGGATGCCATCGCCCTGGCCGACATCGAAGCCGCCGCCGCGGCGGTCCTGCGCGGCGAGTACGAGCCCTCGATCACCGCCCCGGCCGGTGTGGACATCGAGCAGTACGAGCGGGAGCTCTTCGCCCGGTGGGGCAACAGCGCGCTGGGGCACCGCACGAGTCAGGTGGGCTCCGACGGGTCGGTGAAGCTCGGCCAGCGCATCCCGGGGCCGATCGCCCACGCCCTCGACCGCGGCGAGTTCCCGCACCTCATCGCGCTCACGGTCGCCGCCTACCTCGCCTGCATCGCCCCGCCGGCCGGCTTCGACCCCGGCCCGCACGCCGAGGCCATGACCGACCCCGCGCGCGAACGGCTCACCGCCGTGCCGACGCGCGACGGGCGCGACCTCGCGCACCGCGCCGTCGTCGACCTGCGGCTGTTCGGCGACGACGTCGCCCATCGGACGGCCTTCGTCGACCGGGTCGGCGACCTCGTCGACACCATCGTGCAGCGCGGCGTCGAGAGCGCGATCGCCGACAGCCTCGCGGCGGCCGGCAGCCTGGCGCACCCCGCGACCTGACCCCCGACCCCGGCGCTCCCCGAGCGCCCCACCACCCCGGCGCTTTTGAAGCGCGAGACGACAGGAAAGAGACGCGATGAAGCTCCTCGCGATCCACGGCGCGGAAGACATCCGCTGGGAAGATCGCCCGACGCCCGAGCCGGGCGAGGGCGAAGTACGCCTGCGGGTGCGCTACGTCGGCATCTGCGGGTCGGACCTGCACTACTACTTCCACGGCAAGAACGGCGAGTACGCCGTGCGCGAGCCCCTCACCCCGGGCCACGAGCTCTCCGCCGAGGTCGACCTCGACCCCTCCGGGCGCCTCGCGCCGGGGACCCCGGTCACGGTCCACCCGGCCCGCTTCGGCCCCTCCGTCGCCGGTCTCGAGGACCGCCCGCACCTGCGCGCCGGAGGCGACTACCTCGGCAGCGCGGCTGGTTTCCCGCACCGACAGGGCGGAGCCGCCGAGCTGCTGGTCGTCGAGGAGCACATGATCCGCGTCCTCCCCGCAGGGCTCTCCCTCGAGCGCGCCGCGCTCGCCGAGCCCCTCGCCGTCGCCATCCACGCCGTGGGCCTCGCGGAAGATCTGACCGGTAAGCGCGCTCTCGTCATCGGCGCCGGGCCCATCGGCCTGCTCGTCGTCGCCGCGGCCGTGAACGCGGGCGCCGCGGTCGTGGGCGCGAGCGATGTCCGGCCCGAGCCTCTGGATCGGGCGCGCGCTCTCGGCGCGACCGAGACCTTCCTCGTGGGCACCGACGCGATCGACTCCGAGTCGTTCGACATCGTCTTCGAGTGCTCGGGAGTCGGCGTCGCCCTCACGCAGGCCGTTCGCGCGACCCGCCGCGCCGGCACCGTCGTGCAGGTCGGAATGCTCCCCGACGCCGAGATCGGGGTGAACCTCGCCCCGATGCTCGCGAAGGAGGTCACTCTGCGCGGCGCGTTCCGCTTCTCGACCGAGATCGACGACGCGATCGCCCTGCTGGCCTCCACCGATGCGCTCGACGCGGTCGTCTCGCATGTCCTCCCCGCGACCGACGCGGTGGCCGCGTTCGCCACGGCGCGCGACTCCTCGGCATCCGCCAAGGTCCTCCTCTCCCTCTGACCCGCTTCACCGAACGATCATCATCACTACGAAGGAGTAATCCGATGAGCAGCTCTTCCGCCCCCGGCGTCGACGCGTCGTCGTCGACGCCCGTCGCCAAGAGGTCCGTGGGCGACCTCGCCCGCGCGGCCGTCTCGGGCTGGCTCGGCACCGCGCTGGAGTTCATGGACTTCCAGCTCTACTCGCTGGCCGCCGCCCTCGTCTTCAGCCAGATCTTCTTCGCCGGAGGGGATGCCGCGATGGCGGTCGTGCTGGCGATGGCCACCTACGGCGTGGGCTACGTCGCCCGCCCGGTCGGCGCGTTCTTCTTCGCCCGAATCGGCGACAAGATCGGTCGCAAGCAGGTGCTGTTCTACACGATCCTGCTCATGGGGGCCGCGACGACCCTGATCGGTGTCCTGCCCACGTACGAGCAGGTCGGCATCCTGGCTCCGATCCTTCTCGTGATCCTCCGCCTGGCCCAGGGCTTCGGCGCGGGAGCGGAGATCTCCGGTGCCGGCGTCATGCTCGCCGAGTACGCGCCCGACAACCGTCGAGGCATCGTCGCCTCGCTGGTCGCCCTCGGCACGAACTGCGGAACCCTGTTCGCCTCGGGCATCTGGGCGATTCTGCTCGCCGTGATGATGGAGAGCGACGTCATCGCGTGGGGCTGGCGCATCCCCTTCATCGGCAGCGCGATCATCATGCTCTTCGCCCTCTGGGTGCGCTTCAACCTCAAGGAGAGCCCGGTCTTCGAGGAGCGCACCGACGTCGTCGACGGCAAGGCGCTCTCGCGCGCCGAGCTGCAGAAGGTCGCCACCGAGACCAACGACATCCGCACGCTCGAGTCGCTGCAGAAGAAGCCCCTGAAGGCCGTGCTCGTGTCGTTCTTCCTGCGTTTCGGTCAGGCCGGCAACTCCGGCATCGTGCAGACCTACCTGATCTCGTTCATCACGATCACCCTCGCCATCTCGAAGGAGGTCGGCCCCGAGATCGTCATCGTCTCGTCGCTGATCGGCTTCATCACCATCCCCGTGGTCGGCTTCCTCGGTGACAGGTTCGGCCGCCGCCGCATGTACATCGTCATGTCGGCGCTGTCGCTGCTGCTGATCGTCCCGACCCTGCTGCTGATCAACTCCCGCGAGGTCGCCTGGATCTTCGTCGGCTACGCGCTGATCCACAACATCTCGGTGCTGGGTCTGGCATCCATGGAGAACATCTCGATCCCCGAGATCTTCGGCGCCCGCAACCGCTACACCCTCACCGCCGTCGTTCGCGAGATCGCGGCGATCATCGCCACGGGCATCGGCCCGGTCGTCGCCGCCGCGTGGGTGGCTGCCGCGACCGGAAGCATCGTCCCGATCATGGTGCTCATGGGCGTCTTCACCGCCTCGGCCCTGGTCGCCGCGATCGTCGCCCCCGAGTGGACCGGTCGCGACCTGACCGACCCGCGCGCCGCGATGTGACCGCGGGGCGCGACGCCCCGCACCCCGGGCGGGCTCGTGACGGCGAGCCCGCCCGGCATCCCTCTTCCCTCCTCGAGAAAGACCCCGCATGAGCATCGAATCCGTCGACGTCATCGTCACCAGCCCCGGCCGCAACTTCGTCACCCTGAAGGTCACCACCAGCGACGGCGTCGTCGGATGGGGGGATGCCACCCTCAACGGCCGCGAGCTGTCGGTGGCGTCGTACCTCTCCGACCACCTCGCCTCGATGCTCATCGGCCGCCACGAGGACCGCATCGAGGACACCTGGCAGTACCTCTACCGCGGCGCGTACTGGCGCCGCGGACCCGTGACCATGGCCGCGATCGCCGCCGTCGACATGGCGCTGTGGGACATCAAGGCCAAGAAGGCCGGGATGCCGCTGTACCAGCTGCTGGGAGGGGCCAGCCGCGACGGCGTGCGCGTCTACGCCCACGCCTCGGGCACCGACTTCGCCGCGCTTTCGAACGCGATCACCGGCTACCGCGAGCTGGGCTTCACCGCCGTGCGCGTGCAGACGGGCGTCCCCGGCCTCGGCCAGATCTACGGCGTCTCGGCCGCGGGTCCGGGCGTGCGCTACGACTACGAGCCGGCCAAGCGCTCCGGCGACCGGCCCGCCGAGGAGACCTGGGACACCCGCCAGTACCTCAACCACATGCCCGGGGTGTTCGCGAAGATCCGCGAGGAGTTCGGCACCGACCTGCGGATCCTCCACGACGGTCACCACCGCATGTCGCCGATCGAGGCCGCCCGCTTCGCGAAGGACGTCGAGCCCTACGACCTCTTCTGGCTCGAGGATGCCACCCCCGGCGAGGATCAGACGGCGCTGCGCCTCATCCGTCAGCACTCGACGACCCCGCTCGCGATCGGCGAGGTCTTCAACACCGTGTACGACTATCAGACGCTCATCACCGAGCGCCTGATCGACTACGTCCGCTCGGCCGTGACCCACACCGGCGGCATCACCGCGATGAAGAAGCTGCTCGACTTCGCCGCGATCTACGGCATCCGCTCCGGCATCCACGGGCCCACCGACATCTCGCCCGTCGGGATGGCCGCGGCCCTGCACCTGGACCTCACGATCCACAACTTCGGCATCCAGGAGTACATGCCGCACAACGAGCAGACGCTCGAGGTGTTCCGGACGAGCTTCACGTTCGACCAGGGCTTCCTGCACCCCGGCGATCAGCCGGGTCTCGGTGTCGAGCTCGACGAAGAGGCCGCGGGCGCGTTCGAGTACACGAAGGCCTATCTGCCCGTGAACCGCCTCCTCGACGGGACCGTCCATGACTGGTGAGCTCCCCTCCCGCACCGTCGCCTCGAAGCTCGTCGTCGTCGCCCGGGCGTCCGCCGCGTCGGATTACGCGCCGGTGCTCGCCGCTCTCGCCGAGGCGGGCGTGCAGAGCGTCGAGCTGACGCTCACGACGCCGGGCACCTTCGACGCCTTCGCCGACCTGCGCTCGTCGTTCGACGGCGACCTCGGAATCGGCACGGTCACGAACCTCGATCAGCTCGAGCGCGCGATCGCCGTCGGCGCCGACTACGTCGTCACCCCGATCACCTCGACCGCCCTCGTCGAGCGCGCGGTCGCCGCCGGCATGCCGATCGTCCCGGGTGGTCTCACGCCCACCGAGCTGTTCGCCTCGTGGTCGGCGGGCGCCTCGGCGGTGAAGGTCTTCCCGGCCGGACAGGTCGGCCCGGGGTACCTGAAGGACCTGCGCGGACCGTTCCCCGACATCGCCGTCGTCCCCTCCGGGGGAGTGGATGCCGACTCCGCGGCCGCGTGGCTCGCCGCCGGCGCCGTGGCCGTCAGCGTCGGCGGCCCGCTCCTCGGCGATGCGTTCCGAGGCGGCGACCTCGGCGCGCTGCGCGAGCGGGCGCGGCGGTTCGTGGAGGTGTGCACGTCGTGACGCGCGTCGTCACCCTCGGCGAGACCATGGCGCTCGCCCGCACGACCGAGATCGGCTCGCTCCGGCACGCGTCGGGGCTCGCGCTCGGCATCGGTGGGGCCGAGAGCAACGTCGCGGTCGGGCTGCGGCGCCTCGGCGTCGCTGCGTCGTGGCTCGGTCGGGTCGGTGACGACCCCCTGGGCGAGCGGATCGCGCGCGAGCTGCGCGGGGAGGGCGTCGACGTCCACGCTCTCGTCGATGCCGGAGCCCCCACGGGCCTGATGATCAAGGAGCGTCCGTCCGCGGCATCCACCGCCGTGCACTACTACCGCCGCGGCTCGGCGGGATCCCGCGTGAGTGCCGCCGATGTGCCCGACGGGTGGGTCGAGGAGGCGGCGCTGCTGCACGTGACGGGCATCACGCCCCTGCTCTCCGACACCGCCCGCGCCACCGTGCTCGCGGTCGTCGAGCGGGCCCGCGACGCGGGCGTGCCGGTGAGCTTCGACATCAACTACCGCTCGGCGCTCGCCGCCCCTGAGGTCGCGGGACCGCTGCTGCGCGAGATCGCGGAGCGCACGACCCTCGTCTTCGGTGGTGTCGAAGAGCTCGAGCTGCTGGGGCCGGACGCCACGGTCTCGCTCCTCGCGGCGGGCGTCGCGCAGGTGATCGTCAAGCGCGGCCCCGAGGGTGCCGCCGTCTTCACACGGGACGGCGTTACAGAGGCGCTCGGCTTCGTGATCGAGCCGCTCGACACCGTCGGCGCGGGGGACGCCTTCGTGGCCGGCTATCTCAGCGCCTGGCTCGAGGAGCGGTCGGGCGCGGACGCCCTCGTCCGGGGCAATGCCTGCGGGGCGATGGCCTGTCTCGTGCCCGGCGACTGGGAGGCGGCCCCGACGCGGCGCGACCTCGAGCGCTTCCTCGCCGGCGGCGGGGATCCGGTGCGGCGCTGAGGGTGACAGCGGCGCAGAGCTGAGCGGTCCGAGGCCGATCGGTGCGGGCGCGGCGCCGGGATACCGTCGTGTCGGGATGCGATCGGGGTGGCGGAGGCGTGGCCTCCTCGCCCGCCGTCAGTCCTGAGCGACCCTCGCCGCGATGTCGGTGCGGAACTGCCCGCCCTCCAGGCCGATGCGCTCGAGTCCCGCATAGGCGGCCTCGCGCGCCTCGGAGAAGGTCGTGCCGGTCGCGACGACGGAGAGCACGCGTCCGCCCGTCGCGATCAGTTCGCCGTCGCGGTCGGTCGTGGCCGCGTGCGCGACGTGCACGCCGTCGACCTCTTCGGCCTCGTCGATCCCGGTCAGCACGCGGCCGGTGATCGGCGCCTCGGGGTAGCCCTCGCTCGCGAGCACGACGGTGACGGCGGTGGCCTCGGCGAACGCCGGGCGGGGCTCGTCCTCGAGCGTGCCGGATGCCGCGGCCAGCAGCAGCCGCGACAGCGGGTCGACGAGGCGCGGCAGCACGACCTGCGTCTCGGGGTCGCCGAAGCGGGCGTTGAACTCGATGACCTTGACGCCCTGCTCGGTGAGGATGAGTCCGGCGTAGAGGAGTCCGATGAACGGGGTGCCCTCGGCATCCATCTGCCGGATCACGGGCTCGGCGATCACGCGCGTGACGTGGTCGACGAAGGAGTCCTCGTCGCCGAAGCGGTCCGAGAGCCAGGGCAGCGGCGAATAGGCACCCATGCCGCCGGTGTTCGGGCCCTCATCGCCGTCGCGCAGGCGCTTGAAGTCCTGGGCGGGGCTGAGGGGGGCGACGTGGTCGCCGTCGCTGAGGAAGAAGAGCGAGACCTCGGGCCCGGAGAGGAATTCCTCGATGAGCACGGCACCGGTGGGCAGGTACGTCTCGGCGTGGGCGATCGCGGCGGCGCGGTCACTCGTCACGATCACGCCCTTGCCCGCGGCGAGGCCGTCGGCCTTGACCACGTAGGGCGCCCCGTACGCGTCGAGGGCGGCCTCGACGGATGCGAGGTCGTGTGCGCGCGCCGAGCGTCCGGTGGGCACGCCCGCGGCATCCATGATGCGCTTGGCGTAGGTCTTGGACCCCTCGAGCTGGGCCGCGGCCTTGCCCGGACCGAAGACGGGGATGCCGTGTGCGCGCAGCGGATCCGCCACGCCCGCGACGAGCGGGGCCTCGGGTCCGACGACGACGAGGTCGATCGCCTCGTCCTTCGCGAAGGTCAGCACCGCGGTGGGGTCGAGGGGGTCGAGGTCGACCAGGTGCGCCTCGCGCGCGATGCCGGCGTTGCCCGGCGCGGCGAAGATCGCGTGCGAAGCCTCTTCGGAGCGCAGGGCGAGGATGATGGCGTGCTCGCGCGCGCCCGAACCGAGGACCAGGATTCTCACGCGGCCAGCCTACCGAGCGGCGGGCGTCGGCTCCGGCGCGGGTGCGCGGGCGAAGGCTCCGTGATCTGCGCACCCTCAGTCGACAAGGGCGCGGGGGAGCTGAGGCTGCGCGCATCGCCGAGGGTGTGCCGGGGGCTCCCGGGGTTGTGGCTCCCGGTCGGGCGCGGGCCCGCGCCGCAGGGGCCTTCGCAGGCACCGTGATCTGCGCAACCTCAGTCGACAACGGCCCAGGGGAGCTGAGTTTGCGCAGATCGCTGACGTGATGTGGGGAACCTCGCCGGAACCGCCGCGCCCCGATCGCGGTGCCCCCGGGGTCGGTCGTCGCCCCCGTCCGAGGCGTCGCCCATGGCCCGCCCCCGTCGCCCCCCGAGTAGCGTGGGAGCCATGCCTCCCCGCCGTATCGAGACCGGAGACGGACGCGCCGCGCTCGCCGCCGTGGCCGCCGGAGACGCTCCCCGCCCGGCGACCGCCACCGCGGTGCGCTACCTGCTGCAGCTGCTGGCGGAGAAGGCGCCGGGCAACTCCGTCGAGATGCGCGTGCCGCCCTTCGGTGCCGTGCAGGTGATCGAGGGCCCGCGCCACACGCGCGGCACTCCGCCCAACGTCGTCGAGACCGACGCCGCGACCTGGATCGCCGTCGCCACCGGCGAGGAGCACTGGACGGATGCCGTCACCGCCGGCCGCATCGTGGCATCCGGGGTGCGCGCCGATCTGAGCGCGCTGCTTCCCCTGCGCCCCTAGCCGCTCCCCGCGCCCGCCTGGCCGTGCCCCCGCCCGGCCACCCGCTGCGCCGCGCCCGCCCCCGCCCGCCGCCCCCTCGGCCGCCCCCGCCCGCCGCCGTGGCCTCCAACGGACCATCGACGCGCGAGATGACTCGCTCTTCGCGCGAATCGCGGGTCATTTCGCGCGATCACGGTCTGCTCGTAGTCGGGCCGTCGCCCGCCGAAAGGCCACCGCCCGCGGAGCCGCCCCCACGTGGGAGCCGCCGGTGCCTCGACGCCGAAGAACCCGACCCGCTCGCGGCGCAGCGGTGGGAGAATATGCCTATGTCCGACCAACCCGCTCCCGAACGACCGGTGTACGTCCGCGACGACATCGAGACCGTCACGGTGCGCCGCGCCCCCAAGTACGGCGTCTTCTTGGCCGCGGGTGCCTTCCTCGGCATCCTCGTGGCCCTCATCCTCACGGTCGCCATCGACGGCAGCGACGTGAGCCCTTACACGCAGGTCGTGTACTCCGAGATGCAGGTCTTCGGCTTCACGGCGCTCATCTGCGTCGTGGCGGGAGTGGCGGTCGCCGCGATCGTCGCCCTCGTCTTCGAGCGCGCCCTCGGCGCACGCACCCGCCAGGTGACCGTCGACCACGAGCAGTTCGAGGTCTGACCCTCACGCCAGTTCGGCGATGATCGGGTGGATCGCGGTGTCGAACGCGACCACGTCGCTGCGCAGACCGTCGGTCACCGCGACGGTGAGCGAACCGATCCACCACACGCCCCGCTGAGCCAGCGGCAGCACCTGCACGTTGAGCTCGAACGAGTGCGCCCGGCGGCCGACGGCGCGCTCGTGCGCCGCGATCGCGCTCGCGTACGCGCGATACGACACCCCGGGGCGAGCCGCGGATTCCCTGGCGTAGCGATCGTGGGCGAGTCGGGCGAAGTCGACGGCGTCGTCCGCGTGCCGGGCGATGGCCTTGCGCAGCACATCGGCGCCCTCCACCGGCAGGGCGACGAGGGTGTCGAAACCGTCGACCAGTTCGAGCGGCACCGGCGAGGGGTGCGCCTGCGGCTCCACCGTCAGCGCCCAATAGCTGCGCCACTCGCGCTCGAGCTGCTGCTGTGCGGCATCCGTCCGCTCGTCGATCATCGGCGACGGAACGCGCCGGAGTGCGGGCAGCTCCTCCGGAGAGCGGATGCCGAGCGCCTGGCGCAGATAGAGCGCGACGAGCACCGGCTGAGCCGCGTCTTCGCGGATCACCCATTCCGGCTGGCCGCCCGTCATGGCGTCATTGTAGGGAGGCGCGGCGGCGGGTGGGGCGGGCCTTGCGTCGAGCCCGGAACACCCGCGCGTGTCACCCCGGGTAGTCTGTTGCGGTGGCCTCCGCTCCCCACGAAAACCCGTACTCCGCCGCAGGCGTCGATACCGCCGCCGGAGATCTCGCCGTCGAACTGATGAAGTCCGCCGTGCGCCGCACGCACGGCCCCGAGGTGCTCGGGGGCGTGGGCGGCTTCGCCGGTCTCTTCGACGCCTCCGCGCTGCGCGACTACGCCAAGCCGCTGCTCGCGACCAGCACCGACGGCGTCGGTACCAAGGTCGCGATCGCGCAGGCGATCGACAAGCACGACACCATCGGCGAAGACCTCGTCGGCATGGTCGTCGACGACATCGTCGTGGTCGGTGCGCGTCCGCTGTTCATGACCGACTACATCGCGTGCGGCAAGGTCGTGCCGCAGCGCATCGCCGACATCGTCGCGGGCATCGCGCGCGGCTGCGCGATGACCGGCACGGCCCTGGTCGGCGGCGAGACCGCCGAGCACCCGGGTCTGCTGGGCGTCGACGACTACGACGTCGCGGGAGCGGCGACCGGCGTCGTCGAGGCCGACCGCGTCCTCGGCGCCGACCGCGTGAAGAACGGCGACGTCGTCCTGGCCCTCGCCTCCAGCGGCCTGCACTCCAACGGCTACTCGCTCGTGCGTCACATCATCACGGGCGCCGGCATCGCCTACGGCTCGGCCTCGGCGGAGCTCGGCGCAACCTGGGGCGAAGCGCTCCTCGAGCCCACGCGCCTGTACACCTCGCCGCTGCTGCGTCTGCTCGACGACGCGGCGGTCGGCTCCGGCATCCACTCGCTCAGTCACGTCACCGGCGGCGGCATCGCCGCGAACCTCGCGCGCGTGCTCCCGCAGAACACGTGGGTCGACGTGGATCGCTCGACGTGGAGCCCGTCGCCGGTGTTCCGCGTGCTCGCCGACATCGGCGGACTCGACCTCACCGCGACCGAGGGCACCTGGAACCTCGGCATCGGCTTCCTCGCCGTCGTGGCGCCCGAGATCGCGGATGCGGCGACCGCGGCGCTCACGGCCGACGGCATCGCCACCTGGCAGGTGGGCGTCGTCCGCGACGACCAGCGCCCCGAGGGCGACTACGAACAGGGCGCGAAGGGCGTCGACGGCGGCGCCGTCCGTCTCGTCGGAACCTACGCGGATGCCGGTCACCCGGCGAACGGAGCGAAGTAACACCCCATGTGCGGCATCGTCGGCATGGCCGGGCAGGGCCCGGTCAACCAGGAGATCTACGACGCGCTCCTCCTCCTCCAGCACCGGGGACAGGACTCCACGGGCATGGCCACGGCCGAGTCCAGCGGCGTGTTCCACATCCACAAGGCCCGCGGCCAGGTGCGCGAGGCGTTCCGCACGCGCGACATGCGCGCCCTCCTCGGCGACATCGGCCTCGGGCACGTGCGGTACGCGACCAAGGGCACGGCATCCAACGAAGAAGAGGCGCAGCCCTTCTACGTCAACGCCCCCTACGGCATCGTGCTCGTGCACAACGGCAACCTGACGAACACGCGCGAGCTGACGACCGAGCTCTTCCACAAGGACCGTCGTCACCTCAACACCAGCAGCGACACGGAGCTGCTCGTCAACATCCTCGGCTCCGAGCTGCAGTCCGAGATCACCGGACCCGACCTCGACCCCGCGCAGGTCTTCCGCGCGGTCGGTCGCGTGCACGAGCGCGTCGAGGGCTCGTACGCCTCGATCGCCCTCATCGCCGGCTACGGGCTGCTCGCGTTCCGCGACCCGTTCGGCATCCGTCCGCTCATCCTCGGCAAGCGTCCCGCGGCGCAGGTGCCCGGCGGTGAGCCGCGCGACGAATGGATCGTGGCATCCGAGTCCCTCGTGCTCGAGAACGGCGGCTTCGAGGTCGTCCGCGACGTCGAGCCGGGTGAGGCGGTCTTCATCACCCTCGACGGCACCTTGCACGCCCAGCAGTGCGCCGAGAAGACGATGCTCGCGCCGTGCTCGTTCGAGTACGTCTACCTCGCGCGTCCGGACTCGGTCATGAACGGCGTCTCGGTGTACGAGACCCGCCTGCGCATGGGGGAGCGGCTCGCCGACACGGTCGCCAAGTACACTCCCGCGGGCGCCATCGATGTGGTCATGCCCATCCCCGATTCGGCACGTCCGGCGGCGATGCAGGTGGCCCGGAAGCTCGGGATCGAGTACCGCGAGGGCTTCTACAAGAACCGCTACGTCGGCCGCACGTTCATCATGCCCGGGCAGGCGGTGCGCAAGAAGAGCGTGCGCCAGAAGCTCAACGCGATGTCGACGGAGTTCCAGGGCAAGAACGTCCTCCTCGTCGACGACTCGATCGTGCGCGGCACCACGAGCCGCGAGATCATCCAGATGGCTCGGGATGCCGGGGCCAAGAGCGTCACGTTCGCCTCGGCCGCACCTCCCGTGCGCTACCCCCACGTCTACGGCATCAACATGCCCTCGCGTCACGAGCTCGTCGCGCACGGGCGCACGATCCCGGAGATCGCCGAGGAGCTCGGCTGCGACTACCTGGTGTACCAGGAGGTCGAGGACCTGAAGGCGGCCATCATGGAGGGCACCGACCTGGTCGACCTCGACATGAGCTGCTTCGACGGGCGCTACGTCACGGGCACCGTGTCGGAGGAGTACCTCGCCTGGGTCGAGGGCAGTCAGGAGTCTTGACCCCGGCGAGAGCGGCGGGAACGCTCGCGCTGGCCGCTTCGGCCATCGTGCTGCTCGCGTTGACGCTGCGCATCGCCGTCGCGTCGTTGTCGCCGCTGCTGCTGATCATCGGCCGCGACTTCGCGCTCCCGGCCGCGGTGGTCGGTCTCATCGGCATGGCCCCTCCCGTGGCGTTCGCGCTCGCCGGCATGGTCGCGCCCGCCATCGAGCGCCGCCTCGGTCTCGAGCGCAGCGTGCTCATCGCCGCCGTCGTCGCGGCGGTCATGCTGGGCCTTCGGGCGGCCGTGGTCGACGCGTGGACGCTCCTCGCCGCCACGGCGGGGGTGTTCGCGGCGGTCGGTGTGGCCAACGTGCTGATCCCCGCGGTCGTGAAGAAGTACTTCCCCGAGCGCATCGGCCTGATGACCACCGTGTACACGACCACGATGGCGGTCGCGACCTTCACGCCACCGCTGGTCGCGGTCCCGCTGGCCGACGCTGTCGGGTGGCGCGGATCGTTCGCCGTCTGGGCCGTCGTGGCGCTCGCGGCCGTGGTGCCCTGGATCGCGATGAGCCTTCGGGCGCGGGCCTCCCGCGCCGACATGGTGGAAGAGCCCCGCACCTCGGTGCTGTCGCGCGTCGTGCGGGTGCCGCAGACGTGGGCCCTCGTCGTCACGTTCGCGGTGAACTCCTCGATCGCCTACGGCCTGTTCGCCTGGCTCCCGCCCCTGCTGATCGACGTGGCGGGAGTGGATGCCGCCGCGGCCGGCGGTCTGCTGGCGCTGTTCTCCTTCATGGGGTTGCCGGTGTCGCTCGTCGTTCCCCTGCTCGTTCAGCGCATCGGTCGGACGACGCCGTTCTACGCGGCGGCCGTGATCTCGGGTCTGCTCGGGGCGGGCGGCCTGCTTCTCGCCCCGACGGCGGCGACCGTGCTGTGGGTGGTGCTGATCGGCATCCCGCCCCTGCTCTTCCCGATGGTGCTCGTGCTCTTCGGGCTGCGCACGCGTGCGCACGAGACGGCGGTCGCCCTGAGCGGTCTCGTGCAGAGCGTCGGCTACGGCCTGGCGGCGCTGATGCCACTCGCGATCGGCCTGACCCACGAGATCACCGGCGGGTGGACCGCGGCCCTCGTGCTGCTCGGGCTGGCGGTCGCGTGCGCCGTGCCGGCGGGCATCGTCGTCGCGCGGCGCGAGAGCATCGAGGACTCGTGGGAGCGCCGCACCGGGCGCACCTGGTGACCGACGCGACAGGGCATGGTCATCGAGAGGTGGACGTGCGAACGGCGGTGACGATGTCGTCACCGCCGTTCAGCGTCGAGGGTCGGCGAATCGCGTTGTCGCTCACCCGACGCTGAGGCGTCGGCGCGTGAACGAAACGAGCGGAAGGCGTCAGGCCTTCTCGTCTTCGTATTCGTCGGAGTACTGGTCGGCCCACTTGTCGACGTACGCGTCTTCACCCGCCGCGGGTGCGCCGAGCTCGCGCTCGAGTGCCGAGTAGTTCACCGAGTAGGTGTCGTACTTCAGCTCACGGGCGATCTTGGTGTTCTTCGCCTTCTGACGGCCACGCCCCATGCGAGACCCCCTCACGATCGACGTCGAGGGCCGCATTGCGGGCCCTGCGTATTGCGGTTCCGGACCGAGCCGGTAAGAGTAACAGCCAGGATATCACGGCGCATTCCGGCCCAGCCGTCCGGCCCGAGAGGGCGCGGGCGGCGGGCGGCTCGGCGCCGGTGTGGCGAGAGGAGCAGCCATGACCGAACAGTCCCGTTCGCACGTCGCCGCGGGAGCGGTGATCGCCGGAGTGGTTCCCGGGCAGTCGCCGCGGGTCGTGCGGGAGGCGGCCCGCTACGCGGCGCTCGCGGGAGCGCCCCTCGTGGTCGTGCACGTCGACACGACCCGGTTCGTCGCGTTCGAAGACCCCGACGGCTACGTGCACTCCTCCACGGTCGACGTAGCGGGTGCGGCGTCGAAGGCGGCGCTCGAGGAGGTGCGCCGCGCGTCCACCGAGGCCCTGGCCGGGGACGATGTGAGCTGGAGCGTGCAGCAGGAGATCGGCGACCCCGCGCTCGCGCTGATCCATCTCGCCGACCAGCTCGAGGCCTCTCTGCTCGTCGTCGGCACGCGCAAGCGCGGGCTGGGCGAGTCGCTGCGGGAGTTCCTCACCGGATCCGTCGCGGCCCGGCTCACGCATCGTCAGCGCCGACCGGTGCTCGTGGTCCCGGTGGGCGAGCCGGCCGGCGCCGACGATCAGCTGCCGTGGGAGTGACGCCCTAGCCCCGCAGGGCGTGCGCGACGGCGTCCGACGCCCGTTGCAGCGCCTCCTCGATCCCGTCGACCCCGGATGCCGAGAGCTCGCCACCCCGGGCGACGTGCGCGCGGAGTTCCGAGCGCACGCGGCCGCGGAACTCCGTGATCGCCGCGTCGGCGCGCGACAGCTGCTCACGGCTGCGTGAGCGGGCGTCGTCGGCGGGAGTCGTCCGCGCCTGTTCGCGCTCCTCGCGGGAGGCGGCGGCGAGGTCGGCGCGCAGGCTGCGCATCGCGTCGCGGACGCTTCCGCGCACCTCGTCGGCGATGAGCCGGACGCTGTCGGCGAGTCCGGCCTGGATGCCCTCCAGGTCGCCGGAGCGCTCGGCGACCTCGGCGCGTCCGGCATCGGTGATCTCGTAGACGGTCTTGCGGCCGTCGACGGTCTTGGTCACCAGCCCTTCTTCCTCGAGCTTCGACAGGCGCGGGTAGATCGTGCCGGCGGAGGGGGAATAGGTGCCGCCCGTGCGCTCGGACAGGGCCTGCATGAGGTCGTAACCGTGGCGGGGTGCCTCGTCGAGCAGGCTGAGGATGTACAGGCGCAGATCGCCGTGGGAGAAGACGGGGCTCATCACCACTCCTCCTCTCCGGCGAGCTCCTCGGGCCGCAGGCCCGAGATGCCGCGGCGCAGCACCGTGATCTCGCCCGAGACGGTGTTGGCCCGGACGTCGACGAAGCTCCCCGCGAGGGTGCCGGTCGATCCGGAATAGGTGGTGGGGCCCTTGCCCGAGCGCACGATGCCGTCGATCTGCACGCGGCCGCTCACCGAGCGCGAGACGTAGTTCGCCGGGAGCGACCGATCGAGGCGGATGGTCGCGGTGCCGCTGACGGAGTTGAGCGAGATGGACTGGGTGTGACCGCTCGAGTCGACGAGCATCGCTCCCGAGACGGTGTCGATCGAGGCCTTCGTGATGCGGCCGGTGGCGGCGACGTCGCCCGAGACGCTGTTGGCGCTGAGCGCGCCGTCGAGCTCGCGCACCTGCAGGTCGCCGGAGACGGCGTTCAGGTCGACGTCGCCCTCGATGCCGTCGACGATGATGTCGCCCGACACGGTGTTCAGGCGCACGTCGCTGCGCAGGCCCGCGACCAGGGCGCTCGCGCTGACGACGCCGAGCGTGAGGGCGACGGTGCGCGGCACGGCGACGCTGATCTCGGCCTTGGGGCCATCGGCACCGAAGTTGCGGAAGACCTCGAGGAAGTTGTCCCACCGCAGCTGGGGGTGGTCGATCTCGAGACGGCCGTCGACCATCTCGATACGGAGGTCTTTGACGGTGACGCCGTGCACCTCGATGCGGGCGTCGGTCTCGTCATGGGCGATCACGTCGACCTGTCCGCCGACGAGGCCGATCTTCAGCTCGCGCAGGGCCGCGACGTCGATGACGCGCGTCTCGCCCGGGTGGACGATCCATTTCTCCATGGTCTGGTCTCCTCACTCGCGATATATCGCGTTGAGGAGAGTATCGCGATATATCGCGTTCGAGTCAACCCTTGCCGCGTGGGCGGTGGCGGCGGCCGGTGGCTTCGACGGGCTCAGCCACCTCCGCGTGGACGTGGCGTCGCGCGGAATCGCTTTCCGCTCCGTGCCGCTCCGGAGGTCTCTGAGCCTGTCCAAGGGACCGGGACCCCCGGAAACGACGGATGCCACGCCCTCGGTGAGGACGTGGCATCCGGGGCGGGAAGACCCGCCGGGAGTCGAGGGCGACGCGCACCCGAAACGCGTCGCGCTCGATGGGGTCAAACGGGTTTGCGTCCGCTGATGAGGCGGAACAGCAGCACGATGAGGGCGATGAGGCCGACGATGATGGCGATCCACAGCAGGAAGTTCGCCGCCTGGCCCAGTCCGCTGAAGATGGCGATGACGATCGCGGCGACGATGATGATGATGAGGAAGATGTTCATGGGGGGCTCCTTCTTCCCCGCGCGATGGCGCGGGACCTGGCGAGTAGGTCCATCCGCTGCGCTCCGGGCGACGCCGCATGCAACGGATGATCGGTATCCACCGTGCCACCGGGGAGGGTCGCTGTCGGTGGGGTTGACGCTGCGCGAAACCGGCTGGTAGCCGCGAGATTGTCAACCCCGCGGACGCCGCGACGGGCGCGCCCGTAGCGTCGGATCCTCGACGGAAGGAGACGGCCATGCCCCAGGGGCGAGGATCCAACAGCCTGAAGGACCCCGAGCTGTACGAGGAGCTGCGCAAGCAGGGCGACTCGAAGGAGAAGGCGGCCCGCATCTCGAACGCCGCCGCCGCGCAGGGACGCGACAGCATCGGTGAGAAGGGCGGTCACGCCGAGAACTACGAGGACCGCACCGTCGACGAGCTGAAGAAGCGCGCGAAGGAACTCGGCATCACCGGCTACTCCGGCAAGAAGAAGGCGGAGCTGATCGACCTGCTCCGCTCGCACTGACGCGCATGGCCCGACTGATCCGCGTTCGGCCCTACGAGGATCCGGGGTATCGCCGGGTGCGCTCGGGGTCGGGGTTCCGCTTCGTCGATCACACCGGCGCGGCCGTCCCCGAGCGCGATGCCGAGCGTGCCCGCGGTCTCGTCATCCCTCCGGCGTGGCGGGAGGTGTGGATCGCGCGCGAGCCGAACGCCCACATCCAGGCGGTCGGCACCGACGAGGCCGGGCGGCGCCAGTACACGTACCACGCCGACTGGTCGAAGCGTCAGGACAAGGGCAAGTTCTCCCGGGCCCTGCAACTCGCCGAAGCCCTCCCGCGCGCTCGCGCTCGCGTGACGCAGTCGCTGCGACGGAGCGAGATCGACCGGGAGCGCGTGCTGGCGGTGTCGTTCCGCCTGCTCGACCTGGTCGCGCCCCGCGTCGGCAACGCGCGCTATTTCGTCACGAACGGCAGCCGAGGGCTCACCACCCTCCAGCGCAGGGATGCCACGGTCGAAGGTGATCTCGTCCGGCTGTCGTTCCCGGCGAAGAGCGGGAAGCGCGCCGATCTGCGCGTGCACGACGCCGAACTGGCATCCCTCATCGAAGAACTCGCGCTGGGGCGACCGCGAGCGGCGCTGCTGAGCTACAAGCGTGGTCGGCGACGCGTTCCCCTCACTCCGGGTGACGTCAACGCGTACGTGCGCTCCCTCACCGGAGGACCGTTCAGCGCGAAGGACTTCCGCACGCTCCGCGGCACGATCATGGCCGCCGAGTCGCTCGCGAAGGTGGGAGCCGTCGGCGGCAAGAACGAACGCAAGAAGGCCGAGGTCGCCGCTGTCCGCGCGACGGCGGAGGCGCTCGGCAACACCCCTGCCGTGGCGCGGTCGAGCTACATCGATCCGCGCGTCTTCTCGCTGTACCGCAAGGGCCGCACGATGGAGTTGGGCGGATCGAAGGATGCCGCGATCAGGCGCCTGATCCTCGGGGAGTGACGGCGTCGACCACGTCGGGCAGCTCGGGGACCGGAACGACCACCACGTCCTGCACCTTCCAATCGAGGCCCACGCATCCCTCACGGGCGCTTTCGATGTCGGCCAGTGCGACCTTTCCGCGGTGCGGGACGACGAAGGCCTCGATGTGGAAGACGTGGCCCTCGTCGCGCACCCGGCTCCCCGCCGCGCGGACCCAGGGCAGTCCCGAGAGATACTGGTCCACCCGTCCCACGAGCGGATGCGGCCGGCTGTCGTCGAAGGTCGTCGCGCGGGCGTCCATCAGGTCGACGACGGCCGCGCGCAGATTGCTCACTCCGTCGTGCACGATGCTGGCGGCGATGAAGAGGGCGGCCGCGGCATCCATCCACCACAGTCCGACGCCGATGCCGAGGACGCCCACGATCGTGCCGGCAGAGGTCATCCAGTCGGCCTTGTTCATGTCGGCGTCGGCGTAGAGCACCTTGTCGTGCAGCTCGCGCGCGAGACCGAGCTTCATGCGGCCGACGATGACCGGCGGGATCCCCGTGATCGCCATGACCACGATCATCAGCCAGCCGAGCCAGATCGTGACGCCGAAAAGATTCACGGTGCCGATGGTCGGGTGCTCGGCCGTCAGCAACCCGATGCCGGAGTCGACGACGAGGAACCCGCCCATCGCGGTGAGGGCGACGGCGGCGACGAGGTGCCCCACGGCGACCGAGCGGTGCAGCCCGTAGGGATGCCGCACCGTGGGGCGGTGCCGGGCCAGGCGCACCGCGACGAGGAACGCCAGCGGAGGGATGAAGGACAGCAGGTCCTCGATCCAGGCGGCCTTCATCGCCTGGGAGTTGCCCAGGACGAGGAACACCGCGGTGGCCGTGACGACGAGGAAGGCGAGGGTGATCCACTCCAGCCGTACGGCGCGTCGCAGCACCTGCGCCTGCCGCGGGGGCAGCGTCGTCCGCCCGAACCTCGCTGTCGACGCGGTCACGGCGCCGTCCCCTTCCGCGTGGCCTCCGCGGTGAGGAAGGTCTCCAGTTCCGACACGAAGGCGTTCTCGCCGAGCGGGACGAGCATCACGAGTTGCACGGACGTCCCGTCGGCGAGGGTGGACTCGGCGTAAGGACGGGTCATTCCGGCCTTGTCCGTCCAGGGCGTCTCGTCGGTGAGGCCGCCGGCGACCACGTCGAGATCGCCGTTCTCGAGGTCGCGCACGAGTGCTTCCTCGCTGCCCACGGTCCACTCGACGGTGGCGTCGTGCGCCCGGGCGAACGCTCGCAGCGCGTCGGCCTCGGTGCCCGAGGGCTCCTCATCGCCCAGGCGGATCCAGTCGCCGTTCGGTGAGACGCCCGCCCGCAGCGTCCCTCCCTCGACGGCATCCAGCGTCCCGTCCGGGTCGGCGGGGATGCGGATGCCGCACCCCGCCGTGAGCAGGACCGACACCCCGAGAGCGAGCGCGGCGACCCCTCTTCGTCCGAGCATGGACACCTCCCGTGTGCGTCGACGCTCGGCATCCTGCGCCGGTCGCGCTCGCGCTGTCGCGGGGGTTGCGGGGGCCGCGGCGTCGGTCGTATGCGGATGGCGGCCCGTCCGCCGCGAGGAGGCGGGGTCGTGCGGGCGTAGGGTGGCGCGGTGAGCTTGTGGCGTGACGCGGTCCTCGTCGCGGTGGGCGGTGCCATCGGCACGGCCGTGCGCGCGGGACTCACCCTCGGTCTCGGTGACGACCTGGGTTCCGCCCTCGTGCCGATCATCAACGTCGTGGGGGCGTTCGCGATCGGCATCCTGTTCGGATGGCGGGCCCGGATGCCGGAGTCCTCGCGCGCGCAGCGCGTGCAGCTCTTCATCGGCACGGGGGTGCTGGGCGGATTCACCACCTACAGTGCGCTCGCCGTGGAGTCGGCCGACCTCGCGCTGCTGTGGTGGGGAGTGGCGACGGTGATCGTCGGCACCGCGGCCGCCTGGGGCGGCGTGCTGCTCGGGCGCGGGGGGCGCGCACGATGACGCCCCTGGTCTTCGTCGCGGTCGCCTTCGCCGGCGGCGTCGGCGCGGCGCTGCGATACCTGCTCGACGTCACGATCCGCCTCCGCACGGGCGAACGGTTCCCGTGGGGCATCCTGGTCGTCAATCTGACCGGGGCGCTGGCGCTCGGCATTCTGAGCCCGCTCCCGGCGGACGAGGCGTGGCGCTGGATCCTCGGCACAGGGCTGCTCGGGGGGTACACGACCTTCAGTGCGGTCGCGGTGACCACCGCCCTGCTCGCCGAGGAGGGGCGTACGCGGGCCGCGGTGTCGTACGCCGTGCTGTCGTTCGTCGGGTCGGTGCTCGCCGCCGCCCTCGGCCTCACGGTGGGTTCGCTGCTCTGAGCCGCGCCGGGCCGCGGAGGGGCATGGGATACTGGCTCTTCGATACACCCCTGTATCGAATTGTGATCCCGGAGGGTCCTTCGTGTCGTACCTGGCCGTTCTGAGCCTGAAGAACCGTGCCCTCATCGCCCTCGTCACGATCGTCGCGGCGATCTTCGGCGGCCTCGCACTGACGAGCCTCAAGCAGGAGCTCATCCCCTCGATCGAGTTCCCCCAGCTCGCGATCGTCACGACGTACCCGGGCGCCTCTCCCGAGGTGGTCGAGGCCGACGTGTCGACGCCCGTCGAGAACGCGATCCGCGGGGTCGAGGGTCTCGAGTCCACCACCGCGACCAGCACGACGAACTCCTCGATCGTGTCGGCGTCGTTCACCTACGGCACCGATCTCGCCGCGGCGCAGCAGAAGATCCTGGCCGCGATCGCGCGCATCAACGATCAGCTGCCCGAGTCGGCCGACACCACGGTCGCCTCCGCCAGCATCGACGACTTCCCCGTGATCCAGCTCGCGGTCACCGGCTTCACCGACGCGCGAGCCACGCAGTCGATCCTCCAGACCAGCGTCATCCCCGACCTCGAAGACGTCGACGGCGTCAACGGCGCCCAGATCGTCGGCGGCACCGGCCAGCGCGTCACCATCACCCCCGACACGACGAAGCTCGGCGACCGCGGCTTCAGCCAGCAGGCGATCACCGACGCCCTCGACGCGAACGGCGTGCTCTTCCCCGGCGGCTCGCTGACCGAGGGCGATCAGACGCTCACCGTCCAGACGGGCACCAAGCTCACCAGCGTCGACGAGATCGCCGCCCTTCCGCTCGTGCCGACGGATGCCGCGCAGTTCCAGGCGGGGCGGACGACCATCGGCGACGTGGCGTCCGTCGAGCTGCAGACCGACCCCGTGACCACCCTCTCTCGCGTCGACGGCCAACCCGCGCTGACCATCGCCGTCACCAAGCTCCCCGCGGCCAACACCGTCGACGTGTCGCGCGGCGTGCTCGCCGCCCTGCCGGGTCTCGAGTCGCAGCTCGGCCAGGGCGCGACCTTCACCGTGGTCTTCGACCAGGCGCCGTTCGTGACGCAGTCGATCGAGGCGCTCGCGCAGGAGGGGCTCCTCGGTCTCGTCTTCGCGGTCGTCGTGATCCTGATCTTCCTCATGTCGGTGCGCTCGACGCTCGTCACCGCGATCTCGATCCCCACGAGCGTGCTCATCACCTTCGTCGGGCTCCAGGCCTTCGGCTACTCGCTGAACATCCTCACGCTCGGCGCCCTCACGATCGCCATCGGCCGCGTCGTCGACGACTCCATCGTCGTCATCGAGAACATCAAGCGGCACTACGTCGGCGATGCGGAGAAGATCCCCACCATCATCCGGGCCGTGCGCGAGGTCGCGGCCGCCATCACGGCATCCACGATCACCTCCGTCGCGGTGTTCCTGCCGATCGCGTTCGTCGGCGACGTCACGGGGGAGCTGTTCCGCCCGTTCTCGCTCACGGTGACGATCGCGATGGCGGCGTCGCTGCTGGTCTCGTTGACGATCGTGCCCGTGCTGGCGTCGTGGTTCCTCAAGCCGGGCAAGGTCGTGCGGGATGCCGAGGGCAACGCCATCGACCCCGAAGCGGCCGACGCGCCCCCCTCGCGTCTGCAGAAGGCCTACGTTCCGGTGCTCAGCTGGACGCTGAAGCACTCGTGGGTGACCCTGGGCCTCGCCGTGCTGGTGCTCGGCGGCACGCTCGCCTCGGTGCCGCTCCTCAAGACGGACTTCCTGGGCGACTCGGGCCAGAACACCTTCACCGTGACGCAGAAGATCGGATCCGCCCCGAGCCTGGAGGCCGAGGACGCGGCCGCGCAGAAGGTCGAGGCGGTGCTGCTCGACACCGAGGGCGTGCAGACGGTGCAGACCTCGATCGGCTCCAGCGGCTCGGCGCTGCGCGACGCCTTCTCGGGGGGCGGTTCGGGCATCACCTACTCGATCACCTCGCAGTCGGGCACCGACCAGGTGGAGCTGCGCGAGCGCGTGCGCACCGAACTCGAGAAGCTGACGGATGCCGGTGAGATCGAGGTCTCCGCACAGGGGAGCGGTTTCGGCTCGACCGACATCACGGTCGACGTGACCGCGCCCGACGCGACGACGCTGCAGCAGGCGAACGACGCGGTCGTCGCCGGTCTCGACGGACGCGACGGCATCGGCCAGGTCACCAGCAGCCTGTCGGCCTCGCTGCCGTTCGTGTCGGTGCGCGTCGACCGCGACGCGGCCGCCGAGCGCGGCCTCTCGGAGCAGACCGTCGGCGCCCTCGTGTCGGGCGCCCAGCAGCCGCGCCAGGCGGGCACGGTCGAGCTCGACGGTCGGGGCGTGACGGTGTACCTCGCGACGGCCAACCCGCCGCAGACCATCGACGATCTGCGCGCCCTCGAGATCCCCAGCGCCCGCGGCGCCGTGCGCCTCGATGAGATCGCCACCGTCGAGCAGAGCCAGACTCCGCCCTCGATCACCACCGCGCGGGGACTCCGCACGGCATCCGTGACGGTCACCCCCACGACCGACGACCTCGGCAGCTCCTCCGCGAGCGTGAACGCGGCCCTCGCCGACGTGCAGCTGCCCGAGGGAGCCACCGCGAAGGTCGGCGGGGCCGTCACCGACCAGCAGGACGCCTTCGGTCAGCTCGGTCTCGCGCTGCTCGCGGCGATCCTCATCGTGTACGTCGTGATGGTCGCGACGTTCAAGTCGTTGCGCCAGCCGCTCGAACTGCTCGTGTCGGTCCCGTTCGCCGCCACCGGCGCCATCCTGCTGCTGCTGGTGACGGGCGTGCCGCTCGGTGTCGCCGGGATGATCGGGGCGCTCATGCTCGTGGGCATCGTCGTGACGAACGCCATCGTGCTGATCGACCTCGTCAACCAGTACCGTGCGCGCGGGCTGAGCGTCCATGACGCCACGATCGTCGGTGGGGCGCGACGCCTCCGGCCGATCCTCATGACGGCGCTCGCCGCCATCTTCGCCCTGGTGCCGATGGCCCTCGGCATCACGGGCCACGGTGGGTTCATCTCGCAGCCGCTCGCGGTCGTCGTGATCGGCGGCCTCGTGTCGTCGACGTTCCTGACGCTGCTCGTATTGCCGACCCTCTACAACCTCATCGAAGGAGCGAGCGAACGTCGACGGGCGCGGCGTGGCGCGCGCGACGAGGCGTCGTCGCCGTCCACGGGCGCTGCCCCGATCGCGGACGACGGGCACCTGCTGAGCCGACGCGAGCTGCGCGAGAAGCACTGACGGCGCGCGGGCCCGCGGCGGGGCTCGCTCCGCTCGTCACGGCGGTGCGTCCGCGGCGCGGTCCGCACCCGGCCGCCTGAGCGACGATCGCGGGGCGGGCGGCGGATGCCGCGGGGCCCCGCGCCGCGAGGGGAGCCGAGGTCGTTGCGGCGTCGTCGCGGGCGTTCGTCCGAGTGACGGTTGCGAGCCAACGCGTCGAGTGGGGGTCGGTCGTGGTCGCTCCCGCGCGGGGGCCGCGTGCCGTGGACGCGGCAGCGGAGCGGAGCCGGTCTGCGCCGACCGTGCGCATCGACGGGGCGCGGTCGATGCGTCCTCCGGCGCGGGCCGCGAGCGACGAGGCGGGGCGGCCACTGCGTCCCTCGGGGTCGGCCGCGAGCGACGAGGCGGGGCGGCCGGCGAGGAGGGTGAGGACGCTCATGCGACGAGAGGTGCGACCCGGGCCGCTGACGCGCGGGAAGCGGGTGCGCGACACGGACGCGGCGGCGGTCGTCGAGGAGACGACGCCGAAGGAGCCGGCCAGACGGCGGCTGCGTGCGCGGCGACCCGCGAGGTGGGCGCCGGAGCGCGAGGAGTCCGAGTGCGCGGGAGTCACGGTCCGTGAGGCGGCGCCGGCCAGCACATGCGTGAACATTCCCGACCAGGCGAACATCGCGGTGCACGAGATGGTCTCGAACAGAGCGAGGTTGATCGTCGCCGAGACGAAGAGGGCGATCGAGACGACCAGCCACACGGTGGCGATCGCGGTGCTCATCGCCATCCGCTTGCCGAGGCGGTTGAACATGATCGGCGCGCTGATCAGCAGGGCGAGGAAACCGAGGACCATCGAGCCCGCGACGCGATCGTGGAGGTCTTTGTCGGTGTTCAGCGGAATGCAGCCGACGAGAGCGAGATTGACGCCGACGACATTCAGGCAGATGAATGCCACGGTCGCAGCACCTCGGCGCACCGGTCCCCGGCCGAGCCGACGGACGTCGCGGCGCACGCAGAACGCGAAGACCACGACGATGAGCCCGCTGACCTTCAGCGTGGTGTTGAAGAACGCGCTCGAGAGGTCGCCGAAGATTCCCAGCTGGCTGAAATGCAGCTGCCACCACAGCGGGTCGCTCGTCGTCGCGATCGCCAGCAGCAGGCCCGTCACGAGCACGGTCAGGGCGGCGGCCCCGACGTGCAGCGACGGGAGAGAGCGCAGACGGCGGGTGAGGCCGGTCAGGTGCGACGTCGACAGGGAGAAGGGGACGGCGGAGCGGAGCGCGCTGCTCATGATGGGGGATCTTTCCTCGTGACGGAACGAGGATCCCCCCACATCGCGAGACCCTCGGCCCCCGTCGGCTCATTCGGGTATGAACCGGGGCGAACCGTGACCCTTTGCCGCCCCCGGCCTTGACGGAAATCCGTCACGACGAATGGTATCGTTCGCGTCGCCGAAATAGGTACGGGGTTGTCCCAGCTTTCCCCAGGTCATATGCGAGATTCCATGTCCCCCAAATGGGGGACATGGACATCTATGCCGAGAAGCGAACTCCCCATTCCCGGTGGAGAATGTCTCCCGGTTCGAGCCGTTCGAGATCGTCCCCCGTGGCGAAAGCGTTAGCGGGCGCCGTCATCGGCTCGATCGCGACGGCGAGGGAGTGGCCGGGGTAGCGGTCGGTCGTGAACACCTGCGCCCAACGGAACCCCTCGTCCTGCCAGAGCTCGACGCGAGCCCCGTCGGTGGCGGTCAGGGTGTGGTGCGCGAGGCCCTCGGCATCCCTGTCCAGGCCTCGATAGCCGTTGTCGAGAGCGGCGTCGCCCAGGCGTACGCCCGCGCGCAAATCGGTGCCCGCACCCACGGGGACCTCGTCGACGGGGATGTTGCGGTCGTCGAGGACGAGCGTCGTCGTGCCGGTGGAACGGACCACGAGGTCGGCGGTGGGAACCCCGCCGATCTGCAGGTAGGGGTGCACGCCCAGCGCGACGGGAGCGGCCGTCGCTCCGACGTTCTCGATGTCGTTCGCGACGTGGAGTCCGTCGTTCCGAAGGGAGAAGGTCACACGCGTGCGCAGGTGGAACGGATAGCCGGTCTGCGGGACGACGTCGGCCCCGAGCACGAGACGTTCGTCGGACTGCTCGATCGGCTCGTACGCGCCGAAGCGCAGCAGGCCGTGGCTCGCGTTGCCGAACTTCGGCTCGCTGATCGCCAGCTGCAGGTCGGCGCCGTCGAAGGAGTACCGGCCGTCGCGGATGCGGTTCGGCCACGGGACGAGGACGACCCCGGATGCCGCGGGCGTCGGCACGTCATCGGGGTAGCGGGGCACGAGATCGACGCCGTCGACGGTGAGCGCGCGCAGAGCGGCGCCGACCTGGGCGATCTCGGCGGAGGAGTGCGCGCCGCGCAGGTGGAAGCGCCGGCCGGTGGGATCAGCGGTCATGACGAGGCCTTTCGGGAGCGGGGCGGACGCTGCAACCACGGACGGAGCAGCCGGGTGACCCACGGCAAGACGGCGTAGGTCATGACGGGGGTGAGCATGAGGGTGGTGGCGAGCACACGCAGGGGCAGCGGGATCTCGGCGAACCCCGGGACGAAGCCCAGCAACCACGACGCGAGGAGGTTCGTGGGGAAGAATCCGACCCAGATCGTCACGGCCTGCTTCCACCGAGGGGGAGCGGGCGGCACCGGTTGCTGCACGGGGGAGGTCGTGGCATCCGTCGGGGCGAGGACCGAGCCGAACGCGGCGTCGAACCACCCCTCGATGCCGGTGCGCCGCTCGGTGCGCTCCTCGCGCGCGAACGGGCGCCCGGAGTCGAGCCACCATTCACGCTGCGAGGAGGTCTCCCACTGCTCGAGCGTGGTGAGGTCGCGGAAGCGGTACAGCATGTACCAGAGGTCGCTGTCCTCGCCCGCGCGCACCCAGCCCGAGCCGAGGAAGCCCGGGAACGCGGTCGCGAGGTCGGTGCCGGCCTGCATCCAGGAGGTCGCTTCGGCGGTGCGCGTCGGGTCGATGCGCCGCTCGATCGCCACCGTGATGGGGTGGGCGTCGGTGTCTGCCATGCGTCCATCTTCGTCCAGACGCCGTAGAGGCGCGGCGTAGATCCTCGTCCCACTTTTGGCGGTGCGTGTCCCACTTGTGGTGGCTGGCGACGGGCGGCAGTCACCACAAGTGGGACGAGGGGGGCGGGCGGGGCGGCTGGGTCGTGGGGCGTGTCCCATTTGTGACGGTGCGTGTCCCAGTCCTGGTGCCTGTGGGCGGGCGGGACTGGCAAGAAGTGGGACGAGGGGCGGCGGGGGTGTCGACGCCGGGCGTGGATGCCATTCCCAGGCGCGGGCTGTAACGTGGGGCGGTCGGCTCTGGACACCGCGTGTGATGCGCGGATGGGTTTGTGAGTCCAAGGGGCCGATGGACAGGACGCGATCGCGGCCTCGACCATCATCAGTGAATGGCCCCCGGCCGACGACAGTCCGGGTATCTCACCGCCACGAGCGGTGTCGCTGTTTCGCGCGAACAGAACCCAGGAAGTCCCCCATGCCCAAGAACAAGAAGCCCGCCGGCGGCCGCGCCGCGAAGAACTTCGAGCCGCGCTACGGCGCCAAGACCTCCTTCCAGGACCGCAAGCGTCGTCCCGGTGTCGAGGGGCCCGTCAAGCCCGGCAGCAAGAGCCCCAACCACCGCGGCTACCGCGCCGAGACCGAGGCCGCCCCCGACAAGCGCCGGTGGAGCGCATCGGATCGTGCCGGCCGCGACGAGGCCCGTGGCATCCGCCAGTCCGCTCGCGACGGCCGTCCCGCCCGTTCGTTCGACGACCGTCCCGCGCGTTCGTTCGACCGGAACGACCGTACCGCCCGGTCCTTCGACCGGAACGACCGTGCGGCGCGTTCGTTCGATCGGAACGACCGTCCCGCCCGGTCCTTCGACCGGAACGAGCGCCCGGCGCGTTCGTTCGATCGTGACGAGCGTCCGCGTCGTGACGCGGGTGAGCGCCCGGCCCGGTCCTTCGACCGGAACGACCGTCCGGCGCGTTCGTTCGATCGCAATGACCGTCCGGCGCGTTCGTTCGATCGGAACGACCGTCCCGCCCGGTCCTTCGACCGCGAGGACCGTCCGGCGCGTTCCTTCGACGACCGTCCCGCGCGTTCGTTCGACCGCAACGATCGCCCGGCGCGTTCGTTCAATCGGGACGACCGTCCCCGTCGTGACGGCGGTGAGCGTCCGGCTCGTTCCTTCGACCGCAACGATCGTCCCGCGCGGTCGTTCGACCGTGACGAGCGCCCCCGTCGGGACTTCGGCGACCGCCCCGCCCGTTCGTTCGACGAGCGTCCGCGTCGCGCCGACGGCCCGAGCCGCTCGGACTGGAACGCCGGCCCGAAGCGCTCCGCCGAGCACGAGCAGCGCGTCGACGTCGTGCACGAGCGACTGCAGGCCGAAGCGGTGGATGCCGCGACCGTGACCGGCGCCGGCTTCGCCGAGCTGGGTCTCGGCGACAACATCGTCCGCGCTCTCGCGGGCCTCGGTGCCGACAAGCCGTTCCCGATCCAGGCCGCGACCGTGGCGCCGATCCTCGAGCGACGCGACGTTCTGGCCCGTGGCCGCACCGGCTCGGGCAAGACCATCGCCTTCGGTGCGCCGCTCGTCGAGAGCATCCTGCGCGCCCAGGCCGGTCAGCGTCGTGAGTTCGGTCGCGCGCCGAAGGCGCTCATCCTCGCGCCGACCCGCGAGCTCGCCCTGCAGATCGACCGCACGGTGCAGGTCATCGCCCGCAGCGTGGGGCTCTTCACCACGCAGATCTACGGCGGCGTCCCCCAGGCGCGTCAGGTCGGTGCGCTGAAGAAGGGCGTCGACATCATCATCGGCACCCCGGGTCGCATCGAAGACCTGCTCAACCAGGGCAAGCTCGACCTCTCGCAGGTGCAGGTCGCCGTGCTCGACGAGGCCGATCACATGTGCGAGCTCGGCTTCCTCGAGCCCGTGCAGCGCATTCTGCGCGCCACCGCGAAGGGCAGCCAGAAGCTGCTGTTCTCGGCCACGCTCGACCGCGAGGTCGCGGCCCTGGTCGACGAGTTCCTCGTCGAGCCGGCCGTCTACGAGGTCGCCGGTGAAGACCAGGACTCGAGCACGATCGAGCACCGCGTGCTCGTGATCGAGCACCGCGACAAGGCGCAGATCCTCGACTCGCTCGTCGATCGCGAGGGCAAGACGCTCGTCTTCGCCCGCACCCGGGCCTACGCCGAGATGCTCGCCGAGCAGTTCGACGACGCCGGTATCGCCGCCGTCGCGCTGCACGGCGACCTGAACCAGCAGAAGCGCACGCGCAACCTCGAGAAGCTCACCTCGGGTCGCGTCAACGTGCTCGTGGCCACCGACGTCGCCGCTCGCGGCATCCACGTCGACGACATCGATCTGGTCATCCAGGCCGACGCCCCCGACGAGTACAAGACGTACCTGCACCGCTCGGGCCGCACCGGTCGCGCCGGTCGCAGCGGCACGGTGGTGACGCTCATCACGCGTCAGCGTCAGCGCCGGATGACCGAGCTGCTCGACCGTGCGGAGATCGAGGCGCCGTTCGAGCCGACGCAGCTGGGCGACGACGTGCTCGAGGAGATCTCGGGTCGTCAGCTCTCCGACGTCACGTCGTAATCCGTCACACCGGTAAGCCCCCGCTCGCGTTCGCGCGGCGGGGGCTTCTCCGTACCGGAAGACCCCGCGGTATCTCGAGGGTCGGAGCTGTATGGATTTGTCGCCGGTCTCTCTCGGTTGGACGCCCGCCGTCTATGCAGCGTCACTCGGTTGCCTCCCTTCGTGCCCACGCTGTTGGCCTTTGGGTGAACGGGCGGTCGGGAGGGGCGGCTTCACACGCTGGAAATGTCGTCGCGCCGGCGGAGTCGGCGGCGTAGTTCGGCGGGATCGGATAGGACGCGGTCCCAAATTTTGAGTAGTTCGAGCGCGTTTGCTTCATCGCTCGTCTGCGCGATGAAGGCGTCGCCTTCGGAATCGAAGCTGTGAGTCCGAGGGAAATGCTCTGGCTGCTCGGCGATGACGCGCTCCAGCGCGGTTTCGAGCTCGAAGCTCGTGGGCAGTTCGTGTTCATCGCCGCCGAGGGCCTCGGCGAGCCAAACCCAGTCAGTGAAATGTATTTCGACCGGGCCACTATCGCTCTTAATGAGATCGAAGTGGCTGTGTGCCGCGTTCGGGGCGGGGGTGACGTGCCAATTCTTGCGCTTCGCCGCGGCAGCGAAATTCGAGTCGAAGGCGGTGCCGTATGCCGAGAAGCTGTCAACCGTCAGCTCGAGGAGTCTGGCGAGCCCTGTCATTCTCGATGTGCCATCGATTCTCAGCCGCTTGAGTGCGGGCAGCGTCGTCAGCGCCTCCGCGTGGTCGATGCATCGAACGTTTACGAGATGTAGCTCTTCGAGACCCCGCAGTCGTCGGATGGGCGAAAGGTCGATCTGACGACAGTCGAGGAGGGACAGACGTGCCAGATTCGGGAGGCTGCCGGCGAGATGCTCGAAGTCAACCTCCGGTGACACGACGACGAGGGATCGAAGAGAAGGAGACAGCGGCGTCGATGACGTGAGGGATGGAATCTCCACACATGCGTCGCGCAGATTGGGTGCGTTCAAAGCACTCAGGAGACCGCGGCCGTGGATGTTGACCTGTTCCAATTCGGCGAGTTGCGACAAATCAACCGTGGGCATGGCGGCGGCCTTGTAGGGGTCGTTGTACAGGTAGCGCAGGGAAGTCATCCGCGGCAGCGCGTCTGCGCCTCTGACGTCTGGGCCAGCGGCGCAGTGTAAAACGGCGAGTTCCGCGGCTGTCTCCCCGAGCTGTTCCAGGTCAAAGACGCCTTGAACGTAGAGTCCGAACCCGTCCGAGATGAGGCTCCGAATTTCGGGCACAGCGGGCCCAACCGCCGGCCATTCTTCGGGGATGTGCACGACCGGGTCATTGGTCATGCCGTCCCACGAAACGAAGTCACGCACCGACTCCGCGACGATCCACTCGCTTCGCCCCTCCGGATTGAGGTCCATCAGCGCGCCAACTCTCCCTCGTGCGACCGCATCGTCCCCGACGCTACCGCTTGGGACTCAATCCAGGGAGCCTCCCAGCCTGTGGCATAAATCGGATCGTGGGAATGTGCGGGGTGGCGGTCTGTGGCACGACATATGCGGCCACCGATCAGAACAGCCTCGGCTCGCTCGCCGGGGCGACCCGGGGGCGAGGGGATGCCAGGCCCCGGGTCGTGCGGACCGGCCCCAGGCTGCTCGTGGCCGGGGTGCGGGCCGCGAGTCCCGGTTGCGGGCGACCGCGTGGGTGGTCGTCTTCGTCCCAGCCGTCGAGTCCGTGCAGGCGCAGCAGAGGGCGGAGGCGCTTGCCGAGCCACGTGCGGTACGCCGTGGGTGCGGTGACCGAGACGCCGGGATAGAGGCCGCGGTACGACGACACGAGGTGCGGATGCTCGCGTTCGAGCCACTCGAAGAACCACTGCTTGGCGCCCGGGCGCAGGTGCAGTGCGCCGTAGACCACCCTCGCGGCGCCGGCCGCACGCAGGCGGGCGAGGGCGTCGTCGAGCGCCGGGATCGAGTCGGTGAGGTGGGGGAGGATCGGCATGAGGAACACCGTCACGCGGAATCCCGCCGCCGTCGCGGCGCGGACCGTCTCGAGGCGCGCCTCGGCGCTGGGGGTTCCCGGCTCGATCGAGTGCTGAAGAGCGTCGTCGAAGACGGCGATCGACATCGCGAGCGAGACCTTCACCTGCCGGGCGGCGTCCGCCAGCAGCGGCAGGTCGCGCCGCAGAAGCGTGCCCTTCGTGAGGATCGAGAAGGGTGTTCCGGTGTCGGTGAGGGCACCGACGATGTCGGGCATCAGGCGGTAACGCCCCT
The DNA here is from genome assembly GCF_042958465.1 of Microbacterium sp. NPDC007973. Taxonomy (NCBI): domain Bacteria; kingdom Bacillati; phylum Actinomycetota; class Actinomycetes; order Micrococcales; family Microbacteriaceae; genus Microbacterium; species Microbacterium sp. NPDC007973. The sequence goes on from NZ_JBIBJJ010000002.1 coordinate 711,827, forward strand.
CGGCCCGCTGATAGGGGTCGGTGTTCGTGCCGAGCATGACCGGTTCGCGCGCCCAGGATCCGCGCTGCAGCTCGGTCCGCAGAACGTCGGCGACGTTGACCTTCACCACGATCTGCGAGTCGAAATCGGCACCGGAGTCGAGGTCGAGATACTCGTGCGTCTTGCGGGCGAAGCAGTACGAGCACGCATGGCTGCAGCCGCGATACGGATTCACCGTCCAGTCGAACGGCATGGCGGACGCGCCGGGCACGCGGTTCAGGGCGGTCTTGCACAGCACCTCGTGGAACGTCATCCCCGCGAACTCGGGGGTCGAGACCGACCGGACGAGACCGTCGATGCGCTCCATGCCGGGCAGCGCCGCCGTGTCGTCGACGCCCAACTGCTGACCCTGCCACCTCATGCGAATAGTCGAACACATGTTCTATCCGGAAGCAAGGCCGACCTCTTCACATGCGTCCGCATGGACGAACCGCGAACCGCTACTGTGGCTGCCAAGCCCGCCCCGCGCGGGTGGACAGGGGGCGGACATGGATGCGGACCGGCACGTGTGGGGGCACACGCTCGTGAACGTGTCCGCGCGCCGGGTGGAGTCGCTGCATCCCTCCTTCGTGGTGCGGCATCCCACCCTGTCGGGATGGATCTGGCTCGGCGTCGCGGTGGTGCTGCTCGTGGTCTGCGAGATCTGGGCCGAGGACGACACCGCAGCCGTCGTCATCTCGCTGCTCGGCGCCCTGCCGTCGCTCGGCGCGACGCTGCTGGTTCTCGCGCAGACGCCGCGCACGCATCTCGCGTACGAGGAGTCCATCCTCGGTCACTTCTTCGCGCGGTTCTTCGCGGTCCTCGGCGCGCTGATCCTGTGGGTCGGCTCCGTCGTCCTCGGCGCGGCGGTCGCGGTGCAGCTGGCCGAGGACACCGGGGCGGATCCCGAGAAGGCATGGGTCGAGGCCTTCGAGATCTTCGGTGCGGTCGTGCCGTTCATCGTCGCGATGCTCTGGGCCGTGCTCGTCTTCCGCTGCGTCGGGTACATCGCGCGCCTGCGCGGGTGGGCGGGCGTACCCGAGCGCCATCGGATCCCCGACGAGTTCCTCACGGAGCTGCCGCACACCCGGCGTGTCGTCATCGGACTCGCGCACCCCTCGCTCCTGTTGGTCGCGGGAGTGCTGAGCATCGTCGTCGCCCTCTTCGCGGCGGCCGAGGTCGCATCCAGCGGCATCGCCTGACGCCTCCGCGCTGCCGCGTGGGACCCCTCGACCGGGGGACGATCACCTCACGCGAACAAGCGAGCGGCCAGGAACCGCAGAGCCTCCGTGCCCACCTCGAGGGACTCCTCTTGATCTCGGCGTGCGTCGTCGGGCAGATCGGGATCCGCCAGAATGCCGCGGATCACGCGCTGCCAGCCGGCGAGGATCTCCACGAGGAACTCCTCGTCCCCGTCCGCCAGCGACACCGCCAGCTCGGCGTCGTCGAGCGGCCATCCGCTGGGAGCGAGGGGGCCGGAATGCCGCGCGGTCGCCGCGCTGCCGGCGGCCTGGAGCCGTTCCGTGCGGGCCGCGATGACCGGATCGCCACCGACGCGTTCGACGGAGCCGGTGTTGCCGAGCGCGGCGTAGACGGTGTGCCAGACGGGCATCGGGAAGCTCAGCTCGTGGGTCGGCTCCGAGGTGTCGACGAGCGGGTCTTCGGCATCCTGGTCGAACGCGATCGAACCGACCGTGTCGTCGCCGACGGTGTCGAGGGCGACCCAGTGGCCGTTGGTCTCGTCGTGGTAGCCGATCTCCCCCGAGGGCGACACCTGCGTCGAGGGGCCGCCGGGGCGCGGAACAAAGGGGGTCTCGGTGGCGATGTACGCAGAGGGGGACGGTGGAGGGGTTTCGGGCCGAGCCCCCAGCAGCACGCGCGTCAGCGCGGCTCCCGAGTCGAGGAGCTCGTCGAGGGCCGCGGTCAGGTCGTCATCGGTCGGTGCCTCCTCGCCCCGGACGGCGGCGCGGAGCACGGTGCCGCGCAGCAGCTCCTTCGCGAACGAGCCCGTCGTGCCCTGCGCGCGGTCGGCTGCGGCCTCGATCGCCTCCGCCGAGAGCGGCAGGCCCTGGGCGTAGCGACGGAACAGTCGGCGTCGGTCGGCGTCGTCGGGGAGCGGGATCTCGACGCCGAGGTCGACGCGACCCGGTCGGGCGGCGAGAGCCTCCTCGAGGATCTGCACGTGATTGGTGGTCATGACGAAGGCGATGTCGGCATCCGGTTCCAACCCGTCCAGGGCGTCGAGCACGTCGAACAGCACGGGCTCGGGCGAGAAGCCGCGATCAGCCGCCACCAGGTCGATGTCTTCGAGCACGACGAGGGCGGGGGCGAAGGTGCGCGCGATCTCGGCCGCCGCGGTGATGAAGCGGATGCTCGACCCGGTGAGCACGACGGCCGTCGTCTCCGGTGTGCGGGCGAGCAGGTGGCGCACCGTGAGCGTCTTGCCGGTACCGGGAGGACCGTAGAGCAGGACGCCGCGCTTGAGGTGCTGTCCGGCGGAGCGCAGGGTCTCGCGGTGATCGCCGATGCCCACGACGTGATCGACGATCCGCTGCAGAACCCCCTCGCCGAGCACGATGTCGTCGGCGCCGACCTCGGGGCGGGGCAGGAAGGTGGCCCCGGCCTCGTGCCCGTACTCGGTCGGCACGAACGACAGCACCTGGCCGCGCAGCACGCTGCGCTCGATCATCAGTCGCCGGATCTCCGCGAGCGCCGCCGCCGTGGCATCCGGGTCCGCGCCGATCACCTCGAGCTGGGGCTGCGACGGCATGGACCGCGGGTTCGCCGAGCGCTGCACGATCGCGAGCGGGTGACCGTCGAAGGCGAGCAGCCGCACGCCGAACGAGACGACCCGCCGCTGGGCGGTGGCGCTCACATCGCGCGACTCGTACGACACCGGTCCGGGAGCGAAGTGCGAGTAGGGGCCCGCGAACAGCTCGGATGCCGACACGTGCAACCGCTGCTCGCCCCCGGTCACGCCGATCAGGCGTCCGCCGCCGCGTTCGGTGAGCTCATCCAGGGCGATGTCGGCGTCGACGTAGCGGTGCGCCGACAGTGTCTCGGTGGTGACCGGGAGTGTGGTGACGTCCACGCCAAGATGGGCGCTCAGCTCTTCGCCGAGCGGGGTGCGCTCACCTGCTCGGTCGTCGGCGACGACGCGGTTCACGGTCTCGAAGTAGCGGCTGATGGTGCGCATCAGTGCGCGGTCGTCGTCGTCGAGCATGGTCCCCCCGGTCGGCTCACGGTGTCCCCAGACTGCCGGTCCGACGCGAGTCGGGCAACCACCGGCCCGCCACGGGTCGACCGCAGCGGGCGTCCGGGGGACAATGGACGCAGTGATGTCCCCCGATCCCGAGCTCTCTCCCCGCCGCGCCGCGCGCGCGGAGGCCGAGCGTCTCGCGACGGCGGCTGTAGCGGTGCCCCCGGCGCCCCCCACCCGACGCCAGCTGCGGGAAGCGGCGACCGGGGCCGTCGCGCTCCCGGCGCGGCCCGACGAACCGGCCGCGACGCCGCGGGGCGCGACGAGAGGTCGGCTCCCCGACCTCCTCGGCGCCCTGCCGCTCCGGCGCCGGCGGCGCCTCGCCCTCGTCGCCGGGTCGGCGGTCGCGGTATTGGTGGGTGCCGTGGTGGTGGGGGGCGCGACGCTCGGGCGCGGCGCGGATGCCGAGGGCTCAGCCGCGGCGGACGCCTCCGCGGTGTCGGCTGCGATCGCCGGGCCCCCCGCCGTCCCCGACGACGGCCTGCCGGTTCCGCAGGTCGCCGCCGTCGCCGCGACCGCCACCCCGTGCGACGACCCGGCCTTCACCACTGCCCTCTCACAGGGCGACGACACCGCCGCGATCGCCGCCGCGGGCGGTGGGGCGGCGTTCCGCTCCGCGGTGGCATCCGGACTCGCCCCCTGCGTCTCGCTCAGCGACCCGGATCGCGAGTGGCTCGTCGTCAACAAGCAGCGCCCGCTCGATCCGCTCGACTACTACCCGGGCGACCTCGTCATGCCGTCCAACGTGCGCGCTCTGGAGCAGTCGGCCCTGCGCGCCGCTCCCGCCGAAGCCCTCAGCGCGATGGTCCGCGCGGCCTCCGACGCGGGGGTGGGCGAGATCGGCTATCTGAGCGCCTTCCGCTCCTACTCCACGCAGCAGTCCACGTACGCCGGTCGCGTCGCCGTGGGCGGCGTGGCCGAGGCCGATCGCGAGAGCGCACGCCCGGGGTTCAGCGAGCACCAGACCGGAAAGGCCGTCGACATCGTGCCGTGCAACGGCTCCTGCGCGACGCTCGACGACGTGGCGGCGTCGGCGCAGGGCGCCTGGGTGCGGGAGCATGCCTGGGAGTTCGGCTTCATCACGCGTTATGCCGAGGGACGCGAGGATGTCAGCGGCTACGAGCCCGAGGCGTGGCACCTGCGTTTCATCGGGCCGGAGCTCGCCCAGGCGTACCACGACGGCGGATACACCACCCTCGAGGAGTTCTTCGGGCTCCCGGCGGCGCCGACGTACTGAGCGTCGGGCAGGCGGCGTCCCGACGCTGCCAAGATGCACGCGGCTCCGCCGTCCCGCCCCCTGCGCACGGCCTCCGTCGAGCGGGCCGTCAGACCCGGCGTCGTCGCGCGGTGAGCCGCACCCCTGGCAGGGGCGGCGCGGGGATGCGCTCGGGTCCGTGGTCGACGACCTCGCCGAACCGGGAAGAGCGGGCCTCCCACGCCTCGCGTGCCTCGGCGATCTCGTCGTGCGAGCGGCCGACGAAGTTCCACCACATCACGATGTCGGCCTCGAAGGGCTCCCCGCCCAGCAGGAAGACCCGGGCGCCCTCGTCGCTGCGCAGCTCCAGGTGGTCGCGTCCGTTGCCGAGGTAGACCAGCCGCGTGTGATCGACGGATGCCGTCGACCCGGGCTCGATCGCGGGCGCCGGTCGTCTCGAGGCGTCGGCGTCGACGGCATCCACCCCCGTCGTCGCTTCGGCGGCGCCGACCATGCCGGAGACGGCGTACTCCCACGTGGGGTCCAAGGGGATCCGCACGGTGGCGCCGGCGGCCAGGCGCAACTCCGCGCCGACGATCGGCGTGTGCACGGTCGCCGGCGACGAGACTCCGCCCAGTTCGCCCATCACGACGACCGCGTCGGATCCGTCGCCCAGATCGAGCACGGGCAGGTCCTCGTGGCGCTCGAAGGCGGGAGCGCCGTGCCGACGCGACTCGGGCAGGGCCACCCACAGCTGCAGCGCGTCGAGAGGGATCGGTCCCTCGCCCACCGAGTACTCCGAGTGCGCGATGCCCGCGCCGCTGGTCATGAGGTTCAGGGCGCCGGGCCGCACGACGACGTCGCTGCCCACGGCATCCCGGTGCCGCACCTCGCCCACGATCGGCCAGGTGACCGTCTGCAGGCCGATGTGGGGGTGCGGTTCGACGCGCATGAGGGTCTGCTGCGGACCGAATCGGTCGAGGAAGCACCACGCGCCGACCATCGGCAGCGAGCGGTGCGGGAGGGTGCGATGCACCTCCATGCCGCGCACGCCGCCCAGCGGCACCTCGCGCGCCTCGACCACGAGCGCCCGCGGCCCGTCGCACTCGACCGGGCCCTCCGCCTCGGGCGGGGCGACGTCGAGGCGGGTCACGACGCCTCGTCGGCGCCCTCGGGCCACTCGACCGAGAGGCCGTCGACGTCGTGCTCGCCGAGATAGTGCGCGACGAACGGGCACGAGGGGATGACGGTGTCGCCGCGGCGCGCGAGGTCGGACAGCGCCTCACCGGCGAGCTTCGAGCCGAGACCCTTCCCCTTGAAGGCCGGGTCGATCTCGGTGTGGGGCAGCTCGACGCGGTCACCGGCGGGCTCGAACTCCAGGAACCCCCCGAGCTCGTCTCCGACGTGGATCTCGTAGCGGTGCGCCTCGTCGTTGCGGGTCACGGTCAGTTCGTCGGCCATGGGGTCTCCTGTCGTCGGTGCTCACAGCAACGTATGCGCTGGCATGGATGTTCCGCCATCCCTGGACACGCCGCGCCGCTCGTCGCACCGTTCGCGCCGCTCACCGCACGATCGACGGATGCCGCGGGCGGCGGGGCACGGCATCCGCTTAGTGTCGGCGAGTCCGCAGCGCCGCGAACAGGAGGCATCATGAGCGCATCCGTCGACGACGACGTCGTCACCGACCCGAACCTTCCGCCCGTCGCGGTCCCGCCCGACAAGCTCGAGAGCCGGTGGACCCCCGCGAAGATCGCCCTGTGGATCGGGATCGCCCTGCTGGGCGGCCTCGGCTGGACGATGCTCGCGATCGTGCGCGGGGAGACCGTCAATGCGATCTGGTTCGTGTTCGCCGCCGTCTGCACGTACCTCATCGGCTATCGCTTCTACTCGAAGGTCATCGAGCGCTACATCGCGCGCCCCGACGACCGCCGCGCGACCCCCGCCGAGCGGAAGGCCGACGGCAAGGACTTCGTCCCCACCGACCGCCGCGTGCTCTACGGCCACCACTTCGCCGCCATCGCGGGCGCCGGTCCCCTCGTCGGCCCCGTGCTCGCGGCCCAGATGGGCTACCTCCCGGGCACGATCTGGATCATCGTCGGCGTGATCCTCGCCGGTGCGGTGCAGGACTACCTCGTGCTGTTCTTCTCGATGCGCCGGGGCGGCCGCACGATCGGCCAGATGGCCCGCGACGAGCTCGGGAAGATCGGCGGGACCGCCGCGATCCTCGCGAGCCTGCTGATCATGCTGATCATCGTCGCGATCCTCGCGCTCGTTGTCGTGAACGCCCTCGGCGAGAGCCCGTGGGGCGTGTTCAGCGTCTCGATGACGATCCCGATCGCGCTGTTCATGGGCCTGTACCTGCGCTACATCCGCCCGGGCCGCATCACCGAGATCTCGATCATCGGCTTCGTGCTCCTCATCGGGGCGATCGTCGCCGGCGGCTGGGTGGCCTCGACCGAGTGGGGCTACGCGGCCTTCCACCTCGACCGCTCCGTCATCGCGTGGGGCATCATCATCTACGGCTTCGTCGCCGCGGTGCTGCCGGTCTGGCTGCTGCTCGCTCCCCGCGACTACCTCTCCACCTTCATGAAGGTCGGCGTGATCGTGATGCTCGCCGGTGCCATCGTGCTCGTGCGCCCCGAGATCTCGGTCCCCGCGTTCAGCGAGTTCGCCGGTGGCCAGACGGGCCCGGTGTTCAGCGGCCCGATCTTCCCGTTCCTCTTCGTCACGATTGCCTGCGGCGCGCTGAGCGGTTTCCACGCCCTCATCGCTTCGGGAACGACCCCGAAGCTCGTCGAGAAGGAGCGCCAGACGCGCTTCATCGGCTACGGCGGCATGCTCATGGAGTCGTTCGTCGCGATCATGGCGCTCGTCGCCGCTCTCTCGATCGACCGCGGCATCTACTTCGCCATGAACTCCTCGCCTGCCGCCACCCTCGGCACCGTCGAGGGCGCCGTCGCCTTCGTGAACGGACTGGGCCTGGCCGGGGTGAACCTCACGCCCGACATGCTCACCTCCACCGCCGCAGCGGTGGGTGAGACCTCGATCGTCTCGCGCACGGGTGGCGCCCCGACCCTCGCGCTCGGTCTCGCGCACATCATGCAGCAGGCCCTCGGCGGTCAGGCGATGATGGCCTTCTGGTACCACTTCGCCATCATGTTCGAGGCGCTGTTCATCCTCACGGCGGTGGATGCCGGAACCCGCGTGGCCCGCTTCATGCTCCAGGACTCGATCGGCACCGTCATCCCGAAGTTCAAGGATCTCTCGTGGCGGCCCGGAGCCTGGATCTGCACCGCGATCATGGTCGCGGGCTGGGGCTCGATCCTCATCCTCGGCGTGACCGATCCGCTCGGCGGCATCAACACGTTCTTCCCGCTGTTCGGCATCGCCAACCAGTTGCTCGCCGCGATCGCGCTCGCCGTGGTGCTCGCGATCGTCGCAAAGCGCGGCCGCTCGTACTTCCGCTGGCTGTGGATCGTGGCCGTGCCGCTGGCGTTCGCCGCGGTCGTGACGATCACGGCATCCATGTACAAGATCTTCTCGCCGGTCCCGGCGGTCGGGTACTGGGCCAACCACTTCGCGTTCCGCGGGGCGCTGGCCGAGGGCAAGACCGAATTCGGCACCGCCAAGAGCGTCGCCGCCATGGAGGCCGTCGTCCGCAACACCTTCGTGCAGGGCGTGCTGTCGGTGATCTTCGTCACGCTCGCGATCGTCGTGATCGTCATGGCCGTGATCGTGACGGCGAAGGCTCTGCGCGCCGGGGGAGGGGAGAACCTCGAAGACGCGCCGGTTCCGTCGCGCCGCTTCGCCGCGGCGGGCTTCCTCGCCACGAAGGAGGAGCGCGCCATCGAGAAGCAGTGGGAGGCCCTCCCGGCCGACCACCCCGACCGTCCGACCGCGTCGTCGCACCACTGAGGCCGTCGATCATGGACCGCACGGATGCCACGGCCCCCGGCCCCCGCGAGAGCATGGGCATCCGCTTCGCGCGGGTCGGCCGTGGCATCCGGTGGTACGTGACGACCCTCATGGGCGATCGCGCCTACGACGTCTACGTGCGTCATCTCCGAGCGCACCACCCTCAGGCGCAGCCGCTCACGGAGCGGCAGTTCTGGCGTCAGCGATCCGACGAGCAGGACCGCAACCCCGGCGCCCGCTGCTGCTGAGTAGGCTGCCAGGATGCTCGACGCACCGTTGCTCGCGGGCGCCGTGGGTGTCGTGGTCGGCGCGGTTCTGACCCTGGCGCTCGTGTCGGCCCGGCGCTTCGCGCGCGGCTCACGCGATCTCGGCAGCGACGTCGACCGCGCCACGCACCGCACCCTGCACGTCGCCGCGGCCGCCGCGGCGGCGCTGCGCGGCGGCCGCGACGAGCCCGACGCCGAGCGTGCGGCCACGCACCTGCGCGCGCTGCTCGGAGCGGATGCCGTGGCGATCGTCGAATCGGGGGCCGACCGGGTGGCGCTCGACGGATCCGAGGCGCTGGCGACCTCCGCGCGCCGCATCGCCGCACGGGTGTACGACACGGGACGTCGGCAGGTGTTCTCCGAGGAGGGCGGGTCGGCGGTGGGCGCGCCCATCGTCGTCGACGGACGGGTGTGGGGAGCGGTCGTCGCGTTCGCCGACCAGGCGCGAGGCCCGCTCGTGCGCGCGACCGGTGACGTCGCCGACTGGTGCGCGGCCCAGATCGAGCTCGCCGGCCTCGACGCCTCGCGGGCGGCGTTGGCCGAGGCGGAACTGCGGGCGCTGCGCGCGCAGATCAGCCCGCATTTCATCTACAACGCCCTGACCGCGATCGCGTCGTTCATCTCGACCGATCCGCCGCGGGCGCGCGATCTCGTGCTCGAGTTCGCCGACTTCACGCGGTACTCGTTCCGTCGGCAGGGGGAGTTCACGACGCTGTCGGAGGAACTGCGCAGCATCCACTCCTACCTGGAACTGGAACGGGCGCGCTTCGGCGAGCGGCTCACCGTGCGGCTGCGCATCGCCCCCGAGACCCTGGCGACCGTCATCCCGTTCCTCTCCGTGCAGCCCCTCGTCGAGAACGCCGTTCGGCACGGGCTCGAACCCGGCGAGAGCGGAGGAGTGCTCACCGTGACCTCGATCGACGACGGCACGCACACCGAGGTGATCGTCGACGACGACGGGGTGGGGATGGATCCGCACGAGCTGGCGGCGCTGCTCGACCTCGACGCGCCGTCGACGCACGTGGGGCTGCGCAACGTCGACGCGCGTCTGCGCCAGCTGTACGGGCCCGCGGGCGGCCTCGTGGTCGAGACGAACGTCGGCTCGGGCACCTCGGTGCGTCTGCGCGTGCCCAAATCGCAGCCGCTGCACGAGACGGCGCACGCGTGAGCGTCGAGGTGCTCGTCGCCGACGACGAGGCTCCGGCGCTGCGCGAGCTCGCGGCGCTGCTGTCGGCCGACCCCCGCGTCGACGTGGTGCACACGGCGAGCGGCGGCGCGGAGGCGCTGCAGGTGCTCGAGCGGGGAGGAGTGGCGGTGGCCTTCCTCGACATCCACATGCCCGGGATCTCCGGATTCGACCTCACGCGAGCCCTCGCGGGGCTGCGCGTGCGCCCGGCGGTGGTGTTCGTCACCGCCGACGACTCCGGAGCGGTGCGGGCCTTCGACCTCGAAGCGGTGGATTACGTGCTCAAGCCCGTCCGCGTGGAACGCCTGTCCCGCGCGCTCGGGCGAGCCCTCGCCACCGGGGTGGGCGCCGAGGCGGCGGACGACGAGACGATCCCCGTCACGGTGGGCTCCGCGACGCGGTGGGTGCGACGGGCCGAGGTGCGCTGGGTGCAGGCCAACGGCGATTACTCGCGGCTGTACACCCCGACCGGCGATCACCTGGTGCGCGTAACCCTCTCGGAGCTCGCCGACCGCTGGGCCGACGCGGGTTTCGTGCGCGTGCACCGGTCGTACCTCGTCCATCGCGACGCGGTGCGGGAGGTACGTCTGTCGGGAACGGCCCCCACGGTCCTGCTGGGCGACATCGAGCTCCCCGTCAGCCGCCGCCTCGTCGCGGCCGTGCGGGAGGCGATGCGGCGATGAGGGCGCAACCGGTCGCGGAGGAGCGACGGGAACGGCGGATGCCATGAGTCCCGACCCCCGTCCGTTGCCGCGCGTGCGGGTCACGGCATCCACCGCCGGTCGTGTCGCCCGGCCGCTCACGCGCGGGTTCGCGCTACCGGGTCGCGTGGCCGACGAGGCCGACGCGGTGTTCTCGCGCGGTCTCGTACGCGCGCAGCTCCGCCTCGCTCTCGCGTGCGCGACGTCGTTCGTGGTGATGGCCGCGGCGCTGACGGGGGTCATCGCGGCTCTACCCGCGCTCGGAGACCCGGTGCTGTGGGCGGTCCCCCTGTCGTGGCTGCTGCACGCCTACGGCTTCTATCCGCTGATCCTGGTGTTCGCCGTCATCTATGCGCGCGCCGCAGCGCGCAATGAACGGCGTTATCGGCAGCTCGCCGACCCCGGGGAGGCCGGATGAACCCGGTGTTCGATCTGACCGCGGTCGGTCTGCTCGTCGTGGTCACCGCGGTCCTCGGGTTCGCCGGAATCCGCACCTCGCGCACCCGCAGCGACTTCTTCGTCGCCTCGCGCAGCGTCGGGAGCGTGTGGAACGCGTCGGCCATCAGCGGCGAGTACCTGTCGGCGGGCACGTTCCTGGGACTCGCGGGGCTCGTGCTGCTCTCGGGGGCGGAGGGCTTCTGGTTCCCCATCGGCTACGCCGCCGGCTATCTGCTGGTGCTGCTGTTCGTCGCGGCTCCCCTCCGCCGCAGCGGCGCCTACACGATCCCCGACTTCGTCGAGGCGCGCCTCGAGTCCCGCACCGTCAGACGGGTCACCAGCATCGTCGTCCTCGTGATCGGGTGGCTCTACATCGTGCCGCAGCTGCACGGGGCGGCGCTCGCGCTGGGCGTCGTGGCCGACGTCCCCCCGTGGACCGGCGGGGTCGTCGTCGCGGTGCTGGTGGCGGCGATCGTCGCCGCGGGAGGGATGCGGGCGATCACCGCGGTGCAGGCGTTCCAGTACTGGCTCAAACTCACGGCGCTGCTCGTACCCGCGGTATTCCTGCTCGCGGCCCTGTCGGGCGGCGGCCGCGACATCGACCCGATGCAGGTCTTCCCCGTCGAGAGTGGACCGGGGGCGCTCGACGTGTACGCCACCGCGTCGCTGCTGCTGGCCCTGCTGTTGGGCACGATCGGCCTGCCGCATGTGCTCGTGCGGTTCTACACCAGCCCCGACGGGGCGTCGGCGCGGCGCACGACGGTGGTCGTCATCGTGCTCATCGGGGCGTTCTACGCGGTGTCGTCGACCATGGGGCTCATCTCTCGCGTCGTCGCCCCCGATCTCGCGCTCCCCGGGCTGGCGGACACGGTCGTGCTCGCCCTGCCCTCGCGCCTGTTCCCGGGGGTCGTCGGGGAGCTGCTCACGGCCCTGCTCGTCGCGGGCGCGTTCGCGGCGTTCCTGGCGACCTCGTCGGGGATCGTCGTCTCGCTCGCCGGGGTGGTGAGCCAAGATCTCTTCGGCGGCGGGGTGAGGTCGTTCCGTCTGTCGGCGGTGCTGTGCACCCTGGTGCCGCTCGCCGTCGCGCTGCTGACCGAGCCGGCCGGCCTGGTCGCGAGCGTCGGTCTCGTGTTCGTCTTCGCGGCGTCGACGTTGTCGCCGGTGCTGCTGCTCGGGGTGTGGTGGTCGCGTCTGACCGCGCGCGGGGCGGTCGCGGGCATGATCGTGGGTGCGGTGTCGTGCGGTGCGGCTCTGGTGGCGGGCGGGATGCTCCGCGGCGCGGGCGGGTGGGCGGTGGTGTTCGCGCAGCCCGCGGCGTGGGCGATCCCGCTCACCACCGCGGTCATCGTCGGCGTGTCGCTGAGCGACCGCGGGGGCGTGCCGGTGCGCGTGGAGCGCTACCTCGCCCGGTTGCACACGCCCGATGCGTGAGGCCCAGGGCGGATGCCGCGGGCCGGGACCGCGGCGATCCTCAGCCGCGGGCGCGATGGCGCCGGACGGCGGCGCGGTTCGCGCAGCGCACCGAGCAGTAGCGCTGACGGCCGTTGCGCGTGACGTCGACCACGACCCGATCGCAGGGCTCCGAGGCGCACCGACCGAGGCGGTCCATTCCGCGGGTGACCAGGTGCAGTGAGGTGCCGACCGAGATGACGGCCGCGAGCACGCGCGGGAGCGCCTCGTCGCTGTCGCGGTAGTGCAGGTGCCACCCCTCGCCGTCGTGGTCGGTCAGGCGCGGGAAGGCCGCGACGGCCGCCATCTGCGCGTTCAACATCGCGGCGCGGGCCGCCGGGTCGGACTCGTCCACGACGCGCAGCCAGTCGTCGATGACCGCCCGCGTCTGCGCGTGGTCGTCGGATGCCACGGGGAAGCGCATCGTCATCCCCCTCTCGATCGTCCGCTCCTCGATCCCCGCGCGGTCGTCCGGCCAGTCGTTCGCGAGCGAAGCGGCGAGCAGGACCGCGTACTCCCCGTAAGGGTTGAGGTGCATAAGGGCATTACATCACGCTGGGTCCATGACCGCCTCCCGAACCCGATCGGCCGCCGCTGCGGCATCCGTCCACGAACACGGCTGGGTCACCGCGTCGGTGCACGCCACGAGCGTCGGTCGCGTGCGCTACGTGCGATGCGCGGGGTGCGGCGCGTGGCGCGTGGATGCCGATGCGTCGACGGCGGCGCCGCCCGTGGCCGTCTCGCGCGTCGTCGTGTGAGGCGCACGGGGTCGGCGCGCGCCGTCGCGGCGTCGGACGTCCCGCGGCGCTGTGCGGCGCCACCCGTCGGCGCCGTCCGCACGGTAGCGTCGATGAAGACCGTCGACGGAGGACGCATGGATGCCCTGACCCTGATCGCCTCGATCGCCGGAGCGGTGCTGGCGATCGCGCTCGTGCTGCACGTCTGGTACGCGATCGGCCTGTCGCGCGTGATCGCCGCGCACGGCGGCGAGCCGTGGCGTGCCTGGGTGCCGCTCGTGAACGAGGCGGAGGTCTTCCGTCTGGGCCGGCTCGACCCGGTGCGTGCCGTGCTGCTGATCGTGCCGTTCGTGAACGTCTACGGGCTCGTGCTCAAGGCGACGGCGGCGAACCGGATCGGCGAGGGCAGCGGTCGCGGGGCCGGAGCGACGGCGCTCGCGGTGGTCCTGCCGCCCGCGTGGGCGATGCTCCTCGCGCGGACCCCGCAGACGGCGGATGCCGGGGCGTCGGCCCCCGTGCAGATCACCGTCAACGAGTCGGCCCGTGCCGACGAGGCCGACGGGCCCATCGCGGCGGTGCCGGGCATGCCGACCGCCGGAGCGACCACGACGCCTCCGATGCCTCCCGCCGCCGGAGCCGGAGCACGCCGCGCCGCCCCGGAGCACGATGAGCCGTACGCGCTCCCCGTGCTGCCGGGGCCCCGCGAGATCGGTGCGGACGGGCCGGTGGCCGACGTCGAGCAGGCCGCGTCGACGGCCCTCGACGGCGGGGTGGCGGCGACAGCGGCTCCGGCGACCGCGGCGCCTGCACCCGCCGCGCCGGTCTCCGGCGATCCCGTGACGCGGACTCCGGATGCCGGGGCGACGCCATCGGACGCGTCCACCGCAGCTCAGGCGGAGGCGGTCGACGCGCACCTCGGCGACCCGACCGGCGACCGCGTGTCGGAGACCACGGATTCCACGGCCGAACGCTCGGCCGGTCGCACTGACGTCGCCGCTCCCGTCGACGAGTCGACGCAGACCGCCCGCCCGCGTTCGCGCCGGCGGGGGGAGTGGACCCTCGCGCTCCCCGACGGCGCAGCGGTCGCCCTCACGGGTCGCACGGTGGTGCTGGGACGCAAACCCTCGAACGCCGACGAGGCGGTGCAGTACGTGGCCGTGCACGACGACAGCCGCACGATGTCGAAGGAGCACGCCCGCCTCGACTGGACCGTCACCGGCTGGACGATCACCGACCTCGACTCGACGAACGGCGTGACGCTCGTCCACGACGACGGACGCGTCGAGCGGCTGTCGGGCGGCGCCACGGCTCCGGTGCCGACCCGCTTCCGTCTCGGTGACGCCGGTCTCGAATTGCGACCGGCGGCGGGCGGAGCCCGGCGCGACGACGGCCGCGGGTCGACGCTCGCGATTGCGGAGGCGCGCGGTCGAGCCGTCTCGTGAACGCCGCTGCGCGACCGCGCCGTCGCGTGTCTGCGCCGCTGCGCGATCGCGGCGTCACCCGCTGGCGCGACCGCGCCGTCACCCGCTGGCGCGATCGCGCCGTCGTCCTCAGTCCGTGGCGGTGTCGTCGCCGTAGAGTCCGCGCCCGGTCGGCGCCGGACGGCGCGCGCCCGTGTCATCGCGGCGACGACTGACGAAGACCGCCATCGCGCCGATCGCGCCCAGCAGCACCAGCGCCCCCGCACCGATGCCGGTCGCCATCGTGATGGCCGCGGCATCCGGACCCGGGCCCACCGTGATGCTCACCGGGGCGGGCGTCGCCGTCGGGTCGGGTGAGGCGGACGACCGCACGAAGGGGTTCGAGGGTCCGCGCAGGCCCGATCCCGGGACGAGCACGAGGGCGTCGTAGGGCTGCACCACGCCCCACCCCGAGGTGTTGGACCGGGCGTCGGGCTGCCCGCGCACGGCGGTCACCTCGAGGCGGTACGCCCACTGGTCGGGCGTCTCGTCGGGATGCGCGGACGCGACGAGCGCGGCGGCGGCCGAGACGTATGCGGCCGCGTAGCTGGTCGCGGGGGCGTCGCCGGCCACCACGCAGTCGCCGCCCTGCGGCCACGAAGAGGCGATCGCCTGACCAGGGGCCGACAGCTTGACGTGCGATCCGCGGATGCTGGCGCTGGTCACGGCGCCGGACGTATTGGTCGCGGCGACGCCGATCGCGCCCGGGAAGCCGGCCGGGTAGCGCACGCCGTCCTTGTCGTCCTCCTCGACCGCGGCCTCCGAGTCGCGGTTGCCGGCGCTCGCCACGACGAGGCTCCCCTTCTCGCGCGCGTAGGCGACGGCGGAGGAGAGGCCGCCGTCCTCGGCGGTCGTGCTCATCGAGACGTTGATGATCTGCGCGCCGAGGTCCGCAGCGATCCGGATGCCGTCGGCCATGCGCGCGGTGTTGGGACCGAACCCCGCGTCCTTCAGCTGGTCCGACGTGCCGGCGAAGACGCGGATGGGGAGGATCTTGGCATCCGGGGCGAGGCCCTGCACACCCGACTTGGAGATGACCTGTGCCGCGATCTGGCCGGCGATCACCGTGCCGTGGCCGTAGACGTCGGTGCGGGCGGTGGAGTCCGTGCCGTCGGGGACGAGGTTGATGCCGGGGAGCACGGAGGCGTCGAGGTGGGGGTTGGGCGCCACGCCGGAGTCGACGACGGCGACCACCACCCCGGCGCCCTTGGTGATCTCCCACGCAGCCGCGCTCTGCAGCTCGCCCAGGGCGGGGGGTGTGTCGGGAACGCGCGTCGAGGCGAGGCACGTGTCCTCCGAGGCCGAGAGCACCGGACGCGGCGCGAGCGGCGCGGCGTGGGCACTCGTGGGCACCGCGGCCGCCAGGAGGCCCGCGACGAGCGCGACCGCGCCGAGACGCGCAGCCCCGGCGCGACGGATCACTTCGCCTCCGGGGTGCGCTGCGCCGCGCTCTCGCTCAACGACGGACCCGTCGCCATCAGGGCCGTCCAGCCGTCGGGGATCGAACCGATGTCGTCGGACGAGTAGCCCAGGCGGGCGATGGTCTCGTCGTTCGCATTCGGGAGCGGGTAGGCGGTGCCCGTGGCATCCACCAGGGTCAGCACGCTGGTGTTCTGGTCGCCGCGCCCGCCGGCGCGGACGAGCGCGCCGTGGCTCGGGTCGACCCGCACGCCTGGCGAGACGGCGGCCGAGGTCGGCTGCGTGGCCAGGGTCGTGACCGCCTGGCCCTCGGCGCCCTCGAGCACGGCGCAGGGACGCTGACCGCTCGGGACCGTCTCGAAGCCCGTCGACGGCCACTGGTCGCCGATGCCCTTCGAAGCCGTCGCGAGACCGCGGATCTCGCTTCCGGTCACTTCCGTGACCTCGCCCTTGAGCGCGCTGCCACTGCCGAGCTGGTACAGCTGCCACGCGAGCGGAGACAGCGTCTCGAGCACCCCTCCGGTCTGCACGAGGAAGCGCTCGTCCTCGGGCGCGCCCGCCTGACGGACGACCTGACCGACGCGTAGCGAGGTTCCCGAGACGCTTTCGCCGTAGTTCTTCAGGGTGATCGGGGTGAGCGCCGTGCCCGCGGTGAAGAGGTCGAGCCACGAGGCCGGAACGGTGACGGGGTCGAGCGCGGAGATGCCCGCGGCGCGCAGCACGGCGTCAGGGTCTTCACTCGACACGGCGAAGCTCCGTTCGCCCTGGATCACGTGGAGGATGCCGTCGACCGACACGACCACGGCCCGATCCGGCGCAGGCGTGGGGCCGGTGGAGGTCGAGACGCGCACGTCGAGCGCCGCGTCGTCGGACACGCAGGCGCTCCACCCCGTGTTGACGAGGCCGGATGCCGGCGGAAGCTCGTCGGGTGCGCCCGTGATGCCGAGGGTGTCGCCGACGGGGGTGCCCGCGAGGGTGGCCTGGTCGGTCGAGATCACGCCGTACTCGTTCGCCGGCAGCAGCAGACGCGCGCTGGCGGTGTTGATGACGGGGTGAAGGGTGCCGTCGACGGTGACGAAGCGCGCGCCGGTGTCGGAGACCAGCACGAGCTTGCCGTTCTCCCACCCGGTGGGCAGGCCCGGCCGGATGAGTCCGTAGAAGACCCCGACGAGGACGACGATGACCGTGAGCGCGATCGCGGCGATGACGGCGCGCAGGGGAGCGGTCGGCTGCAGTTCCTTGCCGCCCGGGGCGCCGCTGACGAACGCGGTGAGAAGGCGTCGGCGCGAGAAGTTCTGCGCCTCGATGAGATCGCCCTTGGTGGCCATCGCGTCAGGCCAGCCCGGACGAGATCACCGCGAGCGGCAGCAGCGCCGCGAGCACGAGCAGCTCCGCGGTGTCGGCGACGCGGATCAGGCGCAGACGGGTCTTGGGGGCGAGCAGGGTGACCGTCACGACGCTGACCGTCGCGATGAGGAGCACGACCAGGATGCCGATGCGCAGGCCCGGCTGCGCCAGGGAGGCCACGACGCCCGCGACGACGAGCCCCAGGATGCCGGTGGCCATGACCGTCAGCACCCCGGAGCGGGCGTAGGTCTGGCGCGAGGGGAACATCATGCCCGCGAAGGCGAGGGCGCAGACGATCGCACCCGTGGCGTTCTGCGCCGCGACGAGGGGCGTGGCCACGATGATCGCCACCGCGAGGGCCAGCCGGAGCGCGATGAGGATGCGCTTGCCCTGGGCGACGCGGGCGGCGATGTCGTCGGCGTCGATGGGCTGCGGATCGGCGAAGATCTCGACGTCGTTCTGCGGGGAGGCCACGCGCAGGCGGGTCGTGCTCATCGCGAGCCAGGGCAGGGCGCCGGCGAGCGTCGCGACGACTCCGACCATGAGCGTCCACACCGTCGGGGCCGGGAAGAACGCGGCGAGCGTGCCGGTGACGCCGAGTGCGCCTCCGGCGACGAGCGGGGTGAGCTGGAGCTCGGCGCGATCGCGGGTGAGCGCCAGGGCGACGCCGGCGACGATGAAGGCCCCGCCTCCGGCGGCGGCCAGCGGCCACCCCCACATGTCGAACGAGGCGGGGATCGCGAGGAACCCCGCGACGGCGGCGAAGACGGATGCCGCCATGCCCAGGCCCTGGCCCGCTTCCCGCTGACCGAGCCGGGCGATCACGGCCGAGACGACGAGCAGCACGAGGGCGCCTCCGCCGGCCACGAGCGCCCCGAAGGGCAGGGCGCGGCCCGCCGCGAGCAGCAGGACCGCGCACACCCCGAGCAGGGCGAGGCTGACGGCCAGCGCGGTGCGGGCGTTGTCGCGGGTGGTCCACGGACGGTTCTGCTGGGCGGTGGCGTCGATGACCGCCTCGACGATGTCGTCGTAGACGCGCGGCTGCGCGACGAGACCGCCGCGGACGAGCGTGAGCACTTCGCCGTCGACGATGCCCTGCGCCGAGGCGCCGAGCGAGGGGTCGACGGTGGATCCGTCGGCGCGCTGCAGGGCGTACCCCGCGGACGTCATCGAGGCGTCGAGAACGCCGAGCGAGCGGGCGAACCCGGGCAGGAACTCGATGACCGGCACCTGGGCGGGGATGGCGATGTCGAGCCGGCGCCCCTCGCTCTGCACGGAGAGTCGCAACAGCGCTCGTGTCGCGTTCATGACGTCAGCCATCCGCGGCCCCCTCTTTCCGGACCGAAGCCCCCTGCGGTCAGACTTCGAAAGCCTATCGCCGTCGATCACGGCGTCGACCGAGCGCCGAGCGGTGATCGTTCACCGCCCGGCGCTCAGCGCTCACTGGAAACGCGCGGCCGAGGCCCGGTCGGCCGAGACGTAGTCGTCGGCGATCGAGTCGGTCGCGTTCGAGATGCGCGACAGCGCGTCCCGCATCTGCTCGAGGGTGGCGCTCCACTGCTGCTGGGCGTTGTTGTAGGCCGCCTGCGCGGTGCCTTCCCAACTCCCGCGCAGGCGCGCGACCTCGGCATCCAGTCCGCCGAGGGCGGCGTCGATGCGGGCGCTCTCGGAACGCAGCCGTGCAGCGGCGGCGTGCAGCGCTTCGGGGGTGACGCGGAGATCGCCCATCTCACTCTCCTCCGAGCAGCGAGCCGAGGCCCTGGATGGTGGTGCGGTGCTGCTCCTCGACCGCTTCCTGGTCGCTCGCCGTCGCACGGAGGGCCGCGCTGAGCGTGACGAGCACGTCGTTCAGGCGCGTGGCTCCGGCCGTCCACTCGTTCACGAGCGCGTTGTACGAGCTCGCGGCGTCGCCCGACCAGTTGGCGGCGAGCTCGTCGAGCTCGGCGAGCACGCGGCGGGCGCTGTCGCTGATGTCGGCGTGCGCGCCCATCACCACTTCGGCGCCACGGACGAGCGCGCCCTCTTGGGCGGAGATGCGATCAGACATCTTCTTCTTTCTTGTCGGTGAAGGTCATCGGGCGACGCGGGTCACTCGTCGCGGCCGCCGGCCTGGGCGTTCTCGGACCGGGGACCGATCTGCTCGTCGTCTTCCAAGCGCGGAGCGATCGGACCCGCGAGGCCGCGTGCCTCGTCCTTCTTGCGCTCCGAGCGAGAGCCGGGGCCGCCCATGCCGCCCACGCCACGCGAACCGGCACCCGCGGTGCGGCTTGTTCCGGCCGCTCCGACGCCGGAACGACCGGCGCCACCCGCGCCGGCACCCGGGCGACCGTTCGCTGCACCCGCGCGCCCGCCGGACGTGCCCGCGGCCGAGCCACCCGCTCCGCCGACACCACCGGCGCGCGTGCCCGCGGCACCGAGGCCGCCCGCTCGCGCACCCGCGCCACGAGCCGCGGAGTTCGCCGAACCCGTTCCCGCCGCGCCGAGACCGCCGACGCCGCGCGTCCCGAGACCGGCGCCAGCACCGGGACGTCCGAGCAGGCCACCGGATCGGGCCCCGCCCGCGCCGACCGATCCGCCCGCGGGTCCGCCGAAGAGACGGCCGCCGGGTACTCCCGGTGCACCCGCACCGCCGCCGACGCGTCCGAGTGCGAGCGCCCCGCCGCCGCCGGCGATGAGTCCCGCTCCGAGGCCCGAGCCGAGCCCGGCTCCCGGACCACCGGGCGTTCCGACGAGTCCGCCGCCCCCGCCGGGAGTCAACGGCACGCCACCGGGAAGGGTGGGGCTGCCGCTGATCGGGCCGTCGGGCGTGGGCTCGGGCGGGATGTTGCCGATGTCGATCGGCGGCTGCCCGCCCGGGGTCTGACCGGGAGGGTTCGGGAACGGGCCGTATTCGTTCGGGGGAGGCTGGATGCCGCCGCCACCGCCGCCGGGGGGCGGGGTGACACCGCCGCCGCCGCCGGGAGGCGGAGTCACACTGCCACCGCCGCCGCCGACGGAGCCGCCGCCGGAGACGTTCCAGTCCGGATAGGACTCGAAACTGCGTTGCTGCGAGCCGTACCCCCCTGACGGCACCTCCGTCCCGCGCTGCGGAAAGACCGGGTCCGAGATCACCGTCGATGAGAAGGTCGGCGGCGGGTCCAGCTTCACGGCATCCATCTCACCGGAGTGCGTCTCGACCGCCGTGCGTGCGGCGTCTTCGCGCTGCGATGCCATGTACGCATTGATCGCGCGACTCGCTCCCTCACCGGCCAGGAACGCGACCGGCCCGAGGACGATCGACGCGCCGACGGCCGCCCCGCGGACCATCGCTTCCTGATTGCCGTTCATCTCGCCCGCGGGCAATGACGCCGCCGAATCCCGCGCTCTGCGACGCACCTCGTTCGCGTCATTCAGGCGACCGTCGACGTGCTCACGCAGATACCGGATCTGCTCATCGATTTCGACAGCCGACTTCGCGAACTTCTCCCTCGCCGCGTTTCCCGCATCTCCGTCGATACCGGTGTCCTGCGATGCCGCATCGAGGACTTGCCTCAACGATTCGAGGGCGTTGGCGAGTTCGAATCGCGTGGGCATGTCCCACGGAACGCCACCCTCCGCGAGGTTCTGCAGCCGTTGTTCCCACGTACCTGTCACGGTGTATTCCCCTTTCCGGCCTTGCGGCGCTGGGCGACGACGATGAGCACGATCACGACGGCGGCCACCACGAGCAGGATGCCGATGCCGATAACGATCCAGATGACGAGTGAGGCGATGTCGAAACCGGATGACGGCGAACCCGTGTCTCCGTACTGGTCCATGCTGCGGGGGACGGTGACGGGGACGAAACCCTGTGTCTCGGCCGTGTCGATCTGATCGAGCGTCGGTGTGCCCAGCGGCTTGCTCATGAGCGGCGGTTCGTCGGGGAACGTGGTCGGATCGACGCTCAGTAGACCCGGGAGCCACGCGGCCCCGTATCCGTAGCCGTCATCAGTGCGTGTCGGCTCGCGCTGCTCACCCGTCGTGGTCGCGATCATCGACTGCACGAGCTGATTGCCGGTGGCGGCAGGATATTTCTGCGCGGCGAGGGCGAGCATGCCCGCGACCATCGGAGCAGCGAACGACGATCCCACGGCCGCGCGCGTCGAGTCCCAGTTGCCGTCGGTTCCGACTGTCGGTAGGTCGACGCCCGCGGCGACGACGTCGGTGTCCGGAATGACGAAGAGGTTACCGGCCGCATCGCGCTGCAAGTCGCTGTGACGGTTGATCGCGCTCGCCGCTACGACACCGTTGAAGCTCGCCACGTCCGTCCCGCTGTCGACGGGGGTGTCGGCGTTCGGTGTGCCCACGACGATCGTCACCCCGCGCGCGAGGGCGTACGCGATGGCCGGTGCGTCGTTCACGTACGCCCTCATCTGGACGGACGTGGTGATGATCTTGGCACCCTCGTCCACCGCCTTCTTGACTGCGTAGCCGAACATCGTGACGTCGTCGTCCGTGTTCGGGCGGCAGTACTCCTCTTGCCGGGAGTCGAGAGTGCCGTAGCCGTAGAAGGTCACGTCGGCGTCGGGGGCCATGCCGCGGATGCCGCTCGCTCCCGTGCCGTTGCCGATGAGCAGGGCGGCCATCGTGGTGCCGTGGATGGATTGGTCGGTCGCGGCATCGGACACCGGCTCGGTGCGGGACTTGCAGATCTGGGTGTTGCTGACGGTGAGGTTACGGCCTTCGAAGATCGGCAGATCGGGATCGATCTGAGTGTCGATGACGGCGATCTTGACGCCCGCCCCCGTGATACCGGAGTCGTGCGCCGCCTGCACCTGATAGGTGTCGTACCACCAGTCGTAGTCGCCCCCGGCTGCTGCCTGCGCAGCAGGCGCCACCCCCACGACCGCGAGCGCGCTCGTCACAGCGGCGGCAGCCAGAGCACGAAGGGTGCGAGAACGTCGGGTCACTGGGGTGCTCCGGGGATGACGGAGCGTCCGGTCCCGTTGGAGCCCGGCGAGGACGGCACGGGCGAGGCGGAAGGCTGCGACGCCGACTCGACGAGCGAAAGCGCGTTCTGCGCCATCGCCGAACCCGACGTGTCGGTCTCCTGGAGCGCCTGCGCAGCTTGCGAGAGCGCGTCGGCGCTCCCCGCAATGGTCTGACGCAGCTTCTCGACCTCGGCGGCGATATCCTGCGCGCACTGGCGAACTCGCTGGGTCAACGCCGCGGCAGCCGGCTCCGTGCCGTTGCCGTCGACGATCTCGATGGCGCCCGCGGTCGGGAGCTCCTCCGGCACCTGCGTCAGCTGCAGAACGCGCTGGATGGCGAGGTCGAGGTTGAGGAAGATCGAGTCGGCCATGGGGGATCACTCGTTTCTCTGTGATCGGGATGCGAGGGGATCGGGCTCGCGTGCGACGGGGGCGCGGGAGCCCAGAGAACCGGCGGCCGCCGCAGCGACCGCCGGTTCGAAGGGGGTCAAGCGAAGCGGCCCGCGGCCGACTTGTCGGTCGAGGTGTAGCCCTGGGCGATCTCGTCGGTCTTGCCGGCGATCTGCTGGAGCAGCTCGTTCAGACGGGTGATGGACTGGGTCCACTGCGCCTGGGCCTGGTCGTAGGCGGTCTGCGCCTCGCCATCCCAGGAGGCGCGGAGCGCGTTGACCTGCGACTCGAGCTCATCGAGGCGGGTGCGGATGCCGGAGGCACCGTTGCGGATCTGACCGGAGAGGGCGATGACCTGCTCGGGACGAACGGACATGGACTGCATGAGAGTTCCTTCTTTCGTGTCGAGCGGGTCAGCCGAGCAGGGAGCCCAGGTTTCCGATGGTCTGCTGGTGCGACTCTTCCGACGCCGCCTGGTCGCGCTCGGTGCCGCGGAGGGCGTCCTCGAGCGTGACGAGCACGTTGTTGAGCTTGGTGGTCTCTTCGTTCCAGCGCTGCATGAGCTGGGTGTAGGAACCGGCTGCGGCGCCGGTCCAGAACCCGGCCACCTGGTCGAGCTCGCTGCGGACCTTTCGGACCTGCTCGTCGATGCCCGACTTCGCGGTGTTGACCGCTTCGGCCCCGCGACGAAGCGCACCCTCCTGGGCTGCGATGAGATCTGCCACGTTGTCTCCTCGATGTTCCTCCGGGGCGCGCCCGGGCGTTGCGGATCATGTCTGCACGCACGGGATTCGGCCCCGCGCGCGGGATCGATGGAGTGACCGGAGCCCCCCACCGGCCTTCGAACATACGTAATGCCCCGCGCGCCGACAACCCTCTTGCGCTTATTCAAAAATGACAAAACTCTCATCTTTAGCCCCGGTGGCGTGCGGAAAGGACGCGACCGCCTCCGCGGGGCCGGATACGCTGGTGCGGTTGAGCCGGCCCTGGGGTCGGCGGCGCGAGAACGAGGGGGACCGTTGAGCGCGGAAGTGATGCAGGGGCGACGCGTCGCGCTCATCGACGGTGCCTCCCGGCATGATCTCGTGGTGCCGCTGCACGCGCGGGTCGTCGACGTGCTGCGCGCCGGCGGTGCCCCGATCGAGCGCGACGTCCGCGTGGTGGGGCTGTCGGGCCGCGAGATCGACCGCTCGACGGCGATGACCGCGCTGGAGGACGGAGTCGTCCTCGTGTTGGTCGATCCGACCGCCACGGTCGATCCGGCTGATCGACGCACGACCCGCCCGCCGATCGCCGCGCGCGCGACGGCCGTGTGGATGGTGATCGCCGCGGCGGGCGGCATCCTGGGTTTCCTGTCGCTTCTCGGAACCGGCACCCTTCCGGCCGCGGTCCGTACGCCCGTCGCGGCCCTGGCCCTGCTCGCGGCCCTCGCCGCCGTCACCGTGTTCTCGCTGCGCGCGCGGCCGCGCACCCCGACGCTCGCTCCCGTCGTGTCCGTCTCCGCGCTCGCGTTCGGTGGCGGCGTGGCGATCGTGCCCGACCTACCGGCGTCCTCGGCTCAGGTGGCGGTGTTCACGGGCCTGCTCGCCGCGGCCGTCCTGACCGGGGTCGCCGGCGTGATGGGGGCGACGCAGACGCTACGTGCCCAGAGCCGCACCGCGTCGGTCATCGCTGCGGTCCTCGCGGCGGTGTGGGCGGTGTCGCTCCTGCTCCACCTCGACCCCTCGGCGCCGGCCGCAGTGACGCTGGGGCTCGTTCCGGTCGCGCAGCGCATCCTGCAGTCGAGCCTCGTCGACGTCGAGCCCGGCACCTTCATCGACTACGGGCGCTTCCAGAGCACGCGGTGGACGGTGCGCCAGAACCTCCCCGACGAGGTGCGCACGATCGAGGCCGACGACGCCGACGCCCTGGTGGAGCGCTCGACCGCGCGGCTGACGATCGGCGTGGTGCTGCTGGTCGCCGCCGGGGCGGCCAGTGCGTTCACGGCGCTGCCGACGTTCGCGGTCGCCGACCCCGTCGTGTTCGGGGGCCGCATCGCCTTGGCCGTCACGGTCGTCCTCGCCCTGCTGCTCAGCTCGCGCAAGAGCACGGTGCCGTTCCTACGCTGGGTGGCCCGCTGCGGTGCGGCTGTCGTGGTGGCGGCCGTGCTGGCGGCGCTCGTCCCCACCATCGCGCCCGCGATGCTCGTGACGGTGGCCGGTGTCCTCCTCGTCGTGGCGCTCGCCGCGGCCCTGCTGATCGTTCCGGTCGGTCGCGGCCTGCGCTCGCTCGGATGGTCGCGCACGGGCGATGTGTTCGAGGCGCTCGCCACGGCCCTGTCCCTTCCGACGGGCATGCTGGCCGCCGGAGCGATCGAGGTCGCGCGTGCGATGATGGCGACATGACGCAGTCGCCGCCGTTCGGCGTGCCCGCGACGGTGGGGGTGCGCATCGGCGCCTTCAGCGTCGACGCCGCCCTCGTGGTCATCGCCGCCGGCGCGGCATCCCTCCTCGGCTCGCCCGTTCTCGGTGCCGCGGTCGCCGCGGAGGCCCTGCTGGGCCTGTGGATCCTGCAGGCGCGTCGCGGGTTCGGCCCCGGCGCGCTGCTGTTCGGACTCCGCACCTCGCGCGCCGAGGCGCCGCTCGTGCCGGGCGCCGGGCGGGCCTTCGTGCGCGGGTCTCTCGTGCTGCTCGGCGGGCTGGTGCTGGTCGCCGGGGCCTGGGTCGTGGTCGCCTCCGCCGCCTTCGACCGCTCCGGCCTGCGTCGATCCTGGGCTGATCGCGCCGCCGGCACCGTGCTCGTGGTGGCTCCCCGGGGACGCCCCGATCAGGATGCCGACGGTACCACCGGGATCGCCGAGCCCACCGTCCACGCGCGCCCCGCCGCCGGCCGCGAGCCGCTGCAGGTGTCCGCCGCCGCCGCGGCCCTGCCGACCGCGCCGGCCTGGGACACCCCGCTTCTCGCCGTGGAGGCCCCGGCCGTCGTCGACGCGCCCGCCGCCGCGGGGGAGCGCGCTCCGGCTGCGACGCCGCCGGCTGCGACGCCGCCGGCTCGCGCCTCCGAAGAACCGATCCTGACCGGAGGCGTCGGCCGCGCGCAGCTCCTCGTGGTCTTCGACACCGGTCAGCGCGAGCAGATCGACCTGCCCGCCGCGGTCAACTTCGGGCGCGCCCCGGTCGCGAGCGAGCCCGCAGACGTGCTGATCGCCGTCGACGACCCCGACCGTCTCATCTCCAAGACGCACCTGCGCCTCGAGCACGACGGCGAGACCGCATGGGTCATCGACGCCGGTTCCACGAACGGCTCGGAGCTCATCGACGACGACGGCGCCGTCCACCCCCTGCAGCCCGGTGCGCGCACCCTGCTCGAAGACGGCACCCGCGTGCGTCTGAGCGAGCGCGTGTTCACCCTGAGCCGACTGATCGGAGGTCCGGTGTGAGCACGGGTCCGCGTATCGCCCCGCCATCGCTGCCCAACGGGCGGATCGTGCTGCAGCCGCCGCCCGAGCTGGTCCCGAACGAGGGGGGCAGCGGCATCCTGACCTCCCTCCTGCCCATGCTGGGCAGTGTGGGTGCGATCGTCATGGTGACGATCTCGAACAGCGGTCCGACCGGCTTCCTCATCGGTGGCATGTTCCTGCTGTCGTCGCTGGGCTTCGTCGCCGTGAACGGCTGGCGCCAGCGCTCTCAGCGCAACGCCGAGGTGCTCGGCAACCGGCGGGAGTACCTCGCGTACTTGTCCGACCTGCGCGAGACCGTGCGCGTGGCCGCGCGCAAGCAGCGCCGCCACGGCGGGTGGATCATGCCCGCCCCCGCGGCCCTGCCGTTCATCGCGGAGGAGCGCTCGCGCGTCTGGGAGCGTCAGCCGGGCGACGAGACCTTCCTGCTGGCCCGCATCGGCGTGGCCGACCAGCCGCTCAGCCTCGCGCTCGAGGCTCCCGAACTGCCGCCCCTCGCCCAGCTCGACCCCGTCGCGGCCTCCGCCGCGCACCGCTTCATGCTCACGCACGAGATCCAGCGCGATCTTCCGCTGGGCTTCCCGCTCGGCGAGTACGCGCGCATCGAGCTCGTCGGCCCCGATGAGGAGGCCGTCCGCAGCCTCGCGCGCTCCCTCGTCGCGTCGGCGGCGACGCTGCACGACCCCGAGGACGTCATCATCGCCGTCCTCGCCGGGCCCGCGCAGATCGGCGCCTGGGACTGGGTCAAGTGGCTGCCGCACGCGATGTCGTCGCGCGTGCAGGACCGTCTCGGCCCCGCGCGCATGATCGCGGCATCCCCCGACGAGCTGATGGACATGCTGCCCGCCCAGCTCGCCTCCCGCTCCCGCTTTACCCCGGGCGGCGGCGTCACCCCTCACGTCGTGCTGGTGGTGGACGGGGTCGAGTCCGCGTCGAACGCCCCGCTCACCGGGCTCGAGGGGGCCCAGGGCGTCACCGTCATCGACCTCCCCACCCGCTGGGACGAACTCGACGACCCGACGGTCGCCCGCGTGGCCCTGGCCGAGACGCCGACCGCGGTCCGCTCGCGGCGCGGCGAGGGCGCTCCGCTCCCCGCTCCGGCGGAGTTCATCGACGGCGCCGGCCGCGCGCAGTCCTTCCTCCCGGATGCCATGACCATCGCCGAAGCCGAGGCGACCGCCCGCCGGCTCATGCCGCTGCGCCCCGCGCCCATGGTGGTCGTCGACGCCCCCACGACCCAGGGGCAGGCGGAGCTGACCGAGCTCCTCGGTCTGCCCGACGTGCGCGCCGTCGATTTCGACCAGGCGTGGACGCCGCGCCTGGAGCGCGACCGCCTCCGCGTGCCGATCGGCCAGGAGCCCTCCGGCGCGCCGCTCGTGCTCGACCTGAAGGAGTCCGCCTCGCAGGGCATGGGCCCGCACGGTGTGATGGTCGGCGCGACCGGTTCGGGCAAGTCCGAGGTGCTGCGCACCCTCGTGCTCGCGCTCGCGATGACGCATTCGCCCGAGCAGCTGAACTTCGTCCTCGTCGACTTCAAGGGCGGTGCGACCTTCGCGGGCATGGCCGAGATGCCGCACGTGTCGGCGGTCATCACCAACCTCGGCAGCGAGCTCGCGCTCGTCGACCGCTTCCAGGACGCCCTGCAGGGCGAGGTCGTGCGCCGCCAGGAGCTGCTGCGCGCCGCCGGAAACTTCGCGAACGTCGGCGAGTACGAGGCCGCGCGCCGCGGGGGACGCTCCGATCTCGCGCCGCTCCCGGCCCTGCTCATCGTCGTCGACGAGTTCTCCGAGCTGCTCACGGCCAAGCCCGAGTTCGTCGACAGCTTCCTCAACATCGGTCGCGTCGGCCGTTCCCTGCACGTGCACCTGCTCCTCGCATCCCAGCGCCTCGAGGAGGGAAAGCTCCGGGGCCTCGACACCTACCTGTCGTACCGCATCGGTCTGCGCACCTTCTCGGCATCCGAATCCCGCACGATCATCGGCACCCCCGACGCCTACACGCTCCCGCAGGAGCCTGGCGTCGGCTTCCTCAAGAGCGACACCGAGAACCTCGTGCAGTTCCGTGCCGCGTACGTGTCCGGGCGTCCGCGCGGCACGGTCGGGCTCGAGGTCGGCGGCGACGAGACCGTGTCGGGCGGCCCCGCCCGCGTCGAGGTGTTCACCGCCCTGGCCCAGCCCGACGACGACCCGTCGACGGACGAGATGGATGCCGCGCCCGCGGCGATCGCGGCCCCGGCGGTCGAGAAGCGGTCGACGTTCCAGATCGCGGTCGACCGTATGAGGGACCGCGGCCCCGAGGCCCACCAGGTGTGGCTGCCGCCGCTCGCCGAGCCGTCGCCGCTGGACGCCCTCATGCCGGACCTGGCGGAAGACCCCGCGCTCGGACTGGTCTCACGCCGCTGGCGCGAGGCCGGTGCGCTCACCGTGCCGATCGGACTGGTCGACATCCCGCTCGAACAGCGCCGTGACCACCTCACCGTCTCCCTCGGCGGTGCCGCGGGCCACGTGGCGATCGTCGGGTCGCCGCTGAGCGGCAAGTCGACGCTCGCGCGCACGCTCGTCTCGGCGCTCGCTCTGACCGGCACCCCGCAGGAGTTCCAGTTCTTCGTGCTCGATTTCGGCGGGGGAAGCTTCACCGCGATGCAGCAGCACCCGCACGTGTCCGGCGTCGCCACGCGCACCGAACCCGAGGCCGTACGCCGCGCCGTGGCCGAGGTCGAGGCCATGCTCGACGCGCGCGAGCAGTACTTCCGCCGCAACGCGGTCGACTCGATCGAGACGTATCGGGCGCGGCGCCGCGAGGGGCGGCTCGACGACGGCTTCGGCGACGTCTTCCTCGTGATCGACGGCTGGTCGACGCTCCGCGCGGAGTTCGAGCCGCTCGAAGCGCGCGTGCAGACCATCGCCGCGCGCGGCCTGAGCTTCGGCGTGCACGTGGTCGTCACCGCCAACCGGTGGCTGGAGATCCGCGCCAACCTCAAGGACCTCATCCAGACGCGCCTCGAGCTGCGACTGGGAGACCCGACCGACTCCGACGTCGATCGCAAGCAGGCGGCGAACGTGCCCGTCGGGCAGCCCGGTCGCGGGCTCAGCGCCTCGAAGCTGCAGATGCTCACGGCCGTGCCGCGCGTGGACGGCTCCGACGACCCGGCCACCATCGCCGACGGTGTCGCCGACATGATCGGCCGCGTCGCGGCGGCGTGGCAGGGCGAGCCCGGCCCGAAGCTGCGCCTGCTGCCGGAGAACATCACGCTCGACGAGGTGCGCGCGCTCACCGAGCCCGGTGACGGCCGCATGCTGCTCGGCATCGAGGAGGCGCAGCTCTCGCCCTTCGGTATCGACCCCCGCGTCGAGCCGCACCTGTTCGTCTACGGCGACTCCGGCATGGGCAAGTCGTCGTTCCTGCGGGGCGTGGCGGAGGAGATCCAGCGGCTGTACACCCCCGCCGAGGCGAAGATCTTCGTCGTCGACTACCGCCGCGCGCTCCTCGGGGAGATCCCCGACGACTACCTCGGCGCGTACCTCACCTCGCACGACCTCGCGACCGGCGGCATGAACGACCTGGCGCAGTACTTCTCGACGCGCATCCCGGGGCCCGACGTCACCCCGACGCAGCTGCGCGAGCGCAGCTGGTGGAAGGGCGCCGAGGGGTTCATCCTCGTCGACGACTACGACCTCGTCGCCACGAGCCAGGGCAACCCGCTCGCCGTGTTGCAGCCGCTGCTGGCGCAGGCCGGAGACCTCGGCCTGCACGTGATCCTCACCCGCCGTTCCGGTGGTGCGAGCCGGGCGGCGTACGACCCGATCATCCAGCGGTTCACCGACCTGGGTGTCACCGGCATCCTGCTCGGTGGCAACCCGGAGGAGGGTGCGCTGATCGGCCGCGTCAAGCCCGAGCGGGCGGCGCCGGGCCGCGCCCAGATCGTCAGCCGTGAGCACGGGCTCGTGGCGTCGCAGCTGGCGTTCTCTGCGCCCACGCACTGACCCCTCCTCCCCACCCGCCCCGTCATCCCCATCGGATGACGGGGCGGTGTCGGTGTCGGCGGCCCGGGTTACCGTGGTGGGGTGACATATCCCGGCGCCGCCCCCGAGTCGTACGCCGACGCTCCGCCCGAGTCGTACGACGTCCCCGACGACCCGTACGCCGGCGCGCAGTGGGACCCCGATCAGTTCGCGCCGCCCGACGATTTCGACGCGCCACCGCCGCCGGTCGACCCCGCGTCGGCCTTCGCCCGCGCGGCTGCCGCGACGGGGACGGCCCGCGAGCTCCCGGCGGTGCGCGACTTCACCGGCCACGACCCGCGCGCCGTCCTGCACGAGGTGTACGGCTACGACGCGTTCCGCGGCGACCAGGCCGACATCGTCCAGCACGTCGTCGACGGCGGCGACGCGGTCGTGCTCATGCCGACCGGCGGCGGAAAGAGCGTCACCTACCAGGTGCCCGCTCTCGTGCGGCCCGGAACGGGCCTGGTCGTCAGCCCCCTCATCGCGCTCATGCACGACCAGGTCGAGGCGCTCATCGCCAACGGTGTGCGGGCCGGGTATCTCAACTCCACGCAGGCGCCCGCCGAGCGCCAGGCCGTCGAACAGGCGTACCTCGCCGGCGAGCTCGACCTCCTGTACGTCGCGCCCGAGCGGCTGAACGGAGCGCAGACCCTCGGGCTGCTCTCCCGCGGTCGCCTCAGCGTCATCGCGATCGACGAGGCGCACTGCGTGTCGCAGTGGGGTCACGACTTCCGCCCCGACTACCTCGCGCTCGGCGACCTCGCCGATCGGTTCCCCGGCGTGCCGCGCATGGCGCTCACCGCCACGGCGACGCCCGAGACCGCGCAGGAGATCGTCGAGCGCCTGCGCCTGCGCGACGCCCGCGGCTTCGTCGCGAGCTTCGACCGTCCCAACATCCAGTACCGCATCGACGCGAAGGTCGATCCGCGTCGGCAGCTGGTGCAGTTCATCCGCTCGCAGCCCGAGGGCTCCGCCGGCATCGTCTACGCCCTGAGCCGCAAGACCGTCGAGCAGACGGCCGCCTACCTGGCGTCGCAGGGTCTCGACGCCCTGCCGTACCACGCCGGCCTCGACGCCTCGGTGCGCGCGGCGCACCAGTCGCGGTTCCTCCGCGACGACGGCGTGGTGATGGTCGCGACGATCGCGTTCGGCATGGGCATCG
Organism: Microbacterium sp. NPDC007973; assembly: GCF_042958465.1. Classification (NCBI taxonomy): domain Bacteria; kingdom Bacillati; phylum Actinomycetota; class Actinomycetes; order Micrococcales; family Microbacteriaceae; genus Microbacterium; species Microbacterium sp. NPDC007973. Next base: position 743,158 of record NZ_JBIBJJ010000002.1, read on the forward strand.
ACAAACCCGACGTGCGCTTCGTCGCCCACATCGACCTGCCCAAATCCGTCGAGGGGTACTACCAGGAGACCGGTCGCGCGGGCCGCGACGGCGACCCCTCGGTGGTGTGGATGGCCTACGGTCTGGGCGACGTCGTGCAGCAGCGCCGCATGATCGATCAGTCGCCGGGTGATCGTTCCTACAAGATGCGCCTCGGTCAGCATCTCGACGCGATGCTCGCGCTGTGCGAGACGGTCGGATGCCGCCGGCAGAACCTCCTCGACTACTTCGGTCAACGCTCCGAGCCCTGCGGCAACTGCGACACGTGCCTCACCCCGCCCGACACCTGGGACGGCCTCATCGCCTCTCAGAAGCTGCTGTCCACGATCGTGCGCCTGCAGCGCGAGCGGGGGCAGGCGTTCGGCGCCGGCCACCTCATCGACATCCTGCGCGGGGCGAAGACCGAGCGCATCGCGCAGCAGGGGCACGACCGCCTGAGCACCTACGGTCTGGGTGCCGATCTGTCCGACCAGGACTGGCGCAGCGTGATCCGCCAGCTGCTCGCGCGCGGCATCATCGTGGCCCAGGGCGACTACGGCACGCTCGCGCTGAGCGAGGCGTCGGCCGGAGTGCTGCGCGGCGAGACGCCCGTCCCTCTGCGTCGCGACGCCCTCGGCCGCACAGGTGGCGGCGGGGGGAGTCGTCAGCGCAAATCGAGCGCCGACGACGTCGCCCCCGACGATCGCGAGCTGTTCGAGGCCCTGCGCGCGTGGCGGGCAGAGAAGGCGCGAGAGCAGGGTGTTCCGGCCTACATCGTGTTCGGCGATGCCACCCTGCGCGCGATCGCCGCCGCCCGCCCCGGCGCGATCGGCGACCTCGACGGCATCACCGGCATCGGCGCCAAGAAGCGCGAGGCGTACGGCGACGGCATCCTGACGGTGGTCGCGGCGAACTGACCCCCGCCACTCCGTCGTGCGGGCGGCCGTTCAGCCGCCGTTCGGGAATGTTGACCCCCCACAACGACCCCGCGCGGACGGATGCGCGTTCGTTGTGGTGAACCCACAGGAGGTTTGAGCGGTCGTTGTGGGACACCTACCGTGGAGTCATCCCTTTGCAACGTCGAAAGGTGCCGAAATGACCGACGCCGCCGTCCGTCCCACCACGCCCGCCACGAGCACGCGCACGCCCGTGGGCGGAGCGCCCACCGCCGCGCACACCGCGGCCGAGGCCGCCGAAGCCCGCATCGACACCGAGCGGGTCACCGATCTGCTGCTCGGCACGTGGGCCGAGACCCGCCGCGAGGCGCGCGAGATGATCAAAGACCCCGCGCTCTGGCGCGACGACAGCCTCGGCATGGATGCGCACCGCGAGCGCACCCTCAGCCAGCTCCACCTCCTGGTGCAGAACAAGGCCGTGCACCGGGCGTTCCCGAAGCGCCTCGGCGGTGAGGAGAACAACGGCGCAAACATCGCCGGCTTCGAAGAGCTCGTCGCGGCCGACCCCAGCCTGCAGATCAAGTCGGGCGTGCAGTGGGGCCTGTTCGGCTCGGCCGTGCTGCAGCTGGGCACGCGCGAGCACCACGACAAGTGGCTCCCCGGCATCATGAGCCTCGAGATCCCGGGCGCCTTCGCCATGACCGAGACCGGACACGGGTCCGACGTCTCGGCGATCGGGACCACCGCGACCTACGACCCCGAGACCGAGGAGTTCGTCATCCACACGCCCTTCCGCGGTGCGTGGAAGGACTACCTCGGCAACGCCGCCCTGCACGGCAAGGCCGCGACGGTGTTCGCCCAGCTCATCACGAAGGGCGTCAACCACGGCGTGCACTGCTTCTACGTGCCGCTGCGCGACGAGGAGGGGAGCTTCCTCCCCGGCATCGGCGGAGAAGACGACGGTCTGAAGGGCGGTCTGAACGGCATCGACAACGGTCGTCTGCACTTCGACCAGGTGCGCGTCCCTCGCACGAACCTCCTCAACCGCTACGGCGACGTCGCGGCCGACGGCACGTACTCGAGCGAGATCGCGAGCCCGGGACGCCGGTTCTTCACGATGCTCGGCACCCTCGTCCAGGGACGCGTCTCGCTCGACGGCGCGGCCGCCTGGGCATCGGCCATCGGTCTCACGATCGCGATCACCTACGGCAACCAGCGCCGCCAGTTCGACTCGGGCAGCGGCACCCCCGAGGTGACCCTGCTCGACTACGGCAAGCACCAGCGGCGCCTTCTGCCGCGCCTGGCGACCACCTACGCCGAGATCTTCGCGCACGACGAGTTCCTGCAGAAGTTCGACGGCGTCTTCAGCGGTAAGGCCGACACCGACGCCGACCGCGAAGACCTCGAGACCCTCGCCGCCGCCCTCAAGCCCCTGTCGACCTGGCACGCGCTCGACACGTTGCAGGAGGCGCGCGAGGCGTGCGGAGGACAGGGCTTCCTCTTCGAGAACCGCCTGGTGGGTCTGCGCGCCGACCTCGACATCTATGTCACCTTCGAGGGCGACAACAACATCCTTCTGCAGCTCGTCGGCAAGCGCCTCCTCGCCGACTACGCGAAGCAGTTCAAGGGCAAGGATGCCAAGCAGCTCGCCGCCTTCGCCGTCGGCCAGACCGCCGGCAAGCTCTTCCACGGAGCGGGTATGCGTCAGTTGGGTCAGGCCGTCAGCGACTTCGGCTCGACCGCCCGATCGGTGGAGAAGGGTCTGCGCGCCGAACAGCAGCACGAGCTCCTGGCCGGCCGCGTCCAGCAGATGATCGCCGACATCGCGGGGCGCCTCCGTCCGGCATCCAAGCTCTCCCGCGACGACGCGGCGGCACTTTTCAACGAGAACCAGGCCGAGCTCATCGAGGCCGCGCGCGCGCACGGCGAGCTGCTGCAGTGGGAGGCGTTCACCGACGCCATCAACCGCGTCGACGACCGCGACACCCTGAAGGTGCTGACCTGGCTGCGCGACCTGTTCGGACTGCAGCTGATCGAGAAGCACCTCGCGTGGTACCTGATCCACGGTCGGCTCTCGACGCAGCGGGCCGCCGCCGTCTCCAGCTACATCGATCGCCTCTGCGCGCGGCTGCGTCCGCACGCGCAGGACCTCGTCGACGCGTTCGGCTACGGCCCGGAGCACATCCGCGCGTCGATCGCGTCCGGCGTCGAGGACGACCGGCAGAACGAGGCCGCGTCGTACTACGCCGCCCTGAAGGCCTCGGGCGACGCCCCGGTTCCGGAGAAGAAGCCCGCGCGCTAGCGGCATCCCTGTCGTCAGAACAGGGGATGCGACGAGAACAGGCCGATCCGTGCAGGGTCGGCCTGTTCTCGTGTGATCCCCTGTCCTCGCACGACCCGCGCCCGAGCCGTCCGTGCAGCGCGCTCCCTGATCGTTCGATGTCGGCGGTCCGGCCTAGCCTGGGAGCATGAACGACCTCGTGACCGGAGTCGACGGCGTCACCCGCTGCGCATGGGCCGGTTCCGACGCGGAGTACCAGCGCTACCACGACGAGGAGTGGGGCACCCCGCTGCACGGCGACCGCCCGCTGTTCGAGAAGATGAGCCTCGAGGGTTTCCAAGCGGGCCTCGCCTGGATCACGATCCTGCGCAAGCGTCCGCGCTTCCGCGAGGTGTTCCACGACTTCGAGCCGTCGGTCGTGGCGCGGTTCGGCCCCGACGACGTCGAGCGTCTGCTTCAGGATGCCGGCATCATCCGCCACCGCGGCAAGATCGAGGCCGCGATCGGCAACGCGGCGATCGTCGCGGCCATGGGCCCGGGCGAGCTCGATGCACTGATGTGGTCGTTCGCCCCGGCATCCCACACGCCCCCGGCGACCTTCGCCGAGGTGCCCGCGGTGACGCCCGAGTCGGCCGCATTGAGCAAAGACCTCCGCCGCCGCGGGTTCCGCTTCGTCGGACCGACCACCATGTACGCGCTCATGCAGTCGTCGGGCATGGTCGACGACCACGTGGCGGGGTGCTGGCGTGCGGCCTGACGGCCGAGCGGCCCGAAACCGGTAGACTGGACCCAGGAGCTTTCGCTCCGCGCGTCGTCGAACGCACCGGCCCCTTCTTCTCGGGCCTTTGACCTTCACGGCGAACGGATGCGCCACCCGGCGCCTTCGCCCACTTGGCCGCAGCATCGCGGCATCCCGAACCGCCGTGCGCGCGTGCGCCGCGGCAGGAGTATTCATGACGTCCCAGACTTTCGCCGACCTCGGCGTGCCCGCCCCTCTCATCGACGTTCTCGCCGCCCAGGGCAAGAACGAGCCCTTCCCCATCCAGGCCGACACCCTGCCCGACACCCTCGCCGGGCGTGACGTGCTCGGCCGCGGCAAGACCGGCTCGGGCAAGACCCTCGCCTTCTCGCTGCCGTTGGTGGCGCGTCTCGCCGCGTCCACCGATCGCCGTCGCGGACGCAAGCCCCGCGCGCTCGTGCTCGCCCCGACCCGCGAGCTCGCGAACCAGATCGACGAGGTCATCAAGCCCCTCGCCCAGCCCTTCGGCCTGGTCACCACGACCGTCTACGGCGGCGTGAACCAGAAGCGTCAGGTCGACGCGCTGAACGCCGGCGTCGACATCCTCGTCGCGTGCCCCGGCCGCCTCGAAGACCTCATCGGCCAGGGCTTCGCGAACCTCGGCGACATCGAGATCACCGTCCTCGACGAGGCCGACCACATGGCCGACCTCGGCTTCCTCCCCGGAGTCACGCGCCTGCTCTCGCGCACCCCCGCCGACGGTCAGCGTCTGCTGTTCTCGGCGACGCTCGACAACGGCGTGGACAAGCTCGTCAAGCGCTTCCTGCGCAACGAGGTCCTGCACTCGGTCGACGAGGCGCACTCGCACGTCGCCGCGATGACGCACCACGTCTTCGCCCCGGCCGACGCGGATGCCAAGAAGGACCTCGTCCAGACCCTCGCCTCGGGCACGGCGCGACGCATCCTCTTCATGCGCACCAAGCACCAGGCCAAGAAGCTCGCGAAGCAGCTGACCGCCTCGGGCATCCCCGCCGTCGACCTGCACGGCAACCTGTCCCAGCCCGCTCGCGACCGCAACCTCGCCGCCTTCGGCGACGGCCGCGCGAAGGTTCTCGTGGCCACCGACGTCGCCGCCCGCGGCGTGCACGTCGACGGCGTCGAACTGGTCGTGCACGTCGACCCGCCCGTCGAGCACAAGGCGTACCTGCACCGCTCCGGCCGCACCGCCCGCGCGGGCACCGCCGGCGATGTGGTGACGATCATGCTGCCCGAGCAGCGTCGCGACACCCTCGACATCCTCCGCAAGGCGAAGATCTCCGCCACCCCGCAGCCCGTCACCCCCGCCTCGCCCGAGGTCGTGGCGCTGGTCGGCGAGGTCGCGCCGTACGTCAAGCCCGAGCCGGTCGTCGCCCAGCCGCAGGGCGGGGGCCGCTCGCAGGGCGCCAACGCCCAGCGCAAGCGCGCCGCCCGCACCCCGGGCCAGGATGCCGCAGCCCCGGCCGCCGGTGGCGGTCGCCGTCGTCGCGGACGCGGTGGCAGCGGTGGCGGTCAGGGTGCCGAGGCTCCCGCTGCCGCCGGCCACGCGCCCCAGGGCGGGCGCGGCCAGGGCCAGCGTTCGGGTGCCGGACGCGGGCAGTCGGCCGGCGGCGCCCAGCGCGCCGGCGCCGCCCGTGCCCAGGGCGCGGGTCGCTCGGCATCCGGTGCCCCGACGACCGGCATGGTCGTCGGCGCCCGTTCGCCGCGCACGAATCGCCGCGCGCAGGGCTGAGCCCCCGTCCCCCGGTGCCCCCGCAGATCCGTCTGCGGGGGCACCGTCGCGTTCCGGTGGGGTCTTCCGGCTCCGCCGACTTCCGGGGACGGCGCACCCCGCGCCCTCGCTGGCCGATGTCGGTGGTCTGCGCCACACTGGGGACGATCCCGAGGAGGCGCCCATGACCGGTCCCGACGCCCACGACGTCATCCGCGTGCGGGGCGCGCGAGAGAACAACCTTAAGAACGTCGACCTCGACGTGCCCAAGCGGCGTCTCACGGTGTTCACCGGGGTCAGCGGATCGGGAAAGTCGTCGCTGGTGTTCGGCACCATCGCGGCCGAGTCGCAGCGGCTCATCAACGAGACCTATCCCACCTTCGTGCAGCAGTTCATGGGCGAGCTGTCGCGGCCCGACGTCGATGCCCTCGAGAACCTCAGCGCGACCATCCGCGTCGATCAGGAGCGCATGGCCGCGAACGCCCGCTCCACCGTCGGCACGGCCACCGACGTCCACGCCATGCTGCGCGTGCTCTTCAGCCGCCTCGGTCAGCCGCACGTCGGGTCGTCGCAGGCGTTCTCGTTCAACGTGCCCTCGATCTCCGGAGCGGGCGCGGTGACGATCGCGACGGGCGCGAAGAAGGGGCAGAAGGAGCGCCGGTCCTTCGAGATCACCGGCGGGATGTGCCCCGAGTGCGAGGGCCTCGGCCAGGTCGGCGACCTCGACCTCGACCAGCTCGTCGATGCGTCGCTCTCGCTGAACGCGGGGGCCATCCTCGTGCCCGGCTACACGGCCGACGGCTGGATGGTGCGCGTCTTCAGCGAGTCGGGCTTCCTCGACCCCGACAAGCCCGTGCGCGACTTCACTCCGCAGGAGCGCGACGACTTCTTCTACAAAGAGCAGACGAAGGTGCGCATCGCGAACACCAACATGACGTATGAGGGGCTCGTCCCCAAGATCACCAAGAGCATGCTGCAGAAAGACCGCGACGCGCTGCAGCCGCACGTCCGCGCCTTCGTCGACCGCGCGGCCACGGTCGTCCCCTGCCCGGCGTGCGAGGGCACGCGTCTCAACGACGGCGCGCGCTCGTCGCGCATCGGCGGCGTCAACATCGCGGATGCCGCAGCCATGCAGATCACCGACCTCGCCGCCTGGGTGGGCACGATCGACGACCCCCCGGTGGCACCGCTCGTGCAGGGTCTGCGCGAGACGCTCGACGCCTTCGTCCACATCGGCCTCGGCTACCTCTCGCTCGACCGTTCGAGCGGCACGCTGTCGGGCGGGGAGGCGCAACGCACCAAGATGATCCGCCACCTGGGCTCGAGCCTGAGCGACGTCACCTACGTGTTCGACGAGCCCACCGCGGGCCTGCACCCGCACGACATCCAGCGCATGAACGAGACGCTCCTGCAGTTGCGCGACAAGGGCAACACGGTGCTCGTCGTCGAGCACAAGCCGGAGGTCATCGACATCGCCGACCACGTGGTCGACCTCGGTCCGCGCGCCGGCCGCGAGGGCGGCGTGATCCAGTTCGAGGGCGATGTCGCGGGGCTGCGGGCTTCCGACACCCTGACCGGTCGCTTCCTCGACCACCGCGCGCACCTCAAAGACAGTGTGCGCGAGGCCACCGGCGCGCTCCCCATCCGTGGGGCGAGCCAGCACAATCTCCGCGATGTCGACGTCGACGTCCCGCGCGGAGTGCTCACGGTGGTGACCGGGGTCGCCGGCTCCGGCAAGTCGTCGCTCATCCACGGCAACCTCCCCTCGTTCGACGACGTCGTCGTGGTCGACCAGACCGCGATCAAGGGCTCGCGGCGCAGCAGCCCCGCGACCTACACCGGCATCCTCGACGCGGTGCGGGCGGCGTTCGCCAAGGCGAACGGGGTCAAGCCGGCGCTGTTCAGCGCCAACAGCCAGGGTGCGTGCGCCGCATGCAAGGGCCTCGGCGTCATCGTGACGCAGCTGGGATTCCAGTCCACGGTCGAGACCGTCTGCGAACTGTGCGAGGGCACCGGGTTCTCCGACGACGTGCTCGAGTACACGCTCGACGGGAAGAACATCGCCGAAGTGCTCGCGATGTCGGTCGCCGAGGCGGGGGAGTTCCTCGTCGCCGGTCCGGCGGTGGCCGTCCTCGGTCGGCTGCGCGATGTGGGGCTCGGCTACCTCACGCTGGGACAATCACTCAGCACGCTGTCGGGCGGAGAACGCCAGCGCCTCAAGCTCGCGATCTCGATGGCGAAGTCCGGTGCCGTCTACGTCCTCGACGAGCCCACGACAGGACTACACCTCGCCGACGTCGACACGCTCCTTCGGCTCCTGGATCAGCTCGTGGATGCCGGCAACACCGTCGTCGTGATCGAACACCATCAGGCGGTGATGGCGCACGCCGACTGGCTCATCGACCTCGGCCCCGGGGCCGGTCGCGACGGCGGCACGGTCGTGTTCGAGGGGACGCCCGCCGACCTCGTCGCCGAGCGCTTGACGCTCACGGGAGAGCACCTCGCACGCTACGTCGGCGGCTGATCGCCGGGGCGGTCGCGCGCGTCGTCGGTGTCCGGGCCCGGCGCACGTCGCGTCGGCACGCGACGAGGTTCCGGACCCGCAGCTCGCGGTGCGCCGCCGTCTCCGCGGGGGACTCCGGTCAGCCGCGCGCGGGGAGCGATGCGTCGTGCAGGTGCCGGTCGCCGTGCGACAGCACCTTCACCATGACGCCGCGGCGGCGCAGGTCGGCCACCGCGCGCGTTTCGTCTTCGCGCGTCAGACCGAGCGCGTGAACGCTCGCCACCACGAGCACATCGCCGCGCGTCAGCGTGCCGAAGAATCGGTCGAGTCGGTTCGCCCATCCCTCGAGCGTCTCGGGAGCCGGGTGTCGGAAGCCCTCGATGGGCACCCCGAAGCGCGTCAGGTCGTCACGCTGCTGCACGACGGTGGGCATGTCGGGACGCGACACGACCAGTCCGACGAGGCGGGAGCCCGCGGGGCGGGCACGCCACCAGTCCCGATCGCTCTGCAGCTCGGTGAAGCACTTCGGGCACTCGGCCGCGGTATGCATCACGGGCACCGCGGCGCTCCCGGCGGCATCCGTGGATGACGGCATCGTCGGGATCGGATCGCTCATGGAAACCTCCGCGACCATTGTGCCCCACGCTCCTGCGAAACCGCCCCCCCCCCCCCCCCGGGCCACGCCCGCGGCCCCTCGTCCCGGCCCGACCCACCCCCCTCAGCCCCCGCATACGAAAGGGCCCGCCGCACGCGACGTGCGACGGGCCCGGAAGGCGGGACTCAGTGGGCCGAGTACCCGCCGTCGACGAGGTGGTAGCTGCCCGAGATGAACGACGCGGCGTCGCTGAGCAGGAACAGCGTCAACGCGGCGACCTCGGAGTCCGTGCCGAGGCGTCCGGTCGCGTGCTCGTTCTCGAGGTGCGTCAGGGCCTCGGGGGTCAGGCTCGAGCGCACAAGCGGGGTGTCGATGAAGCCCGGGCCCACGGCGTTCGTGCGCACGCCCTGCTTCGTGTACTCGAGGGCGGCGACCTTCGTCAGACCGACCAGCGCGTGCTTGCTGGCGACGTAGGCCGCGTTCTGCGCGATGCCGACCGACCCGAGGACGGATGCCATGTTCACCACCGCACCGCCGCCGGAGGCGACGATGGCCGGCAGCTGGAACTTGAGGCCGTAGAAGACGCCGTCGAGGTCGACCGCGCGCACGCGGTCCCAGGCCTCGATGTCGTAGTCGCCGATGTTCTGGGGTGGGGCGCCGATGCCGGCGTTGTTCACGGCCAGGTGGAGTCCGCCGAAGGTCGAGCGGGCGAAGGCGACGGCCGCCTCGGAGTCCTCCCACTTCGCGGTGTTCTGCGCGAAGGCCGCAGCGGTTCCTCCCGCGTCGGTGATCTGCTGCACGACGCCCTGGGCGGCATCCTCGTTGATGTCGGTCACGACGACCGACGCGCCTTCCGCGGCCAGCTCCCGCGCGATCGCGGCTCCGATTCCGCTTCCGCCACCGGTGACGAGGGCGACCTTCTGGGCGAACCTGCTCATGGATGCACTTCTCTCCCGCCGTCGAGTCATCGCGGATCTCGCGCTGACCGCATGCGCGTGAATGAAAACCCCGGCGCCGGCCGCGGTATTCCGCCTCAGTCGTCCTCGCCGTCGTCGATGCGCAGCTCGAGGCTGAGCTGGTCGGCATCGAGTTCGGCGAGGGCATGCCGGAGTGCGGCCGTGCTGTAACGGCCGTCGCGGCCGACGTCGTGCAGACGGCGGCGCATCGCCTCGATCGAGGCGAGCCGCAACTCGAGGAAGTCGCGCACGCGCATCGAAGCCTCCTCGTCGGGCGGCTGCACGAGGCGGGCGCCCGCGCGCTCGATCATGTCGGCCGGGAAGGCGGCGCCGTCCCGCCGGACGAGCGAGCCCGACTGCACGGCCGCGATCGCGGCATCCCGGAGCTCCGCGTCGAGGGCGCGTTGCTCCTCGCGCGACGGTCCCTCGCCCCCGTCGCCCGCGAGTCCGACCCGGCGGACGACGGCCGGCAGGGTCAGCCCCTGCAGGACCAGGCTGAACAGGGCGACCAGGAAGGCGACGAAGATCAGGAGCGGGCGTTGCGAGGTGTCCTCGGGGAGGGTCTGCGCCGCCGCGAGGGTCACCACGCCGCGCATCCCCGCCCAGACGATGACGCTCCCGTGCCGCGCGCCCAACGGGGTGTCGCGGTAGTAGTCCAGATCGGCCAGGGTGCGCGAGATGCGCGTGCGCATCCACCCGATGCGCCGCGCGGCGCGAGCGGGGTCCTCAGCCCGGATGCCGAACTGCTCGGGCGCCGTGCGGTAGGCCTCCTCGAACCGGTCGAGGCGGCGCTGCGCGTCGTCGACGCGTTCCTGGTGACGGTCGGCGCGGTGACTGCGCCGCCCCTGGATCCAGATGAGCCACGACACGTACAGCGCACGGGCGGCGAGGGTGATGCCGAGCGCCGAGAGCGCCAGCCACGTCCCGTGCCAGAGGCCCTCGTGCTCGCGGAGGTTGGCCGTGACGATGTCCTTGAGCTCGAGTCCGAAGACGAGGAAGACCCCGCCCTCGAGGATCAGCTCGATCGTGCGCCAGTTGAGTCGGTCGCTGATGCGCTGCTCCGGGGTGAAGCGCCGTGCCGCGCCCTGTCCGGTCACGATGCCCGCGACCACCGCGGCGACCAGACCCGAGCCGCCCAGGTGCTCGGTCGGCAGGTAGGCGATGAACGGCACGGTGAAGCTCAACGCGGTGTTCGCGGCGGAGTTCGTCACACGTTCGCGCACGCGGAGGTTGACCCAGCCGACCACGGCGCCCAGCGCGAGGGCGATCGCCACGGCCCACGCGAACGAGGCCAGGGCATCGCCGAAGGCGAATCCGGATGCCACGGCTGCGACCGCGGTGCGCAGCAGCACGAGCGCGGTGGCGTCGTTGAGCAGGCTCTCTCCCTCGAGCATCGTCACCACGCGCGGCGAGATGCCCAAGCGCTTGGCGATCGAGGTGGCCACGGCATCCGTGGGGCTGAGGATGGCGCCCAGCGCGATCGCGAGAGCGAGCCCGAGGCCGGGGATGACGGCCCAGAAGAAGAGGCCGAGCACGAGGGAACTGAAGACGACGAGCAGCACCGAGAGTCCGGCGATGGGGGCGAAGTCGCGCCGGAACTCGATGGCGGGCAGCTGCACCGCCGCCGAGTACAGCAGCGGCGGGAGCACCCCGATGAGGATGACCTCGGGGTTCACCGCGAATGCGGGGACGAAGGGGAGGAGGCTCACCCCCGCGCCGATGGCGAGCAGCACCAGGGGTCCGGCGATGTTGAAGCGCGGCCCGATGACCGTGGCGAGGGCGACGACCACCACGCCGGCGACGACGACGAGGAGGGGATCGATCACCCTCTGAGGCTAGCCCCCCGCCTCATACGACCTCGACCGGCAGCTTTCAGTCCTCGGCGCGGAGCGCGTCGGCGACGGCGTGCAGTCCCGTCAGCGTCTCGGTGAAGCTCGTCGACAGGGGCGACAGCCCGATGCGCAGACCGTGCGGGTCGCGATAGTCGGGAATGACGTCGTCCTCCCACAGGCGGGCGGTCACCGCACGCATCGCGGGGTGCGACAGCGTCAGGTGCCCTCCGCGCTCGGCGGCATCGCGCGGCGACGCGAGGCGCACCCCGAGAGGAGCCAGGATGCCGTCCGCCACGCGCACCGCGAACTCGGTCAGCGCGATCGACTTGCGTCGAACCGCCGCAATGCCCGCCTCCGCGAGCAGGTCGAGGGTGTCCTGCATCGCGATCATCGCGAGCACCGGAGGCGTCCCCGACAAAAAGCGGCGCATGCCGTCGGCGGGGTGGTACTGCGGCCCCATCGAGAAGACGTCGGCCGCCCCCATCCACCCCTGCACCGGCTGGGTGAGGCGGCGCTGGTGGCGTGCGGCGACATAGGCGAACGCGGGGGAGCCGGGGCCGCCGTTGAGGTACTTGTAGGTGCACCCGACGGCGAGGTCGGCGCCCCACGCGTCGAGCTCCATCGCCACCGATCCGGCGGAGTGGCACAGGTCCCACAGCACGAGGGCTCCCGCCTCGTGCGCGATCGCGGTGAGCGCGGGGCCGTCGGCGAGGTACCCGGAGCGGTACGAGACGTGGCTGAGCAGCACCACCGCGGTGCGCGGGCCGACCGCGTCGCGCAGCAGGTCGGCATCCACGCCGCGCTCCGTGTCGACCTCCACCCAGACGACGCGGGCGCCCCGCTCGGCCGCGATGCCCTCGACGAGGTAGCGGTCGGTGGGGAAGTCGTCGCGCCCCACCACGATCTCGACCCGCTCGGGGTCGGCCGCGCTCTGCGCGTCGAGCGCGGCGCGGAGCAGCTTATAGAGCAGCACGGTGGTCGAATCGCCGATCACCGTCTGTCCGGATGCCGCGCCGAGCGCGATCGACCCGATCCGGTCGCCGATCGCGAAGGGGAGCTCCATCCACGCTTCGTCCCAGCCGCGGATGAGGCGGCCGCCCCACTCCTCGGTCACGAACCGGGAGAGTCGCTCGGCGGTGGCCCGGGGCGGTCGTCCGAGCGAGTTGCCGTCGAAGTACACCAGCGGGGTCTCCGCCCCGACGAAGGCGTCGCGATACGACGCGAGCGGATCGTCGGCGTCGAGGGCCGCCGCCTCGACCTCGAGGGAGGCGTGCGGCACCTCCATGCGGTCGACGGATCCGAAGGCGGGGGAGGGGTCAGTCGACACGCGTGAGCTCCTCGGTCGGGACGACCGTCCCCCGGCTCAGCCAGGTGGGCACGTCGTCGGGGTCGGTGGGGGTCGGACCGGCGATGAAGGTCGAGACGGCGTCCGTCGCCGGGGAGCCGGGCCAGGGGTCCGTCAGGGTGCCGACGAGGGCGTCGCCGCGGATGCCCGCCTCGTGCAGGGCGAGCAGCTCGCGGCGGTTCACCCCCACCGGCAGGGGACCGTTGCCGAGGTCGGTGCCGTACAGCACGCGCCCTCCGCGCGCGGCGAAGGCGCGGACGTTCGCGATCGCCGTGCGCCGGGCCTCGCCGCGGTGGATGTCGAGGGTCGAGATCCACGCCTGCCCGGCCGCGACGGCCCGCGAGATCAGCCGCCGCGACAGCGGAGCCTCGAAAGGGGCATGGGCGAGAGTCGAGACGCCGGCGTCGATCGCGCGCTCCACCTGGCCGTCGCCCTGCGCGTGCGCGACGACGGCGAGTCCGCGCTCGCGCGCGCTCTCGACGATCGCGGCGAGCGTGTCGTCGTCGGGGACGGGGCCCGCGTCGGCATGGAGGGCGACCTTGATGACCGACGCGCCGGCATCCGCTTGCGCGTCGACGGCGGTGCGCGCTCCTCCGCCGACTCCCGGATGCCGCGAACTGCCCGTCACGACGCGCACGATGCTCTCCGGTGCCCATGGCCGCCCGGCGGGGTAGCCGCCCGGGACGGTGAGGAACGCTCCCGCATAGGCGACGTGGGGGAGCCCGTCCGGCCGCCGGGCGAGCGCGACAGGATCACCGCCGAGGTCGACGACGGCGGCGATCCCGCGCCGGGGGAGGTCGGCGGAGTCGACGAGGTGCAGATGCACGTGGTGGTCGACGAAGGCCGGCAGCATCGTGCCGCTTTCGCCGGTCAACGCCCGTCGGACCGACCGCACGGTCGTCAGATCAGCGAGAGTTCGCGGAGCTTGGCCTCGACGTCGGCGTTGGAGGGCTCGACGTGGTGGCTGGAGTCGGGGTAGACGACGACGGGGATGCTCGTGCGACCCGAGATCTCCTTGGCGACGTCGGCGGCGGCGGGATCGGCGACCAGATCCACGTACTCGTAGTCGATGCCCAGCTCGTCGAGCTGCTTCTTGGTGCGGATGCAATCACGGCACCAGTCGGCGCCGAACATACGGATGGATGCGTCGGAAGACATGGCTCCAGCGTACGCCGCCCGCGCTCGGCGGGCGCTGAGAGCCCTTACCCGACGAGCGGCGGATGACCCGTGGTCGGGGTCAGGCGGTGACTTCGTCCTCGAGGGGCTCGATGGCGTGGACGACCTTGCCGACGCGGCTCTTCTTGGGCGCGTACACGACGAGCGCGTGGAAGACGAATCGCACCACGAAGGCGGCGATGAGCGTGAGCGCGGCGGCGACGACGCTTTGGATGTGCGCCTGGCTGACCAGGACCCAGATGACCGGGATGCGCACGATGGCCTCGACGCCGTTGAACGTGAACGACTTGATGAACCGGTGTCGCATGAGCCCGGACTCCGCGCGCATGTCGGCGAAGACGAGGTACTCGAGGGCGAGGAAGTTCGCCACGATGGTCACGACGCTCGCGATCACCGCGGCGATGAGGTACTGCACGCCGACGGCCTGCAGCGCCCACATGATCACGAGGTTCGCGACGGCCCCGAGGCCGCCCACGAGGGCGAAGGCCGACATGCGGCCGAACCGCAGCATCGTGAGCTGGGTGAGGAAGCGCATGCCCTGGCTGAACGACGCCTTCGACTCGCCGGCGAAGCGGGGAGCGAACGAGAAGGGCACCTCGGCGACGCGCATCTGCTTTCGCGCGAGGATCTCGAGCAGGATCTTGAAGCCGCGCGGCTGTAGGGTCTCGACCTCGAGGGAGCGCCGGTCGACGAGGAAGAACCCCGTCATGGGGTCGGAGCAGTTGTGCAGCTTCTTCGGGAACATGGCCTTGGTGAGAAGCGTGGACGCCCGCGACACCGTGGTGCGTACGGCGTTGGCCAGACCGTCGGAGGTTCCGCCCGCGATGTAGCGGGATGCCACGACCACGTCGGCGTCGCCCACCTCGGCGCGCGCGAGCAGCTCGGCGATGACCTCCGGCGGGTGCTGCAGGTCGCCGTCCATGACGACGCAGTAGTCGGACACCGCGGCCTTGATGCCCTCGACGACGGCACCACCGAGCCCGCCGACGGGCTCGTCGCGGTGGATGAGGCGAACGGGAACGGCGGAGGTCGCCGCGACGGCCCGGATGATGTCGGGGGTGTCGTCGCGGGAGTCGTCGACGAAGATGATCTCCACGTCACGACCGAGCAGGGCGTCCGTCGTGCGACGAACGAGCTCGGCGACGTTCGGACCCTCGTTGAAGGTCGGAACGATGACGGAAATATCCATGTGTGCTCGCGTTTTCTCGGTAAGCCAGAAGTACACAGCGTAGACCGGCCGACGCGTGCCCAAATTGGGATTGTGGAGGAGTTACCTGGGAGCTAGCGGGTGTTCACCCCAGCGTCCGGCCAGAAACCGCCCGTCACCGGCGCGATATCGCGTCGACGCTCATCCGATCTTCGCTTTCAGATCGTCGACCGTCATTCCGTAATTGATGCGGACGACGGGCAGTGCCAGCTTATCCGTGCCGATGCGGACGTACCCGGGCTCGATGGTGCGCCCGAGCTCGAAGCCGGCTCGGCGCACGCCCTCCTTGGTCGTGTCGTTGTAGTGGCCGAACGGATACGCGACGACCTCCTTCGCCCCGAGGATCTGGGCGGACTGCTCCAGATCGGCGGCGATCGTGTCGGCATCCTCGTTGACCATGCGCCCCTTGCCGTCGGCGCCGGCGCGATGCATGTCGTGCGTGTGCGAACGCTGCAGCACGAAGGTGTTCGGTGTCGGTTCGGTGCGGAACGACGTGATGACGAACGACGTGGTCAGCAGGTTCTTGCCGTCGACGATGGGAGCGGCGAGTTCGAGCCAGCTGGAGTCCGCGTCGTCGTCGGTGATGATCACGGAGTGTCGGGGTAGGAAGAGGGCTCCGTCGATGAAGGCGCTCAGCTCGTCCCACGTCGGCAGGTAGAAGTCCGCGTCCTTGATGTACGCCATCTGGGCATCGAAGTCGCCGACGTACGCGTAATTGCCGCGCAGCCAGCCGTCTTCTCCCTCGGGCTTCCGCGTGAACTGGTGGTACATGAGGATCGGGATGCCGGCATCCTCCGCCGTGTTCGCCTGGGGGGTGACCCATCCGGCGTGCAGCACCCGTTCGCGATCGGTGCAGGTCACGAGGTCGGCGCCGTTGACGCGGGTCGAGGCGGTCAGCGCGGAGGCGTCGGCGGTGGTCGGGTACCAGCCGGCGAACACACGGCCGTCCGCGCGCGGGATCGGCAGCGCCTCGTAGCGGACCCCCTGCGTCTGCACCTGCGGGTCGAGGGCGATGCCGTCGCCCGCGAACGACACCGCGCAGGCGTTCGGGTCGGTGGTGGTCGACAGCAACCGCTGCGCCGGGGAGAGAGGCGTCGGCGTCGGGGTGGGCGTCGGGGAACTCGTCGGCGCTCCGCTCGCGGCGCTCGTCTCGGACGGCGCGACCGGAGCACGGGTGAGTGCGAAGACGGCGACCGCCCCGGCGATCAGGGCGACGGCGACGGTCGCGACGAGGGTGCGCCGCGCGCGGACGCGGCGGCTGGCGCGCCGACGGCGGGCGGCTCGGGTGGTCGTCATGGTGCCTCGGGATCGGGTGGGGCGGCTCGCCGCGATCCTAGCGGGACGCTTCGCGCACACTCGGGACCCTTCGCGTCACGACGCGCGGGCGCGAGAGGATGGGCGCATGATCCGTATCGGCATCGTCGGCACCAGCAGCATCTCCGAGCGCTTCGCCGAGGCGGTGGGTGCGGTGGACGGCACGGTCGTCTCGCGAGTGGCCTCTCGAGACGAGGGCCGGGCGCGCGCCTTCGCCGACGTGATCGGCGCCCCCGGTGTCGCGGTCGGGCTCGACGACCTCCTCGCCGCCCCCGACGTGGATGCCGTCTACCTCGCCAGCCCCAACTCCGTGCACGCCGCGCAGATCGCTCAGGCGGTGGATGCCGGCATCCCGACCCTCGTCGAGAAGCCGGCGGTGCTGTCGGCCGCCGACTGGGACACCGCGGTGGGACGTGCCCGGGCGCGGGGCGTGGTGCTCCTCGAGGCCATGCGCACCGCTTACGACCCCGGGCTGTCCGCCGTGCGCGACCTCCTGCCGCGTCTCGGCGCGGTGCGACGGGTCTCGCTGCGCTACGAGAAGAGATCCGCGCGGTACGACCACGTCCTCGCGGGAGAGCAGACGAACATCTTCGACCCGGCGCTCGGGGGCAGCGCGCTGCGCGATCTCGGGGTCTATCCGCTGCATGCCCTCGTCCGCCTGTTCGGCGAGCCGAGGTCGATCCAGGGCGCGCGCGTGGGCATCGCCTCCGGGACCGACGGTCTCGGCAGCGCCCTCGCCGTCTACGACGGATTCATCGCCGACGTCGCCTGGTCGAAGATCACCGACACGGCCCTGCCGAGCGAGATCCAGGGCGAGGACGCCTCGCTCGCGATCGACGCCGTCGATGCACCCCGACGGCTCACCGTGACCCCGCGCGGTCGGGCCCCGTACGCGATCGAGGTCGACGCCCCCGACAATCCGATGGTGGGAGAGGTCGAGCGTCTGCGACAGGCGATCGAGGGGGCCGACATCGCCGGGGACCAGGACTTCACCGCGGCGACGCTGCGCCTCGTCGACGAGCTGCTCGCCGTCCCGCTGGCGTAGACGGAGCTCCACGAGTTCACCTGCCGTTTCCCCCACGGCGAGAGGATCGACGGATGCGGCGGGCGGGATCGGTGGGCGAGGTCTTCCTCGCGTTCCTGAGGCTGGGAGTCACCTCCTTCGGCGGCCCCGTCGCCCACCTGGGGTACTTCCGCGACGATCTCGTGACCCGGCGCCGCTGGATGGACGATCGGGCGTACGCCGACCTCGTCGCCCTGTGCCAATTCCTCCCCGGACCCGCGTCCAGCCAGGTCGGGTTCGCGATGGGGCTCCAGCGCGCGGGCATCGCGGGCGCGCTCGCGGCCTTCGCGGCCTTCACCCTCCCCTCGGCGGTGCTGCTCGTCGCCTTCGCGGCGGGCGCGGCCGTGATCGGCGGACCGGTCGGCGACGGGATCCTGGACGGGCTCAAGATCGTCGCGGTGGCGATCGTGGCCCACGCGGTGTGGGGGATGGCCCGCACCCTCGCGCCCGATGCCCGCCGAGCCGGGATCGCGGTGGTCGCCCTGGCCCTCGCGCTGCTGCTCCCCGCCGCTCCGGGGCAGCTCGGCGCGCTGGCGATGGGCGTCGTCGCGGGGCTGCTCCTGCTGCGCGGTGCGGACGAACCGCCGGGGGTCGAGCTGCCCCCGTTCGGCGTCCCCCGCGCGGCTGCGGTGTCGTGCCTCGTGCTCTTCGCCGTCGGGCTCGTCGCTCTCCCGCTGCTCGCCGCGGGTACCGGGGCGGGGGTGCTCGCCCTCGCCGATGCCTTCTTCCGCTCGGGCGCCCTGGTCTTCGGCGGCGGTCATGTCGTGCTGCCGCTGCTGCAGGCCGGTGTCGTGCAGACGGGGTGGGTCACGCCCGAGGCCTTCCTCGCCGGCTACGGCGCGGCGCAGGCCGTGCCCGGCCCCCTCTTCACGTTCGCGGCCTATCTCGGCGCCGTCTCCGACGTGGGACCGGGCGGCGTCGCGGGCGCCGCGGTCGCGCTCGTGGCGATCTTCCTCCCCGGGTTCCTCGTGCTGCTCGGAGTCCTCCCGTTCTGGGATGCCGTGCGCACGCGGCCGCGTGTTAGGGCGGCCATGCGCGGGGCGAACGCCGCCGTCGTCGGCATCCTGGGCGCTGCTCTCTACACTCCCGTGTTCACCACCGCGATCACGGGGCCGGGGCCCCTCGTGCTCGCCGTGGCGGGATTCGTGCTGCTGGTCGCGGTCAAGACGCCGGCGTGGGCGGTGGTGCTCGTGGGGGCGGCCGGCGGCGTCATCCTGTCGCTCGCCTGAGCGGCGGCCGAGAGCCGGTTCCGCACGGGGTGACACCGCGTCCCACCGATGCCAGGATGAGCGGACGGCCCCGGCCGCCGCGCCTGTTTTCGAGGGAGAGAACCGTGTTCCAGAGCCCCTATCCGAGCATCGACGTTCCG
Organism: Microbacterium sp. NPDC007973; assembly: GCF_042958465.1. Taxonomy (NCBI): domain Bacteria; kingdom Bacillati; phylum Actinomycetota; class Actinomycetes; order Micrococcales; family Microbacteriaceae; genus Microbacterium; species Microbacterium sp. NPDC007973. The sequence goes on from NZ_JBIBJJ010000002.1 coordinate 762,199, forward strand.
GATCAGAGTATCTACGACTACCTGTTCGCCTCGCTGGGGGACGACGATCTCGACCGGGTGGCCCTGGTCGACCCGTCCAGCGGGGCGGAGACCACCTACCGTGCCCTGCGCGCGCAGGTCGACGGCTTCGCCGGGGCGCTCGCCGCACGCGGGGTCGACACCGACACGGTCGTGGCGATGCTGTGCCCGAACGTGCCGGCGTTCGCGACGGTGTTCCACGGCATCCTGCGTCTGGGTGCCGCGATCACCACCGTGAACTCCCTCTACACGGCCCGCGAGATCGAGAACCAGCTCCGCGACGCCTCCGCCACCTGGCTCGTCACCGTCTCACCGCTGCTCGCCCAGGCGAAGGCCGCGGCCGACGCCGCGGGCATCGCCGACGATCACGTGATCGTGCTCGACGGTGCGGACGGGCACCCCGATCTGCGGTCGCTGCTCACCGAGGGCCGGACGCCGCCCGAGGTGTCGTTCGACCCTGCCACGCACGTCGCCGTGCTGCCGTACTCGTCGGGCACGACCGGGGTGCCGAAGGGGGTCATGCTGTCGCACCGCAACCTCGTGGCGAACGTGCACCAGTGCCGATCGGTCATCGAGATCTCACCCGACGACCGTGTCCTCGCCGTGCTGCCGTTCTTCCACATCTACGGGATGACGGTGCTGCTGAACCTCGCGCTGCGCCAGCGGGCGACGCTGGTCACCATGCCCCGCTTCGACCTCATGGAGTTCCTCCGGGTCGTGCAGGAGCACCGCTGCACGTTCCTCTTCATCGCGCCGCCCATCGCGGTCGCCCTCGCCAAGCACCCCGCCGTCGACCAGTTCGACCTCTCCAGCGTGCACAGCGTCTTCTCCGGTGCCGCCCCGCTCGACGGCGAGACCGCCGAGACGGCCGGCCGGCGCATCGGTGCCCGGTTCTTCCAGGGCTACGGCATGAGCGAGCTGAGTCCCGTCTCGCACGCCATCCCCGCCGGCTCGGGATTCCCGGTCAGCTCGGTCGGCGTGCTCATCCCGGGGTGCGACGCCAAGCTCGTCGACCCCGAGACCGGCGCGGAGCTCGAGCAGCACGGTGACGACGGGCTGACCGCGCCGGGCGAGATCTGGGTGCGCGGCCCCAACGTCATGCTCGGCTACCTGAACCGCCCCGACGCCACCGCCGAGACGCTCGACGCCGACGGCTTCCTGCACACCGGCGACATCGGCGTCCACCACGTCGACGGCTACTTCACGATCGTCGACCGGTTGAAGGAGCTCATCAAGTACCACGGCTACCAGATCGCCCCCGCCGAGCTCGAGGCGCTTCTGCTGTCGCATCCGAAGATCCAGGATGCCGCCGTCATCGGCGTGCGCGGCGACGACGGTGAGGAGATCCCCAAGGCGTTCGTCGTGGCGGCACCGGATGCCGGCCTGACGGCGGAGGACGTCATGGCCTTCATCGCCGGCCAGGTCGCGCCCCACAAGAAGGTGCGGCGGGTGGAGTTCATCGACGTGGTGCCCAAGTCGACGTCGGGGAAGATCCTGCGGAAGGACCTGCGCGCGCGCGAAGCGGTGTGATCTCGGCCCCTCCCCGTCGCGTGGTGACGTCGCGCGATTGTCGCCCTCAGTCGGCGTCCCTGCATCCACCTCGTCCCACTTATGACGGTGCGTGTCCCGCTTGTGGTGGGTGGGAAGGGCTCTGACCCACCAGAAGTGGGACATGGGTGCCGAGGTGGACGCCGCTCTCGGCCGGCATCCGTGCATTCGCCTCGTCCCACTTATGGCGGTGCGTGTCCCGCTTGTGGTGGGTGCGAAGCGTGCCGACACACCACAAGTGGGACACGGTTGCCGGGTGGCCGCCCTCTCGCGGTACGGGCTCGCGCGCGGGGCGCGCCCGCAGCCTCAGGTATGGCGAAGGGCGGGGCGTCTTGCGACGGCCCCGCCCTTCGTCGTTCAGGTCACGGCGTGAGCAGGGCACCGGTCTGCGCGGCGGACTCCTCCGCGCGCTTCTCCTCGTCGTCGCGGCCGCGACGCTCGTCCGCGGCTTCCTGCAATGCCGACTTCGCGCGCAGCGGGGGCGTGCGGAAGAACAGCGACAGCACGAACGCGAGCAGCACCACGCCCATCGCCACCCAGTAGACGCTCGTCGCCGACGAGTTGAAGCCGACCAGGAAGGGCTTGGTCAGACGCGCGTCGGCGCCCACGAGGAAGGAGGTGTCGTCCAGGGTCGAGTCGCCGATCGAGGTGTTCTCACCGCCGTCCGTGAAACGCTCCTCGAGCGTCGTCGCGACGGTGTCGACGAAGGCCGCGCGGTCGGCGGCGTTCGAGAAGTCCAGGCTCACCGATCCGTCGCTGCCCACGCGGGCGACCGGAATCTGCTGCTGGATCTGCGTCGCGGCGGCCGACGTCGCCTGGGCGATCGCCGCCTGCGTGGCCTGCGCCTGCGCGGCGGCCGGGATCTGCCCCGCGGCGACCTGCGCCGCCACGGCCTGAGTCGCGGCATCCTGTGCTTGCTGCACGCCCTGCTGCACCTGCTGGGTCACGGCATCGGTCGTCTGGGTCACGATGGGCGTGTAGATGCCCGACATGATCTTCTCGTTGGCCGGTGCCGAGGCGACCGTGGGGTCGAAGGCGGCGTCGAGGGCGTCGGTGAGGGTGCCGCGGTCGGAGAAGGACCCGATGATGTTCGACGGCATCAGCGTGAACAGCAGTGAGAGCAGCACGGCCGTGCCGAGCGTTCCACCGATCTGGCGGAAGAACGTCGACCCGCTCGTCGCCACGCCCATGTCGCGCAGGCCCACGGAGTTCTGGCTGGCGATCGTGAGGGTCTGCATGAGCTGGCCGAGGCCCAGGCCGATCACGAGCATCGCGAGCGCGACGTGCCAGTAGGGGCTGTCGTACTTCAGGAAGGTCAGCAGGAAGAAGCCCACCGACATCAGCGCCGTGCCGAGGATCGGGAACATGCGGTAGCGACCGGTGCGCGCGATGATCTGACCGCTCGCGATCGAGGCGATCATGAGGCCCAGGATCATCGGGAGCATCTCGAAGCCGCTCTCGGTCGGCGTCGAGCCCAGCACGAGCTGCAGGTAGAGCGGCAGCGTGAGCATCGCGCCGAACATGCCGAAGCCCACGAGCACGCCGATGATCGTCGCCATCGAGAAGGTGGGGGAGCGGAAGAGCTTCAGCGGGATGAGCGCGTCGTCCTTCATCTTCGTCTCCGCGATGACGAAGGCCAGGATGCCGAGGGCCCCGACCGCGTAGCAGGCGATCGCGATGGGCGAGCCCCAGCCCCACTCGCGCCCCTGCTCGGCCACGAGCAGCAGCGGGACCAGCGCGACGATGACGGTCGTGGCGCCCCACCAGTCGATGCGCACCGAATGGCGCGGCTGCTTGGGGATGTGCAGGAATCGCCACACGATCGCGAGGGCCGCGATGCCGATCGGCACGTTGATGAGGAACACCCAGCGCCAGCCGGTGATGAAGAGGATCTGGTCGGCGCCGGCGAACAGACCGCCGACGAGCGGGCCGATGACGCTGGAGATGCCGAAGACGGCGAGGAAGTAGCCCTGGTACTTCGCACGCTCGCGCGGGGCGAGGATGTCGCCCATGATCGCCAGCGGCATCGACATCAGGCCACCGGCGCCGAGGCCCTGGATGGCGCGGAAGGCGGCGAGCTCGGCCATCGAGGTCGAGAAGCTCGCGAGCACGGATCCGACGATGAAGATGAGGATCGCGAGCAGGAACAGCGGGCGACGGCCGAAGATGTCGGAGAGCTTGCCGTAGATGGGCGTCGAGATCGTCGAGACGATCAGGTAGGCGGTCGTGACCCAGGCCTGCAGGCTCAGGCCCTGGAGGTCGTCGCCGATCGTGCGGATCGAGGTTCCGACGATCGTCTGGTCGAGGGCGGACAGGAACATTCCGGCCATGAGGCCGAAGATCACGAACATGATCATGCGGTGGGTCATGACCGTGTCGGTGGTGCCGGTGTGCGCGCGCCGGCTGCGGGTGATGTCTGACATCTGTCCTCATCGAGAAGGGGTGGCGGGCGGCTCGATCGGGCGGGGCCGGGCGCCAGGTGTTTGCTAAAAGTCAACAAATAGTAGCGCCGTCCACCGGGGTCGGGGAACCACCTGCGGGTCGGCATCGCCCCGGGCCCGCAGAAATACCCCCGTGGGGGGAGTCGTGCCCCGGACCGGCGTCCGGAGTGCGGGCGGGCCGTGCACGTGCGCGCGGCGGGCGCCGGCGGCGGGCGCCGGCGGCGGGCGCGGGCGGGGCGCGGGCGGCGGGGCGCGGCGGGCGCGGATCGTGGCGGCGTCGCGCGAGAACAGGAGATCGCGCCGGGACAGGGCGTTGTCGGGGCTGGTCGTCCTGTTCTCGAACCCTCGCCTGTCTTCACGCGTGGCGCGTGGGGGAGGCCGACGCCCGGCGCGGCGGATCAGCGTGATGCGGTGGCTCGACGACCGAGTGGTCGGAGCCATGCGGGACGGCGTCCCCCGCCGGGAAAAGCAAAACCCCCGCCATGTAGAAGCTAGGCGAGGGTTTCTAGGACCGTTGTAACGACGGTCCGTGTGGCTCCGACGGGCGTCGATCCCGTGACCTCACGATTTTCAGTCGTGCGCTCTACCAACTGAGCTACAGAGCCGAGCGGCATGTCTGCCGCTTCCTAAACGAAAGGCCTCCTCGAAAGAAGGCCCGTCGCTGTGGAGCGACCCTGACGGGACTTGAACCCGCGACCTCCGCCGTGACAGGGCGGCACGCTAACCAACTGCGCTACAGGGCCATGCATTTTCAATTGTACTTCACCGGAAAGTGACCCCAACGGGATTCGAACCCGTGCTACCGCCGTGAAAGGGCGGCGTCCTAGGCCGCTAAACGATGGGGCCGGATGAGGCGGAAACCTTGCGATTTCCTTCTCGCTTGCCGACGACCGAGCCTACTTCACATCTCGCGAGATTGCCAATTCGGGGCGTGGCGTACGCGGCTCGCGCGTGTCGGGGGCGCAGGATGGGCGCTGCCGACGGGAACTCGCCCTGTTGTGTGTGTGACTCGTGTTGCTACTGTGAGTCGAGTTGCGACCGGTGAGATGAGGTATTCCCGTGACGCTCGAGCGCCCCGTTGAGTCAGACGATTGCGGCTGCGCGCCCACCGCGAGCGAGCGGCGGCGCCTCTGGCCGACGTTCGATCGACGCAGCGCGCTGAAGTTCGGTGCCCTGAGCGCCGCGGCCCTCGGCGCGTTCGGCGCTGCGGCATCCGGATTCTCCTCTCCCGCCGTCGCCGCCGACTACCCCTCGTGGGCCGACGTCGAGGCGGCGCGCGCGAACGAGTCGGCGAAAGCCGGCGAGATCGCCCGCATCCAGGGCCTCATCCAGGGCCTGCAGTCCGAGGTGGCGCGCACGCAGGCCGAGGTCGTCGCCCGCTCCGACGAGTACTACACCGCGCAGCAGGCCTACCTCGACGCCGATTACCGTGCGCAGCAGATTCAGGCGCAGGCCGACGCCGAAGCGGCCAAGGCCACCGACGCCGCGGCCAAAGCCGGCAAGGTCGCCGCGCAGCTCTATCGCTCCGGCGGCGACGACACCTCGCTCGACCTCTTCTTCTCGGGGTCGGCCGCCAGCGCCGACGACCTGCTGGCCAAGCTCGGCACGATGGACAAGCTCATCGAGCGCAACCGCTCGGTGTACGCCGCGGCCGTGACGGCGCGCGACTCCGCGACGCAGCTGAGCAACCAGGCCAACGACGCCCGCACCGAGCGCGATCGCCTGCAGAAGATCGCCGAGGAGAAGATGGTGGCCGCCCAGCAGGCCGCCCAGGCCGCTCAGGAGGCCCTGGCCGCCCAGCAGGCGAACCAGGTGGTCCTCGAGGCCCAGCTGGCTGCTCTCCAGGACACCACGGCCAAGACCGTCGCCGACTACCAGGCCGGTGTCGAGGCCGAGCGCAAGGCGCGCGAGGAGCGCGAGCGCAAGGCTCGGGAAGAGGCCGAGGCGCGGGACCGCGCCGAGCGCGCGCGTCGCGAGCAGGAAGAACGCGACCGGCAGAACAACAACAACGGTGGTGGCGGCGGCGGGGGCGGCGGCTCCGACAGCGGCGGGGGTGGCGGAGGCGGCGGCCAGGCCACCGGCTCCGGCTGGGCGCGTCCGTCGTCGGCCGGAACCACCTCGGGCTACGGCCCGCGATCGAGCCAGTGCAACGGCAGCTATTGCGCGAGCTCGTGGCACCTCGGTCTCGACTTCGGCGCCGGCTGCTACTCGCCGATCTACGCGGCGTCGGCCGGGCGCGTGACCTACGCCGGGTACAACGGCGGCTACGGCAACTACATCCGCATCCAGCACGACGACGGGTCGGCGACCGGCTACGCGCACATCGTCAACGGCGGCATCTACGTGTCGTACGGCCAGCGCGTCGGCGCGGGGGAGCAGATCGCGGCGACCGGCCAGACCGGCAACTCCTTCGGCTGCCACCTGCACTTCGAGGTCTACCCGCCCTGGGGCGGCACGACCGATCCGGCCCCCTGGCTCCGCGATCGCGGCGTCTGGGTCTGATCCCGGCACGAGAAAACCCCCGGTCCATCGACCGGGGGTTTCTTCGTGTCACCGAACTCAGAGCGTGTTGGGAGCCTCGCCCGCACCCTGCGTCTTGGTCTGTGCGTCGTGCTCGTCGAAGCGCGTGAAGGCCTCGGCCACGAGACGCTCGGCCTCGGCGGCGTTCGCCCACTCGTCGACCTTGACCCACTTGTTGGGCTCGAGGTCCTTGTAGTGCTCGAAGAAGTGCGAGATCTCCTTCTTGGTCCACTCGTCGATGTCGTCGACGTCCTGGATGTGGTCCCACCGCGGGTCCTTCGCGAGCACGGCGACGACCTTGTCGTCTCCACCGGCCTCGTCGCTCATCTTCAGCACGCCGACGGGGCGCACCTTGGCCAGGATGCCGGGGTGCAGGTCGCGGTCGAGCAGCACGAGCACGTCGAGCGGGTCGCCGTCTTCACCGAGGGTGTTCTCGAAGAAGCCGTAGTTGGCCGGGTAGCCGAACACCGTGTAGAGGATGCGGTCGAGGTAGACACGGCCGGTGCCGTGGTCGACCTCGTACTTCACGCGGCTGCCGCGGGGGATCTCGATGACGGCGTCGAAAGCGCCCATACTCGTGCTCCTTAGATCTGTGGATTTCCGCGGCCCAGCCTAGTCGGGCACGGCTTCGGGGTCTGGTCCTGTGCGGCGGGCGGACGCGGAGCGCCCCTGCTGCGGCGGCGCGGTCGCCGCCCGGCGCAGAACGTCGCGGGAGGGCGACGGGCCAATACCGTAGGGGGATGGACCGCCGCCCTGGACTCTCGCCCGCTGTCGCCGAGGTGCGCCGAGCCGTTCGTGCGGCGCTGGAGGGACGCACCGGCGCGGTGGTGGTGGCGCTGTCGGGCGGAGCGGACTCGCTGGCCCTCGCGGCGGCGACGGGATTCGAGGCCGAGCGGCTCGGCATCCGTGTCGAGGCGGTCGTGATCGATCACGGCCTGCAGGACGGGTCGGATGCGGTGGCGCGACGCGCCGCGGAGATCGTGCGCGAGCGGGGGATGGCGGCGCGCGTGGTCGCGGTCCACGTCGTCGCGAAGGACGGTCCGGAGGCCGACGCGCGCGCCGCGCGGTACGCGGGGCTGGCGCGCGCCGCGGCCGAGACCGGTGCCGACGCGGTGCTGCTGGGGCACACCCTCGACGACCAAGCGGAGACGGTGCTGCTGGGGCTCGCCCGCGGCTCCGGGGCGACGAGCCTGGCCGGGATGACGCCGGAGCGGCGGGATGCCGCGGGTCCGGTGTGGCTGCGACCCCTCCTCGGTGTGCGCCGCCGCACGACCGTCGCCGCGTGCGCTGCGGAGGGACTGGACGCATGGTCCGACCCGCACAACACCGACCCGTCGTACGCCCGGGTGCGCGTGCGCGAGCGGGTGCTGCCGGTTCTGGAGACGGAGCTGGGTCCCGGAGTCGCCGAGGCGCTCGCCCGCACCGCCGAACAGCTGCGGGAGGATGCCGCTGCCTTCCAGGACATGATCGACGAGACGATCGAGGACATCGTCGAGCACGCGGAGGCGGGCATCTCGATCTCGGTCGCCGCCCTCGCGGCCAATCCCGCGGCGCTGCGCAATCGCATCGTGCGCTTCGTCGTCGAGAGCGAGTTCGGCGTATCGCTGACGCGTGCCCAGACCCTCGAGGTCGCGCGGCTCGCGGTCGACTGGCGAGGGCAGGGCCCGATCGACCTGCCGGGGTGCGCCGCCCGTCGCGTCGGCAACCGGGTCGAGATCGTCGCGCGCACGGCATCCTGAGCCCGTCGGGGCCGGGCGGCATCCGGAATCGGACGACGTAGACTTTCCCAATGCGCGCGGCCGACATCTCCGACGACATCAGTGAAGTGCTCCTCACCGAGGAGCAGATCCACGACAAGCTCGCCGAACTGGCGACGCAGGTCGTCGCCGACTACGAGGGTCGCGACGTCGTGCTCGTGGGCGTGCTCAAGGGTGCGGTCATGGTCATGGCCGACTTCGCCCGTCACCTGCCCATGCACGTGTCGATGGACTGGATGGCCGTGTCGTCGTACGGGGCCTCCACCCGCTCGAGCGGCGTCGTGCAGATCCGGAAGGACCTCGACACCGACATCACGGGCAAGCACGTCCTGATCGTCGAGGACATCATCGACTCCGGTCTCACCCTGAGCTGGCTGCTCGAGAACTTCGCCTCGCGCGGGGCGGAGTCGGTCGAGGTGCTCGCGCTGCTGCGCAAGCCCGATGCGATGAAGGTCGAGGTCGACTGCCGGTACGTCGGCTTCGACATTCCCAACGACTTCGTGATCGGGTACGGGCTCGACTACGCGGAGAAGTACCGCAACCTGCGCGACGTCGCGGTGCTCGCGCCGCACGTGTATTCCTGAGGCGTTCGGAGCGGAGTCTCCGTACGCCCTCGACGAACGCACAGGCCCGGCATAGTCCACGGGCGTTAGCCTGATGCGACCGCGTTTCTGCGGAGGATCACGAAAGGGCTGGGCTCGCCCACCATGAATTTCAAGAAGATCACGCGCAACCCGATCGTCTACGTTCTGCTGGTCGGTCTGCTTCTGGTCGTCGGTTTCTCCCTCATCTCCAACCTCAGCGGGGCCCGCCAGGTGTCCACCAAGGAGGGTCTGGACCTGCTCAAGGGCGGCACCGTCACCCAGGTCGTCACCAACGACCCCGATCAGCGCGTCGATCTGACGTTGTCGCAGCCCTTCGAGGGCGCGAACGACGTGCAGTTCTATTTCAGCCAGGCCCGCGCGGACGAGGTCGCCAGCGCGATCGACGCTGCGGCGCCCGCCGACGGCTTCAACGACGTCGTGCCCAAGCCCAGCTGGTTCGACGGCCTGATCGGCCTGCTGCTCCCGCTGATCCTCCTCGGCCTGCTCTTCTGGTGGCTGCTGTCCAGCGCTCAGGGCGGCGGCAGCAAGGTCATGCAGTTCGGCAAGTCGCGCGCCAAGCTCGTGACCAAGGAGACGCCCACCGTCACCTTCCAGGACGTCGCGGGCTCCGACGAGGCGATCGAAGAGCTCGACGAGATCAAGGAATTCCTGAAGGACCCCAAGAAGTTCGAGGAGGTCGGTGCGCGCATCCCCAAGGGCGTGCTGCTGTACGGCCCTCCCGGAACCGGCAAGACCCTGCTCGCCCGCGCCGTGGCCGGCGAGGCCGGCGTGCCGTTCTACTCGATCTCCGGCTCGGACTTCGTCGAGATGTTCGTCGGTGTCGGCGCCAGCCGCGTCCGCGACCTGTTCAATCAGGCCAAGGAGAGCTCGCCGGCGATCATCTTCATCGACGAGATCGACGCCGTCGGCCGCCACCGCGGTGCCGGCATGGGCGGCGGTCACGACGAGCGCGAGCAGACGCTGAACCAGATGCTCGTCGAGATGGACGGCTTCGACCCCAAGGTCAACGTCATCGTGATCGCCGCGACCAACCGCCCCGACATCCTCGACCCCGCCCTCCTGCGTCCGGGCCGCTTCGACCGTCAGATCGGCGTCGACGCCCCCGACCTCAAGGGCCGCCAGCGCATCCTCGAGGTGCACGGCCGCGGAAAGCCGCTGTCGGACTCGGTCGACCTCGAAGTCGTCGCGCGCAAGACGCCCGGGTTCACCGGTGCCGACCTCGCGAACGTGCTGAACGAGGCGGCCCTGCTGACCGCGCGCTCGAACGCGCAGCTCATCGACAACCGCGCCCTCGACGAGGCCATCGACCGCGTGATCGCCGGACCGCAGCGTCGCACGCGCGTGATGAAGGACAAGGAGAAGCTCATCACGGCGTACCACGAGGGCGGTCACGCCCTCGCCGCGGCGGCGATGAACCACACTGACCCCGTGACGAAGGTCACCATCCTCCCGCGCGGCAAGGCGCTGGGCTACACGATGGTGCTGCCGCTCGACGACAAGTACTCCGTCACCCGCAACGAGCTGCAGGACCAGCTGACGTACGCCATGGGCGGCCGCGTCGCGGAGGAGATCGTCTTCCACGACCCCACCACCGGCGCCTCGAACGACATCGAGAAGGCCACGAGCATCGCCCGCAAGATGGTCACCGAGTACGGCATGACCAACGAGGTGGGCCCCGTGAAGCTCGGCTCGTCGTCGGGCGAGGTGTTCATGGGCCGCGACATGGGACACGGCCGCGACTTCTCGGAGCGCATCGCCGAGCGTGTCGACGCCCAGGTGCGCGCGCTCATCGAGCAGGCGCACAACGAGGCGTACCAGGTCATCAACGACAACCGCGAGGTGCTCGACCGCCTGGCCCTGGCGCTGCTCGAGAAGGAGACGCTCGACCACATCGAGCTCGCCGAGATATTCAAAGACGTCAAGCGCCTCACCCCTCGCCCGCAGTGGCTGTCGTCGGGCGATCGTCCCGTGTCGAACCAGCCGCCGGTCGACGTCCCGCGTCGCCAGGCTCCGGCCGGCATCGCCGCGTCCGCCGAGGCGGAGGCGCAGACGCAGGCCCAGGCGCAGCGCCGTCCGAGCGGACAGACGCGCCCGGCGACCGCCTGAGGCGCCGTGGCCGTCGATCGAGAGCGGGTCGCAGCCCTCGTCCGTGAGCTGCTGGAGGCGATCGGGGAAGATCCCGATCGCCCCGGCCTGCGGCAGACCCCGACCCGCGTCGCCGACAGCTGGGCCGAGTTCTTCTCGGGCGTGAACCAGGATGCCGGCGCCCCGCTGCAGCACACGATCTCGGTGTCACGCGGGCCCGCGCCCGACACGCTCCCCTCGGGAGCGGTGATGCTGCGCGACATCGCTTTCCGCTCGATGTGCGAGCACCACCTGCTGCCCTTCCGCGGCCGCGCCCACGTGGCGTACCTGCCGGGCGAGGAGGTCGTGGGGCTCGGGGCGCTGCCGAAGGTCATCGACATCCTGGCCGCCCGTCCGCAGGTGCAGGAGCGTCTCGGGGAGCAGATCGCCGACGCCATCGCATCCGCCCTCGATGCGCGGGGTGTGCTCGTCGTCCTGGATGCCACCCACGAGTGCGTGACCATGCGCGGCGGACGACAGCTCGACGCCTCGACCGTGACGATCGCCGCGCGCGGTGCGTACGCTGAGCCGGTCGCCCGTGCCGAACTCGTCGCCCTGATCGGAGCACGCGCGTGACCCTCGTGATGGCGATCGTCAACGTCACCCCCGACTCCTTCAGCGACGGCGGGAGGTACCTCGATCCCGACGTGGCGATCGCGCACGCGCGCCGTCTTCGCGCCGAGGGAGCCCACCTGCTCGACATCGGCGGCGAGTCCACACGACCCGGCGCCGAACGGGTCTCGCCCCGGGTCGAGCAACAGCGCGTCCTGCCCGTCGTCGCCGCCCTGGCATCCGAGGGGGCGTACGTCAGTATCGACACCATGAACGCCTCGACCGCCGCAGCCGCCGTCGCGGCCGGGGCTCGTCTAGTCAACGACGTCTCAGGAGGTCTCGCCGACCCCGAGATGCTCGACGCCGTGGCCCGGAGCGGTGCGGAGATGGCGATCGGCCACTGGCGCGGGCCGTCGAGCGAGATGTACGCGCGAGCGGAGTACGTCGACGTCGCCGCGGAGGTGGCCGCCGAGCTCGACGAGCGCGTCGCGGCCGCGGAGGCAGCCGGAATCCCGTCGTCGCGCATCGTCGTCGACCCCGGTATCGGGTTCGGCAAGCGCGGCGAGCAGAACTGGCGGACGCTGGGTGCGCTGCCCGCGCTCGTCGCCCGCGGCCGACGCGTACTCGTCGGCACGAGCCGCAAGAGGTTCCTCGCCGACGCGCTCGGCGACGACGCCGACTTCGCGCGCCGCGACCTGGCCACGGCCGTCACGAGCGCCCTCGCCGCCCAGGCCGGCGCCTGGGCCGTGCGCGTTCACGACGTGCCGACCACCCGCGACGCGCTCGCCGTCGCCCGCGCTTGGGAGTGCTGATGGATGCCGTCGACCACATCACCCTGACGGGTGTCCGCGCCTTCGGAAACCACGGGGTCTATCCCGACGAGAAGCGCGACGGGCAGGAGTTCATCGTCGACGCGACGGTGGTCCTGCCCCTGGCCCGCGCGGCCGAGACCGACGACGTCGCCGACACGGTGCACTACGGCGAACTCGCCGAGCGGATCGCCGAGATCGTGTCGGGCGAGCCGGTCGACCTCCTCGAGAAGCTCGCCACGCGCATCGCCGACGAGGTGCTTCGCGACGAGCGGGTCGAATCCGTGACGATCACCGTGCACAAGCCCGCGGCGCCCATCCCCGTCCCCTTCGCCGACGTGTCGGTTACGATCACGCGCGGGCGCTCGTGAGCGTGCGACTGGCCCACGGCATCGGAGAGGCACCGCGCACGTCCCCCGTCGCCGCGGTGATCGCCCTGGGCGCCAACCTCGGGGAGCGGGCCGAGACGCTCGCCGCAGCCGTGACGGAGGTGCGGGCGCTGCCCCTCACCACGGACGTCACGGTGTCGACCCCGATCGAGACGACCGCCGTGACCCTGGACGGCGAGGACGACGACGCCCCCCGCTATCTCAACGCGGTCGCGACGCTGCGTACCCGACTCGCTCCGACGGAGCTGCTCGCCGCCCTGCACCGCATCGAGGCGCGACACGGGCGCGTGCGCCGGGAACGCTGGGGCGACCGCACGCTCGACCTCGATCTCATCGCCTACGGCGACGAGATCATCGACCGGGACGACCTCATGGTGCCGCACCCGCGCGCGCACGAGCGCGAGTTCGTGCTGGTGCCGTGGCTCGACGTCGACCCGGATGCCGTGATCCCCGGGCGCGGCCGGGTCGACGCCCTGCTCGCCGACTTGCGGGGAGGGGCGCGATGAAACGCACGGGTGCCGGCATCCTGCTCATCGCCGCCATCATCGGGGGCGTGGTCGGCTTCGTCCTCGACACGATGCTCACCGCGATGGGGCGCGCGACGTTCACCCCCGCGGCGAGCCTGCCCACGATCCTCGCGCTGGTCGGTGCGGTCATCGTCATCCTGGCGGTACCGGTGTTCCGCGCGACGCGCGGGCGCAGCGAGCGGCGCATCGATCCTTTCCGCGCCCTGCGTGTCGCGATGCTCGCGAAGGCGTCGTCGCTGGTGGGGGCTGCGGCGTTCGGGTTCGGCGTCGGACTCCTCGCGTTCCTGCTGAGCCGGCCCGCGACCCCCTCGCTAGGCTCGATGGGATCGATCATCGCGACGGTCGTGTGCGCGGTCGTCCTCGTCGTCGCGGGGCTCGTGGCCGAGCAGCTGTGCACCCTCCGGAAGGACGATGATGACGACACCCCCGGGAACACCCCTGCCGGACCCGTCGGCATCTGAGGCGGTGGGCGCCGACGCGTCAGGCGCCTCCGCGGTGCGCGCCGATGGGGCAGGTGCCGATGCGCTGCGTGCCGATGGGGCAGGTGTCAAGGCGCTCGATGCGCGGACGTTCTCGCGCGTCCTGGAGCCGCGCGCGGCCGGCCGACTACCGCTCGGCGACGGCACGTGGCACCAACTGGCGCGCGCGTACGTGTGGGTGCAGCTCATCTCGCAGGGAGCGGTGTTCCTCCTCGTGCTGGCGGTGGCCGTCGGCATCCAAGCCTTCACCGGAGTGCCCTGGCCCTGGATCCCCGCCGGCATCGTTCTCGTCGTGACGGCGATCGGGCTGCTCATCACGCCGCGGCAGGCGCGCTCCTTCGGCTACCAGCTGCGTCAGGACGATCTCGTCTTCCGCCGCGGCATCCTGTGGCAGCGCGTCGTCGCGGTGCCGTACGGGCGGATGCAGCTCGTCGACATCACGCACGGCCCGCTCGACCGCGGATTCGGTATCGCGCAGCTCAAGCTCGTCACGGCCGCGGCCTCGACGGGGGTGACGATCCCGGGGCTCACGCAGGAGGCGGCGGAGCAGCTGCGCGACACGCTCGTCGCCGTGGCGGAGACGCGACGGACCGGACTGTGAGCGACACCGACGATCGCAACCGCGGCGAGGCGGTCGAGACCGGCGCGGGGGTGACGCCGCCACGGTCGAGCGACGCGCCGTGGCCCCCCGCGGGGGCTCCCGTCGATACCGCAGGCGCGTTGTCGGGCGACGGGGATGGTCTCGTGCCGCGGGCGGGCGTGGCGTCCGGCGAGGGGCGCGACCTCGGGCCGGTTGCGGGCGCGCCGGTCGGCGACGGGGGCGGTCTCGCGCCGGGTGCGGGAGAGCCGTCCGGCGACGGCGATGTCGACGCGCCGGGCGCGGGCGGGCGGGCGGGGGCGCGGGCGGTCGTGCGCTCGCCGTACAGCGACGGCGAATGGCACCGACTGCACCCGCTGACGCCATTGCTGCGCGGCGGCCTGTCCCTGCTCGTCATCGTGGGCCTCATCGTCGCGAATCTCCGCGAGCGGCTGCTGGAGCTGTTCTTCCCCGTCTTCACCGACCTGCCGCCCGGGGCCGTTCCGCCCGACCCGGTCGACTTCCTGCTGGCGAACAACCTCATCCTCATCGCGGCGGGAGCGGCGCTGGTGGTCCTCCTGGTGCTGCTGGGTCTTTTCCGATTGTCGTGGCGCTTCCACACCCTGCGCATCGGCGACGACGACGTCGAGGTGCGCTCGGGTGTGCTCTTCCGCACCCATCGCCGAGCCCCGCTGGATCGCGTGCAGGGCGTGAACCTGACCCGTCCGATGGTCGCGCGCCTTCTCGGGCTGGCGAAGCTCGAGGTCGTGGGGGCGGGCCTGGACGCCAACGTCAAGCTCGAGTACCTCTCGGGCAAGGATGCCGAGGCGATCCGCGGCGACATCCTGCGGCTGGCGTCGGGTCGGCGTCTCGCCGAGGCGGGTGCCGGGCCGGGCGCGAAGCGCTCCCTCGTGACGGCGGCCGCCGACACCGTCGCGGACGGTCTGCAGGGCATCGTCGACGGGGAGGACTTCTCCGATACCGAGCCGGAGAGCATCGTCCGCATCCCCGTGGGTCGACTCGTCGCCTCGCGTGTGCTCAGTGGCTCCACCCTCGTGCTGATCGCCTTCGTGATCGGCATCGCCGTCGCGGCCTCCGTGTCGACGCTGTGGCTGCTCTTCACGGTCGTGCCGATGTTCCTCGCGTTCGGTGCGTACTACGTGCGCTCGATCGCGCGCGGGCTGCGGTACTCGATCGCGCCGACCCCGGACGGAGTGCGGGTGACGTTCGGACTCTTCACCACGGTGAGCGAGGTGATTCCGCCGGGCCGCGTGCACGCGATCGAGGTCCGTCAACCGCTCATGTGGCGTCCCTTCGGCTGGTGGGCGGTGACCGTGAACCGGCTGTCAGGACGCTCCTCCACCGACTCCGGCGCCGATCAGGTCGCGGCGGTGCTGCCCATCGGCACGCGCGCCGACGTCGAGCGGGTGCTGCGGATCCTCGCGCCCGGCTTGTCGAGCGAGGAATGGACACTCGTGTTCCGTGACGGCATCCTGGGTCCGGTGGATGACGACCCCTACGTGACGACTCCGCGCCGCGCGCGGTGGCTGCGGCCCCTGTCGTGGCGCCGCAACGGCGTCCTTCTCACCGCCGACGCGCTGCTGCTGCGCCGGGGCTGGGTGTGGCGCTCGCTGACCGTGCTGCCGCTCGCCCGGCTGCAGTCGATCGGTGTGCGCCAGGGTCCGCTGACCCGTGCGGCCCGCACCGCGACCCTCACGGGCCACGTCATCACGGGCACGGTGCAGACCCATCTCGGCGCGATCGACCGAGACGACGCGCTGCGCGTGTTCGAAGCCACCGCGCGCGCCGGCGTGGCGGCGGCCGCGGGTGACCGCACGCACCGGTGGGCCGGATGAGCGCCGGTCGCGACGGACGCCTCGGCGTCGGCGTGATCGGTGCCGGACGTGTCGGACCGGTCATCGCGGCGGCTCTCGCGGGCGCGGGACACCTCCTGACGGGGATCACCTCGGGGTCGGATGACGATCGCGTCGAGGCGATCCTCCCCGGGGTGCCGCAGCTCACGGCCGACGAGGTCGTGCGTCGCAGCGAACTCGTGGTGATCGCGGTGCCCCACGACCAGCTGCCCGGACTGGTCGCGGGACTCGCCGAGCTCGGTGCCTGGCAGCCCGGACAGCTCGTGCTGCACACCGACGCCGCACACGGTGCGCGGGTGCTCGACCCCGCCGCGCAGCGGGGGGCCATCCCTCTCGCCATCCACCCCGCGATCGTCTTCACCGGCGCGTCGTCGATCGACCTCCGCCAGCTCGCCCAGGCGTACGCCGCGGTGACGGCGCCGGCGCCCGTGCTGCCGATCGCCCAGGCGCTCGCCGTCGAGCTCGGGTGCGAACCCGTGGTCGTGGCGGAGGCGGATCGGCTGACGTACGCGGAGGCGATCGCGACGGCGACGGAGTTCTCCCGCTCGATCGTGCGCCAATCGTCGGAGCTGCTGAGCCGCGTCGGGGTCGACAATCCCGGCGGGTACCTGTCGGCCCTGGTGCGCTCGAGCGTCGACCAGGCGCTCGTCGAGGGCAGTGGCGCGGGCCGCCTCGACGGCGACGCTACGATCGACGGATGATCGCCACCCTCGAGGATCTGCGCGCCCGACTCGACGAGATCCGAGGGACCGACCGCGCCGCACAGGGACCGCGTATCGCCCTCGTGTCGACGCTCGGATCCCTGCACGAGGGCCACGTCGACCTCATCACGCGCGCTCGGGAGCAGGCCGACGTGGTCGTGGTCTCGACCTTCGTCAACCCGCTGCGGTTCCGCACGGCGGACGACACCGCGGCCTACCCCCGCTCTCCCGAGGCCGATGCGCGCGTGCTCGACGACCTCGCGGTCGACGTGGTGTTCGCTCCGAGCGCGGCGGAACTGCTGCCGGCCGGCACGGCCACCACGCGGGTGTCGGCGGGTGACATCGGACTCCGTTACGAAGGGCGGGTGCGCCCCTTCTACTTCGACGGAGTGCTGACCGTCGAGGCGAAGCTCTTCCACCTGATCGCTCCCGATGTCGCCGTCTACGGGGAGCGCGACCTGCAGCGCGTCTTCCTCGTGCGGCGGATGGTGCGCGACCTGAACTTCCGCGTCGAGATCGACACGGTCCCCACGGTGCGCACCGACGACGGCCTGCCGGTGTCGAGCCGGATCGCCCTGTTGGACGAGGCGGATCGTCGTGCGGTCGCCAAGCTCCCGCGTGCTCTGGAGGCCGCGGCCTCGAACGCCGACATGGGCGTCGATGCGTGCATCGCGGCGGCCCAGTCGGCGCTCATGGGCGAACAGCGCATCTCCCTGGAGTACTTGAGCGTCGTCGACCCGGCGACCTTCCTGCCGGTCGATGAGGGCCACCGCGGCCGCGCGTTCGCGCTCATCGCCGCGACCGTCGGGGGTCATCGATTCATCGACAACGCGGAGATCTCGCTGCGCTGACGTCCCGCAGGCCCGACGCCACCGGCGCGGGAGCGCCGTGCGGGCGTGGGCTCGCCGAGGTCGACGGCCTCCGACCGGTGATGGCCGGGGGTCGCGGTGCCCCGAGGGGCCTGGGCCGGGCGATTACACTGGGGAAGACCCCGAGGAGCTTCCACGATGACCGACGCGCCCGCGAACGACGCCGCCGAACCCACCGAAGACGAGGTCTTCGAGCAGAAGGCGGTGCGCCTGGCCAAGCGCGAGCGACTGCTCGCCGAGCGCGACGACGCCGCGGGCGGCGCCTACCCGGTGTCGGTGCCGGTCACCACCACCATCACCGCGGTGCGCGCCCGCTTCGGAGAGCTCGAAGCCGGCGCAGAGACCGGCGAGACCGTCGGCGTCGCGGGCCGCGTGGTGTTCAGCCGCAACACCGGGAAGCTTTGCTTCGCCTCGCTGCAGGCCGGGGACGGCAGCCGCATCCAGGCGATGGTCTCGCAGGGCGCGGTCGGCGAGGAGTCGCTGCAGGCGTGGAAGGAGCTCGTCGATCTCGGCGATCACGTGTTCGTCTCGGGCGAAGTCATCTCGAGCCGCCGCGGCGAACTGTCGATCATGGTCGCCGAGTGGCGCATCGCGGCCAAGGCCGTGCTGCCGCTGCCCAACCTGCACACCGAGCTCAGCGAGGAGAGCCGCGTGCGCAGCCGCTTCCTCGACCTGATCGTGCGCGACCGCGCTCGCGAGACCGTGCTCGCCCGCGCGAAGGTCAATGCGAGCCTGCGCCGCACCTTCACCGAGCGGGACTTCGTCGAGGTCGAGACCCCGATGCTGCAGGTGCAGCACGGTGGTGCATCGGCGCGACCGTTCACGACGCACTCGAACGCCTTCGACACCGAACTCTTCTTGCGCATCGCGCCGGAGCTCTACCTCAAGCGCGCCGTCGTCGGCGGCATCGACCGCGTGTACGAGATCAACCGCAACTTCCGCAACGAGGGGTCCGACTCCACGCACAGCCCCGAGTTCGCGATGCTCGAGGCCTACCAGGCCTATTCCGACTACAACGGCATCGCCGATCTCACCCAGACCCTCATCCAGGATGCCGCGATCGCGGTCGCCGGTTCGACCACCGTCACGTGGGCCGACGGCACCGAGTACGACCTCGGCGGCGAGTGGGATCGCATCTCGATGTACGACTCGCTGTCGGCGGCATCCGGTCACCAGGTCACGCCCGAGACGTCGCTCGACGAACTGCGCGCTCTCGGCGAGAAGTCCGGTGTCGACGCGCCGCCGCACGAGACGCACGGCAAGTGGGTCGAGGAGCTGTGGGAGCACTTCGTGAAGGGCGGCCTGACGCGCCCCACCTTCGTGATGGACTTCCCCGTCGACACGAGCCCTCTCGTCCGCGAGCACCGGTCCATCGCGGGCGTCGTGGAGAAGTGGGACCTGTACGTGCGCGGGTTCGAGCTCGCCACCGGGTATTCCGAGCTGGTCGATCCGGTGATCCAGCGCCAGCGTTTCGTCGAGCAGGCGAAGCTCGCCGCGCGCGGTGACGCCGAGGCGATGCCGATCGACGAGGAGTTCCTCCGGGCCCTCGAGCACGGCATGCCGCCCACGGGTGGAATGGGCATGGGCATCGACCGTCTGCTGATGGCCATCACCGGGCTCGGGATCCGCGAGACGATCCTCTTCCCGCTGGTGAAGTAGGCCTCTCGAAGACCCATTCCGGGAGGCGGCCCGCGTCGAGCAGGCTCAGCATGATGGTGCTCAGACCATGCTGCGAGTCGATGCGGAGCGCCTCTTCGGCGTAGGTCGCCGCGTGCGACGAGCGCCCCTGGGCCCACGCCAGCCACGAGCAGGCCGACAGGGGCCCGGGTCGACGATCGAGCGGAACGATTGCGGCGACTCGACGAGAGACCTCCAAGGCGGTGCGCAGGCGCTCCGGATCGGGCCGCTCGCCCTCTCCCCACATCGGGCGCGCGAGGTCTTCCGGGAAGGGCGTGCCCGCGCTGAACGCGGTCTGCGCGCGCAGCACCGCATCGCCGGTGGCGGCATCGGCGGCCCACTGCATGAGGGCGACGTCGCGCAGCGAGGGTCGCTCGAGGCAGAACGCCAGGGCTGCGGTCACCGGCCACCGCATGCCCCCCGTCGCGGTGACCGCCCTTTCGAACAGGGCGGGCGGATCGGTCAGCAGCGACACGACCTCGTCGGCCTGCGCGCGGCGCGCGAGCGGCAGGCGACGGCGGTCCCTCGGCCGACCGAGGGCGTCGTCGACGTCGCCGAGCAGTCGTGCCACCGATTTCACGGCCTCGGCGTCGACCGCGGGCAGCGCTGCGGCGGAGAACTGATCGGTGCGGGGGAGACCGTCGGGCACCCGAGCCGCTGCGTCGGAGATCTCGGACAGCAGGCCCGGAGGCGCACCCGCGGGGTCGAGATAGCAGGCCCAGGCGTCGGGACCGACGACGAGGGCGTCGAGCACTCGCAGACCGCAGATGCCCGCGCGCGAGACGACCTCGTCGATCAGCGCGCGTTCCGGGAGCCCGGAGTCGCCGGTCACCGCCTCGTCGGTGTACACGACGGGGACGATGGCGTCGGTGGAGGCGACCTTGCAGGCCATGCCGATGACGGTCGACGCGATGCTCTCGGCTTCGGCGGGCCCGCCGCGGGGGAGATCGACGCGCATGGCCCCGAGCGACCGACCGTCCGCGAACGGGATGACGACGAGGCTGTGCCGCGGGGTGCACTCCAACAAGTGCGGCACGAGGGCGAGGAACGAGGCGGACGAGGCGGTTCGGACGACGGTGGGGGTCATGAGCACGAGGGTGCCGGGAAGCCACATCCCGGCGGGTCTTCGGAAAGCTCGATCGTGGATGACCCGGCGCCCCCGGCGCGTGGGGAGGAGTGGTGCGCGGGTATCCTGGATCGTATGGATGACACCTGGGTCGCGATGCTGTGGGCGATCCTGCCCACGATCGTCGTCTCGGTCGTGTTCTTCTTCATCCTCCGCAACGTGATCCGCATGGACCGCACCGAGCGCAAGGTCTATTCGCGCATCGAGGCCGAGGAACGCGCGAAGCGCGGACTTCCGCCGGTCGCGTCCCCCGGCGACGGCTCCGCGAACTGACGGACGCGCGACGGGTGTCGGGGCCCGTCGCTACGCTGGGTGGACAACCCGCCCAGGAGGACACGTGATCAACGCGACGTTCGACGCGAGCTGGCTCGTCATCACGCTGTTCGTCGTCGATCTCGTGGTGCGCATCGCCGCGATCATCATCGTGCCGCGCAACCGCCGGCCCACCGCCGCGATGGCGTGGCTCCTGGCGATCTACTTCATCCCCTTCCTCGGGGTCTTCCTCTTCCTGCTCATCGGCAACCCGCGCCTGCCCCGCAAGCGCCGCCGCAAGCAGACCGCGATCAACGAATACATCCACGACACCAGCGCATCGCTGGAGTTCGGCACCCTGCGCCCCAACGCCCCCGACTGGTTCCGCGCCCTGGTTCGCCTGAACCGCAACCTCGGGGCGATGCCGATCGCCGGCGACAACGCCGCCACCCTCATCGCCGATTACCAGCAGAGCCTGGATGCCATGGCCGAGGCCATCCGCCGCGCCACGCGGTACGTGCACGTCGAGTTCTACATCCTGCAGACCGACGACTCGACCGACAACTTCTTCCGGGCTCTCGAGGAGGCGGCCGAGCGCGGTGTCGTCGTCCGCGTGCTGCTCGACCACTGGGCGAATCGTGGCAAACCCTTCTACAAGCAGACCCTCCGGCGCCTAGACGCGATGGGCGCGCACTGGCACCTCATGCTGCCGGTGCAGCCGCTGCGCGGGCGCTACCAGCGGCCCGACCTGCGCAACCACCGCAAGCTCCTCGTCATCGACGGCGACGTCGCCTACATGGGCTCGCAGAACGTCACCGATTCGTCGTACAACCTGCGCAAGAACATCCGTCGCGGCCTGCACTGGGTCGACCTCATGGTGCGCGTCGAGGGGCCGGTCGTGGCCAGCGTCAACGCCGTCTTCCTCTCGGACTGGTACAGCGAGACCGACGAGACGCTGACCGACGAGATCGACCTCTTCTCGGTCAGCTCGGGCCCCGGAGACCTCGACTGCCAGATCGTGCCCTCGGGGCCCGGCTTCGATTTCCAGAACAACCTCAAGCTCTTCCTCGGGCTGCTGTTCGCCGCGCGCGAGCGCATCATCATCGTCAGCCCCTACTTCGTTCCCGACGAGGCCCTCCTGCTCGCGATCACGACGGCATGTCAGCGCGGCGTCCACGTCGAACTCTTCGTCTCCGAAGAGGGCGACCAGGCGATGGTCTACCACGCCCAGCGCAGCTACTACGAGGCGCTGCTGCGCGCGGGAGTGGTCATCTGGATGTACCGCAAGCCGTTCATCCTGCACAGCAAGAGCGTCACGATCGACGACGAGGTCGCGGTCATCGGCTCGAGCAACATGGACATGCGTTCCTTCGGTCTGAACCTCGAGGTGTCGATGCTGGTGCGGGGCGAGGAGTTCGTCCGCGACATGCGCGCCGTCGAGCACACATACCGCAGCCTCAGTCGCCAGCTCACCATCGAGGAGTGGAAGCGTCAGCCCCTCCGCTCAACGATCCTCGACAACCTGGCGCGGCTCACCTCCGCGCTGCAGTGATCCCACGGCGGTGACGCGTGGCGGTTCTCGCCGCCGGCATCCAGGAATCTCCGCCATCATGGGGCGGAACTCGCCCCGGAGGTTCGCATGTCCCGTGATCGCCTGTCCCGTCACCGTCTGACTCTCGTCGCCGCTCTCGGCGCCGGCCTGCTGGCCGCCGGCGCTCTCACCGGCTGCGCCACCGGCGCGTCGTCGTCGCCGGAGGCGGCCCCTTCGACCGCGACGTCCCGTCCGGATTCCGGGGCGTCGGCGTCGCCCGCGGAACTCGGCGCCGCCTGGCTCGACGCGGGTCGCGCGATCGCCGTCGTCACCCGCGGGAGCTCGACGTGCGTGCCCGTGGTCAGCGGAGAGCCGAGCGCGTCCGCAGACACCCTCACCGTCACCCTCGAGGAGTCGGCGCGTACGGACTGCACGAGGGATATGGCTCCGCGGGCCACGCTGGTGGGCGTGCCCGCGGGCGTCGATCCGACTCGACCGCTCGAGGTGACCGTGCAGGGCGCGGCCGAAGGCCGAACGACCCTCGCGGCGCTGACCACCGCCCCGTCCGACGCGGGGCAGTTCGCGCCGAGCGCCGGGTGGGTCGACGCCCGCACGATCGCCCTCGTGACCTACGGCAGTTCGGGCTGCCCGCCCACGGTGGAGTCGGTCACCACGACCGGCACGGAGATCGCGGTGCAGTTCGCCGCCCCGCCCGCCGATCAGGTGTGCACGATGGATCTCGCCCCCCGCGTCACCCTTGCCGACGTCGGAGACGGGGCGCCCGCCGGAGCGGCGTCAGTGGTTCTGTCGGGCGACGGCGTCGACGCGACGGACCCCATCCCGGTGCTCGGCTCGCGCTGAGCGCTGCCTGAGGGGCCTCACGGGGCGACGACCAGCAGGTCGCCCACCTCGCACTCGAGCACGCGGCAGATGGCCGACAGCGTCGAGTAGCGGATCGCCCGCGCCCGATCGTTCTTCAGCACCGAGAGGTTGACGACCGAAACGCCCACGAGCTCGCTGAGGCGGGTCAGCGTCATCCCGCGGGCTTCCAGCAGCTCATCGAGACGGCAGTGGATGCCGGTGGGCCCCTCGTCGGCGACCGCCGGGCTCATACGAGCCCCTCGGTGTCGCGACGCAGGCGGTCGCCGACCGCGAAGACGGTGCTGGAGAGTCCCGCGACGAAGCCGATCACGATGAGGATCGGGAGATCGATCTGCTGGGTCAGTCCGCGGTCGTAGGTGCGATCCGACAGCCAGGCGAGGGCACCGTTCGCGACCATGTTCTGGAAGAACGGCACAGCGAAGGCCGCGATGAGCGAGACGATGCCGACCGCGACCACCAGTCGGGTGTGCCGGCGGCTGAAGATCTCTCCGCGGAGGATGCCGATGCACAGGATCAGGAGCAGAGTCACCACCGTCACGACGGCAGCGGCGAAGGTCCCCTCCGCCAGGAACAGCGCCCAGAGCGAGGCGAGGGGGAGCGAGGGGGCCGTGACGACCGCGCCGGTCAGCTCGACGGGCACCGACGCTCCGTCGGGGCCGATCGGTGCCTGGGCGATGGTGTCGAGGAAGTCGACGGGGACGCGCACGTCACGGTTGCCGGCCGCCGCGACGATCGTTCCCGCGGAGCGGATCACCGCCCAGACGGCGATGGCGACGCCGGCGACGATGAAGAGCAGGAAGCTGCCGGTGTCGCCGCGGGAGAGGGTGCGCGAGGTGGATCGGGGGGATGCCATGGTCGCTCCTTAACGAAATTCGTTGTTATCGATCGTCGATAGGGTATCGATGATCGATGGGTTTTGCAATGCCCGGTGTTGCGGCGGTATGCCCACGGCGAACACGCGTCTCTGGCATCCGGGCGCTGGTTACTCTCGATGTACGGCGCGCGGAGGCGTGCCTGTCAGCCCATTTCTGGAGGGACTGAGATGTTCGAGAGATTCACCGACCGTGCCCGTCGTGTGGTCGTCCTCGCCCAAGAAGAGGCGAAGATGCTCAACCACAACTACATCGGCACCGAGCACATCCTGCTCGGGCTGATCCACGAGGGCGAGGGTGTCGCTGCCAAGGCGCTCGAGTCGCTCGGCATCTCGCTCGACGCCGTGCGCGAGCAGGTGCAGGACATCATCGGCCAGGGTCAGCAGCAGCCGACCGGCCACATCCCCTTCACGCCGCGGGCGAAGAAGGTGCTCGAGCTGTCGCTGCGCGAGGCGCTGCAGCTCGGCCACAACTACATCGGCACCGAGCACATCCTGCTCGGCCTCATCCGCGAGGGCGAGGGCGTCGCAGCGCAGGTGCTCGTCAAGCTCGGCGCCGACCTCAACAAGGTGCGCCAGCAGGTCATCCAGCTGCTCTCGGGCTACCAGGGCAAGGAGCCCGCGGGAGTGGCGACCGGTGCCGGCGAGCAGCAGTCCTCGGGCGCGCAGGGCGGCTCGGCCGTCCTCGACCAGTTCGGACGCAACCTCACCCAGGCCGCGCGCGACAACAAGCTCGACCCCGTCATCGGGCGCGAGAAGGAGATCGAGCGCGTGATGCAGATCCTGTCGCGCCGGTCGAAGAACAACCCCGTCCTCATCGGCGAGCCCGGTGTCGGAAAGACCGCCGTCGTCGAGGGCCTCGCCCAGGCGATCGTCAAGGGCGACGTCCCCGAGACGCTGAAGGACAAGCAGGTCTACTCGCTCGACCTCGGTTCGCTCATCGCCGGCTCCCGCTACCGCGGTGACTTCGAAGAGCGCCTGAAGAAGGTCACCAAGGAGATCCGCACGCGCGGCGACATCATCGTCTTCATCGATGAGATCCACACCCTCGTGGGTGCGGGAGCCGCCGAGGGCGCGATCGACGCGGCATCCATCCTCAAGCCCCTCCTCGCCCGTGGTGAGCTCCAGACCATCGGTGCCACCACGCTCGACGAGTACCGCAAGCACTTCGAGAAGGATGCCGCTCTCGAGCGCCGCTTCCAGCCGATCCAGGTGGCCGAGCCGAGCCTGCCCCACGCGATCAACATCCTGAAGGGTCTGCGCGACCGCTACGAGGCGCACCACAAGGTGCAGATCACCGACGGCGCGATCGTCGCGGCGGCCAATCTCGCCGACCGCTACATCAGCGACCGCTTCCTGCCCGACAAGGCCATCGACCTGATCGACGAGGCCGGCGCCCGCCTGCGGCTGTCGATCCTGTCGTCGCCGCCGGAGCTGCGCGAGTTCGACGAGAAGATCGCCAAGGTCCGCGAGCAGAAGGAGCAGGCCTCCGAGGAGCAGGACTTCGAGAAGGCCGCGTCGCTGCGTGACGAGGAGAAGTCTCTCCTCGCTGAGCGTCTGCGCCTCGAGAAGCAGTGGCGCTCGGGCGACGTCGCCTCCCACGCGGTGGTCGACGAGGGCCTGATCGCCGAGGTGCTCGCCCAGGCGACCGGCATCCCGGTGTTCAAGCTCACCGAGGAGGAGTCCAGCCGCCTCATGTTCATGGAGAAGGCCCTGCACCAGCGGGTCATCGGCCAGGAAGAGGCGATCGCTGCCCTCTCGCGCACGATCCGTCGTCAGCGCGCGGGCCTCAAGGACCCCAAGCGCCCCTCGGGTTCGTTCATCTTCGCCGGCCCCACCGGAGTCGGAAAGACCGAGCTCGCCAAGGCTCTCGCCGAGTTCCTGTTCGACGACGAGGGCGCGCTGATCTCCCTCGACATGTCGGAGTTCGGCGAGAAGCACACCGTCTCGCGCCTGTTCGGTGCCCCTCCCGGGTTCGTCGGCTTCGAAGAGGGCGGCCAGCTCACCGAGAAGGTGCGCCGCAAGCCGTTCTCGGTCGTGCTCTTCGACGAGATCGAGAAGGCCCACCCCGACATCTTCAACTCGCTGCTGCAGATCCTCGAAGAGGGTCGCCTGACCGACGGTCAGGGTCGCGTCATCGACTTCAAGAACACCGTGATCATCATGACGACGAACCTCGGTTCGTCGGCGATCGCCGGTGGTCCCGTGGGCTTCCAGGTCGAGGGCAGCGCCCAGACCTCGTACGAGCGCATGAAGGGCAAGGTCGACGAAGAGCTCAAGCGCCACTTCAAGCCCGAGTTCCTCAACCGCGTCGACGACGTGATCGTCTTCCCGCAGCTGAACAAGGACGAGCTTCGTCAGATCGTCGGCCTGTTCGTGAAGCGCCTCGCCGACCGTCTGCTCGACCGCGACATGACGGTGGAGCTGTCGGACGACGCGAAGGACAAGCTCATCGAGATCGGGTTCGACCCCACGCTCGGTGCGCGTCCGCTGCGCCGCGCCATGCAGCGCGAGGTCGAGGACCGTCTCAGCGAGAAGATCCTGCACGGCGAGCTCGAGTCGGGCGACCACGTGAAGGTCGGCGTCGAGAACGGCCAGTTCACCTTCGACACCGCCCAGCGCGGAGAGAAGGTCGCGATCGGCGTCGGGACGGCCGGCGAGATCGCCGCGACCCCCGACACGCTCGCGGGCAGCTGACGCGTAACAGACAGGGACCTGGATGCCACGGCATCCAGGTCCCTTCTGCGATGCGGCGTACGCTGGTTCGATGACCTCTCCCGCGCCGTTCGTCGTCCGCCCCGCCGGAACGGCCGACGTCCGACGTGTCCACGAGCTGCTCGAGCCCTTCGTGCAGAAGCGCATCCTGCTGGGCAAGGACCTCGTGGTCCTCTACGGCTCGGTGCAGCAGTTCGTCGTCGCCGAGGCCGACGGTGTCGTCATCGGCTGCGGTGCGCTGCACGTGATGTGGGACGATCTCGCCGAGATCCGCACGCTCATCGTGCACGACGACTGGCTGCACCACGGCGTGGGGCGGGCGATCGTCGAGGACCTCGAGCAGCGCGCGCGGGAGCTGGGCGTCGCCCGGTTGTTCTGCCTGACCTTCGAGGTCGACTTCTTCACGCGGCGCGGATTCGCGCCGATCGGCGAGCAGGTCGTGGACCCCGACGTCTATTCGCAGCTCGTGCGGAGCCCTGACGAGGGCGTCGCGGAGTTCCTCGACCTCGCGCACGTGAAGCCCAACACGCTCGGCAACACCCGGATGCTCAAGCACCTCTGATCGTTCCCGCGTTCGCGGACAGGCCCGGAAGAGCCTGTGAGCGCGCCGTTGCGTGCGCGCCGTGGAATGCGGCCACGGCCGTGGCGCCTACCCTGGAACCATGACCGATGCCCCCCGTAGGCGGAGGCAGTCCCCGGCGGTCTACCGTCGTCGTCGTCTCGCGGCGGGCCTCTTGGCCCTCGTCGTGATCGGCCTCGTCGTGTGGCTCGTCGCGGCTCCGCCGTGGCGCTCCGCCCCGACAGCGCTCGACGCCCCCGCGCCCGCCGAGAGCACCCCCGCCGTCGCCCCCTCGTCGTCCGCCCCCGCGGCGGCACCGTCGACCTCTCCGACGCCGACCGCCAGCGCGCCCTCGGGGCCCGTCGAGTGCAGCGCGGCCGACATCACCGTCGAGGCGCTCTCCGACAAGGGCGAGTACGGCCAGGGAGAGAACCCGCAGCTGTCGATCCGGCTCACCAACACCTCGGCGAATCCGTGCACGATGAACGTCGGCACCAGCGCGCAGTCGTTCACCGTCACGAGCGGATCCGACGTCTGGTGGCGTTCGACCGATTGCCAGACCGAGCCGAGCGACATGGAGGTGACCCTGGCCGCCGGCCAGGTCGTCACCAGTTCCGCCCCGCTCACGTGGGACCGCACGCGGTCGTCCGTCGGGTCATGCGAGAGCGAGCGCCCGTACGCCCCGGGCGGAGGGGCGACGTATCACCTGAGCGTGTCGATCGGCGGCATCCCGTCCGCGGGGACCGCGTCGTTCGTCCTGCAGTGACGCCGGGATATCCAGAAAGATGACCATGAGGAGAAACCCGGCTGCGCCTCCCCGCGTAGACGCATAAGCCGACATCGGAACCGGGCGCTCGTCACCACCACGAGCGTTGTCAGTCAGTGTCATCGCTCGCGCACTGCGACCGGTCCGCTTGGCCTCTGCTGCATCAGGCCCTGACGTTGCCCCAATCTCTCCGCCGAGCGCATGACAGCTGAGCAGCAGATCGGCGGTGGTCTCGCTCCACGTTGGCGAGTCGGGTTCAAACCCGTCTCCTAGACGAGCGAGCAGCCAGGACCAGGGCACTCCGTCAACAGCAAGCGTCCAGCGTGCGCGTCGCGATCTGTTCGCGGCACGACGCATCACCAGGGTGAATGACGGCCATCCAAAGCTGAGGAGCGTTCAGGGGCGCCAGATGCGGCGCCGAAACCAGTGGCGCTGCGTGGGGTAACCGCGAGCCTGGAGTCTCGGCACCTTCGATCATTCGAAGAGGACCCGATGTCCATGACGGACTCGAATCAAGTGCACTCTTCTGCAAGCTTCGTCGCGTTCGAGTGGACGTTTGCGGCCCCCATGACGCGGTGTGGGCGCTCGCCGATGCCCCGGGGTGAAGCCATCGACACCTTTACCTTCACCTTCACCAGGTCAAGGGGGAGCTCCTCACCCGCCAGCCGACCATCCCAGACATGAGCGTTTCCTCCTAATCTGCTCGGTGAAATTCGTACGGAGGATTAGGAGACATCGATGAGCGTGAGATTGACGTCAGCCATGGGGGTCGCCTTGGCGACCTTTGCAGTCCTGATGCTGCCGACTGCGGCGTTCTCGGAGGAGCCGACGGTCACTGTGTCGTCGTCAGCAGCTCCCCTTGAGGAACCGCTCCTTGACACATCGGATAGCGGTATCCAGGTGCCCGACCTTCCGGAGACGATCACGACGGCGGAGATGAAGGAGATCACCGCATCAGACGGTGTGCTGGACATCGATCAGCCGGTTGGCGAGCTGAATGCGGCGATCCCGGATGCAGGCATGGGCCTCGATATGCCTGAGGGTGAGGCCGCTGGAGTGCCGGCTGCCGAGGCTTCTCGTGCTGGTGCGACCGCGACAGCGGCCGCCTATCTGCCTAGCGCGATGAGCGTCTCCGTCAAGCCAGCGGTCTATGCCGCGCTTGGCGGGGATCGCTGCCGGCTCGACCCCGGCAACATGTGGAAGAGAACTTCAGGATACGGCTACAAGTACGGCACCGTCGGATCTAAGCCGAGACTCCTCGAGTGCACGCCGGGGGTGGTCAAGACGGGTGTGCACAGTGATGTGTATCGCTGGAGCGGGGTGAATTGGGTCAAGGTGGCTGGGACTTTCAACAGTTACGGCACGGGGAACATGCAGCAGTTGAGTGTTCAATACGTCTGCGCGAACTTGACGGACAGATACTTCGAGGTGATCACAACCGGGTGGGGTACGAACTCGAGGGGGCAGACCGGCGTCGGACGAGACTCGACAGGTTCTTACCGGTTGCAGTGCGGCTAATCCTCTATCGAGGCCAGCTGTCTTCTCATGAGGGGGGTAGGACCTATATTTCTATGGTCGTTCCTCTGTCGGTGGCCCGCCATGGGACGGGGAGGTTCGTAATAAGAGCACCGTTCTGATACTCAGATCCGACCTCTTCCGCATAGGCTCCGGCGTCTTCGGCATTGTCGAAGACGCCGAGGATGGTGTTGTGCGGACTGCTGTCGTGAAAAACGATCCATACCCTGTTCACGTTCGCATCCTAGAGACTCCGCCGTTCTCGCTCAGGAGCGTCGGTCGCCGAAGACCTCGCCCTCCATTGCGTCGTAACCCTCCCTCTGCGGGTCGCCGTGCAGTCCGCCCGACAGGGCGTACTCCTCCTCGGGGGAGAGGACCAGGCGGTGGCGGCCGTAGACGGCGAAGGCGATGAAGATCACCGCGTAGACGACGATGATCGCGACGATCGCCAGCAGATACGCGGGGTTCAGCAGCAGCCCGAAGAACACCACCGCGGCGATGATCGCGGCCGAGTAGGCGCCGAACAGCCCCCACGGGCTCTTGTAGGGCCGGACGGCGTTCGGGAACTTCCGCCGCAGGACGATGAACGCGACCATCTGCAGGAAGTACGCCAACACCGCGCCCCACACGGCGATGTTCAGCACGATCGCTCCGGCGGGGCTCGCGTCCCCGCCCGCCGCCTGCACGATCACCAGGGCGAGGAAACCGAGGACCGCGCCGAACACGAGGGCGACCCAGGGCGTCTTGCGCGCCCCGGTGAGCGACAGCCAGCGCGGGTAGTAGCCGGCGCGCGACAGCGAGTACATATTGCGGCCGTAGGCGAACATGATGCCCATCAGGGACGCCAGCAGCCCGACCAGTGCGAGCAGCGAGAGGAGGGCCGCGGCCTGGTCGCCGACCATCGCGCGGAATCCGTCGAGTAGGGGCTCGAGCGACCCGCCCGTCTCCTCGGCTCCGAGTACGCCGGTGTTCAGGAACAGCACGATGAGGCCGGTCACGATGAGGGTGCCCCGCGCCCAGAGGCCGGCGCGCGGGATGTCACGGGCCGGGTCGTGCGACTCCTCGGCGGCGAGAGGGAGCTCCTCGATGCCGAGGAAGAACCACATCGCGAAGGGGAGCGCCAGCAGGATCGAGCCCACGCCGAAGGGCAGGAACTCGGTGTTGCCGTCGGTGGGGGCGATGTTCCACAGCGAGCCCCAGTCGAACGCGCCGGACATCAGCGCCATCGCGCCGAAGACGACGATGATGCCGATCGAGACGATCGAGACGACGATGGCGAAACCGAACGAGATGTTCGCCCCCGCGGCGTTCAGAGCGATGAACAGCGCGTACAGGATGATCCACCACACGAAGGCCGGAAGGCTCACCCCGGTCAGCAGTTCGAGTGCCGAGTCGGCGTACTGGCCCGAGAAATAGACGACGACCGCCGTGGTCGCGACGTACTCGATCGTCTCGGCCAGGCCCGTCGCGAGACCGCCCCAGGGGCCCATCGCCGAGCGGGCGAACGAATACGCGCCGCCGGTGTGGGGCATGGCGGCGGCCATCTCGCCGATCGAGAACGTGAGGCCGTAGTACATGACGACGAGGACGACGAAGGCGATCAGCATGCCGCCGAAACCGGCGAAGCCGATGCCGAAGTTCCACCCCGAGAAGTCGCCCGAGATGACCGCGGCGACCGCGAGACCCCACAGGCCCCACACGCCCGCCGAGCGTTTCAGGGTGCGTTTCTCGAAGTAGCCGGCATCCGTTGCCGTATAGGTGGCTCCGGCGACCTTTTTGCGGGAACTGCTCGAGGTGGACATGTGACCTCCAAGAAGATGCGGGCTGGCGTCGGGCTCGCCTTTGCGGAAGATCATGGCCCTCTATTGGTCGACCTGTCTACCTTTGGCGTGTAAGTTCCTCGTTACGTCCTCCGCACCGGAGGGCGTCGAAGAGGCGAGAGGGACACGACACATGGCGGGCAATCTCACCACCGACGACCTGGATGCCGCAATCGAGGCGGGAGAGATCGACACCGTCGTCGTCGCCTTCCCCGACGCGCAGGGCCGGCTGGTCGGAAAGCGCGTGGCCGCGCGGTTCTGGCGCGACGAGGTGCGGGGGCACGGGGCCGAGGCGTGCAACTACCTGCTCTCCGTCGACGTCGACCTCAACACCGTCGACGGCTACGCGATGTCGAGCTGGGAGAAGGGCTACGGCGACATGCTGCTCGTTCCCGACCTCGATACCCTCCGTCGCATCCCGTGGCAGCCGGGTACGGCGCTGGTCTTCGCGGACCTGGCGTGGGAGGACCGCGAGCGGGTCGTGCAGTCGCCCCGCGGCATCCTGAACGCCCAGCGCGAGCGGCTCGCGGAGCGCGGTCTCACCGCCTACGCGGGGACGGAACTGGAGTTCATCGTCTTCGACGACTCGTTCCGCGACGCGTGGGCGAAGGGATACACCGGGCTCACCCCCTCGACCGACTACAACGTGGACTACAACCTCCTGGCCACCACGCGCCTGGAGCCGTTGCTGCGCGACATCCGTCTCGGCATGGATGGAGCGGGAATGTACTGCGAGGGCGTGAAGGGCGAGTGCAACTTCGGTCAGCAGGAGATCGCCTTCCGCTACGCCGAGGCGCTCGAGACCGCCGACAATCACACGCTGTACAAGAACGGCGCCAAGGAGATCGCCGACCGCCACGGCAAGTCGCTGACGTTCATGGCGAAGTTCAACGAGCGCGAGGGCAACAGCTGTCACATCCACCTCTCGGTGCGCGGCGACGGCGGCGACGCCGTCATGGCGGGCGACGGGGAGCACGGCTTCAGCCCGCTCATGGAGCACTGGATCGCCGGCATCCTGGCCACCCTCCGCGAGTTCACGCTGCTGTACGCCCCCACGATCAACTCGTACAAGCGCTACGCGAAGGGCTCGTTCGCGCCGACCGGTGTCGCGTGGGGCGTCGACAACCGCACGTGCGCGCTGCGCGTCGTCGGCCACGGGGTTTCGCTGCGGGTCGAGAACCGCGTGCCCGGGGGAGATGTGAACCCCTACCTGGCGATCTCGGCCATCATCGCCGGAGGCCTCTACGGCGTCGAGAACGAGCTCGAGCTGCCCGCCCCGCTCACCGGCAACGCGTACGCGGCGGGCGTCGACACCCTGCCCACGACCCTGCGCGAGGCGGCGCGACTCTTCAGCGAGTCGGCGATCGCCCGCGCCGCCTTCGGCGACGACGTCGTCGAGCACTACCTCAATCAGGCGCGCATCGAGGTCGAGGCCTTCGATGCCGCCGTGACCGATTGGGAGCGGGTGCGTGGTTTCGAGCGCCTCTGATCCGAGCAGGACCCCCGTGGTGGGGCTCACCACCTATCTCGAACGAGCGAAGCAGGGCGTGTGGGACGTGCGTGCATCGTTCCTGCCGCAGCAATACTTCGACGCGGTGACCGCCTCGGGCGCCGCCGCCGTGCTGCTCCCGCCGCAGCCCCGACCCGCCGAGGCCGCCGCCGCCGTGCTCGAGGGCCTCGACGGGCTCATCCTCACCGGTGGTCTCGACGTGCAGCCCGAGCTCTACGGCGCCGAACGGCACCCGACCACCGACCCCGCGCGCGCCGACCGCGACGCGTGGGAGATCGCGCTGCTCGCGGGGGCGCGGGAGCGCGGCATCCCGGTCTTCGGCATCTGCCGCGGGCTCCAGCTCATCAACGTCGCGATGGGCGGGACGCTGCACCAGCACCTGCCCGACGCGCTCGGCACCGAGCGCTACCGCATCGGCGGCGGCGTCTTCGCCGAGAACGTCGTCGAGGTGGATGCCGACACCCGCCTCGCCGGCCTCGTCGGGGCCGGCGCGCTCACCGTCCACAGCTACCACCATCAGGGGGTCGACCGGGTCGCCGAGGGTCTCGTCGTCACCGCCCGGACGGACGACGGTCTGGTTCAGGCCGTCGAGACCGAGGGGGACGACTACCTCGTCGCCGTGCAGTGGCATCCGGAGGAGAACGCCGAGGACCGGCGGTTGTTCCTCGGGCTCGTGGCCGCCGCGGCACGCTACCGCGCCTCGCATTCCTCCGCGCACCAGGGAGTCTCCGCATGAGCACCTTCACCGTCATCGACCCCTCGACCGGATCGCCGATCACTACGCTGCCGCGCGCCGAGATCGACCAGGTGGATGCCGCCGTCGCCGGCGCCGTGCGCGCGCAGCGCGCGTGGGCGGCACTCGCCCCCGTCGCCCGCGCCGACGCGCTGCGGGCCTTCGCGCGGGTCGTCGAGGCCCACGTCGAGGAGCTCGCCGCCCTAGAGGTGCGCAACTCCGGGCACCCGATCGGCTCGGCGCGGTGGGAGGCGCAGCACGTCGCCCAGGTGCTCAACTACTACGCCGGTGCCCCGGAACGCCTGATCGGATCGCAGATCCCGGTCGCCGGTGGCCTCGATGTGACCTACCACGAGGCCTACGGGGTCGTCGGGATCATCGTGCCGTGGAACTTCCCTATGACGATCGCCGCGTGGGGCTTCGCTCCCGCGCTCGCCGCGGGCAACGCCGTGGTGCTCAAGCCCGCCGAACTCACGCCCCTGACCGCCGTGCGACTGGGCGAGCTCGCTCTCGACGCGGGGCTGCCGGAGGGGCTGTTCCAGGTGATCGTGGGATCGGGCTCGGTCGTCGGTCAGCGGTTCGTCTCGCACCCCGACGTGCACAAGGTCGTCTTCACGGGGTCCACCGAGGTGGGCACCGAGGTCGCTGCCGGGTGCGCGCGGATGCTCAAGCCCGTCACCCTCGAGCTCGGCGGGAAGAGCGCGAACATCGTCTTCGCCGACGCCGATCTCGAGAAGGCCGCGGCCGGGGTCCCGGGGTCCGTCTTCGACAACGCCGGCCAGGACTGCTGCGCCCGCAGCCGCCTCCTCGTCGAGCGGAGCGTCTACGACAGGTTCCTCGAGATGCTCGAACCCGAGGTAGCCGCGTGGACGGTCGGCGACCCCCACGACGAGTCGACCCAGATGGGGCCGCTGATCTCGGCATCCCACCGCTCCACGGTCGAGGGTTTCCTCGACGGCGTCGACGTCGCGTTCCGCGGCTCCGCGCCCGCGGGTGACGGCTTCTGGTTCGCGCCCGCGGTCGTGCTCGCGCAGCCGGGCGACCGCATCGCGCGCGACGAGGTCTTCGGGCCCGTGCTCGCGGTGATGCCGTTCGACGACGAAGCGGATGCCATCCGCCTCGCGAACGACACCGC
This sequence comes from Microbacterium sp. NPDC007973, assembly GCF_042958465.1. Classification (NCBI taxonomy): domain Bacteria; kingdom Bacillati; phylum Actinomycetota; class Actinomycetes; order Micrococcales; family Microbacteriaceae; genus Microbacterium; species Microbacterium sp. NPDC007973. The sequence goes on from NZ_JBIBJJ010000002.1 coordinate 797,081, forward strand.
CTATGGCCTCGCGGGCTCGATCTGGACCGAGAACCTGGGGCGTGGCATCCGGGTCTCGCGCGGGGTGCGCAGCGGTGTGCTCTCGGTGAACTCGCACTCGTCGGTGCGCTACGCGACCCCCTTCGGCGGCATGAAGGCGTCCGGCCTCGGCCGGGAGCTCGGTCCGGATGCCGCCGAGCACTTCACCGAGGTGAAGAACGTGTTCTACGCCACCGAGTGATCTGCCCCTCGCCCCCTTGTCCCACTTATGACGGTCCTCGTCCCACTTATGGCCACTTCAAAGGCTCCCAACCAGCCATAAGTGGGACGAGGTTCGGCTCGAAAGGAACCACCGCACCATGACCATCGACCTCACCCAGCGTCTGCGCGACCGCGTCGCCATCATCACCGGCGGGGCCAGCGGCATCGGCCTCGCGACCGCCCGCCGCTTCGCCGCCGAGGGCGCGCGCGTCGTCATCGCCGATCTCGACGAGACCACGGGTTCGGCCGCCGCCACCGAGGTGGGCGGGGTGTTCCGACAGGTGAACGTCGCCGACGAGGCATCCGTCAACGCTCTCTTCAACGGCGTCGCCGCCGACCTCGGCAGCGTCGACATCGCCTTCAACAACGCCGGCATCTCGCCGGCCGACGACGACTCGATCGAGACGACCGAGCTGCCCGCCTGGGATCGCGTGCAGGACGTCAACCTCAAGAGCGTCTACCTGTGCTCCCGCGCGGCGCTACGGCACATGGTGCCCGCCGGCCGCGGCTCGATCATCAACACCGCCTCGTTCGTCGCGCTGCTCGGCTCGGCGACCTCGCAGATCTCGTACACCGCGTCGAAGGGCGGCGTCCTCGCGATGACCCGCGAGCTCGGCGTGCAGTTCGCCCGGCAGGGGATCCGGGTGAACGCTCTGTGCCCGGGACCGGTGAACACGCCGCTGCTGCAGGAACTGTTCGCCAAGGACCCCGAGCGGGCGCAGCGCCGACTCGTGCACGTGCCGATGGGCCGGTTCGCGGACCCCGCCGAGATGGCCGCGGCGGTGGCGTTCCTGGCATCCGATGATGCGTCGTTCATCACCGCGACGGCCTTCGTGGTCGACGGCGGCATCACCAACGCGTACGTGACGCCCCTGTGACCTGCGGCATGACAGGCTGAGGTGATGACCGAAGCGCCGTTGGATGATCTGCGCCGGGCCGTCTACCGACCCGTCCGCAGCGGCAACGCGCTCGAGGACACCACCGCGCGCATCGTGCAGACCGTGCGGTTGGGCCTGGTCGCTCCGGGGGAGTCGCTGCCCGCCGAGCGCGAGCTCGCGGCGCTGTACGGCGTAAGCCGCGACACGGTGCGCGAGGCGATCCGCGAGCTCGCCGATGCCGGGTGGCTCGAGACGCGGCGCGGTCGCTACGGCGGGACGTTCGTCGTCGATCCGGTGCCGCGTCCGTCGGAGCCGGCCGTGGTGTCGCCCGCCGAGCTCAGCGACGTCGTCGCCCTGCGCGGCGTCCTCGAGCCCGGGGCCGCGTGGGCGGCCGCCGGGCGCTCGCTCTCCGCCGACGAGCGCGACGTGCTGTGGGCCCGGCACGAGGCCGCCGCCGTCGCCGGGGGAGAGGACTACCGCCGGCTCGACACGCTGCTGCACCTGACGATCGCGGAGCTCGCCGGCATCCCCTCTCTCGTTCCCCTCGTCGCCGACAACCGCGCGCGGGTCAACGCGTGGCTGGACACGTTCCCGCTGCTGCCCCGCAACATCGATCACTCCACCTCGCAGCACGCCGCGATCGTGTCGGCGATCCTCTCGGGCCGACCGGATGCCGCCCACGCGGCGATGCGCGATCACCTCGCCGGATCCGAGGCGTTGCTCCGGGGGTTCCTGGCGTAGGTCGCTGCTCGGCGGCGTCGCGGCAGGAGGGGCGGGGAATGGATGCCGCGGATAGGCTCGGAGGATGGCCGGGAGCAAGAAGCGCAAGGGGAAGAAGCACGACATGGACTTCAAGAACACCGCGCTCACCGACGCCCTGCAGACGCAGGACATGGCCGCCATCGCTTTTGCGCTCCGGCACGGACCCACGGTCGTCCCGCTCATGACCCCGGGCGACGCCGACGACCCGCGCAGCGTGGGCGAGGTCTGGACCTACCGCGACCCGAACACCGGGCAGCTGGCGCTGCTGCTCTTCAGCGACGCGGCGCACAAGCCCGAGACACTACCGCCGCACGTCGCCTTGCAGTCGCCGCAGTGGCTCCGATCGTTCCTCGGCGCGCATCAGGATGCCATCACCACGGTGTTCATCGACATCGCGGGGCCCCACCCGATCCAAGCGTCGCCGGCCGACCTGATCGCCGCGCTCGACGCCTGAGGCGGCGGCCGCGGGGCGCGTTGCGGCGTTCGGGTGGCCGAGTGTCCAGAACACCCGGAGTGTTCTCGTGGGCGTCCGGATCTCGTGGACGCTCGATCGAGCAGGACAGCGCGGGCCGGCGTCATCGCGGGAACGCGGCGGCGGCGGCTGTCCGACGCGTCGAGGGTGAAGGACTCGAGTCGCGTGGGTGAAGGACGCGTGCGAGACTCGACGGCATGGAGTACGTGATCGCCGGCGCCGTGTGCGCCGCCGGACTTGTCATCCCCGTCGTCCTGGGAATGACCTCCCCGCACCGCCGTCGCCGGTCGGCTCCTCCGGGTCGCTGACGGCGGGGACGTTCAGCCCGCCCCGGGCACCGCGAACGGGGGGACTACTGGCGTTCCGGTCACGGTATGCATCGCCCTCGGTGGGTCGACCGCCGCTGTCGCGTCGAACGTCGGGGGAGGGTCAGAATCCCGGGTCGGTGTCGTCGCGCGGGACGCCGCGCACTTGCAGCTCGTTCAACGCCTGCGCGAGCTTGCGCGACGAGGCGTCGAGCACGGTGTGATAGCCCAGCCGCTTCGCCTCTGACGCACGCTGCGCGGCCTGCGTGACGTTGCGGATCTCGCCGGTGAGCGTGAGCTCGCCGATCGCCGCGAGACGCTTCGACACCTTGCGGTTCTTCACCGCGTTGGCGACGGCGATGGCGATCGCCAGGTCGGCGGCGGGCTCGACGAGGCGCACACCGCCCACGGTCGAGACGTACACGTCGCGGTCGGAGAGCGTGAGACCCATGCGGCTCTCGAGCACCGCGAGCACCATCGCGACGCGGGAGGAGTCGACGCCGTTCACGATGCGGCGGGGATTGGGAGCCGTCTGCCGTACGGCCAGGGCCTGGATCTCGACCGGCAGGGCGCGGCGGCCCTCCATCGCGATCGTGACGCAGGTTCCGGGCTCGGGCTCGCCGTGGCCGAGGAAGAGGGCGCTCGGGTCGGCGACCTCGGCGATACCGGTGCCGGTCATGTCGAAGCACCCGACCTCGTCGGTGGGGCCGAAGCGGTTCTTGAGCGCTCGCACGAAGCGCAGCGAGGTCTGACGGTCGCCCTCGAAGTGGCACACGACGTCGACGAGGTGCTCGAGGATGCGCGGACCGGCGATCGAGCCGTCTTTGGTGACGTGGCCGACGATGATGACCGGGAGCCCGCGCTCCTTCGCGACGCGGATGAGAGCGGACGCGACTTCCCGCACCTGCGCGGGCTGCCCCGCCGCCCCGTCGCTGTGCGCCGACGAGACCGTCTGGACGGAGTCGACGATGAGCAGCCCGGGCTCCACCTGGTCGATGTGCCCGAGGATGGTGGCGAGATCGGTCTCGGCCGCGAGGAACAGTTCGTCGTGCAGTGCTCCGGTGCGCTCGGCGCGCAGGCGCACCTGCGCGGCGGACTCCTCGCCGCTGGCGTAGAGCACGCGGCGTCCGGCGCGGGCGCTCTGCGCCGCGACCTCGAGCAGCAGGGTCGACTTGCCGACGCCGGGCTCGCCGCTCAGAAGGATCGCGGCGCCCGGGACGATGCCCCCGCCGAGGACGCGGTCGAACTCGCCGACGCCGCTCGTGCGACGCGGGGCGTCTTGCGTGTCGATCTCGGTGATGCGCCGCGCGGCGCGGGCCGTTCCCGGCGCCACCGGCGTGATCGATCGGACGATACCGGTCTGCTCGGCGGCCTCGACCACCGTGCCCCACGACTGGCATTCACCGCAGCGCCCGACCCACTTCAGCGTCGTCCACCCGCACTCGGTGCACCGGTAGGGAGCGGGAGCGGTTGCCGGACGACGGGATGCCATGGCTTCAGGCTACGCGGGGCCTCCGACATCGCCCGCGCCTCGTCCACGGCATCCGGGATCCGCGGACAAGGGCGGCAGGTCGATAAACGCCCGCTGCACTGATGAACGCGGTGCGAGAGCGTTTATCAGTGCAGCGCGCGTTTATCGCCGGTGTGGCGGGGGAGCGCGGCGCCGGATGTGGCGCGCACCGTGGGCGCGCGTGCACGGATGCCGCTGTCGCCGACTGCGACGCGTGCAGGTGCCGACCGCGCGACGCGTGCAGGCGCGGGCCTCGCGACGCGTGCAGGTGCCGACCGCGCGACGCGTGCAGGCGCGGGCCTCGCGACGCGTGCAGGTGCCGACCGCCCGCCGGTGCAGGCGCTGACCGCGACGCGTGCAGGCGCCCGCCTCGCGACGCTGGCAGGTCCCGCGGCGCCTCAGCCGCGCAGCGAGTCGGCGACCGTCGTGAGGGCGTCCGCCGAGCGGCGCAGGAGCGTCTTCTCGTGGTCGGAGAACGGTGTCGCGGCGATGGGCACCGCGCCCCGTGCCGACACGATCGACGGCACCGACAGGGCCATGCCGTCGACGCCGTGGAAGTCCGACAGGACGGTGCTCACGGGGAGGATCGCGTGCTCGTCGCGCAGGATCGCCTCGACGATGCGGGCGCTCGAGAGCCCGATGGCGTAGTTGGTGGCGCCCTTGCCCTTGATCACCTTGTAGGCGGCGTCACGGACGTCGACGGCGATGGCATCCAGTTCGTCTTGGTCGAAGTGAGAGCCGTCGGGCAGCTCGAACTCCGTGATGGGGACCGAGCCGATCGTCGCGGTCGACCACAGGGGGAACTCGGTGTCGCCGTGCTCGCCGACGATCCACGCGTGGACGCTCGAGGTGGCGACGCCGGCGCGCTGGGCGATCTTCCAGCGCAGGCGCGACGTGTCGAGCACGGTGCCGGAGGCGAAGATCCGCCGCGTCGGCAGGCCGGTGGCCTCCTGAGCGAGCACGGTGAGCACATCGCACGGGTTCGTGACGATCACGTAGATCGCGTTCGGGGCGACCTCGAGCAGCTGCGGCATCATGTCGCGGATGATGCGGGCGTTGGTGGCGGCGAGCTCGGTGCGGGTCTGGCCGGGGTTCTGCTTGGCCCCTGCCGTGATGACGACGACGTGCGACCCCTCGGCGACGGAGACGTCGCTGCCGCCGGTGATGTCGCTCGAGCCGGTGAACTGCGTGCCGTGGGCCAGGTCGAGCACCTCGGCCTCGACCTTCTCGGCGGCGATGTCGTACAGCGCGACGTGGCGGGCCGACCCGCGGATGAGAGCCGCGTACGCGACGCTCGCCCCCACGCTCCCCGCGCCCACGACCGTCAACTTCGAGTTCTCGATCACGCTCATGGCTCGATCCTGGCAGCGCGCGCGAAACGGCTCCACAGGGGTGCTTCGACGGTGGAGGAACGGATGCCGGATGCCGATCCGGCGCCGATTCGCGGCATCCGCCCTTGTGTCGTAAGCTTGTCGGCGGTGACGTGTCCGAGCGGCCGAAGGTGCAACTCTCGAAAAGTTGTGTAGGGTAACCCCCTACCGTGGGTTCAAATCCCACCGTCACCGCCAGTGAGAACCCCCGGGTCCATCCCGGGGGTTCTCGCGTTTCCGCGTCCGGGGCCCGCTCTCAGCCGGGCCGCTGCGAGGACCCGGCGGCGCGAGGGGTGGACGCCCCTGCGGTGCGAGGGTCGGGCGGTCGGCGGCGCGAACGTCGGGCGCTCAGCGGGCCGTCGAGCGACCGAGGACGAGCTGCGCGGGCTCGACGTGGCGGCCCGGGGCGTATTCGGTGCCGCCGATGACGTCGGCGAGGTAGTTCGCGGCACGGTCGCCGAGGGCGCTCAGGCGCAGATCGATCGTGGTGAGACTGTCGTCGTCCTGGCCGGTGGAGCCGGCGAGGTTGTCCATTCCGGTGATCGCGACGTCGTGGGGGACGCGGATGCCGGCCTCGGCCAGCACCCCGGCGACGGCGGTGGCGATCGTGTCGTTGCCGCAGCACACGCCGTCGAAGGCGACGCCCGAGGCGATGAGGCGCTGGGCTGCCGCGCGGCCCCACGCCTGCGACCAGTCGCCGCGCAGCACGAGGGCGGGGTCGAGCGCGAGTCCCGCCTCGCTCAGCGCGTCGGAGAGTCCTGCCGAGCGGTCGCGTGCGGAGCGGTCGTGGTCGGCGGCCGAGACGTGGGCGATGCGACGGCATCCGATCGAGACGAGGTGCTCGCCGGCGAGGCGACCGGCCCCGTAACCGTCGTGGAGGAACGACGCGTCCTCGGCGTCGTCGGAGTGGCCGTAGGCGTAGACCACGGGCACCGTGAAGCCGGCGCTGATGGAGTGGATGTCGGAGCTCGAGCCGTCACCGATCACGAGCAGGCCGTCGATGCTGCGGGCGCGGAGCTTGCGGGCCGTCGCCGCGAACAGGGCGCGGTCCAGATGGGCGTCGGAGACGAGCACGGAGAGGTCGCGAGCGCCGAAGGCGGTGGTGGCGCCGGTGAGCACCGGCATCGTGAAGGCGCCGGGGGCGTTCACGGTCAGCACCGCGACGGTGGCGCTGCGCCCCTGCGCGAGGAACTGCCCCAGCGCGTTGGGCTGGTAGTCCAGGCGCTTCGCGACGGCCAGGATGCGTTCGCGCGTGGTCTCGGAGACCTTGCCCTGTCCGCGCAGCACCTTCGACGCCGTGGGAACCGACACTCCTGCCAGAGCCGCCACGTCGCGGAGGGAGATCGCGTCTTTCGCCATTGCGGATCGATCTTAGGCCGTCGCGGCGCCGATGCCGCGGACGTGCAGGGTCACCGTCGAGCGCACCGTCGCCCCGGGGGCGACCTCGATCGAACCGAGGGCGTCGCCCGGCTGGGCGTACGGGTCGGACGAGGGCTCGAGTCCCACGGCATCCACCTGCGCCCACCACGGGAAACCGGTCGATCCGCGGCGCTCGCGCCAGACGAACAGGCGGGGGAAGAGCCGCGCGTCCCAGCTCAGCGCGAGCGCGAGCTCACGACCCTCGACGGTGAGCGAGCCCGCGGCCCCCGAGACGTCGTCGAAGCCCGCCGACGGCGCCGGGGCGACCGCGAGGCCGCCGCCGCCGGTCGAGACCGCGGCGTCATCGAACAGATCGCCCGCGAAGGCCGGGTGCTCCGCCCACCCGATGCGGACGGTCTCGGACGAGTGGTTGTGCACGGCGGTGTCGACGCGCAGCCCGCTCTCGACGAGTGAGACGACACGGTCGATCTCGAGGGGGACCGTGCGCAGATGCACGCGGGCGCGACACGAGGCGCCCTCCTGCGACAGCGTCCACGTGCGCCAGGCCGCCTCGCCGTGGAACGGCTGCGTCGGCGCGACGTCGACGGGGGCGTCACCCGCGCGCGGGAGCAGGACGTGCCACCCGCCCGGGTAACGGCGGTGCCACTCGCCGCTGGAGTCGGGGAGCGAGAACGCGTCGCGCGCCTCGTCCGCCCAGGGGGTGGTCGCGAGGATCTCCCGGCTGGTCGGCACGTGGGTCAGGCGGGCGATGCGCGCCCCCTCGGCGTCGACCTCGACGAGCAGGTCGTTCGATCGCAGCGCGACGCGCGCCGGCCCGGCGCTCACGCGGCGACCTCGGCGAGGCGGTCGCGGGAGGGGAAGCCGGTGTGGTCGCCCGGGTCGGCGACGACGCGGGCGGCGCACCACGCGGCACGGCGCAGGGCTTGGTCGACGGGGAGCCCCTCGAGGACCGCGGTGATCCACCCCGCGGCGAACGCATCGCCCGCGCCGACCGGGTGGTGCGGCGGGGGGATCTGCACGGCAGGCGCGCGTCGCACGCCCGCGGCGTCGCCCGCGACGGCTCCGTGGCGGCCGAGCTTGACCACCACCGTGCGCGGTCCGCGGGCCAGGAGGGTCGCGACGGCCTCCTCCGCATCGTCGAGGCCCGTGAGCACCCGCGCCTCGTCTTCGTTGCACAGCAGGGTGTCCACGTGCTCGATCACGTCGTCGACGGCGTCACGCAGCCCGGCGTCGTCGATGAGCTGCGGCCGGTGGTTCGTGTCGAGCGAGACCGGGATGCCGCGACCCGCCGCCTCGCGCACCACGCGTTCGAAGAGCGCACGCGGCCCCTCGCCGAGGGAGGCCGTGATGCAGGAGACGTGCACCAGGTCGACGTCCGCGAGATCGTCGGCCGTGAAGTCGGCGGCGGTGAGTCCGGAGGCCGCCGAGCCGACGCGGTAGTGCTCGCTGCGCACCAGGTCGTCGCTCAGGCGCTGCTTGACGATGAGGCCGGTCTTCTTCCCGGGTGCCGCGCGCACGAAGCGGTCGTCGATCCCCTCGGCCGCCAGCGTCGCGCGCACGAGGCCGGCGAACGCGTCGTCGCCGAGGCGCGACATCCACGACGAACGGTGGCCGAGACGAGCCACGCCCACGGCGGTGTTCAGCTCGGCACCGGCGACGGCGAACGTCGACGGCTCCCCGCCGTCATCGACGAAGAAGGTCGCGAGCGCCTCGCCGAGGGTGAACACGTGCGCCATCAGCGGCCGATCGGTGCGAGTCCGCGGATGACGTACAGGGCGTCACCGGGGAACTCCGGCTGCGCGAGCCGCACGCCGCCGTCGACGAGACTCCAGCGCGCGGCGTCGGGGCGGCGCGCGGCGAGGTCGTACACGCTCACCTCGAGATCCGCGTCGGCGCGCCCGCGCAGGGTCAGGGCGAACGCCTCGGGCGCGTACACCGCGACGACGCCGTCGGGCGTGCGGCCCGCGACGGCGCCGGAGGGTTCGTCGACCAGCAGATCGTCGTCGCCGTCAAGGCCCCACAGCCGCTCGGCATCCACGATGCGCCGCACGAGGGCGACGTCGTCGGCGCCGGGGAAGGCCGCGGCCACCGCGAACGGGAAGGGGTCGCCGTGCACGTCGGCCGCGGCGAAGCCCTCGCCCCGCCGGTGCCACGACCATACGCCGTGCGCGCCGTAGCCGAGGCCGGCCGCGGCGCCCGCGACGACACCGGTCCAGCTCGCCCGGCGGACGTCGCCGGCGGAGTGCCGTGCGCGCCCGGCGAAGCGCCCGAGCCCCTCGTAGCAGGGCTCGAGGTTGATGATCGGGCGGTCGACGTCCATCGCGCGGTAGTACCGGGTCAGCTCGGCGGGGAGGGTGTCCCAGGCCTCGTTGTGACCGGACTGCAGGCCGTGGAAGTCGAGCAGTCCGCCGTCGGCGAGGGAGGTCGGCATCCGGGCCGTGGGGGTGTCGTGCCAGGTGATCAGCTGGTCGGGCGCGAGCTCGCGTACCTGCGCCGCGACCGCGCTGTAGCGCGCGAGAGCGGTGTCGTCGTTGAGGTCGTCGTCGCCCGAGACGATCCAGATCGGGTCGAAGCGCGCGAAGCGGGCGACGGCGTCGGCCACGTACGACGCCGTCTGCTCGGCATCCATCACGTGATCCGGGGTGAGTCCGGCCCCCCACGTGCCGGGCACGAAGTTGTTCCACAGCAGCACGAGCATCGGCGTGAAGCCGTGCGCGCGGGCGGCGGCGAGCACGCGCTCGGCGTCGTCCCAGTAGGCGGGGTCGCCGGCGGCGAAGTCGAGCCGCCCGTCGCGGATCGCGTAGGGCGAGAGCGTGCCGCTGGAGCGATCGTGCTCGATCGGCAGGATGCTGAACAGCAGCGCGTTGAAGCCCTGACGACGCCGGCGCTCGAGGTGATCGAGCCACTCGTCGGGGCGGGCGCCGCCGAAGGCGGCCCAGACGGTGTCGGCCAGGAGGAAGGCGGGCTCGCCGTCGCGGAGCAGCCAGCGCCGCGAGGGCGCGAGGGACCAGGTCATGCGGGATCTCTCTTCGGAGGGGGCGGAAGGGTCAGGGGGCGATCAACGCGCCGTCGGGCGCGCGCACCTTCGCGGCCCACGCGTCGTGGCCGGACAGTCCCGCGGGGAAGCGGGCGGCGGCCTTCTCGTCGACCTCGATGCCCCACCCGGGGGCGTCGTTGGGGGTCAGCCAGCCGTCGACGATGTCGATCATGCCGGGGAAGACCTCGTGGGCCGCCTCGTTGTAGACGTGACCCTCTTGGATGCCGAAGGCGGGTGAGGTGACGTCGAGGGCGACGGCGGCGGCGACCGCGAACGGCGAGGCGTCGCCGGGGGAGTGCCAGGCGGTGCGCACGCCCTCGATGTCGGCGAGGACCGCGAGGCGCCGGGCCGCGCTCACCCCGCCGACGTCGGAGAGGTGCGCGCGCAGGTAGTCGACCTGGTGCTCGCGCACGAGCCGGGCGGCATCGGTGAACGAGGTCGCCAGCTCGCCGACCGCGATCGGCACGGGGGAGGCCTGACGCACCTCGCCGAGACGGTGCCAGTGCTCGGGGGCGAGCACGTCCTCGACGAAGAAGGGGCGATAGGGCTCGAGACGGCGCGTCAGCGTGATGGCCTGGCTCGGGCTCAGGCGCGAGTGCACGTCGTGCAGCAGTTCGACACCGTCGCCGAGCTCTTCGCGCACGTGCGCGAAGAGGCGCGGCGTGGCGACGAGGTAGTCCTCGACCCGCCACCCCGCGGCGTGCTTCGCCCAGGGGAACTCGCCGACGAGCGGGGGCGCCCCGTAGTGGCCCGCGCCCTGCTGGCCGGACTGGATGCGCACGTGACGCTGTCCGGCCGCCATCAGCTCCCGGACGTGGTCGGTGGTCGCCGCGGCATCCGCGCCCTCGGCGTGCAGGTACGTGTCGGCGGCGGCGCGGACCCGCCCACCGAACAACTCGTACACCGGCATCCCGGCTCTCTTGCCGGCGATGTCCCACAGGGCCATGTCGAGCCCCGACAGCGCGTTGTTGCCGACCGGTCCCTCGCGCCAGTACCCGGTGAAGCGCACGAGGCGCGTGAGGTCGTCGATGTCGCCGGGGTAGCGGCCGATGACGAGCGGGCGCACGTGCTCGAGGAACGCCACGACCGCCTTCCAGCGCTGCGTGAACGTCGCGCAGCCGTAGCCGTACAGGCCCGGCTGGTCGGTGTCGACGCGCACCACGACGAGCGGGATTCCCTCGGGGGCGGTGACGATCGCGCGGAGGTCGGTGATGCGGACGTCCTCGCGCGGCAACCAGGGCTGTGGGAAGGCCGTGTCGGTCTCGGCGAGGGTCATCGTTCGCTCCTGATCAGGGACGCTCGTTCGGTGGCGGTGCCGTCGTGGATGGATTCGCTCGGCGCGAAGCCGAGCAGGTCGCGGGCCGCGCTCGTGTCGACGAGGGCCGCGCGCCCGACGACCGGGTGCGCGAGGACGGTACCGGGGGCGTATCGCGCCACCAGCTCGGCCGAGTCGACCGGCAGCAGGGTGTCGGCGGCGCTGAGGGGGATCACGGGCGCGCCGACGACGTCGGCCTCGAGCGCGCGCTGCACCGCGCGGGTGGCGTCGTGCATCGTGAGGTACGCCCAGCCCTCGCGGGCGAGCCGCCCCGGGTCGGCCTCGAACTCGAGGGCGACGTCGCGCAGCACGTCGGGCCACTTCACCAGGGGGAAGCGCAGGGCGACGACGTCGAGACCGTAGCGGCGGTGGGCGTAGGCCGCGGTGCGCTCGTCGACGAGCTTGGACAGCGAGTACGCATCGGCGATGTCGGGCGGCGTGTGCGCGTCGAGCGGGAAGGCCGGGGGGAACGCGCCGTGGGGGTTGTTCGGGTATCCGATGGCGTTGATGCTGCTCGCGATCACGGCCCGACGCACCCCCCGCTCGCCGGCGCGGGTGAGCACGGTGAAGGTCGCGGCGGTGTTGACGCGGAACACGTCGATGGGGGTGCCGAGGGTGGGGTGCGGGATCGCGGCGAAGTGGGCTACGGCGTGGACGTCGTCCATCGCGCGGTCGACCACGTCGGGCGAGGTCGCGTCCCCCTCGACGAGGCGGTCGGCCGGGTGGGGCGACGAGAACGACAGCGACAAGGCGGTGACGGAGTGACCGGCGGCGACGAGGCTCTCGCTGACGGCGCGGCCGATCTCTCCGTCGGCCCCCGTGACGAGGATGCGACTCATCCCTTCACCCCGCCCGCCATGCTCGCGCCCCGCAGGAACTGGCGCTGGAAGACGAGGAACAGCGCCACCGGGATGACGAGCGAGAGGAACAGCGCGGCCATCTGCACGCTCAGCTCGGTCTGATCGGCCAGGCGCGGCAGCGCCACCGAGACCGGCTGATTGTCGGGGGTGGGCAGCACCAGCAGCGGCCACAGGTAGTCCTTCCACGACGCCACCACGGTCAGCAGGCCGACGACGCCGAGGATCGGTCGTGCCAGGGGCAGGACGATGCTCCACAGGATGCGAAGGGGGCCCGCGCCGTCGATGCGCGCCGCCTCGTACAGGTCGGCGGGGATGGCCTCGAGGAAGCGCGAGATGATCAGCACGTTGAAGGCCGTCGCGCCCGCGGGGAGCCAGACCGCCCACCACGTGTCGATGAGCGAGATGCCGAGGACCGGCAGTTCGCGCACCGTGAGGTACAGCGGCACGAGCGAGACGATGCCCGGGATGAAGAGGGTGGCGAGGATCGCGCCGGAGAGCACCTTGCCCCACCGCGGGCGCAGCACCGTGATGACGAAGGCGGCGGTCGTCGAGACGAGCAGCGTGGTCACGACCGAGCCGGCCGCGAGGATCGCGGTGTTGGTGAGGTAGTGACCGATGCGGCCGCGTTCCCACGCGATGCCGAGGTTCTCCCACTGCACGACGCCGCTGGAGAAGAAGGAGAACGGGCCGCGGATGAGGTCCTGCGTCGGCGAGACCGCCGCGAGGGCGAGCCAGGCGATCGGCCCGAGGCCGGCGATGATCAGCGCCGCGAGCACGAGGACGTGACCGACGCCGAGGCTGATCCGCACGGAGGGGCGCGAGCGGTCGGCATCCGAGATGTTGGTGCGGGTGAGGGGCTCGGGGGCGGCGGCGGGGCGGCGGCGACCGAGGGAGAGCAGGCTCATGAGCGGCTCCAGCTGCGCGTGAGGCGGAAGTAGGCCAGGGAGAACAGGCCGAGGACGAGGGCGAGGAGCACGCTGAGCGCGGTCGCCGCCCCGTAGTCGACGCGGGTGAAGGCGTAGTCGTAGATCGTCATGAGCAGCGTCTTCGTCGCGCCCTGCGGACCCCCGCCGGTGAACAGGAACGGCTCGGTGAAGACCTGCATCGTGCCGATGATCTGCAGCAGCAGCATCGTGCCGATGATCCCGCGCATCTGCGGGAGGGCGACGTGCCAGACGCGGCGCCAGATCCCGGCGCCGTCGAGCTCGGCGGCCTCGTACAGCTCGCCGGGGATGCTCGTCAGCGCCGCGATGTAGATGATGACCGCGGTTCCGGCTCCCGCCCAGGTGGTCTCCAGGACGATCGAGGGCATGGCGCTCGCGGGGGAGTTGAGCCAGGGCAGGGGACCGATGCCGACCCAGCCGAGCACCGTGTTGAACAGGCCGCCCGCGTCGGGGGCGTAGAAGAACTTCCACAGGAGGATCGCCACGACCGGCGGCACCATCACGGGCAGGTAGGCGAGGGCGCTGAAGTACCAGGCGCGCGAGCGCATCTCGGAGATGAACACCGCGAGGGCGAGCGGCACCGGGAAGCCGAAGACGATGGCGAGCGCCGTGTACAGCACCGTGTTGCCCGCGGCCTGCGGCAGACCCGGATCGCTCAGGACGTAGACGAAGTTGTCGAGACCGACGAAGTCGCTCTGCCCGGTCAACACGACGCGCTGCACGCTCATCACGAGCGAGCTGAGGATGGGTCCCCACGAGAAGTAGGCGTAGACGAGGATCGCCGGGGCGGCGATGAGCAGCGCGGTCAGGCCGGGGCGCCAGGGGCGTCGCCGGCGGGCGGTACGCGCGGGAGTGGCGGTGGTTCGCGCGGCGGTGCGCGGACGCTCGTCGAGATCGGTCATGGACGTCTCCGGGGGAGGGAGGGGCGGGGCGCCCCGCGGCCCCCCCCCGGGGGGGGGGTCAGCGGGGGTGGGGCGCCTGCACGGGGGGGGGTGGGGGGGTGCGGGGGGCGGGGGTGGGGTCGCCGCCCCCACCAACGGGGCCCGCCCCCCCCCGCGGGGGGTGCCGGCCCCCCACGTCC
>NZ_JBIBJJ010000003.1:0-794512 GCF_042958465.1 Microbacterium sp. NPDC007973
CGATGGTACTGCAGGGGGGACCCTGTGGGAGAGTAGGACACCGCCGGACTTCCTTTAACGAAATGGCCACCCAACGCTGGGTGGCCATTTCGCATGTACGGGCACATTCCGCCCGCACGGTGACAGCGCCGGTACGCACCCCCCCCTTGTTTTCGGTATCGAAGGGGGACGCGTACCGGCGCTTCGCCGTACCCGGACGGCTAAGGTCGACGGAGTGAGCGAATTCGCGGGGCACCTTCCCGGCAGCCGCGACTATCGGCGGCTTCTCATCGGGCTTTTCTTCGGCGGAGTGGCCACCTTCGCGCAGCTGTATTCGACGCAGGCGCTTCTGCCGGCGATCTCGGCGGACGTGGGGACGCCTCCCGCCGGTGCCGCGCTGACCGTGTCGGCATCCACGATGGGTCTGGCTGCGGCAGTGATCCCGTGGTCGATCGTCGCCGATCGCATCGGACGCGTGCCTGCCATGGCCATCGGGCTCATCGCTGCGACGGTGCTCGGGGCGCTCACTCCCGTGGCGCACGACATCGTCGTCCTCCTCGTGCTGCGCTTGCTCGAGGGGGCCGCCCTCGGCGCCGTCCCGGCCGTCGCCCTGGCTTACCTGAGCGAGGAGGTCGATGCCCGCCACGTCGCCGCAGCGGCGGGCTCCTACATCGCGGGGACCACCGTCGGCGGCCTGAGCGGGCGCGTGCTGTCGGGCTGGGTAGGAGAGGCGGCCGGTTGGCGGTGGGGGGTGGCATCCGTCGTTCTTCTTTGCGTGATCGCGGCGGTGCTGTTCCTCACGCTGGTCCCGGCAGCCCGGGGCTTCGTCCCGGGCCGTCATCGCGCGGTGCGGGGGCCGTCGATCCGTCGCCGCCTGGCGGTGAATCTGCGTTCATCGATGCAGCTGGCCCTGTACGCGCAGGGCTTCCTGCTGATGGGGGCTTTCGTCGCGGTCTACAACTACCTCGGCTTCCACCTGAGCGCGCCACCGTTCTTGCTCGCCCCGGCGGTCATCACTCTGCTGTTCCTCGCATATCTGGCGGGGACGGTCTCGTCTCCTCAGGCAGGAGCACTGGCGGTGAGACACGGTCGCCTTCCCGTTCTCGTCGCGGGAATCGCGGTGATGGCAGCCGGGGCCGCACTGATGCTCGTGCCCGCGGTCGTCGCCGTGCTGGCGGGCCTGATCGCCTTCACCGCCGGATTCTTCGCGGCGCACGCGGTGGCATCCGGATGGACGCCGGTCGCGGCGGTACCGGAGGCGCGGGCGCAGGCCTCGTCGTTGTACTACCTCGGCTACTACGCCGGCTCGAGCCTGTTCGGCTGGGCACTGGGCATCGTGTTCGGCGCCGCGGGGTGGGGTTGGTTCCTGGGGGCGGTGCTGACGATGTGCGCGGCGGCCCTCATCCTGGCTCTGCTGGTGCTGCGCGGCGGGCGCCGGCCGGTCGCATCCGCCTGAGCATTCGTGCCGATTCATCGACACGCGGCATCCGGAGGTCAATGCCCACGTCCGACACGGAGGGAACCGACTAGCGTCGAAGGTGACGTGAGGGAGGTCGGGAGTGGACGACGCCGAAGAGCGCACCATGACGGATGACGAGCTGGTCGACGCGCAGCAGCACGCCGCCGCGGACGACATCGACGAGGCGGGCGAGACCGTCACCGAGATCAGTTACGACGAGCAGCGGTATCCGGCACGCCCGCGACGACTGCGTCCGCGGGATCAGTTCCGGGGCGGGACGCTGCGACGCTTCCTCACCGACCCGCGCAACGCCAACGGCGGCAATCCGTCGTACGTGGAGTGGCTGGTTCGTCAGTCGATGCTCAAGGACGCCGACGTGCTCAGTCGGCAGTTGTCGGGCCAGCCGTCGATGTGGCGGAACCCCTACGCGCGTCCGGACGCCCGACGGGCGATCGAGTCGACCGACGTCTGGTTCACCGCGTACCCCATCTCGCTGATCACTCGGCCGGGGGAGTCGTTCCTCGACGCGCTCGGTGACGAGGCGCTGTGGGAGGCGTTCGAATGGGTCGGGATCAACGGCATCCACACGGGTCCCGTGAAGCGGGCGGGCGGCATCACGGGCTGGCAGGAGACGCCCAGCGTCGACGGGCACTTCGACCGCATCAGCACGCAGATCGATCCCGAGTTCGGTGACGAGAACGCGTTCCGCCGCGTCGCGGACGTCGCGGAGTCGCACGGCGGCAGCGTGATCGACGACATCGTGCCCGGGCACACGGGCAAGGGGGCGGACTTCCGCCTCGCCGAGATGGCGTACAAGGACTACCCCGGGATCTACCACATGGTCGAGATCCCGCGCGAGGACTGGGCCCTGCTGCCGGAGGTCCCGGCCGGGCGCGACTCCGTCAACCTCGACGCGGAGACCGAGCGCGAGCTGAGCGCCCGGGGCTACATCATCGGCGAGCTGCAGCGCGTGATCTTCTACACGCCCGGCGTGAAGGAGACCAACTGGAGCGCCACGGCGCCCGTGGTGGGAACCGACGGGCTCGAGCGCCGCTGGGTGTATCTGCACTACTTCAAGGAGGGCCAGCCCTCGATCAACTGGCTCGACCCCACGTTCGCGGGGATGCGCCTGGTGATCGGCGACGCCCTGCACTCGCTCGGTGACCTGGGAACGAGCGCGCTGCGACTGGATGCCAACGGCTTCCTCGGCGTCGAGAAGAGCGCGGAGGGTCTACCGGCGTGGTCGGAGGGCCACCCCCTGTCGCACGCGGCGAACCACATCATCGCCGGGATGGTGCGCAAGGTCGGCGGGTTCACGTTCCAAGAGCTCAACCTCACGATGGAGGACATCCGCGATACGGGTGCCGTCGGAGCCGATCTGTCGTACGACTTCGTCACCCGGCCCGGGTACCACCACGCGCTCGCGACGGCGAACACGGAATTCCTCCGCCTCGCTCTGAACACCGCCCTCGAGACCGGTGTCGAACCCGTGCAGCTCGTGCACGGGATGCAGAACCACGACGAGCTCACCTACGAGCTCGTGCACTGGGCGACGACGCACCGCGACACCGTCTACCCGTTCCGCCACGAGGAGCACACCGGTGGCGAGATCGCCGAGATGGTGCGGGCCGACCTGACGCAGAAGCTCACGGTCGACGCGGACTACAACCTCGTCTTCACGCAGAACGGCATCGCCTGCACCACGGCATCGCTGATCGCCGCGACGCAGGGGAAAGCGACGCTCGACGACATCACGGATGCGGACATCCCCGCGATCCGCGACGCGCACCTGCTGCTGGCCAAGTACAACTCGTGGCAGCCGGGGGTGTTCGCGCTCTCGGGATGGGACCTCACGGGTTCGCTCACGCTGCCCGCTGACGACGTGCGCCATCTCATCGCGTCGGGCGACACCCGGTGGATCGAGCGAGGCGGCCACGACCTGCTCGACGTCGCTCCGGAGGCGGTGTCCTCGGTCTCGGGGATGCCGCGGGCCCGCTCGCTGTACGGATCGCTGGGCGATCAGCAGGCGAACCCGGAGTCGTTCCTCTCCGGGCTGCGCGACGTGCTCCGCATCCGCAGGGACCACGGCATCGCCATCGCCACGCAGGTCGACATCCCGCAGGTGGGGCACCCCAGCATGCTCGTGATGGTGCATCGCCTGGACGGCGGGGATCGACGCGCCGAGGACGCCCCGCTGCAGATCACGGTGCTCAACTTCTCGGGCGAGACCATCGAGGGCACCGTGCGTTCGGAGTTCCTCGTGCCGCAGAGCACGGCCGTCGACGCCGCCACCGGAGACGTCGTCGGTCGCGTGGACGAGCTGCAGAGCTTCTCGCTCGAACTCGGCCCGTACGCGGGGCTCTTCCTGGTGCTGGAGGCGCCCGAGACCGACGACTGAGTCGCGGCGGGGAGCGGTGGCCCGACCGGCCGCTCTCCCCGCCCCGTTCGGCGGGCGCGACGATGTCGGGGGCTCGGCGTAGCGTGTTCGCGTGCCCACCTCCGCCTGCCTCGTGCCCGGCTGTCGACGAGACGTCGATGCCGACGCTCCCGTGCGCGTCTGCACCTGGCACCTCGCCGTCGGGGCGGACTGGGCAGCGGCGACCGACGGCGTCACCGACCTGTTGCCCACGCCGTGCCGGCTCTGCGGGTCGCGGCTGGGCGTGCGCTGGCCGAGCGGCTGGTTGTGCGCCGTGTGCGAATGGCGTCACGGTGAACCCGTCGACGGGGAGCTCCCCCCGCCCCGGGTCGATATCGTCTACTACCTGAGATTCGAGGACCGCATCAAGATCGGAACGAGCGCGCAGCCGCGACAGCGTCTCGCCGCCGTGTGGCACGACGAGCTGCTCGCATTCGAGCCGGGGGACCGCCTCGTCGAGAGACGCCGTCACGCCCAGTTCGCCGACGCGAGGTTCGGCCGCACGGAGTGGTTCCGGCGCAGCGCGGCGCTGGACGCGCATGTCTCCGGGTTGTCCGCCGGGGTCGACGACCCGTGGGCGCTGTACGCGCGGTGGACGAGCGAGGCGATCGCGCGTCGCGGCTGACACCGTCGCGGCTGACATCGGTGCGGGTGACGGCGTCGGGGGAGTACGACGCGGTGAGCGCGGTGACAACCCCTCCCTCCTCCTCCGATCCGCGTCGTAGCGTGAAGCGACGACGAGGAAGGCCGAGACATGGGACTTTTCGACCGGTTGTTCGGATCAGGGGACGACGCGTCAGACCGCACCCCGCCCCCCGCACCCCGTGGCGGGGCGAGCGGGATGCGCGATGCGGGGGGACGATACGCGCCCCCGCCGCCCGCCCAGGCCGACTCGACGGCATCCGGTTCCCCGGACGACCAGCGGGCGATCGAGCGCTACCGCTATCTGCTGCGTACGGCGCCGCCCGAGACGGTGGAGCAGGTGCACGCCGAGGCCTTCGAACGCCTCACGCCGGCGCAGCGCCGTCAGGTGCTCGACGAGATGTCGTCGGGGTTGGCGGCGTCGGAGCGGCCGGCGAGCGATGACCCTCGGGCCCTCGCCCGTGCGGCCACGCGTGCGGAGTACTCGCAGCCGGGCTTCATGGAGCGGACGTTCGGCGGTCGCTCGTTCAGCGGCGGCGGGGCGGGGCCCGGGTTCGGGTCGATGCTCGGCGCGTCGATGCTCGGCACGATCGGCGGGTACGTCGTGGGCTCCGCCCTCGTGGGCGCGATGTTCGACCCCGGATACGACGCCGGCTACGCGGACGGCGTCGCCGCGGACGCGGGAACCGATGGCTCCGGAGGCGATGCTGCGGCGGATATGGGCGGCGGCGATGCCGGCGGCTTCGGTGGGGGAGATCTCGGCGGAGGCGATTTCGGGGGAGGGGACTTCGGCGGCGGAGACTTCGGGTTCTGATCCGTGAGACCCGCGCCGGCGGCGAACGTCGGCGTGCCGCGGTCCGAGGGCGCGTCCGAGGCTCGGTGAGACGATATCGTCGAGGCCATGGCGCCCCGCATCTCCCGTGTGCGCCTCGGCCTGCGGCGCAGCATCGTGGCGAACCAGATGCTCCTTTCGGCGGCCGCCCTCATCGGCATCCTGGTGTCGATCACGGTCGGGCACGTGGTCGACCCCACCCTGTTCCTCGCGGGTGCGTCCCTGCTCTTCGCCGGGGCGATCGCCGCGGTCCTGCTGCCCTGGGACCGCGTGTCCCAGCTGTGGGCCGCCCTGCTGCCGATCGTCGACGTCGTGGCCGTCGCCCTGATGCGCGAGAGCGCGCCGCTGGCGGGTCTCGGACTGCTCTGGGCCTTCCCGGCGCTCTGGATCGGCACGGTGTTCGGGGTGTGGGGCATCGTCGCGATCTCGGTCTCGGTGACGATCGTGATGGTCCACCAAGCCGTCGTCATCGACCTGCAGCGCTTCACCGCCTCCACGCTGCTGCTGCCGTTCGTCGTCGCCGCTCTGTCGACCATCGCCCACTTCACCGCGCGTCGCTCGCAGGCGCAGCGCGAGCTCCTCGAGAAGCAGTCCGCGGAGCTGCGCCGCGCCGTGGAGCGCGCGCGTCGGCAGGAGGATCTCGTCACGGAGGTTCTGGATGCCGTCGATTTCGGCGTCACCCGCGTCACGGCGGCCGGAGAGTTCGCCGTCACGAACGCCGCTCACGCGCGACTGCTGAACACCACCGACGTGCTGGGGCGGGAGGTCGAGGTCTTCGCCGCGGACGGCTCGACGCCGATCGCCGCGGATGCCACGCCTCTCGCCCGTGCGCGAGCCGGCGAGGTGTTCGAGGGCGAGATGGTCTGGTACGGCGGGCCGGGGGAGGACCGACGCGCGCTGAGCGTGACCGCGCGCCGCCTGCCGGCGGCCGAGACCGGCGAGATCAGCGCGGTCATCGTCTCGCGCGACGTCACGATCGAGGAGCAGGCGCGACGCGCACGGGAGGACCTCGTGGCGAGCGTGTCGCACGAGCTGCGCACGCCGCTCACCTCGATCATCGGCTACCTCGAACTCGCGCTCGACGACCCCTCCATCGCCCCCGGCACCCGCGACCGGCTGACCGTGGCCGAACGCAACGCGTCGCGTCTGCTGGAGTTGGTCGCCGACA
This sequence comes from Microbacterium sp. NPDC007973, assembly GCF_042958465.1. NCBI lineage: Bacteria > Bacillati > Actinomycetota > Actinomycetes > Micrococcales > Microbacteriaceae > Microbacterium > Microbacterium sp. NPDC007973. The sequence continues at coordinate 6,497 of NZ_JBIBJJ010000003.1, forward strand.
TCCTGGCTCTGTCGGCCACCTCGCGCGAAGGAGTGGGGGTGGAGCTCGAACTCCGGTCCGCCGATGTCGCGGCGGTGGTGCGGGCTGCGATCGAGTCGATCGCCCCACGCGCCGTGGACCACGGCGTGCACATCGACGCCTCGGGCGTCGTCGAGGCGCGAGCGGTGATCGACGCGCGCCGGGTGCGTCAGATCGTCGACAACCTCCTGTCGAACGCGATCAAGTACATCCCCCGCGACGCGGCGGTGAGCGTGTCCGTGCAGCAGGACCTGCACTCGGTCTCGATCGTCGTGGCCGACGACGGCCCCGGGATCTCCGTCACCGAGCAGGGCCGCCTGTTCGAGCGCTTCTTCCGCGGAGACGCCGTGCGCAATTCCTCTGCGCACGGCAGCGGCCTCGGTCTGGCGATCAGTCGCGACCTCGCCCGGGCCCACGGTGGCGAGATCACCGTGCGGACCGCCCCCGGCGAGGGCGCCGTCTTCACCGTGCGGCTGCCTCGAAACCCCCGGGAGGGCGAGTGATCTTCGACGTTCTGACGCTGCAGGCCTCGGCAGCCCTCGTGATCGTCGTCTCCGCGGTCATGTACCTGCTCGACACGATCATGCTCAAAGACGGCCTCCCGGGGCGGCTGTGGGCGAGCGCCTACCTGTCCGGCACCTTTTCCGCCGTCTGCTACCTCGCGTGGCTGCTGCTGCCCGACGTGTTCGTGGCGGTCGCCGTGGGCAACGGCGCGTTCGTCTGTGCGACGGCGTTCATCTGGCTGGGGTGCGTGGCCTTCAACGGCCGCCCCCTTCGCGTGCCCTCGCTTGTCGTCGGCGCGGTCATCCTCCTCGTGGTGGTGTCCGCCCTGGCAGCCGGTCCGGCCGGTGGCGACTGGGCAGGTGCCATCCCGTTCTTCCTGGGCAACGCGCTGTTCGCCGTTCTCGGAGCCGTCGAGACGCGCCGCGGCGCCATCGCGAGGCGGTGGAGCGCCGTGGGGCTCACCATCATCCTCGCGATCGAGGCGGTGTGGTTCGTCAGCCGCACGGCGGTGTTCGTCGTCAGCGGCCCCGAGAGCGACCTCTTCCGGACGGTGTTCGACACCCGCGTCTCCGCGCTGCTGACCATCACCCTCGTGATCGCCGCGGTGACGGTGACCTCCGTGCTCCGGGCGAACGAGTCGACGCTGCGCGGTTCGCCCGACGTCCGCCGACTGTCGGTGGATGCCAACGGCGTGCTGTTCCGCGAGTCGTTCGAGGCGACGCTCGCCATCGTCTGCGCACGGGCGGAACTGGCCGGTGAGGGCGTGTGCGTGATCGGCATCCGGATCGACGACCTGAAGCGCGTCTCGGTCGCCTTCGGCCCGGAGGATGCCGAGCAGCTCGCCCGTGAGCTGCGCGGAGCGGTGCGTCGGTACTCGCCCACGATGGCGCTGGTGGGGGAGGCCGATGCAACAGGCCTCGCGGTCGCCTTCACGACCGGTCCGACCACCGACATCGGGCGCGTCGCACGCGCACTGCACGACAGCGTCGTGAGCGATCTCTCGCGCCTCGGTACCGCGGTGGTGCCCGTGGTGGGGGTCGGCGTCGCTGTCACGGCGGACCACGGTCACGATTCCCGCGCGCTCACGCTGCGGGCCGACGAGGCGGCCGCGCGGGCCGCCGTCACGGGCGAGCAATCCTTCCGGATCGGCTGAGAGCGGCCGTCAGGCCCCGGCGGCCGCGGCCAAGTCTTCCACCCGCTGGCGCAGCTCGCGGGGTCGGAACGGTTTCGTCAGGTAGTCGTCGGCTCCGGCCTCCCGCCCCGTGCGCTGCTCCGCCTCGTCGGCGCGGGCGCTCACCATGAGGATGCGCGTGTCGCTGAAGGCCCTGATGCGCCGCGCGGTCTCGAAACCGTCGATTCCCGGCATGCTCACGTCGAGCGTCGTGACCACCGGCGCGTGGAGCCGGACCAGTTCGATGCCGTCGAGTCCGGTGCTCGCGGCGTGCACCGTGAAGCCCGCGCTCTCGAGCACGGTCGACACGAGCGTGCGGATGTCGAGGTCGTCCTCGATCACCACCGTGGTGCGGGCATCGGGCATGGCGGAGCTTTCGTCGGGCGGGTCCGGGAGCGATCCCACCTGGGGGAATCGTAGACGACTCAGCGCGGTGACGCTCGGGGGTGCCCGCGACGTCGCGATGTGGCATCCTCTTCGGGTGCCTCTTCTCGCGCTGACGGGTGGGATCGCCTCCGGGAAGTCCACCATCGCCGCCCTCCTGGCCGGACGCGGCGCCGTGGTCGTCGACGCCGACGCCATCGTGCGCGAGGTGCAGGCGCCCGGATCGCCGGTTCTGTCGGCCATCGCCCGTGAGTTCGGAGACGACGTGCTCACGGCCGAGGGAGCACTCGACCGGCCCGCTCTCGGAGCGCGGGTGTTCGGTCACCCCGACCGATTGGCCGTTCTCAACGCCCTCGTTCATCCCGCGGTGCGGGAGGAGTCGCAGCGGCGCTTCGAGGAGGCCTTCTCCCGCGACCCCGCGGCCGTCGTGGTCTACGACGTCCCGTTGCTCGCCGAGGCGCGCGCCGGGGACGCGTGGGATCTCGTGATCGTCGCTCATGCGCCGGCCGGGACGCGCGTGCGGCGACTCGTCGAGGGCCGTGGGCTCTCCGAGACGGACGCCCGCGCGCGCGTGGGCTCGCAGGCGTCCGACGAGGACCGCCTGGCGCTCGCCGACGTGGTGATCGACACCTCGACGACGATGGATGCCACGCGGAGCCAGGTCGACGACCTCTGGGCGCGGATCTCCCCGGCGGACTGACCGCGGTCACGGGGCACGTCGGCGCCGCGGTCGCATCCCGGCCGTCGACGGACCGAGGAGCGGCGAGAAACTCGCGCTCGCCCACGGCGAACGCAACCCGACCCCGATGTCGGAGGCCCCGCCTACGCTGGAATCATGCAGCCCACTCGCTCCGTGCGTCCCTTCGAGGTCATCAGCGAATACTCCCCGTCCGGCGATCAGCCGCAGGCCATCGCCGAGCTCGCGGGGCGCATCAACGCGGGCGAGACGGACGTGGTTCTGCTCGGCGCCACCGGAACCGGCAAGTCCGCGACCACCGCCTGGCTCGTCGAGCAGGTGCAGCGTCCGACCCTGGTGCTCGCGCACAACAAGACCCTCGCGGCGCAGCTCGCGAACGAGTTCCGCGCCCTCATGCCGAACAACGCGGTCGAGTACTTCGTGTCGTACTACGACTACTACCAGCCCGAGGCCTACGTGCCGCAGACCGATACGTTCATCGAGAAAGACAGCTCGATCAACGCCGAGGTCGAACGGCTGCGTCACTCGACGACGAATTCATTGCTGTCTCGCCGCGACGTCGTGGTGGTGTCGACGGTCTCGTGCATCTACGGCCTCGGTGCGCCCGAGGAGTACCTGCGCGCCATGGTCGCCCTGCAGGTGGGGGAGCGGTACGACCGAGACGCGCTCATCCGCAAATTCATCTCGATGCAGTACAACCGCAACGACGTCGACTTCTCGCGCGGCAACTTCCGCGTGCGGGGCGACACGATCGAGATCATCCCGGTCTACGAGGAGTACGCCATCCGCATCGAGATGTTCGGTGACGAGATCGAGGCGCTCTACACGCTCCATCCGCTCACGGGCGACGTCATCGAGAAGATGGACTCCGTGCCGATCTTCCCGGCGTCGCACTACGTCGCGGGGACCGAGACGGTGCAGCGCGCCATCGGCACCATCGAGCACGAGCTCGACGAGCGGCTCAAGGAGCTCGAGTCGCAGAACAAGCTTCTCGAGGCGCAGCGTCTGCGCATGCGCACGACCTTCGACCTCGAAATGCTGCAGCAGCTCGGCTTCTGCTCGGGTATCGAGAACTACTCGCGTCACATGGACGGCCGCATGGCTGGTGATCCGCCCCACACGCTGCTCGACTTCTTCCCCGACGACTTCCTGCTGGTGATCGACGAGTCGCACGTGACCGTCCCGCAGATCGGCGCGATGTACGAGGGAGACGCCTCGCGCAAGCGCACCCTGGTGGAGCACGGCTTCCGTCTGCCGAGCGCGATGGACAACCGTCCGTTGCGCTGGGACGAGTTCAAGGAGCGCGTGGGGCAGACCGTCTACCTCTCAGCCACCCCGGGGCGCTACGAGATGGGGATCGCAGACGGAGTCGTCGAGCAGATCATCCGCCCGACCGGACTCGTCGACCCCGAGATCATCGTCAAACCGTCGAAGGGGCAGATCGACGACCTGCTCGAGGAGATCCGGGTGCGCGTCGAGCGTGACGAGCGCGTGCTGGTCACCACCCTCACCAAGAAGATGGCGGAGGAGCTCACCGACTTCCTGGGCGAGCACGGAGTGCGCGTGCGCTATCTGCACTCGGACGTCGACACCCTGCGCCGCGTCGAACTGCTCACGGAGCTGCGCGCCGGCGTCTACGACGTGCTCGTCGGCATCAATCTGTTGCGCGAGGGTCTCGACCTGCCCGAGGTCTCGCTGGTGGCGATCCTCGACGCCGACAAGGAGGGCTTCCTGCGCAGCGGCACTTCCCTCATTCAGACGATCGGCCGTGCCGCGAGAAACGTCTCGGGCGAGGTGCACATGTACGCCGACAAGGTGACCGACTCGATGCGCAACGCCATCGACGAGACGGAGCGCCGTCGCGAGAAGCAGATCGCGTACAACACCGAGCACGGCATCGATCCGCAGCCGCTGCGGAAGAAGATCGCCGACATCACCGAGGTTCTCAACCGCGAGGCGACGGACACCAAGAAGCTGCTCGCCCGTAACGACAAGGCGGGCAAGGGCAAGTCGCCCACGCCCTCGCTGCGTCGCACGGGGATCGCGGCCGAGGGCGCGGACCAGCTCGAGTCGACGATCGCCGATCTCACCCAGCAGATGCTCGCCGCCGCGGCGGAACTCAAGTTCGAGTTGGCCGGGCGTCTGCGCGACGAGGTGCAGGACATGAAGAAGGAGCTTCGCGCGATGGAGCGGGCCGGGCACGCCTGAGCCGGGGGAGCGACCGGTGGACCAGCGCGTCACCCTGATCACCCTCGGAGTGCAGGATCTCGCCCGTGCGATCACCTTCTACGGGGCGCTCGGTTGGCAGGCCCATCCGACGTCCGTCGATGGAGAGGTGGCTTTCTACGACACCGGCGGGCTCGTCGTCGCGCTGTGGGCTCGAGATGCCCTCGCCGCGGACTCCGGGGTCACCGACGGCGGCGGGTGGGGTGGCGTCACCCTCGCGCACAATGTCGGCACCCCGGCCGAGGTCGACGGCATCCTGGAGGCGGCTCGATCGGCCGGGGCGCGGCTCGCGCGCGGCGGAGCCCTCACCGTCTGGGGCGGCTACTCCGGGGTCTTCGTCGATCCGGACGGCCACCTCTGGGAAGTGGCGGTCAATCCTGGATGGCCGTTGGACGACGGGGGCCGTCCACAGCTGGGGTGACGAAGGCGAACGAGGAGCTCGCCGTGGTCAGGGGCAATGCAGCAACGGCTTCGGTCCCGTCCGGTCCACCGAATGCTCGGCCATCGCGTGGCCGCACAGGGGGCAGGGGCGTCCGGTTCGCACGGGCTCGGGCGTGGTCTCGTAGGGGCCGACCGACGCCGGCCCCGCGACGCGGATGAGGCGGGTGTTGAGGTACTGGTACCAGCCGCCGGCCTCGCGTACGCGTGCGCGCAGGGACGGGCGGTCGGCATCCTTTCGTGTCATGATTATTAGTGTACTAACTGTTCGAAGGAGAAGGCCGTGGACGATCCGCTGAAGCTGGAGAACCAGGTGTGCTTCGCCCTCGTCACGGCCGCACGGAACGTCGTGTCGATCTACCGGCCCGTGCTGGAGCCGCTCGGGCTGACGCACCCGCAGTATCTCGTGATGCTCGCCCTGTGGGAGGACGCGCCGCGGTCGCTCGGGACGCTGGCCGCGGAACTCGCCATGGAGCCGGCGACCCTTTCACCCTTGGTGAAACGCCTCGAAGCGCAGGGGCGGGTCGTGCGTCGGCGTCGTGTCGACGACGAGCGCGTCCTCGACATCGACCTCACCGACGAGGGGCGGGCGCTCCGCGCCGCGGCGCTCGAGGTGCCGGGCAAGATCATGGAGCGCATCGGCGCCGACGAGCGCTCGCTCATCGCCCTGCGCGACGGTCTCGCGCCGTTCGCGTCTCCCGTGCGGGACTGAGCGACCTCGCCTTCCGAGCACGGCGACGGTGCGCGAGCCTCGCACATCCGTGCGCTCGGGGCGAACCCGGGGCCGATGTCGGAGGGTCGACCTAGACTTAACAGGTGCCGATCGTTCCTGTCTCTTCGCCCTCGTCGTCCGCGAATTCCGCCACCAGCGGCAAGCTCAGCGTCCGGGGTGCGCGCGTCCACAACCTCAAGGACGTCGACCTCGACATCCCCCGCGACTCGCTGGTCGTCTTCACGGGACTCTCGGGCTCGGGCAAGTCGAGCCTCGCCTTCGACACGATCTTCGCGGAGGGTCAGCGGCGGTACGTCGAGTCGCTGAGCGCCTACGCCCGTCAGTTCCTCGGGCAGGTCGATCGCCCCGACGTCGACTTCATCGAGGGCCTCAGCCCCGCGGTGTCGATCGACCAGAAGTCGACGAACCGCAACCCCCGCTCAACGGTCGGCACGATCACCGAGATCCACGACTACATGCGTCTGCTGTGGGCCCGTATCGGTGTGCCCCACTGCCCGGACTGCGGCGCGCGCATCCAGCGCCAGACCGTGCAGCAGATCGCCGACCAGCTCATGGAGCTGCCCGAGCGCACGCGGTACCAGATCGTCGCCCCCGTGGTGACGCAGAAGAAGGGCGAGTTCGTCGACCTCTTCAAGGAACTCAGCGCGAAGGGGTACGCCCGCGCGGTCGTCGACGGCGACCTCGTGCAGCTGTCCGAGCCGCCGACTCTCAAGAAGAGCTACAAGCACGACATCGCCGTCGTGGTCGACCGTCTCGTGGCATCCGGAGACATCCTCAGCCGCGTCACCGACTCGGTCGAGACGGCGATGGGGCTGGCCGGCGGCATCATGCAGGTCAACTACGTCGACGAAGAGGGCGACGACGCCTGGCAGTCGTTCTCCGAGAAGCTCGCGTGCCCGAACGGCCACCCGCTGCAGCTGACCGAGATCGAGCCGCGGACGTTCTCGTTCAACGCCCCCTTCGGCGCCTGCCCCGTCTGCTCGGGCCTGGGCACCCGCATGTCGGTCGACGTCGACCTCATGCTCGGCGACGAAGAGCTCTCGATCCGCGACGGCGCCATCCTTCCCTGGACGACGCAGGGCAAGGGCCTGTTCCAGTACTACGAGCGGCTGCTCGAAGGTCTCGCGCGCGACCTGAAGTTCTCGCTCGACACCCCGTGGAAAGACCTGTCGAAGGACGTGCAGCAGGCGGTGCTGCGAGGCGAGAACTACAAGGTCACGGTCAAGTGGAAGAACCGCTACGGGCGTGAGATGCGGTACTCCTCCGGGTTCGAGGGCGTCGTGCCCTACATCGAGCGTCAGTACCTGCAGGCGGAGTCCGACACCCAGCGGCAGCGCTGGGCGGAGTACCTGCGCGAGGTGCCCTGCGCGGTGTGCGACGGCGACCGCCTGAAGCCCGAGGTGCTCGCGGTGCTCGTCGACGACACGTCCATCGCCGCAGCCTCGCGCATGAGCCTGGCCGACGCGCGCGAGTTCTTCTCCCAGCTCACCCTCACCGACCGCGAGGCGACCATCGCCGCGGCCGTGCTGCGCGAGATCCGCGCACGCCTCGATTTCCTGCTCCAGGTGGGTCTGAACTACCTGAGCCTCGGCCGCGCGGCCGGCACGCTGTCCGGCGGCGAGGCGCAGCGCATCCGTCTGGCCACCCAGATCGGCTCGGGCCTGACGGGCGTGCTGTACGTGCTCGACGAGCCGTCGATCGGTTTGCACCAGCGCGACAACCGCCGCCTCATCCAGACGCTCGAGACCCTGCGCGACCTCGGCAACACGCTCATCGTCGTCGAGCACGACGAGGAGACCATCCACGCGGCCGACTGGGTGGTCGACATCGGACCCCGCGCCGGCGTCGACGGCGGCAACGTCGTGCACTCCGGGCCCCTCGCCGAACTGCTGACCGACGAGCGCTCACTGACGGGGGCGTACCTGTCGGGCCGTCGCGCGATCGAGGCGCCCCAGACGCGTCGCAAGATCGACAAGAAGCGTCAGGTCACCGTCGTCGGGGCGCGGGAGAACAACCTCAAGAACGTCACCGTCGACTTCCCCCTCGGCGTGCTCACCTCGGTCACCGGCGTGAGCGGTTCGGGCAAGTCGACGCTGGTGAACGGCATCCTGTACGAAGTGCTCGCCTCGAAGCTGAACGGCGCGCGCCGCGTTCCGGGCAAGCACACGCGGGTCACCGGTCTCGACAACCTCGACAAGGTCGTGCACGTCGACCAGGCGCCGATCGGCCGCACCCCGCGCTCCAATCCCGCGACCTACACGGGTGTGTTCGACCGGATCCGCACCCTCTTCAGCGAGACCCCCGAGGCGAAGGTGCGCGGCTACCAGGCGGGGCGCTTCAGCTTCAACGTCAAGGGCGGTCGCTGCGAGGCGTGCTCCGGCGACGGAACGCTGAAGATCGAGATGAACTTCCTCCCCGACGTCTACGTCGACTGCGAGGTGTGCCACGGCAAGCGGTACAACCGCGACACGCTGTCGGTGCACTACAAGGGGAAGAACATCGCCGAGGTGCTCGAGATGCCGATCTCGGAGGCCGCGGAGTTCTTCGAACCCATCCAGGCCATCCACCGCTACCTCAAGACGCTGGTCGACGTGGGCCTCGGCTACGTGCGGCTCGGGCAGTCGGCCACCACGCTCTCGGGCGGCGAGGCGCAGCGCGTCAAGCTCGCCACCGAGCTCCAGCGTCGCAGCAACGGCCGCTCGATATATGTGCTCGACGAGCCCACCACGGGTCTGCACTTCGAAGACGTGTCGCTGCTGCTGAAGGTGCTGAACGGCCTGGTCGACAAGGGGAACACCGTCATCGTCATCGAGCACAACCTCGATGTCATCAAGAGCAGCGACTGGGTCATCGACCTCGGACCCGAGGGCGGCGCCGGCGGCGGCACGATCGTCGCGACCGGAACGCCCGAGCAGGTCGCGAAGGTCGAGGAGAGCCACACCGGCGCCTTCCTGGCCGAACTGCTCGAGACCGGACGCACGGGCGCGCAGCGCAACACCGCATCGGATGCGGACAGCACCGAGCGGGAGCTCGTGAGCGCGGCGGGCTGAGTCATGGCCCCTGCACCTGCATCCCGGGAGCGGATGTCGCAGCTGCCCTATCGCCCGAAGGCGGGGGAGATCCCGACCAATCCCGGGGTCTACCGGTTCCGGGATGCCGACGGGCGCGTGCTGTACGTCGGTAAGGCGAAGAACCTCCGCGCGCGACTGTCGAACTACTTCGCGCCGCTGTACTCGCTGCACGAGCGCACCCGCCGCATGGTCACCACGGCGGCCAGTGTGGAGTGGACGGTCGTGCCCAGCGACGTCGATTCGCTGCAGCTCGAGTACATGTGGATCAAGGAGTTCGATCCGCCCTTCAACGTGCGCTACCGCGACGACAAGTCGTACCCGTTCATGGCCATCACCCTCGCGGATGAGGCGCCGCGCGTCATCGTCACCCGCAATCACAAGATCCGCGGGGCCAAATACTTCGGGCCGTACCCGAAGGTCTGGGCGGTGCACGACACGATCGACCTGATGATCAAGGTCTTCCCGATCCGCACGTGCAGCGACTCGTCGTACAAGAAGGCGATGGCCTCGGGTCGTCCCTGCTTCCCGGGGCAGATCGGCCGCTGCGGCGGACCGTGCTCGATGAAGGTGACCGTCGAGGAGCATCGCGCCGTCGTGAACGACTTCATCTCCTTCATGTCGGGCGGCGATCAGCGCTTCACGCGCGAGCTGACGGCGCGCATGAAAGAGGCGTCGGCGGCGATGGACTACGAATCGGCCGCCCACTACCGCGACCGTCTGCAGGCGATCGACGCGGTGCTGGGCAAGAGCGCGCTCGTTCTGGCTCCCGACACGGATGCCGACCTCTTCGGCATCGCGGAGGACGAACTCGCCGCGACCGTGCAGCATTTCGTCGTGCGCGGAGGCCGCGTGCGCGGTGTGCGCGCGACGACGATCGAGAAGGAGATCGACATCTCCGGAGCGGAGCTCGTCGATCAGGTGCTGCAGCGCACCTACGGCGACGCCGATGCGTCGGACATCCCCCGCCAGGTGCTCGTACCCGAGCTGCCCGATGACGCCGAGCAGCTGGAGGACTGGCTGCGCGAGCGACGGGGCCGGCCGGTGACGCTGCAGATCGCGCAGCGCGGGCGCAAGGCCGATCTGCTCAAGACCGCGACCCTCAACGCCCAGCAGGCGCTCATGCTGCACAAGACCCGCCGCACGAGCGATTACGTCGCCCGGTCGCAGGCCCTCACCGACCTGCAGGAAGCGCTCGGGATGAGCGAGGCGCCGCTGCGCATCGAGTGCTTCGACGTCTCGCACCTCGCGGGCACCAACGTCGTGGCATCCATGGTCGTGTTCGAGGACGGGCTCCCGCGAAAAGACCAGTACCGTTCTTTCGGCGTCGCCGAGACCACCGACGACACCGACTCGATGTACCAGGTGCTCACGCGTCGTCTGGCCTACCTCGACCGTCCCGATGAGATCGAACCCGAGACGGTGAACGGCGCGATCGTCGCCGCCCCCGAGTCGGAGGAGGCCACGAGCGACGGCGACGTTGTCACCGCCCGCAAGCGTCCGCGCTTCGCGTACCGCCCGCAGCTGCTCGTGGTCGACGGAGGACAGCCGCAGGTGGCCGCCGCGGCGCGGGCGCTGGCCGACGCGGGTCACGAGGAGATCGCCCTGTGCGGCATCGCCAAGCGCCTCGAGGAGGTGTGGCTGCCGGGGGAGGAGTACCCCGTCATCCTGCCCCGCACCTCGGAGGCGCTCTATCTGCTGCAGCGACTGCGCGACGAGGCCCACCGTTTCGCCATCGTGCACCAGCGCAAACGTCGCAAGCGCGACATCACCAGCGTGCTGTCGGAGGTGCCGGGTCTCGGTGATGCCCGCATCAAGGCTCTGCTGCGCCACTTCGGCTCGGTGTCGGCGCTCAAGAACGCCAGCCCGGACGAGATGACGGTGCTGCCCGGTATCGGGCCGACCCTGGCAGAGGCCATCCACACGCATCTGTCTCGATAGGCTGAGGACGAGGACGGGAGACGATCACCATGGAACCGGCACGCGACGAGCCAGGTGAGGTGCTGATCGTCACGGGCATGTCGGGCGCCGGCCGCTCCACGGTGGCGAATGCGCTCGAAGACCTCGACTGGTACGTGGTCGACAATCTGCCGCCGCGCATGCTGCGCCCTCTGCTCGAACTCACCGAACTCGCCGGTGGCGCCGTCCCCCGCGTGGCGGTCGTGGTCGACGTGCGCGGGCGCTCGTTGTTCGGCGACCTCCCCGAGGCGATGCGGACGCTGCAGGCCGGACGCCAGGTGCGCGTGGTCTTCCTCGACGCCTCCGATGCGGTGCTGGTGCGCCGCTTCGAGGCGGTGCGACGGCCGCACCCGCTGCAGGGCGACGGCACGATCCTCGACGGCATCCGTCGGGAGCGCGAGCGCCTGGCTCCGGTTCGCGAGGCCGCCGACGTGGTCATCGACACGTCGAGCCTGAACGTCCACCAGCTGTCGTTGCGCACGGTCGCGCTGTTCGGCGAGGAAGGGGCGGCCCGTCACACGATCACCCTGATGAGTTTCGGCTTCAAGTACGGGCTGCCGCCCGACGTCGACCTCGTGGCCGACATGCGCTTCCTGCCGAACCCGTTCTGGAACGACGAGCTGCGTCCGTTGACCGGTGAAGACCCCCGCGTGCGGGAATACGTGCTGGGGCAGGAGGGCGCCTCGGCGTTCCTGGACGCGTATTCGGCCGCGCTGCGGCCCGTGCTCGAGGGTTATCAGCGCGAGAACAAGCGGCATTCCGTGGTCGCCGTGGGGTGCACGGGGGGTAAGCACAGATCGGTGGTGATGGCGCGCGAGCTCGCTGCACGTCTGGCCGATGTTCCGGGGGTGGCCGTCCGCGTGGCTCACCGCGACCTCGGTCGCGAGTAGGCTGTAACGTCGTCCCCGCCGCCCCCCACCCGAGGAGAATCGTGCCCCTGACCGCCGACGTGAAGGCCGAGCTCATCACCGTCCGCGACCCGCGCCCGACCGCGCGCGTCGCCGAGCTCACGGCCCTCCTGCGCTTCTCCGGTGGTCTGCACTCCATCGCCAATCGCGTCGCCGTCGAGGCTGAGTTGGACTCCGACATCCTCGCGCGTCGCGTCGCCCGCGACCTGATGGAGCTGTACGGCGTTCGCCCCGAGCTGCACCACGTGCAGGGCTCCGGCGGTCGCAGCGGCGGTCTCTTCGCCGTGCGCGTGATCGAGGCGGGTGAGACGCTCGCCCGTCAGACGGGGCTGCTCGATCAGCGACGTCGCCCCGTGCGCGGTCTCCCGAACAAGCTCACGACCGGCTCGCGCCCCGACCTCAGCGCCATCTGGCGCGGCGCGTTCCTCGCGAGCGGCACGCTGAGCGATCCCGGCCGGTCGGCTGCGCTCGAGATCTCCTGCCCCTCGTCCGAGGCGGCGATGGCCCTCGTCGGCGCGGGGCACCGCATCGGCATCCCGGCCAAGGCCCGTGAGGTGCGCGGCGTCCCCCGTGTCGTCGTGCGCGACGGCGAGGCCATCCGCGGCGCCCTCTACGAGATGGGTGCCCGCCGCACCGCGGGGGAGTGGGATCAGATGCGCCAGCGCCGCGAGGTGCGCGCCGGCGTGAACCGTCTCGTCAACTTCGACGACGCGAACCTCCGCCGATCGGCCCAGGCCGCCGTCGCCGCGTGCGCGCGCGTCGAGCGCGCCCTCGAGATCCTCGGTGACGAGGTCCCCGACCACCTGCAGCAGGCGGGCGAGCTGCGTCTGGCCCATCGCGATGCGAGCCTGGACGAGCTCGGCCACCACGCCGATCCGCCGCTGACCAAGGACGCCGTCGCCGGGCGTATCCGCCGTCTGCTCGCGATGGCCGACAAGAAGGCCGAGACCGAGGGCATCCCCGGGACCGAGGCCGCGGTCCCCGTCGGCGCCGACGACTGACGGATCTATTCCGGATGCCGCGTTCCCGGCATCCGTGATCCGTTCGCGCACGGTGTGCGGCCGAGCGCCGCGCTCTCCGACTGCCCCGGCCCCGGGCATCCGATCCGGCCCGCGCGAGGGGAGCCCGCCCGGACCGAGTCCGCGCCGGCTCGGGTGCGCCGACACGCCACCGGTCCGCGAGTCCCCGACGCCCGACGACGCGCCCGGGCCGCTACCTTCCGTCACGCGGGGAAGCAACCCTGTGGGTTGCGCGTTGGCCCTCAATAGGATGAAGACGTCACCCTCGCTGCGCGATCCCTCAGCTCGTCGTCTTGGCGGAGAGGTTTCGGCGGCGCCCGATTCGGAAGTAGAGAACATGGCGAAGTACACGCTGCCCGAACTGCCCTACGACTACTCGGCGCTGGAGCCGCACATCAGTGCGACGATCATGGAGCTGCACCACAGCAAGCACCACCAGACCTACGTCAACGGCGCCAACACCACCCTCGACCTCCTCGCCGAAGCGCGCGAGAAGGGCGATTTCGCCAACATCAACCGCCTGCAGAAGGACCTCGCGTTCAACCTCGGCGGTCACACCAACCACTCGATCTTCTGGACGAACCTCTCGCCCAACGGTGGCGACAAGCCCACCGGCGACCTCGAGTCGGCCATCGACGACCAGTTCGGCTCGTTCGACGCCTTCCGCGCGCAGTTCACCGCCGCCGCCCTCGGCGTGCAGGGCTCGGGCTGGGCCGGCCTGTTCTGGGATTCGATCGGGGAGAACCTCGTCATCCAGCAGTTCTTCGACCAGCAGGGGCAGATCGTCGCCGGTACCGTTCCGCTGCTGCTTCTCGACGTCTGGGAGCACGCGTACTACCTCGACTACAAGAACGTGCGCGCCGACTATGTGAAGGCCTTCTGGAACATCGCCAACTGGGCCGATGCGCAGGAGCGCTTCGCCGCCGCCCGCGAGAAGACCGCGGGTCTGCTGGTACTGTCGTAAACGGTGCGGAGTCCCGGTGGGACACCCACCGGGACGCCGTTGTCCGCCAGCGAAACCGCAATCACGCGCTCATCGCGCACAACTGATTCAGGAGATATTCCGTGACCGTCAAGATCGGAATCAACGGCTTCGGCCGTATCGGACGCAACTACCTCCGCGCGGCTCTCGCGCAGGGTGCCGACCTCGAAATCGTGGCGGTGAACGACCTCACCGACAACAAGACCCTCGCGCACCTCCTCAAGTACGACTCCGTGGGCGGCGTGCTGTCCGAGGACGTCTCGTACACCGAAGACTCCATCACCGTCGGCGACAAGACCATCAAGGTCTTCGAAGAGCGCGACCCCGCCAACCTCCCCTGGGGCGAGCTGGGCGTCGACATCGTCATCGAGTCGACCGGCCGTTTCACCAAGGCCGAGGACGCCAAGAAGCACGTCGCCGGTGGCGCCAAGAAGGTGCTCATCTCGGCTCCCGCCACGGGTGACGACGCCACCATCGTCATGGGCGTGAACGAAGAGACGTACAACCCCGAGACCGACGTCATCATCTCGAACGCGTCGTGCACCACGAACTGCCTCGCGCCCCTCGCGAAGGTGTTCAACGACGCCTTCGGCATCGAGCGCGGCTTCATGATGACCGCTCACGCCTACACGGCCGACCAGAACCTGCAGGACGGCCCGCACAGCGACCTGCGTCGTGCCCGCGGTGCGGCGATCAACATCGTCCCCGCCTCCACCGGCGCCGCGAAGGCCATCGGCCTCGTCCTGCCCGAGCTGAACGGCAAGCTGAGCGGCTCGTCGTACCGCGTTCCGGTTCCCACCGGCTCCATCGTCGACCTCACGATCGTCACCCCCACCGAGGGTCTGACCGTCGATCAGGTCAACGAGGTCTACAAGAAGGCCGCCGCCGAGGGGCGCCTCAACGGCATCCTGCAGTACACCGAGGACCCGATCGTCTCGAGCGACATCCAGGGCAACCCGCACTCGTCGATCTTCGACGCGGAGCTGACCAACGTCAGCGGCAACCTCGTCAAGGTGTCGTCGTGGTACGACAACGAGTGGGGCTACTCGAACCGTCTCGTCGACCTGACCGAGTACGTCGCCGAGCGTCTCTGACCCTCCATGGCTCTGCGCACCCTCGATTCGCTGGGGTCGCTCGCCGGCACGCGCGTCATCGTCCGTTGTGATCTGAACGTCCCCCTCAAGGACGGCGTCATCACGGACGATGGCCGCGTGCGCGCGTCGCTGCCGACCCTCAATGCACTGATCAACGCCGGCGCGCGCGTGGTCGTGTGCTCGCACCTGGGCCGCCCCGACGGGGCGCCCGACCCGAAGTACTCGCTCGAGCCGGTCGCGCAGCGCCTGTCCGAGCTGCTCGGCCAGCCGGTCGCGTTCGCGCGCGACACGGTCGGCGAGTCGGCTCAGGATGCCGTCGCCTCGCTCGAGGACGGAGAAGTCGCGGTCATCGAGAACCTCCGCTTCAACGCGGGGGAGACCTCGAAGGACGAGTCCGAGCGTCAGGCCTTCGCTCGCGAGCTCGCCGGTCTCGGCGATGCCCTCGTGTCGGACGGCTTCGGCGTCGTGCACCGCAAGCAGGCGAGCGTCTACGACCTCGCCCAGTTGGTGCCCTCGGCCGCGGGCCTGCTCATCCAGAAGGAGCTCGAGGTCCTCGACCGCCTCACCGAGAACCCCGAGCGTCCGTACACGGTCGTGCTCGGCGGATCGAAAGTGAGCGACAAGCTCGGCGTCATCGAGCACCTATTGCCCCGCGTGGACAAACTCCTCGTCGGCGGCGGCATGATGTTCACGTTCCTCGTCGCCGAGGGGCACAAGGTCGGATCGAGCCTGCTCGAGCAGGACCAGATCGACACCGTGAAGGGCTATCTCGCCACGGCGAAGGAGCGCGGCGTCGAGATCGTGCTGCCTGTCGACGCGGTCGTGGCGGCGTCGTTCTCGGCGGATGCCGAGCACGTGGTCGCCGATGCCGACGCCCTGGAGGACACCGCCTTCGGCGCCTCCGGTCTCGGCCTCGACATCGGGCCGCGCACGGCGGAGATATTCGCTGACGCGATCCGGGGCTCGCGGACCGTCTTCTGGAACGGCCCGATGGGCGTGTTCGAGATGAAGGCGTTCGAAGCCGGCACCAAGACCGTCGCCCAGGCGCTCACCGAGGTCGACGGCCTCAGCGTCGTCGGCGGCGGCGACTCCGCGGCGGCCGTGCGTCAACTCGGTTTCTCCGACGACCGATTCGGTCACATCTCCACCGGCGGAGGCGCCAGCTTGGAGTTCCTCGAAGGCAAGAAGCTCCCCGGACTGGAGGTCCTCGGATGGCAACAGTGAACAGAACCCCCCTCATCGCGGGCAACTGGAAGATGAACCTCGACCACCTGCAGGCGGTCGCGTTCGTCCAGAAGCTTCACTGGACCTTGAAAGAGGCCAAGCACGAGAACGGCAGCGTCGAGGTCGCGGTGTTCCCGCCGTACACCGACCTGCGCACCGTGCAGACGCTCCTCGATGCCGACAAGATCGAGTTCGCGCTCGGCGGTCAGGATTTGTCCGCGCACGACTCCGGTGCCTACACCGGTGAGATCTCGGGCCAGTTCCTGGCGAAGCTCGACGCGACCTACGTGATCATCGGTCACTCCGAGCGACGTCAGTTCCACCACGAGACCGACGAGGTCGTCGCGGCCAAGACCCAGGCGGCGCTCCGTCACGGTCTCGTGCCCGTGATCTGCGTGGGCGAGACCTCGGAGGACCTCGAGAAGTTCGGCGCCAGCGCCGTTCCGGTCGGGCAGCTCGAGGTCGCACTCGAGGGCGTGTCGGCGGACGCCGACATCGTCGTGGCGTACGAGCCGGTCTGGGCCATCGGTTCCGGCCAGGCGGCGACGCCCGACCAGGCCCAGGAGGTCTGCGCCAAGCTGCGTGCCGTCGTCGCCGACAAGCTCGGTGCCGATGCGGCCGCGCGCACCCGCGTGCTCTACGGCGGCTCGGTCAAGTCCGGTAACATCGCCGGGTTCATGCGCGAGCCCGATGTGGACGGCGCGCTGGTGGGCGGTGCGAGCCTCGTCGTCGACGAGTTCGCGGCGATCATCCGCTTCCAGAAGCACGTCGGCGTCTGACGCCCCTCCGGATGCCCGCGGCAGCACGCCGCGGGCATCCGTGCGTCTGAGACGCGTCCCCGTATACTTGACGCTTGTGCGGTCGTCCCGTCCGCTCGCGAAAGGCTTTCGACAGTGCAGATTCTCGAGTTCGTCCTGCAGGTGCTCCTGGGCGTCACCAGCCTCCTGCTGACCCTGCTCATCCTGCTCCACAAGGGTCGCGGCGGCGGTCTGTCCGACATGTTCGGCGGCGGCATGAGCTCCGCCCTCGGTTCGTCGGGCCTGGCTGAACGCAACCTCAACCGTTTCACGATCGTGCTCGCGCTGGTGTGGTTCATCACCATCGTCGGTCTCGGTCTGCTGACCAAATTCGCGGAGATCTGACATGGCCACTGGCGGCAATGCCATCCGTGGCTCGCGCGTCGGCGCGGGCCCCATGGGCGAACAGGACCACGGCTTCCACGCCGACCGCGTCGCCGTGTCGTACTGGGACGCCCTCGGCAACGAGACCGTTCGCTACTTCGCGGCGGGCATCCCCGACGACGAGATCCCCGAGACGATCGACTCGCCTCACTCGGGTCTTCCCGCGGGTCGCGACAAGGCGAACCCCCCGGCACTGGCCAAGGCTGAGCCCTACAAGACGCACCTCGCCTACGTGAAGGAGCGCCGCAGCGACGAAGAGGCCGCTTCGCTCCTCGACGACGCCCTGCAGCAGCTGCGCGAGCGTCGCGGACAGTAAGCCCGCGTCGCCTCGTTTTCCACGGAGGGGCCGGATGCCATGGCATCCGGCCCCTCCGCGTTCACGGCGTCCGGGAACGGACGTCGTCTTCGCACGCCTTCCCGCACCGGTCGCCTTTCTCGGCTCGGCCTCACGGGGCGTACGCGTGCCGCACGGCGTCCGCTCAGCGGACGGGGGAGTCCGTGACGATCGTGGTCCACGGGCCGGGCGGGACGTCGGCGTCATCGATGAACGCCCAGTCGACGCGGTCGCCGTCGCCGTCGAGCTCCGCGTAGCCGAGACATCCATTGAGGGCGGGAGAGACATCGAGGCCCGCTCCGTTGTAGCGCTCGTTGGCGGGTCGGCGGTCCTCGGAGCCGAAGACGTAGGCGCTGTCGCGGTATTCGCCGGGTCCGGCATCCTGGATCTGCCCGTAGCAGAGGCGGTCGCCCTTGCGGAGGACGACCCAGCGGTTCTTCATCAGGCTCGCGCGGCGGTCGTCGACGACCGCGGCGTAGGGCGATCGGTCGGCCCAGGGGATGACCTGACCGCGCATCGCGAACCCCTCGTCGTCGTTGACGTCGTCGAAGGGGAGATCGAGGTAGAACGGGTTCTGCCGCGGCGTCATGCGGGTGGGGAAGTACCCGTTGCCGGCGGTGCGGGTCTCGGTGCGGCAGTCGTCACCGTCGACGACGCCGTCGCACCCGCCGTACGAGGCGAGCCAGTCGGAATCGTACGTCGAGATGCGCTGACTGCCGTCGGAGGCCTGGGGGTCGAAGACCTCGCCGACCCAGAAGGTCGTCGAGACGATCCCGGTGTGCCAGGGATAGCCGGTGTCGGGCAGCGGCGCGAGCGTGGGCGCGCAGCCGGTCGCGCCGACGACGGCGACCACCGCGAGGGCGATCGCCGCCGTCGAGCGCGAGCGGGGTGTCATCCGGTGACGTCGCTCTCCGTCGGACGGAACACTTCGAGCGGACCCTGTGGCGTCGACGGTGCCGACGTGTCGATCGGGGCCGTGGCGCTCATGACGGTCAGCGGCGGGGCGCTGGAACTGTCGTACAGGCCGAGGTCGTCGGTGCGGAGCGTGCCGTTGCCGAAGATGTTCAGCGCGAAGCTGATGCCGCTGTATCCCGACGGGATGGGAGCCGTGGTCCAGTCGGCTTCGGTCCAGGCATCGGCCGCGGCGAACCAGGGGCTCGATGTCCAGTACGACCACGACCCGCTCGCCGACCGGAGGTAGACGGCGAACTGCGTCGGCCCGCTCGCCTGGTACCACTCGCGCAGCGTGTACGTCCGTCCGGGGGTCACCGTCGGCGAGCACTGGCCGAGGTCGAACTGCGGCAGGAGCTTGGCGTCGCCGTCGACGTACCCCGTCATCGAGATGCCGCTGGCGATGTTGCCGGTGTGCGCGGGGGAGCCCGTGCTGAAGGAGGGCGTGTTGGTGCCGTAGCCCCCTCGCATCCAGCAGTCGGGGGCGCCCGTCTCCATGCCGGGGTTGACGATGCCGTTCGTCGAGCCGGTGGCCGCCGGCACGGCGGGACCGTCGACGACGGGCTTCGTGGTCCCGCCGATGACGCTTCCGATGGTCTTCACGACCGTGCCGGCGGACTGCCGGGTCTTCAGCCACGACAGGAACTGGCTGAAGGTCGACGTCGTCACGGCGAGGTCGCTGCAGGCGTCGTCGCACACGTCGTGGAACGTGTACTGCACCCACCCGCCGCCGTTCTTCTCGGCGTTGGTCACGCCCTGCTTCAGGTCGGCGAGCGTCCAGGTGGCGTCGACCTGATCGAGCGCGGCGAGGGCGAACGGATCGGGCGGAGGCGTCTTCTCGGCGTAGGCGCAGTCGGGGCAGCCGAAGCGGCTCTTGATGTCGCCGAGCAGGCGACCGCTGTTGTATCCGCATGCGGCGACCGCCTTCTCGACGTCGGGCGTGCTCGAGGCGAAGGGGTAGGCGAAGCTCTTGACCGTGAAACCCCACGAGGTGAGGTTCTTGCGGTCCAGGCAGATCTGCCGGGTCGCCTCGTCGACGCTCACGTCGGCGAGGTCGGGGTGGTTGACGGTGTGCCCGCCGATCTCATGCCCGGCGTTCTTGAGCTTCGTGAGGTCGGCGCGCGTCATGTGCCCGGCAGCGCCGATGTAGCCGGAGGGGACGTAGAAGGTCGCCTTCATCGCGTTGGCCTGCAGGGCGGGCAGAGCGTTCAGCTGGTCGGCGTTGG
The DNA here is from genome assembly GCF_042958465.1 of Microbacterium sp. NPDC007973. NCBI lineage: Bacteria > Bacillati > Actinomycetota > Actinomycetes > Micrococcales > Microbacteriaceae > Microbacterium > Microbacterium sp. NPDC007973. Next base: position 26,614 of record NZ_JBIBJJ010000003.1, read on the forward strand.
CGTCGTCGAAGGTGAGGCTGACCACGGTGCGGGTCGCCGCCTCGGCGGGCGGGGGCGCGAGCGCGACCGAGGCTCCCGCCACCACCGCGAAGGCCGAGACGACGGCGAGGACGCGCCGCCATCTCGGGGGCGCGAGGGTGGGCGGGCGTCGGCGTTCGATCCGGAGGTCTCGTCGGAGCATGGGCTCTGCCTTTCGTGGGGGGTGCGGAGGGTTCACGACACCGTCACCGACTTGGCGAGGTTGCGGGGCTTGTCGACGTCGCGATGCAGACGCAGGGCGAGCTCGCGCGCGAACATCTGCAGCGGAACCACGGTCTCGAGCGGTCCCCACGAGGGCCCGGTGCGCGGCAGATGCAGCGGCACTCCGCCCACCGTGAGCACGCGTTCGCCGATCCGGATGACGCGACCTCCGCGTGCGGCGACTTCGGCGATGTCGACATCGAGCCGCGGATCGCCGTTGTCGACCACGAACACGGGTGTGCCGGCATCCACCAGGGCGAGGGGACCGTGCTTGAGCTCGCCGGCGGGGTGGGACTCCGCCCAGCGGTACGACAGCTCCTTGAGCTTGAGGGCACCCTCGGCGGCGTAGATCAGACCCGCGCCGCGGCCGAGGAAGAGGAACCCCGACGCCCGGGCGTACTCGGCGGCCAGCTGCGCGCTGGGGCCCCGCCAGGCGTCGAGGGCGGCGGCGAGCGCATCGGGCGTCGCGGCCAGGGCGCGGAGGTCTGCGCCCAGGCACGCCGAGTCGGCGCGGTCGAAGGCGGACAGTCCCGACAGGGCCACGCAGACCCCGGTCAGCACCTGCGCGACGAACGTCTTGGTCGCGGCCACCCCCACCTCCGGGCCGGCGAGGCAGTCGATGACCGCGTCGGAGCGGCGGGCCAGGGTGGAGGAGGAGCTGTTGGTCAAGGCGAGTAGGGTGCCGTGCCGGGGCGGCAGGGCCTCGAGGGCGCGCAGGACGTCGGCGGTCTCGCCGGACTGGCTCATCGCGATCACGAGGGTGCGCGGCTCCCACACCTCGTGCGCGGCCTCGCTGGCCACGAGCGTGCGCGTGGGCAGACCGCCGAGACGCCCGAAGACCCCCGCGACGGCTCGCCCGGCGTGCAGCGAGGTGCCGCAGCCGATCACCGTGACCCGGTCGATGTCGTCGAGCGACGGCAGGCCCAGGCCGCGCCACAGCGACCCGTCGACGATGCCCGGGCCGAGGGCCTCGAGCACCCGGCGGGCGACCACGGGCTGTTCGTCGATCTCGTTGCCCATGTGGTCGCGGTGGCGACCGGTGCTGGCCAGCAGCGCCGTGCGGGGGACCGGCCACAGCCCGCGCGGTCGGCAGCTGCCCCCGTCGCGGTGCCAGCGGATGCCCGCGGCGTCGACCTCGACCACGTCGTCGTCTTCGAGCACGCGGAACTCGGTGACCTCGGGAGCCACCGCCCCGACATCGCTCGCAAGGTAGGTGCCCGTGCCGTCCTGGGCGGAGATGAGGGGAGAGCCGTGCGCCGTCGCAGCGAGGGTCCCGGTGCGCGCGTCGAGGGCGACGACCGCCCACGAGCCCGAGAGGTGGCCGGCCGCGTCGGCGAGCGCGTCGCCGAGTCCCACCCCGGGGCGCTGAGCCTGCTCGATGAGGTGCACGATCACCTCGCTGTCGACGCCCGTGGCGAAGCGGTGCCCGGCGGCGACGAGTTGCGCCCGGAGGACCTCGGCGTTGTCGATGATGCCGTTGTGCACCACGTAGAGCCGGCCGCTGCAGTCCTCCAGCGGGTGGGCGTTCGCCTCGCTCACCTCTCCGTGCGTCGCCCACCGGGTGTGCCCGATGGCCGCGGTCGTGGCATCCGTGCTCTGTTCTCCGGTCACCACCGCGAGGGCCGCCACGCCGCTGAGCGTCCGCGCGTGCAGGGTGGTGCCGTCGGGCCGTCGCGCGGCGATCCCGGCGGAGTCGTAGCCGCGGTACTCGAGGCGTTCGAGGGCGGAACGCGCACGGGATGCCGCGGCGGCGGGGCCGCGGTAGGCGGTGATCCCGCACATCAGACGACGCCCCGGAACGAGCCGGCGCCGGCGAGGGGCATGGCATCCGACCCGAGACGCTCCCGAGAGAGCAGATCGGCAGCCACGCGCATGATGGTCGTGGTGAGCGGGGTGGTGGGCTCGTAGCCGACGAGGTCGTGCGCCTTGGTGTTGTCGGGGACGCGGCGACGCATGTCCTCGAAACCGGCGGCGTAGGCCTGCTCGTAGGGGACGAGCTCGATCTCGCTGCGACTGTCGAGGGTCGCGATGATCTCGCGCGCCAGGTCGAGGATCGAGATCTCCCGCGACCCGCCGAGGTTGTAGGCCTGTCCGCGGGCACGGGGGTCGCGTTCGATGCGCACCATGGCGGGGACGACGTCTTCGACGGCGGAGAAGCAGCGCGTCTGCAGACCGTCGCCGAACACCGAGAGGGGGTGCCCGCGCAGCGCCTGGCCGACGAGGTTGGGCAGCACCATGCCGTAGCGGCCTGTCTGACGCGGACCCACGGTGTTGAACAGGCGGACGATCGCGACGTCCAGCCCCTCCTGGTCGCAGTAGGCCTTGGCGAAGGCTTCGTCGATGCCCTTGGCGCCGGCGTAGGTCCACCGGGAGAGCAGGGGATCGCCGAGCACGCGGTCGGAATCCTCACGCAGGCGATCGGCGGTGTTCTTGCCGTAGACCTCGCTCGTGGACACCAGCAGCACCGACGCCTTGTGCTCGATCGCCGCGGTGAGCACGTTCTCGGTTCCGTGGATGTTGATGCGCAGGCCCCGCAGCGGCTGCTCGACGATGAGCTTGACCCCGACGGCGGCGGCGAGGTGGAACACCCGATCGCAGGAGTGCATCGCCTGGGCGACGGTCCTGCTGTTGAGGATGGATCCGTGGATCATCTCCAGCCGGGGGTTGTCGGCGACACCGGCCAGGTTGCGCGCCGACCCGGTGGAGAGGTCGTCCAGGACGACGACGTCGTCGCCGGCCGCGAGGAGGTGCTCGACGAGGTGGCTGCCGACGAAGCCGGCGCCGCCGGTGACCAGCGTGCGCGTGCGTCCGCCCGCCGACGCGGGGAAGACCGGGACGCCGCTCACAGCAGCACCCGCCCTGCGATGTCGGTGCTGCGGTAGGTGCCGTCGACCACGAGGGCGTCGCCGTCGAGCCACGCCAGGTCGCAGTCGTGATGCCGCGTGTGCACGAGTACGACGTCGGGATGGAATCCGCCCGGGTCGGCGAGGGAATCGCGCTCGCGCCCCGAGTCGAGGTGGATGTGCGGGGCGTGGGTGTCGACGTACTGCACCTCGGCACCCACGTCGATCAGATGGTCGATGATCTCGAGGGCCGGCGACTCGCGCAGATCGGCGACGTCGGGCTTGTACGTCACCCCGACCACCAGGACGCGGGCCCCGAGCGTACCCTTGCCGGCGCGGCCCAGCACGTCGCGGATGCGTTCGACGACGCGGCGCGGACGGGCGGCGATGCGCGTCATCGCCTCGGTGATGACGCCGGCGTCGACGTGCAGCGCCTTCAGCTGCCAGAGCAGGTAGTGCGGATCGCACGGGATGCAGTGCCCGCCCACCCCGGGACCGGGATAGAACGCCATGAAGCCGTAGGGCTTCGTGCTCGCCGCCTCGATCACCTCCGTGACGGGCACATCGAGCGCGGTGCAGATGTCGGCGAACTCGTTGGCGAGCGCGATGTTGACCGCGCGGAAGGTGTTCTCGAGCAGCTTCGTCATCTCGGCGGTCGCGAGGGAGGAGACCCGGTGGACGCGGGCGGCGTAGCGCGCGAGCAGCTGCGCGCCCTGCTCCTCGCAGCGGGGGGTGGCCCCGCCCACGACACGCGGGACGACCTCCTGCGCGAAGCCGACGTTGCCGGGGTCGATGCGCTCGGCGCTGAAGGCGACGAAGACGTCGTGGCCGATTTCGAACCCGCGCTCGCGCAAGGGCTGCTCGACCAGGTCGTGCGTGCAGCCGACGTAGGTGGTGGAGGTCAGCATGATGAGCTGCCCCGGGCGGGCCGCGGCGACGACGGTGGCGCACGCGGCCCGCAGGGGAGCGAGGTCGGGGACCTGCTGGTGGTCCACCGGCGTGGGGACGCACACCACGATGGCTGCCGCCCGCGACAGCTCGGTCACGTCACCGGTCAGGCGGAACGCGCCGGGACGCCGCAGCGCGGCATCCAGTCGTTCCCGATCGGTGTCGATGAGGTCGGCGCCGCGGGCGGCGATCGTGCGCAGCCGGCGCGATGAGACGTCGAGCGCCAGGACGCGAGAGCCGCTGGCGTGATAGGCCAGCGCCGTCGGCAGCCCCACGTACCCCAGGCCGACGATCGCGACGTCGAAGTCGAATCGGGGCGGAGCGGCGGCGACCGGGGGCGGCGACACGGGGGTCGCTTCGGCGCGCACATCGAGTGTGGACATCGTCATCCTCCAACAGCGGGGTCCGAGGGGGCGATGGGGGGCCAGGCCCCCTCGGACGATTCGGGTGGTGCGGGTGGGAGGCGGCCGATCGGGTGGGTCGGCGCTGATCCGGGGCCCACACTGATGCGGGCCCGGTGGGATGGTCAAGGACGCCGGGCGGATCGTGCGGGATACCGCCGACCGCACCGTGCCGTGCGGGAAACCGCATCGACGAGTGCGGGCCGGCTGCGGCGCCGCGGGCCCGTTCTGCGCGTACCGTCGGGCGCAGCCTCGACCCGAAGAGGAGGACCCCGTGAGCCCCGCCCTGCCCGCGCACGACCTCGCACGCCCCCCTGCCGTGCCCCCCTCGCACGCCGCCGACGAGGGGCGGATGCCGTGACAGCGACGTTCGCCGTCGTCGTCGCCGTCGCGACGGTGGGCGTGTCGACGCTGGCGTGGGGGACCGTCGGCATCTCGCGCCTCCTCGCCGAGTTCCGTATCGCGTCGCCGTGGGGCGCACCGTCGATGTTCTACCGGTCCGACGAGGTGGCCGTGCTGATCGCGGCGCACAACGAGGAGCTGGTCATCGCGGAGGCGGTCGGCGCCGCGCGGCGCCTCGTCCCGCCCGGCAACGTCTTCGTGGTCTCGGACGGGTCGAGCGACGACACCGTCGGGCGGGCGCGGCGCGCCGGAGCGACGGCCGTCGACCTCGTTCCGAACCGCGGCAAGGCCGGCGCCATCCGGGCCGGGCTCGAGCGCTTCGGCATCGCCGCCCGCTTCCCCCTCCTGCTCCTGCTCGACGCCGACTCCCGCCCCCGCCCGGACTACCTGCGCACCGCCCTCCCCTTGTTCACCGACGACGGGGTGGTCGCTGTCGCGGGCCGCGCCACGACCGCGGCCGACACCCCGCGCACCGTCGTCGGCCGCGTGCTCACGGCGTATCGCGAGCGCACCTACGTCTGCACCCAGTACCTGCACAAGTTCGGCCAGGCTGCGCGGGGCGCCGACGCGGTGGCGATCGTGCCGGGCTTCGCGAGCCTCTACCGCACCGACGTGCTGGACCGCATCGACATCGATGCCCCGGGGCTCTCGATCGAGGACTTCAACATGACGTTCGAGGTGCACGCGAAGCGCTTGGGGCGCATCGCTTTCCATCCCGACTGCGCGGTGGCCGAAACGCAGGACCCGGCGACCCTGCGCGACTACACCGCACAGGTGCGCCGGTGGAGCCTGGGCTTCTGGCAGACGGTGCGGCGGCACGGTGTGCGGTACGGGCTGTTCTGGGCCTCGGTGGGCGTCTTCGCGATCGAGACCGTCGTCTCCAGTCTCGTGCTCGCCGCGGCGCTTCCGGTACTGCTGGTCGCCGGTCTCGCGGCGGTGGCCGCGGCCGTTGTCACCGGACCGGCGGCGCAGACCGCGGCGGCGCTGTCGGCCGCTCTGCCGGTCGGTCCGCTCGCGCTGGCCTTCCTGCTCGTGGACGCGCTGATGACGGTCTTCGCCTGCGCCCTCTCGCGCACGCGGCCACGCGTGTGGATGCTGCTGTTCCCGCTGCTGCGGGTGTGGGACGCGCTGCTCTGCCTGCGGGCGCTGGTGTCGGCGTGGGGGCGTCCCTCCGACGGGCGCTGGCGCAGCCCGGACCGCCGGCCCGCCGCTGTCGCGCCGGCGGCGGGGGGAGCGGATGCCGTGGCCTCGGCATCCGTGTCGGCCCCTCGCCGCGAGTCCCGGCGCCGGACCTCCGCGGCGCCGTCGCCCGGAGCGATCACGGCGTCGCCGCTCCGCGCAGCAGCGAGACGAGGTGGACGCGCGAGGTGACGCCGAGCTTGCGGTAGATGCGCGTGAGGCGCAGTTCGACCGTGCGCAGCGAGACGAACAGCGCCGACGCGATCTCGCGGTTGCGCAGACCCTGCTCCACCAGGGCCACGACCTCCTGCTCCTGCGGCGACAGCGCGCGACCGCGCGCCGGAATCGTGCTCGCGCGCGCCGCGGGGGAGCGGTTCGCCGTCGGCAGGCACCGCTCGCGCGTCGCGTGCAGGGCCGAGTGCTCCGAGGGGGCGTCGGTGCTGCGCAGGACGGCGTCGGCGTCGCGGAACGCCCGCGCGCCGTCCTCCGCGCAGCGGCAGACGGCGCGGGATCGCGCCACGGCGAGGGTCGTCCATCGACGCGGATGCCGGGCCGCGGCCGCTTCGAACCGCGCGAGCTCGCGGCGGGCCTCGGCCTCGCGCCCGGTCAGCCACAGCGCCTCGATCAGATCGGCGTCGATGCGCAGCAGCGACGGATCATGCGTCGCCGCAGCGTCGCCGGCCCCGCGGAGCAGGTCCACGGCATCCTCGTACCGTCCCTCGGCGAGGGCGAGGCTCCCCTCCAGCGCCGCGAAGAACGGCAGGAGGGCCGTCGTCCCCTCACGTCGGCACAGGTGGCGTCCCCGTGCGATCAGGTCGCCCGCGCGCGCGTCGAGAGGGTCGGCTGCGGCCGCCTCGGCGCACAACAGGGTCGTCGCGGCGTCCTCCGCGCGGCCCGGGGCCCACTCGTGGCGCCAGGCCGCGACGGCCTCGCGCACTGCCGACGCGTCGCCGCCCCGCACCTCGCAGACCACGAGCAGGCGCAGCACCCGCTCGCGCCACAGCGGGGCCACCCGGGGAACGCGCTCCAGCAGTTCGGTCGCCTGACGACGCGCCGCGGCGTACTCCTCGCGCAGCATGCGCACGCTCGCCGACAGCGAGGCGATCTCGACCGGCGCATCCGCCGCGACGGCGGCCGTCTCGAAGGGCGGCGGCACGTCGCGACCCGGCGCCGGGGCGCCGCAGCCGAGTTCGGCGAGGAGCAGGCGCAGCATCGCGGTCTCGGTCGACGCGGCACCCGCCGCGGCGATCGCGTCCAGAGCCTGAAGCGCCGCGGCGAGCTCCCCGCGCCCCAGATGCAGCCGGGCGCTCTCGCAGAGCAGGCGCTCCACGCCGGCGGTCCATCCCTCGGCCTCGACGCGGACGAGGACGTCATCGATCACGTGGTCGACGTTCGCCCCCGCGCGCAGGCGGGCGATCGCCGCGCGCACACGCACGGCGGCGTCGTCGCTGCGACCCGCGCGCCGCAGATAGTGCTGTCCGAGCAGGTCGAGCCCCTGGAGCACCAGCGCGCCGCCGAGATCGACGAGTCCTCGGGTGCGGCTCTCGGGGTCGAGTCGACCCGACAGGGCGCGTTCGGCGAACTCCACAGCGGATGCCGTCTCCCCGGCGCGCGCGAAGCCCACCGCCGCGGCGAGGAGCGAACCGCGATCGCCGTCGGGCTCGAGGAAGCTCTCGTGCCACAGCTGGGTGGCACGGTCGCGGTCGCGATGATCGTCGGCCGCTTGGGCGTGCAGTCGGCGCCGGTCCTCCGGCGCCATCGCCGCGTGTCGCCGCAGACGGAGCGCGGGATCGCTCATGCGGGCCAGGTCGTCGTGCACGCGGACCGTGCCGTCGTCGATGAGCTGGTCGACGTCGGCGCCCTCGGCGAGGGCGGTGAGGCGCAGCCGGTCGTAGTCGTAGACGGGGCCGATCGACAGCAGGTCGAGCACCGCGTCCGCCCGTGCGCCGCGCGGGGAGTATGCCTCGCGCCGTGGGCGACCGCTCCGGTCGTCCGACAGGCGCAGGGGGAGGGGCAGCGCGTCCTCCCCCACCGCCTCCGCCGCCGTCAGCCGCACGCGAGACAGCACGCCGGGGTCGCCGCCGGTGAACATCACGACGAGATGGCGTACGGCCGCCGCGCTCGCGGGACCGACGATCTCGCGTGCGAGGTCCGACGCGGCCTCGAAGGCGAGGGGCTCGAGGCGCACGTGCGGCAGCGCGGCGACTTCGCAGCGGTGCCCGGGAGCCCCCACGGTGGCGAGGATCGTGACCCCCGTGCCGCGAAGACGCCCGAACACGTACGACAGCACCGTGAGGCTCGCACCGTCCATCTCATCGAGGTCGTCGATGACGAGCACGCCCGCATCGTCGCGGATGAGATGCAGTGTCCGGCTCACCTCCTCGGCCATCAGGTGCTCCGGCCAATCGCGACCGCGGTCCAGGATGCCGTCGATCGCGGCGCCGCGCGCGCCGCCGAGTCCGGCGGCGACGGCCGACAGGCCCGAGTACGGCCACATCCGCTCGCTCGGACTGACCGCGACCAGGTTCGCCCGGTGCTCCCGGGCGAGTTCGGCCGCCAGGGCCGATTTGCCCATTCCCGCCTCGCCGACGAACACGCACGCGGCTCCCGTGCGCAGTCCGACGGTCGTCCGTGCGATGTCGAGCTCGCGCCCACGACCGAAGAATGGCATCCCACGCTCCCTCTCGCGCGAACCGGCGGGCGACGATCACGATCGTCGCGCCGGTTCAGGATGCCCCCCTGCAGGAAGGGTAAGCCGCCGCACCGTCGAAGACAAGAGCCGGAGGATTTCTCCCCGTTCGCACGGAAGGGGCCCGGATGCCGGGCATCCGAGCCCCTCGTGCCGTCAGGGTTCCGTCGATGAATTCTTCTCACCGCGGCCGCGGTTCGAGAATTCCCGCCGTCGGGCCGTCGGGGTGCCGGAAGTCAGTACTCGCGATCGATGAGCTGCGGCGGAACCTGATCGGCGGCGACCTCGTCGACGAAGAAGGCCGTGCGACGACGGCCCTTCGCACCCGCCGCGGGGACGCTCTGATAGCTGGCCCCGGCGAGGGCCAGCCCGAGGGCGGCGGCCTTGTCGGCGCCGGCGATGACCATCCACACGCGCTTCGAGGAGTTGATGACCGGTCGCGTCAGCGAGACGCGGTCGCTCGGCGGCTTCGGTGAATCGCGCACCGGCACGGTGGCGCGATCGGTGACCGAGATCTCGGGCCGGTCGGGGAACAGCGAGGCGATGTGCGCGTCGGGGCCCACTCCGAGGAAGCAGATGTCGAACGACGGCCAGGGGCCGGTCTCGCTGCGGTCGGAGGGGGCGAACTGCGCCAGTTCGTCGGCGTACGCGATCGCCGCGGCATCCAGATCGAGTCCGTCGTCGCTCGAGGCGACCACGTGGATGTTCTCGGCCGGGATGTCGAGGTGGTCGAGGAACGCCTCGCGCGCCTGCTTCTCGTTGCGGTCGTCGGAATCGCGCGGAACGAAGCGCTCGTCGCCGAACCAGAAGTGCACGAGCGACCAGTCGACGTCGGCGACGCGCGCATCGCTTGCCGCGGTGCGCAGCACCGCTCCGCCCATGGTCCCGCCGGTCAGACAGACGTGCATGCGCTTGCCCTCGGCGACGCGCTTGACGATCCGGTTCATGAAGCGGGTCGCGACGTACTCGGCGAGCGTGTCGGCGTCGCGCTTGATGATGACGCGCTTGGCCGAGCCGTTGTCGGTCATGACGCGTCCTGCTCGCTCGCCGCGAGCAGCAGGTCGTGCCCCTCGGTGATGACCCGCCCGTACAGCAGGTCGGGGTCGAGACGCCGCAGCTCCTCCGCCAGGCACTCCCGCAGGGTGCGGCGGGGGAAGGCGAGGTCGTGCGTGGGCTGCCCGGGCTGCGTGAGTACCGCGATGCCCGCCTCGGGACGCTCGAGGAGCGTGTCGCCACTCGGGCGCGTGAGGCGTACCGACTTGATGCCGCTCGCCCACTCGTCGGCGGGCAGGTAGGCGTAATCCACCGGAGCCTCGAGCTTCATGCCCAGCCACGCCGCCAGCAGGGCGGTGGAGGGGGAGTCGGCCGCACCGCGCACCTCGACGGCGGTGACCGGCTCGAACGGTGGCTGGTCGAGCACGGCGGCCAGCTGCTCGCGCCACCGGGTGACCCGCGTCCAGGCGAAATCGGTGTCGCCGGGCGCGTAGTGCTCGCCGAGCTGCGCGACCCAGGCGGCGGGATCCGCCTGCGACGAGGCATCGGTGATGCGACGCTGGGCGATGCGGCCGATGGCCGAGCGCGAGGGGTTCTCGGGGGCTTCGGCCGGCCACCACGCCACGACGGGCGCGTCGGGCAGGAGCAGGCCCGTCACGAGGCTCTCGGCGTTGGAGCCGGCCGCGCCGTGGGCGCGGAGCACGACCACCTCGCTCGCACCGGCGTCGCCGCCGACGCGGATCTGCGCGTCGAGGCGCGGCTCCTCGTCCTCGTCGCCGAACAACACGGCGATCACGCGCATCGGGTGCTCGCGCGAGGCGTCGTTCGCGGCCTCGATGACTTCTTCCTCGGCACCGTGGTGGGTGACGATGATGAGCGTCAGCACGCGCCCGAGGGCGACGGCGCCGCCCTCTTCGCGCACGCTCACGAGGCTCTTCGAGATCGCGCTGACGGTGGTGTCGGGCAGATCGATGATCACGGGCGCCTCCAGGTGCGGCCGTCGCGGGCGAGGAGCTCGTCGGCGGATGCCGGCCCCCACGACCCGGGCGAATACTGTTCGAGGGGACCGCCCTCGGCGGCCCAGAACTCCTCGATCGGGTCGAGGATCTTCCAGCTGAGCTCGACCTCTTCGTGGCGCGGGAACAGCGGCGGGTCGCCGAGGAGCACGTCGAGGATCAGACGCTCGTAGGCCTCCGGGCTCGCCTCGGTGAAGGCGTGGCCGTAGCCGAAGTCCATCGTGACGTCGCGCACCTGGGTGCCGTCGCCGGGGACCTTGGATCCGAACCGGATCGTGACGCCCTCATCGGGCTGGACGCGGATGACGAGCGCGTTCTGCCCGAGCTCCTGCGTCTGACTGCGGGAGAACAGCTGCTGCGGCGCCCGCTTGAACACCACGGCGACCTCGGTCACGCGGCGTCCCAGACGCTTTCCGCTGCGCACGTAGAACGGCACGCCCGACCAGCGGCGCGTGTTGATCTCGAGCTTGATCGCCGCGTACGTCTCGGTGACCGACTCGGGGTTCATCCCGTCCTCCTCGAGGAAGCCGAGCACCTTCTCGCCGCCCTGCCATCCGCCGGCGTACTGACCGCGCGCGGTGGCCTCGGCCAGGTTCTCCGGCAGCCGGACGGCGGCGAGCACCTTCTCCTTCTCGGCGCGCAGGTCTGCGGCGTTGAAGCTGATGGGCTCCTCCATCGCGGTGAGGGCGAGCAGCTGCAGGAGGTGGTTCTGGATGACATCGCGCGCCGCGCCGATGCCGTCGTAATACCCCGCACGACCGCCCACGCCGATGTCTTCCGCCATGGTGATCTGCACGTGGTCGACGTAGTTGCGGTTCCAGATGGGCTCGTACAGCTCATTGGCGAAGCGCAGCGCGAGGATGTTCTGCACGGTCTCTTTGCCGAGGTAGTGGTCGATCCGGAAGATCGAGTCGGCGGGGAACGCGCTCTCGACGACCTCGTTCAGCTCGCGGGCCGAGGCGAGGTCGTGGCCGAAGGGCTTCTCGATGACCACCCGGCGCCAGCCCGAGGTGTCCTCGGCCTTGTCGCCCACGAGACCCGACGCCTTCAGCTGGGTGGTGACCAGCGGGAAGGCCTTCGGCGGGATCGACAGGTAGTACGCGTGATTGCCCATGGTCCCGCGCTCGGTGTCGAGCTTGTCGACGGTGTCGCGCAGGCGCACGAACGCCTCGGGGTCGTCGAACTCGCCCTGCACGAAGCGGATGCCCTCGAGGAGCTCCTTCCACGTCTCCTCGCGGAACTCCGTGCGCGCGTACTTCTTCACCGACTCGTAGACGACCTTCGCGAAGTCCTGGTCCTCCCAGTCGCGGCGGGCGAAGCCGACGAGCGCGAATCCGGGGGGCAGGAGCCCACGGTTCGCGAGGTCGTAGACGGCCGGCATGAGCTTCTTGCGCGAGAGGTCTCCCGTCACGCCGAAGATGACGAGCGCGCTGGGCCCCGCGATGCGGTTGAGTCGGCGATCCTCGGGATCGCGCAGAGGGTTGTGACCCGGTGTGATCTCTACGACCATGCTTACTGTGCCGCCTCGAAGAGTGAGAGCACCTCGACCTGCGGGTCGGTCAGCGTCAGCGTGACGACGGGACGGCCATGAGCCTCCGCCAGCACGCTCGCGTCTCCCGCGGCCTGTGCCTGGATGAGTTGTCCGAACGTGAACGGCCGCCCCGGGATCTCCAGGTCGACATCGGTGCGTTCGGTGATCTGGAGGAACACCCCGTTGGCGGGTCCGCCCTTGTGGTACTGCCCGGTGGAGTGCAGGAACCGCGGACCCCATCCGAACGTGGTGGGACGACCCGTGTCGGCCGCCACCAGCTCGCGGAGCCCCGACAGCTGAGCGAGGTCGAGACGGTTCACGTACGCCTGCACGCTGACGTACCCGTCTGCGGGGACGCGGGCCCAGAGCGCGGCGAGTACGCCGGCGACGGTGCCGCTCTCGGCGAGGGCCGGGTCGGAGACGCGCACCTCGACGCCGTCGGCGACGAAGGCCGCGGCGGTGGGGGCGGGCTGCGACTCGAGAAGGCCCCGCGTCGCCTCCTTCGCCGACTCCACGTCGGGCTGGTCGAACGGATCGATGCCCAGGAGGCGGCCGGCGACCGCCGTCGCATACTCCCACACGACGAACTGCGCGCCCAGCGAGCCGCTGACCAGCACCTCGCCGGTGTGGCGCTCGAAGAGGTGGAACGCATCGGCGTCGTCGACGAAGCGCACGACCTGCAGATCGTCGGGCTTCGCCTCGAGCTCGGGCGAGACGGGGAGCAGCACGACGGGCAGGATGCCGGTGCCGTCCTTGCCCGTGGACTCGGCGACGAGCTGTTCGATCCAGTCGGGCAGGCCGATGATGTGGCTGCCGTCGGTGACGAGACCGAGCTTGTCGCGGCGGTGCGCCCCGCCTCCGGCGATGGCCGCGGCGAGCACGAGGGCCGGGTTCTCGGGGGAGTCGATGGCGACCTCGAGGAGGGTCGCGTCGGCTTCGTCAAGCAGGTCGTCGATGTCGACGCCGGCGAGACCCGCCGGCACGAGTCCGAAGGCGGTGAGCGCGGAGTAGCGTCCGCCGACCTCGGGGTCGGCGAGGAACACGCGGTAGCCGTCGGCGCGGGCCGACTGCTCGAGCGGGGAGCCGGGGTCGGTCACGACCACGATGCGCCCCGTGGGGTCGATACCCACGTCGCGGAAGGCGGCCTCGAAGGCGCGCTTGGCGGAGTCGGTCTCGATCGTCGACCCCGACTTGCTCGATACGACGAGCACCGTCTGCTCGAGTCCGCCCGACTCGGCGTCGCCGTCGATCGCGGCGAGCACCTGGCCGGGGGCCGTGGAGTCGAGGATGACCAGCGGTACGCCGGACGACTGCGCGATGACCTCGGGCGCGAGGGACGATCCGCCCATGCCGGCCAGCACCACCCGGGTCACGCCCTGCGCGACGAGCTCGTCGCGCAGGGCGGTGATCTCGGGCACGAGCGGGCGCGAGACGGAGACCGCCCGCACCCACCCGAGCCGACGAGAGGCCTCGTCTTCGGCAGCCGCGCCCCACAGGCTCGCATCGCCCGCAGTGATGCCCGACGCGATGAGCGACCCGGTCAGACCGGGAAGCTCGGCGTCGACCACCGACTTGACGTGGCCGGTGACCTTGACGGCGAAGCTCACTGGGCGGCCTGGGCGCTTCCGGCGTCGAGGGCGGTCTTGACCGTGTCCTGCAGCTCGTGCCACGACGCGATGAACTTCTCGACGCCCTCGTCTTCGAGCGTCTGCGTGGCGTCGGCCACGTCGACGCCCGCCGCGGCGAGGCGGTCGAACACCTCGTGCGCCTCGGCGTAGGCACCGGTGACGGTGTCTCCGGTGATGACGCCGTGGTCGAACGTGGCCTCGAGCGTCTTCTCGGGCATCGTGTTCACGGTGCCGGGGGCGACGAGCTCGGTCACGTAGAGCGTATCGGGCAGGGCGGGGTCCTTGACACCCGTCGAGGCCCAGAGGGGACGCTGCACGGTCGCACCGGCATCCAGGAGCTTCTTGGCACGGTCGTCGGAGAACTTCTTCTCGTAGAGCTCGTACGCCAGACGGGCGTTGGCGATGCCGGCCTTGCCCTTGAGCGCGGCGGCCTCGTCGGTGCCGATGGCGGCCAGGCGCTTGTCGATTTCGGTGTCGACGCGCGACACGAAGAACGACGCCACCGACTGCAGGGTCGTGATGTCGTGGCCGGCGGCCTGCGCCTTCTCGACTCCGGCGAGGTAGGCGTCGATGACCTCTTCGTACCGCTCGAGGCTGAAGATGAGCGTGACGTTGACCGAGATGCCCGCACCGATGACCTCGGTGATCGCCGGCAGGCCGGCCTTGGTCGCGGGGATCTTGATGAGGACGTTCTTGCGGTCGACGCGCGCCGAGAGGTCCTTCGCCTGCGCGACGGTGCCCTCGGTGTCGTGGGCGAGGTCGGGGGAGACCTCGATCGACACGCGACCGTCGACGCCGTTCGTGGCCTCGAAGACGGGCAGGAAGATGTCGCATGCGTCGCGCACGTCGTCGGTGGTGATCGAGAAGATCGCCTCGTCGACGTCGGCGCCCGCCGCGGCGAGCTCCTTGACCTGGCCCTCGTACGCCTCGCCCTTCGAGAGGGCTCCGGCGAAGATGGTCGGGTTGGTCGTGACGCCCGAGACGTTGCGCGACTCGATCAGCTCGGCGAGGTTGCCGGACTGGATGCGCTGACGCGACAGGTCGTCGAGCCAGATGCTGACGCCCTGAGCGGCGAGGTCTGCGGTGGGAGTGCTCATGTGTGTCGGTCCCTCTCGATTACTTCTTCGCCGCGGCGAGCGACTCGCGTGCGGCCTCGACGACGTGCTCGGTCGTGATGCCGAACTTCTGGAACAGGGTCTTGTAGTCGGCCGACGCACCGAAGTGGTCGATCGCGACGGAGCGGCCGGCGTCGCCGACGATGCCCGCCCAGCTGAGCGCGGAGCCCGCCTCGACCGAGACGCGCGCCTTCACCGACGACGGCAGCACCGACTCGCGGTAGGCCTCGTCCTGCTCGGCGAACCACTCCAGCGACGGAGCCGACACCACGCGGGCGTGCACGCCCTCGGCGGCGAGCGTCTCGCGCGCCTCGACGGCCAGCTGCACCTCGGAGCCGGTGGCGATGAGGATCACGTCGGGCTCGCCGTTCTTCGCTTCGGCCAGCACGTAGGCGCCCTTGACGGCGCCTTCGGCGGAGGCGAACTCGTCGCCGGATGCCGCGCCCTCGCCGCGGGCGAAGACCGGGATGTTCTGACGGGTCAGGGCGATACCGGCGGGACCGGCGGTGCGGCGCAGCATCTCGAGCCACACGACGGAGGTCTCGTTGGCATCCGCGGGACGCACGAGGGCGAAGTTCGGGATGGCGCGGAGCGTCGCGAGCTGCTCGATCGGCTGGTGCGTGGGGCCGTCCTCGCCGAGCGCGACGGAGTCGTGCGTCCAGACGAAGATCGTCGGGATGTTCATCAGCGCGGCCAGACGCACCGGCGGGCGCATGTAGTCGCTGAAGATGAGGAAGGTGCCGCCGAACGGACGGGTGGGTCCGTGCAGGACGATGCCGTTGAGGATCGCGCCCATGGCGTGCTCGCGGATGCCGAAGTGCAGCACGCGGCCGTAGGGGTCGCCCGACCACTCGTGCGTCGACCACGAGGCGGGGATGAAGGACTTGGCATCCTTGATCGTCGTCAGGTTGGACTCGGCGAGGTCGGCCGAACCCCCCCAGAGCTCGGGGAGCGAGGCGGCGAGGGCGTTGATGACGGTGCCCGAGGCGGCGCGGGTGGAGACGTCTTTGCCGGCCTCGAAGGCGGGCAGCGCCTCGGCGATGTCGGCCGGGAGCTCGCGGGCCTGCAGGCGGTCCCACAGCTGCTTGCGCTCGGGGTGGGCGGCGGCCCACGCGTCGAACTTGTCCTGCCAGGCGGCCTTCTCGGCCTCGCCGCGCTTCACGAGCTCGCGCGTGTGCTCGAGGACGTCGTCGGCGACGGCGAAGTGCTGCTCGGGGTCGAAGCCGAGCACCTCCTTCGTGGCCTTGAGCTCGTCGGCGCCGAGGGCGGAGCCGTGGATCTTGCCGGAGTTCTGCTTGCCGGGCGAGGGCCAACCGATGATCGTCTTGAGGATGATGAGCGAGGGCTTGCTCGTCTCGCCCTTGGCGGCCTCGATCGCGGCGTGCAGCTCGGCGACGTCCTCGACGTACTGACCGGTCTTCTTCCAGTCCACGGTCTGCACGTGCCAGCCGTACGACTCGTAGCGCTTCTGGACGTCTTCGGTGAAGGCGACGTTGGTGTCGTCCTCGATCGAGATCTGGTTGGAGTCGTAGATCGCGATGAGGTTGCCGAGCTCCTGGTGGCCGGCGAGCGAGGAGGCCTCGCTGGTCACGCCCTCCTGGAGGTCGCCGTCGCCGGCGATCACGTAGACGAAGTGGTCGAAGGGGCTCTCGCCGGCGGGGGTCTCGGCGTCGAAGAGACCGCGCTCGTAGCGTGCGGCGTAGGCGAAGCCCACCGAGGAGGCCAGACCCTGGCCGAGGGGGCCGGTGGTGATCTCGACGCCGTCGGTGTGTCCGTACTCGGGGTGGCCGGGGGTCAGCGAGCCCCAGGTGCGCAGCGCCTCGAGGTCCTTCAGCTCGAGGCCGAAGCCGCCGAGGTAGAGCTGCACGTACTGGGTGAGCGACGAGTGCCCGGCGGAGAGGATGAAGCGGTCGCGACCGGGCCAGTGCGTGTCGGCCGGGTCGTGGCGCAGCACACGCTGGTACAGCAGGTAGGCGGCGGGGGCCAGCGACATGGCCGTTCCCGGGTGGCCGTTGCCCACCTTCTCGACGGCGTCAGCCGCCAGGATGCGTGCGGTGTCCACCGCGCGCCGATCGATCTCGTCCCATTCGAAGTCCGACAACACGGTGCCTTTCTCGATCCTGCGCCCGATTCACAAACCGACGTCCGCGCTCGTCACCGTAGGAGTGGGAGGGGGGTGGGGTGTCGGCGCGGGGCGCGCGTTCTTCGCCAGCATAGCGAGAACGACCGACGCCGTTGCCGTTCGTGACGGGGGTCGACAGGCGGCCGTGCGTGTGGTGGGGATGGCATAGAATCGTGGGGATTACATACGCGCTACCCCGGGGGACGATGGACATCTCGACGACGTCGCACGTCATTGCGACGACCGATCGCCGCTCCGTCGGACGCACCCTCCGGGCCTACGTCGCTCTGACGAAGCCCCGCGTCCTCGAGCTGCTGCTGGTGACCACCGTTCCGGTGATGATCCTCGCGCAGGGCGGACTGCCGAACCTCTGGCTGATCCTCGCCACCGTGATCGGCGGCTCGCTCAGCGCCGGTTCGGCGGCCGCGTTCAACATGTACCTCGACCGCGACATCGACGCGCACATGCAGCGCACGGTGAACCGACCGCTGGTCACCGGCGAGGTCTCGCCCCGGGGGGCTCTGACGTTCGCCTGGACGCTCGCGGTGTTCTCCACCGTGTGGCTGCTGGTGTTCACCAACCCGCTGGCGGCGGGCCTGTCGGCGGTCGCGATCTTCTTCTACGTCGTGATCTACACGATGATCCTCAAGCGCCGCACCGAGCAGAACATCGTGTGGGGCGGCATCGCGGGGTGCTTCCCGGTGCTCATCGGCTGGTCGGCGGTGA
This sequence comes from Microbacterium sp. NPDC007973, assembly GCF_042958465.1. Lineage (NCBI taxonomy): Bacteria > Bacillati > Actinomycetota > Actinomycetes > Micrococcales > Microbacteriaceae > Microbacterium > Microbacterium sp. NPDC007973. The sequence goes on from NZ_JBIBJJ010000003.1 coordinate 44,447, forward strand.
CGGGCTCGCTCTCCTGGGCGCCGTTCATCCTGTTCGCGCTGGTGTTCCTATGGACGCCGCCGCACTACTGGCCGCTGTCGATGAAGTACGCCGCGCAGTACGACGAGGTCGACGTCCCCATGCTCGGCGCCACCCGCAGCGGTTCGCAGGTCGGCCTGCAGGTCATCCTCTACGCCTGGGCGACCGTCGCCTGTTCGCTCCTTCTCATCCCCGTCGCGTCGATGGGCCTGGTCTACAGCGTGTCGGCCCTCGTGTTCGGCGGCTGGTTCATCTACGAGTCGCACCGCCTCTACGCCCGTGCGGTGCGCGGCGGCGAGCCGCGGCCGATGCGCGTTTTCCACGCCTCGATCACCTATCTCACGCTGCTGTTCGTGGCGATCGCGGTCGATCCGCTCCTCCCGTTCTGAGCACGAGTCTTCAGAAAGCGCCCGCCCCGTCTCGGGGCGGGCGCTTCCTCGTGCGGATGCCGGGTCCTCGGCGTCATGCGCCACCAGCGACCTGCGCGCCGCGAGGTCAGAGAGCGGCGGCCATCGGGGTGGTGTCGCCCGTCAGGGGGCGGCTCATCTCGAGGAGCCCGCCGTCGTCGGGCTGCGGCTCCCGCCCGAGGACCCGCAGCTCCTCGACGCGCCCCGTGGGGACGAACCCGTTCCGCGCGTAGAACCGGCGAGCGGGCACGGCGTGCTCGGCCACCCAGAGGCGGAGGACCGTTCCGCGCGAGCCCGCCCAGCGCAGGATCGACTCGAAGAGCGCGTCGGTGACGCCGGCGGCCCTCCCTCGCGCGTCGGGTGTCACGTAGACGCCCGTGAGGACGGGCTCGGGGCCGTGGGCGTCGCCGATCTGCGCGCACATCATCCCGAGCCAGCGGCCCGTCTCGTCGTCGGTCGCCACGACGCTGGTGGTGTCGGGCTGACCGCCCCGTCGGGCTCGCATCCGCCATCCGCCTTCAGGGATGCGCAGCGTCTCGTCGACCGTCGCCGTCCAGGAGACCGGGTTGTCGGTGGCGTTTCCGAGACGGAACGTCCGCAGCTGCGGCCAGTCTTCTTCCCGCGTCGTTCGGAGGGTGAACATGTCTTCAGCGTAGGCACCCTCGTCGGCGCCCCTGGACGCGGAAGCGCCCGCCCCCGAGGGGAGCGGGCGCTTCCGGGACAGCGTCAGCGACGCGTGGCGTCGTCTCCGGTGTCGATCGTGGGCTCGTCGTGGCGGGCGGCCGTCGCGGCCGCCGGAGGAGCCGTGGCGGTCGACGGGGTCTCGACGTCGGCATCCTCCACCGCGAGGGGCGCGGCGGTCGTGGCCGGCGCGAAGGGAGCGGCGGGAGCGGTGCTCTCGGCGGCGGTCTCGTCGTCGCTGTTCCAGTCGATGGTCTCGATTGCGACGTCGGGACGACGGGTCAGTGTGGCGGCGGCGCCCAGGGCCAGCACGAGGGCGATGCCGATCGCACCGGCGCCGAGTACGGCGGCGCCGACGACGACCCACGACTGACCGACGTAGACCTGCACGACGGTGGCGTTCGGGTCGTTGAGCACCTGCTCCATCGCGTCGATCCCGTTCAGGACGATCGCGAGTCCACCGGCGATGGCGGCCAGGGAGGCGACGACGAGCACCCAGAACGGGATGCTGGTCACCAGGCGGGGGCGGGTCTTCATGGGGAGTACTCCTTGTCGTTCCGGCGCGGGGGCACCGGACTGGCGTTCCCCGACGCGGTGGCATCGGGAATGCCCGGGCTGAACCCGGAACGTCAAGGTTCTCTCACCGGTCCTGGCGGGGCCTAGGGGTCGCCGATGAATGCCCTATGAGCGTATAAGGGGGAGCGGGGCGTCAGGCGCGGGCGTCGGCGGTGGCGCGACCGCTCTCTGCCGAGGCGGCGACGACCGGGGTCTTCAGCCGCAGCACGACGACCGTCATGGTCGCCGCCGCGAGGGCCGCGAGCACCATGTGCGTCCCGACGGCGATCTCGGGGAGGCCGTTGCGCGCCTGATAGAGGCCCACCGCGATCTGCACGAGTTCGACCGCCAGCAGCGCGGTCGCCCAGCGGCGGACGGGCAGTCGGAGGCGCCAGGCGGCGACGACGACGACGAGCGTGAGGGCGAACAGGGCGTATCCGGGCCAGGCGTGCACGTGCTCCAGCACCTGCGCGTCGAAGCCGTTGCGCACCGAGGCCTCGTCGCCGGAATGGGGACCCGCACCGGTGGTCAGCACCCCGAAGACGATGGTCAGCGCCAGCACGCCGGTGGTCGCGTGCACGAGCCCGGCGAACCAGCGGGGCACCGACAGCGTGCGGGGCCCGGCCGGCTGGTACATGCGCACCAGGAAGGCGGCGCACACGGCCACGAGCACCACCGAGGCGACGTAGTGGAAGCCGACGATGAAGGGGTTCAGGCCCGTGAGCACCGTGATACCGCCCACGACCGCCTGCGCGATGATTCCGCCGAGGACGATCAGCGACAGTACGAACAGGACGCGGCGCTCGTGACGCATGCGCCACACGAGCACGACCACGGCGAGGGCGAGGATGCCGACCAGGCCGGTGAGTGTGCGATTGCCGAACTCGATGATGCCGTGGATGCCCATCTCGGGGGTGTTCACGAGCGAGTCGGGGGTGCAGCGCGGCCACGTGGGGCAGCCCAGGCCCGATCCCGTCAGACGCACGGCCCCGCCGGTGCCGATGATGAGCACCTCGGCGATGAACGACAACCACGCGAACACCTTCACCCGGCGGTCGACCCGCGTGGGCAGCCACGCGCCGAGACGCTGCAGTACCGCGGGGAGGCGGGACGAGGAGGGGGAGGACGGGGCGGAGGGCATGCGTACGGCTTCCTGGCGTCGGGGCCGTCCCGGCGTTCGGGAGAGCGGGACTGCCATGCCGGGAGCGGGTGTTGCCTGTAGAATCGAAGGGTCCGTGTGCAGCGCTCACGCGATCCGCACAGCAGACAGTCTAGGCGCGCAGCCAGCGCCTTCGAGCGGGCCCACCAGCGACGAACCTGGGACTTCGACCGGAGTCCGGAATGTCGGGGCGGATGACACCGTTGAGGCCCGAGAAGGAGAGTGATCACCATGTCCGATGTCCTCATCGACCGACCAGAGCTCGAGAGCCTGGGGCAATACGAGTTCGGCTGGCACGACACCGACGCCGCGGGCGCCGTCGCGCAGCGCGGCATCAACGAGGACGTCGTGCGCGGCATCTCCTCGCTGAAGTCCGAGCCGGAGTGGATGCTGAAGACCCGTCTGAAGGGGTACCAGCTCTTCGGCAAGAAGCCCATGCCGACCTGGGGCGCCGACCTCAGCGACATCGACTTCGACAACATCAAGTACTTCGTGCGCTCGACCGAGAAGCAGGCGCAGTCGTGGGAGGACCTCCCGGAGGAGATCCGCAACACGTACGAGAAGCTCGGCATCCCCGAGGCCGAGCGTCAGCGCCTCGTCGCCGGCGTCGCCGCGCAGTACGAGTCCGAGGTGGTCTACCACCAGATCCGCGAGGACCTCGAGCAGCAGGGTGTCATCTTCATGGACACCGACACGGCGCTGCGTGAGCACCCCGAGTTCTTCGAGGAGTACTTCGGCACGGTCATCCCCGCCGGCGACAACAAGTTCGCGGCGCTGAACACCGCCGTGTGGTCGGGCGGCTCGTTCGTCTACGTCCCCAAGGGCGTGCACGTCGAGATCCCGCTGCAGGCGTACTTCCGCATCAACACCGAGAACATGGGTCAGTTCGAGCGGACGCTGATCATCGCCGACGAGGACAGCTACGTCCACTACATCGAGGGCTGCACCGCCCCGATCTACAAGAGCGACTCGCTGCACTCGGCCGTGGTCGAGATCATCGTGAAGAAGAACGCCCGCGTGCGCTACACGACGATCCAGAATTGGTCGAACAACGTCTACAACCTCGTCACCAAGCGCGCCGTCGCCCACGAGGGCGCGACCATGGAATGGGTCGACGGCAACATCGGCTCCAAGGTGACGATGAAGTACCCCTCCATCTACCTCATGGGCGAGCACGCCAAGGGCGAGACCCTGTCGGTCGCCTTCGCCGGTCCCGGTCAGCACCAGGACGCCGGCGCGAAGATGATCCACATGGCGCCGTACACGCAGTCGTCGATCGTGTCGAAGTCCATCGCCCGCGGTGGCGGTCGCGCCGGTTACCGCGGTGAGGTGCGAGTGGATGCCAATGCGCACCACTCCGCCAACACCGTGCGCTGCGATGCGCTGCTCGTCGACACGATCTCGCGCAGCGACACCTACCCCGCGATCGACATCCGCGTCGACGACGTGCAGCTCGGCCACGAGGCGACCGTCTCGAAGGTCAGCGAGGAGCAGCTGTTCTACCTGCAGTCGCGTGGCCTCCCCGAAGACGAGGCCATGGCGATGATCGTGCGCGGGTTCATCGAGCCCATCGCCCGCGAGCTCCCGATGGAGTACGCGCTCGAACTCAACAAGCTCATCGAGATGGGCATGGAAGGCAGTGTTGGTTAAGTGACGACTGCGACCGAAACTCCCACGGCACAGTCGACTGGCGCCGGTAGGGGCCACATCGACCCGGCTACCCTCGTGGCATCCGTCGTCCCGGTGCAGACGCGCTCGGAGCGGAAGACCTCGTTCGACCCGGCCGACTTCGGCACCCCCACGGGCCGCGAGGTCAACTGGAAGCTCAGCCCGATCGACCGGCTCGCGCCGCTCTTCGTCGACGAGGCCGGTCCGACCGGCGTCATCACCGTCGACGTCGAGGCGCCGGCCGCGGTCGAGCAGCTGCGCCTCGCCGCGGGCGACGCCCCGCGCGGCGAGCACTTCCGCCCGGAGGACCTCCCCGCCGCCCTCGCGTGGACGCACGAGGCCGAGGCGCCGCTGCTGCGGATCCCCGCGAACGTCGAGCTCGACGAGCCCGTCGTGGTGCGTCTGACCGGCACCGGCGGCCTCGCGCACGCTCATGTCGTCGTCGAGGCGCAGCCCAACTCGCGCGGCACCGTCGTGCTGCGACACGAGGGCACCGCGACCCACGCGCAGAACGTCGAGATCATCGTGCGCGACGGAGCCGACCTCACCGTCGTCTCAGTGCAGCGGTGGGACGACGACGCGGTGCACGCGGCATCCCACCAGGCGCGCGTCGACCGCGACGCCAAGCTCACGCACGTCGTGGTGAGCTTCGGCGGCGGCGTCGTGCGCGTGAACCCCTCGGTCGAGCTCTCGGGCCCCGGCGCCGAGGGGCGTCTGTACGGCCTGTCGTTCTCCGACGCCGGTCAGCACCTCGAGTCGCAGGTGTACCTGCACCACAAGGGACCGCACACGGTCGGCGACGTGCTCTACAAGGGCGCGTTGCAGGGGGAGAGCGCCCGGAGCGTCTGGATCGGCGACGTGCTGATCGGACCGGATGCCACGGGCACCGACTCCTACGAGGCCAACCGCAACCTCGTGCTCACCGACGGCGCGCGCGCGGATTCGATCCCGAACCTCGAGATCGAGACGGGCGACATCCAGGGCGCCGGCCACGCCAGTGCCACGGGTCGTTTCGACGACGAGCAGCTGTTCTACCTGCAGGCCCGCGGCATCGCCGAGGACGAGGCGCGCCGCCTGGTCGTGCTCGGCTTCCTCAGCGAGATCGTGCAGCGCATCGGCATCCCCGAGCTCGAGACCGAGCTCATCGAGGCGATCGAGCACGAGCTGGCCGAGGGGACCGCCGCGTGAGCGCGATGCGCGTCTGCGCCCTGAGTGATCTCGTGCAGGACGAGGCGCGTCGCGTCGAGATCGACGGCGTCGCGATCGCCGTCGTGCTCGACGGCAACGGCGACGTGCACGCGATCGGAGACGTCTGCACGCACGGCGACATCTCGCTGTCCGACGGTTTCGTCGAGGGCGAGACGCTGGAGTGCTGGGCCCACGGCTCGGCGTTCTCGTTGAAGACCGGCCGTCCGCTGAACCTCCCGGCCTACGAGCCGGTTCCCGTGTACGAGGTCGTGATCGACGGAGACGACGTGCTCATCGATCCGTCCGTCACCAAGGCGACGGCCTGAGCCGCGCCGACACCAGAGACTTTACGAGTAAGGAACACCATGTCTGTCCTCGAGATCCGCGACCTCCACGTGACGGTCGAGACGGAGAACGGTACGACCCCGATCCTCAACGGCGTGACGCTGACCATGCGCACCGGTGAGACCCACGCCATCATGGGCCCCAACGGCTCCGGCAAGTCGACCCTGGCGTACACGATCGCCGGTCACCCCAAGTACACCGTCACGAGCGGCTCGATCACGCTCGACGGTGAGGACGTGCTCGAGATGAGCGTCGACGAGCGCGCTCGCGCCGGTCTCTTCCTGGCGATGCAGTACCCCGTCGAGATCCCCGGCGTCACGGTCACCAACTTCCTGCGCACGGCCAAGACGGCCATCGACGGCGAGGCGCCGGCGATCCGCAGCTGGACCAAGGACGTCAAGGGCGCCATGGAGAACCTGCGCATGGACGCGAAGTTCGCCTCGCGCAACGTCAACGAGGGCTTCTCCGGCGGCGAGAAGAAGCGCCACGAGATCCTCCAGCTCGAGCTGCTCAAGCCGAAGATCGCGGTGCTCGACGAGACCGACTCGGGACTCGACGTCGACGCGCTGAAGATCGTGTCGGAGGGCGTGAACCGCGCGAAGCAGCAGACCGACCTCGGTGTGCTGCTCATCACGCACTACACGCGCATCCTGCGCTACATCCGTCCCGACTTCGTGCACGTGGTGGTCAAGGGCCGCATCGTCGAAGAGGGCGGGCCCGAGCTCGCCGACCGACTCGAGGAAGAGGGCTACGACCGCTTCCTCGAGGCCGGTACGCCGATCGACGCGTAAGATCGTTACATGACCGCAACCCTCGCTCCCGAGAAGTACGACGAGGTCACCGAGGCCCTGAAAGACGTCATGGACCCCGAACTGGGGATCAACGTCGTCGACCTCGGCCTCATCTACGACCTCGCGTGGGACGACGATAATGACGCGCTCGTCATCCACATGACCCTCACCTCGGCCGGGTGCCCCCTGACCGACGTGCTCGAAGAGCAGACGGCTCAGGCCCTCGACAACGTGGTGGACCGCTTCCGCATCAACTGGGTGTGGATGCCGCCGTGGGGCCCCGAGCGGATCACCGACGACGGCCGCGACATGATGCGCGCCCTCGGTTTCGCGATCTGAGACCCGACTCTCGAACGCCCATCCCTTCGGGGGTGGGCGTTCGTCGTCGCGGCCCTTCGTCGTTGCCGGCCTGCGCCGTGTGTCGTCGTCTGACGCGCGCGCTGCGGGCCCTCGGGGCCGTCGTTAGGCTTTTCGCATGAGCGTCACCCCCCTGCAGGCCCTGCCCCTGGACCTCCTCCGTCAGCGCTCCAGCACGAAGTGGCGCTCGTACGGCGACGACGTCATCCCCATGTTCGTCGCCGAGACCGACTTCCCGCTCGCCCCCGCTATCACCGCGGCACTGCAGCGTGCGGTCGAGATCGGCGACACCGGGTACACGCCGCCCCGCCCCGGCATCGATCTCGATTTCGCCGCCTACGCCGACCGGCGGTGGAGCTGGACGATCGACCCGGCACGCGTGCGCTGGACGGGGGACGTGATGATGGGCGTGGTCGAGGTGCTCCGCGCGGTGACGTCGCCGGGCGATCGCGTCGTCGTGACACCGCCGGTGTACCCGCCCTTCTACGACACGGTCGAGGAGGCCGGGGCCGTCGTGGAGCGCGTCCCCCTCGTCGACAACGGGGAGCGATGGAGCCTCGACCTCGGCGGGATCGAGGACGCTCTGGCATCCGGGGCCCGCGCGGTGCTGCTGTGCAACCCGCACAATCCCACGGGCACGGTGCACACGCGCGACAGCCTGGCCGCGCTCGCCCGGCTCGCCCAGCGGTACGGCGCGAGCGTCGTCAGCGACGAGATCCACGCGCCGCTCACGCACGCGCCGGCGGTGTTCACCCCCTTCCTGGATGCCGGGTCGGAGGCCGCCGCGGTCGGGTACGCGGTGACGAGCGCGAGCAAGACCTACAACCTCGCCGGGCTCAAGTGCGCGGTCATCGTCACCGGGGCGGAGGAGACCGCGCAGGTCGTGCGCGCGCTGCCGTGGGAGGTCGAATGGCGCGCGGGTCTGTTCGGCGTGATCGCCAACCGGGCGGCGTTCGCGGCGGAGAGCGACCCCTGGCTCGACTCCCTGCTGGCGGCTCTCGACGAGAACCGACGACTGCTCGCCGACTTGCTCGCCGAGCACCTCCCGCTGGCCCGCTACCGTGTTCCCGAGGCCGGCTTCCTCGCGTGGGTCGACATGTCGGCCTACGGGTGGGGCGACAATCCCGCGCCCTTCCTCCGCCGCGAGGCCAAGGTCGCGTTGCACCACGGCCCGCTGTTCGGCACGGAGGGGATCGGCCACGTGCGCATCAACGTCGGGTGCGCGCCGGAGGTGCTGCGCGAAGCGATCGAACGCGTCGGGGCGCTGGTACCGCGACCCTGACGGCGGCGGGCGTCGTGCACGCAGGCCCCGCCCCGGGGCGCCGCGTCGGGCAGTGGTCGTCCACCGGCGAGGCTTTTGGGGCATCGCGCCTGGCATCCGAGGATAGGTAAGGATATCCTTATCGGGTGAAGACCGCCACGCGCCCCGCTTACCGTCCGTACGTCGCCGTGGTGAAGTCCGCCCGCCGCCTGTCGCCCCACTTCGCCCGCATCACCTTCACCTCTCCGGATTTCGAGGTCTTCGGCATCGATCGGCGCGACCAGCGCGTGAAGATCGTCCTCCCCGGCGCCGACGGTCGCCTCTGCGACATCGGGCAACACGACCCCGAGGCCATCGACAACGGCGAGTGGTACACGCGGTGGCGTGACCTGCCGGAGGACGAGCGGATGCCGTTCCGCACCTACACCGTGCGGCGCATCGATCCCGCGGCGCTCGAGCTCGACATCGACTTCGTGCTGCACCACGACGCCGGCCCTGCCGGTGCCTGGGCGGAGTCGGCAATGGCGGGTGACAGCATCCTGGTCGTCGGTCCCGATGCGCGCAGCGACGATTCCGCGCAGGGCATCGACTTCCACCCGGGGACGGCGCAGCGTCTGCTGCTCGCGGGTGACGAAACGGCGGCGCCGGCGATCTGCGCGATTCTCGAGGGACTCGGTCCCGGTTTCGTCGTCGACGCCTTCGTGGAGGTGCCGACGATCGACGACGCGCTCTCCGTCGGCCCGGGCGCCCTGCCCGTCACCTGGCTCGCCCGCGACGACCGCCCGCACGGCGAGGCCTTGATCGAGGCGGTCGAGGCGTGGGCCGCGGGATCCCGGGCGGTGCTGGAGCGCGCTGCCGCGCCGCGCCCGCAGGAGCTCGAAGACATCGACCTCGACGTCGATCTGCTGTGGGACAGCCCGGCAGACGGCGAAGGGGAGTTCTACGCGTGGATCGCGGGGGAGTCGCAGACGGTGAAGACCCTGCGACGGTTGCTCGTCCAGGGGCACGGCGTCGATCGCAAGCGCGTGGCGTTCATGGGGTACTGGCGCGAGGGCCAGGTCGAGCGGACCGCCTAGGCGACCCGCACGAAAGGGCCCGGACGGGGATGCCGTCCGGGCCCTTTCGCATGCGCGAACCCGCGTTCGCGTCCCGTCGCGTCAGCGCGAGGGCGTCGCGGTCTCGTGCAGGGTGTGGTGGCGCCCGATCGGCACGATCATCGGGCGGCCCGTGAGGGGGTCGGGGACGACGCGACTGCGCAGCCCGAAGACCTCCTGCACGGTGGCTTCGGTGAGCACCTCGGCCGGGTCGCCCGCGGCGACGATACGCCCCTCCGCCATCGCGACGAGGTGGTCGGCGTACCGCGCGGCGAGGTTGAGGTCGTGCAGCACCATCGCGACGGTGGTCCCGCGTTCGCGGTTGAGGTCGGTGAGCAGGTCGAGCACGTCGATCTGGTGGCTGATGTCGAGGAAGGTCGTCGGTTCGTCCAGCAGCAGGACATCGGTCTCCTGCGCGAGGGCCATCGCGATCCACACGCGTTGACGCTGTCCGCCGCTGAGCTGATCGACGTGCCGGTCGGCGAGGTGAGCGGTGTCGGTGGCGTCGAGCGCGCGCGCGACGGCGTCGTCGTCGGCGCGCGTCCAGCGGGACAGCGCGCCCTGGTGCGGGTGGCGACCGCGACTGACGAGGTCGGACACCGCGATGCCGTCGGGAGCGACCGGTGACTGGGGGAGCAGCCCCAGCACGCGCGCGACCTGCTTCGTCGGCATCCGATGGATCGCCTTCCCGTCCAGCAGCACCTGACCGGTGGTCGGGGAGAGCAGACGGGCCATGGCCTTCAGCAGCGTCGACTTGCCACACGCGTTGGCGCCGACGATGGCCGTCACCCTTCCCGGCGGGAGGGAGAGGTCGAGCGCGTCGACGATCGTGCGGTCTCCGTATCCGAGGGTGACGCCCTCGGCGGTCAGGCTGCGCTCGACGGTCATCGTGACGTTCCTTCCACGCGGGAGAGGGGAGGGACCGGCTGTCCAGGGAGAGTCATAGCGACGTTCCTTCGGATCGGCTGCTGCGGACGAGCAGGAAGATGAGGTACGGCGCGCCGAGCACGCCGGTGATGACGCCGACCGGAAGGCGGGTGCCGAAGGCGTACTGCGCGGCGAAGTCGGCGACGAGCACCAGCAGGGCGCCGACGAGACCCGCGGGCACGATCGGTGAGCCCACCGGGCCGAGCAGGCGCACCGCGATGGGCCCGGCCAGGAACGACACGAAAGCGATGGGGCCCGCCGCCGCCGTTCCGAAGGCGAGGAGCCCGACGGCGGCGACGATCAGCAGCAGGCGGCTGCGCTCGACGGGGAGCCCGATCGCCGCGGCGGTGTCGTCGCCCATGCGCAGGATCTCGAGGCGCCCGGAGAGGATGACCAGCACCGGGCCGAGCACGACGACCGCGAAGAGCACCGGCAGGGCGCGGTCCCAGGTGGCGTCGTTCAGATTGCCGGTGATCCAGCGCATCGCGGCGGGGAGATCGTATTGAGCGGCGCGCGCGATGACGTACGAGACCACGGCCTGACACATGGCGGCCACGCCGATGCCGATGAGGATGAGGCGCGCCCCCGAGCTGCCGTCGCGGTAGGCGAGGAGGTAGATGATCAGCGCGGCCGCGAGAGCCGCGGCCATGGCCAGGAACGACACCGCCGTCTCGCCGAGGCCCAGCACGACGATGCCGATCACCGCGGCGGCGCTGGCGCCGGTGTTGATGCCGATGACGTCGGGACTCGCGAGCGCGTTGCGCAACATCGTCTGGAACACGACGCCGCCCATGCCGAAGCACAGGCCGGTCAGCAGTCCGGTCATCGCGCGCGGAAGGCGCAGCTCGCCGACGGTGAACGAGGCCCCCGCGACGCGCTGGCCGGTCAGGACGCCCCAGACCTCCGCCGGGGAGTAGAAGGTCTGCCCGAGCATGAGGCTGAGCACGAACGCCACGACGACGGCAGCGGCGAGCGTGCCGGTGACGGCCGCCCAGCGGCGGCGGCGACGACGTCGACCGGACGAGACGGATGCCAGGGTGTCGGGCGCGGCGGGCGGCAGAGCACCGGGGTGGGTCAGAGACGCGCTCACAGGGCCCTCATCTTCTGTCGGCGGACGAGGGCGATGAAGAACGGGGCGCCGATGAGCGCGGTGACGATGCCGACCTCGATCTCCTCGGGGCGGGCGACGACGCGTCCGACCACGTCGGCGAGGGTGAGCAGGGTCGCCCCGCCCAGCGCCGAGACGGGGAGCAACCATCGGTGGTCGACGCCGACGACGAGGCGGAGCATGTGCGGGACGACGAGTCCGACGAAACCGATGGGGCCGGCCACGGCGGTCGCGGCACCGCACAGCACGACGGCGCCGCCGGTGGAGATGAGACGGGCGGTGCGCACGCGGGCACCCAGGCCGGTGGCGAGCTCGTCGCCGAGGGCGAGGGTGTTGAGGGCGGTGGCGGCGCCCAGGCAGACGAGGAGGCCGACGAGAAGGAACGGCAGGACCTGACCGATGGTCTCGAACGTCGCGCCCCCGACGCCGCCTATCTGCCAGAACCGGAACACGTTCAGCACGTCGGTGCGCGGGAGCAGGATGGCGCTCGTGAGGGAGCTGAACGCCACGGCGGTGACCGCGCCGGCGAGGGCCAGGCGCAGGGGAGTGGCGCCTCCGCGCCCGAGTGAGCCGATCGCGTAGACGAGGACGGCGGCGGCGCCGGCCCCGAGCAAGCCGATCCAGATGTACATCGAGGGCGAGCTCAGGCCGAAGAAGGCGATGCCCGTGACGATGGCGAGACCCGCGCCGCCGTTGATCCCGAGGATCTGCGGATCGGCGAGGGGGTTGCGGGTCGCGCCCTGCAGGACGGTGCCCGAGACGGCGAGGGCGGCGCCGACGAGGATCGCGAGGACCGTGCGCGGGATGCGCTTGGCAACGGCGGCGCTGGAGGCGGTGTCGGTGGACCCGCCGAGGCCGGCCCAGACGTCGGCGGCCGTGACGTCGCGCGCGCCGAAGGTGACGGACAGGATCACCGCGACGACGAGGAGCACGACGAGCGCGGCGATACCGACGACGCGTCGCCGCCCCCAGTGACGCACGGGTGCGCCGCCGGGGGCGGTGACGGTCGGAGCGAGAGCGGTCATCGCGCCGACTGACGGAGGACCTGCATCAGGATGCAGCCTTCTCGGCGGCCGCGCCCACCAGCGCGATGTAGTCGTCGCCATAGGTGGTACCGATGTTCAGCGGGGTCGGGGTGATGGCCGACGACAGGGTCGATCCGCTCTCGATCACGGCGATCGCGCCGTTCTGCACGGCGGGCACCTTCGACAGCAGCGGGTCGGCCTGCATCGCCGCGATCATGTCGTCGCTGCCGTACGCGACCATCAGGTCGACGTCGGAGAACTTCTCGATCTGTTCGGTGCTGGGCGTGAACCAGAACGTCTCCGACGCGGCCGACTCCTCGGACACGTACGACGAGGGGGCGAGGCCCAACTCCTGCAGGTATCCCATGCGCGGGTCCAGCGTGCTGTAGAAGCCGAGCGTCGACAGGTTCGTCGGGTCGAAGTACGTCAGCAGCGACTTCTTGTCCGCGAGGGCGGGGAACTTCGCCGCCTCGGTGCTGATGTGCTGCTCCTTCTCGGCGACGAGCGCGTCGGCTTCGTCCTTCAGTCCGAGCGCGGTGCCGTCGATGACCGTCATCTCCTGCCAGGTCGTGCCCCAGGCGACGTCCTGATAGGTCACCACCGGTGCGATCTTGCTCAGCGTGTCGTACTGCTCCTGCGTCATGCCCGAGTAGGCGGCGAGGATGACGTCGGGCTGGGCGTCGGCGATGGCCTCGTAGTCGTAGCCGTTCGACTCGTCCATGAGAACGGGCGTCTCCGCGCCGAGCTCGGCCAGCTTGTCCTTCGTCCAGGGGAGGAGTCCGTCGCCGTCCTCGTCGCCGTAGATGATCTTGGGCATCGCGACCGGGACGACCCCGAGGGCCAGTGCGACGTCCTGGTTGCCCCAGTCGACGGTGACGACGCGCTCGGGCTTGGCGTCGATCGTGGTTTCGCCGAAGACGTTCTCGATCGTGACGGGGAATCCGGCGTCTCCGGACGCGGCTTGCTCCTCGCCCGGGGCGGCTGAGGTACCGGCGCAACCGGTGAGGACGAGGGCGGAGCCGGCGGCGAGGGCCGCCAGGGCGCGGAATCGGGACACGAAGAGCCTCCTGCGTGTTAGGTAAGGATAGGCTTAGTTTAGGTCAGACGTCGGGTGAGATTGCAAACCCGGAAGCCGATCGCCCGGGCCGTCGTCTTGACGCCGAGACAACGGCACCCGGGGCGTTCGACCAACCTCGGTGTCGGTGATCCGCTCGCGAAGACCGCGTAGGAGCAGCGTTGTCGGCGGGCTCGCAAGAGGTGCGCCGTATACTGGGTGGCTGGCCTCTCTCGGCCACTCACCCTTCCCCGACTGAACGGACGTTCGCTGTGCTCGCCGTGCACGACCTCGAGATCCGCGTGGGCGCCCGCGTGCTCATGTCCGACGTGGCGTTCCGCGTCTCCGACGGCGACAAGATCGGCCTCGTCGGGCGCAACGGTGCCGGCAAGACCACCCTCACCAAGGTGCTCGCCGGCGATCTGCTGCCCTCGAACGGTGGCGTCGACCGCTCGGGTGAGCTGGGCTATCTCCCGCAGGACCCGCGCTCGGGCGACCCCGAGATGCTCGCGCGCACGCGCATCCTCGACGCGCGCGGTCTCGGCTCGCTCGCTCTCGGGATGCACGAGGCGTCGATGGCGATGGGCGACGACGACGCCGCGGTCGCGGCCAAGGCGATGAAGAAGTACGCGCGCCTCACCGAGCAGTTCGAAGCCGCCGGCGGATACGCGGCGGAGGCCGAGGCGGCATCCATCGCTCACAACCTGTCGCTGCCCGACCGCATCCTCGACCAGCCGCTGAAGACCCTCTCGGGCGGTCAGCGTCGGCGCATCGAGCTCGCGCGCATCCTGTTCTCGGACGCGCAGACGATGATCCTCGACGAGCCGACCAACCACCTCGACGCCGACAGCGTCGTGTGGCTGCGCGAGTTCCTCAAGGGGTACAAGGGCGGCCTCATCGTCATCTCGCACGACGTCGAACTCGTCGGCGAGACCGTGAACCGCGTGTTCTACCTCGACGCCAACCGCCAGGTCATCGATGTCTACAACATGAACTGGAAGAACTACCTGCGCCAGCGGGTGGCCGACGAGGAGCGCCGCAAGAAGGAGCGCGCCAACGTCGAGAAGAAGGCCACGGCGCTGCAGCTGCAGGCTGCCCGGTTCGGCGCGAAGGCCTCGAAGGCCGCGGCCGCGCACCAGATGGTCGCGCGCGCCGAGAAGATGCTGTCGGGCCTCGACGACGTGCGCCAGGACGAACGGGTCGCCAAGCTCCGCTTCCCCAAGCCCGCGCCGTGCGGCAAGACGCCGCTCATGGCTTCAGGCCTGTCGAAGTCGTACGGATCGCTGGAGATCTTCACCGACGTCGACCTCGCGATCGACCGCGGCTCGCGCGTCGTCATCCTGGGACTGAACGGTGCGGGAAAGACGACACTTCTGCGCATCCTCGCGGGCGTCGACCAGCCCGACACCGGGCAGCTCGAGCCGGGCCACGGCCTCAAGATCGGCTACTACGCGCAGGAGCACGAGAACCTCGACGTCAACCGCTCGGTGCTCGAGAACATGATGTCGTCGGCGCCGCACATCACGGCGACCGAGGCGCGCAAGGTGCTGGGGTCGTTCCTCTTCGTCGGCGACGACGTGCTGAAGCCCGCGGGCGTCCTCTCGGGCGGCGAGAAGACGCGTCTGTCCCTCGCGACGCTCGTCGTCTCGTCGGCGAACATGCTGCTGCTCGACGAGCCCACGAACAACCTCGACCCCGCCTCGCGCGAGGAGATCCTCGGCGCTCTCGCGCACTACGAGGGCGCCGTCGTTCTCGTCTCGCACGACGAGGGCGCCGTCGAAGCGCTCAACCCCGAGCGCGTGCTCATCCTGCCCGACGGCGTGGAAGACATCTGGGGCCGCGATTACGCGGACCTCATCACGCTCGCCTAAGAGGAGTCGATCCCGGATGCCGTGACCCGCGGCATCCGCTCGCGCTCAACGGGCGTCGAGCAGGGCGTCCTCGTCGTCGGCATCGCGGTCCTTCGGGCGCTTGCGCGAGCGGTGGAGGGCCACCGGGTCGACGCGGCGTCGGTCGGGCGTCGCCGCCGAGGTCGCCGCTGCGGGGACGCTCTCGGGAAGCTCGTCGTCGTCGGCTTCCTCCCGGCGGAGCTTGCGCTCGTTGATGATGACGTACGTGATGAAGCCGAAGCCCATGACGGCGAAGAGGATCCACTGGATCGCGTACGACAGGTAGGGTCCCGGGTCGTTGCTCGGCGGATCGATGGGCAGGGGGGCCGTGGCCGGGGCGGGGGACTCCGACATGAGAAGGCCGTACGCGCCCTGCTCGAGCGGTCCCGTCTGCGCGGCGACGAGCCCGAGGTTGATCGTCGGCACCTGACCGGCCTCCGCGGTGCGGCCCGACGTCGGTGCCGCCTCGCCGGGGCGGAGGCGCACTTCCACGACCACGTTCCCGGACGGCGGGGCGGGGATCTCGTCGGGATCGGCCTGGCGGTTGCCGGGAGGGAGCCAGCCGCGGTCGACGAGGAAGACGCGTCCGTCGGTCAGGCGGAAGGGGACGAGCTGCTCGTACGCGGCCGAGCCCCCGTGCGCGCGGTTACGGACCAGGAGCTGCTCGTCGGCGAGGTACTGCCCCTCCAGGCGCACGGGGCGCCACTCGTCGGACGGGGTGAGGTCGGCACCGGGGGCGAGGAGGTCACCGAGGGCGACGGCGGGCGCGTCGTAGTTGTCGGCGACGAGCTGCAGCTGCTCGCTGCGCTCCGCGTTGCGGGAGAACTGCCAGTTCGAGAGGAAGGCGCACGCGATGGCGAAGACGATCGCGACGCCGACGTACATCGCCCAGCGGGCGAAGGCGGGCATCTCGCGGGCGCTCACGCGGACCCTCCGTCCTCGCGCGCGCTCCGCGCGGTCTTTCCGGGTCGTGCAGCCACGTCATCCAGCGTACGTCGCACGGGCGCTCAGACCGATTCGGCCGCGAGCGCAGCGACCTCGACGGGGAAGTCGCGCGCGGTGAGGAACTCCCGCAGGTAGGCGACGTGCTCGTCGCACGCAACCCAGATCTTGCGGCGGTCGGCGCTGTGGATCCGCGGATTGCGCCACCGGATCGCCCACACGGCGGTGTCGCGGCATCCGGCCCGGGAGCACTCGGCGGCCGCGTCGCTGGTGGGCGCGTCGGCGAGGGGAGGGTCGCCGGCGGGCGCGTCGCTCTCGGGCGCGTCGCTCACGGGCGTTCGTCGCGGGGCGCGCCGAGGCGCGGGGTCTCGGCGATGCGGATGACGACGGGGCCGTCGGGCGCGGCTGCGGCAGGAGCGGGTGCGGGGCGGGGGGCCTCGATCGCGCGCTCGGGACTGATCGCGGTGGTGTCGGCGGCGTCCTGACCGACGTTGGCGACGATGACCGCGAGGTAGGGGAGGAAGATCGCGCCCGCGGCGAAGACGAAGGTGTACCAGCCGTAAGGCGTGACGACGGCCATCGCGATGAAGCACGCGATGCGGATCCCCATCATCATCATGTATTTGGCGAAACGGCTGTCGGCGTCCTCCCGGGGAGCCTTGGGGAGAGACGTCGCGGATTGAGCGGCGCGGTTGGTCTTCACAGTGGTCTCAGGGTACGCCCGCGCGGACGAGGGTCGGCGCGTTCGGGCGACGGTCTTCTCGATGTCATGACAAGCGGAGGCGGATCGTCGGAGGATCCGTCACGCCGAACGCGGACGCGAGCGGTCAGACGCCGTAGCGCGAACCGGACGACCCGGCGGTGACCGCGACCAGGATGACGAAGCCGATGACGATCAGCGCCCCGAGCCCGAGGCTGATGTAGCCGATCAGCAGACCCGCGAGGCCCATGCCGCGCCCGCGCTCGCCCGAGGTCTTGATCTGCTTGAGCGAGATGTGCCCGGTGACGATGCCCACGATCTGCCCGATGACCGGGATGACGAAGATCCCGACGAGGGATGCCACGAGGGACACGATCGCGAGGGGGTTCGTGCGGGTGGGCGCGGTGCCGTACCCGTACGAGGCCGTGCCGTACGCAGACCCGCCGTATGCCGGGGCGCCGTACGCGGGAGCGCCGTACGCGGGGGCGCCGTACGTGGAGCTCGCGGTGCCGGTGGTGTCGTAGGGCGGGGTGGCGGGCTCGCCGGAAGCGGCAGCGGGGTACGCGGGAGTGCCGGAGGGCGACGCACCGTACGCGGCGGCGGCATCGGGGGCGTCGTACGAGGCTGCCGGGGCGGACTCGCCGTACGCCGAAGCCGTGTCGTGTGCCGGGGTGTTCACGTCGTCACGGCTCTCATCCGCATCCGTGCGCGCGGTCGCGTCGTGGTCCGACGCGTCGTCGCGCGGCGCGTAGGGCGATCCCGACGGGTCGGGAACGGGCGTGCCGGCCCCCGTCGCCTGCTCGGGCTGGTTCGGGGCGGGGGTGCGGTCGTCGCTCACGGTGGTCCCTTTCTTCGCGCTCCATCCAGCGTTTCAGCGGCGCTCGGCCCGTGTCAAACCACGCGACGCTGCCGGCCTGACGGCGCGGCGCCGTCGGGGAGACGGCGCGGCCGGGGGACGCGGCTGTCGGGGAGAGGGCGCGCGGTCGATGCGCGACGCTGTCGACGGGGCGCTGTCGATAGGCTGAGGCGGTTCCGTCTCTCGCAAGCCCAGGAGTTCCGCCATGTCTCAGGACCGCGTCGTCGTCGTCACCGGAGGGAACCGGGGGATCGGTCGCGCCATCGCCGAACGCTTCGTCGCCGAGGGGTGGAAGGTCGCCGTCACCGCCCGCTCGGGCGAGGGCCCCGAGGGGACGCTGACCGTGCGCGCCGACGTGACGGACGCGGCAGCCGTCGACGCCGCCTTCTCGCAGGTCGAGGCCGAGCTCGGTCCGATCGCGGTGGTCGTGGCGAACGCCGGCGTCACCAAGGACACACTGCTGCTGCGCATGAGCGAGGACGATTTCGACAGCGTCGTCTCCACCAACCTCGGTGGGGCGTTCCGCGTCGTCAAGCGCGCGTCGAAGGGCATGCTCAAGGCGCGCTGGGGCCGCGTCATCCTGATCTCCAGCGTCGTGGGGCTCTACGGCTCGGCCGGGCAGATCAATTACGCCGCGTCGAAGAGCGCGCTCGTCGGCTTCGCCCGCTCGCTCACCCGCGAGCTCGGCGGCCGCGGGATCACGGCGAACGTCGTCGCTCCCGGCTTCATCGAGACCGACATGACGGCGGAGCTGCCCGCCGACACGCAGGCGGAGTACAAGAAGAACATCCCCGCGGGCCGGTTCGCCTCGCCCGACGAGGTCGCGGGCGTCGTCACCTGGCTGGCCGGGGACGATGCGGCCTACATCTCGGGCGCCGTCATCCCGGTCGACGGCGGCCTGGGCATGGGGCACTGACCGTCCGCACCCACCGGATGCCCCTCGCGCGGCGCCTTTGAGGGGCGCAGCGCGACCGTGCTCACCGCACGGCGGTGAGGTGCTGCGTCACCGTGCTCACCGCACGGCGGCGGCGAGGCGCTGTGCGAATCGTTCGGGCTGCGAGAACTGCGGCCAGTGGCCGGAGTCGAGGTGCACCACCTCGGTGTCGCGTACGCGGGCGAACTCCCGCGCGAAGGCGTCCCAGTCGGCGAGCATGCGCGGAAGCGTCTCGGCGTCGAGGCGGCCGGAGAGCACCGTGACGGGGATGTCGTAGCGACGCTCGTCGGTGAGGGTCAGGGACGAACTCGGGACGCGCCCGGGCACGTCGACCACCTGAGCGGCCGCGCGGCGGCGGGTGTCGTCGTCGAGGTCGGAGACGTCGTCGTCGTCGAAGAACTCCCACCCCGGGAAGGGGACGACGCCGTCTTCGACCGGGAACTCCGAGATCATCGCGCCCGGTGGCGGGACGACGGTGTCGACGAGCACGATCCGCCGGACGCGCTCGGGGCGACGATCGGCGGCTCCCCACACGACGTTGCCACCGCCGGAGTGGCCGACGAGGACCACCGGGGCGTCGAGCCGGTCGATCTCGGAGACCACCGCGTCGACCCAGTCGTCGACGACGAGGTCGCCGACGGCCGGACCGGGCAGGGTGAGGGGAAGCGGGCGGTGGCCCGCGCGGCGGAGCGCGGGCAGCACTGCATCCCACGACGACGCGTCGAGCCAGAGACCGGGTACGAGGATGACGTCCATGACGGCAGCGTAGGACGCCCCTCCGACGTCGGCCAGGGGCGGCGTCGGCGCGGGGTCACGGCACGACGTCTCGCGGCCCGGGGTGCGGGGAATGCCCCTCGGATGCCGACGCGCTCAGCGGGGGAGGACGGCGATGACCTGCGCCAAGTCGACGTCGCCCACGACGAGGTCGGCGCGCTCGCGCACGGCGGGCTTGGCGTTGAAGGCGAGACCGAGGCCCGCGACCTTCATCATCTCCAGGTCGTTCGCGCCGTCGCCGATCGCGAACGTCAGTCGCAGGGGGACGCCGTGCTCGTCGGCCCAGCGGCGGAGCGTCTCGGCCTTGGCGGTGGCATCCACGATCTCGCCGTCGACCTCGCCGGTGAGCGCACCGTCGGCTGCGACGAGACGATTCGCGCGCCAGACGTCGACGCCCAGGCCGGGGGCGACGGTGTCGAGCACCTCGTGGAAGCCGCCCGAGACGACACCGACCACGCCACCCCGCTCGTGCACGGCGGCGACGAGGTCGTGCACACCCGGGGTCGGTTCGATGCGGGCGATGGCCCGGGCGAACGCGTCGGTCGACACGCCCGCGAGCGCCTTCACACGGGAGCGGAGGCTCGCGGCGAAGTCCACCTCGCCGCGCATGGCCGCTTCGGTGGCGGCGGCGACCTCGTCGCCGCGACCCGCCTCGTCGGCGAGGAGTTCGATGACCTCGTTGCGGATGAGGGTCGAATCGGCGTCGAGCACGACGAGGAAGCGAGCGGTCGAAGTCACGCGCTCGACCCTAGCGCGTGGCGTACCGGCCCGCGGGCGCCGGGCTGTCGCACGCCGTCACGGTCGGGGCCGGCCACGGACGGCGGCCGTAGGCTGGAAGCTTCCGCCGCCTCCTGAGAAGGGACCTCCCATGGCCGACGTCGAAAGCTTCACCCTGGACCACACCGCCGTGCTGGCGCCCTACGTCCGCCTGATCGGCACGGAGTCGGGCCCCCGCGGCGACGTCATCAGCAACTTCGATCTGCGTCTCGTGCAGCCCAACGAGCAGGAGATCCCGACCGGTGGCCTGCACACCATCGAGCACCTGCTCGCGAGCCTCGTCCGCGACCGCATCGACGGTCTCATCGACATCTCGCCCTTCGGCTGCCGCACCGGCTTCCACGTGATCATGTGGGGCGAGCCCGACGTGGAGGCGCTGGCGAGCGCCATCACCGACTCGCTGCGGGCCATCGCCGACGACGTCACGTGGGACGACGTCCCCGGGACCGACGCCTTCAGCTGCGGCAACTACCGCGACCACAGCCTGCACAGTGCGCGGGAGTGGTCGAAGGCCGTGCTCGAGAAGGGCATCTCGCGCGACGCGTTCGCGCGCGTCGGCGTCTGAGAGACCCGCAACGAGAGAGGGCGGTGACCGTGGTGGTCACCGCCCTCTCTCGTTTCGCGAGTCAGGCGTGGACGTGCACGTCTTTGCCGACGACCGTGATCCCCGTCTCGGTCACCGTGAACCCGCGTGCGAGGTCGCGTTCGCGGTCGACGCCGATCGTCGCCCCCGGCTCGAGAACGACGTTCTTGTCGAGGATCGCGCGGTGGATGCGGGCGCCCGCGCCGACCTGCACGCTGTCGAAGAGCACCGAGTCGGTGATCGTCGAGCCTCCGCCGGCGAGCGCCCACGGGCCGACCACGCTGCGTTCGAGGTGGGTCCCCGACAGCACCGAGCCGAGCGACACGATCGAGTCGATCGCGTTGCCGATGCGTCCGACCGAGTCGCGCACGAACTTCGCCGGCGGGGCGTTGAAGGTCTGCGAGTAGATCGGCCAGTCGGTGTTGTAGAGGTTGAAGATGGGCAGGGTCGAGATCAGGTCCATGTGCGCGTCGTAGAACGACTCGATCGTGCCCACGTCGCGCCAGTACGACTGGTCGCGCGGGGTCGACCCGGGCACGTCGTTGCGCTGGAAGTCGTATACGGCCGCCTCGCCGCGGTTGACGAAGTACGGAACGATGTCGCCGCCCATGTCATGGGCCGAGGTCGGCAGCTCGCCGTCGTGGGTGACGGCTTCGACGAGCGCGTCGGCGTCGAAGATGTAGTTGCCCATCGAGGCGAGCACCTCGTGCGGCGAGTCGGCCAGCCCCTCGGGGTTCTGCGGCTTCTCGAGGAACGCGCGAATCTTCGTGGGGTCGCTCGGATCGGTGTCGATCACGCCGAACTGGTTCGCGAGCGAGATCGGCTGACGGATGCCGGCGACCGTCGCGCGCGCATCCGAGGCGATGTGGGCGTCGAGCATCTGCTTGAAGTCCATGCGGTACACGTGATCGGCGCCGATGACGACGACGATGTCGGGCTTCTCGTCGCGGATGAGGTTCATCGACTGCAGGATCGCGTCGGCGGAGCCCGAGAACCACCGCTTGCCGAGGCGCTGCTGGGCGGGGACGGATGCCACGTACGCGCCGAGCATGGGCGACATGCGCCACGTCTGGGAGATGTGGCGGTCGAGGCTGTGCGACTTGTACTGCGTGAGCACGACGAGCTGGCGCAGACCCGAATTGATGAGGTTCGAGATGGCGAAGTCGATGAGGCGGTACTGGCCGCCGAAGGGGACGGCGGGTTTGGCGCGATCCGCCGTCAGGGGCATGAGTCGCTTTCCCTCGCCGCCGGCGAGGATGATTCCGAAGACCTTCGGCGCTGCAGGCATGGCACCACACTAGGGGGCGGAACAGGATGCCGGAACACGTCGTCGGCGTGCCTTCCGCTGTACTACGGTTCGTCTCATGCGCGTCGACATCGTGACCAAGGAGTACCCGCCGGAGATCTACGGGGGAGCCGGAGTCCACGCCACCGAGCTGGTCAAGGCGCTGCGCGCCGAGGGCACCGAGGTGCAGGTCCGCGCGTTCGGCGCGGAGCGCGACGAGGTCGATACGACGTCCTACGGCGTCCCCGCCGAGCTCGCCTCCGCGAACGGCGCGATCCAGACCCTCGGCACCGACCTCGAGATCGTCACCGACGTCGCAGGCGCCGAGGTCGTGCACTCGCATACCTGGTACGCGAACTTCGCCGGGCATCTGGCATCCCTCCTCCACGGGATCCCGCACGTCGTGACCGCCCACAGCCTCGAGCCGTTGCGGCCCTGGAAGGCCGAACAGCTCGGTGGCGGCTACGCCGTGTCGAGCTACATCGAGAAGACGGCGTACGAGGGGGCCGCGGCGGTCGTCGCGGTGAGTTCGGGGATGCGCGACGACATCCTGCGCAGCTACCCGTCGCTCGACCCCGCCAAGGTGCGGGTCATCTACAACGGCATCGACACCGAGGCGTGGCATCCGGTGACGAACGACGCGTTCCTGGAATCGGTCGGGATCGATCCGTCGCGTCCCTCCGTCGTCTTCGTCGGGCGCATCACCCGGCAGAAGGGCCTGCCGTACCTGCTGCGCGCGGTCGAGCAACTGCCGCCGGACGTGCAGGTGATCCTGTGCGCGGGCGCGCCCGACACCCCGCAGATCATGGCCGAGGTGCAGGAGCTCGTGCGCGGCCTGCAGGCGACCCGCGACGGCGTGGTGTGGATCGAGCGTCTGCTTCCGCGCGACGAGCTGTGCGCCATCCTCACCGCGGCGACGACGTTCGTGTGCCCCTCGGTGTACGAGCCGCTCGGCATCGTGAACCTCGAGGCGATGGCGTGCGGAGCGGCCGTGGTGGGCACCGCGACCGGGGGCATCCCCGAGGTCGTCGTCGACGGCGTGACCGGTCGTCTCGTGCCGATCGACCAGGTGCAGGACGGCACCGGCACGCCCGTGGACCCTGACCGCTTCGTCGACGACCTCGCCCGCGTGCTCACGGAGGTCGTGGCGGATGCCGAGACGGCCCGCGCGTTCGGCGAGGCGGGGCGCCAGCGCGCCGTCGACGCCTTCAGCTGGGGCGCGATCGCGCAGGAGACCGCGGCGCTGTACGCCGAGGTCGCGGGGGCGTCGCGGTAGCTCTGCACGTCGGCCGTGTGGCATCCGTGACGTGTGCTCGGGCAGGAGACCGCGGCGCTGTACGCCGAGGTCGCGGGGCGTCGCGTTCTCTCCACGGCCCAGCCGTGTGGCATCCGGGCGGTGTCGTCGCGCCCGTTAGGCTAGCTGCATGCCTCAGGTGCTCGAGTTCTCCGACGTCGTCGTCCGCCGGAACGCGCGGGACATCGTGTCCCACCTCGACTGGACGGTGTCGGATGACGAGCGCTGGGTCGTGCTCGGGCCGAACGGCGCCGGCAAGACCACCGTTCTGCAGCTCGCCGACACGCTGCTGCACCCCACGTCGGGGGCCGTGACCATCCTGGGCGAACGACTCGGGCGGACCGACGTCTTCGAGTTGCGTCCGCGCATCGGCTTCGCCTCGTCGGCGATGGCGCGACGCGTGCCGCCGAAGGAGACCGTGCTCGACGTCGTGCTGACCGCGGCCTTCTCGGTCGTCGGGCGCTGGCGCGAGGACTACGACGACATCGACGAGCGACGCGCGCTGCGCGTGCTGGCCGAGTGGAAGCTCGACCACCTCGCCGACCGCACCTTTGGAACGCTCAGCGACGGCGAGCAGAAGCGCGTGCAGATCGCCCGCGCCGTCATGACGGATCCGGAGCTGCTGCTGCTCGACGAGCCGACCGCGAGCCTCGACCTGGGGGCGCGCGAAGAGCTGCTGAGCCTGCTGTCGGGCTACGCGCAGGCGCCGACGACACCCGCGATGGTCATGGTCACGCACCACGTCGAGGAGATCCCCGTCGGGTTCACGCACGTGCTGCTGCTGCGCGACGGCGAGGTCGTGGCATCCGGACCCCTCGAAGAGGCCCTCACGGCCGAGAACCTCTCGGCGACGTTCGGTCTCGACATCACCCTCACGCACGACGCCGGTCGGTACGCCGCTCGCGCGGTGTGATCCCGGACGGCGGGGCCTCTCTCGGCGTCGGCCTCGGCTCGGGCCTGGTAGACTCTTCCGTTGGTGCCTCCGGCGCCGCAGACTTTGACGTCCTGGCAGAATCCAGGGCACCACTTCTCAAAGGACCTCCCATGCAGACTGACATCCACCCCACGTACAAGGCCGTCGTGTTCCGCGACCTCGGTTCGGGCGACACCTTCCTCACCCGTTCGACCGTCTCGAGCGACAAGACGATCGAGCTCGACGGCGTGGAGTACCCCGTCATCGACGTGGAGATCTCGTCGGCCTCGCACCCGTTCTACACGGGCAAGCAGCGCATCATGGACTCGGCCGGTCGCGTCGAGAAGTTCAACCAGCGCTTCAAGAACTTCGGCGGTCGTTGATCCTCAGCGGTTTCGCTTCGCGAGCCCCTCGTCCTTCGAGACGGGGGGCTTCGTGTTTTCCGTGGGCGGGCGTGGCCGGTGCGTGTTCGCCCGTCATGCGTCCCTCGCGGGCAGCAATGGCTTCGGCGGGTAGGTGCTGAGGACGAGCGACGTGGTCACCGGACCGAACCGCGCCAGGGCGTCGACCACTTTCTCCAGCCTCGCGGCGTCCGGGCAGTTGACGTCGAACAGCAGGCAGTCGTCTCCGGTCACGCGGACCATCGACGTGATGTCGGGCAGACGCTCGGCGAGCTCCCGGGCCTGAGCGAGCAGCGCATGCGTGGTGCGCAGCCGGATGACGGCGTGGATGACGAGCCCGACCGCAGCGGGGTCGATCACCGCGCGGTACCCCGCGATGACGCCCGCGCGTTCGAGGCGCAGGATCCGTGCGCTGGCGGCGGGCTGAGAAAGGCCGACCCGACGGCCCACCTCAGCTCCCGACAATCGCCCGTCGTTCTGCAGCAGTTCGAGGATGCGGCGGTCGATCGCGTCGAGTGATTCCATCGTTCTGGGTTCCGATTTCCTATACATCGCTTGCGAGAGATGAATTCATCGAGTGGATCCATCATGATCGCGGACAGGATGCCGCGCGCGGGCGCGGTGAGCGAGTGAAAAGGCGGCTTTCGATGGTTGCATACGTCGTCGTTCCCGGCATCGGAGGATCGGGCGCGCAGCACTGGCAGACCCTCTGGGAAAGACGGTGGGGTGAGGCGGCCGTGAGGGTGTCGCCCCGATCGTGGGATGAGCCCGACCTCGACGACTGGGTGGAGGCGATCGATCGAGCTGTCATCGACCGCGCCGCATCGAGCGAGGATGTCATCGTGGTCGCGCACAGCCTCGGGTGCTGGGCGGCGGCCGAGTGGGACGCGCGGGTGAAGCGCGCGACGGTGGCGGGCATGCTGCTCGTCGCGCCTCCGAACCCGGCGGGTGAGCGGTTTCCCCGGGCCGCCGCTCCGAGCTTCGCGGGCGTCGAGGCGCGACCGCTCACGTGCCCGAGCGCGGTGATCGCCGGCTCCGACGATCCGTACTGCTCGATCGATGTCGCGGAACGATTCGCGTCCGCATGGGGGAGCGCCTTCCGCAACGCCGGGGAGTTCGGGCACCTGAACGCCGCGAGCGGCCTCGGAGAGTGGGGATGGGGGAGAGCGGTGCTCGCTGACCGTGAGCGCGGATGGGGGTGCCTGCGCCGGGTGTGATGGGGGGCCTGCGTCGGGTGTGATGGGGGGCTGCGTCGGGTGTGATGGGGGGCCTGCGCCGGGTGTGACGGGGTGCCTGCGCCGGGCGCGCTGAGGGCGCTCCTCCGGTCAGCGCGCCGCGTCGGCCGTGTGGAACGACCCCACGGGGCGGTGGGGGCCCAGCTCGTCACGATGATCCGCCCACATCCGCTGGCGCGCGCGGGTCTCGCCGACGACCTCCGCGCTGAGGTCGGCGAACGCGACGTGCTCGCCCTCGCCGACCGCGGCGATGCGTCGGCCGAGCGGATCGAAGACGGCGGAGCCGCCGATGAAGGCGTGCGGCCCGCCGAGGAGGCCGCTGAAGACCACGTACATGCCGTTGTCGAGGGCACGGGCGGCGTAGTGGAGATCGCGACGGTGCTCGCCCCCGGGAAAATACGCGCCGCTGTTGAGGTAGACGTGCGCTCCGGCCCGGCCTGCGGCGGCAGCGTGCTCGGGGAAGTTCGCGTCGTAGCAGACCGAGAGGGCGAAGCGCAGGCCGTTCAGGACGAACGAGGCGCCATGATCGCCGGGTGTGAAGAGCGTACGTTCGCTGTCGTGCAGGTGCTGCTTGTCGTAAGCGGCGAGGGGGTCGCGACCGGGGGCGAGGATCACGTCGCTGAGGGCGCGGCATCCCTCGCGCTCAAGGGCGGTGTTGACGACGGCGACGACGCCGGTGCGGTCGACAGCGTCTTGCACGGGGGCCCACCACCCGTGTGGGCGGAGCTCGGGGAGGGCACCGGTGAACGCGCGGACGTCGTACCCGGTGACGGCGGCCTCGGGGAAGAGGGCCAGATCTGCTCCTCCCGCCGCGGCGTCGTCCACGAGGCGGGCGATGAGAGCGACGTTCGCGTCGATGTCGCCCGGAACGGCTTTCATCTGAATGGTCGCGATGCGGCAGGTCACGGGACCAGTGTGGCATTCCCGTGGTGCGGGCCCGTCCAGGAGACGGTGGGCGGCCGGGTAGGGCGCGTGCGCCGGCGGGGTGGTGTGGAGGCGGGCTGGTGTGGGCGCGGGGTGGTGTGGGCGCGGGGTGGTGCGGGCTCGGGGTGATGCGGAGGCAGCTTTGTGCGGGTGCGGGTGCGGGCCGCAGGGCGCGGGTCCGGGGCGGTGCACGGCGAGGGTGATGCTCGCCTCGCGCTCAGAACGGCGGCGGATCGGTGTCGTACGTGCCGCCGAGGGGGGATGTCCATCGCAGGTCGCCTGTGGCGGGATCGTGCGTCGGCGTCCACCGCGTCCCGTGTCGGAGGCGGTGGTGGTGGCGGCACTCGGGCGCGAGGTTGTCGGCATCCGTGGTGCCGCCGTCGGCCCAGGCGGTGAGGTGGTCGAGGTCGCAATCGCGTGCGGGCCGATTGCAGCCGGGGAAGACGCAGGTCGGTGAGGTCACGCCGAGCCATCGTCGGAGGGCCGCGGGAACGCGGTACGTCTGTCGATCGAGCACGAGTGGTGCTCCGGTGACGGGGTGTGTCAGCAGGCGCACCCACGAGCTCGCTTCACCGGCGAGACGGCGCGCGGTGTCGAGGTCGATGGGGCCGTAGCCGTCGAGGGTGGCGGGGCGGTCGTCAGCACCGAGGAGGGTGAGCGCGGGGATGGTGACGACGACGACGGTGGGCGAGGACGGGTGGGTTCGGACGGGCGGGGGTGCCGGTGGAGGTGCTGGCAGGGGTGCGGGAGCGGGCGGGTCTGCGGGCGCGGCAGTGTGTCGGGAAGTGGCGTCGACTTGGGGCCCGGAGTCGTTTCTAGGCGCGAGGGCGGTCGGAAGATCGACCGCAGCCGCATCGGGCGTGGGAGTCGTCACGAGGTCGGCGAGAACGTCGGCGCGCAGCTGAGCCAGCGTGCGCTCCTCGTCCGGTGCAGCGCATAGGTGCCGAGCGGCGAGATCGAGGCGCGTCATGATCCTGCGCGCCCGCTCGGCGGGGAGAAGGGCGTTGAGCGAGGCCATCCCGTCGAGTTCCGGCGTCATCCACACCCCGCGATCGCGCGCGGCGCGGCGATGACGGACGTCGATCGACTCGGCGTGCACGCGCTCGCGGAGAGCACGCGCGGCGACGGTGAACTTCGTGGGCGTCAATCTCGCCGCGGTCTCGGCGACGCCGTCGTCGAACGCGCTCCACGCCGTCTCGTCGTCAGGGAGGGAGGTCGCGAGCCGTGCCGCCTCGACGGCGTGGCGTTCCGACGTCCGTCCGGCGGCGAACTCGTCCCACAGCCGGGGGCAGCGCTCTCGGAGCGCCTCGACATGCGTGGCACGCGTGCGGATGGTCTGCTCCGACAGGCGCAGACGCACCGCCATCTCGGCAGCCGCCGCGCGCTGCGCGAGATCGACGCGGTCGCGTCGCACCGCGGGGGCCGTGCGGCCCCGCGGATCGCTCCACGCCAGGTCGAGGGTCGGGTCGGGGCCGACCCAGGGCGTCGGGTCTGCGGCGGCGTCGCGCAGGACCGCCGCGATGAGACGGCCCTCGTCGGCCGCGAGACGGTGGCGCTCGGCGGCGATCAGCTCGAGGTGGCCGAGGATCGCGTCGAGATCGGAAGCTGAGGCACTCGCGGCATCGAGAGGGGCCGCGAGCGCGTCGGGGAGGACGTCATCAGAAAAGAACGCGTCGCCGGAGTGCCGTTCCGCGCCGAAATCGAGCAGACGGGCCCACGCGACCTCGTCTTCGAGCTCATCGTCGGTGGGCCACGGAACTCCGTCCCACGACCGCGCAGCCGGTGACGGCCGGTCGGCGAGAGGGGCGGAGGTGTCCATGTCGAAACGCTATCGGGGACCTCCGACATTGCCGCGAAGGGCCGGAATCTCGGGGCGGGCGCGACGGTTGGATCGTCGACGAGCTGATGCCGCAGGGGGAGCGCGCCCCCGATTCTTCGACGGGCGGATGCCGCACACGCGAGAACGACGAAAAGAGGTGGTACTTCGGCGCGGTGGTGTCGCGTACGTGGGTGACCTGGGGGCGGTGCTGAGTACGGCGTCCGCGAGCCCTTTTGCGCGCTCGCCCGGCCTCGCTCGCTTCTCAGCGGATCGGCCACGCTCCGTCGAGCGGGGGAGCCGTGGCATCCAGGCGTCCGATTCTGACGAAGTACTCGGTGAGACTCGCCGCTTGGGCCCGGGCCCACGAGATCTGGCGCGTGTGCAGCTCCTCGAGCGTGGCGGGGAGCCAGGGGCCGAAACGGTCGGCGAGAGCGAGCGCGAGGCGCCCCGCGGCGACCGCGTCGGCGCACGCCTCGTGGGCAGACTCCAGCGGTACCGCGTAGTGCTCGGCCACGACCGACAGCGTGCGCTTGCCGCGGCGGTAACGGTCGTAGGTCTTGTCGACGACGAGAGGGTCGATCACCGGCGACGGGGCATCGATCGGCGGTACCCCGTGCCGGACGGCTTCGTGCTTGAGCATCGAGAAGTCGAAGGGGGCGTTGTACGCCACCACCGGGATCCCCGCGGCGAACAGGGCGCTCAGCGCCTCGACCACCTCGGCCACGACCCGTGGTGCCGGAGCGCCGTCGGCCCGCGCCCGCTCGGTGGTGATCCCGTGGATCGCGGCCGCGCCGTCGGGGATCTCGACCCCGGGATCGGCGAGCCAGTCGCGCGCGTCGACGACGTGGCCATGGGCGTCGATGACGCCCACGTGCGCCGTCACGATGCGATCCGTCTCGACATCGACGCCGGTCGTCTCGAGGTCGAAGACGCCGACGAGACGCGTCCATTCGGGAGCTTGGAAGAGCGGGAGCGGCTCGGCCTGCCACAGGGTCATGGGGTCACCGTAGATCGGAGGTCCGACATGGACGGCGAGGCGCGCAGAGGCGGGGGAGGGATGCCGGGGTCCGGGTGTTGTGGAGGGAGAGTGAGTGGTCTGCCGTGGGCGGGGAGGCGGGCAGGGACGGGGGAGGGATGCCGGGGTCCGGGTGTTGTGCAGGAAAAGTGCGCCCCCGGGCGACTGGGGTACCCAGGCGGATGTCGGAACCCCCACCTAAAATCGAACCCATGCCGAACCCCTACGCCGACCTGCTCGCCGCGATCCCCGTCGAGCGACGCGAGGTCGAGGTGCTCGGGGGCACGACGGCGTACTGGGTCTACGGGAACGACGACGCCGCCACCACGATCGTCGCCGTGCACGGCTTCCGCGGTGAGCATCACGGGCTCGATCCGGTCGTGGCGCATCTCCCCGGCATCCGGGTCGTGTCTCCCGACCTGCCGGGGTTCGGCGAGACGGCGCCCTTGGCGGGGCGTCGGCACGACCTGGAGGCCTACGCCGCGTGGCTGCGGGCGTTCGTCCACGCCGTCGCGCCAGGAGCGGTCGTTCTCGGGCACTCGTTCGGATCGATCGTGTCGTCCGCGGCGGTGGCGGCGGGCCTCGAGACGCCGAAGCTCATCCTCGTCAACCCGATCGGCGCGCCCGCGCTCGAAGGTCCGCGCGGTGTCCTGACGCGTCTCGCGGTGT
The DNA here is from genome assembly GCF_042958465.1 of Microbacterium sp. NPDC007973. NCBI lineage: Bacteria > Bacillati > Actinomycetota > Actinomycetes > Micrococcales > Microbacteriaceae > Microbacterium > Microbacterium sp. NPDC007973. The sequence goes on from NZ_JBIBJJ010000003.1 coordinate 75,095, forward strand.
TCTACTACCTCGCGGGGGCGAAGCTGCCCCGGGCGATCGGTGACGGACTGCTGCGCAACGGTCTCATCGTGCGGGTGATGAGCAACGCCATGGCCAAGACGCGCGACCCGGAGCTGCGGCGCTTCGTGCACGAGCAGCACGACGAGTACTTCTCCCGCTTCGCCGACCGCGACGTGCTGCACGAGGCGTTCGTGACGAGCGTCTCGCACGACGTCCGCGAGTTCGCGCCGCGCATCGCGCAGCCGACGCTCCTGATCGCGGCCGAGAAAGACGACATCACTCCGATCGAGGCCGAGCGGCACCTCGCGACCCTCTTCCCCGATGCGGAGTTGGTGGAGATCCCCGAGGTCGGGCACCTCATCCATTACGAGACGCCCGAGGCGGCGGCATCCGCGATCCGGACGTTCCTCGGCGACGAGTGACGCGAGCTCTGCCGCGCCAGAACCGCACTACGCCGTCTCGGCCTTCCGCTTCCGATAGGCGTTGACGTTCATGCGGTTGCCGCAGTTGCCGGAGTCGCAGTAGCGCTTCGAGCCGTTCTTCGAGAAGTCCACGTACACGCCGTCGCAGTCGTCGGCGTCGCACACGCGGATGCGGGCGTACTCGTCGGCGCGGATGACGTCGACGAACGCCATGGCCGTCTCGACGAGCATGCGCTGGGCGAGGTGGTCCGACGCCTCGGACGCGTGGATGTGCCAGTCGAACTCGTCGTGCCGCACGAGCTGCGGGAGGGCGCGTCCGTCGCGCAGCATCGCGTTCACGAGGGGCACCGCGTCATCGCGATCGACGTTCCACAGCGCTTGGATCCGGCGCCGGATGCCGCGCACGGCGGCCAGCTCGCGCTCGTCTCGCGCGCGCGAACCGGTGTAGGTGTGCCGCTCGGCGAAGTCGTCGAGCTCGGCCATAGTCGTGAGGGTGTCGACCCCGCTGACCTCGGTGTGAGGGAGGGTGTTGACCAGTTCGACGGTCGCGCGCAGCACCAGTTCGGTGTCACGGATGAAGACCATGTTGACTCCTGACATTCTCAGGTCGTACTGTCACGAGTGTACTCACTCTTGACTCCTGACAGCAGGCCCGCATGACCACGTCGTCCGTCACCCTTCCCCGTCCCGTCCGCCACGGCTCCGGCGCCGTCACGGGGCTGCTCATCGCCGTCGCCTCGGCGCTGGCGTTCTCGTCCAGCGGCCCCTTCGTCAAACCGCTCCTCGACGGAGGATGGTCGCTCGGCGCCGTGCTCCTCGTGCGCATGGGTGTTGCGGCACTCCTGCTCTCACCGGCGCTCATCACGGCGATCCGGCGGCAGCGCGGGTTCCTCCGGCGCCACGGCCTGCTCATCGTGTCGTTCGGCCTGACCGCGGTCGCCGGCTGCCAGCTGTTCTACTTCGCCGCGATGCAGAGGATGCCGGTGGCCGTGGCGCTGCTGATCCAGTACATCGCCCCGGTGCTCATCGTGATCGCCGTGTGGGTGCGCACCCGCCGCGCGCCGTCGAAGGCCGTGCTCATCGGCTCGGTCGTCGCGATGGCCGGACTCGTGCTGGTCGTCGACATCAGCGGGGCGCGCTTCGACCTGCTCGGCACGCTCTTCGCCCTGTGCGCCGCCGTCTGCGCGGCCGCGTACTTCGTGATCGCCGGTCGCGCGGGCGACGACCTCCCACCCCTCGCCCTCGCCGCCGGCGGCCTGCTCACCGGGACGCTCCTCATGGGCCTGCTCGTGGGGGTGGGCGTGCTGCCCTTCGCCGCGCCCTCGATCACGGTGTCGCTCGCGGGGCTCCAGGTTCCCGGCATCCTGCCCCTGCTGTGGGTCGGCGCGGTCGCGACCACCCTCGGCTACGCCCTCGGGGTGATCGCGGTGCCGCTCATCGGGTCGCGCCTCGCTTCGTTCGTGGGGCTCAGCGAGGTGCTGTTCGCGCTCGGCTTCGCGTGGCTGCTGCTGGGCGAGACGCCCGCGCCGATCCAGTTCGTCGGCGGGGCGCTGATCCTCGTCGGGGTGGTGCTGGTGCGACTGGATGCCGGGAGCCCGGCCGAGCCGACGACCGAGACGGCGAGCATCCCGGTGGTGCCGGCGCCGTAGCGCCGGGTCACCGAGCCACGAGGTCCGGCTCCGGGAGGAGCACGATCTTCCCGGGAGAGTGCGCCGACATCAGCATCTCGTGGGCTCGGGCGGCCTCGGTCAAGGGGAGTGTGGCGGATACGAGCACGCGGAGGGATCCCTCGCCGGCCATCTCCGCCAGTCGTCCTCGGGCGCCCTCGCGCACCGCAAACCCCGGGTCTTGGCCGGGACCGTAGCCGAGGAGCGCGATGCCGGTACCGTTGCGTCGGTCCGATCCCACGATCGAGGCGATGCGTCCCGGGTCGTCGACGACCGCCAGGGACACATCGAGCGCTTCGTCCGTTCCGGCGGCGTCGACGGCGGCGTCGACCCCCGTGGGGGCCGCCTGCCGGACGCGATCGAGAAGGCCCGGCCCGTAGGCCACGGGGGTGGCGCCGAGCTCCTGCAGCAACGCATGGTTGCGCGGCGACGCGGTGGCGATCACCTGCGCTCCGGCAGCGCGGGCGAGCTGAACGGCCATCAGCCCGACGGCTCCCGCTCCGCCGTGCACAAGGACGGTGTCGTCCGCGGCGACCGCGATCGCGCTCAGGGCATGGGCAGCGGTCGTTCCGGCCAGCAGAAGCCCCCCGGCCTCGGCCCAGCTGAGACCGACCGGTTTCGGGATCAGCGACGTGGCGGGGACGCACACGACATCGGCGTACGCCGCGGTCACGGGGTAGACGATCACCTCGTCGCCGATCGCGGCGGTGGTGACGCCGGCGCCGACCGCGTCGACGACGCCCGCGCACTCCAGGCCGAGCGCGGGAAGAGTCGCGTCGTTGCCGTGGAAGCTTCCGCTGTACACCTTCCGATCGATCGGGTTCACTCCGGCCGCTCGCACGCGCACGACCATCTCGCCGTGCTGCGGGACGGGCATGGGCGTGTCGGCGACGACGAGGACGTCCGGGTCTCCGAAAGCGGTGGGTCGAATGGTGCGGGGCATGGTTCCTCCGGGTTGTCGGTACTTCTCGAGTCTGAGTCGCCCCGTACCTTTCGGGAAGCGCAACGTCGGCAACCCACGTTTGCGTGCCGCACAATCGTGGTGTGGACGACATCGACCTCAACCTCCTCCGCGTGTTCGACGCGGTGATGGATGCCGGAACCGTCACCGGCGCGGCCGAGAAGCTGCACCTGTCGGTCGCGGCCACCAGCAGGGCGCTCGGAAGGTTGCGTCACGCGATGGGGGACCCCATCCTGGTCCGGGCCGGTCGCGGGTTCGCCCCGACGCCGTTCGCCGAGCGGAGCGTCACGCGCGTGCGTCGCATCCTGCACGAGACCGATCTGCTCCGGCGGGACACCGGCGGTGAGCCCCGGACCTGGCACCGCACCTTCGTCATCCGCATCAACGATGCGCTCGCCCCCGCGTTGATTCCACGGCTGCAACGGAGTGTCCAGCGAGAAGCGCCAGGCGTGCGCCTGCGGTTCGAGGCGCAGGAGTCGAAGACCGCGGAGGCGCTGCGCGACGGCTCGCTCGACCTCGATGTCGGCATCGTCATCCACCCCGCACCCGATGTGCTGTCGGAGGCGCTCTTCACCGATCGCTTCGTCGCCGTCGTCTCGGAGCAGAGCTCGTTGGGGCGCGCCGCGCACGTCTCGATCGACGACTTCTGCTCCGTCCCGCACGTCTCGGCGTCGCGTCGCGGGCTCGCGCGGGGGCCGGTCGACGACCTGCTCGAGGCCGGCGGGCGCCGACGCGAGGTCGCCGTCGTGGTGCCGAGCTATATCGTCGGCGCGCTGACGGTGCTGGGAAGCGATCTCGTATGCCTGCTGCCGTGGGTCCTGGCATCCCATCTCCGGGATGACGGGATGCCGCTACGTATCCTCGATCTCCCGCTCGAGCTGCCGACCGCGCCCGTGGAGCAGCGGTGGCACCGACGCGTCGACGACGACGAGGCGTCGCGCTGGTTGCGCTCCACCCTGGTTCATGTGGTGCGCGACATCGCTCCGGGTGACGCCCCGATCAGGGGTGCGTCCGCGCGAGGTCCATCAGAGGGGCCACGCGATAGCCGATGACCTCGCCCATCACGAGCGAGGTCTCGGTGCGCTCGACGCCCTCGATCGCGAGGATGCGCGCATCGGTGTCGAACAGGTGCTGGGTATCGCGGCACGCGACGCGCACGAGCAGGTCGACCTGGCCGCTGAGGCCGTGGGCCTGCAGCACCTCGGGGACCTTCGCGAGCTCCTCGCGGATCGCGGGGAGCTCGGCCTGACGCACCGTCACCTGCAGGAACGCCTCGATTGGAAAGCCCAGCGCCTCGGCCGACAGTGTGCGCTCGTACGACAGGAAGACGCCGCCGCGTTCGAGGCGGCTCATGCGGGCCTGCACGGTGTTGCGCGAGAGGCCGAGCTTCTCGGCGAGCGCGACGACGGTGGCGCGCGGGTCGGCGGACAGGGCGCGGAGGAGGTCGAGGTCGACCGCGTCGAGCTTGCTCATGGTGCGAAACATTAGCAGTGTCACCGCCCTCCGCAATGGGCACCTTGCTCAATATGACGGCGAGGTCTTGAGCGGGGTGCATTCCGCGCGTACGGTCGGCCTCGTCGGCGGAGTTGCCGACACCCGGACCGCCCCGGCTCTCACGAGGAGCCCCGGGCCGCACCTGGAGGGATGACGATGACGTACACCCAGACCACGCCGGAGCAGGGAGCCGCCGACCGCGGACCCACCGGCACCCGCGGCGACGTCGACGACGTCTCGCGCCTGCTCGAGCCCGACGGCTCGCGGATCCCGGATGCCGAGCTCGACCCGTGGATCGCCGACCTCTCGCCGCAGGAGCTGCGCGCCCTCCACCGCGACATGGTCCTCACGCGTCGCCTCGACGCCGAGGGCGTCGCCCTGCAGCGTCAGGGTCAGCTCGCCCTGTGGGCCCCATGCCGTGGCCAGGAGGCCGTGCAGGTCGGCACCGCGCACGCCCTCGCCCCCGGCGATTTCGTCTTCCCCAGCTACCGCGAGCACGGCGTGCTGCTCGGCCGCGGCGCCCAGCCCGCCGACTACGTGCTCGCCTGGCGCGGTGAGGAGCACTCCGCCTACGACCACACCACCATCAACGCGGCGCCCCCGCAGATCATCATCGGCGCCCAATCGCTGCACGCGACCGGCTGGGCCATGGGCGCGCAGCGCGACGGCTCGACCGACGTGGCCGTGGCGTACTACGGCGACGGCGCCACCAGCCAGGGTGATGTCAACGAGGCGATGATCTTCGCCTCGTCGTTCCGCGCCCCCGTGGTCTTCGTCTGCTCCAACAACCAGTGGGCGATCAGCGAGCCCGTCACCGTGCAGGCGAAGTACCCGATCGCGGGTCGGGCGCCGGGGTTCGGCATCCCGAGCATGCGCATCGACGGCAACGACGCCCTCGCGTGCGTCGCCGCGATGCGGTGGGCCCTCGACCGCGCGCGTCGCGGCGAAGGCCCCTCCTTCATCGAGGCGGTGACCTATCGCATGGGCCCGCACACCACGAGCGACGACCCCACGCGCTACCGTGACGCCGCCGAGGTCGAGGCGTGGTCGCAGCGCGACCCGATCGCCCGGTTGGAGGCCTACCTCCGTGCCGAGGGCGTGCTCGACGACTCCGCCCTCGACGAGGTGGCCCGCGCCGCCGACGCCCTCGCCGCCGACGTGCGCGCGGCCTGTATCGGCGCGACCACCCGTTCGCCCGAGACGATGTTCGACCACGTGTACGCCGAGCCGCACCCCGGCCTGGAGTGGCAGAAGGCGGAGTACGTCGCGTACCTCGCGGGGTTCGAGAAGTGACCGCGCTCAGCGTACGGGCGACCGACGCACGCACGGTGGATGGAAAGGAGATCTCGCGATGACCGCGCTGACCCTCGGTTCCGCGATCAACGCGGGCCTGGCCAAAGCCCTCGAGAGCGACGAGAAGGTCCTCCTCATGGGCGAGGACATCGGCGCCCTGGGCGGCGTGTTCCGCGTCACCGACGGCCTGCAGCAGCGCTTCGGCGCGCAGCGGGTCGTCGACACCCCGCTCGCGGAGGCGGGCATCGTCGGCACCGCCGTCGGCCTCGCCCTGCGCGGGTACCGCCCGGTCGTCGAGATCCAGTTCGACGGCTTCGTCTACCCGGCCTTCGACCAGATCGTCTGCCAGGTCGCGAAACTGCACTACCGCAGCAACGGTCGGATCCGGATGCCGCTGGTGATCCGCATCCCGTGGGCCGGGGGAGTCGGCGCGGCCGAGCACCACTCCGAGTCGCCCGAGGCGTACTTCGCCCACACCGCGGGACTGCGCGTGGTCGCCCCGAGCACCCCGCAGGACGCCTACGTGATGCTGCAGCAGGCGGTGGCATCCGATGATCCCGTCGTCTTCTTCGAACCCAAGCGCCTCTACCACTCGAAGGGCGAGGTCGACCTGGACGCCGACCTCGCCGACGCGCCGCCCCTGCACCTCGCGCGCGTCGCCCGCGAAGGCACCGACGCGACGATCGTCACCTACGGCGCCCAGGTGCGCACGGCCCTCGACGCCGCCCTCGCCGCGGGGGACGAGGGTGTCTCGCTCGAGGTCATCGACCTGCGCTCGCTCTCGCCGATCGACATGAACACCGTTGCGGCATCCGTGCGCAAGACCGGGCGCGTCGTCGTGACGCACGAGGCCGCACGTCAGGCGGGGATGGGCGCGGAGCTGATCGCGAGCATCACCGAGCAGTGCTTCGAGTACCTCGAGGCGCCTCCCCAGCGCGTGACCGGTCACGACATCCCGTATCCGCCGTCGAAGCTCGAGAAGCACCACGTGCCCGACCTCGACCGCGTGCTGCACGCCGTCGACCGGGTGCTCGAGCGCGACGCGCCGGGAACCGCACCCGGCGGCTCGCACGCATCGATCGTGGGCGGGGGTGCGCGATGATCGCCGAGTTCCTGCTCCCCGACCTCGGCGAGGGGCTGCCCGAGGCCGAGATCGTCGCGTGGCTCGTCGCCGAGGGCGATGTGGTGACCTTGAACCAGACGATCGCCGAGGTCGAGACGGCCAAGGCGGTCGTGGAGATCCCCTCGCCCTACGCCGGAACCGTGCAGGGCCTGCACGCGGCCGCCGGCGATGTGGTGGCCGTCGGCTCCCCGCTGGTGTCGTTCGCCGTGGGCGGGACGGATGCCGACGACCCGGCGCCGGCCGCGACACGGACGGAGCGTGCGGCGGCGACGGAGCGCGAGGACGCGGACGAGTCCGCGGCGCCTCCCGCGGTGGCGGCAGCGGCCGAGGCCGAGCGGGCGACGCCCAACCTGGTCGGTTACGGGGCCGCGCCGGTCTCGGGCAGTCGGCCGAAGCGCCGCGCCCGAGCCGCCGCCGGCACGGCGACCCTCGACGCCGACACGGCGGTCCGCGAGGCGGCGCCCCATGATGCGGTGCGCACGGGTCCCATCGACCTACCGCTCGAGCGTCCTCGCTCGACGCCTCCGGTGCGCAAGCTCGCGAAGGACCTCGGGGTCGATCTCGTCCTCGTCGCGGCCGCCCACCCCGGGGAGGCGGTGACGCGCGCGCACGTCGAGGAGTACGCGGCACGGGTGCCGGTGGCATCCGTCGCTCGCTCCGTCTCCGCGTCGACGGTCCCCCCGGCCGCACCCGCCTCCACCGCCGCTCGCCCGGATCCCGGCGAGCGGGTCACCCGGACGCCCATCCGCGGCGTGCGCAAGCACACCGCCGCGGCGATGGTGCAGAGCGCCTTCACGGCGCCGCACGCCACGACCTTCCTCACGGTCGACGTCACCGCCACGACCGAGCTGCTGGCATCCCTCAAGACCGACCGCGCCCTCGACGGGCATCGGATCGGCGTGCTGGCCGTCGTCGCCAAGGCCGTGTGCCTCGCCCTCGGGCGCACACCGGCGCTGAACGCGCGGTGGGACGAGGCCGCCGGCGAGATCCTCGAGCACCACTACGTGAATCTCGGCATCGCGGCCGCGACGGATCGCGGTCTCGTCGTGCCGATCGTGCGGGATGCCGAGCGCCTGCCGCTCGTCGACCTCGCCGACGCGATCGCCGAACTGGCCGGCACGGCGCGCGCCGGCCGCACGGCCCCGGCCGACATGACGGGCGGGACGTTCTCCATCACCAACGTCGGAGTCTTCGGGGTGGATGCCGGGACGCCGATCCTCAATCCGGGGGAGGCCGGGATCCTCGCCGTCGGCGCCGTGCGGCGCACGCCGTGGGAGCACCACGGCGAGATCGCCCTGCGCGACGTGCTCACCCTCAGCCTGTCGTTCGACCACCGCGTCGTGGACGGGGCCGAGGCCGCGCGATTCCTCACCGACGTCGCGGGCGTGCTGCGCGAGCCCGGACGGGCGATGCTGCTGCGGTGAAGGTTCCGGGCGCCGTCAGGCGGCGGCGCCCGGTTCTCGGCGCGGGCCGCGCGCGCTCGAGCGTGCGGAACACCCGGAGGGGGTGACCGGGGCCTCCGCTGTCGTGGACGCGCGATCCCGGAGGGGCGAGCGCGCTCAGGCCGTCAGTGCGGCCAGCGCCATGCGCGTGAGCGTCGGGCGCACGCGCGATGCGGGCACGCCCCGCACGCTGTGCGGGGTCGAGTTGATGAGGCCGAAGCACGCGAGGGCGCGCACCCGACGTTCGGCGGGGGACTCGGCACCCGGGGTCTGCGCGTGCCGGTCCCGCGCGTGTGAATCCGGGGACGCCAGCGCGTCGGTCCACACCTCGACGTACGCGTTCTGCAGGCGGCGCACCGCGCGGCGGTCGTCGGGCGCGAGGCGATCGAGGTCGCGGTCCTGCACGCGGATGACGTCGGCCTCGGCGAGCGCGAACGCGACGTGGAAATCGACGAGGGCGGCGAGGACCCCGGATGCCGGGCGGGCAGAACGGCTCGAGACGTCGGCGACACGCCGGTCGGGGGTGCCCGAGGCGCCGGGGGTCCCGCGGGTGGCCACGTCGGCGGCGGGCGCGGGACCATGCGCGGCCGCGACGGCGCGTCCGCCGGTGAGGAGGCGCTCGCTGACGTCGACGAGGATCGCGCCGAGCAGTGCCTGCTTGCTCGCGACGTGGCGGTAGACGGCGGGCCCGCTGACGCCGGCGGCCTCGCCGATGTCGCCGAGGGTCACTCCGTCGAATCCCCGCTCGGCGAACAACCGTGCGGCCGCGGCGAGCAGCGCCGCCCGGCGCTCGGCCTTGGCGCGGTCGCGCGCCGTGGACGGGGCCGTGGCGCGGGCTGCCGCCGGGGGAGTCGCCGTGTCGTCGGCGGCCGCGGCGCGGGAGGGGTCGAGAGGTCTTGTCATCGGCATCCGCTCGGGTTAGCCTGGGGACTCAGTTAGCCAACATTAACTGAAATCGACGGGGCTGTCGACGACGCGGCCACCGGAACGGAAAGCCGCCATGAGCACGACACCGGACTCCTCCGCAGCGACCGCGACCGCGGAACCCGCACCCGCGGAGGTCTCAGCCGCACCGCCCGCGGTCGACGCACCTCGGCGCGCCGACCTCGGCGCCCGAGGCACCGCCACCACGCAGCGCGATCTCGCCGCCGAGCTCCGCGCCACCCTCGCGCGCACCGCCCGCGGGGGATCCGAGGCCGCCCGGGAACGCCACTCGGCTCGCGGCAAGCTCCTCGCACGAGAGCGCGTCGACCGCCTCCTCGACGAAGGCAGCCCGTTCCTCGAGGTCGCCCCTCTCGCCGCCCACGGGCTCTACGACGGCGGCGCTCCGGCCGCGGGGGTCGTCGCGGGCATCGGTCTCGTGCACGGGCGCCACGTCATGGTGGTCGCCAACGACGCGACGGTGAAGGGCGGTGCGTACTTCCCCCTCACCGTGAAGAAGCACCTGCGCGCGCAGGAGATCGCGCTCGAGAACCGCCTGCCATGCGTCTACCTGGTCGACTCGGGTGGCGCCTTCCTGCCGATGCAGGACGAGGTGTTCCCCGACCGCGAGCACTTCGGTCGCATCTTCCGCAACCAGGCGCAGTTGTCGGCGCGCGGTGTCGCGCAGATCGCCGCGGTCATGGGCTCGTGCACGGCGGGCGGGGCGTACGTGCCGGCGATGAGCGACGAGAGCGTGATCGTGCGGGGCCAGGGCACGGTCTTCCTCGGCGGACCGCCCCTGGTCAAAGCCGCGATCGGCGAGGACGTCACCGCCGAGCAGCTCGGCGGCGGCGATCTGCACGCGCGCCGCTCGGGCGTGGTCGACCACCTCGCCGACGACGACGAGCACGCGCTCGAGATCGTGCGCGACATCATCGCGACTCTGCCCCCCACCCCGCCTCCGGTGTGGGAGATCGACGCCCCGCGGGATCCGTCTCGCGCGCCGGAGGATCTCTACGACATCGTCCCGGTCGACGTCGCGCAGCCCGTCGACATGCGCGCGATCATCGACACCCTGGTCGACGCCGACTCCTTGCACGAGTTCAAGGCGCTGTACGGCGAGAGCGTCATCACGACCTTCGCCCGCCTGCACGGGCATCCGGTCGGCATCATCGCGAACGACGGCGTGCTCTTCAGCGAGTCGGCCCTCAAGGCGGCGCACTTCATCGAACTCGCCGACCAGCGCGGCATCCCCCTGCTGTTCCTCCAGAACATCACCGGGTTCATGGTGGGGCGGGATGCCGAGGCCGGAGGCATCGCGAAAGACGGCGCCAAGATGGTCACCGCCGTCGCCACCACGCGCGTGCCCAAGCTCACCGTCCTCGTCGGCGGGTCGTACGGAGCCGGCAACTACGCCATGTGCGGCCGCGCGTACGACCCGCGGTTCCTGTGGAGCTGGCCCGCGAGCCGGATCTCGGTCATGGGCGGAGCGCAAGCGGCATCCGTCCTCTCCACCGTCCAGCGCGACCAGCGCGCCGCACGGGGCGAGGAGTGGACGGATGCCGAGCAGCGGGCGTTCGAAGACCCGATCCGCGCCCGCTACGACGAGCAGGGCGACCCGTATTACGCCACCGCGCGCCTCTGGGACGACGGCGTGATCGATCCCGTCGACACGCGCACGATGCTGGGGCTTGCTCTCGACGTCGTCAGCCGCGTGCCGCTGGCCGACCGGGGCTTCGGCCTCTTCCGGATGTGACCATGAGCGTTCCCGCTTTCACCAGCCCCGATCCCCGCACCCCTGACGTCACCACCCCCCGGCCGGAGAATCCCCCTTTCTCCTCCGTTCTCGTCGCCAACCGCGGTGAGATCGCCCGCCGCGTGTTCCGCACGCTCCGACGCCTCGGCATCCGTTCCGTGGCGGTGTACACCGACGCGGATGCCGGCTCCCCCCACGTGCGAGAAGCCGACCGCGCGGTGCGGGTGCCGTCGTATCTCGACGTCGACGCCGTGGTCGACGCCGCCGTGTCCAGCGGAGCGGATGCCGTGCACCCCGGCTACGGCTTCCTCAGCGAGAACGCCGGCTTCGCCCGCGCGTGCACCGCGGCCGGTGTCGTGTTCGTGGGCCCCGGTATCGAGGCGCTCGAGGTCATGGGCGACAAGATCCGCGCCAAGGAGCACGTCGCCGCGCACGGAGTGCCGATCGTGCCGGGCTTCTCGGCGGCGGGGTTGAGCGACGACGAGATCGCCGCCGCGTCCGACCGCGCCGGGTATCCGCTGCTCGTGAAGCCTTCCGCCGGCGGCGGCGGGAAGGGGATGACGGTCGCGACCGGCCCCGCCGACCTGGCCGATGCGCTCGCCACGGCCCGTCGGGTGGCCGCCGCCGCGTTCGGCGACGACACCCTGCTGCTCGAGCGGCTGCTGGAGCGCCCGCGGCACATCGAGGTGCAGGTGCTCGCCGACGCGCACGGCACGACGATCTCCCTCGGAGAGCGCGAGTGCACCCTGCAGCGACGTCATCAGAAGGTCGTCGAGGAGGCGCCCTCACCCGTGGTGGATGCCGCGACGCGCGCGCGCCTCGGAGAAGCCGCGGTGGCCGCCGCCCGCAGCGTCGGCTACCTGGGTGCCGGGACGGTCGAGTTCCTCGTCGCCGGCGACCGGATCGACGAGCCCTTCTTCATCGAGATGAACACGCGCCTCCAGGTGGAGCACCCCGTGACCGAGATGGTCACCGGGATCGACCTCGTCGAACAGCAGCTGCGCGTCGCCGCAGGCGACGCCCTCGACCTGCCCGAGATCCGACTCGACGGGCACGCGATCGAGGCGCGCGTGTACGCCGAGACGCCGGCGCGCGGATACCTCCCCGCCACCGGGACGGTGACCGCGTGGCATCCGGGACCCGCCCGCGTCGACAGCGCCGTCGAGACGGGGACCGTGATCAGCTCTCTGTACGACCCCATGATCGCCAAGGTCATCGCCCACGGCCCCGACCGTGAGACCGCCCTGGCGCGCCTCGACGCCGCCCTCGCCGAGACCGTCGTGCTCGGCGTCGACACCAACATCGCCGACCTCCGCGCACTCCTGGCCGAACCGGCGGTGCGCGCCGGCGACCTCGACACGGGCGTGCTCGACCGCAGAGGCACGCCCGAGTCTCCGGAACCGTCACCGGCTGCGCTCGCGGCGGTGGCGCAGCGGGTCGTGGATGCCGCCGCTCCGGCCGAGGGCTCGGTCTGGGGCCGCGTCGGGGCGTGGCGCGCCGGGGGAGCGCGGGCGCATCGGACGGTATGGCTGCAGGATGACGCGGGGCGCGTGCACACGGCATCGCCCGCCGCCGGTGCTGCGCGGGTCGTGGGCGGGCCGATCGAGTACTGGGCGCACGCCGAGGGCGCGGCCCATCGCCTGCGGGTCGTCTCGCGTCGGGACACCGCCGCGCGCCGCCGCGCGAGCGCGGGACGCGCACCCGGCGCCGTCGATCCCGAGCTCGTCGCCCCGCTGCCCGGCACCGTCGTCGCGGTGCACGGCGCGGACGGAGACGCCGTCGAAGCGGGCGCCCGACTCGTCACCATCGAGGCCATGAAAATGGAGCACACCGTGACCGCACCCCACCCCGGGGTGCTGCGCCTGCACGTCACCCGCGGCACCCAGGTCGCCCGCGACGCGGTGGTCGCGACGGTGAGCCCGGCGCCCGAGGTCCCTGCCCCCGAGGTCCCTGAGCCTGTCGAAGGGACCGGCACCCCCTCGGCCTCGGGGCCGTCGACGGGGTCCGCCTCCTCCTCCGCCGCATCCCCGGCATCCACCCCCATCCCATCCCACAAGGAGACCCACCCGTGAGCATCGACAGCCAGCAGGCCTTCACCGACGACGAGCGCGAGCTGAGCGCGATGGTGCGCGAGTTCGCCGACGAGGTGATCGCGCCGCGCTCGTACGAGGCCGATCGCGCGCACGAGCTTCCCCTCGACATCGTCGAGCAGATGGGCGAGCTCGGCCTCTTCGGCCTCCCGTTCCCCGAGGAGGTCGGCGGACAGGGCGGCGACTACGCGAGCCTGTGCGTCGCGATCGAGGGCGTCGCGCGCGTCGACCAGTCGATGGCGATCACCCTCGAGGCGGGCGTGGGCCTGGGTGCCATGCCGATCTACCGCTACGGTACCGCCGAACAGAAGGCGCAGTACCTCCCCGACCTCGTCGCGGGGCGGGCGCTCGCCGGGTTCGGCCTGACCGAGGCCGAGGCGGGCAGTGACGCCGGCGCCACGCGCACCACCGCGCGTCTCGAGGGCGAGGAATGGGTGATCGACGGCTCGAAGCAGTTCATCACCAACTCCGGCACCGACATCACCCGCTTCGTCACGGTCACCGCGGTGACCGGTCGCACGGGCGATCGCCCCGAGATCTCGACGATCATCGTCCCGAACGGCACACCCGGCTTCACCGTGGGCCCCGCGTACGACAAGGTCGGCTGGAACGCCAGTGACACCCACCCTCTCACCTTCGACGGGGTGCGGGTCCCTGCCGCGAATCTGCTCGGTGAGCGCGGCCAGGGCTTCAAGAACTTCCTGCGCACGCTCGACGAGGGCCGGGTCGCGATCGCCGCCCTCGCCACGGGCGCCGCGGAGGGGTGTCTCGAAGCCGCCGTCGACTACGCCCACAGCCGCACGGTCTTCGGCGAGCGCCTCTCGACGCGGCAGAGCATGCAGTTCCTGCTGGCGCGCATGCACGCGCGCGTGCACACGGCCCGCCTGGCGTGGGTGCATGCCGCCCGCCTGTGCGACGCCGGAAAGCCCTTCTCGGTGGATGCCGCCGTCGCCAAGATGACGGCGAGCGACGCCGCGATGGCCAACGCCCGGGACGCGACGCAGGTGTTCGGCGGCAACGGGTTCATCAACGAGTACCCCGTCGCGCGGCACTACCGCGACTCGAAGATCCTCGAGATCGGCGAGGGCACCACCGAGGTGCAGCTCATGGTGATCTCGCGCGCGCTGGGACTCACCGGTACCGTGGCCGCATGATCGAGCAGCGGGGCCTGTATCTGGAGGAATTCGTCGTGGGGGAGAGGTACGCGCACCGACCCGGCCGAACGGTGACCGACGCCGACAACGTCCTCTTCACCACCCTCACGATGAACCCGCAGGCGCTGCACCTCGACGCCGCCTACGCCTCGTCGCAGCCCTTCGGACGGCCGCTCGTGAACTCGATGTGGACCCTGTCGACGCTCGTCGGGCTGTCGGTCGCGCAGCTCACGCAGGGGACGCTCGTCGCGCAGCTCGGTCTCACCGATGTGAGCTTCCCCGCTCCGCTGTTCGTCGGCGACACCCTCACGGCCGAGACCGAGATCGTCTCGGTGCGGCCGTCGGCATCCCGCCCGGGTCAGGGGGTCGTCGTCATGGCGCACACCGGTCGCTCGCAGAACGACGAGGTCGTGGCGACCGCGACGCGCACGGTGCTGGTGTGGGCGCAGGAGGCGGCGGCGTGAGCGGCGTGCACCCCGACTCGCGCGCGGCGACGCGACCTTTCGCCCTGGGGCCCGCTCTGCTGTTCGTACCCGGCGACCGCCCCGAGCGGCTGGCCAAGGCCCTCGACCGAGCGGACGCCGCGATCCTCGACCTCGAGGACGCCGTCGCCCCGGACGCCAAGCCCGCCGCTCGCGAGGTGATGATCGCCGCCGATCCCGACCCCGACCGCGTCATCGTGCGGGTCAACGGCCCCGAGACGCCGGAGTTCGCGCGCGATCTCGCCGCTCTCGCGCAGACGCGCGTGCGCACCGTGATGGTCGCCAAGGCCGAGGACACGGCATCCCTCGCCCCCCTCGAGGGCTACGACGTCGTCGCCCTGTGCGAGACCGCGCGCGGGGTCGTGCACGCGGAGCAGCTCGCCGCCGTCCCGCAGGTCGTCGCGCTCATGTGGGGCGCCGAAGACCTCGTCGCGAGCCTCGGCGGCACCTCGAGCCGGTTCGCCGACGCCACCTATCGCGACGTCGCGCGCCTCGCCCGCGCCCGGGTCCTGCTCGCCGCGGGAGCTGCTGGCAAACGTGCGATCGACGCGGTACACGTCGACATCGGAGACCTCGAGGGTCTCTCCGCCGAAGCTCAGGATGCCGCGGCCTCGGGGTTCGCGGCCACCGCGTGCATTCACCCGGGCCAGGTCGAGACCATCCGTGCGGCGTACGCGCCGACGCCGGAGCAGCTGCGCTGGGCGCACGGCGTGCTCGCGGAGGCCGAGGGCGGCGCGTTCCGCTTCGAGGGGCGCATGATCGACGAACCGATCCTCCGCCACGCGCGCGCGCTGGTCGCGCGGGCGGGCTGAGCGGCGCTCGCCGGCGCGGCGGTGAGCGGGTCTCGGTCCCTTCGACGGGCTCAGGGACCTCTGGTCGCCGCTCCCGTGATCCAATCCGGCCTAGCCCGCGACGCCCGCGTACGCGAGCATCTCCCACGCGTCGCCGTCGAGGCGGAACGTGGTCGCCGAGCAGTTCGGCAGCCGCTCGCCCTCGCGGGGGAACTGCCCGTCGGTGGCGTGCATGATGACCTCGCGGATCAGCGCGCCGTGCGCGACGGCGATCACGTCGACGTCGGCGGGGGTGGATGCCACCACCTCGGCGATCGCGGCGAGGGCGCGCTCGCGCACGACCGGCCAGGCTTCTGCGCCGGGCACGTCGGCGGCGTGCCACGGTCCGTAGGTGTCGTAGAAGGTGGGGGCGTCCATCCCCTCGGCCTCGCCGTAGGAGCGCTCCTGGAGTCCCGGCATCCGTCGGCTCACCGTGGTGCCCAGGGCGGCGGCGATGACGTCGGCCGTCTCGGCGGCGCGCGACAGGTCGCTCGAGACGACGACGACGTCGCGTCCGGCGAACTCGGCGGCGAGCGTCTCGGCGATGCCCTGAGCCTGGATGCGACCCGTGTCGTTCAGGGGGATGTCGGTCGAGCCCTGGATGCGGCCCCCGTGGTTCCAGGCCGTCTCACCGTGTCGCACTAGAGTCAGGATCGTCACCGTCCGAGCCTAACCGGCGGCACGCGGTGAGGGTTCCGGGATCCCGGGGGCGACGGGCGGAAGCTCGCGGCGCGTCGGCGTCAGAGCAGGCCCGGCAGCCGTGCGGCGAACGCCTGGAGCACCTCGGTCGTGCTGCCGTCGATCTTCACGCTCGCGCGCTGATCGGCCCGCGTCTCGCCGCGGTTGACGATGACGACCGGCAGGCGCTTGCGGCGCGCCCGCTCCACGAGCCGGATGCCGGAGTTCACCACGAGCGATGACCCGGCCACGACGAGGGCGTCGCTGGTGTGCACGAGCTGCTCGGCCTCGCGGAACCTCTCGACCGGGATGTACTCGCCGAAGAAGACGACGTCGGGTTTGAGCGTGCCGCCGCACACGGAGCAGACGGGGACGACGAACCCGTCGGCGGACGCCGGCGTCACGTCGCCGTCGGGTCCGAGCTCGACGTTCTCGGGGAGGGTGATCCACGGGTTGTCGGCTTCGACGCGCTCGGCGAGATCGCGGCGGTCGAACACCTGCCCGCAGTGCAGGCACCCCACCCGGCGCATGGTCCCGTGCAGCTCGACGACCCGGCCGCTGCCCGCCCGCACGTGCAGACCGTCGACGTTCTGCGTCACGACGCCGTTGGCCACCCCTGCGGCCTCGAGCGCCGCGAGGGCCCGGTGACCGCCGTTGGGCTCGGCCGCCGCGAACACCTTCCACCCGAGATGGCTGCCGACCCAGTAGCGCCGGCGCGCCTCGGCGCTCGCGAGGAACTGCTGCGCCGTCATCGGCGTGCGCGTGGGGGCGCCCTTGCCGCGGTAGTCGGGGATGCCCGAGTCGGTGGAGACCCCGGCGCCGGTCAACACGGCCACCCGGCGGCCGGCGAGCACCTCGACAGCTCGATCGATGGATGCCGAGAACCCGGCATCCTCCGTCGTGTCGGTCATGCGCACCTCCATCGAGTCGAGTCTATGGCGGGGCGCCGACACCGGCTCACGCGCTCGTGATCCCCGCCGGGCCGGCCGGCGCCGCGGCCTCGCGTTCCCGAGACACCGACGGAGCGACCGCGGGTGCCGCGTTTCTCGCGCGCTCGGGGATCGGACCCCGACAGGAGGAGAAGGGGGCGGTGCTGGCACGATGGGACGATGCCCGTCATCCCGCTCGACTCCGCCGACGACCCGCGTCTCGCCGACTACCGCGACCTCACCGACGTGTCGCTGCGCCGCGTGAGCGAGCCCGCGGGCGGGCTGTACATCGCGGAATCGTCCAAGGTCCTCGACCGGGCCCTCCGCGCCGGACACCGTCCGCGCTCGGTCCTCGTGCAGGAGAAGTTCCTCGCCGACGCCCTCGCGCTGGTGGGGGAGGATGCCGAGGTCTACGTCGTCCCCGCCGAGATCGCCGAGCAGGTCACCGGGTACACCGTGCACCGCGGGCTGCTGGCCTCCATGCATCGGCCTCCGCTGGCATCCGTGGCCGACGTGGTGAGGGACGCGCGGCTCGTCGTCGTGCTCGAGGACATCGTCGACCACACCAACATCGGGGCGGCGTTCCGGTCGGCCGCCGCACTCGGGGCGGATGCCGTGCTCGTCACTCCGCGATGCGCGGACCCGCTGTACCGGCGCAGCGTCCGCGTGAGCATGGGCACGGTCTTCCAGGTGCCGTGGACGCGGCTGCCCGAGTGGACGGATGCCACCCCCCTCCTGCACGACGCCGGCTTCCACCTGGCCGCCCTCGCGCTGTCCGACGACGCGGTGGCGCTCGACGCGTTCTCGGCCGCGGGACACGAGCGCGTCGCCCTGCTGATGGGGTCCGAGGGAGACGGGCTCAGCCGCTACGCGCTCGCCGCGGCCGACACCGTGGTGACGATCCCCATGGCCGGAGGAGTCGACTCGCTCAACGTCGCCGCGGCGAGCGCGGTGGCGCTGTGGGAGCTGGGGCGCGGGCACCGCGGCTGAGACCGAGGACCGCGCGTCGGCTCAGCCGGTCGGGTCGTCGAACCCGCCGACGCGCATGCGGCGCTCCGAGGCGGCGGCGGCGCTGACGCGTTGATCCGGGTCGCCCTCGAGCACGGCGAGCATCTCGTCGGGCAGGTCGGGCTCGCCCACCAGGAACCACCGCTCGACGACGCTTCCCTCGGATGCCACGCGGCGGTCTCGCGCCTCGTCGCGCGGCAGGCCCTCGGATGGAGAATCTTCGCGCTCGATCGCGAGGTGCAGGTGGGGCGGGAGCGTGCCAGGCCCGGCGGTCATGGCGGGCGCGGTGAACAGCTGCACGACGACACCCTGCCCACGCCAGAGGAGCCAGTCGACCGGCTCGTCGTCCCACCGCGGGTCGTCGGCGCTCCAGCCCGACCAGTCCGGACCCTCGGTGTCGAAGACCCAGCGGTGCGGTTCGGCGTGCATCGTCGCGACGATCGAGAGCGCGTCGCGGCGCACGTCGAGCAGGTCGCCGTCGCGGAACACCGACACGTTCGGCGGCCAGGCCGACGACACGACGTCCCACCCGTCGGCGCTGAAGCGACCGCTTTCGACGTCGGGAGCCCACCCGGCGTCTGCGAGCGCGTCGGCGAGGGCGTCGGCGTCGCGCAGGAGCGTGTCGGCGTCCGCTGCTCGAAGCAGCGCGGTGACCGCGTCGGGGAGAGTGCGCACGGCGTCAGACCTGCGTCTCGCGCGGGCCCGCGGCATCCGGCCCCGGAGCGAGGGTCACCACGGGGAGCGGCTCCGGACGTTTGGGCAGGATGTGATCGCCCGATGACTGGTGACGCAGCCGTCGGAGGACCCAGGGTACGAGGTACTCGCGCGCCCACACGAAGTCCTTCTCTCGAGCGGCGCGCCAGGTCATGATCGCCTGGGTCTCGGCTTGCAGCGGCTCGAGGTCATTGGGGACGTTCAGCGCACGCAGCACCATGCGGGCGACCTCGTGATGACCGAGGGCGTTGTAGTGCAGACGGTCGTCGTCGAAGAAGCGCATGTCCTGCACCTCTTTGAGCCCCCACTGGTCGGCGACGACGCAGTCGTACCGATCGGCGATCGAGCGGATGTTCTCGTTGTAGATCGCGACCTTGCCCCGGATGCCGCGGAACACCGGGGTGAACTCGGTGTCGATCGCCGTGAACACCACGACCGTCGCCCCACCGCTGCGCAGGCGCGCCACGGCGTCCTCGAACTGGCGCGAGACCGCGTCGGGGTCGCTGCCCGGGCGGATCACGTCGTTGCCGCCCGCCGAGATCGTGATGAGGTCGGGCTTGAGCGCCAGCGCGGGCTCGATCTGGTCGGCCACGATCTGCGCGATGAGCTTGCCGCGCACGGCGAGGTTGGCGTAGGCGAAGTCGTCGACCTGCGCGCCGAGCACCTCGGCGACGCGATCGGCCCACCCGCGGTGACCGCCGTCGGGCAACGGGTCGCCGATGCCCTCGGTGAACGAGTCACCCAGGGCGACGAAGCGGCGCCACGGATGCGGACCGGCGTTGTCGGGCGTGGACGAGGTGCGGGGCGAGTGCGGATCGAGTGTCATCGAAACCTCCGTCTTCCACGGTACCCCCGGCCTCCGACACGGCAAGGAGGGATGCCGAGGACGGGCCCCGCCGCGACTCCGATGAACGCGATTCGTGCGCAGAAACGCTGCGTCGACGCGTTTCTGCGCACGGATCGCGTTTATGGCCGGTGGTGGGACGGATCCGTCCCCAGCCCGGGCATGTCGCACGCCGAGGTCGCCTATCGTTGATGTTCGCGCTCGCGAGGGATGGAGGTTCGATGCTGGAAGAAGAAGCCCGCACCCCGAACCTCTCCCACGCGGATGCCACGGCCCCGGCACCGCGCATCGCGAGTCCCGGTCCCGTGGCGAGTCCCGGCCCGGTCGCGAGTCCCGGTCCCGTGGCGAGCCCCGGCCCCGTGGCGAGTCCCGGCCCGGTCGCGAGTCCCGGTCCCGTGGCGAGCCCCGGTCCCGTGGCGAGTCCCGGCCCGGCCGCGAGCCCCGCCCCCGCCGCGCACGCCCCCGCCGTCGCGACCCCCGACGCCGCCTCCACGGCATCCGCCCCGATCGACCCCTCGCACGCCACCGCGCCCGTCGCCGACGACCCCGCTCCGGGGGCGACGCCCGACCCGGCGTTCGACGGAGCCGTCGACGGCACGGAGCCCCACTTCGGTTCTTTCGCCGCCGAGCACCTCTCGCCGTCGTTCCCGCAGCGTGCGCCGTGGGGGACCGCCCAGCGTCTGCGTGCCTGGCAGGCCGAGGCGCTCGACCTCTACTTCGGCCTCGACGGACCCGACGGCGAGGGCAAGGGCCCCCGCGACTTCCTCGCCGCGGCCACCCCGGGCGCCGGCAAGACGACCTTCGCCCTGCGTCTCGCGTCCGAGCTCATGCGGCGGCGCGTCGTCGACCGCATCGTCGTCGTCGCCCCCACCGAGCACCTCAAGACCCAGTGGGCCGAGGCGGCCGCGCGGGTCGGCATCCGTCTCGATCCGTACTTCTCGAACCGGCACGCCACGCCCTCGCGGCAGTACCACGGCGTCGCGGTCACGTACGCCCAGGTGGCGGTCAAGGCCGAGGTGCACCAGCGCCTGACGATGGATGCCAGAACCCTCGTCATCCTCGACGAGGTGCACCACGGGGGCGACGCGCTGAGCTGGGGCGACGCCCTGCGCGAGGCGTACAACCGCGCCACCCGGCGCCTGCTGCTGTCGGGAACGCCGTTCCGCAGCGACACCGCGCCCATCCCGTTCGTGGAGTACCACCCCAACGCCAAGGGCATCCGTCTCTCCCGCACCGACTACGCCTACGGCTACAAGCGCGCCCTCGAGGACGGCGTCGTCCGGCCGGTCTTCTTCCTCGTCTATGCCGGGCAGATGCGCTGGCGCACCAAGGCGGGTGAGGAGATGGAGGCCCAGCTCGGCCAGGACAACACCAAGGACATCACCTCGCAGGCCTGGCGCACCGCGCTCGACCCCAACGGCGACTGGATCCCCGCGGTCCTCCGCTCCGCCGATCGTCGCCTCACCGAGGTGCGAGAGACGGTCCCGGATGCCGGGGGACTGGTCATCGCGACCGACCAGACCGCCGCGCGCGCCTACGCCGCCATCCTCGAAGACATCAGCGGCGAGAAGGTCACCGTCGTCCTCTCCGACGAGGCGGAGGCCTCGGGCCGCATCGAGACGTTCTCGAA
Source organism: Microbacterium sp. NPDC007973 (assembly GCF_042958465.1). NCBI lineage: Bacteria > Bacillati > Actinomycetota > Actinomycetes > Micrococcales > Microbacteriaceae > Microbacterium > Microbacterium sp. NPDC007973. The sequence continues at coordinate 96,533 of NZ_JBIBJJ010000003.1, forward strand.
GGGCACGAGCCGGTGGATGGTCGCCGTCCGTATGGTGTCGGAGGGCGTCGACGTTCCGCGCCTCGCCGTCGGCGTCTACGCCACGAGCGCCTCGACGCCGCTCTTCTTCGCGCAGGCCATCGGCCGTTTCGTCCGCGCCCGCCGCCGGGGTGAGACGGCGAGCGTGTTCCTCCCGAACGTCCCGCAGCTGCTCGCGCTCGCCGGTGAGATGGAGGCGCAGCGCGAGCACGCCCTCGACCGCGACAGCGACGCGGACGACCAGTGGAACGCCGAAGAAGACATGATGGATGCCGCCGAGCGCGAGGACAAAGCCTCCGACGCGCTCGAGCAGGAGTTCGAGTACCAGGCCCTCGGCTCCCTGGCGCACTTCGATCGCGTGATGTTCGACGGGCAGGAGTTCGGTCAGCTGGCCGTGCCCGGGACGATCGAGGAGGAGGAGTTCCTCGGCATCCCCGGGCTCCTCGAACCCGAGCAGGTGCACGAGGTGCTGATGTCGCGCGCCACGCGGCAGTCGCGCCACCGCTCCACCCGCGAGGCGACCGAGAAGGAGAACGGCGTCGAGCCGCCGTCGGTCGACGAGGGGGGTCTTCCCGGTCCCCTGCACCGCACGCTCAAGGAGCAGCGCCAGCTGCTGAACACGATGGTCGGGCTCTACGCCCGTCAGACCGGGGAGCCGCACGGACTCGTGCACGCCGAGCTCCGGCGCCTGTGCGGCGGACCCGCCGTCTCGCACGCCACGGTGGCGCAGCTGCAGGCGCGCATCGACCTGCTGCGCAAGCGCGTGCGCTCCTGACCACCGGATGCCGCGCCGCGGCGCGCGCCGGAGCCGCCCCCTCTCGTGGGCACGAGACAGCACCCCGCCGACGTCTCGGCGACATCATGCAACCGAGATGTCAGCCACGTGCCGTCTCGACGCCGGAGGAGCCGTGAGACCTGGGTCTCGCGAGACCGCTTTCGCGCCCCCGAAATGCTGGCATCCGCCCCTCGGCATCCGCGTCGTTCCGGGCTTCGGAAGCCCGAAATGCTGGCAGTATCGATCGACGCGCCCGGGGGTCGGATTCCCGCTCACTACGGTGGGGACGACCCGAAGGAGCCCCCGTGACGACCTCCGCCACCCCCACCGCCCGCGACCGTCGCCGTTGGGCGCGTTATCTCGTCGACGAACGCGCTGAAGCCCGCGTGTACCGCGAGCTGGCGTCCCGTCGCACCGGCGAGGAGCGCGACATCCTGCTCGAGCTCGCCGAGGCCGAGGGGCGACACGAGCAGCACTGGATCGACCTGCTGGGGGAGACCCCGAAGCGCCTGCCCTCGCCCGGGATCGGCACGCGCCTGCTGGCGTGGATGGCCCGCCGTTTCGGGTCGATCTTCGTGCTCGCCCTCGCGCAGAACGCCGAGGCGCGATCGCCCTACGCCGACGAGCCCTACGCCACCGCCGCGATGGCCGCCGACGAGCGCGTGCACCACGAAGTCGTCCGCGGGCTCGCCGCACGCGGGCGTCGACGCCTCTCCGGAACCTTCCGCGCCGCCGTCTTCGGCGCCAACGACGGCCTGGTCTCCAACCTCGCCCTCGTGATGGGCGTCGGCGCCACCGGCGTGGCACCCAGCTTCGTGCTGTTCAGCGGCATCGCGGGCCTGCTCGCGGGCGCCCTGTCGATGGGCGCGGGCGAGTTCGTCTCGGTGCGCTCGCAGCGCGAGCTGCTCGAAGCCACGGAAGAGAGCGACTTCGCCGACTCCGCCCTTCCCCACCTCGACCTGGATGCCAACGAGCTCGCCCTCGTGTACCGCACGCGCGGTATGGATCCCGACGCCGCCCTCGACAAGGCGCGCGAGGTCGTCACCGCCGCCCAGGCCGGCAGCGCGCCCGTCGCCGCGGCCCCGGGGGAGTCCTCGCACGACGTCGTCGGCAGCGCGTGGGGTGCGGCGCTGTCGAGCTTCCTGTTCTTCGCCTCGGGCGCGATCATCCCGGTGCTGCCGTGGATCTTCGGCGTGAGCGGCTTCGGCGCCGTCGCCCTCGCCCTCGGCCTCGTCGGCATCGCGCTGATGGCCACCGGTGCGATGGTCGGTCTGCTCTCGGGCGCCTCGCCCCTGAAGCGCGGGCTGCGTCAGCTCGCGATCGGCTTCGGCGCCGCCGCGGTGACCTACGTGCTGGGTCTGCTGTTCGGGGTGTCCGCGGCCTGACCCGCGCCACCCGGCGCGTCGCCCCGGAGTCCACCGGCACGCCCGGCACCGTGGCATCCGGTGATAAACGCCCGCTGCACTGAGGCACGCTCTCCGCGAGCGTTTCTCCGTGCAGCGGGCGTTTATCGGGGTGAGTTCAGCCGCGCCGGTGCCGCAATCAGCCCCGTCCTGCCGCCGCCACCCGCGCGGCCTCGCGCACCGCGCTCACGTTCTTGCGTCCGGCGCGCGAACCGGCGAGCTTCGCGGCGATGTGCTCGCGCACGGTGACCGGCTCGTACAGCGCGGGCGCCTCCTGCGAGACGAAGCTCGGGAGCGGGGCGATCACGGCGTCCGCGTTGCCGTCGTGGAAGAACGCCGCCGACCGCCGCCGCTCGATGGTGCCGTCGATCACCGGGGGCTTCACCCGGTGCAGCGTCGAGAGCCACTTGTCGTTGGTCAGCCGGGCGGCCACATCTCCCAGGTTCACCAGCAGGGCGCCCTCGGCGGGTGAGACGTCGTTCCACGACCCGTCGAGTCCCAGCACCTGCAGGCCCGCGACGCGATCCGCCCATAGCACCGTCACCAGTCCGAAGTCGGTGTGCTCGCCCATGCCGGTCAGCTCGGCGCCCAGCTCGATCGAGCCGGGCGGCAGGGCGTAGTTGTTCATGCGCAGCACGTCGATCGAGTGGTCGGTGACGTCGCCGAAGAAGTCCTCCGGCACCCGCAGGGCGGCGGCGAAGATGCGGGTGAGGGTCTGCGCCACCCGACGCGCCTCGCCGTAGTAGGCGGTGACGGCGGCTTCGAAGCCGCCGGCGTCGTCGGGCCAGGTGTTCTCGGCGTAGTCCTCGACGGTCGCTGTCGTGCCCGGGTACTCGCGCCACGACGTGCCCACGTTGAACGCCTCGAAGAAGTCGTTCATGCGGGTGACCGGGTCGACCCCCAGGCTGTAGCTGAGCGATTCGCTCTTCGGTGGGCTGTACCCGCGGTTCTCGCCGCCGGGGCGCACGTACTTCTTCTTCGCCTCCAGTGGCAGCGCGAAGAACTCGTCGAGACCGCGCTGCAGGTCGTCGAGGACGACATTCGGGATGCCATGCCCCACGATCTGCATGAACCCCACCGTGCGGCACGCGTGGTCGATCGCCGCCACGACCGCCGATCGGGCGTCGAGCGAGCCGGGGCCCACCCATGCCGAGATGTCGATGGTGGGGACGTGGAGGCGAGCCATGCGTGATCCGATCTGCCGGGGACGCCTCGACGCTAGGCGCGCCATGTCACGCCGGTGTTTCCTCGGGGTCACGGCGTGAAGCTACCCGCGCAGACAACGACAAAGACCCCCGGGGATGAACCCCGGGGGTCTTTCTCATTCTGTGCGCGAGGGGGGACTTGAACCCCCACGCCCTATACGGGCACTAGCACCTCAAGCTAGCGCGTCTACCTATTCCGCCACCCGCGCATCTGGGTGTTTTGTCGCTTTCGCAACGAGGAACGACATTACCACGCCCCGGGCCCCGCCTCGAACCGACGGTGACGCCCGGGCGCGTCCGGGTCCGGAGATCACCCCGCATCACGTTCGTCTCATGACGACGCGCGTCGGGGGAGCGCCCCGGCCGCCGGTACCGTAGTGCGCATGCCCGAGCTCGAAACCGACGTCCCCGAGGTCGCCCGCATCGCATCCGACCTCATCCGCTTCGACACCTCGAACTACGGCGGGGGTCGCGCGAACGGCGAACGCGAGGCGGCCGAGTACGTCGGGGCCTACCTCGAGGGTCTCGGTCTCGACACGGCCTACTACGAACCTGTCGAGCGGCGCACCAACGTCTGCGCCCGCGTCCCGGGACGCGACCGCGACAAGCCGGCGCTGATCCTGCACGGACACCTCGACGTCGTCCCCGCCGTCGCCGAGGACTGGAGTGTCGATCCGTTCGCGGGAGAGATCCGCGACGGCATTCTGTGGGGCCGCGGCGCGGTCGACATGAAGGACATGGATGCCATGATCCTCACCTCCGTCGCCGACCTGCTGCGTGCGGGGGAGCAGCCCGAGCGCGACGTGATCGTGACGTTCTTCGCCGACGAGGAGAACGGCGGCGTCGAAGGATCGGCGCGCGTCGTCAAGGACCGCCCCGAGTGGTTCGCCGGCGCCACCGAGGCCATCAGCGAGGTCGGCGGGTATTCGATCTCCGTCGGCGACAGGCGCGCCTACCTGCTGCAGGTCGGCGAGAAGGCCCTCATGTGGATCAAGCTCGTCGCCCGCGGCCGGGCCGGCCACGGTAGCGGGCTTCACGTCGACAACGCGGTGACGAGCCTCGCGGCGGCCGTCGCTGCCCTCGGCCGCACCGAGTGGCCGATCCGGCTGACCGACACCACGAGTGCGCTTCTGGCGGGCCTCGCCGAGATCACGGGTGACGACGCGGGCGATCCCGACACCCTCGCGAAGCGCACGGGCGCGGCATCCAGCTTCATCCGCTCGACGTTGCGCACCACGACCAACCCCACGGGCCTGACCGCCGGGTACAAGCACAACGTCATCCCCGACCGCGCGGAGGCTCTCATCGACGTGCGCGTGCTGCCCGGTACGGAAGAGGCCGCTCTCGCCGACATCCGCCGCATCGTCGGCGACGGCGTCGAGATCGAGATCGTTCATCAGGACATCGGCCTCGAGGTGCCCTTCTCGGGCGGCCTCGTCGACGCCATGGTCGCGCAGCTCGGCCGTCACGACCCCGGCGTGCCGGTCGTGCCGTACCTGATGGGAGGCGGCACCGACAACAAGGCGCTGTCGACCCTCGGAATCTCCGGTTACGGATTCGCACCGCTGCGACTTCCCGCCGGTCTCGACTTCACCGGGATGTTCCACGGTGTCGACGAGCGCGTCCCCGTCGACGCGCTCGAGTTCGGTCGACGTGTTCTCGCCGACCTCCTCCGGACGTACTGAAGGACCGCATGCATATCTTCGAGGTCATCATCCTCGGGCTCGTCCAGGGCCTGACCGAGTTCCTCCCCATCTCCTCCAGCGCGCACCTGCGCATCGTGGGGGAGTTCCTGCCGTCGCAGACCGATCCGGGCGCGACGTTCACCGCCATCACGCAGATCGGCACCGAGCTCGCCGTCCTGATCTACTTCCGCAAGAAGATCGGCCGCGTCATCTCGCGCTGGTTCCTCTCGCTCAGCGGCAAGGTGCCGCGCAACGACCCCGACGCCCGCATGGGCTGGCTCGTCATCCTCGGCACGATCCCGATCGCCCTGCTCGGCGTGCTGCTGCAGAGCCTCATCCGCGACAACTTCCGGAGCCTGTGGATCACCGCGATCGTGCTGATCGTCTTCGGCATCCTGCTGGGTCTCGCCGACCACTACGGCAAGCGCCGTCGCGACCTCGACGACCTCACCTACCCGCACGGCATCGCCTACGGTTTCGCGCAGGCGCTCGCCCTCGTGCCCGGCGTCTCGCGCTCGGGGGCGACGACCACGCTCGGCCGCGCCCTCGGGTACAAGCGCACCGCCGCCGCGGAGTACTCGTTCCTGCTCGCGGTGCCCGCCGTCTTCGCCAGTGGTCTGTTCGAGCTCTACAAGAGCTTCGACGAGGGCACCGGCCCGTACAACCTCGGTGAGACCGCGATCGCCACGGTCATCGCGTTCGTGGTGGGCTACCTCGTGATCGCCTTCCTCATGCAGTACCTCAAGCGCGGCAGCTTCCTGCCGTTCGTGGTCTACCGCATCGCGCTGGGTCTGCTCATCATCGTCCTGCTGCTGACCGGCGTCATCCCCGCGGTGTCGACGGTCATGACCAGCTGATCCCGGGATGCCGTGACGACGGCGCCGTCCCTTTCGGGGCGGCGCCGTCGTCACGTGCGGGCGAGGCGGGTGCCGATGGCTTCGACGGGCTCAGCCACCTCGGTTCGGTCCGTGTGTCGGTGCGAGGTCCCCGAGCGTGTCGAAGGGACAGGGCGTTTCGCGACGGAGGCTAGCGACGCGGCGGGTCGTCGCGACCGGGCTTGGAGGGACCTTCGCCCCCGCGGCGCAGATAGCGCTCGAACTCCTGGGCGATGGCATCGCCCGACGCCTCGGGAGAGTCCCACGTGTCGCGGGTCTGCTCGAGCTGGCGGATGTAGTCGCTCATCTCCTCGTCATCGGCCGCGGCGGCGTCGATCGACGCCTCCCACTGGCGCGACTCGGATTCGAGGTCGCCGCGCGGAACGGTGATGCCGGTGATCGCCTCGAGCCTTTCGAGCAGCGCGAGCGTGGCCTTGGGAGAGGGGGTGTGTCCCGCGACGTAGTGCGGGACGCTGGCCCAGAGGCTGGCGGTCGGGATGCCGACCTGCTCCGAGGCGTGACCGATCGCGCTCAGGATGCCGACAGGCCCCTCGTAGAGGCTCCGTTCGAGTCCGAGCGACTGCCGCACGCCGTCGTTGTCGCTGCCGGCGAAGACCGAGATCGGGCGCGTGTGCGGTACGTCGGACATCATCGATCCGAGCGCGACGAAGCCGGTGACGTCCTCCCGCAGAGCGACGTCGATGAACTCCGCCGCGAACGCCTGCCAGGCGCGCGCGGGCTCCACGCCGACCAGCAGCCAGATCTCCGCATCGCCCGACCGCTCGGTCGGACGCAGCAGTGTGGCCTCGGGCCAGGTGAGCGTGCGCCGACCCTCGGCATCCAATCCGATCTGGGGGCGCGTGTACTGGTAGTCGAAGTACAGCTCGGGGTCGACCGTGTGCACGACCTCGTACTCCGCGTCGGCGCGCAGAAGCGCCGCCGCGGCGGACGCGGCTTCTCCGGCGTCGTTCCAGCCGTCGAAAGCGGCGACGATGATCCGGCGACCCAGTGCGTCCACGCAACCTCCTCTGCCCCGTCGGGGCTTCGTTCCAGGATAGGCGCACCCGCGCGGGGGCGGTCGGACCGGGCGACCCCGCGGGCGCGGGGGAGGAGCCGCGCCTTCCATAAGATGGAACGATGACTTCTTCCGCCCTCGCTGCGGTCCTGTGGGACATGGACGGCACCCTCGTCGACACCGAGCCCTACTGGATGGCTGCCGAGGTGCCGCTGGTCGAGCGGTTCGGGGGCACCTGGTCGCACGAACAGGCCCTGGGCATGGTGGGCCTCGCGCTCGAGGACTCCGCGCGCCTGCTGCAGAACGCCGGCGTGCCGTGGGGTGTCGACGAGATCATCGCCCACCTGACCGACGAGGTGCTGCGCCAGCTCGCGAGCACGGGCGTGCCGTTCCGACCGGGCGCGCGCGAGCTGCTCGCCGACCTCAAGGCGCACGGGGTCAAGACCGCACTGGTGACGATGTCGATGCGGCGCATGGCGCTGTCGATCGCCGAGCTCATCGACTTCCCCGCCTTCGACGTGGTCGTCGCCGGCGACGACGTCGAGCGGCCCAAGCCCCACCCCGATCCCTACCTACAGGCGGCCGAGGCCCTCGGTGTGGACATCCGCGACTCCCTCGCGATCGAAGACAGCCCCAACGGCCTGCGATCGGCGATCGCCAGTGGCGCGGTCTCGCTCGGCGTCCCCCTGATGGTCCCGCTCGAGGGCGTCGGAGCGCACGCGCTCTGGTCGAGCCTCGAGGGGCGGACCGCCGCCGATCTCCGCGCCCTCCACGACGCGCACACCCCGACCCGACTCCCCGAAACGCGAGTGAACCCATGAGCGAGACCCCTCACCTGAGCGGACCTTTCCGCATCGGCGACCGCGTGCAGCTGACCGGACCGAAGGGCCGCATGCACACGATCACCCTGCGCGAGGCGGGAGAGCTGCACACCCACAACGGCGTGTTGAAGCACTCGCTCCTGGTCGGGCAGCCCGATGGCAGCGTCGTCACCAACAGCTCCGGCCACGATTACCTGGCCGTGCGCCCCCTGCTGCGCGACTTCGTCATGTCGATGCCGCGCGGAGCGGCGATCGTCTATCCCAAGGACGCCGCGCAGATCCTGGCCCAGGCCGACGTGTTCCCCGGCGCGACGGTCGTGGAGGCCGGCGTCGGCTCCGGTGCCCTCTCCCTGTGGCTGCTGCGAGCGATCGGCCCGGCCGGTCGCCTGCTGTCGTTCGAGCGCCGCGAGGAGTTCGCCGAGGTGGCCCGCGCCAACGTCGAGACCTTCCACGGCGAGCACCCCGCCACCTGGGAGGTCGTCGTCGGCGATCTCGTCGAGAGCCTCCCGAACGCCGTGGCTCCGGCCTCCGTCGACCGCGTCGTGCTCGACATGCTCGCGCCGTGGGAGTGCATCGACGCCGTGGCCGACGCGCTGACCCCCGGCGGCGTCGTGCTCTGCTACATCGCCACCGCGACGCAGCTCAGCCGCGTCGCGGAGTACATCCGCGCGACGGGCCTGTTCACCGAACCGGATGCCAGCGAGACGATGGTCCGCGGATGGCACGTCGAAGGCCTCGCCGTGCGCCCCGACCACCGCATGGTCGCCCACACCGGCTTCCTCATCACCGCCCGTCGTCTGGCGCCGGGCGCGATTCCGCCCGAGGTCAAGCGCCGCGCGTCGAAGTCGAGCTACGGCGACGAGGACGTCGAGCTGTGGACGCCGGGCGCCGTCGGCGATCGCGAGATCACCGACAAGAACCTGCGCAAGCGGGTGCGCGAGGCGCAGAAGTCCGCGGAGGGCGTCCGCCAGTCGGTGGCGGGCGCGACCGCGCCCACGGAGGGTGCCCCCGCGCCGGAGTGACCAGGGTGGGGCGGCGGGTGAGAGCCGCGCGAGCACCTAAACTGTTCCGGTGCGCAGACTTCCCGCTCTCGTTGCCGTGACCGCTCTGGCCGGATTCGGCCTCGTCGGGTGCTCGGCATCCGCCGCCTCGTCGTGCCCGACGCCCACCGACGCGAGCATCTCCTCGGTCGTCGAGGCGACCGGCGATCTCGGCTCGGCGCCCACCGTCACGGTGCGCTCGCCCTTCCTCCCGGCGCAGGCCGGCACCGACACCCTGATCGCGGGCGACGGGCAGCGCATCACCAGCGACAAGCAGCTCGCGCTGGTCGACGTCACCGTGCTCGACGCGGCGACCGGTGAGCAGCTCGTCGCCACGAAGTACGACGCCGATCTCGCGACCGCGACGCCGCTCCCGCGCCTGACGCAGGCCGTGCCCTCGATCGCTCCCCTGCTGAACTGCGTGGCCGAGGGCTCGCGCGTGGCCGTGGCCATCCCGGGCTCCGACCTCGGGGCCGACGGGGCGAAGGCGCTCGGCGTCACCGAGGGCGACGGCGCGGTCTTCGTCTTCGACGTGCGCAAGGTGTTCCTGCCCGCTGCCGACGGGGCCGACCAGTACAACGCCGACTCCGGCATGCCCTCCGTCGTGCGCGCGCCCGACGGTCAGCCGGGTGTCGTCATCCCCGCCGGTGACGCCCCGACCGAGGTGCGATCGCAGGTCATCAAGAAGGGCGACGGCGATGTGCTGACGGCCGACTCCTCGGCCATCATCCACGTCCAGGGCGTCGCCTGGGGCGCCAAGACCACCTTCGCCTCCACCTGGAAGAACGGCGCCCCGGGCCAGGCGAAGGTCTCCGCGCTGCCCCCGGCCCTCGCCTCGGCTCTCGAGGGCCAGCCGGTGGGCTCGCAGGTCCTCGTCGTCGTGCCCGCCGACCAGACACAGCAGGACCAGCAGGCGCTGCAGGCCCCGGCGAACACCGCGCTGGTGTACGTCGTCGACATCCTCGGCACCATCGGCTGAGTCCGCGCCTCCCCGTCGTTTCGGGACCGGCCCGCCGTCGCCGTGCGCGCGCGGGCCGGCCTCGGCGGTTCGGCCCCGGCCCCGGCCTAGGATGGGCGGGTGCCCGCCGCTTCCCGCAACGCTCCCGAGGAGCGTCTGGTGAACCTCGTCGTCGCGCTCATGGCGACCGAGCAGGGCCTGACGAAGGACACGATCCTGTCGTCGGTGGCCGGGTACCGCGAACAGCTCGATGCGGGGGCTTCGAAAGACGCGCTCGAGAAGATGTTCGAGCGCGACAAGGAGAACCTCCGCGGGCTGGGCGTGCCCATCGAGACGATCGGCAATCGCACCGACCCCGACGACCTGCGCGAGGCCCGTTATCGCGTGCCGACCGCGGAGTACGCGCTCCCCGTCGACATCTCCTTCAGCCCCGCGGAGATCGCGCTGCTCAACCTCGCCGGCGGGGTGTGGGGCAGCGAGTCGCTCTCGGTCGACGCGCGCAGCGGCCTCCGCAAGATCCGCGCCCTCGGCATCGCCGTCGACGAGCCGATCATCGGCTACGCCCCGCGCATCCGGGTGCGAGACGCCTCCTTCGGCGCGTTGCAGCGCGCGATCGAGCAGTGCCGCACCGTCATCTTCACGTACCTGCGCCCGGGCGATGCGCAGCCGCGCGAGCGCCGTCTGCGTCCTCTCGCCCTCGTCGAGTACGAGGCGCGATGGCACGTCTTCGGCTTCGACGTGAACGTCGGCGCCGATCGCACGTTCCTGCTGTCGCGCATCGTCAGCGACGTCACCCTCACCCGGGAGAAGTTCCCGCCCGCGTTGCGCGAGGGGGCGGGGGAGCGCGCTCTCCGGGGACTGGACGACGTCGCCGCGCGTCAACGAGCTCTGCTCGAGGTGCACCCGGGCACCGAGGCCGCATTGCGTCTCGCACGGCGGGCGGAGGAGGCGCCGCAGGGCATCGTCGTGCCGTACGTCGATCTGCACGTCTTCGCCGACGAGTTGGCCTCCTACGGCCCCGAGGTGCGCGTGGTGGCCCCCGCCGACCTGCGCACCGAGGTCATCCGGCGCCTGCGGGCGACCCTGGAGCGGCACGGGGGAGCGGCATGAGCGTCGATCGTCCCGGGGGCGACCGCCCGATCGCGGCCCTCGATCGCGCCGCGCTCCTGCTGCAGCTCGTGCCGTACCTTCTGGGCAAGGGCGAGGTGAGCGTGGCGGATGCCGCGGCCGAGTTCGACGTCGCGCCCGAGCAGATGCGCGCGATGGTCGAGCGCCTGACCGTGATCGGCCTGCCCGGGGAGCAGGGGTACTGGCAGCTGCCGCACGACCTCTTCGACATCGACTGGGACCTGCTCGACCGCGACGACGTCATCGCCATCACGAACACGGTCGGGCTCGAACGCTCCCCGCGGCTGACGGCCCGAGAGGCGGCAGCGCTGCTCGCCGGTCTGCAGCTCGCCCGCAGCCTCCCCGGCGTGGGCGACACCGACGTGGTCTCGGGGCTGCTCGAGAAGCTCGCTCGGGGAGCGGCCGCCGCTCCGCCGCCCGTGATCGTCGCGCCCGGACCCGTCGACGGCGTCCGCGACGTGGTCGACCGCGCCCTGCGCGAGCGCGTCGCGGTGACCTTCGTGTATCGCGCCCCGGGTGCCGCTCCGGCCTCGCGCACCGTCGACCCGATCAAGGTGCACATCGCCAACGGCCAGTGGTACCTGCAGGGCTGGGATCACCTCCGCCAGGCCGTGCGCACCTTCCTCCTCGACCGCGTCAGCGAGCCGACCCTCACCGACATCGCGGCCGTCCACGGTGCCGACCCCGTGCCGGAGCTCTTCGCTCCGGGCGACGACGAGGTGGTCGCGCGTTTCCGCTTCCCGCGCGCCGTGGCGCCTTTGCTGGCGGACTACCTCGACCGCGCCGAGATCGAGGATGCCGACGACGACACGGCCGTGGCATCCCTGCGCCTCGCCGACGAGCAGAGTCTGAAACGGCTCGCGGCCCGCCGCGGGGGAGACGTGGAGCTGCTGGAGCCGCTCGGCGCGCGGCGCGCGGCGGCCGCGTGGGCGGCGGCGGGGCTGGCGCAATACATCGACGAAGACTGATCCGCCGGCGGTGTACCTGGACGCTACGGGGATTTCCCCGCGGGTCGGGTCGCCCGTCGTGTGCGCGGGTTAGACTGATGACTCGCCCGAACGAGACGAGGAGTCCTCATGTTCCAGGGATTGACCGGATGGCACCTGCTAGTCGTTCTGGCTGTCATCCTCCTTCTTTTCGGTGCCGCCAAGCTCCCCGCGCTCGCGAAGAGCGTGGGTCAGTCGGCCCGCGTGTTCAAGAGCGAGATGAAGGAGATGAAGCGCGACGACGAGGTCGCGTCCGCGCAGTCCTCCGACGTTCCGCGGCCCGCCGACAGCGGTACCGCGCCGTCCGTGGCACCCGAACCGCGCAGGTCGACCGACCCCACCGTCTGACGCGTGGCGACGGCACGATCGCCGCGGATCGACCTCCCCGAGGAACCGCGGCGCGATAAGCGCATGTCGATCGGGGCGCACCTGGTCGAACTGCGCAAGCGGTTGATGATCGCCGCGCTCGCCCTCGTGGTCGGCATGGTGGTCGCGTTCATCATCACCGATCCGATCATCCACCTGATCACCGAGCCGATCCGCGAGATCGCCGCGCGGCGAGGAGACGACTTCTCGGCGCTGAACTTCACCTCGGTGACGTCGGCGTTCGACCTGCGCATGCGGATCGCCTTCTCGATCGGCATTTTCCTGTCGGCACCGATCTGGCTCTGGCAGATCTGGGCGTTCATCATGCCCGGTCTCACGCGCAAAGAGATCCGCTACACGGTCGGCTTCGTGGCATCCGCGGTTCCCCTGTTCTTCGTGGGGTGCTGGGTCGGTCTGCTCATCGTCCCGCACGTGATCGAGCTCATGTGGGGCTTCACCCCCGAGGGCGGGGTCAACTTCTACAACGCCGTGGACTACTACGACTTCGTCTTCAAGCTGTTGATCGTCGTGGGCGTCTCGTTCGTGCTGCCGGTGTTCCTGGTCGCCCTCAACGTCGCGGGCGTCATGAGCGGCAGGGCGATCTTGAAGGGCTGGCGAGTCGCGATCCTCATCGCCGTCATCTTCTCGGCCCTCGCCACCCCCGCGGCCGACGTCGTGAGCATGCTGATGCTGGCCGGCATCCTGATCGTGCTCTTCTTCGCCGCGGCCGGACTGTCGTTGCTGTTCGACCGCCGCAAGGCCCGTCGCGTCGCCGCGGAGATGGCGCCGGGGCCCATCGCGTGACCTCCCCCAGCCCCGCGGAGCGCTTCGCCCGCGCGAGCGCTCGCTCGTCGCACCCGCACACCGCCGACTTCGCCGAGATGCAGCGGTTCGAGCTCGACGACTTCCAGATCGCCGGATGCCACGCCCTCGAGGACGGGCGGAGCGTCCTGGTCGCCGCGCCCACCGGTGCCGGCAAGACCATCGTCGGCGAGTTCGCCATCCACCTCGCGATGCTCGAGCCGGGCGACAAGGCGTTCTACACCACGCCCATCAAAGCGCTCTCGAACCAGAAGTTCCACGAGCTGCAGGAGGTGTACGGCGACGACGAGGTCGGCCTGCTCACCGGCGACACCAACATCAACGCCTCGGCGCGCATTGTCGTGATGACCACCGAGGTGCTGCGCAACATGCTCTACGCCGATTCACCGGCGCTGCGGGGCCTGCGATTCGTCGTGATGGACGAGGTGCACTACCTCGCCGACCGCTTCCGCGGCGCCGTGTGGGAAGAGGTCATCATCCACCTCCCGCCGTCGGTGAAGCTCGTGTCGCTGTCGGCGACCGTGTCGAACGCCGAGGAGTTCGGAGACTGGCTCGACACCGTGCGCGGCGACACCGAGGTCATCGTGTCGGAGACGCGTCCTGTTCCTCTGGAACAGCACGTGCTCGTGCGGGGCGACCTGCTGCCGCTGTTCGACGACCGCGCCGGCGTGGCCACGGCCCAGGTCAACCAGGAGCTGCTGCGCATCCGCGGCGGCAACGCGGGCGGGTACGAGAACAACCGGCGGGCCCAGGAGTACCGCTCCGCCCGCCACGCCGGAGGCCCGCGCCACGCGCATCAGCGCCGCGGCGGACACAAACCGCTGCGCGCGCAGCAGGGCCCGCGCATCGAGCGCATCGACCGTCCCGAGGTGGTCGAGCTGCTGCAGCGCAACCACCTGCTGCCGGCGATCTTCTTCATCTTCAGCCGCGCCGGGTGCGACGCGGCCGTTCAGCAGCTGCGCCGCGCGAACGTGCGTCTCACCTCGGCGGAGGAACGCGTCGAGATCCGCCAGATCGTCGACGAGCTGACCTTCACCCTCAAGGACGAAGACCTCGCCGTGCTGCATTTCTGGGAGTGGCGCGACAACCTCGAGCGCGGAATGGCGGCCCACCACGCGGGCCTGCTGCCGGCGTTCAAGGAGGTCGTCGAAGAGCTCTTCCGCCGCAAGCTCGTGAAGGTCGTCTTCGCGACCGAGACGCTCGCCCTCGGCATCAACATGCCCGCGCGCACCGTGGTGCTGGAGAAGCTCGAGAAGTTCAACGGCGAGGCCCGCGTCGCCATCACCTCGGGCGAGTACACCCAGCTCACCGGCCGTGCCGGCCGTCGCGGCATCGACGTCGAGGGCCACGCGGTCGTGCAGTTCACCGAGGGGCTCGACCCGCAGTCGGTCGCGGCCCTCGCCTCACGTCGCACCTACCCGCTCAACTCGAGCTTCCGCCCCACCTACAACATGGCCGTGAACCTCATCGACCAGTTCGGGCGGGCCCGCGCGCGCGAGATCCTCGAGTCCTCGTTCGCCCAGTTCCAGGCCGATCGCTCGGTCGTGGGTCTGGCGCGTCAGGTGAAGGATGCCGAGGAGTCGCTCGACGGCTACGAGAAGGCGATGACGTGCGACCGCGGCGATTTCCGCGAGTACTCCACGATCCGCCGCGAGCTCAGCGACCTCGAGAAGATCAACCGTCGCGACGCCACCGCGCCCCGGCGCCTGAGGGACGAGCGCCAGCAGCAGATCCAGTCGCTGCGCAAGCGGATGCAGCGGCATCCGTGCCACTCGTGCCCCGACCGCGAGGCGCACGCGCGCTGGGCGGAGCGGTACTGGAAGCTCAAGCGCTCCACCGACAAGACGCGGCAGCAGATCGATCAGCGCACGGGCACCGTGGCGCGCGTGTTCGACCGCGTCGTCGAGGTGCTCGCCGCGCTCGAATACGTGGCGATCGAGGCCGACGGCGCGACGGTGCTCACGCGCGCCGGCCGCACGATGCGCCGCATCTACGGCGAGCGCGATCTGCTGGTGGCCGAGTCGCTGCGCCAGGGCCTGTGGGAGGGGCTGGACGCCCCCTCGCTCGCGGCCCTGGCCTGCTGCCTCGTATACGAACCGCGTCGCGACGAGGCGGGGCCGGGGGAGCGAGGACTGCCCCGCGGCGCGTTCCGGGGAGCCCTGGATGCCACGCAGACGCTGTGGCAGGAACTCGACGACCTCGAACGCGACCACCGCCTCCCCGGCTCGGAGAGCCCCGCCTCGGGTCTGGCGCCGGCCATGCACGCCTGGGCGCGCGGGCTGCCGCTGGACAGCGTGCTGACCCTGGCCGACATGGCCGCGGGGGACTTCGTGCGATGGGCCAAGCAGACGATCGACCTGCTCGACCAGATCTCGCTCGTCGCGGAGCCGCCGCTCGCGAAGACCGCGCGCACCGCACTGGACGCGGTGCGTCGGGGCATCGTGGCGTACACGTCGGCATGAGCGGCACGACCCCGCCGCCGCGACCTCTGCTGCGTCTGGCCTTCGCCGCGCCGTTGTCGGTCGTGGCGGGACTCCTTCTCGTCACCGCCTATCCCGCGCTCGCGTGGTGGCCCCTCGCGTTCCCGGCCGTCGCCCTGGCCCTGCTGACGCTCATCGGCCGCCGGTTCTGGTCGGCCGTTTTGATGGGCTTCCTCTTCGGCGTGGCCTTCTTCTCGGTCAACCTGCTCTTCACGGCGCGTTACCTGGGACCCATCCCGTGGGCCGCGCTCTTCGTGCTCGAGGCGCTGCTGACGGCGGTGCTCGCGGTGCCGATCGCCCTGGCGTACCGGTGGGTGCCCCGAGTGGCCCCCGGGGTGCTCGGCCGCACGCTCGCGCTCCCGGCGCTGGTGGCGGGACTCTGGGTGCTGCGCGAACAGATCGTCGGCTCGTGGCCCTACGGCGGCTTCCCCTGGGGGCGCATCGGCGTGTCGCAGGTGAACGGGCCGTTCGCCGAGGTTGCGTCGTGGGTGGGGATGTCGGGCCTGTCGTTCCTCATCGTGCTGCTGTGCGCCATGGTGATCGAGCTCGTCCGTCTCCACCGTTTCCGCAAGCCGCTCGCCGCCGTCCCCGCCGCCGGGTTGCTCGTGGCGCTGCTGGTGCTCCCGCAGTTCCCGACCACGGCGGCCGGGTCGCTCCGCGTCGGCGCGGTCCAGGGGAACGGCCCGGCCGGGTACTTCGACCAGAGGGCGCGCAATGCCGTGTTGAACGCGCAGCTGGCGGCATCCGCCCCGCTCTTCGGCCAGCAGATGGACGTGCTCCTCTGGCCCGAGGGAGGCGTCGACTCCGACCCGACCGCGAACAGCTCGAACTCCGCGGTGCTCGAGGAGCTGTCGCGCCGCGTCGACGCGCCGCTGCTCGTGTCCGCGGTGACGGAGCGCGGGCCCGACCTGTTCAATTCGGCGCTGCTGTGGACGGCCGACGGGCAGTCCGGTGCGACGTACGACAAGCGGCATCCGGTGCCGTTCGGCGAGTACGTGCCCGACCGGGCGTTCTGGGAGCCCTTCGCACCCGACCTCATCGGGCTCATCGGTCGCGAGTACACGCCGGGCACGGCGAGTCCGCTCATCGACATCGATGGCGTGGGCGTGGGGCTGGCGATCTGCTTCGACGTCATCTACGACGACGTCGTGTGGGACGGGGCCGACGCGGGCGCCCAGGTCTACATGTTCCAGACCAACAACGCCGACTTCCGCGGCACCGACGAGAACCTGCAGCAGCTCGCCTTCGCGCAGATGCGCGCGATCGAGACGGGGCGTGCGGTCGTGAACCTGTCGACGGTCGGGACCAGCCAGGTCATCGCGCCCGACGGGTCGACGCTCGATGCTCTGCCGATCGACGAGGCCGGCCACATGCTGACCGACGTGCCCCTCCGCACCGGTCTGACGCCCGCGGTCGTGATCGGTCCCGCCGTGAAGGTGGTGCTCGGGTGGGGGAGCCTCGCCGGTCTTCTCGCGGCAGGGCTGTCGCTGGCGGTGCGCGCGCAGCGCACGAAGAAGACGCCGACCCCCACGGGGGCCGGCGTCTGAATTCTCAGGGCGTTTCCATCAGAACGCCCTGATCGGCACGTCAGGCGCTGAGCTTCTCGTTGCCCGCGCCACGACGGGCGCGCACGAAGGCGAGGCGCTCTTCGAGCAACTCCTCGAGCTCGGGGAGTGTGCGACGCTCGAGCAGCATGTCCCAGTGCGTGCGGGCGGCCTTGTCGCCCGAGTGGTCGACGGTCGCGGTGCTGTCGCCGATGCGCAGCAGCGCTTCGGCGCCGCACGTGCGGCACTCCCAGGACTCCGGAACCTCGGCGTCGGCAGCGAAGGTCAGGACGGTGTCGCGTCCACAGGTGCTGCAGGTGTAGGTGTGTTGTGCACGGTCGTGGAACACGACGCCGTCTTCGCTCTGGAGGCTCTGGGCGCCGAGTCGGATGCCGCGGAGACTGCGGTCTGCCATTTTGTGGTCCTCTCGTCGGTCACCATGTATAACGTCCGCACCTGTGCGCTTTATTCGAACGACGGGCATCGTGGCGCCTTTCACAGAGGATGCTCAGACAGCCGGAGTTCCCCGCGTGTTCACCTTCCGGAGGGCCGCATCGGCCCGGTCCGTGACGAGGCCGTCGACGCCCAGATCGAGCAGGCGTTCCATGTCGTCGTCGGCGTTCACCGTCCACACGTGCACCTCGACGCCGTGCGCGTGCGCATCGCGCACGAGGCCGCGCGTGACGATGCGCAGAGGCCCCTGCCTCTCCGGTACCTGCAGGGCGTCGAGCCCGTCGAGGAGGGCGCCCACGCGCCCCGCCCGTCGCAGGGCACGCGCGGCGAGCAGCCGCACCACGGTCGCCTGTCCCGGCGATGTCGCGGGGCGTTGCGCGGCTCCGGCTGCGCGCGCGGCGGCGAGCGCCTCGAGGCGGCGATCGTCGGAGAAACTCGTCACCAGCACCCGCTCGGCGTGCGGTGCGACCAGCCGCCCGACACCGTCAGCGGCGGCAGCCGCCTTGACGTCGAGGTTGAACCGCAGCTCGGGGAACGCCTCGAGGGCCTGCGCGAGGGTGATGAGACCGCCGCGGTCGGCCATGATCTCCTCGAGCTCGTGGAGGCGCACATCGGCGATCCGCCTCGGGTCGCCGGCCACGCGCCGGAGATCGTCGTCGTGGAACAGCACGACCGTTCCGTCAGCGCTCACGTGGCAGTCGGACTCGACGTAGGCGGCCCCGGCGGCGTGCGCCTCGGCGACAGCGGCGAAGGAGTTCTCGACGACGCCGTGGGAGGCGGCATCCGCCGTCACGAGTCCGCGGTGGGCCAGCACGCGCGGAGCGGCGGGGGACAGGTAGGGATGCCGCATCATCGGGGCGTGGAGGGGTCGGCGTCGGGCGAAAGCGACGCGGGGCCGTCCTCGCCGGGAGTGCGGGAGGTGAAGGCTCCGGAGAAGCCCTTGAGGGCTTCGGTGAACTCGCTCGGGATGATCCACAGCTTGCTCGCGGCGCCGTCGCTGATCTTGGGCAGCGTCTGCAGGTACTGGTAGGCAAGGAGCTTGTCGTCGGGACGGCCCTCGTGGATCGCCGTGAAGACGGAGTGGATGGCCTCGGCCTCGCCCTGCGCGCGCAGCACCGCCGCCTGCTTGTCGCCCTCGGCCTCGAGGATCGCCGCTTGACGGCGGCCCTCGGCCTCGAGGATCTGCGACTGCTTCGAGCCCTCGGCGGTCAGGATCGCGGCGCGCCGGTCGCGTTCGGCCCTCATCTGCTTCTCCATCGAATCCTGGATCGAAAGGGGCGGATCGATCGCCTTGAGTTCGACGCGCCCGACCCGGATCCCCCACTTCCCCGTGGCCTCGTCGAGCACGACGCGCAGCTGCCCGTTGATGTTGTCGCGACTGGTGAGCGCTTGCTCGAGGTTCAACCCGCCCACGACGTTGCGCAGGGTCGTGGTCGTGAGCTGCTCGACGGCGCCGAGGTAGTTGGCGATCTCGTAGGTGGCGGCGCGCGCGTCGGTGACCTGGAAGTAGACGACGGTGTCGATCGAGACGACGAGGTTGTCTTCGGTGATCACCGGTTGCGGGGGGAACGACACGACCTGCTCGCGCATGTCGATGAGCGGTCGCACCCGGTCGATGAGCGGGACGACGAGGTTGAGGCCGGGCGTGAGGGTCTTGTGGTAGCGCCCGAGACGCTCGACGACCCCCGCGCGGGCCTGCGGGATGATGCGGATGGCGCGCACGAGCACGATGACGACGAACGCCGCCACCACGATCGCGAGGACCCACCCGATGGTGGCCGGGATCGACGTTGCGAGGTTCATGACTGTCCGATTCTCATGGGGGTGCCTCCTGGCTTCGCGCGGACGACGGCCGTGGCGCCGTCGATGCGGACGACCTCGATGCGCGTGGCGGGGTCGAGTCGGGTGTCGCCGTCGCTGCGCGCGGTCCACACGTCGCCGTTCGCGAGCTTGACCTGCCCCGCGACGGCGGGAGAGACCCGCGACAGCACGAGACCCTCGAGCCCGAGGAGCGCTTCCACGTTCGACGGGCGGGCGTCGGCGCCGCGGTGCAGGCGTCGAAGGAGCGGAGGGCGCAGGAACACGAGGAGGGCGACGGCGGCGAGGGCGGCTGAGACGACCTGCAGCCACAGCGGTGCGCCGAGGACTCCCGCGCCGAGCCCGACCGCGGAGCCGCCGGCGAGCATGAGGAACGTCAGCTCGCCCGTGAGCATCTCGACGACCAGGAAGACCAGGATCAGCACGAGCCACCCGATCCAGGCCCACGTGTCGATGATGGAGAGAACGTCCATGTCGCACCTCCTGAGCCCGAACGTAGCACCGGGGAACGCCACCAGGGCCGCTTCCCGACGACCGCACAGGCTTCCCCGTCGGAGAAGCTTTCCCCGGCTGACCGGCTCCGCCGACCGAGGGCCTCCGCCGCTCGAGGAGCTACCCTTCCCGAGAGGGCGGCGGGGCGGTCGGTAGGCTGGGGAGTCGACCCACGATCTTCAGGAGTTCTCCCGTGTCCCAGACCCTCCCGTCCGGCTCGCTGAGCGGCAAGACCGCCCTCGTCACCGGTTCGTCGCGCGGCATCGGCGCCGACACCGTCCGTTACTTCGCCGAGGCCGGCGCCGATGTCGTCATCAACTTCCGCAACAAGGCGCCGCGGGCCGAGAAGCTCGCCGCCCAGCTGCGCGAGCTGGGTGTCGAGGCGCTCGTGGTGGGCGCCGACCTGACCGACCCCGAGTCGGTCGCGGCGATGTTCGGCGAGGTCGAGCGCACGTTCGGCGGCCTCGACATCCTCGTGCTCAACGCCTCGGGCGGCATGGAGTCGGGCATGGCCGAGGACTACGCCCTGCTGCTGAACCGCGACGCACAGGTCAACGTGCTCGAGACGGCGCTGCCGCTGCTGAACGACGACGCGCGCGTCGTCTTCGTCACCAGCCACCAGGCGCACTTCATCCGCTCGACCCCGACGATGCCGGAGTACGAGCCGGTGGCCCTCTCCAAGCGCGCGGGAGAAGACGCGCTGCGCGAGAAGATCCCCGCACTCGAGGAGCGCGGGATCGGCTTCACGGTGGTCTCGGGCGACATGATCGAGGGCACGATCACCGCGACGCTGCTCGAGCGCGCGAACCCCGGCGCCATCGCCGCCCGCCGCGACGACGCCGGCAAGCTCTACAACGTCGCCGAGTTCGCCGCCGAGGTCGCGCGTGCGGCCGTCGACCCGGTGCCCGCCGACAACACCCGCCTCGTCGGAGACACGGGTTCGTTCGGAGGCGAGTGAGCATGCGGCCGACCGACATCGAGTCCCTGATCGGGGTCGGTCGGCCCGCGATCTCCTCGGACGGCGCCTTCGCCGTCTTCGCGACCTCACGCCCCGACCTCGCCGCCGACCGTGCGGTGGGACAACTCTGGCGGGCCGATCTCGCCACGGCCTCGTCACGCCGTCTCACCCGTGGGGTAGAGGATCGGTCGCCGCGTCTCTCACCCGATGACGCCGTCGTCGCCTTCCTCCGCGGCGACGCGAAGGGGCGCCCGCAGATCTTCGTCGTCGGTGCCTCCGGCGGTGAGCCCGTGCAGGTCACCGACCGACCCGGGGGAGTCACCGACCTCGCCTTCTCGCCCGACGGCCGACGTCTCGCGTTCACGGCACGGGTGCCGGAGCCGGGGCGTTACGGCACCGTCGAGGGGCGGGATGCCGGTGCCGAACCCCCGCGGCGCATCACCGGCATCCGGTGGCACGCGAACGGCCTCGGGTATCTCGATCGCCCGACGCAGGTGTTCGTGGTCGACGTGCCCTCCACCGACGCGGAGCCGTTCTACGATCCCGCGCCCGCGATCGACGAGCCCGAGACGCGCGTCGTGGCCCACCCTGCGACGCAGCTCACCCGCGGCGACACGAGCTGGGCCGGCGTGGCCTGGACGCTCGACGGCGCCGAGGTGCTCAGCGTGCCCGACGTGATCGAGACTTCGCGGCGCGACCTGCGCGACCGCGTCGTCGCGATCGCCGTCGACGGGGGAGCGCAGCGCGAGGTGCTGGGCATCGCGGAGAACCTGTCGGTGTCGGCGGTCCAGACGGCGCCCGACGGAACGGTCTTCCTCCTCGCGCACGATGTCGGCGGCTCGGGCGTGGATTTCGTCGCGCCGGGCGTGGCGCTGTTCGCCCTCGACGGCGACGCACCACGCGTGCTGACCGACCCCGAGACGATCGACCTCGGCGAGGTGGGCAGCCACCTCTCGTTCGACGGCGACGACGTCCTCGTGCAGGATCGCACCCGCGGGCGGGTGCGCCTGCTGCGCGTGACGCGGACGGGCACCGTGACCGAGGTTCTCGGCGGCGACCTCGAGGTGAACGGTCACGCCGCGGCGGCGGGCCGGGTCGTGGCATCCGTCGCCTCTCCCGAGTCGTTCGGCGAACTCGTGATGATGCACGGGCGCGAGATGCGGGCGTCGACGAGGTTCGGGGCCGCGGCGTGCGACCGCGACGTCGTCGTGCCGATCGAGCACGAGGTGACCGGGCGCGACGGCTACCCCGTGCACGGCTGGGTCGCCGTCCCCGAGGGCGAGGGCCCGTTCCCGGTGATCCTGCAGATCCACGGCGGCCCCTACGCCGCCTACGGCGTGCACCTCTTCGACGAGACCCAGGTGCTGGTGGATGCCGGCTACGCGGTGGTCTACAGCAACCCGCGGGGGAGCGCCGGATACGGTCGCGCCCACGGGCGAGCGATCCGGCAGCGCATGGGGACGCTCGACTTCTTCGACGTCATGGACTTCTTCGACGCCGTCGTGACTGCCGACCCGCGGCTGGACGCGGGACGCGTCGGCGTCATGGGCGGGTCGTACGGCGGGTACCTGACGGCGTGGATCATCGCGCACGACCACCGCTTCGCGGGCGCGATCGTCGAGCGCGGCTTCCTCGACCCCGCCTCCTTCCCCGGTTCGAGCGACATCGGCTCGTTCTTCGGCCAGGAGTACGTCGGCACCGATCCGACGCAGGTCGCGGCGCAGAGTCCGATGGCCGTGGTCGACCGGGTGCGCACGCCGACGCTCGTGCTCCACTCCGAGCTCGACTTCCGCTGCCCACTCGAACAGGCCACGCGCTACTACGCGGCGTTGAAGCAGCAGGGGACCGAGGCCGAGATGCTCGTCTTCCCCGGCGAGGATCACGAGCTCACCCGCGCCGGGCGGCCGCAGCACCGCGTCCAGCGGTTCGAGGCCGTGCTCGAATGGTGGGGCCGGCATCTGCCGGTGACCTGACGGACGGCCCGGACGCGAGGGCATCCGAGCCGTCCGTCGGTCGGGGTCAGACGGCCTTGCCGAACTGAATCGCGCGGACGATCTGGAAGACGCCGAGGATGACGAGCGAGACGCCGATCAGCAGGAACAGCGTGACCGCCCCCAGCAGCGGCGAGAACAGCAGGACGACGCCGGCGACGATGCTGACGATCGCGAAGAAGATCGTCCACGCGCGCGCCTTCGATCCGTGGCCCGCGGTGGTGAGCGAGACGACGCCCTCGATGATCCACAGGATGCCGACGAGCGTGCCGATGAAGACGCCGAACCACGCGGCAGCGGCAGGCAGGTTGGTGAACGAGAAGATGCCGGCGACGATGAACAGCACGCCCAGCACGATGTAGCCGATGCGCGCCCAGCCGGAGCGCCAGAACAGACCGATACCGATGTTCACCACTCCGGCGATGATGACGTAGACGGCGATGATCCCGACGGCGACCTGGGCTGTGCGACCGGGCCAGAGCAGGATCAGCAGGCCGATGACGAGCGCCAGTGCGCCGCTCACGCCGAGGGCGGTCCGAACGGCTCCGACGGCGGGACTGGTCGTGGACGAGGGCGACATGGCGAGCCTTTCTGAGTGAACGCTGAGAACAGTGCTCACCCTAGACCCGGACGTGAAACCCGCGCGAACGTCCCGTCGCGGACGGTCACGCGGGGGAGTGGTCGAGCAGGAGCGCGACCGCGAACAGGACGGGCAGGCATCCGACCGTCGAGATGAACACGACGTCGCGCGAGAGGATCTCGCCGACGCCGTAGCGCTGTGCGAAATTGAACACGTTCTGCGCGGTGGGAAGTGCCGCGAGCACCACGACGATGAAGATCTGCTCCTCGGGCAGACCGAACAGCGACGCCACCAGCAGCGCGATCGCGGGCATGGCGATCAGCTTGAGCGCCGAGGCGATGACGACGTCCACGCGGCGCCCGGGCTCCGTCAACACCCGCTGGCCGTACAGCGACATGCCGTACGACATCAGCAGCACGGGGACGCACGCGCCCGCGATGAGGTGGAGGGGGTCGAAGACGATGGGCGGCAGGTCGATGCCGAGCAGCGCGACGAGGACGCCGAGCGCGGAGCCGATGAGCATCGGGTTCTTCGCCGTCTGCGCCAGGATGCGTCCGATGTTCCGGGAGCCCGAGGTCGCGGCATCCAGAATGCCCAGGGCGATCGGCATCAGCACGAGCAGCTGGAACAGGATGACGGGCGCCGAGAACGCGGCGTTGCCGAGCATGTAGAGCGAGATCGGGATGCCGATGTTGTTGCTGTTCACCTGCCCCGCCGACAGCGCGCCGATCACGGTCTCACCGACCGGTCGGCGCAGGATCAGCGCCGAGATGAGCACGGAGACGGCGATGATCGCGGCGGCGGTGATCATCGACACCGGCAGCAGGGCCGAGAACAGCGTCGCCACGTCCGCCCTGGCGAGCACCGTGAACAGCAGGAACGGCGACAGCACGAAGAAGGTCAGGCGGCTGAGGACGTGCCGCGCGTGCGGACCCAGCAGATCGATGCGCGCGATGACATAGCCCACGATCACGGCGAGGCCGACGACGGCGAATCCGGTGAGGATGCCGCTCACGCGTGGATCCCGGGACTGGACGTGGGGGAGAGAGGCATCCTCTCGAGCGTAGTGGGGACGCGGAGGCGGCCGTGACGCGGGTGCGGGGCGGAAGGAAGCTTCGCACGGAGCGGGGCGTGTCGGGTCACGGGCAGCGGCGCAAGTCCCGGGGGAGGCCGGGGACGCGGCTCTATCCTCGGCTCCTGACATCCCCGTCGGGGGCCTTCGACCGTCTGGAGCTCCGCGTGAACACCTACCCCGCCGACCTCACCGAGATCCTCGAGCGTGAACCGCTGCCGGCAGCCGGGATCGACTCGGACGACGTCGCGTACGAGATCGACGGTGTCGCGTATCGCGGATATCGCGCGCGGCCGGCCGGCGAGGGGCGGTATCCGGGCGTGATGGTCGTGCACGACTGGCTCGGTGTGACCGACTACGTGCGCATGCGGTGCGACATGCTCGCCCGGCTCGGTTACGCCGCGTTCGCCGCCGACGTGTACGGCGCAGACGTTCGACCGACCCCACAGGAAGCCCCGGCGGTCGCCGGGCAGTTCTACCAGGATCGTCCGCTGTGGCGGAAGCGCCTCGTCGAGGCCTTCGAGCAGTTCCGCGCCGACCCCTCGGTGGATGCCGACCGCACCGCGGCCATCGGCTATTGCTTCGGCGGTTCCTCGGTACTGGAGCTCGCTCGCACGGGCGCGGACGTCGACGCGGTCGTCAGCTTCCACGGGGGCCTGCTCACCGGGCCCGAGGGTGAAGCGGAGAACATCACCGCCAGCCTGCTGGTGCTGCACGGCGCGGCGGATCCCGTCGCGCCCGACGACGCGATGATCGCCTTCGAGAACGATCTGCGCACGGCGCCGTCGGTCGATTGGCAGCTCGTGTCGTACGCGAACGCGATGCACGCGTTCACGCTGCCGGATGCCGATGCTCCCGAGCAGGGCGCGCAATTCCAGGCCACCGCCGAGCGACGCAGCTGGGCGGCGATGACGGCGTTCCTGTCGGAGGTCTTCGGCTGAAGCAGGCTGCTTCGTGGCTGTTGCTGAGGTAAGCCGATAATGCACATTATGTCAGCTTGCGTCGATTGAGCGGATCCCCCGCGCCGAGGGAAACCCGTGCGCTGTCTCTCCGCCGGAGTCAGGATCCCGTGCGGATCCACTCCGACGTCACGCCGATCACCCGCGAGCCGTCGAGGTCGCCGAGCGACAGGCCCGCGAAGCGCACCGCGGCCTCGGATGTCTGCCACCGGAACTTGGGCTCCGACGTGGTGGCCGCCTCTACGACGGTTATCGCGGCATCCTCCGCCGACTGCGCGGCGGCGAACGACGCGGCCGTGCGGTCGAGGTAAGCCTGTTGCAGTTCGGTGTACGGGCCGGCCGGAGCACGGTGCACAGACTCGGTGAACGACGATGCCACGGCGGCGGGTTCGACGATCGCGACGTCGATGCCGAACGGCGCGACGACCGGAGCGAGGGACTGCATCAGCCCCTCGACCGCGAATTTCGCCCCGCAGTACGCGTCGGCGAACGGCTGTCCGACCGCTCCCCCGACGCTGGTGACGGTGACGATGCGTCCGTGGCCGCGTTCGCGCATACCGGGGAGCACCAGACGGGTCAGGCGGGCGACCGAGAGGTAGTTCGTGTCGAGCTGCGCGAGAAGATCGGCGTCCGACAGCTGCTCGAGCGTGCCGACGGCGCCCCGACCGGCGTTGTTGACGAGGATGTCGACGGGGCCGACGTCGTCGATCAGAGCCTCGGCCGCAGCCGCATCCGTCACCTCCAAAGCGCGGATGTCGAGCTCGACCCCCGCCCGGGCGGCGGCCTCGCGTAACGCGTCGGCGCGGGAGACGTCGCGCACCGTCGCGATGACCGCGACACCCGCCTTCGCGAGTCCGATGGACGTGTGCAGGCCGATGCCGCTGGAGGTGCCGGTGACGAGCGCAGTAGTCATGCGCTCATCCTCCTCCCCTCCGCGGGAGAGAGAAATGCGGTTCTCATCCAGCGAACGCTGACAGGCTGACGCGATGACGATCGATCGGGGGCACGGTCTTCGCCGCGCCATGAGGCGCCGTCCCCGGACGGCCGTGGCTCTCGCGGCGACCGGACTGCTGATGCTGTGCCTCGCGCTGCTGACGATCGTCATCGCCGTCGGAGCGCGCGGCGACGGGAGGACCGAGGTCGTCGTCGGATCGTGGGATGCCGACGCGATCCTCTCCGTGGCGGGACCGGCATCCGCTCTGCTCCTGCTCGTGGTCCTGTGCGCGATCCGGGCTCCGCGGTGGTGGCTGCTGCTGTTCGTACCGCTGCGCCTGGCGGCGGGCGTGGTGCTTCTCGGCGCGCTGCTCCTCGCGGCGTTCACGACAGGCGGAACCGTCGTGCCTCTCGTCGTGGACGGGTGCCGGAGCGGCTACGTGGTCAGCGAACGTCGGCCGTGGGACGAGACCGACGTGCGGGTGCTCCGAGTCGACGGGCTGACGGGAACGCTCGTCGCGAGCGGGACGGCTCGCGACGGCGGGCACCCCTTCGCCGACGGGGACTACCGGGTCGTGAGCGACGGCGAGAACCTGCGCGTGCGGTCGTCCCGCCTCACCGGTCCCACGTTCGTTCTTCCGGTGCTCGCCGGTCCGGTATCCGGTTCGTGCGGTCTGCCGGATGGGCAGGCGCCGCTTCCCACGCCCACGGCGGAGCCGGCGGCTCGACAGTCCGAGGAGGGGCCTGCGCCCGCTCCGCTTCTCGGTGACACGCGCGCTGAGGTGGCCCGCATGGTGCAGGTGACCCTGGATGCCGCGACCGCACCCGTCAGAGACGCGGACGGGGCGTTCGTCGAGGCCCCGGCGGCATCCGATCTGCCGTGCGACGGCACGACCGGGATCGCCCTCGTCTTCGCGACGGGCGACAACAGCGCCTCGTACGCGTCGATCCTCGCGGCGTGGGACGCCGAGGGCTTCTCCGCCGATCGCGCGATGCAGGAGGACCTCCGCGACAACGGCGTCGTGCGGCTCGCCGCGCGCGACAGGTCGACGATCGACGGACTGCTGCACCTCTCGCTGACGGCGCCGTGCCGTGCCTCGTGACACAGGCGCGGGCATACACGCGTGGGGGGTGACGGGGCACGTGCCGCGCGTGACGGACCAGCGGGCGCGGGGCGCCGCAGACGCCGGAGCCGCGCGTCAGGTCAGGGGTTCGAGAGTCACCCATCGGCCGCCGAACTTCGGCTCGCGGCCGTCGCCCGACGACGTGCGGGTCAACCGCCGCCGCACCCAGGGCGCGACGTGCTCGCGATAGTAGGCGGAGCCCTTCAGCCGCTCGGTCTCGGGGATCTCGCGCAGACGCCACCACTCCCCCGGCGGGGTGAGGCCGACGGACTCGATCACGCGGGCGGCGACGCGATGGTGGCCGCGAGGATTCATGTGCAGGCGGTCCACCGACCAGAACTCCGCGCCCGCCAGCTCCCGGTCGAACCAGTTGTAGGCCGTCAGCACGTCGGGCCGTGTCTCGAGGCGTTTCTCGACCGCGTGGGAGAGGCGGTCACCGCGCGCTTCGATGAGCTTGCCGAGCGGCAGCCCCGCCGAGGGGTTCGCACCGGAGAGCATGATGAGCTGCACGCCCTCCTCGTCGCAGCGGCGAACGACGTGGTCGAAGAGGTCGACGATGCGCTCGATGCCGGTCCGTGGGCGCAGCATGTCGTTGCCGCCGCCGTTGAACGACAGGTGGGTCGGCTTCAGCGCGAGCGCGGGCTCGAGCTGCTGCGCGACGATCGGCTCGATGAGCTTGCCGCGGATAGCGAGGTTCGCGTACTCGATCGGCTCCCCCGCGGCATCCGCCCACCCTTGGGCTGCGAGATCGGCCCAGCCTCGTACGGTGCCGTCGGGTAGTTCGTCGCCGACTCCCTCGGTGAACGAGTCGCCGATCGCGACGTAGCGCACGGATGCCATGCCCCGAGCCTACGCGCGCGACGCACAGGCGACGCGCAGTCGGTCGCCCGCCATGCTCACCGGTTCGGGGCGCATTCCGACGTTCGGGCGGATGGTTCGCGCGCCGAACGGTGGAATCCGCCCCGAATCAAGGGAACA
This sequence comes from Microbacterium sp. NPDC007973, assembly GCF_042958465.1. Lineage (NCBI taxonomy): Bacteria > Bacillati > Actinomycetota > Actinomycetes > Micrococcales > Microbacteriaceae > Microbacterium > Microbacterium sp. NPDC007973. Next base: position 125,012 of record NZ_JBIBJJ010000003.1, read on the forward strand.
GGCCTCCGTGAGCGGCTGCGCTGGGGAAAGCGGGGCTACGCCAGTGCCCGACCCCGCTGCTCGCGCAGGAAAAGCGCGGCGACGACGGCGACGGCGAAGAACGCCGCGAAGACGACGAAGAGCAGGGGCGCTCCCCCCAGCCCGAGCAGTGGCGGCACCGCGAGAGGGGCGAGGATGGATGCGATGCGCCCGACACCCGCGGCCCACCCCGCGCCCGTCGCGCGCAGGGCCGTCGGGTAGGTCTCCGGGGTGGCGGCGTAGAGCGCGCCCCACGCGCCGAGGTTGAAGAACGACAGGGCCATGCCCGCGGCGATCACCGCGACCTCGCCCGATGCCGTGCCGAACAGCACGGCCGAGACGGCGGATCCGGCGAGGAACGTCGCGAGTGTCGCACGGCGGCCCCACGCCTCGATCAGCCAGGCCGCGACGGCGTAGCCGGGCAGCTGGGCGAGCGTGATCACCAGGGTGAAACCGAACGAGCGCACGAGGTCGTAGCCCTGCGAGACGAGGATCGTCGGGATCCAGATGAACGCCCCGTAGTACGAGAAGTTCACGCAGAACCACAGCACCCACAGGCTCGCGGTGCGCGCGCGGAGGGCGGGTGCCCACAGTGCGCTCACGCGCGGCCGGGGGGCGGGAGGGGATGCCGCGACCCCCTCCGTCGACGCTTCGAGGGCGATGCGACCGGCGGCGGCCTCCAGGTCGCGCACGATCACGACCGCCTCCGCGTTGCGTCCGCGCGAGGCGAGCCACCTCGGGGACTCGGGCAGCCCCCACCGGACGACGAGCGCGTACACCGCGGGGATCGCGCCGAGGGCGAAGGCCCACCGCCAGCCGTCGGCGGACGACGGCACCACGAGGTAGCCGATCACCGCGGCGGCCGTCCATCCGACCGCCCAGAACGCCTCGAGGAAGACGATGAGACGCCCCCGCATGCGCGCCGGCGCGAACTCGCTGACGTAGGTCGAGGCCACGGGCAGCTCCGCCCCGAGGCCCAATCCGACGACGAAGCGCAGCACGAGCAGCGCCGCCAGCCCTCCCACGAGGGCGCTCGCGCCGGTGGCGACGCCGTACACCAGCAGGGTGAGGGCGAAGACGTGACGGCGGCCGAAACGGTCGGCGAGCAGTCCGCCGACGCTCGCCCCGATCGCCATTCCGGCGAACCCCGCCGACGCGATCCACGACGCCTGCGTCGGGGCCAGCTGCCACTGCACGCTGAGCGCGGCGATGACGAACGAGATGAGCCCGACGTCCATGGCATCCAGGGCCCATCCCAGCCCCGATCCGCCGAGGATCCTGCCGTGCCGCCGGGTGAACGGGAGGGCGTCGAGACGCTCGGACACCCGGACGGTGTCGGTGCTCGTGGTCACCGGGCGGCGGGAGCGTCGGCGAGCATGTCGTGCACGAGCGGCCGCACCTGCGTGCCGTACAGCTCGATGCTGCTCAGGAGGTGGTCGTGCGAGATCGACCCGCTGGCCATCTTGAGCTGGAAGCGGCTGTTGCCGAGGGCCCGCACGGTCGCGGCGATCTTGCGGGCGACCGTCTCGGGCGAGCCCACGTACATCGAGCCCTCGGGGCCGACGTCGTGCTGGAAGCGCAGGCGGTTGTACTCCGGCCAGCCGCGCTCGCGCCCGATGGTGTTGTTCAGCTCGGCGACGCCCTCGTACGCTTCTTCCCACGCCTGTTCGTCCGTGGCGGCGACGTGCCCGGGCGAGTGCACCGAGATGGGCATCTGCGGCTTGCCGAGCTCGGCGAGCGAGCGGCGGTACAGGTCCGCGTACGGACGGAACCGCGCCGCCGAGCCGCCGATGATCGCGAGGACCAGGCCGTACCCGTAGCGCGCCGTGCGCACGACCGACTCGGGTGAGCCCCCGACCCCCACCCACGCCTTCAGACCGTTCTCGGTCTTCGGGTAGACGTCGGCGTCCTGCAGGGCGGGGCGCGTGCGGCCCGACCACGTGACGGGCCTCTCCTGCAGGAGGAGCGAGAACAGCTCGAGCTTCTCCTCGAAGAGCACCTCGTAGTCGGCGAGGTCGTAGCCGAAGAGCGGGAACGACTCGATGAACGATCCACGCCCGAGGATCACCTCGGCACGCCCGTGCGAGACGGCGTCGAGGGTCGCGAACCGCTCGTAGACGCGCACGGGGTCGTCGCTGGAGAGGACCGTGACGGCCGTGCCGAGGTGGATGTCCCGCGTCCGCGCGGCCGCCGCGGCGAGGACGATCTCGGGGCTGGTGACGGCGAAGTCCTTGCGGTGGTGCTCCCCCACCCCGAAGAACGACACGCCCACCTGGTCGGCCAGTACCGCCTGGTCGACGACGTTGCGGATGGTCTGCGCATCGGACAGCAGCGACCCGTCGGGGCCGCGCGAGATGTCTCCGAAGGTGTCGAGGCCGAGCTCGAGAGGGCGAACGTCCATGGGGTCTCCTTGCATTCGGATGAATGAACTTTACGCGTGCTCGGGGTATTCCCCCGCATCGACGAGGGGCGCCGCCGCAGCGGCACCCCTCGGGGAATCAGGCGGATGCCAGAGCTGTGCGCAGCGTGTCGAGACCGACGCCGCCGATGTCGAGGGCCCGGGTGTGGAACTGCTTCATCGAGAAGTCCGCGCCGCGACGCTCCTGCTCCTCCTCGCGCACCTGCTCCCAGATGCGCTGGCCGACCTTGTACGACGGCGCCTGCCCCGGCCACCCGAGGTAGCGGTTGACCTCGAAGCGCACGAACTCCTCGCTCATGTTGACGTTCTTCAGCATGAAGGCGAGGGCGTAGTCGTGATCCCAGGTGCCGTTGCCGTCGAGGCGCGGCTTCTGCAGGTGCACGCCGATGTCGAGCACCACGCGCGCCGCGCGCATGCGCTGCCCGTCGAGCATGCCGAGACGGTCGGCGGGGTCATCGAGGTAGCCGAGCTGCTCCATCAGACGCTCGGCGTAGAGGGCCCAGCCCTCCGCGTGCCCGCTGGTGCCGGCCAGCAGGCGGCGCCACGAATTGAGTTCTGCGCGGTTGTACACGGCCTGAGCGATCTGCAGGTGATGGCCCGGCACGCCCTCGTGGTAGACGGTCGTGAGTTCGCGCCACGTGTCGAACGTGTCGACGCCCTCCGGCACCGACCACCACATGCGACCCGGTCGGGAGAAGTCGTCGGTCGGACCGGTGTAGTAGATGCCGCCCTCGTTCGTGGGCGCGATCATGCACTCCAGGCGACGGATGGGCTCGGCGATGTCGAAGTGCGTGCGACCCAGCTCCTCGACGGCTTTGTCGCTGGTGCGCTGCATCCACTCCTGCAGGGCCTGCGTTCCGCGGAGCTTGCGCGACTCGTCCTTCTCGAGGAAGGCCACGGCTTCCTCGACGCTCGCGCCGGGCAGGATCTCGTTCGCGATGGCCTCCTGCTCGGCGACCATGCGCGCGAGCTCCTCGACGCCCCACTCGTACGTCTCGTCGAGGTCGATCTCGGCCCCGAGGAAGCGGCGCGAGTGCAGCGCGTACATTTCGCGGCCGACGGCGTCGACGTCGCCCGCCACCGGGGCGAGCTCGCCCGCGAGGAACGTCGCGAGAGCGTCGTAGGCCACGCGTGCGGCGTTGGCGTTGGCGGACAGGTCGCGGGCGAGGGATGCCGGCAGCTGGCCTTCTTCGGGAGCGGCATCGCCGACGAACTCGGCGAAGAACCCCGTGTCCGACGTGTAGCGGGCGATCTGCGTCACGACCTCGGTCACCTGACGGCGGGCCGGCACGACGCCCTCGGCGATTCCGCGACGGAGCGTCGCGACATACCCGTCGATCGCAGCCGGGAGCGCCTTCATGCGCTCGGAGATCGTCGACCAGTCCTCGACCGTCGCGGTCGGCATGAGGTCGAAGGTGGAGCGGATGTCCTGCGCCGGCGAGGCGATGACGTTGAGGTCGCGCAGATGCGTCTTCGCCTCGTGCTGCTCGATCATCAGGTCGAGCTCGCGACCCAGATCCATCTTCGTGACCGTGTCGATCGCGTCGAGGGGCTCGGCGGTCTCGAGCGCGCTCCGCGTCGCGCGCGCATCGGACACGAGGGCCTCGGCCCCCTCGGGGCTGTAGTCGCCGAAGCGGCCGTTGTGCTCGAACCGGCCGATGTAGGTCGCCAGCGTCGGCTCGCGCTCGGCCAGGGTGTCCACCCACGCGTCCGCGATCGTGTCGATCGGCGTGGGGCTGCGGTGTGCGTCAGTCATCCTCCGAGCCTAGGGAAGGCTCAGCGATGGCGCACCCCGCCCCCGCCGGTGGAGGCGTCGGGGAGGAGGGGTGGCCGGGATCAGTGACCCGCTTCGTCCCAGTCGCCGCCGCGACCGATCTGCACGTCGAGGGGCACCGACAGGTCGGCCGCGTCGGCCATGCGCGCGCGCACGATGCCCTCCACGGCATCCCACTCCCCCGCCGCGACCTCGACGACGAGTTCGTCGTGGATCTGCAGCAGCACGCGAGAACGCAGTCCCGCGGATGCCAACTCGTCGCGGATGCGGAACAGCGCGACTTTCATGATGTCGGCGGCGCTGCCCTGGATGGGGGCGTTCAGCGCCGCGCGCTCCGCGTTCTCGCGCAGGACCCGGTTCATGCTGGTCAGATCGGGGAACGGCCGGCGTCGACCGAAGATCGTCTCGGTGTAGCCGTCTTGACGGGCCTGCTCCACCGAGCCCCGCAGGTAGTCGCGCACCGCACCGAAGCGGGCGAAGTACTCGAGCATGAGCTTCTTGGCCTCGGACTGTTCGATGCGCAGCTGCTTCGACAGGCCGAAGGCCGACAGTCCGTAGACGAGGCCGTACGACATCGCCTTCACCTTCGTGCGCATCGCGGGCGTGACGTCCTGCGGGTCGACACCGAAGACGCGTGCGCCGACGAACCGGTGCAGGTCTTCACCGGAGTTGAACGCCTCGATCAGACCGGGGTCGCCGGAGAGGTGCGCCATGATGCGCATCTCGATCTGGGAGTAGTCGGCGGTCAGCAGCGTCTCGTAGCCCTCGCCGACCTCGAACGCGGCACGGATGCGACGGCTCTCCTCGGTGCGGATCGGGATGTTCTGCAGGTTCGGGTCGGTGCTCGACAGGCGGCCGGTCTGGCTGCCCGTCTGCACGTACGTCGTGTGGATGCGTCCGTCGGCGCCGGTCGCGGTGTCGAGGGCGTCGATGATCTGCTTGAGCTTCGTCGCCTCGCGGTGGCGCAGCAGCAGGTCGAGGAACGGGTGCGGAGCGCTCTCCTGCAGATCGGCGAGGGCAGCGGCATCCGTCGTGTAGCCGCTCTTGGTCTTGCGCGTCTTGGGCAGCTGGAGCTCGTCGAAGAGCACCTCCTGCAGCTGCTTGGGCGAGCCGAGGTTCACCTCGTGTCCGATCGCCGCGTAGGCGTCGCGTGCGAGGACGTCGGCGCGCGCACCGAGCTCGGCCGAGAACCCGGACAGCTTCTCGTGCGACACGGCCACCCCGGCCAGCTCCATGTCGGCCAACGCCGTGAGGGTGGGCAGCTCGATGTCGTCGAGCACGGAGGCGACCTTCTCGGGCAGCGTCGCGCGCTGCGCCTCGGCGACGCGGCGGGTGAACCACGACAGCTGGCCGGGAGTCGCGCCCTCCGTCTCGGGGACGAGCTGGGTGGGATCGGCGACCGGCAGCTTCTCGTCGAGCTCGCGCTCCACGAGGTCGGCGAGCGACTTGTCGGGGAAGCTCGGGCGAACGAGCCATCCGGCCAGCAGCACGTCGAATGCCACGCCGCCCACCGTGACTCCCTCGCGGGCGAGGGCTTTGATCTGGGGTTTGGCATCGCAGAACACCTTGGGGGCATCGGATGCCAGCCACGGCGCCAGCGCGTCGCGGACGGCCGGACTCCACTCGGCCTCGACGGCCGCGTCAGCCGACGCGAGACCGATCGCCGTGGGCACGGAACCGGAGAGGCTGAGGGTGACCCCCACCTCGCCGCGCGCGTCAGTCGCCCACGCCGCGAGGGCCGCGGGGTCGAGGCGCTGCGGCGCGGGAGCGGTCGCGGTCGGGCGGACCTCTTCGACGACGCCACCCTCGGCGCCCAGCGCGTCGAAGACGCGCGGCAGCAGCGTGCGGAACTCCAGGCGGGCGAAGATATCGCGGACGGCCTGCGCGTCGAGCGGCTGGACGGCCAGGTCGTTCGGGCCGACCGGGAGCTCGACATCGCGCAGCAGGCGGTTCAGCGCGCGGTTGCGCCTGACGGCGTCGAGGTGCTCGCGCAGGTTGTTGCCGACGACGCCGGTGATCTTGTCGGCGTTGTCGAGGAGGGCCTCGAGCGACCCCCACTGGGTCAGCCACTTGACGGCGGTCTTCTCGCCCACCTTCGGCACACCGGGCAGGTTGTCGCTCGTCTCGCCGACCAGGGCGGCGATCTCGGGATACTGAGCCGGCGGGAGCCCGTACTTCTCGATCACCGCGTCGGTGTCGTAGCGCTTGAGCTGCGACACGCCCTGCACGTTGGGATAGAGCAGTGTGATGTCATCGGTCACGAGCTGGATGGTGTCGCGATCACCCGAGCACACCAGCACCGTGAAGCCCTGCTCCTCCCCCTGCGTGGCGAGGGTCGCCAGGATGTCGTCGGCTTCGACGTCTTCTTTCTTCAAGACCGGAACACCCATCGCGGCCAGGCACTCCTGCAGGAGCGGGATCTGCCCCTTGAACTCGGCCGGTGACTCGCTGCGGTTGGCTTTGTACTCCGTGTATTCGCGCGTGCGGAACGATTGCCGCGACGTGTCGAAGGCGACGGCGAGGTGCGTGGGCTTCTCGGCCTTCACGAGGTTCACGAACATCGACAGGAAGCCGTAGATGCCGTTGGTGTGCTGGCCGTCCTTCGTCGAGAAATTGTCGACCGGCAGCGCGTAGAACGCGCGGTAGGCCAGCGAGTGGCCGTCGACGACGAGGAGAGTAGGCTTTTCGGCATCCGTCACTCTCCCAGCGTAACGAGAACCACGGACACTCCCCCGGCTCGGCCCGATTCGCGGCCGTCCCGCCCGGTACGACGAAGGCGACGATGAGCAGCTCCACGACTCCCGACACCCGCACTGGCCTCGACTGGGCGCGCGAGCGCGGCATGGGGGCCCTCGCCGAGAAGATGGGCATCGAGTGGGTCGAGTTCTCGGTCGAGCGCAGCGTCGCGACCATGCCCGTCGAGGGCAACACCCAGCCGGTGGGTCTCCTGCACGGCGGCGCCTACGTCGTCCTCGGCGAGTCGCTCGGGTCGATGGCGGCCAATCTGTACGCCGGATCCGGCAAGCTCGCGGTCGGCATCGACATCAACGCCACGCACACGCGTTCGGCCACCTCGGGCATCGTCACGGGCGTCTGCACCCCGATCCATCTCGGCCGCTCGCTGACGGTCCACGAGATCGCCGTGAGCGACGAACAGGGCCGGCGCTGCTCGACCATCCGCATCACGAACATGATCAAGGACGCCCCGCAGCCCTGACCCGGGTTCGCGCGGGAGGACCCTGAGCCTGCCGAAGGGTCCGGGCCGAACGAGAAATGGATGCCACGCACGTGGCATCCATTCTCGAAAAGCGCTGCGGTCAGCCCTTCTTGGGCGCCAGCTGCTCGATGATCGCCTTGGCGACGTCCTGCATGGTGAGGCGGCGGTCCATGGACGCCTTCTGGATCCAGCGGAAGGCCTCGGGCTCGCTCAGGCCCATCTTCTCGTTCAGCAGACCCTTCGCGCGGTCGACGAGCTTGCGGGTCTCGAAACGCTCGACCATGTCGGCGACCTCGGCCTCGAGCGTGATGATCTGCTCGTACCGCGCCAGGGCGATCTCGATCGCCGGCAGCAGGTCGTTCGGCGTGAAGGGCTTGACCACGTAGGCCAGGGCGCCGGCCTCGCTGGCGCGCTCGACGAGCTCCTTCTGGCTGAACGCCGTCAGCAGCACGACGGGGGCGATGTGGTTCTTGCTCAGCTTCTCGGCGGCGCTGATGCCGTCGAGCTGCGGCATCTTGACGTCCATGATCACGAGATCGGGACGCAGCTCGGTGGCCAGTTGCACGGCGGTCTCGCCGTCACCTGCCTCGCCGACGACGTCGAAGCCGTTGTCGCGGAGGATCTCGACGATGTCGAGGCGGATCAGCGACTCGTCTTCCGCGACGACGACGCGACGCGGTGCGGTCGGCGCAGTGGCCGGGGCGGCTTCTTGATCAGTCACGAGACCATCCTAGAACGTGGATTCGCGCACCCACGGGAGACCGCGGATGCGATAGGGCGTACCGGTGGTGGGACTCGAACCCACACGTCTTTCGACAGAGCATTTTGAGTGCCCCGCGTCTGCCATTCCGCCACACCGGCAGGTGTTGCGTTCCCAATGTACCGGGCGGGAACGCAACACGACGCGCGCCGGGGTCTCCGGCGCGCGTCGTGAGGGTTCAGACTTCCTGGTACCCGGGGGCCGCGCCGTGCACGGCGTCGCCCACGCGGTGCACGCGCAGGTCGTTCGTCGAACCGGCGATTCCGGGAGGGGAACCGGAGATGACGACGACCTTGTCGCCGACCTTGGCCAGGTCGTGAGTGAGCAGGTAGTCGTCGACCTGCAGGAACATCTTGTCGGTGTGCGACACGTGCTCCACCAGGGTCGAGCGGACGCCCCAAGTCAGCGCGAGACGACGGCGGATGCCGGGCTCCGGCGTGAACGCGATCATCGGGATGGTCGAGCGCAGGCGCGACATGCGACGGGCGGAATCGCCCGACTCGGTGAAGACACACAGGTACTTCGCCTCGACGAAGTCCGCGACCTCGACGGCGGCGAGGGTGATGGCGCCACCCTGCGTGCGGGGCTTGTTGGTCAGCGGCGCGATGCGATCGAGACCGTGCTCCTCGGTCGACTCCACGATCCGGGCCATCGTCTCGACGACCACCACGGGGTAGGCGCCCACGCTGGTTTCGCCGGACAGCATGACCGCGTCGGCACCGTCGAGCACGGCGTTGGCGACGTCGGACGTCTCGGCGCGCGTGGGGACGGGGTTGGTGATCATCGACTCGAGCATCTGCGTCGCGACGATGACGGGCTTGGCCATGCGGCGGGCGAGCTCGACGGCGCGCTTCTGCACGATCGGCACGGCCTCGAGCGGAAGCTCGACGCCCAGGTCGCCGCGGGCGACCATGATGCCGTCGAACGCGTCGATGATCTCCTCGAGGTTGTCGACTGCCTGCGGCTTTTCGATCTTGGCGATGACGGGCACGTAGCGCCCCTCTTCGGCCATGATCTCGTGCACGCGCTCGATGTCCTTGGCATCACGGACGAACGAGAGGGCGATGAGGTCGGCACCGGCGTTGAGGCCCCAGCGCAGGTCGGACTCGTCCTTCTCGCTCAGCGCGGGGACGTTCACGGCCACGCCGGGCAGGTTGATGCCCTTGTTGTTCGACACGGGACCGCCGACGATGACCTTGGTGGTCACGACGGTGCCGTCGGTCTCGACGACCTCCACGCGCACCTTGCCGTCGTCGATGAGGAGGAAGTCTCCCGGGCGGACGTCCTGGGGCAGGCCCTTGAAGGTCGTGCCGACGATCTCCTTGGTGCCGAGGATGTCTTCGATCGTGATCTTGAAGATGTCGCCGGGCAGCAGGTCGTGCGGACCGTTCTCGAACTTGCCGAGACGGATCTTCGGGCCCTGGAGGTCGACGAGAGCGGCGACCGGGCGACCGGCGTCCTCTGCGGCCTTGCGCACGTTGGCGAAGTTGGCGTCGTGCACGGAGTAGTCTCCGTGGCTCAGGTTGAGGCGGGCGACGTCCACCCCGGCGTCGATGATGGCGCGAACCATCTCATACGACGACGTGGCGGGCCCGAGTGTTGCGACGATCTTGGCGCGTCTCATCCGTTTTCAAGCTCCGTGAGGATTTTCGGGAAGTGGCCGATCGGCCCTTGCCAGCTTAGGCGGGCAGGAGGCCGATGGCGACATCGGTCGGGCGCACCGGCGCGGGGAGCACCGTTTCGCCCATGAGGAAGGTGTCGACCTCGGCGGCGGCCGCGCGGCCCTCGGCGATGGCCCACACGATGAGCGACTGTCCGCGCCCCGCGTCGCCGGCGACGAACACGCCCGGCGTCGTCGTGGCGTAGGTCGCGTCGCGTTCGACGTTGCCGCGGTTCGTGAACTGCGTGCCGAGCTGGCTCTCCAGGTGCTCCCGCTCGGGGCCGGTGAAGCCCATCGCGATCAGCACGAGGTCGGCGGGGATCTCGCGCTCGGTGCCGCTCTTGGGCACACGACGGCCGTCGACGTACTCGGTCTCGGCCACGCGCAGCGCGCGCACCTCTCCTGCGGCATTGCCGAGGAACTCCACGGTCGAGGCGAGGAACGTGCGCTCCCCGCCCTCCTCGTGAGCGGATGCCATCTCGAACAGGTTCGGCATCATCGGCCAGGGCTGCTCGGACGGACGCTCGGAGGGCGGCTGCTTGCCGATCGCGAGGTTCGTCACGCTCAGCGCGCCCTGGCGGTGGGCCGTACCGATGCAGTCGGCGCCGGTGTCGCCACCGCCGATGACCACCACGTGCTTGCCGGAGGCGCTGATCTGCTGCGGGATCTGGTCGCCCGCGACGGCCTTGTTGCCCTCGACGAGGTATTCCATGGCGTAGTGCACGCCGTCGAGGTCGCGACCCGGGATGGCGAGGTCGCGCGGCACGGTCGAACCGGTGGCCACCACGACGGCGTCGTAGCGCGCGCGCAGGTCGCTCCACGAGATGTCTTTGCCGATCTCGACGCCCGCGCGGAAGCGGGTGCCCTCGGCCTGCATCTGGCGCAGGCGCAGCTCGAGGTGGCGCTTCTCCATCTTGAAATCGGGGATGCCGTAGCGCAGCAGACCGCCGATGCGGTCGTCGCGCTCGAAGACGGCGACGGTGTGCCCGGCGCGGGTCAGCTGCTGCGCGGCGGCGAGACCCGCGGGCCCGGAGCCGACGACGGCCACGGTCTTACCCGTCAGACGCTCCGGCGGCTCGGGCTCGACCCAGCCGTTGCCGAACGCCTCGTCGATGATCGAGACCTCGACCTGCTTGATCGTCACGGCCGGCTGGTTGATGCCGAGCACGCACGAGCTCTCGCAGGGCGCGGGGCACAGGCGCCCCGTGAACTCCGGGAAGTTGTTGGTCGCGTGCAGGCGCTCGATCGCCGCGCGGCCCTCGCCGCGCCACGTGAGGTCGTTCCACTCGGGGATCAGGTTCCCGAGCGGACACCCCTTGTGGCAGAACGGGATACCGCAGTCCATGCAGCGGCCGGCCTGGCGCTTGATGACGGCCGAATCACCCGGCTCGTACACCTCTTTCCAGTCCATGATGCGCACGGGCACCGGTCGACGCTTCGGGAGCTCCCGCTCCGTGGTCTTGAGAAAGCCCTTCGGGTCAGCCACCCGTCACCTCCAGAATGCGCGTCCAGACGACGTCGCCGTCGGGGTCCAGCCCCTCGGCCACCGCCTCCTGGCGGGTCTGCAGCACAGCGGCGTAGTCGCGCGGCAGCACCCGGACGAAGTTGTCCACCTCGGCCTCGAAGTCGTCGAGCAGACGACGGGCCAGCGTGGAATCGGTCTCCGCGACGTGCTTCTCGAGCAGGTCGCGGAGGATCTCGGCATCCCCCGATCCGAGGGCTCCGAGGACGAGCTCACCGGATGCGGTGGCCTCGCGGTTCACCTTGTCGCGGTCGAGCCTGTAGACGTAGGCCTGTCCGCCCGACATGCCGGCGCCGAGGTTGCGGCCGGTGGCGCCGAGGATGACGGCCAGTCCGCCGGTCATGTACTCGAGCGCGTGGTCGCCCACACCCTCGACGACCGCCGTGGCTCCGGAGTTGCGCACGAGGAAGCGCTCGCCCACCACACCGTTGAGGAACATCTGTCCCTGCGTGGCGCCGTAGCCGATGACGTTTCCGGCGATGACGTTCTCGCTCGCGGCGAAGGACGACCCGCGCGGCGGGCGCACCACGATCGTTCCGCCCGAGAGCCCCTTGCCCACGTAGTCGTTCGAGTCGCCCTCGAGACGCAGCGTGATGCCGGCGGGCATGAACGCGCCGAACGACTGCCCGGCCGAACCGGTCAGGCGCACGTCGATCGAGTTCTCCGGCAGACCGTGCTCGCCCCGCGCCTTGGTGACGTGGTGGCCCAGCATGGTCCCCACCGCACGGGCGGTGTTGCGGATGGGCAGGTCGATCGTGAGCTGGCCGCCGTGCGCGATGACGTCCTGCGCGCGCTCGATGAGCTGCACATCGAAGTGGTCGTCGAGCTCGTGATCCTGGTTGCGGGCGTGACGGCGCGGCTCGTCGTCGGCGAAGCGCGGTCCCTCGAGGATCGGCGCGAGGTTGAGACCGCGCGCCTTCCAGTGCTGGATCGCCTCGTTCGCATCGAGCAGCTCGGATCGGCCGACGATCTCGTCGATCGAGCGGTAGCCGAGGGCGGCGAGGTACTCGCGCACCTCCTGCGCGATGAACTCCATGAAGTTCACGATGTACTCGGCCTTGCCGGTGAAGCGCTGGCGCAGGACCGGGTTCTGCGTCGCGACGCCCACGGGGCAGGTGTCGAGGTGGCACACGCGCATCATGATGCAGCCCGAGACGACCAGGGGCGCGGTCGCGAAGCCGAACTCCTCGGCGCCGAGCAGGGCGCCGATGATGACGTCGCGGCCGGTCTTCATCTGTCCGTCGACCTGCACGACGACGCGGTCGCGCATGCCGTTGAGCATGAGCGTCTGCTGCGTCTCGGCCAGGCCCAGTTCCCACGGGGTGCCCGCGTGCTTGAGCGAGTTCATCGGGCTCGCGCCCGTGCCGCCGTCCTGACCCGAGACCAGGATGACATCGCTCAGCGCCTTCGCGACGCCCGCCGCGACCGCGCCGATGCCCGACTGGCTGACGAGCTTCGTGTGGATGCGGGCCGAGGGGTTGGCGCGCTTGAGGTCGAAGATGAGCTGCTTGAGGTCTTCGATCGAGTAGATGTCGTGGTGCGGCGGCGGCGAGATGAGACCCACGCCCGCGGTCGCGTGACGCGTGCGCGCCACCCACGGGTACACCTTCGTCGGCGGCAACTGACCGCCCTCGCCGGGCTTGGCGCCCTGGGCGAGCTTGATCTGGATGTCGTCGGCCTCGGTCAGGTACAGGCTCGTCACACCGAAGCGACCGGATGCCACCTGCTTGATGGCGCTGCGGCGCTCGGGGTCGAGAAGACGGTCGACGTCCTCTCCGCCCTCACCGGTGTTCGACTTGCCGCCGATGCGGTTCATCGCGACCGCGAGGACCTCGTGCGCCTCTTTCGAAATGGAGCCATAGCTCATGGCGCCGGTGGAGAAGCGCTTGACGATCGCCGAGACGGGCTCGACCTCGTCGATCGGCACGGCGGGCCGCTGGCCGGTGCGCAGGCCGAAGAGTCCGCGCAGGGTCTTCAGCTCGTGCGCCTGGTCGTCGATGAGCTGCGTGTACTCGCGGAAGATGTCGTACCGGCGCTCACGGGTCGCGTGCTGCAGGCGGAACACCGTGTCGGGGTTGAACAGGTGCGGGGCGCCGTCGCGGCGCCACTGGTACTCGCCGCCCGTCCACAGGCGCTCGTGCGCGCGCGCCGCGGCATCCTGGGGGTAGGCGTACTCGTGACGCGCGGCGTTCTCGGCCGCGATGACGTCGAGGCCGACGCCGCCGAGCTTGGTCTCGGTTCCGGTGAAGTACGCGTCGATGAACTCCCGGGAGAGGCCGACGGCTTCGAACACCTGAGCGCCCGCGTACGACGACACGGTCGAGATGCCCATCTTCGACATGATCTTCAGCACGCCCTTGCCGAGCGCGTAGATCAGGTTCTTGACGGCCTTCTCGGGCGTCACCCCGGTGATGAAGCCGGCGCGGACGAGGTATTCGACCGTCTCCATCGCCAGATACGGGTTGACCGCCGAAGCGCCGTAGCCGATGAGGGTGGCCACGTGGTGCACCTCGCGCACGTCGCCGGCCTCGACCACGAGACCCACCTTCATGCGGGTCTCCTTGCGGATGAGGTGGTGGTGCACGGCCGCGAGCATGAGCAGCGACGGGATGGGCGCGAGGTCCTTGTTGCTGTCGCGGTCGCTGAGCACGATGAACTCGGCGCCGTCCTCGATGGCCTGGTCGACCTCGGTGCACATCTGGGTGAGGCGCTTCTGCAGACCCTTGTGCCCGGCCTCGACGCGGTACAGGCCGCGGATCGTCACCGACGAGCGCCCCGGCAGGGCGGTGTCGATGTGCTGGATCTTGGCGAGCTCGTCGTTGTCGATGACGGGGAAGTCGAGCGTCACCGTGCGCGTGTGGTCCGGCCCCCAGTCGAGGAGGTTGCGCTCGGGGCCGAGACCCAGCGACAGCGAGGTGACGACCTCCTCGCGGATCGAGTCGAGAGGCGGGTTGGTGACCTGCGCGAACTGCTGCGAGAAGTAGTCGAACAGCAGGCGCGGGCGGTCGCTCAGCACCGCGACGGGAGCGTCGCTGCCCATGGCCCCGAGCGGCTCGGCGCCGCCCTGGCCCATGGGGGTCAGCAGGATGCGCACCTCCTCCTCGGTGTAGCCGAAGGTGCGCTGACGACGGGTGATCGAGGCGATGGGGTGCACGATGTGCTCGCGCTCGGGTAGCTCGCTGAGCTTGACGCGCCCCTTGTCGACCCATTCGCCCCACGGCTGGAGCGCCGCGAGGTCGGCCTTGATCTCCTCGTCCTCGACGATGCGGCGCTGGGCCGTGTCGACGAGGAACATGCGTCCGGGCTGCAGACGACCGCGGCGCTTGATGCGCTCGGGCGCGAAGTCGAGCACACCGGTCTCGGAGCCGATCACGACGAGGCCGTCGGTGGTCTCGGTCCACCGGCCCGGGCGCAGACCATTGCGGTCGAGCGTGGCGCCGACGAGCGTGCCGTCGGTGAAGATGAGCGCGGCCGGTCCGTCCCACGGCTCCATCTGCATGGAGTGGTAGTCGTAGAAGGCGCGCAGATCGGGGTCGATCGTGGCCTGCTTCTCGTAGGCCTCGGGGACCATCATCATGATCGCGTGCGGCAGACTGCGACCGGTGAGGGTCAGCAGCTCCAGGACCTCGTCGAAGGATGCCGAGTCACTGGCGCCCTCGGTGCAGATGGGCAGCAGCGGGCGCACGTCGCCGATCAGCTCGGACTCGAGCTGCGACTGGCGGGCGCGCATCCAGTTGCGGTTGCCCTTGACGGTGTTGATCTCGCCGTTGTGCGCGAGCATGCGCAGCGGCTGCGCGAGCGGCCACGACGGGAAGGTGTTGGTCGAGTAGCGCGAGTGCACCACGGCCAGCTCGGACGCGAATCGCTCGTCCTGCAGGTCGGGGTAGAACGGCTCGAGCTGCAGCGTCGTGACCATGCCCTTGTAGCCCAACGTGCGGCTGGAGAGCGAGACGAAGTACGCCTCGAGCTCGTGGCGCGCGCGCTTGCGGAGCCGGTAGACGCGGCGGTCGAGGGCGATACCCGCCAGGGCGGGCTGGTCGCCGACGGCGGGGCGCGACACGAAGAGCTGCTCGAACGCGGGGCGTGCCTCGTACGCGAGCTTGCCGAGGTTCTCGGGCTCGACGGGCACCTCGCGCCAGCCGAGCACCTCGAGGTTCTCGTGGCGGGCGATCTCTTCGATCCCGGCCTTCATCGCGACGCGCTCGTCGTGCCCGAGCGGCAGGAACACCATGCCGGCGGCGTACTCCCCCACCGGCGGCAGGTCGAAGTCGACCACGGCGCGCAGGAACGCGTCGGGCATCTGCGTCAGGATGCCGGCGCCGTCACCGGTGCCCGCGTCGGAGCCGATGGCGCCGCGGTGCTCGAGGTTGCGCAGCGCCGTCAGCGCCAGGTCGATGATGTCGTGACCGGCTTCGCCGCGGAGAGTGGCGACCATGGCGAGGCCACAGGCGTCTTTCTCGAACGACGGGTCGTACATTCCCTGTCGGGCGGGGAATGCTCCTCCGACGGTGTCGGAGCGCAGGCTGGAAGCCATATCAACCGTCCTCACGTTGATGCTTCGAATGGGACGACGTCGGCCCAGAGTGTTAGTTCGTGGCGGGGCTGCTTGTGGCGCTGGTGCCGACGGTGTCGTTCGTCGCGGGCGGCTCGCTCACGTCGACGAAGTCAGAGGGGTCGCCTGAGTCTACAGCCCCCGGAGCCTTCGACTCGCGCCCCGGGACGTACGGCGACGGCTCGAGACCGTGGTGACGGCGCGACTGCACGGCGAAGATGACGATGCCGAGGATGACGCCGAAGATCGCAGCCCAGACGTTCGTGCGCAGGCCCAGGATGATGTCGCTGGGGTCGATGCGGATGGACTCCCACACGATGCGGCCGGCGCTGTACCAGACCAGGTAGATCGCGAACTGCTTGCCCCACTGCAGCGTGAAGCGCTTGCCGACGTACAGGATGACCGCGGCGCCGAGCAGGTTCCAGATGACCTCATAGGCGAAGGTGGGGTGGAACAGCGTGCCCGCGGGCAGGCCGACGGGGATCGCGGAGTTCCCCGCGGCGATCTCGAGCCCCCACGGCAGGTCGGTGGGCTGGCCGAAGAGCTCCTGGTTGAACCAGTTGCCGAAGCGTCCCATGGCCTGGGCGATGATGAGGCCGGGCGCGAGGGCGTCGGCGAAGGTCCAGAACCGGATGCCGGTCCAGCGGCATCCGAGGATCGCGCCGATGGCGCCGCCGATGAGGGCGCCGTAGATGGCGATGCCCCCCTCCCAGATGGCCCACACGGACCCGGGCTGCGTGATGTTCCACGGATTGGAGCCGGGGCCGAAGTAGAAGCCCGCATGCGTGGCCACGTGGTAGATGCGCGCCACGATGATGGCGAGCGGCACCGCCAGGAGGCAGATGTCGATGACGACCCACTTCTCGGCACCGCGACGCGTCAGACGGGCGTTCGTGAGGAACACCGCGACGATGATGCCCGCGACGATGCACAGGGCATAGAAGTGGATGCGGAGCGGACCGAGATCGACGTAGGAGATCGTCGGGCTCGGGATGCTGGCGAGCACGCCGGAGGCGGCGCTCGAGAGGGCGAACGTCATGCAGACGAGTCTAGGCGCGCTGAACGGCGCCCGCGGACAGCTCCCTCGCGAGCGAGGAGAGGCCGTCGACACCGCCGTCGCGCAGCGCCTTGACCAGCGCGGTGCCGACGATCGCGCCGTCGGCGTACTCAACGACTCCGGCGACCTGCTCGGCGTTGGAGATGCCGATGCCCACGCACGCGTGCTGCGCCCCGAACGCCCGCAGCCGCTCCACGAGACCCCGGGCGGCGGCGTCGAGAGAAGCGCGCTCCCCCGTGATGCCCATCGTCGACACGGTGTACACGAAGCCCGTGGAGGCGTCGACGATCATCTTCAGGCGCTCGTCCGACGAGGTGGGAGCGGCGAGGAAGACGCGGTCGAGCCCCGTTCGCTCGCTCGCCGCGATCCAGGTCTCGCCCGCGTCGGGGGTGATGTCGGGCGTGATGAGGCCCGCTCCCCCGGCGGCGATCAGTTCGTCGGCGTATCGGTCGACGCCGTACTGCTCGACGAGGTTCCAGTACGTCATGACGAGGATGGGCACGTCGGTGCGCGCCGTGACCTCGCGGATGATCGTGAAGAGGTCGCGCATGCGGAAGCCATTGGCCAGCGCCGTCTGCGTCGCCTCCTGGATGACCAGGCCGTCCATGACGGGATCGCTGTAGGGCGGTCCGAGCTCGATGACGTCGGCGCCGGCCTCGGCGAGGGCGACGGCCGCCTCGATGCTCGTGGCGACGTCGGGGTAGCCGGCGGGCAGGTAGCCGACGAACGCGCCGCGACCGTCCGCGTGGGCGGCCTCGATCGCCGCGGCGACGCGCGAGGTCACAGCTCGACCCCCGCACCGCTGGCCGCGTCGGGCGCCGGCGCGACGTCGACCGGGGATCCGGGAGCGGATGCCACGGTCTCGGCGGCGCGCGTCTGCGCACGGCCCTCGGCGATCTCCGGCGCGTGCTCCGCGTCGTAGAGGTCGAAGTACCGGGCGGCGGTGTCCATGTCCTTGTCGCCGCGGCCGGAGAGATTGATCGCGATGACGGCATCCGGGCCGAGTTCGCGTCCGATGCGCAGGGCGCCCGCGAGGGCGTGCGCGGACTCGATCGCGGGGATGATGCCCTCGGTGCGCGAGAGCAGGCGCAGGGCCTGCATGGCCTCGTCGTCGGTGGCCGGGATGTACTGGGCACGGCCGATGTCGGCGAGCCACGCGTGCTCGGGGCCGACGCCGGGGTAGTCCAAGCCGGCTGAGATCGAGTGCGATTCGATGGTCTGACCGTCTTCGTCCTGCAGGACGTAGGTGCGCGCGCCGTGGAGGACGCCCGGGCGACCCCGACCGATGGATGCCGCGTGCTTGGGGGTGTCGACGCCGTCGCCCGCCGCTTCGACGCCGTAGAGGGCCACGCCCTCGTCGTCGAGGAAGGCGTCGAACATCCCGATGGCGTTGGACCCGCCGCCGACGCAGGCGAAGACGGCATCCGGGAGGCGACCGAGTCGTTCGAGGAACTCGGCGCGCGTCTCTTCGCCGATGATCTTCTGGAAGTCGCGCACCATTGCCGGGAACGGGTGCGGGCCCGCCGCGGTGCCGAAGATGTAGTTGGTGGTCTCGACCGACGCGACCCAGTCGCGGTAGGCCTCGTTGATCGCGTCCTTGAGGGTGCGCGACCCCGTCGTGACCGGCACGACCTCGGCGCCCAGCAGGCGCATGCGCGCGACGTTGAGCGCCTGACGCTCGGTGTCGACCTCGCCCATGTAGATCACGCAGTCGAGACCGAACAGCGCGGCCGCGGTCGCGGTGGCGACGCCGTGCTGACCGGCTCCGGTCTCGGCGATCACGCGCGTCTTGCCGAGGCGCTTGGTGAGCAGCGCCTGGCCGAGCACGTTGTTGATCTTGTGCGAGCCGGTGTGATTGAGGTCTTCACGCTTGAGGAAGACGCGTGCGCCCCCCGCGTGCTCGGCGAAGCGCGGCACCTCGGTGAGCACCGAGGGGCGACCCGCGTAGTCGTGCAGCAGGGCGCTCAACTCGGCGTGGAACTCCGGGTCGGCCATGGCCGACTCGTAGACCTCGGTGAGCTCGTCGATCGCGGCGATGAGCGACTCAGGCATGTAGCGCCCGCCGAAGTCGCCGAAGAACGGCCCCTTCTGGTCGCGCAGCTTCTGGACGGGAACGGTGGTCATGACGTCTCCTGGAGGAACGCGCGGAGGGTGGCGACGGGGTCGCCGGTCACGAGGGCCTCGCCGACGAGCACCACGTCGGCGCCGGCGGCGCGGTAGTGGGCGACGTCGGCGGGGGCGAGGACGGCGGATTCGGCGATCTTGATCGCATCGGCCGGGAAGCGGTCGGCGAGCGAGCCGAACAGGTCGCGGTCGAGCTCGAACGTCGAGAGGTTGCGGGCGTTGACGCCGATGAGCTTCGCCCCGAGCTGCGAGGCCCGTTCCAGTTCGTCGGCCGAGTGCGTCTCGACGAGGGCGGTCATGCCCAGGTCGGTGACGAGACCGTACAGCTCGCCGAGCCTCTTGTCGTCGAGTGCGGCGACGATGAGCAGCACCAGATCGGCGCCCGACGCGCGAGCCTCGAGCACCTGGTAGGGCGTGGCGATGAAGTCCTTGCGCAGCACGGGGACGCTCACCGCGGCACGGACGGCCTCGAGGTCGGCGAGGCTCCCCTTGAACTTGCGGCCCTCCGTGAGCACCGAGATCGCCGAAGCGCCGCCCTCCTCGTACAGGCGCGCCTGCCGCGCGGGATCCGGGATCGACGCGAGGTCGCCGCGCGAGGGGCTCGCGCGCTTGACCTCGGCGATGACCTTCACCCGGTCGGCGGGGGCCAGCATGGCCAGCGCGTCACGGGCCGGGGTCTGCGCGAGGGCGTCGCGTTCGACATCGGCGAGCGAGCGCGTCTGGGCGCGCTGCTCGGCATCCTCCACCGCTCCGGCCGTCAGATCGGCCAGCACGGTCAGTGCGCCTTCGGGTTGGACTTCGCGCCGTTCGCGCCGTAACCGGCCTTGGTCATGGCCCAGCCGACGATCGCGCCGACGACGAGCAGACCCACCGACGCCCACACCAGCACCGGCATGTCGAGCCAGAAGAACAGCGTGCCGAGCGTGAAGGCGACGAGCATGATGATCACGGCCGTCCAGGCGGCGGGCGAGTGTCCGTGGCCGGGATCGCCGATGGGGTTGCTCATGGGACTCCTAACAGTCGCGCGCGGGCGCGGGGGAAAGCGTCCGACTAGTCTATCGAAGCGCGGTGGGCCTCTCCCGCCGTCGTCTCGATGTCGCGAGGTCGGTCTCAGGCCGTGGGGTCGTCGCCGCGGGAGAGGTCGTCCCACGAGTCGATCGCGTCGTGGGGGCGACCGGTGGCGGTGCCGGCCTCCTCGGCCGTGCGGTACTTGCGGCTCGCGCCCGAGGCCCAGCGGCGCGCGGTGACGAGCGTGAAGACGGCCGCCGCGGCGAGGACGACCTGGGCCACCAGCGTCACAGCGGGCCAGGGGGTGAGTGACAGGCCGCTGACGAGCGAGGCGACGGCATCCGTTCCCGAGATCCCCGTCGCCTCGGTGACCGCCGCGGCCGTCGCCGAGACGGGGGTGGCGAACAGCAGCTGCGCGGTTCCGACGCCCACGAGACCCGCGATCAGGAGGCCGAGCACTCCGAACAAGTACCGCAGCACGGGGCCGACGATCGACAGGGCCGCGCCCAGGGCCAGGGCGGCGAGGCTGAGGGGGGTCAGCACGGGGAGGGCGTCCGCGCCGGAGACGGCGATGGTCTGCTGCGCACCGTCGTCGAGGGTGACGTCGATCCACGTCTGCGTCGACGCGATGACGCCGATCGCCCCGGCGGCGAGCATCGCGAGCACCGCCGAGGAGCGGGCGCGTCGCATCAGCGCTCCCCCACGACCGGGTGCAGGTCGTCGGCGTCGAAGCACGTGTGGTCGCCGGTGTGGCACGCGGCACCGATCTGGTCGACCTCGATGAGCAGTGTGTCGCCGTCGCAGTCCAGGCGCGCGCCCTTCACGATCTGGATGTGCCCGGAGGTGTCGCCCTTGCGCCAGTACTCCTGACGCGAGCGGGACCAGAAGGTGACGCGGCCGCTGGTGAGCGTGCGGTTCAGGGCCTCGGCATCCATCCACCCCATCATCAGCACCTCGCGCGTGTCGAACTGCTGGATGACGGCGGGAACCAGACCGTCGGCGTTGTAGGTGACACGGTCGACGCTCATCGGCGCACCTCGATCCCTTCGGCGGCCATGGCGTCTTTGACCTCTCCGACCGTCAGCTGACCGGAGTGGAACACGGATGCCGCCAGCACCGCGTCGGCCCCGGCCTGAACGGCGGGGGCGAAGTGTTCGAGCGCACCCGCACCGCCGGAGGCGATGACCGGGACCGCGGCGACCTGGCGCATGAGGCGGACGAGCTCGAGGTCGAAGCCCTGCTTGGTGCCGTCGGCGTCGATCGAGTTGACCAGCAGTTCGCCGGCTCCGCGCTCGACCGCCTCGCGGGCCCACTCGAGGGCGTCGAGGGTCGTCTCGGTGCGCCCGCCGTGGGTGGTCACCACGAAGCCGGACGGGGTGGATGCCGCCCGCTTCACGTCGAGCGAGAGCACGACGACCTGGGCGCCGAAGCGGTCGGCGATCTCGTCGATGAGCTGCGGACGGGCGATAGCGGCGGAGTTGACGCCGATCTTGTCGGCGCCGACGGCGAGGAGCCGGGCGACGTCGTCGCTCGAGCGCACTCCCCCGCCCACGGTGAGCGGGATGAAGACCTGCTCGGCCGTGCGGCGCACGACGTCGTAGGTGGTGGAGCGCTCGTCGACGGTGGCGGTGACGTCGAGGAACGTGACCTCGTCGGCGCCCTGGTCGAAGTAGAGCTTCGCGAGCTCGACAGGGTCGCCCATGTCGCGCAGGTCGAGGAAGTTGACGCCCTTCACGACGCGGCCCGCGGCGACGTCGAGGCAGGGGATGACGCGACGCGCGAGGGTCATCAGAGCCTCGCGGCGAGGATCTCGGTGACGAGGATCGCTCGCGCGCCGATCGCGTAGAGCGCGTCCATGACCTGGTTGACGTCGCGGCGCGGGCTCATCACCCGCACGGCGACCCACTCGGGGTCGCGCAGCGGCGAGATCGTGGGCGATTCCAGACCCGGGGCCACCGCGACGGCCTGCTCGATCAGGTGAGCGGGCAGGTCGTAATCGATCAGCACGTAGGTGCGGGCGGCGAGGACACCGCGCAGGCGTCGCAGCAGCGTCTCGGTGCCGTCGGCCTCCTGCGGACCGGCGATCAGCACGGCGTCGCTCTCGAGCAGGACCGGTCCGAAGATCTCGAGCCCGGCCTGGCGCAGCGTCGTGCCGGTCGAGACGACGTCGGCCACGGCATCCGCCACTCCGAGCTGCACGGCCGACTCGACCGCGCCGTCGAGCGGGACGATGTCGACGGCGATGCCGCGCTCGTCGAGGAAGGCGTCGACCAGGCCCGGGTAGGCGGTCGCGACGCGGAGACCCTGGAGGTCCTGCACGTCGGTGAAGCGGCCGGGGCGACCCGCGAAGCGGAACGTGGAGCCGGCGAAGCCGAGGGACTCGACCTCGCGGGCGCCGGGCATGCGAGCGTCGAGCAGCAGGTCGCGGCCGGTGATGCCGACGTCCAGCGCGCCGGAGCCGACGTAGGTCGCGATGTCACGGGGACGCAGGTAGAAGAACTCGACCTCGTTGACGGGGTCGACCGTGTACAGGTCTTTCGAGTCGCGTCGTCCGGTGTATCCGGCCTCCGAGAGCATCTCGGCGGCGGTTTCGGCGAGCGACCCCTTGTTCGGCACGGCGATTCGCAGCATGACGGGGGCTTTCGTGTTGTGTGAGCGTGGGGAGGGCGAGTGCGGCTCAGAGATGTCGGTAGACGTCTTCGAGCGACAGGCCCTTCGCGAGCATGAGGGTCTGCAGGTGGTAGAGCAGCTGCGAGATCTCCTCGGCCGCGGCCTCGTCGGACTCGTACTCGGCGGCCATCCACACCTCGGCGGCCTCTTCCACGATCTTCTTGCCGATCGCGTGCACGCCGGCGTCGAGTTGCGCGACGGTGCCGGAGCCTTCGGGTCGCTCGACGGCCTTGGCGCTGAGTTCCGCGAACAGGTCGTCGAAGGTCTTCACCCCTCCAGGGTATCGGGTCGACGGGGGTGGGGTTGTCGCGGGGTCACGGGGGCGGTGACAAACGCGCGATGCACGGGGGAACTCTCTCCGCAAGCGTTTGCCAGTGCAGCGCGCGTTTGTCGCGCGGGCGTCAGTGGCGGTGGCGGGCGGCGGAGGCGCGCAGCGACTGGATCGCGCGGTCGGGGTCGTCGGCGCCGAACACCGCGGAACCCGCGACGAACGTGTCGGCCCCGGCCTCGGCGGCCTGGGCGATCGTCGACTCACCGATGCCCCCGTCGACCTGCAGCCAGACGCTCGACCCGCGTCGTTTCGCCTCGTCGGCCAGCGCGCGCAGCTTCGGCATCGTCTCGGGCATGAACGATTGGCCGCCGAACCCCGGCTCGACGGTCATGACGAGGATCTGGTCGAACTCGTTGAGCGAATCGAACAGGTTCTCGACCGGCGTGCCGGGCTTGACGGCGACGCCCGCGCGCGCACCGATCGCGCGCAGCTGGCGGGCGAGGGCGACCGGGGATGCCGCCGCCTCGAGATGGAAGGTGACGGATGCCGCACCGAGCTCGGCGTACGCGGGAGCCCAGCGGTCGGGGTCGTCGATCATCAGGTGCACGTCCAGCGGCACGGGGCTCGTCTCCTGGATGCGACCGACCATCTGCGGACCGAAGGTGAGGTTCGGCACGAAGTGGTTGTCCATCACGTCGACGTGGACGAAGTCGGCTCCCGCGATGCGCGCGAGCTCGGCCTCCATGTTCACGAAGTCGGCGGCCAGGATGCTCGGGTTGATGCGCGGGGCGTCGGTAGGCACCCGACCATTATGGGCGTGTGACCCTGCGCGTGCCGGTTCCGTCGATGCCCGGGTCCACAAACGGCATTCGAGCTCAGAAACGCGCTGCGGGGCGTTTCCGGGCACGGATGCCGTTTATGCGTGCGTGGAGGCGCGGCGCGGCGCGGGGCGGCGCCCGGGCGCGTCAGCGCTTGCGGAGCAGGGCGATCGACATGGCATCCGTCCCGTGGCGGTGCGGCCACAGCTGCGCGCGGAGCGAGCCGTCGGCCTGCTCCGGCAGGTCGATGTCGTCGACCGCCACGGCGCGCACGACGGCGCGGGCGTCGAGCTCCTCCGCCGCGTCGCCGAGCGTCCGCGTCACCTCGGCCAGCACTCCGGAGGTCTCGGCCAGGTGCGGGGAGCACGTGACGTACGCCAGCACCCCGCCCGGCTTCAGGGCCTCGAACGCCGAGAGCACGAGCTCGCGCTGCAGCTCGGTGAGATCGGGCACGTCGGCCGGCGTCTTGCGCCAGCGCGCCTCGGGCCGTCGGCGGAGGGCTCCGATCCCGGTGCAGGGGGCGTCGACGAGGATGCGGTCGTACTCCCCCGCCGCGCGGGCCGCGCGCTCGCGCCCGTCCTCCTCGCTCACCTCGACCTCGAGGGGGACGGATGCCACGGCCTGCCGCACGAGTCCCGCTCGCGTCGGCGCGATCTCGTTGGCATCCAGTCGGGCCCCGTGGGCGAGGGCCTCCGCGGCCAGCAGGGCGGTCTTGCCTCCGGGGCCGGCGCACAGGTCGAGCCAGCGCTCCCCCTCGCGCACGGGCAGCGCCCGGCTGAGCGCCAGGGCGGCGAGCTGCGAGCCCTCGTCCTGCACGCGGACGCGTCCGCCCGTCTCGCGGATGAGGTGCTCGGGGTCGCCCCCGCGCGTGGTGAACGCCGTCGGCGCGAAGCGCGCGGGGGTGGCGTCGTCGGGGACCTCGGCGAGGCCCGGGAGGGCGATCATCGCCACGCGCGGAGCGACGTTGTCGGCCTCGAGCAGTCCGGGGAGCTCATCCGCGCGTCCCTCGGCGGTCAGAGCGCGACGCAGGGCCCGCACGATCCACACCGGGTGCGAGGTCGTCAGGCCGATGCGCTCGTCGTCGCTGCGTGCCCCCTCGGCGACGCGCTCCATCCAGTGTCCCGGGTTGTCGCGCGACACGCGACGCAGCACGGCGTTGGCGAACCCGGCGGCACCGCGCCCGCCCCCGTTCCGGCGGGCGAGCTCGACCGACTCGTTGACCGCCGCGTGCGAGGCGACGCGCGTGGACAGCAGCTGGTGCACGCCGAGCCGCAGCGCATCGAGGACGGCGGGGTCGATGCGGTCGATCGTGCGATCGGCGGCGATCGCGATGATCGCGTCGTACGTGCCGCGACGGCGGAGGGTGCCGTACGTCAGCTCGGTCGCGAGGCCGGCATCCTTGGCATCCAGACCCTGCCGGGCGATCGCGTGCGGCAGCAGCAGATTGGCATAGGCCTCGTCTCCCGAGACGGCCCGCAGCACCTCGAAGGCCGCCGCGCGTGCTCCCTGAACGCTCATGCGCCCAGCACCGGCTGGTCGGTGCGCAGCCCCCGGAACCAGTCGCCCGCGTTCATCGCGCCCTTGCCGGCCGGCTGCACCGTCTCGAGACGCAGCGGCGACGTGCCCGTGCCCACGACGACCTCTTTGCCGGATGCCGTGACCCGGCCGGGCGGAAGGGGCGGCGCGTCCGAGGCCGACGCGCGCAGCACCTTGAACCGGGCGCCGTCGAACGTGGTGTGGGCCCCGGGTTCGGGGGTGACGCCCGCGATCTGGTGCAGGAGCGAGGCTGCGTCGCGGGTGAGGTCGAGGGCGCCGTCGTCGAGGGTGAGCTTCGGGGCGAGGGTGGGCTCGCCCTCCTGCGGGGCCGCGACGGCGGTGCCGTCGGCGATCCCGTCGACGACGCGCGCGAGCAGAGGAGCGCCGATGTCGGCGAGGGCGTCGAGGACGTCCGCCGAGGTCGCCCCCGACGGGACCTCGTACCGCTCCTCGGCGAAGACGTCGCCGGCGTCGAGGGCGGCGACGAGCTGGAACACGCTGGCTCCCGTGACGGCGTCGCCCGCGATGAGCGCGCGCTGCACGGGGGCGGCTCCACGCCAGCGCGGCAGCAGCGAGAAGTGCAGGTTGATCCAGCCGCGGTCGGGGGTCGAGAGCAGCGGCTCGCGCACGAGACCGCCGTAGGCGACGATCACGCCGAGGTGCGGCTCGAGCGCGGCGATGCGGGCCGTGACGTCGGCGTCGAGACGATCGGCCTTGATGACGGGCAGGCCGAGCTCGTCGGCGGCCTGCGCGACCGGCGACGGCGTCAGGACGCGCTTGCGCCCGAGCGGGGCGTCGCTGCGCGTGACGACCGCGGCGATCTCATGGGGACCGGATGCCAGGGCGCGGAGCGACGGGACGGCGACGGCGGGGGTGCCGGCGAAGACGAGGCGCATAATTCTCCTCAGACTCTCGGAAGCGGGCGGGTGGGTGGGGGCGCGCTCAGAGGTCGGGCTCGGGGATGTCGAGGCGGACTCTGAGCGTACTGCGCGGGCGGGGACCGCGATCTTTGCGCGACTTGCGCGCCCGCAGAGCGTCGGCGATGACTCCCGCGCGCAGCGCCTCCGCGACCGCGCGGCCGTGGGCGTAGTCGAAGCGCACGAGCGCGCGGGCCGTCGCGGTGTCGGGGTCGGTCGAGGTGTCGACCGGCCCCAGGACGGCGAGGGCGTCGAGATCGGGCACCGTCTCGCGGAGGGAGGCGAGGAGCGTGTCGACGCTCCGGGCGTGTCCGTCGACGCTCGCCACGCGGACGGCCGGGGGCATCCGCAGCGGCGCGCGGTCCGCGAGCTCGGCGCGGGCGTAGGCCGGCTGCGTCCACGTCGCGAGCGCCCGCGCGACGGGCCCGGCGACGCCGACGAGGTGAACGGGCGCGCCGGGCGCGGCGAGGGCCGCGGCATTCGACCACCAGCGCAGGCAATGCTCCCCGATGCGCAGCGCCTCGTTCTGCAGCATGCGGTCGCCGTCGAGCAGGATCACGGCGCGGTACCCGCCGCGGGCGAGCGGCTCGGCGCCACGCGTCGCGATCACCAGGGCCGGGGCGGCATCCACCTCGGCGACCTGGTGCGCGCCGTCGGCGACGATCACGCGTGTGTTCGGGAAGGCCCGGCCGAGCTCGTCGGCCGTGCGCTCGCTGCCCGAGGAGGCCATGCGCAGTTTGACCGACCCGCAGTGACCGCACGACCACGCGTGCGCGCTGCGGCCACACCACGCGCACACCGGCGTCGCCCCGGGGCGGGCGGCACGGAGGGGACCCGCGCAGTGCGGGCACCGCGCGGGTCGGCGGCAGTCGGCGCACACGAGCGACGGCGCGTAGCCCGGACGCGCGACCTGCACGAGCACCGGTCCGTGCTGCAGGGCTTCGCGCGCGGCGGCGAAGGCCGAGGACGGGACGCGGGACTGCCGCTGCTCGCCCTCGCGCGTCGCACTCAGCACCACACGGGGGCTGGGGCGTCGTGCCTGGGGCACCTCGCGCACGTAGCCGACGTCGACCAGTCGCTGAACGTCGGAGGTGCGCGTGTGTCCGGCGAACACGAGCGCCGAGTGCTCGAGCTCCTGTCGCACGAGGGCGGCGTCGCGCGCGTGCACGCCCGGCGAGAGCGGTTCGGCGAGCAGCGAATCGCCGTCGTCCCACAGTGCGACCAGACCCGTGTCGTGCGCGGGGGCGTACACCGCCGAGCGACGTCCGACGACGATGCACGGGACGGGGGCGAGGGTGCGCAGATACTGCCCGTAGCGCGCGGGACCGGACTGGTCGGCGTCGTCGCGGACGATCGCCTCCGCCGGCACGAGCTCGGCCAGGGCCGCCAGCAGCTGCGCCTGGTCGCGGTAGTCGGGCACGACCAGCACGGCGCTCCGGCCGCGTGCCAGCGTGCGGGTCGCGGCGGCGGCGAGGAGGTCGGCCCAGGCGCCGCGCGGCAGCTCGGGGTGCGGGTGCGGCGGGGCGTCGACCGCGAGGCGCTCGCCCGCGTCGAGGGCGGCGCCGAGGCCGGGATACGCGCCGAGGACGCTGTCGGCGTGGTCGCGCGCGGCGGGGACGACGTCGGGCGTCTCGGGTGCGGGGGCCGCCGCCCACGCCTTCTCGGCGCGGACCATGCGCTTGGGGACCGCCAGACGCAGGATGTCGCTGACCGAACCCGCCGCGCGATCGGCGACGCGCCGAGCGAGCGTGTACAGGCGTGCCGGCAGCACGGGCGTCGTGGACACGACCGCCTCGACAGAGGAGAGCGGACGTTCGGTGCCGTCGTCGGCGACGACCTCGACGACGAACGCCTCCATCATGCGACCGGCGGACCGCAGGGGCACCTTGACCCGCACCCCCGGTGCCACGTCGGCGACGAGAGGGTGCGGGATGGCGTAGTCGAACAGGCGGTCGAGTTGGGGAACGGGCGACTCGAGCTGCACGCGCGCGACGCGGCGCTCGCTCATGAGCGCGCATCCTCGCCGCGGGCCCGCTCAGCGGCCGGGCGGCCGGCAGCCGGGCGGTCGGCCGCGGCCGCATCACCGCGCGGGCACCCACCGCGCGAGCCTCCCTGGCCCGCACCCTCGACGCGGGCGGGGTGCTCTCCCCCACCCACCGTCAGAGTCCGGCGGAGGTGCGCAGCTCGTCGACGCGGTCGGTGCGCTCCCACGTGAAGTCGGAGAGCTCGCGGCCGAAGTGGCCGTAGGTCGCCGTCTGCGCGTAGATCGGACGCAGCAGGTCGAGCTGCTCGACGATCGCGGCAGGTCGCAGGTCGAACACGTCGCGGATGGCCCGCACGATGACGTCGTCGGCCACGTGCGCCGTTCCGAACGACTCGACGTACAGACCGACGGGGTTCGCCTTGCCGATCGCGTAGGCGACCTGCACCTCGAGGCGGTCGGCCAGGCCCGCTGCCACCGCGTTCTTGGCGACCCACCGCATGGCGTAGGCCGCGGAGCGGTCGACCTTCGACGGGTCCTTTCCGCTGAAGGCGCCACCGCCGTGACGCGAGGCTCCGCCGTAGGTGTCGATGATGATCTTCCGGCCGGTGAGCCCGGCGTCGCCCTTGGGCCCTCCGATGACGAACGGTCCCGCGGGGTTGATGTAGTACTTCACGTCGGGCAGCTCGAGACCCGTCTCGGCCAGCACCGGGTCGATGACCGCCGCCTGCACCTCGGCGCGCAGGTCTTCCTGCGAGATGTCGGGGTGGTGCTGCGTGGAGAGCACGACCGAGTCGACGGTGCGCGGGGTGAAGCCGTCGTAGCCGAGGGTCACCTGCGTCTTGCCGTCGGGGCGGAGGAAGGGCAGCGCGCCGCTCTTGCGGACGGATGCCAGGCGCTCGGCAATGCGGTGGGCGGTCCACGCGGCCATCGGCATGAGCTGGGGCGTCTCGTTCGTGGCGAAGCCGAACATGATGCCCTGGTCACCCGCGCCCTGGAGATCACGGGGGTCGACGGAGCCGCGCTCGCGCTGCTCGAACGCCTTGTTGACGCCCGCGGCGATATCGGACGACTGCGCGCCGATCGACACGCTGACCCCGCACGACTCCCCGTCGAAGCCGGTGTCGCTCGAGGTGTAGCCGATGCGGTTGACCACGTCGCGCACGATCGCGGGGATCTCGACGTAGGCGCTCGTCGACACCTCGCCGGCGACGTGCACGAGCCCCGTCGTGACGAGGGTCTCAACGGCCACGCGACCGGTGGGGTCGTCGGTGAGGATGGCGTCGAGGATGCTGTCGGAGATCTGGTCGCAGATCTTGTCGGGGTGTCCTTCGGTGACGGACTCGGACGTGAACAGGCGCAGGTCGGTCAAGACGACTCCGGGGTGGTTGCGAGCGGGGAACGGGCACAAGTATGCCCCGGGCGGCGCCAGGCCGCCCGGGGCATCGTCACATCTGTGAACAGATCACTCGGCGGCGCGAAGGCGCAGCTTGTCCTCGTGGATCTCGTGCAGAGCGATCGTCAGCGGCTTGTCTTCGACGGTGGAGTCGACGAGCGGGCCGACGTTGTCGAAGAGGTTGCCCTCGTGCAGGTCGGAGTAGTAGTCGTTGATCTGACGCGCGCGCTTGGACGCGTAGATGACGAGCTGGTACTTCGAGTCGACCTTGTCGAGCAGAGCGTCGATGGGCGGGTCGATGATGCCCTTGTCACGTCCGGCCATGGGGAACCTCCTGGTTCGGCGGATGGGGTGGATGCGGCGCTGAAGCGCCGAAGCATCCTCTTATTCTAGCCGACGCCCGCGCGGCTCGTGCCGAGGGGTGTCGGGTGGTTCGGCGCAACCTGGTTCGGGGCGCGTTCTTCCGTTTGGGGCGCGAAATTTCGCGCCCCAAACGGAAAATCGCGCCCCGAACCCGGCGGGCGAGGCGCAGCGTGGCGCCGGACACGTGCCCGGTCAGTGCTGAGCGGCGGCGAGGGCGACGACCTGGGCGGCGGCGTGCGCCACCTCGTCGTTCACCACCCGGTAGTCGAACTCGTTCTGCGCGGCGAGCTCGACGCGGGCCGTGCGCAGGCGCCGGGCGCGCTCCTCGGCATCCTCCGTCCCCCTCCCGACCAGGCGCTGGACGAGCTCGTCCCAGCTCGGCGGCAGGAGGAACACCAGGGTCGCCGACGGGTCGGCCGCGCGCACCTGACGCGCGCCCTGCAGATCGATCTCGAGCAGGGCGGTGCCTCCCTCGGCGAGGACGCGCTCGATGGGAGCGCGCGGGGTCCCGTAGCGGTTCTTGTTGTGCACGACGGCCCACTCCAGCAGCTCCCCCGACGCGACCAGGCGGTCGAACTCCGCATCGTCGACGAAGTAGTAGTGCTCGCCCTCAACCTCACCCGGGCGCGCGGTGCGCGTGGTCGCCGACACCGACAGGTGGATCTCCGGGTAGTTCTCCTTGATGTGCGCGGCGACCGTGCCCTTGCCGACGGCCGTGGGCCCGGCGAGCACGATGAGGCGGCTGCGTCCGTCGCGCGGCCCCGGCTCGGGCCACCGCGTGTCGAGGAAGTCGCGGAGCGCGTCGCGCTGGCGGGTGCCGAGACCGCCGAGCCGCTTCACGGGCGAGATCCCGAGGGATGCCAGGATGCGGTCGCGCTTGCTCTCGCCGATCGCCGGGATCGCGGTGAGGAACTCGGTGACGCGCATCGCCCCGGCCGGCGACAGCGGGTCGGCCAGGCCCCGGCGCAGCAGTTCCTGCGGCGAGATCACGCGGGTGGAGACGTCGCGCTTCAGCGCGGCGCGTTCGCGCCGCGCCTCGACGGCGCGGCGCGAGGCGGCGGCACGGTCGACCTCGGGCGGACGACGGGTTTCAGCCATGCAGGGACTCCCGGTAGAGCGCGGCGCGCTCGTCGATGCGGGCGGCGAGGCGTTCGGGCCCGACCGCGAGGATGCTTCGGCTCTCGTTGGCGACGACGGCCGAGGCCACGTATCCGAAGAGTCGGCCGAGGTCGGCGGGCGCGGCTCCCTGAGCGCCGAAGCCGGGCGTGAGGATCGGCATGCCCGCGAGCGCCACGTCGCCGAGACCGAAGGCCGCACGGTCGACGGTGGCCCCCACCACGACTCCGACGGGACCGAGGGCACCCGGGGCGCCGACGTTGGCCTCGTTGACGTCGCGGGCGACCCGCGCCGCCACGTGCTCGTGGTCGCCGATGGCGAGGGCGTCGTCGACGATCGCGCTCTGCAGCGCGCGGGCCTCGGGGTTGCTCGTCGCGGTGAGGACGAACGCCCCCTTGCCGTGGCGCACCGCGAGTGACAGCGTGTCGCGCAGCGAGTCGGCACCCATGTAGGGCGTCAGCGTCACGGCATCCGCTTCGAGGGGAGAGCCGGGCTCGAGCCACGCGTGGGCGTAGCCCTCCATCGTCGTGCCGATGTCACCGCGCTTGGCGTCGGCGATCACGATGAGCCCCGCATCGCGGGCGGCGGCCATGACGTCTTCGAGGGCGGCGAAGCCGCGGGAGCCGTAGCGCTCGTAGAACGCCACCTGCGGCTTGACCACGCCGACCCTCCCCCGCGCGGCCTCGACCGTGCGCAGGCCGAACTCCCGCGCGCCCTCGGCCGTGGCATCCAGCCCCCACGCCGACAGGAGGGCGGCGTGGGGGTCGATGCCGACGCACAGGGCGCCGTGCAGGTCGAGGGCGGCGTGGAGGCGCTGACCGAACGTGTCGCTCACAGGCGTCCCGCGCGGTCGGTGGCGTGCTCCTGGAGGCTGCGCACCGCGAAGCCGTCCTTCATGGCGCCGAGAGCGCTCACCGCGGCGCCGAGGACGGCCATCGTGGTGAACAGCGCCTTGTCGGCGGCCACGGCGGCGGCGCGGATCTCGTAGCCGTCGGCGCGCGCGGTGCCGCCGGAGGGCGTGTTGACGATCATGTCGATCTCGCCGGCGTTGATCAGGTCGACCACGTTCTGCTGGCCGGAGCCCTGCGTCTCGGAGTACTTCTCGACGACCTTCACCCGTATGCCGTTGCGCGCGAGGATCTCGGCCGTGCCCTCGGTCGCCATGAGCTGGAAGCCGAGCTCCTGGAGGCGGTGGGCGGGCAGGATGACGGCGCGCTTGTCGGCGTCGGCGACCGAGATGAACACGGTGCCCGAGGTCGGCATGCCGCCGTACGCGGCTTCCTGCGACTTCGCGAACGCGGTCGGGAAGTCGCGGTCGATGCCCATGACCTCGCCTGTCGAACGCATCTCGGGTCCGAGGACCGAGTCGACGGTGTGCCCGTCGGCGGTGCGGAACCGCTTGAACGGCAGCACGGCCTCCTTGACGGCGACCGGCGCATCGAGCGGGACGCGCGAGCCGTCCTGTTCGGGCAGCAGTCCCTCGGCGATGAGCTCGGCGATGGTGTTACCGGCCATGATGCGGCTGGCGGCCTTCGCGAGCGGGATGCCGAGCGCCTTCGACACGAACGGCACCGTGCGGCTCGCGCGGGGGTTCGCCTCGATGACGTAGAGGACTCCCGCCGAGATCGCGAACTGCACGTTGAGCAGGCCGCGGACGCCGACACCCTTCGCGATCGCGAGCGTCGCCTCGCGGACGCGGTCGACCTCGGTGCGGCCGAGCGAGACGGGCGGCAGCGTGCAGGAGGAATCGCCGGAGTGGATGCCGGCCTCCTCGAGGTGTTCCATGACGCCGCCGATGTAGAGGTCGGTGCCGTCGTACAGCGCGTCGACGTCGAGCTCGATCGCGTCGTCGAGGAAGCGGTCGACCAGGAGCGGCAGACCGGGTCCGATGATCGCCTGATCGGCCACGCGCACGAAGTAGTCGCGCAGCGCCTCGGTCGAGTAGACGATCTCCATGCCGCGTCCGCCGAGCACGAAGCTCGGGCGCACGAGCACGGGGTAGCCGATCTCCTCGGCCACCTGCACGGCGCCCTCGACGTCGATCGCGGTGCCGTTGCGGGGTGCGACGAGGCCGGCGTCGTCGAGCAGGCGCGAGAACAGCTCGCGCTCCTCGGCGAGGTCGATCGCCTCGGGGCTGGTCCCGAGGATCGTGTATCCCGCGGCCTCGAGGCCCTTCGCCAGGCCCAGAGGCGTCTGTCCGCCGAGCTGGCAGACGACGCCGAGGATCGTGCCCGACTGGCTCTCGGCGTGCAGCACCTCGAGCACGTCCTCGAGCGTCAGCGGCTCGAAGTACAGGCGGTCGGACGTGTCGTAGTCGGTCGACACGGTCTCGGGGTTGCAGTTGACCATGACGGTCTCGTACCCCGCGTCCGACAGGGCGAACGAGGCGTGCACGCACGAGTAGTCGAACTCGACGCCCTGGCCGATGCGATTGGGGCCCGAGCCGATGATGACGACCTTCGTGCGGTCGGAGGGGCTGACCTCGGTCTCGGCGTCGTACGAGGAGTAGTGGTACGGCGTCAGGGCCGGGAACTCCCCCGCGCACGTGTCGACCGTCTTGTAGACCGGGCGCACGTCGAGCGCGTAGCGGGCCTCGCGCACCGCCGCCTCGTCGAGACCGCGGATTTCGCCGATCTGGGCGTCGCTGAAGCCGTGCTCCTTCGCGACGCGGAGGGTGTCGGCATCCAGCTCGTCGGCCTGCGCGATGAACTCCGCGACCTCATTGATCAGCACCATCTGGTCGATGAACCACGGGTCGATCGCCGTCGCGTCGAACGCCTGCTCGGGCGTCGCGCCCTTGCGCAGCGCCTGCTGCAGCACGACGATGCGGCCGTCGGTCGGGATCTTCGCGATCTCGAGCAGCTCGTCGACCGAGCGGGACTCCTCGCCCCAGTGGAAGCTGGAGCCGCGCTTCTCGAGCGAGCGCAGCGCCTTCTGCAGGGCCGTGGTGTAGTTGCGGCCGATCGCCATCGCCTCACCGACCGACTTCATGGTGGTCGTCAGCGTGGTGTCGGCGGCGGGGAACTTCTCGAAGTTGAACCGCGGCACCTTGACCACGACGTAGTCGAGCGTGGGCTCGAAGCTCGCCGGGGTGACCTTGGTGATGTCGTTGGGGATCTCATCGAGCCGGTAGCCGATGGCGAGCTTGGCCGCGATCTTGGCGATCGGGAAGCCCGTCGCCTTCGACGCGAGCGCGCTCGACCGCGACACGCGCGGGTTCATCTCGATGACGATGATGCGGCCGGTCTGGGGGTCGACGGCGAACTGGATGTTGCAGCCACCGGTGTCGACGCCCACCGCGCGGATGATGTCGATGCCGATGTCGCGCAGGCGCTGGTACTCGCGGTCGGTCAGGGTGAGCGCGGGAGCCACTGTGATCGAGTCGCCCGTGTGCACGCCGACCGGGTCGACGTTCTCGATGGAGCAGACGACCACCGTGTTGTCGGCGGTGTCGCGCATGAGCTCGAGCTCGTACTCCTTCCACCCGAGGATCGACTCCTCGAGCAGCACCTCGTTGGTGGGCGAGTCGTGCAGGCCCGCACCGCCGATGCGGCGGAGGTCGGCCTCGTCGTACGCGAAGCCCGAGCCGAGGCCGCCCATGGTGAAGGACGGACGCACGACCAGCGGGTAGCCGAGCTTCTCGGCTCCGGCCAGCAGCTCGTCCATCGAGTGGCAGATGACGGATGCCGCGACGTCGGCGCCCGCCTCGAGCACGAGCTCCTTGAAGATCTGGCGGTCCTCGCCGCGGTTGATCGCGTCGAAGTCGGCGCCGATGAGCTCGACGTCGTACTTCTCCAGGATGCCGCGCTTGTGCAGCTGAATCGCCGCGTTCAGGGCCGTCTGTCCACCGAGGGTGGGGAGAACGGCATCCGGCTTCTCCTTGGCGATGATCGACTCGATCACCTCGGGGGTGATGGGCTCG
The DNA here is from genome assembly GCF_042958465.1 of Microbacterium sp. NPDC007973. NCBI lineage: Bacteria > Bacillati > Actinomycetota > Actinomycetes > Micrococcales > Microbacteriaceae > Microbacterium > Microbacterium sp. NPDC007973. The sequence continues at coordinate 160,113 of NZ_JBIBJJ010000003.1, forward strand.
ATGTAGGTCGCGTCGGCGAAGTCGGGGTCGGTCATGATCGTCGCCGGGTTGGAGTTGACGAGGATGACGCGCACGCCTTCTTCGCGCAGCACGCGGCACGCCTGGGTGCCGGAGTAGTCGAACTCGCAGGCCTGACCGATGACGATCGGGCCGGAGCCGATGACGAGGACGGAGGTGATGTCGTCGCGCTTAGGCATTGGTCTTGGTCTCCTGGGTCGCGATCACCATGTCGCGGAAGCGGTCGAACAGGTAGTTGGCGTCGTGCGGACCCGAGGCGGCCTCGGGGTGGTACTGCACGCTGAACGCGGGGATGTCGAGGGCGCGCAGGCCCTCCACGACGTTGTCGTTGAGGCCGATGTGGCTCACTTCGACCCGGCCGAAGCCGTTCGGGCTGTCGATGATGGCGTCGAGCGGCGCGTCGACGGCGAAGCCGTGGTTCTGCGACGTGATCTCGACGCGGCCGGTGGTCTTGTCGAGCACCGGCTGGTTGATGCCGCGGTGGCCGAACGGCAGCTTGTAGGTGCCGAAGCCGAGGGCGCGGCCCAGCAGCTGATTGCCGAAGCAGATGCCGAAGAAGGGCAGGCCGTCGCTGAGCACCTCGCGCAGGAGCTCCACGTGCTGGTCGGATGCCGCGGGGTCGCCGGGGCCGTTCGAGTAGAACGCCGCGACCGGCTCGATCGCGCGGATCTCGTCGATCGTGGCGGACTGCGGGAACACGTGCACGTCGAAGCCGCGCGCGGCGAGGTTGTCGATGGTCGACTTCTTCACGCCCAGATCGAGCACCGCCAGGTTGCCGATGCGCTCCGCGGTCGCGGGGGTCACCTCGACCTCGGTGACCGAGACCTCGGCCGAGAGGTTGCGGCCCGCCATGCCGGGGGCCTCGCGCACGCGACGCAGCTGCTCCTCCGCATCCAGGTTGGCGGCCTCGCCGGAGAAGACGCCGCCGCGCATGCTGCCCGAGGAGCGGATCCGGCGGGTGACGGCGCGGGTGTCGATGCCCGAGATGCCCACGATGCCGTCTTCGACGAGCGCCTCGTCGAGCGAGCGGTTCGCGCGCCAGTTCGACACTATGCGCGAGGGGTCGCGCACGACGTAGCCGGCGACCCAGATGCGCCGCGACTCGGGGTCTTCGTCGTTCACGCCGGTGTTGCCGATGTGGGGGGCGGTCTGCAGCACGATCTGGCCCGCGTACGAGGGGTCGGTGATCGTCTCCTGGTACCCGGTCATGCCGGTGGCGAAGACGACCTCGCCGAGGGTCTCGCCGCGTGCGCCGTAGGCGCGGCCGGTGTAGCGGGTGCCGTCTTCGAGCACGAGGACGGCCGGTTCCCGCGCGGAGAGCGCGGAAGGGATCAGGGAGGTCATGCGTCGCTTCCTGTCGAGGTGAGGGGGCGGATGGCGTCGGCCAGCGATTTGGCCGAGGCGTCCTGAGGACGGAGGTAGGTGTCGACGATCGTGTCGTCGTCGATGCGCCAGCTGACGCGCGTGAGGCCGCCTGCCTCGACCACGCGGTCGATGGCGACGGTGGCCTGAGCGGCGTCCACCAAGCGGTCACGGGTGAGCGCGATGCGGGGCTGGCCCGGGAGGTCGAGGGCGACGCCGGCCGAGGTGACCGTGACGTCGACGCGGGAGCGGAAGCCCAGGCCCTTGACGGCGAGACGCTCGAGCGGCTCGTCATGACGGGTCGTGGCGACGTACAGCCCCGGGAACACCGCCGTCTCGACGGCGTCCGCGGGCAGCTCCCCCACCGGGGCGGAGTAGCGCGCATCGCGCCGCGTTCGTCGCCACCACGCCCACGCGAGAACCGCGAGGAGCGCGACGGCGACGCCGATCATGACGAGCAGGGCACCCTCTTTGCTCACGCGAGCACTCCCGGGGTGTCGAGAACCGAACCTTCGACGACGGTGGGGATGCCGGAGCGCACGGTCCAGCGCACCTCTCCCGGGAGTTCTCGGCCGAGGTACGGGGAGTTCTTGCTCCGGCCACGCAGGTCGTCGAGCACGAACGTGCGCGAGGGGCGCGGGTCGTACAGGGTGAACGAGGCCGGCCGGCCCTCCGCGACGGAAGTGCCGTGCCCCTCGAGACGGCCGATCCGCGCGGGGGTCTTCGACATCACCCGCGCCACGTCGGCCCAGCTGAGCAACCCGGTGTCGACCATCGCCTGCTGCACCACGCGCAGGGCGCTCTCGAGGCCCACCATGCCGTTGGCCGCGGCCGACCACTCGCAGGCCTTCGCCTCGGTGGGGTGCGGGGCATGGTCGGTCGCCACGATGTCGATCGTGCCGTCGGCGAGACCCTCGCGCACGGCCAGGACGTCTTCCTCGCGGCGCAGCGGCGGGTTGACCTTGAACCGCGCGTCGTAGTCGCGCACGAGCTCGTCGGTCAGCAGGAGGTGGTGCGGGGTGACCTCGGCGGTCACGTTCACGCCGCGCTTCTTGGCCCAGCGGATGATGTCGACCGAGCCCGCCGTGCTCAGGTGGCACACGTGCAGGCGGGAGCCCACGTGCTCGGCCAGCAGCACGTCGCGCGCGATGATCGACTCCTCGGCGACCGCGGGCCAGCCGGTGAGGCCCAGCTCGGCAGAGACGGCGCCTTCGTTCATCTGCGCGCCTTCGGTGAGGCGCGGGTCCTGCGCGTGCTGCGCGACGACGCCGTCGAAGGCCTTCACGTACTCGAGGGCTCGGCGCATGATGAGCGGGTCGAAGACGCAGAACCCGTCGTCGCTGAAAACGCGCACACGCGCGCGGGAGTCGGCCATCGCGCCGAGCTCGGCGAGGCGCTCGCCCTTCTGCCCCACCGTCACGGCGCCGATCGGCTGCACGTGGACGTAGCCGGCGGCCTCGCCGAGGGCGAGCTCCTGCTCGACCACGCCGGCGGTGTCGGCGACCGGCGAGGTGTTCGGCATCGCGAAGACGGTGGTGAACCCGCCCGCCGCCGCGGCGCGCGAGCCCGTGAGGATCGTCTCGGACGCCTCGTAGCCGGGCTCGCGCAGGTGCACGTGCAGGTCGACGAGACCCGGGAGGGCGATGAGCCCGTCGGCGTCGACGACCGTGGCGCCCGCGTGCGAGAGGCCGGAGCCGGTCTCGGCGATGACGCCGTCCTTCACCAGGAGGTCGGTGGCATCCTGACCCTCGACGCGCGCGCCGCGCACCAGAAGGGTCTGGGGGGTGGCGTGGCTCATCGGAGGTCCTCTCTCTCGCTGTCGGGCCGCTCGCCCGCCAGCAGCAGGTACAGCACGGCCATCCGCACGGAGACACCGTTCGTGACCTGCTCGAGCACCGTCGAGCGCGGGGAATCGGCGGCTTCGGCGGAGATCTCCAGGCCCCGGTTCATCGGACCGGGGTGTAGAACGATGCTACCGCCCGGGAGGGCCTGCAGACGCCGCGCGTCGAGGCCGTACCGGCGGGAATACTCCCGTTCAGTCGGGAAATACGCAGCCGACATGCGCTCGAGCTGGATGCGGAGCATCATGAGCGCGTCGGGTCCGGCCGCGATCGCGTGGTCGAGGTCGTAGTCCACCTCGACCGGCCAGCTGCTGACGTCCTGGGGCACGAGCGTCGGCGGGGCGACCAGCGTGACGTGCGCGCCGAGGGTGTGCAGCAGCCACACGTTCGAGCGGGCGACGCGCGAGTGCAGCACGTCGCCGACGATCGTGACCCGGATGCCGTCGAGGTCACGGCCGCGGCTGTCGTCGCCGTGCAGGCGCTTGCGGATGGTGAACGCGTCCAGCAGTGCCTGAGTGGGATGCTCGTGCGTGCCGTCGCCCGCGTTGACCACGCCCGCGCTGATCCAGCCGCTGGTGGCGAGCGTGCGGGGTGCGCCGGAGGCTCCGTGGCGGATGACGACGGCATCCGCCCCCATCGCCTGCAGCGTCTGCGCGGTGTCCTGCAGCGATTCGCCCTTGCTGACGCTGGAGCCCTTCGCCGAGAAGTTGATGACGTCGGCGGAGAGACGCTTGGCCGCGGCTTCGAACGAGATGCGGGTGCGCGTGGAGTCCTCGAAGAAGAGGTTGACGACCGTCTTGCCGCGCAGCGTCGGGAGCTTCTTGATCTCGCGGCGCTGGGTGTCGGCCATGTCCTCGGCGACGTCGAGGATCTCGAGCGCGTCGGCGCGCGAGAGGTGCTGGGTGTCGAGGAGGTGCCTCATGACTCGATCGTCACCTCCTCGACGCCGTCGATCTCGGCGAGGCGCACGTTGACACGCTCGTCGCGGGCGCTGGGGAGGTTCTTGCCCACGAAGTCGGGGCGGATCGGCAGCTCGCGGTGGCCGCGGTCGATCAGCGTCGCCAGCCGCACCGCGGCGGGGCGTCCGATGTCCTGCAGGGCGTCCAGGGCGGCGCGGATGCTCCGCCCCGAGAACAGCACGTCGTCGATGAGCACGACGGTCTTGCCGTCGATGCCGCCGGCGGGGATCTCGGTCTTGCGCGGGGCCCGCGTGGGGTTGCGGTGCAGATCGTCGCGGTACATCGTCACGTCGAGGGATCCGACCGGGACGGCCGCTCCCCCGAACTCGCTGACGAGGGGGCCGATCCGGTTCGCGAGCGTGACGCCGCGGGTCGGGATGCCGAGGAGGACGAGTCCCTCCGGTCCTTTGTTGGACTCCAGGATCTCGTGCGAGATGCGCGTCAAAGCGCGGGCGATATCGGCATCGTGCATGACGGTGCGCGTATTCATCCGCCGCTCCCTTCTCCGCCTCACGGGACGGTGTTAAAGGTTGCTGTGGTTCATCGACCAGCTTAGCGGGTGGGCGGGGTGGCTACCTGACGGTGCCGCCGCGGACGCGTGGTCTCGATAAACGCTCGCTGCACTCGCAAACGCACTCGGCGAGCGTTTCTCAGTGCAGCGGGCGTTTATCGATGTAAGCGGAGCGGGGGCGGATGCCGGTGCGGCTGCGCCGCGGGCCCGGGACGACTCAGCCCGCGGTGACCTCGGCGGCGGCGCGCTCTCCGCTCGGGGTGGTGCGCACGCGCGACGAGCGGATGGGATGCCCCGTCGTCGTCAGGCAGCGACCCGTCTCCAGGTCCCACTTCCAGTCGTGCAGCGAGCAGGTCAGCACGCCGTCCTCGATCTTGCCGGTCTTCGTCAGGTCGGCGCGCAGGTGCGGGCACCGACGCTGCACGGTCCAGTCGCCGATCTCGGCATCCTCGGTCTGGTCCGACTGCTCGGCGTACCAGTTCTCGACGTACTCGATGCGGTCGCGCGAGAGGCACTTGAGGAACGTCGTGAGGAACTCGTTGAACTTGCCCGAGCGACCGACCTCGAACTGCATCGACAGGAAGATCGAGTTCGACCAGTCGATCTCGTGGTCGCGGATGTTCGTGGAGACGAGGTCGGCGGGGATCGTGTACCAGTAGATGCACTCCTCCCCCGCGTACTCGCGCAGCTTCGCCTTGGGGAAGTCGACGACCATGTCGAGCTCGCCGATGCGGAAGCGCACCATGCCGCCCACGCCGTTGCGGATCGTGCGGGCGCGACGCAGCAGCGGCTCCCACCACTCCTTGAGGGCGGCGAGCATCTCGGCGGGCGGGATGACCTCGGCACGCGTGGCCTCTTCGGCCCGCACCTCGGCCTGGCGGCTGTCGCGCTGCTCGGCGAGGTAGTTCCACTTGTCGCCGAAGACGCGCTCGATCTCGGCATCCGTGTACAGCGTCTGCGTCACCGTGACATCGGAGCCCTGCACTTCTACCTCGGTGCCGGGAAGGAACAGATAGCCCTTCTGGTCGGGGCGCTGCTCCTTCATGTGCGCGAGGAACTCGCGCTGGTCGGTGAAGATCGAGTCGTTCTCGAGGCCCGTGCCGTTGTAACGGAACAGCTCTTCGCGCAGGAACATGGGCGGGCCCGCCATCGGGAACACGTGCTCGGCGTCGACCTTGTCGATGTAGTACATCGCGCGCTTGTTCTGCGCGTCGCGCTTGAGCTGGGCGAAGTTCTGCTTGGCATCCTGGGGCAGGTCGTAGACCATCGGCCACCAGATGGCGCCCGAGACCTGGGTGAAGTACGCGTCGGGCTTGCCGAAGTCGAACAGCTTCTCGAGATCCAGCGGGTGGGAGTCGTTCTGATTGAGGACCGAGGCGGTGCCGTCGTCGAGCGAGAGCGACGAGTCGCCGATCGGACCATCGGAGGGGGCGCGCAGCGGCGTCACCATGAGCTTCAGGTCGCCGAACTGCAGAGGCACGCCCGCTTCGGTACGAACGAGGTTCGTGTAGCCGAGGGCGAGGAGGTCCTGCTCGAGGTCGTCGGTCGGGTACTCGGGCAGGAGCACCTTGATGTCCTTCGGCACGTACCGCTCGAGCAGAGCCGGATCGAAGTGATCGCGGTGACGGTGCGAGATGTAGAGGAAGTCCGCCTTGCCGAAGCGCTCCCAGTCGAGGGCACGATTGTCGGGGAACGGGAACCACGAGCCGAAGAAGCTCGGACCGAGGACGGGGTCGCAGATGATGCTGCCGCCGCGCGTCTCGATGAACATTCCCGCGTGGCCGAGGCCGGTGATCTTCATGCCGCTCCTGTGTCGTTGGCGAACCCGTCGAGTCTACGCGGGGCTCCGGGAAGAGGCCTGAGAGCAGCAGGGGTGTCCGCGTCAAGCCGTCCGCCCGCACAATCGCCGCGGGTAACGTGCGGACCCCCACGAAAGGTTTCTGATGCCCCTGGTGATGATCGACACGATCCGCGGCCAATACGACGAGTCCGAACTGCGCACGATGATGGATGCCGTGCAGGAGGCCGTCGTCGAGGCGTTCGGCGTCCCCGACACCGACCGGTATCAGATCCTCACGCAGCACGAGCCGTTCGAGCTCGTCGCCCTCGACACGGGACTCGGCATCGAGCGCAGCGAACGCCTCGTGATCGTGCGCCTGGCGTCGAAGCTGCGCACCGAGGACGCGAAGGTGGAGCTCTACCGGCTGCTCGCCCGGTATCTGGGCGGACGCGTCGGAGTCGCGGGGAACGACCTCGTCGTCAGCATCACCGAGAACGGCGACGCGGACTGGTCGTTCGGCCGCGGCGTCGCGCAGTTCGTCACGGGCGAGCTGGGCTGAGTCGAGGAGGCCTACGGACTGCCGTCGTCACGGCCCGAGCAGCGAGCGGATGTCATCGGCGTCCAGCGACGCCGCGAACGCCTCTCCGTCATCGATCACGGCGTCGAACAACGCGGCCTTGCGGCGCTGGAGGGCGCGGACCTTCTCCTCCACGCTGCCGGCGGCGATGAGCCGGTAGACGAACACGCTCCGCGTCTGCCCGATGCGGTGGGCGCGATCGACGGCCTGGTTCTCGGCCGCGGGGTTCCACCACGGGTCCAGCAAGAACACGTATTCCGCCTCGACGAGGGTCAGCCCGAATCCGCCCGCCTTGAGGCTGATGAGGAAGACGGGCGCGTCGCCCTCGCGGAACCCCTCGACCACCTCGCCCCGCCGCGCGGTGCTGCCGTCGAGGTGCGCGTACGCCAGGCCGGCGGCATCCAGGCGTTCCGCCGCGAGGTCGAGGAACGAGGTGAACTGACTGAACACCAGCGCGCGGTGCCCCTCGGCAGCCACTTCGACCAGACGATCCAGGAGGACGTCGAGCTTCGCCGAACCCAGGTGCGCGTCGCGTTCGTCGACCAGGCCCGGTGCGAGGGCGAGCATGCGCAGCAGCGTCAGCGACCGGAACACGATGAACCGCTGTCGATCGAGATCCTCGAGCAGCCCCAGCACCTTCTGCCGCTCGCGTTGCAGCACCCGGTCGTACACCTCCTGATGGGCCGGCGCGAGAGGCACCACGATCTCCTGCTCCTGCTTGGGAGGCAGATCGGATGCCACGACGTCCTTGGTGCGGCGCAGCAGGAACGGGCGCACGCGGCGACGCAGCCGCGCGAGCGTCTTGTCGCGGTGCGCGCTCGCCGCGGCGGCGGAGAGCGCCGTGGGCTGATCGGTCGGCAGCTGTTCGATCGCCCGGGTGTAGTCCTCGCGGAACTGCAGGATCGAGGGGAAGAGCCCCGGCGCGGTCAACGACAGCAACGCCCAGAGGTCGTCGAGGCCGTTCTCGATGGGCGTCCCCGTCGCGGCGAACACGGCGTCGGTGGACAGGCCCGCGATCGCCCGATGGATGCGGGTGGCCGGGTTCTTCACGAACTGCGCCTCGTCGAGCACGACCCCCGACCAGTGCGGTGCGGCGAACTCCGCGGCATCCGCCCGGACGATGCCGTAGGAGGCGATCACGACGTCGGCCGCGGACGCGATCGCGGCGACCGTGCGCTCGCGCCGCACCGCGGTGGCCTCGACCACGCTCACCCGGAGCCCGGGGGCGAAGCGGGCCGCCTCGTCGCGCCACGTGGGCAGCACCGACGTCGGTGCGACCACCAGCCACGGGCGCTCGTCGCCGCGGGCGCGGGTGTGCGCGATGAGGGCCAGCAGCTGCAGCGTCTTGCCGAGGCCCATGTCGTCGGCCAGGATCCCGCCGAGCCGGTGCCCGTGCAACAGCGCGAGCCACGACAGGCCCTCTCGCTGGTAGGGCCGCAGCACGGCGCGGAAGTCCGGCGGCGTCGACACCGCGGGGACCTGATCCACATCGTGCAACGCCCGGGCGAGACCGCGCCACTGCACCGCGGCCTCGGACTGATCGGCGAGGTCTTCGAACTCCGCCCATAGCGCGAGGTGCGTGCGCGGTAACCGAGGACCGGTCTCCCACTCGTCGAGGGCCGCGGCCTCGTCGAGCAGATCGCGCAAGCGCTGCAGCGATGGGTGGGCGAGGGAGAACCACGCCCCGTCCGAGAGCTTGATGCGTGTGCGGCCGCGCGACAGCGCAGAGAACAGCGTGCCGAACGGGATCGCGCGTCCGTCGATGGTGACCACGATCCCCAGGTCGAACCAGTCGCGATCGACGGACTCCACCGCGGTGATGCGCAGGTGGGGGTCTCCGCGCAGCTCGCGGAACGTCGGAACGGTGCCGCTCGTGCGCACGCGCACCTCGTCGACGACGTCGACGGCCGGCAGGACACGCGTCGTGAACGCCGCCGCATCGGCGTCGAGCAGACGCGCGCGCCCGACGACGGGGAGATCGGATGCCGCCATCCACGCCGTCTCGAAACGTTCGCCGATCTGCGCCTCGGCGCGCGCGTCGCGCTCGGCGAGGGCGGGATCGACGTCGGCAGCCGGCGCCCCGCCCAGTCGCCCGGCATCCGGATCTTCGCCGTCATAGGCGAAGCGGAGGGATCCGGGGTACACCCACTCCAAGCGGTACGAGACGTCGTCATCGGTGTAGCCGACCGTCACCTCGAGCGTCGGGCGGGGCGCGGGCGGCGCGGGGACGCCGGCGCCCACCGACAGCGGGGCGCGACGCGCGAGCCGCGGGTAGGCCTCGGCGAGGAACTCCCCCGCGTCCGTGCGCGGGATCTCGACCCCGTCGGTGCCGAGCAGGGCGGGCAGGGGCGCCGGCATCGCCACGGGCGCCAGCACGATCGGCACGGGATCGCGGTCGAGCGCGAAGGCGAAGATCCCCGAGCCCCCGAGGGGGCGGACGTGTGCGGCCGCGACGGGCGCGCCGTCGAGCGAGACGTCGGCCGACAGGCGCAGTGCTCCCCCGACCTCGGCGTCGATCGCCACCCGGGCCTCGGCCCCGGCGGCGAGGCGCACGCTCTGCTGCGCATGCATCGCGGTCAGCGGGATGCCGAGCTCCGCCGCCGCGGCCAGGTGCGGCCAGAGCAGCGGGGACTCGACCGTGTCGAGTGCGATCGTGTCACCGGGCGCGGCGAAAGGCCCCGTCGTGCGCATCGCCTGGGCCAGGGCGTGCAGCTCGGCGAACCAGCGCACCTGCGCCGGATCGAAGCGGCCGGAGGACCGACGGACCGTGTCCCACGTGGCATCCGCTCGGATCCAGGCGTCGCGGGCGCCGCGCACGAGCGGACGGGCGACGAGCTGCAGGTCGTCCTGCCGTCGAGCCAGCAGGCGTGGTGTCACCGGGACGACGGCACGGGCTTCCCACCGGGCCGGGTCGTATGCCTCGCGCTGGCGCAGCTCGATGCCCAGGGCGAGGGCGTCGAACGACGCGCGCTCCGCCCCGGGGATGAGGTCACGCCACGAGCTCATACACCCACTCTGCCTCGAACCCACCCGCCCCGCGAACGCCGCGACGCGACCGCCGACGAGATGTCGGGGCCGCGTCGGCGTTCGTGGGGCGGGATCAGGACGAGCGGGCGATCCGCGCCAGCACGCCGTGCACGAACGAACCGGAGTCGTCGGTGGAGAACTCCTTCGCCAGCTCGACGGCCTCGTCGATCGCGACGGCGGTGGGCACCTCGTCGTTGTAGAGGATCTCCCACGTGCCGATCCGCAGCAGCGCCCGGTCGACGGCCGGCATGCGCTGAAGCGACCAGTCCTTGGCGAACGTGGTGATCTGCTCGTCGATCGCATCGCGGTTGTCGATCACGCCGTCGACGATGTCGCGGGCGTACAGCCACGAGGCCTGACGGTCGGGCTCGGAGGCCGCGCGCTTGGCCTCGGTGGCCAGCATCACGGGCAGCTCCTCGCCGCGCACGTCGGCCTGGAACAGGATGTCGAGGGCGCGCTTGCGCGCCTTGGTACGAGCACTCATTCTGTCGGGATCGAGACGTCAGCTGATGCGGCCGAGGTACTCGCCCGTGCGAGTGTCGACCTTGATCTTGGTGCCGGTCTCGAGGAACAGCGGCACCTGCATCTCGTAACCGGTCTCGACGGTGGCGGGCTTGGTGCCGGCCGACGAGCGGTCGCCCTGCAGACCGGGCTCGGTGTACGTCACCTCGAGGATGACCGACGGCGGCAGCTCGATGTAGAGCGGGTTGCCGTTGTTGAGCGCGATCTGCACCTGCTGGTTCTCGAGCAGGAAGTTGGCCGCGTCGCCGACGGTCGCCGCTCCCACGGTGATCTGGTCGTAGTCGGCGACGTCCATGAAGACGAAGCCTTCGCCGTCGTTGTAGAGGTAGGTGAAGTCGCGACGGTCGACGTTCTCGAGGTCGATCTTGGCGCCGGCGTTGAACGTGCGGTCGACGACCTTGCCGCTCATGACGTTCTTGAGCTTGGTGCGCACAAAGGCGCCGCCCTTGCCGGGCTTGACGTGCTGGAACTCCACGACGCTCCAGAGCTGACCGTCGATGTTCAGGACGACGCCGTTCTTGATGTCTGCGGTGGATGCCATGAGTGCCGATATTCCGTTTCGTGAGTCGAAGTGGGCGAGAGCCCGACGTCAGAGTCTACGTGATGAGCGGGCTCAGCCGTCGGCGCGGCCCGAGATGACCTCCACGAGCAGGTCGACGGCTCGCGCGTACCCGGGCACGCCCTCGCCGATCACGTGCACCGCGGCGACGTCCTCGATGTACGAGAAGTGCCGGAACGCCTCGCGCTCCCTGATGTTCGAGATGTGCACCTCGGCGACGGGGAGATCGACGGATGCCAGGGCGTCGCGCAGCGCGACGGAGGTGTGTGTGTACCCCCCGGCATTGATGACGATGCCCGCGCAGTCGAGCCGGGCGACGTGGATCGCGTCGATGAGGACGCCCTCGTGGTTGCTCTGGATCGCGCGGACCTCGAGGCCGTGCCGGCCGGCGGCCTCGGCCGTCACGCGTTCGACGTCGGCGAGGGTGTCGCGGCCGTAGATCTCGGGCTGACGGGTGCCGAGGAGGTTCAGGTTGGGGCCGTTGACGAGGAGCAGTCGGCGGGGCGTGGTCATGTCCCGCACGCTATCAGCGGCCTCCCGCTGCGCTCGTCCGACGGGAGCGTCGGCCGGCCGGCCCGGGCCGTGTCACAGTGTGCGAAGCGACCGGCTCATCGCGAGCTCGTCGCCGATGGGGCTCGTGAAGGTCTCGCCCGTCGGCACGAAGCCGGCGCGGCGGTAGACGGCCTGGGCCCGTGCGTTGTCCACGTGCACGTCGAGCGCGAGCGTCTCGAATCCCTGGTCGGCGCTCCAGCGCGCCGCGGCGTCGAGCAGGGCGTCGATCGCGCCGGATCCGCGATGTGCGGGATCGACGTAGACCCCCACGACGTCGGCGCGTCCCGTGGTGAGTCGTCGCCCGGTGTGGTCGACGTCGCCCGCGCGCCGGACGAGCACCGTGCACGTGCCGATCCACGTGTCGGCGCTCTCGGCCACGAACATCGCGGCGGAGTCGCCGTCGGCGCCGCCCGCCGCTCGCTCGTCCCAGAACGCCTGATCCCGCTCGAGCTCCTGCTCGTAGGTCGTGAGGAACGCGATGGATGCCGCCGGGTCGCCGACCGCGCGCAGCCGCAGCTCGCGGACGCGTCCGCCCTCCCCCGCGCGCACGCGGCGCACGGCGGTGGTCACGCACCGACCTCCTGGTAGGCCGCGAACAGCAGCGACTCGTCGGGCGCCTGCAGCACGGTGGGCCGCGCCAGGTCGTCGAGCACGATGAAGCGCAGCATGCTCCCGCGGCTCTTCTTGTCGCGCTGCATCGTCGCCTTCAGCGTCTGGAACGCCCCGGCGCGGTAGGTCGTCGGCAGCCCCAGCGACTCGAGCACGGTGCGGTGCCGCTGCGCGACGTCGTCCGACAGGCGCCCGGCGAGGCGCGACAGCTCGGCGGCGAACACCATGCCCACCGAGATCGCCGCCCCGTGACGCCAGCGGTAGCGCTCGGCATGCTCGATGGCGTGGCCGAGGGTGTGCCCGTAGTTCAACACCTCGCGAAGGCCCGCCTCGCGCAGGTCTTCCCCGACGACGCGCGCCTTCATGTCGATCGCGAGCTCGACGCAGCGGCGGAACGCGTCGCCCTTCGGATCGACGATGCCCGTCGGGTCGGCCTCGATGAGGTCGAGGATCTCGGGGTGCCAGATAAAGCCCGCCTTGACCACTTCGGCGAAGCCGGCGGTCGCCTCGTTCTTCGAGAGGGTGTCGAGCAGATCGAGGTCGCAGACCACGGCCACGGGCGGCCAGAACGCACCGACCAGGTTCTTGCCTTCGGCGGTGTTGATGCCGGTCTTCCCGCCCACGGCGGCGTCGACCATGCCCAGAACGGTGGTCGGGACCTGCACGAGGGCGACCCCGCGCAACCAGGTCGCGGCGACGAAGCCCGCGAGGTCGGTCACGGCTCCCCCGCCGAAACCGACCACGACGTCGGTGCGCGTGAAGTCGGCTTGGCCCATGACCTGCCAGCAGAACGCGGCGACCTCGACGCGCTTGCCCTGCTCGGCATCAGGGATCTCGGCCAGCAGCACCTGGCGATCGCCCACCAGCTGCGCGCGCAGAGCCTCGGCCTGCGCGGCGAGGGTGGGCGGGTGCACCACGAGCACCTTCCGGGCGGCGGCGGGCAGCTTCTCGCCCAGTGCGGCCAGCAGGCCCCGGCCGATCGTGATGTCGTAGCCGGGGTCGCCGGCGACGCTGATCGTTGTGGTGTCGCTCATGATGTCTCCTGGGCCGGGACGCTCTGCGCCCAGGCCACGATGTCGTCGACGACGCGGGACAGGGGCCCCGACGACGTGTCGATGGTGATGTCGGCCGTGGCCTCGTAGACGGGACGCCGCTCGTCGTAGATGCGCCGCCAGCGTTCGACGGGGTCTTCGCCCCCGAGGAGGGGCCGATCGTCGCCGTGGATACGGGATGCCACCACGTGCGGCGCCACGGTGAGCAGGACGACGCGATGCGCGGTGAGGCGTTCTCGCGTCGCGGGGTCGAGCACCGCTCCCCCGCCGAGCGCGACGACGCCCCCGCGGCCCAGCGCCTCGACGACCGCGTCGCGTTCGAGCGCGCGGAAGTGCGCCTCGCCGTGGACGAGGAACAGGTCTCGGATCGGTCCGTGCTCGCGCACGACGAGCTTGTCGGTGTCGGTGAAGGGGGTGCCCAGGGCGCGGGCGACGCGGCGCCCCACGCTGGTCTTCCCGGCGCCCATCGGACCGATGAGCACAACGGCCGAACCGGTCCCGGTCACCGGCGTACGGTCGTCGGCTCCGGCGGGAGCCTGCTCAGGCGAGGTCATGCGCGAGAAGCGCGGCGTCCGACGCGTCGGTCGTGCGCAGGGTCTCGGGCAGGTTCGCGAGGTACGACTCGAGGTTGCGGCGGGTCTCGGCGACGTTGTCGCCCCCGAACTTCTCGAGCACGGCATCCGCGAGGGTCACCGCGACCATGGCTTCCGCGACGACGCCCGACGCGGGCACCGCGCAGACGTCCGAGCGCTGGTGGTGCGCGGCGGCGGTGTCGCCGGTGGCGACGTCGACCGTGCGCAGGGCCTTGGGGATCGTCGCGATCGGCTTCATGCCGGCGCGTACGCGCAGCACGGTGCCGGTCGACATGCCGCCCTCGGTGCCGCCGGCACGGTCGGACGATCGGGTGATGCCGTCTTCGGTGGCGAACAGCTCGTCGTGCGCCTGAGAACCGCGGCGCGTCGTGGTGAGGAACCCGTCGCCGACCTCGACGCCCTTGATGGCCTGGATGCTCATGAGCGCCTGGGCGAGGCGGGCGTCCAGACGGCGGTCCCACTGCACGTGCGAGCCGAGCCCCGGGGGCAGGCCGTACGCGAGCACCTCGACGATGCCGCCGAGCGTGTCGCCCGCCTTCTTGGCATCGTCGACCTCGGCGACCATCGCCGCACTGGTGTCGGCGTGGAAGCAGCGCAACGGATCGGCGTCGAGCCGGTCGACGTCGTCGGGAGTGGGCAGCGCGGCGTCGTCGGGCACGCGCACGGGACCGATCGAGAGCGTGTGGCTGACCAGGCGGATGCCGAGCTCGCTGAGGAACGAACGGGCCACGGCGCCCAGGGCGACGCGTGCTGCGGTCTCGCGTGCGGAAGCGCGCTCGAGGATGGGGCGGGCCTCGTCGAAGCCGTACTTCTGCATGCCGACGAGGTCGGCGTGGCCGGGGCGGGGGCGCGTGAGCGCGGCTCCGCGTCCGCGGGAGCGGTCGGACAGCTCGACGGGCTCGGGGCTCATGACCTCGGTCCACTTCGGCCACTCGGTGTTGCCGATGCGCAGGGCGATCGGGCTGCCGATCGTGAAGCCGTGCACGATGCCCGTCGACAGCGTCAGCTCGTCTTCCTCGAACTTCATGCGCGAGCCGCGACCGTACCCGAGTCGACGGCGCGCCAGTTCGGCGCGGATCTGGGCCGAGGAGACCGGGACACCGGCCGGCATCCCCTCCATGAGGGCGATCAGTTCGGGGCCGTGGGACTCGCCGGCGGTGAAGACGCGAAGCATTCGTCTAGTCTCCCACGAGCGCGATGCGCATTGCGGCCAGCACCTCGTCCTCGTGGACGAGGGGCTGCGCGGGGTCACCGGCGATGAAGACGCGCACCTGCAGCAGCGCCTGGTGCAGCAGCATCGCGAGCCCGTCGTGCGCGGCCACCCCGGCGCTCTTCCAGGCCCGCGCCAGAGGTGTGGGCCAGCCGCCGTAGACGACGTCGACGAGGGGCCCGGACGTGGATGCCAACGCCCCCGCGAGCGCGCCGAGGTCGGTGCCGCCGGGCAGGGCGGCGATCGTGGCGTCGACCTGGACGGGATCGGGCGCGTCGAGAGGCGCGGTCCGCACCGCGATGCCCAGGAGCGCCCCCAGTTCGGCGAGGGGGGCCGCCGCTTCGGGGCGCCGAGCCCGCACCTCCACCTCGACCGCTCCGGCGCGGGCCGCCGAGACGAGGGCCGAGGTCGCCGTCGCTCCCGCGCCCAGCACGCGCACGCGCTCGGGTCGGCGCACGCCGACCTCGTCGAGGGCGCGGGCGAGTCCGCCCACGTCGGTGTTGAAGCCGTGGGCTCCCCTGCCGGTCAGCAGGTAGGTGTTGACGGCGCCGGTCAGTCGCGCGTCGTCGTCGAGGGTGGTGGCCCGGGCGGCCGCGACGTGCTTCAACGGCATCGTCAACGACAGGCCGCGCCAGGTGGCATCCAACCCGTCGACCTCCGTGGCGAAGGTCGCCTCGTCGACGCGTCGCCGTCCGTACTCCCAGTCGAGTCCGAGCACGCCGTACGCGGCGGCATGCAGCCGGGGCGACCGCGAATGCGCGATCGGGTCGCCCCAGACGGCGAACCGGGTGGCGTCGGTCAGCATCCGCCGTCGGGGTTCTCGCGACACCACGCACGGAACTGGTCCACGGCCTTCAACTGGTCGGCGTAGGTCGTCGAGAACACCGTCTCGCCGGTGGCGAGGTTGACGGTGGTGAAGTAGTACCACGAGCCGTCCACCGGCTTCATCGCCGCGTCGATCGCGAGATCGCCGGGGTTGGCGATGGGCCCGATCGGCAGACCCGGGCGCACGTAGGTGTTCCATGGGTTGTCGCTGGTGAGCGCGTTCTCGGACGACGACGACGACCCGGCATCCAGTTCTCCCGCTCCGTACTGGGCGGTCGAGTCCATCTGGAGCAGGCCGTGGGTCTCGGTGTTGTCGGGCTGGAGGCGGTTCTCGATCACTCGCGAGACCTTGTAGAAGTCCTCGCTGCTGCGCGCCTCGCGTTCGATGATCGACGCGACGATGAGGATGCGCTCCCGGTCGGACTCCGGGACCCCCGCGGCGTCGAGCGACTGGATCGTGCGCTGCACCATGCGTTCGATGACCTGCTGGGCGGTGACGCCCTCGTCGAAGTCGTAGGTCGCCGGGAAGATCCACCCCTCGAGCGTCGAGGCGGGCACACCGTACACCGACGGGTCGGCGGCGGCGGCGTCGAGATCCGCGCGTGGGATGCTCAGCTGCTCGGAGATGACGTCGAGCGACTGCGTCAGGGTGAGCCCCTCGCGCAGCTGCACGGAGTAGTCCAGACGGCTCGCGGGGTCGCGGAGAGCGGCGAGGACCGCCTCCGACGTCATCTGCTGCTGCAGCTTGTAGACGCCCGGCTGGAAGGTGAAGGCGACGGAGTTGTCGACCATGTACTTGTAGAGCGAATTCGAGGCCTTCGTGATGCCGGCCTCGAACAGCTTCGGCGAGACGGACTCCCCCGTGTCGCCCGAGACGATGGTGACGCGGGCCTCGCCCGTGGCCTGCCCCGCTTCGTAGTCGAGGGGCTCGCCGTTGCCCAGGAACGCCTGGATGCGATCGCCGTAGGTGTTCCAGACGACCATGCCGCCCGCGGCGATGCCGCCGAGCAGCACCAGGACCACGGCGAGGGCGATCCAGCCGCCGACGCGACGGCGCTTCTTGGGGGCGCGGGGCGCGGCGTGGCCGATCTCGTGGGTCGTGGTCTGTCCGGTGAAGAGGTCTTCGAGCGACCCGGAGGCCATGCCGGCGGTACCCGGAGCGGGGCGTCCGGCCGTCGCGGAACCGACCAGCGCCGGCTGCGCCTCGCGGGAGACGTCGTCGATCGTCGCCGGCGCGCTCGTCCGGCGGGGTCCGGGCGCGGATGCTCCGCCGTCGCGTGCGACGTCCGAGGATGAGGCGGATGCCGTGGCTGCGGCCGCGTCGGTGGCTCGCGGCGCGGACGCGGGCTCGGTGGCGCGGGGCGCCGGGGTGGGTGCGGCGGTGCGCGGCGCGGGCTCGGCGGCACGCGGCGCGGGCGTGCGCTCCGCGGCGCGGGTGGGCTCCGGCGCAGAGGTCTCCTCCGGCGCGCGCCGCGCCGCGTCGAACCGGGGTGCCGGCGCGCTGGCGCCGTTCGGGACGGGGGCCGCGGCGACGGCGGGGTTCGTGTCGGTCGGGCCGGTCTGCGCGCGGCGCGCCTCACGAGCAGCGCGGCGCGAGGGCGGAGCGGCGTCGGCCGAATCGTCGGCCGCGCGCGCGCCGCTGCGCGGGTCGGGCAGGCGACCGTACAGGTCGGCGAACGGATCGCTCTGGGGGGGCTGATTCTCGGGCATGTCAGGCGGGCTCCTGTCCCGGTGATACGGCGGGTCCGGCCGGCTCGCCGGACTGTCGCTCCACGTCGAGCGCCTGCTGCAGCAGCACCACAGCGGCGACTTGATCCACAATGCTACGAGAGTCGCGCTGGGAACGACCTGCCTCCCGCAGCACGCCGTGCGCCGACACGGTGCTCAGTCGCTCGTCGACCAGCCGCACCGGCATGGGGAGAGTGGATGCCAGCTGCTCGGCGAACCGACGTGCATCGGTGGTCGACGGGGTGTCCTCGCCGCGGAGGTTGAGCGGCAGACCCACCAGCACCTCGAACGCCTCGTACTCGGTCGCCAGCGCGGCGATCCGGCGCACCGGTTCGCCTTTGCGCGGCACCGTCTCGACGGGGACGGCCAGCACCCCGTCCGGGTCCGAGCGGGCGACCCCCACGCGGGCGCGCCCGACGTCGATCCCCAGACGGATGCCGCGTCGGAACTCCGTCACGCGGTCGTCGCCCGCACGTCGGCGACGATGCCGTCGAGCGCCTGCGGCAGGGCCGCGGCATCCGTTCCGCCTCCCTGCGCGACGTCGGGACGACCGCCGCCGCCGCCGCCGAGCACGGCGGCTGCGGCCTTCGCGAGGGCACCGGCGGCGAGACCGCGCTCGCGTGCCGCGTCGTTCGTGACGACGACGACCGTCGCGCGGCCGCCGGCGACCGAAGCGAGGGCGACGACCGCGGGGTCGCTGCCGAGGCGGTCGCGCACCTGCAGGGCCAGGGAGCGCACGTCGTCGGCCGAGGCGCCCTCGCCGAGGCTCTGCGCCACGACCTTGACGGTTCCGACGGCCACAGCCGACTCCACCAGCTGCGGCAGGCGGCCGGTGAGGGCCTGCGCCTCGAAGGCCGCGATCTTCTTCTCCGCGGCCTTGAGGCTCGCGGCGAGCTCGGCGATGCGGTTGGTCAACTGCTCGCGCGGTGTTTTGAGCGACGTCGACAGCTGCGAGACGATCGCGCGCTCCGCGGCGAGGTCACGGAAGGCGTCGAGGCCGACAAGTGCCTCCACGCGCCGGTTCGAGGCGCCGACCGACTGCTCGCCCACGAGGTTCACGAGGCCGATCTCTGCGCTGCGCGCGACGTGCGTGCCGCCGCAGAGCTCGCGCGACCACGGGCCGCCGATGTCGACCATGCGCACGGTGTCGCCGTACTTCTCGCCGAACAGGGCCATGGCGCCCGCGGCCTTCGCCTCGTCGAGCGACATCACGCGGGTGGTGACCTCGAGGTTGTCGCGGACGGCGTTGTTGGCGATGTCCTCGATCTCGGTGCGGGTCTCGGGCGAGAGCGCCGAGCCCCAGCTGAAGTCGAAGCGCATGTAGCCGGCACGGTTGAGCGACCCGGTCTGCGTCGCGGTCTTGCCGAGAGTGTCGCGGATCGCCGCGTGCACGAGGTGCGTGGCGGTGTGCGCCTGCTGCGCCGCGTGGCGGTTGAGTCCGTCGACGACGGTGGTGGCGGGTGCGCCCACGGCGACCTCACCGGTGGTCACCTCGACCGTGTGGCTGACCAGACCCGGCACGGGACGTTGCACGTCGAGCACCTCGAGCTCGTAACCCGGGCCCACGATGACGCCCTTGTCGGCGACCTGGCCGCCGGATTCTGCGTAGAGGGCGGTCTCGGCCAGGATGACCTCGGCGATCTGACCCTCCGAGGCGCGGTCGGTCCCCTGCCCCTGGACCAGGATGCCGAGGACTTTCGACTCGGTCTGCAGCTCGGTGTATCCGGTGAACACGGTCTCGCCGAGCGCGCGGAACTCGCGGTACGCGCTCTGGTCGGCGATGGCGCCCTTGCGGGCGCGCGCATCGGCCTTGGCGCGTGTGCGCTGCTCCTGCATGAGCTGGTCGAACGCGCCGCGGTCGACCGACAGCCCGGCCTCTTCGGCGATCTCGAGCGTGAGGTCGATCGGGAAGCCGTAGGTGTCGTGCAGCAGGAACGCCTCGGAGCCCGACAGCGTCGTGCCGCCTCCGGTCTTGGCCTCGGCGACCGACTGGTCGAGGATCTCGGAGCCGGCCGCGAGGGTGCGGAGGAACGTCTGCTCCTCGGCGATCGCGTAGGCCGAGAGACGGGCGTAGTCGGCCTCGACCTCGGGGTAGGACTCCTTCATCGCGTCGCGCGAGGCGGCGAACAGCTCGGGGAAGGTGGCTCCCTCGACGCCGAGCAGGCGCATCGAGCGGATCGCGCGACGCATGATGCGGCGCAGGATGTAGCCGCGGCCCTCGTTCGAGGGGGTCACGCCGTCGGCGAGCAGCATGAGCGACGAACGCACGTGGTCGGCGACGATGCGCAGGCGCACGTCGTCCTCGTGCGACTCGGCGCCGTAGGCCTTGCCCGCCAGCTTCGCCGCCAGGTCGAGCACGGGGCGCACCTGGTCGGTCTCGTACATGTTGTCGACGCCCTGCTTGATGAACGCGATGCGCTCGAGGCCCATGCCGGTGTCGATGTTCTTCGCGGGGAGCTCTCCGACGATGTCGAAGTCGTACTTCGAGCGCACGTTCGTGATCTCGTACTGCATGAACACGAGGTTCCAGATCTCCACGTACCGGTCGTCGTCGGTCGCGGGACCGCCGTCGATGCCGTAATCCGGACCGCGGTCGAAGAAGATCTCCGAGCAGGGACCCGCGGGGCCGGGAAGGCCCGTCGACCAGTAGTTCGTGTCCTTCCCGAGGCGCTGGATGCGCTCGTCGGGCAGGCTGCTGAGCTTCAGCCAGAGGTCGCGAGCCTCGTCGTCCTCCTCATAGACGGTGACCCAGAGGTCCTTCGGGTCGAAGGCCAGGCCGCCCTCGGACTCGGGCGCGGTCAGCAGTTCCCAGGCGAAGCGGATCGCGTCTTCCTTGAAGTAGTCGCCGAACGACCAGTTGCCGAGCATCTGGAAGAACGTGCCGTGCCGCGGCGTCTTGCCGACCTCTTCGATGTCGTTGGTGCGGATGCACTTCTGCACGTCCGCCGCACGCGGGTAGGGCGGCGGCACGACGCCGCTGAGATACGGGATGAAGGGCACCATGCCCGCCACGGTGAACAGCAGGGCCGGGTCGTCGGTGACGAGCGAGGCCGAGGGGACGATCGTGTGGTTCTTCTTCTCGAAGAAGTCGAGGAAGCGCTGGGCGATCTCGGCGGTTTTCATGGCGGGTCTTTCCGTGCGCGTGCGATGGCCGACCCCGGGTCATCGGGGGCCGGATGCCGGGGAGGTCAGTCGGTCGAGGTTGCCGCGGTCTTCGCGGAGGCGGCGGCGTCGCCGATCGCCTCGGAGGCCCGGTCGACCGCGGAGGCGGCGACGCCCTTGGCATCGTCGATGATCTCCGACAGGCGGGTCTCCTGCTGGTGGTAGGCGTCGCTCATGTGGTCGGTGAACTCCCCGATCCGCGAATCGAGCTGGGCGAGCAGCTCCTGACCGCGGGGGTCCTTGTTGACGAGATGCGCGGCGACGAATCCGCCGGCGATCCCCAGCGCGAACCAGAAGAGGCTTTTCACGATCACGACTTCTTCCTCGAGGCGACGCCGCGGTCGCGGCATCCTTCATCGTAGGCGACGGCCCCCGTGCCTCGTGCAAGAGACCTGTGGATGCCGACTCCCCGGAGTCCACCGCGTACCGGACGCGACCGCACACCCGCGTGGGCGCCGATCGGGGCAGCAGGACCGGCACCTCTACGTTCGACTGCCGCAGGTGGTCGGTGGCTCGGTGAGGGGCGGCGTTCTGGGGCGAGCGAGCGCGTGGCGTCTTCGTTCGGTTGCCGCGGATGGTCGGTGGGGCCGGGCATGATCAGCCCTCTCGGGCAATCGAACGGTGGCGATCAATGTTCGCCGCACACTGCACCGTCGGCTCTGCAGACCGTCAACGGCCCCAGAAGTGACAAGGGGCCGCGCGAGAGCGCGTCCTGAAAGGACGAAGGGCGCCGGGAGAACCCGACGCCCTTCTCTGCTCGCTGGGATCAGCGGGCGGCGTAGTACTCGACGACGAGCTGCACGTCACACGTGACGGGCACCTCGGCGCGCTTGGGGCGACGCACGAGCTTCGCCTGCAGCGTCGAGAGGTCGACCTCGAGGTAGCCCGGGACGGGGGGCAGCACTTCGGCGTGCCCGCCGGCGGCGGCGACCTGGAAGGGCTCGAGACCCTCGCTCTTGGGCTTGACGTGGATCTGCTGACCCGGCTTCACGCGGAACGACGGGCGGTCCACGAGCTGGCCGTCGACCATGATGTGGCGGTGCACGACGAGCTGACGGGCCTGCGCGGTGGTGCGGGCGAAGCCCGAACGCACGACGAGGGCGTCCAGACGCATCTCGAGCAGCTCGACCAGGTTCTCACCGGTCAGGCCGTCGGTGCGGCGGGCCTCGTTGAACGCGATGCGCAGCTGCTTCTCGCGGATGCCGTACTGCTCGCGCAGACGCTGCTTCTCACGCAGACGGACGGCGTAGTCGCTGTCGGCCTTGCGCTTGGTGCGACCGTGCTCGCCCGGAGCGTAGGGACGCTTCTCGAGGTAGCGGGCGGCCTTGGGGGTGAGTGCGACGCCGAGGGCGCGCGACAGACGCACCTTGCGGCGGTCCTGAGACTTCGTGGTCACGAAGCTCTCCTTCCGATGACGTGGCCGCGCCTTTCACGGCTCACGGGCGTATCGCCCCCTTCCGCCCGATCCGAAGCGCACGCCGGGGCGCGTCGGAAGGTGATCACAGAAAGGAGGGGATGCCCGAAAACCCTGTCTCGAGCCGATTCACCTTATCAGAGCGCCCCGGGAAACCCCTGCGCGCGTCACTTTCCCTCGAGGATGCGTCTGATCTTCTCCAACCGCGCCGATACGTCGCGTTCGGTGCCGTGGGTGGTCGGCTCGTAATACCGGCGCCCGCGGAGTTCGTCGGGCAGGTACTGCTGGGCGACGATGCCGATCTCGCTGTCATGGGCGTACTTGTAGCCCTTGCCGTGTCCGAGCCGCTTGGCGCCCGGGTAGTGGGCGTCGCGCAGGTGCATCGGCACGCGCCCGAACCCGCCGGCTCGCACATCGGCGATCGCGGCGTTGATGGCGTTGTACGCGGCGTTCGACTTGGCCGTGGTCGCGAGGTAGATCGTCGCCTCGGCGAGCGGGATGCGCCCTTCGGGCATTCCGATGAAGGCGACGGCGTCTGCGGCGGCCACGGCGATCTGCAACGCCTGCGGGTCGGCCATGCCGATGTCCTCCGCGGCGGAGATGACCAGTCGGCGCGCGATGAACCGGGGGTCTTCGCCGGCCTCGATCATTCGCGCGAGGTAGTGGATCGCGGCATCCGGGTCGGAGCCGCGCACCGACTTGATGAAGGCGCTGATGACGTCGTAGTGCTCGTCGCCCTGGCGGTCGTAACGCAGCAGAGCGCGATCGACGGCCTGCGCGATGTGGTCGGCCGTGATGACGGGTGGCTCCGTCTCCGCCAGCTCGAACGGGGCCCCGTCGTCGTCATCGTCGTCCTCTGAGCGGATGACGTCGCTCGGGGCTCCCCCGTCGTCGCCCGCGACCGACGCCGCCGCCTCGAGCGCGGTGAGCGCGCGGCGCGCGTCGCCGGACGCCAATCGCACGAGTGCGGCTCGGGCGTCGTCGTCAAGGACGACGCGTCCGGCGAGACCGCGCGGGTCGATGACCGCGCGATCGACGAGCGCGCCCAGGTCGTCGTCGCCGAGCGGGCGCAGGGTCAGCAGCAGCGACCGCGACAGCAGGGGCGAGATGACCGAGAACGACGGGTTCTCGGTGGTCGCCGCGATCAGCACCACCCACCCGTTCTCGACGCCGGGGAGGAGGGCGTCCTGCTGCGCCTTGGTGAAGCGGTGGATCTCGTCGAGGAACAGGATCGTGGACTGTCCGTACAGATCGCGCTGCGTCAGCGCCTCCTGCATGACCTCCCGCACGTCTTTCACCCCTGCGGTGATAGCCGAGAGCTCCACGAACCGTCGCCCCGACGAGCGCGCGATGGCCTGAGCCAGGGTCGTCTTGCCGGTGCCGGGCGGACCCCAGAGGATGACGGAGACCGCAGCCCCGGATGCCGAGGAATCGGTGGTGGCGAGGGTCACGAGCGGCGACCCGGGGCGCAGCAGATGCCCCTGACCCGCCACCTCGTCGAGGCTCACCGGGCGCATCCGTACCGCGAGCGGCGTCTGGCCCTGGAACAGCGCGGAGGAGGGGGTCACCCCTCCAGGCTAACCGCGGCCCCCGACACCGGTTCCGAGCGCGGCGGCCCCGCGGGCGCCTGCTCGCGGGCTTTGTAGGATCGAGGGGCCCAGTGGTGGGCGGAGGAGGTCGATGTGGCGACGCGCGGGAAAGACCGGCAGACGCGGGAGCGACGCGAGCGAGCCCGCGCCTACCAGGTCCGCGTCGCCCTCCACGAGCGTCAGCGCCGCCGTCGCACCCGCGACAACGTGCTCGGCGTCGTGATCGGTCTCGTCGTCATCGCCGGGGCGGTCGGTGCGCAGACAGCGTATTTCGTCGCCGGCCCGGGCGCGCCCGCACCGACGCAGAGCCCGTCTGCACCCGCGACCGAGTCGCCCGCGTCGCCGACCACGGCTCCGACGACGGCTCCCTGACCTGCCGCCTCGTCGGCGGTGAGAAGATCCACGCCTCTCCCCCGCCGTCCACGCACCTGTGGCGGCGCGGCCGCTCGTACTAGGCTCGGAGGGTCCTTCTCCCCCAGGCGGTTCTGCCGCGATGAGGTGCTACCCGTGACTTCCGTTCCCTCCCCCGAGACCTCCGACCCGCGCGACGACGCGAGCATCCCCGAGGTCGATCCCGCCGCGACCGAGATCGCGGCCGACATCACGGATGCCGAGGCGCCCGCGCCTTCGGCCTCCTCCGCGACCGACGAGTCGGCGGATGCCGCGGCCCCCGCCGACGAGTCGACGGACGCCGTCGACGCGACCGAGGCTGCGCCCGAGCCGACGGATGACGCGGTGGGCCCCTCCTCCGATGAGCCCGGCACCGCCGAGGTGGAGACCGCCGACGCCGAGTCCGCCGAACCGGCAGCCGATGCGCCCGAGGCGGCGGACGCCCCCGCCACGCCGCAGCCCGCCGCGCGCCCCGTGCCGGGCGCACGCATCCCCGGTCCCCCGCCCGGCGCCACGGCGTCGAAGACGGCGAGCCAGCCCTGGGGTCGCGTCGACGACGAGGGCACGGTCTCGGTCCGCGAGGCCGACGGCTGGCGCGTCGTGGGTCAGTACCCCGACGGCACCCCCGCGGAGGCCCTCGCCTACTTCCAGCGCAAGTTCGCCGACCTGGCCGGCGAGGTGACGCTGCTCGAGACCCGTCATCGTCGCGGCGGAGCCTCGGCATCCGATCTCCGATCGACCGCGAAGACGCTGCGTGCGAAGCTCGACGGAGCCGCCGCGGTCGGCGACCTCGCCGCCCTCATCGGCCGCGTCGACGCCCTCACGGCCGAGCTCGCCGAGGCGAGCGAGACCGAGGCCGTCGCCAACAAGCAGGCATCCGAGGAGGCGGTGCGCGAGCGCACCGCGATCGTCGAAGAGGCCGAGGCCCTGGCCGCCCGCGATCCGCAGTCGGTGCAGTGGAAGCAGATGACCGCCGACATGGCGGCCCTGTTCGACCGGTGGCAGGCCCATCAGCAGAACGGCCCGCGTCTGTCGAAGTCCACGGCGCAGCAGCTGTGGCGTCGTTTCCGCGACGCCCGTGCGACGGTCGACCGCCACCGGCGCGAGTTCTTCTCGTCGCTCGATGAGACGCACAAGGCCGCCCGCGAGGCGAAGACCCGCCTCGTCGAGCGCGCTGAGGCGCTCGCTCCCCGCGGGGAGGACGGCATCGGGGCGTACCGCGATCTGCTCGATGCGTGGAAGGCCTCGGGCCGCGCGGGCCGCAAGGTCGACGACGCCCTGTGGGCGCGGTTCAAGGCGGCCGGTGACGCGCTGTACGGTGCTCGCATCGAGCGCGAGACGGCTGACGCCGAAGCGTCCAAGGAGAAGATCGAGCAGAAGCGCGCCCTGCTCGAGCAGGCGGCGCCCATCGTCGACGAGAAGAACCTCGCAACGGCCCGTCAGAAGCTCACGGCGATCCAGCGGCAGTGGGACGAGATCGGTCGTATCTTCCCGCGCGACAAGGAGCGCACCCTCGACGACGAGCTCCGCAAGATCGAGCAGTCCGTGCGCACGCGCGAAGACGCTGACTGGAAGCGCAACGATCCGGAGCAGAAGGCGCGTGCGAACGACATGACGCGTCAGCTCACCGACGCGATCGACAAGCTCGAGGCCGAGCTCGCCGAGGCCGAGGCACGCGGCGACAAGCGTGCCGCCGCGCAGGCCTCGGAGGCGCTCGAGGCGCGTCGTACCTGGCTGCGCGCCCTGGGCGGCTGACCAGCTCTCCACAGATCCGACGGTTCGCCGTCAGGGGCGACACCGCTCCGCCACACTGGCGGGATGGTGTCGCCCTTCCTCTTCTTCGCCGACGAAAGACTCTCGCTCGCCGAGCTCACGGCGGCGTGCCTCGACGGGGCGCTTGTTCCTCTGGGCGAGGGCTACATGCCCGCTGACGCGGCGGAGACGAGGTGGATGCGCGCGCGCAGTGTGGCGCCCCTGCTCGGCGATCGGTGGGCAGCCATCCGTCTGACCGCGGCATGGGTGCACGGTGGTATCGCCCGGGAGCCGGCGATCCATCATCTGCAACGCGTCCGCGCCGCCCGTGTCCGCGCGGGATGCGACCTTCGCGCCGTGTTCCACGACGTGCGCCTCCCGGCCGACGACATCATGTCGGTCGCCGGGGTTCCCGTCAGCACCCCCGCGCGGACGCTCGTCGATCTGGCCCGATCCGACGCCCGCGAAGAGATCGCCGCGGCGCGGGCATGGGCGTACCGCGACCCGCTGCTTCGAAGGGATGCCGAGGTCTGGTTCGAGCGGCATCCGCGGTTTCCGCATGTCCACCGCGCCACACGTCTGCTTCGTGCCGTCGCTGACGCGGGTGCCGTCCCTGCGGAAGGGGTCGGGGCGGATGCCGACGACTGACGCGAGGTCGTCGGGTGGCGGATCCCCGGCCTACGACGAAGTGACGCGGTACACGTCGTACACGGCGTCGATGCGCCGCACGGCGTTGAGCACGCGGTCGAGGTGGACGGTGTCGCCCATCTCGAAGACGAACTTGCTCAGCGCGAGTCGGTCGTTCGTCGTGGACACCGTCGCGGACAGGATGTTGACGTGGTGCTCGCTGAGCACGCGCGTCACATCGCTCAGCAGGCCGGAGCGGTCGAGAGCCTCGACCTGGATCTGCACCAGGAACACGCTCTTCGTCGTGGGGGCCCACTCGACGTCGATGAGCCGGTCGGGCTCCTCCTTCAGCGACCGCACGTTGGTGCAGTCGCCCCGGTGCACCGAGACGCCGCTGCCCCGGGTCACGAAGCCGACGATCTCGTCGCCCGGAACCGGCGTGCAGCACTTGGCGAGCTTGACAAGGATGTCGGGCGCCCCACGGACGAGCACACCCGAATCGCCACCGCGCGGTGCGCGGCTGCGGCCCACCGGGATGTCGATTGGTCCGGTGTTGGTCTCCTCGGCGCTGACCAGCGCGGTGACCTTCTCGATCACCGACTGGGTGGAGACGTGCCCCTCGCCCACGGCCGCGTACAGCGCCGAGACGTCCTCGTAGTGGAAACCGCGGGCGACCTCGGTGAAGGAGTCCTGGTTCATCAGGCGCTGAAGCGGCAGGTTCTGTCGCCGCATCGCGCGGGCGATGGAGTCCTTACCCTGCTCGATCGCCTCTTCGCGGCGTTCCTTCGTGAACCAGCCGCGGATCTTGTTACGCGCGCGGGTGCTCTTGACGAATCCGAGCCAGTCCTGGCTGGGGCCGGCGTCGGGGTTCTTCGAGGTGAACACCTCGACGACGTCGCCGCTCTGCAGGGTCGACTCGAGCGGAACGAGGCGGCCGTTGACCTTGGCGCCCATCGTGCGGTGACCGATCTCGGTGTGCACGGCGTAGGCGAAGTCGACCGGAGTCGCCCCGGTCGGAAGGCCGACCACCCGGCCCTTCGGCGTGAAGACGTAGACCTCTTTCGCGCCGATCTCGAAGCGCAGCGAGTCGAGGAACTCCCCCGGGTCGGCGGTTTCGGCCTGCCAGTCGGAGATGTGCGCGATCCACGCCATGTCGGCGTCGACGGCCTTGGCATCCGCCTTGCCGCCCGCCATGCGCTCTTTGTACTTCCAGTGCGCGGCGACACCGAACTCGGCCTGCTGGTGCATCTCGTTCGTGCGGATCTGGATTTCGACGGTACGACCGCCGGGACCGATCACCGTCGTGTGCAGCGACTGATAGAGATTGAATTTGGGCGTGGCGATGTAGTCCTTGAACCGCCCGGGAAGGGGCGTCCATCGCGCGTGGATGGCGCCGAGCACGGCGTAGCAGTCGCGAACCGTGCCGACCAGGATGCGGATGCCGATGAGGTCATAGATGTCGTCGAACTCGCGGCCGCGTACGACCATCTTCTGGTACACGGAGTACAACTGCTTCGGGCGGCCCATGACCCGACCGCGCACACGGAGTTCGCGCAGATCGGCGTCAACCGCCTCGATCACGTTCTGCACGTACTGCTCGCGCTGCGGGGTGCGCTGCTTCACCAGGCTGTCGATCTCGGCGTACAGCTTGGGATGCATGACCGCGAACGAGAGGTCCTCGAGCTCGCTCTTGATGGCCTGGATGCCGAGACGGTGCGCCAGGGGCGCGTAGATCTCCAGCGTCTCGGTGGCCTTCTTCGCGGCTTTGTGCGGGGGCACGAAGCCCCACGTACGCGCGTTGTGCAGACGGTCGGCGAGTTTGATGAGCAGGAC
This sequence comes from Microbacterium sp. NPDC007973, assembly GCF_042958465.1. NCBI lineage: Bacteria > Bacillati > Actinomycetota > Actinomycetes > Micrococcales > Microbacteriaceae > Microbacterium > Microbacterium sp. NPDC007973. The sequence continues at coordinate 188,605 of NZ_JBIBJJ010000003.1, forward strand.
GCGGATGTCTTTCGACATCGCCACGATCATCTTGCGCACCGTCTCGGCCTGAGCGCTGTCGCCGTACTTGACCTTGTCGAGCTTGGTGACCCCGTCGACGAGCATGGCGACCTCGTCGCCGAAGTCGGCCGCGAGCTCGTCGAGCGGGTAACCCGTGTCCTCGACCGTGTCGTGCAGGAGGGCGGCGGCGATCGCCTTCGGTCCGAGCCCCAGCTCGGCGAGGATCTGCGCGACCGCGAGCGGGTGCGTGATGTAGGGCTCGCCGCTCTGGCGCTTCTGACCGTCGTGCGCCTTGTCCGCAACGGCGTACGCGCGCTCGATGATCGCGAGGTCGCCCTTGGGGTGATGCGTACGAACAGTTCGCAGCAGTTTGTCGACGTCGTCGCGGCGGGCGGCGCGCGAGAAGATGCGCGGAACCAGGCGTCGCAGCGATGACGGCGGCGGCGCAGAAGAGGCGGTCTCTGTCATCGTCACCCCTTCCTCACGGCCAGTCGATCAAGTCTACGCTCCCCCGACGTGCCGAAGAGGGCACGTCGGGGGAGCTCACGCGCGCACGATGGGCGTACGCGGGGGTGCTGCGGTGATCAGGCCGGAACGCCGGCTTTCTCCCGGGCGGCGCGCACGCGCTGATCGCGCTGGGCGATCGGCTTCTCGCCTTCACGCAGCAGGGCGTACATCGGGACGGCGACGAATAGGGTCGAGTAGGCCGCGACGATGGTGCCGACGAAGATCGACAGCGAGATGTCGCTGAGCGTCCGCGCTCCCAGCGGTACACCGATGAACAGGATCGCGCCGACGGGCAGGATCGCGACCACGGTCGTGTTGATCGAGCGGATCAGCGTCTGGTTCGCCGCGAGGTTGACCGACTCGGCGAACGTGCGGCCGGAGATTTCCCCGTCTTCTCTCGTGTTCTCCCGCACCTTGTCGAAGACGACGGTGGTGTCGTAAAGCGCGTAGGAGAGGATCGTGAGGAAGCCGATCACGGCAGCGGGCGAGATCTCGAAACCGAAGACCGCGTACACGCCGATCGTGATGACGAGAACATCGACGAGGCCGATGATCGCGGCGACCGACATCTTCCACGTGCGGAAGTACAGGGCGAGGATGAGGAACGTCAGCGCGAGGAAGATCGACAGACCCCACAACGACTGACGCGTGACGTCGGCACCCCAGGTGGGGCCGATGAAGGAGTCGGTGACCTCCGACGCGGGAACGTCGTACGCGCTGGCCAGGGCGGCCGAGACGGCCTGCGTCTCGTCGCTGCCGAGCTGGTCGGTCTGCACGCGAACGGCCTGGTCGCTGATCGTCGTGACGCGGGTCGTCGCTCCCGGAACGACCGAGGTGACCGCGTCGGTGGCGAGGGCCTGGTCGAAGGAGGTCGGGTTCGACACGGTGAACTGCGACCCGCCCGTGAACTCGATCGAGAACTGCACGGGCCGGAACAGCGGCACGAGAGCGGCGCCGATCACGAGGACCGCCGCGATGATGAACCACAGGCGACGACGCTGCACGAACGGGAAGGAGGTCTTCCCGGAGTAGAGGTCGTTACCGAGCTGCGACATGGAGCGCATCAGTCGCTTCCCTCCTTCGTGGAGCCGCTATCGCCGCGCGCGGCGGCCGCGAGTTCCGCCTGCTTGCGCTCAGCGATCGTCTGGCGGCGCTGGGCTTCGCCGCGCGACCGCTTGGCGCGACCGGCATCGGCCACCGGGGCGCGGAACTGCGCACGGCCCCGGTACACCGCGCCGAGCGCGTTCGGGTCCATACCCGAGAGCGGGTGGCCGGAGCCGAAGAAACGCGTGCGCGCGAGCAGCTGCATGACCGGGTGCGTGAAGAGGATGAAGATGAGGACGTCGATCGCGGTCGTGAGTCCGAGCGTGAACGCGAAGCCCTTCACCGTGGCATCCGCCAGGATGTACAGCACGACGGCGGCGAGGACGTTGATCGACTTCGAGATGTAGATCGTGCGCTTGGCGCGCGACCAGCCGTCTTCGACGGCCGCGGTGATCGACTTGCCGTCGCGCAGCTCGTCGCGGATGCGTTCGAAGTAGACGATGAACGAGTCTGCCGTGAAGCCGATCGTCACGATCAGGCCCGCGACGCCGGCGAGAGACAGTCGGAAGCCCGCGCGCCAGGCCAGGATGCACAGGGCGAGATACGTCAACACCGCCATCACGGCGAGCGACGCGATGATCACGGTGCCCAGGGCGCGGTACACGATGAGCGAGTAGATCGCCACGAGACCGAGGCCGATGAGACCGGCGATGAAGCCGACCTGGAGCTGCTGGGAGCCGAGGGTGGCCGAGACGGTGTCGGAGCTGACGACGGTGAAGCTCAAGGGCAGGGCACCGTACTTCAGCTGGTCGGCGAGGGCCTTCGACGACTCCTGCGTGAAGCTTCCGGTGATGCTCGGTCGACCGTCGACGATGATGCCGTTCATCGACGGGGCCGACAGCACGCTGCCGTCGAGGACGAACGCGAACTGGTTGAACGGGGCCTGCGCTCCGTACAGACGCTGGCTCACGTCGGCGAACTTCTGGGTGCCCTGGTCGTTGAAGACGAGGTTGACCGCCCACTGGCCCGTGTTCTGCTCCTGGCCGTTGGTGGCGTCGGAGATGTCGTTTCCGTCGAGCTCGACCGGGCCGAGGATGTACTTCGCCTGCCCGTTGACGTCGCAGGTGATCATCGGCTGATCGGCCGGGGCCTGCGCGGGGTTGGACGGCGGGTTGGCGCAGTCGTAGGAGAGGAACTCGGCCTGGAGGGCGGGAGTGATGTACGCGGGGTCGCTCGCGTTGGTCGGCGACGCGGTGGGCGTCGCCGGCAGGGTCGGGTCGGGCGTCGGGTACGGGGTGTTGTTGCCGTCCTCGCCCACGAACGACGTCGCCGGCGAACCCGTGAACAGCACGGGCCGCAGCTGGAGCTGTGCGGAGCTCTGGATGCGCTGGCGCGTGGCGTCGTCGGCCTGACCGGGGATCTGCACGACGATGTTGCGCCCGCCCTCGGTGGCGACGTCCGCCTCACCGACGCCCGAGGCGTCGACGCGCTGACGGATGATCGTGACGGCCTGGGCCAGCTGTTCGCTGTCGGGGGCCGCCCCGTCGGTCGTCTGGGCCTGCAGGATGATCTGCGTCCCGCCCTGGAGGTCGAGTGCGAGCTCGGGCGTCCAGGAACTTGCGTTGAAGACGTACACGCCCAGCGCGTTGATGCCGAAGAGCACGCCGACGATGGCGAGCAATCCGGTCAGTACGCGCCAGGCATGACGGACAGGGGTCGAGGGCGCCACGGAGTCGGCTTTCTGTGCGGCGGGCGGGAACGGCGGAGCGGGCGTCAGGCCTGCGGGCGGTCCTTGTCGGTCTGGTCGGGGTCGGCCGCGTGCTGGCGGGCGGCGCGCTGGTCGTCGCTGATCGAGGTGATGTCGCCGTCGGCGACCCCGGCGACGTACTCGGCCTCGGTCTCCTCCGCCTCGATGAACTCGTCTTCGGTGACGGCGCCCTGAGCGGGGTCGACGATGCGCAGCACGGCCTGGCTGTGCACCTTGATGACCACACCGGGGGCGATCTCGACCAGGGCGGGCTTGTCGAGGTCGACGCCGTCGTACTCGACGACGGTGCCGTAGAGGCCGCCCTGCAGGAGCACCTCAGCGCCGGGAACGGTCTCGCGCGACTTCTTCTCGAGCTCCGCCTTCTGCTTCTGCATGCGGCGCCGCGAGCTGTAGAACATGAAGATCAGCAGGGCGATCAGCAGGATGACGATGCCGTAATCAGCGAAGAACCGGGCGATATCCATCGAGGCGGTGCACCTTTCGAGTCAGGCGCGCCGTGCGGCACTGCCTAGCGTGAGTCAAGCGGGGGTCGGGGAATCCCTCGCCGAGTATAGGTCATGACCCCTGGCTGAACCGGAGCAGGCCGTCGGGGTGAGGGGCGCCGAGGTGGTCGTACGCCTCGGGGGTGGCGACGCGTCCGCGCGGCGTGCGTCCCATGAAACCGATACGGACGAGGTAGGGCTCCACGACCGACTCGATGGTCTCGGGTTCTTCGCCGACGGCCACCGCGAGCGTGCTGAGACCCACCGGTCCGCCGCGGAATCGACGCACGACGGCGTCGAGGACCGCTCGGTCGAGGCGATCGAGCCCGATGGCATCCACGTCGTAGAGATCGAGGGCGGCGCCGACCGTGCGCACGTCCGCATCGCCGTCCTCGGCGCCCGCCGAGGGGCCGTGGACCACCAGGTAGTCGCGCACGCGCCGGAGTAGGCGGTTGGCGATGCGCGGCGTGCCCCGCGAACGTCGGGCGATCTCGGAGCGCGCGGTACCCGGCAGGCCGACGTCGAGCATGGCCGCGGACCGCGAGACCACCTGCTCGAGTTCTTCGGGTTCGTAGTACTCCAGGTGCGCGGTGAAGCCGAAACGGTCCCGCAGGGGGTTGGGAAGCAGGCCCGCGCGCGTGGTCGCTCCGACCAGGGTGAACGGAGACAGGTCGAGGGGAATGCTCGTGGCCCCCGCCCCCTTGCCGACCATGATGTCGATGCGGAAATCCTCCATCGCCAGGTACAGCATTTCTTCGGCGGAGCGCGCCATCCGGTGGATCTCGTCGATGAACAGCACTTCTCCCGGCGTGAGCGACGACAGCAGCGCCGCGAGGTCACCCGCGTGCTGGATCGCCGGCCCGCTGGAGAGGCGCAGAGGACGTCCGCTCTCATGCGCCACGATCATGGCCAGGGTGGTCTTGCCGAGTCCGGGAGGGCCGGACAGCAGGATGTGGTCGGGCGAGCGCTGCTGGATGCGCGCGGCATCGAGCAGGAGTTGCAGCTGCCCGCGCACCTTCTGCTGACCGACGAACTCTGCGAGCGAGGTGGGGCGGAGGGCTCCTTCGATCGCGAGCTCGGTCTCGTCGTCGGGGGTGCCGGCGTCGCGGACGTCAGCCACCCACGTTCTCCTTCCGTGCCGGACCGAGCAGCGCCAGCGTCAGGCGCAGCAGGGCCTGGACGGAGGCGCGGTCGGCCTCGGAGGCGTTCTCGGCGACGGATGCCACGGCCTCGGCCGCGGTGCGCTCGGTCCACCCGAGGCCGATGAGCGCCTGGGTGACCTGGACGGGGATCTGGCCGTGCGGCGCGACGGCGGCGGGCGCGGACGCGGGCGTGACGGCGAGCTTCCCGGCGAGCTGCACGACGATGAGCTTGGCGGTCTTGGGGCCGATCCCCGACACGCGACGGAAGGGAGCATCGTCGTCGTCGGCGACGGCCTGCGCGATCTGCGGCACGGTCAGGGAGGACAACACCCCGAGGGCCGACTTCGGTCCGACGCCGGTCACGCTGATGAGCTGGGTGAAGACCGTGAGCTCTTCCCGCGTCTCGAAGCCGTAGAGCGACAGGGCATCTTCTCGCACGATGAGGTTGGTGTGCAGGTGCACATCGTCGCCGAGGTGAACCGTCCGCGCGAACTGCGCGGTCACGGCGACCGAGAAGCCCACGCCTCCGACGACGACCACGAGCGAATCGTCGGCGACGTGCGCCGCCGACCCATGCAGCGAAGAGATCATGCGATCAGCCTACGCCGGGCGTTCGTACATGTGTTCGAGCGACACGGGGCTGTGGAGAACGTCGCTTCTCGGCATCCCGCCAGGCCCGCTGAGCAGGCGTGAGGGCGGCCTCCGCCGAGGGGGTCGCCGGGCCGCCGCGCCAGGCGTGGCAGAGGGCGATCGCGAGCGCGTCGGCGGCGTCGGCCGGCTGGGGCAGCGTGTCGAGGCGCAGCACGCGCGCGACCATGGTCTGCACCTGCACCTTATCGGCGGCGCCGTACCCCGTGATGGCCGCCTTCACCTCGCTGGGGGTGTGCGTCGCCGCGGTCAGTCCGTGCTCCGCGGCCAGGAGCAGGGCGATGCCGCTGGCCTGTGCGGTTCCCATCACCGAGTGCCGGTTGTTCTGCGCGAAGACGCGTTCGACGGCGACCACGTGCGGCTGGTGGGCGACGAGCACCTCACGGATGCCGGCGGCGATGGCCGCGAGACGTTTCTCGATCGGGTCGCCGGGCGCCGACCGCGCGACGCCGACATGCACGAGCGACGCGGTGCGGTTCGGCGAGACGTCGACGATCCCGATGCCGCAGCGTGTGAGGCCGGGATCGATGCCGAGGACGCGCAGAGAACGGGACACGGCCCCCACGCTAAGCGCAGGGGCCGTGTCGTGGAGAAGGGCGCGCCCTTACTCGTCGTTCTCGAGCTCGGCCTGCACCTCGGGCGTCATGTCGAAGTTCGTGTAGACGTTCTGCACGTCGTCGCTGTCTTCGAGCGCGTCGATGAGGCGGAACACCTTGCGGGCGGTGTCGGCGTCGACCTCCACCTTGAGCGAGGGGACGAACTCGACGTCGGCGGAGTCGTACTCGATCCCGGCGTCCTGCAGGGCGCTGCGCACGGACACGAGGTCGCTCGCCTCGGTGATCACGCCGAAGCCCTCGCCGTGGGGCTCGACCTCCTCGGCGCCGGCCTCGAGGACCGCGAGCATGACGTCGTCCTCGCTGGTGCCCTCGGCGGGGACCACGATGACGCCCTTACGGCTGAAGTTGTACGCGACGCTGCCCGGATCGGCGAGGGTGCCGCCGTTGCGGCTGAGAGCCGTGCGCACCTCGGCGGCCGCACGGTTCTTGTTGTCGGTCAGACACTCGATGAGGAACGCGACGCCGTTGGGACCGTAGCCCTCGTACATGATGGAGGCGTACTCGACGGCCTCGCCGCCGATGCCCGCGCCGCGCTTGATCGCGCGATCGATGTTGTCTTTGGGGACCGAGGTCTTCTTGGCCTTCAGAACGGCGTCGAAGAGGGTCGGGTTGCCCTGCAGGTCGGCGCCGCCGAGCTTGGCCGCGACCTCGATGTTCTTGATGAGCTTGGCCCACGACTTCGCGCGGCGGGCGTCGACGACCGCCTTCTTGTGCTTGGTCGTGGCCCATTTGGAGTGTCCGGACATTGCTCCAGTTTACGGTGCGACACGGCCTGTGCCGCGTCGGTTGCGCACGCGGTGGAGGAACCGTTCGTGGAAGCGGGTCTCCCCCGTCGACTCCGGATGGAACGCCGTTCCGAGCAGCGCCCCCTGCTCGATCGCCACGACGCGCCCATCGGGGAGGGATGCCAGGGGCTCGGCATCCGGGCCCCACTCCACGACCGCGGGCGCGCGGATGAACACCGCGTGCACCGGCGGACTGCCGAGCGCGGGCACCTCGAGGTCGGTCTCGAAGGATTGCGTCTGGGAGCCGAAGGCGTTGCGGGCGACCCGCGCGTCGATTCCGCCGAAGGTGCGCTGGCCGGCGATGGCGCCGTCGATGCGGTCGGCGAGGAGGATGAGCCCGGCGCAGGTGCCGTACATCGGCATCCCGTCGGTGATCGCTTGGCGGATCGGGTCGAACAGGCCGAAGGCGCGCGCGAGCTTGTCGATGACGCTCGACTCGCCACCGGGGAGCACGAGACCCTCCACGGCGGCGAGCTCCCCGGGCCGACGCACGGGCTGCGCGTCGGCTCCGAGGGCGGTCAGCACGGCGAGGTGCTCGCGCACATCGCCTTGCAGGGCGAGGACGCCGACGCGGGGACTGTTACCAGCCACGCTCGGCCAGGCGGTGGGGGGCGGGGAGGTCGGCGACGTTGATGCCGACCATCGCCTCGCCGAGTCCCCGCGACGCCTCCGCCACGATCTTCGGGTCGTCGTGGAACGTGGTCGCCTTGACGATCGCCGCGGCACGCTGGGCGGGGTTGCCCGACTTGAAGATGCCCGAGCCCACGAACACACCGTCGGCGCCGAGCTGCATCATCATGGCGGCGTCGGCGGGAGTCGCGACTCCCCCGGCGGTGAAGAGCACGACGGGCAGCTCGCCGGTCTCCGCGATCTCGGCGACGAGGTCGTACGGGGCCTGCAGCTCCTTTGCCGCGACGTAGAGCTCGTCCTTGGTCTTTGCGCGCAGGGCGTTGATCTCCGCGCGGATCGTGCGGATGTGCTTCGTCGCCTCCGAGACGTCTCCCGTGCCGGCCTCGCCCTTAGAGCGGATCATCGCCGCGCCCTCGGTGATGCGCCGGAGCGCCTCGCCGAGGTTGGTCGCGCCGCACACGAACGGAACGGTGAAGTTCCACTTGTCGATGTGGTTGACGTAGTCGGCGGGCGAGAGCACCTCGGACTCGTCGATGTAGTCGACGCCGAGTTCCTGCAGGATCTGCGCCTCGACGAAGTGGCCGATGCGCGCCTTGGCCATGACGGGGATCGACACGGAGGCGATGATGTCGTCGATCAGGTCGGGGTCGCTCATGCGCGCTACGCCGCCCTGGGCGCGGATGTCGGCGGGCACGCGCTCGAGCGCCATCACGGCGACTGCGCCGGCGTCTTCGGCGATGCGGGCCTGCTCGGCGGTGACGACGTCCATGATGACGCCGCCCTTGAGCATCTCGGCGAGTCCCCGCTTGACGCGGGAGGTTCCGGTGTCGGTCATGACTGCTCCGTTCCGCGCTTCGGGGCGCGATCTATTGGCTTAGGCCAAACCGTAGCATGGCTCAGGACATAGGCTGGACGTCGACTCCGGGGGGCACATGACCATCGACATCACCGGGCGCTCGGCATCCGAGATCGCCGCCGGGCTCCGCACGCGCATCGAACGCGGCGAGCTGCCCCCGGGCACCCTTCTCCCTCCCGTCCGCACGCTCGCGGCCGAGCTGGGCGTGAACCGCAACACCGTCGTGGCGGCGTATCGCCAGCTCGCGCAGGCGGGGCTCGTCGAGGCGCGCGGTCGAGGCGGCACCCGGGTGGCAGACCGCGCCGCCGTGGCCCAGGAGGGCTACGCTCCCGACACCGTGCTGCGCGACGTCGGCACGGGCAATCCCGATCCCGCCCTCATCCCCGACCCGACCGCGGCCCTCGCGCGCTCCGCGCGTCCCGTGCTCTACGGCGAGCCGGTCATCGACCCCGGACTCGAGGCGTGGGCGCGTCAGTGGATGACCGATCAGCTCCCCCACGACGACACGCGCATCACCGTCACCAGCGGCGCGAGTGATGCGATCGAGCGGCTGCTCGCGCAGGCGCTGCAGCGCGACGACGCGGTGGCGCTCGAGGACCCGTGCTTCCTCTCGGCGCTGCACACCGTGCGCACCGGCGGTTATCGCGCGGTACCCGTCCCGGTGGATGCCAAGGGCATGACCGTCGAGGGACTCCGCGCGGCGCTGGCCGCCGGCATCCGCGCGGTCGTCGTCACCCCGCGCGCGCACAACCCCACCGGGGCGAGCCTGACCGCCGACCGGGCGGCGGCGCTGCGCGCCGTGCTCGCCGAGCATCCGTACGTGCTCGTCATCGAGGACGACCACTTCTCCCTGCTGTCGCGCGCGCCGCTGCACACGGTGATCGGCCCCGCCCAGCGGCGGTGGGCGCGCATCCGCTCGATGTCGAAGTTCCTCGGACCCGACACGTGCCTGGCCGTCACGGCGTCCGACGCCGACACCGCCGACGGTCTCGCGGTGCGTCTCACCCCCGGCACGACGTGGGTGAGCCACATCCTCCAGCGGCTGACCCTGGCGCTCGTCACCGATAAGGGGGTGCGCGCCGGGATCGAACGTGCCGCCGTGCATTATGCCGAGCGCAACGCCGCTTTCGCCCGCGCGCTCACCGAGAGAGGGGTCCCCGTCTCCCCCGGCGACGGTCTCAACCTGTGGGTGCCGCTCCCGGTCGCCGCCGCCCGCGTCCGCGAGGACCTCATGCGCCGCGGGTGGCTGGTGCGCGAGGGCGACCCGTTCTTCCTCGGCGACGGCGACCACGGTGCCTTCCTGCGGTTGACCGTGCACGACCTCGACGAGGCCTCGGCGAGCACCCTGGCCGACGATCTCGCGCGTGCGTGCCGGGTGCTCCGCGCGGACGCGGGAAGTGGAAGGATCGAGGCATGAAGGTTCTCTCGATCCAGTCCGCCGTCGCGTACGGGCACGTCGGCAACTCCGCCGCCGTCTTCCCCCTCCAGCGCATCGGCGTCGAGGTGCTGCCCGTGTACACGGTGAACTTCTCGAACCACACCGGTTACGGCGCGTGGCGCGGACCGCTCATCTCGCCCGACGACGTCGCCGCCGTGATCGCCGGCATCGAGGACCGCGGTGTCTTCCCCGAGATCGACGTGGTGCTCTCGGGCTACCAGGGCGGGGAGGGCATCGGAGACGTCATCATCGACGCCGTCTCGCGTGTGAAGAAGGCCAACCCGGATGCCGTCTACGCCTGCGACCCGGTCATGGGCAACGCCAAGTCGGGCTGCTTCGTCGCTCCGGCCATCCCCGAGCTGCTGCGCGAGCGCGTGGTGCCCGTGGCCGACATCATCACGCCCAATCAGTTCGAGCTCGGCTTCCTCACCGGCACCGAGCCCGGGAGCATCGATTCGACCCTGGCATCCGCCGATCTCGTGCGCGAGCGCGGTCCGCGCACGGTCCTGGTCACGAGCGTCGAGCGCCCCGACCGGGAGGCCGACACCATCGAGATGATGGTCATCGACGATTCCGGCGCCTGGATTGTGCAGACCCCCCTCATCCCGATGAAGGCGAACGGCTCGGGCGACGTGACCGCGGCGCTCTTCACCGCGCACTACCGCCGCTCCGGCGACGCGGCCGACGCGTTGGCCCGCACCGCGTCGAGTGTCTTCGACCTGCTGTCGAACACGTACGAGTCGGGCTCGCGCGAGCTGCGTCTCGTCGAGTCGCAAGAGGCCTACGCCCACCCGCGCCTGCAGTTCGCCGTGCGCCAGGTGCGCTAACCGGTAACCGCTCCGAAGACCTCGTTCCACGCCGCGCTCCATGACGCGCCGTCATCCGGGCAGAGATGAACGGTGCCCGATACGAGGGTCGCGGAGAAGTCGGCCTCGGCGGCCCCCCTCTCATCCTCGGTCGCATCGGCATCGATGAGGTAGGCGAACAACTCGGAGAACGCGACGTGGTGACGCAGCAGCTCCGCGTCCACCGCATGCCCGTTCAGGATCGCGACCCCGCACCCCTCGAAGGCCAGACTCAGCGCGATCGTCTGCTCGTCCGCGTTCCACTCCCAGCCCCGCTCGGTGAACATCGCGCGTTGTTCGGCGACGAAAGCCTCCTGGGCCGGAGTGGCCGGCGTCAGGGGGCTCGTCGCATCCTCGGGATAGTTCTGCGCCGCGAAGAACGATTCGTACTCGGCCAGCACGTGCGGGTCCATGGCGTCGATAGCGGCTTGGCCGTCCACGCGCGCCGTCACCGTGGGTTCGGGGGCTTGGGCGTCGGGACCGCTCGATGCGCATCCGGCGAGACCGAGCAGCCCTGCCGAGACGATGCCGAGGGCCGACAGGAACGAGCGCGTCATGGTCACACGTTAGCGTCCGTGCGACGGAGCATCGGAACAGGCCGTCAGCCCCCGTACACCTCGCGGTACGCGGCCACCCACTGCGTACCGTCGTCGGGACAGAGGAACGTCGTCCCGAAGACCATCACGCTCGCGATCGGGGCCTCCGCCTGCGTGCGGGCGTCGCCGTCGAGCTCGGCGGGGATGAGCTGAGCGAACAGCGGCGACGTGGTCACGTGGGCGATGAGCGTCGACGAGTCCACCTGATGACGGCTCAGGATCGCGGTCTCGCACGCGTCGCCCGCGAGGGCGAGGGCGAGATTCTCATCGGATGCCGTCCACTCGAGCCCCTGCTGTTCGACGTACGCGCGCTGCTGCGCGATGAAGTCCTGCTGAGCCGGTGTCACCGCGACCAGCGGTGTGCCGTCCATCGGCAGCTGCTGAGCGCGGAAGAACTCGTCCCGCTCGGCGAAGACGTCGGCGAAGTCGTCGGGATCGGCGGTCGCTTCGTCACCGGGCGTGGACGGCTGCGCCGCGGTGGGGGTCGCTGCGGACACCTCACCGGCTTCTCCGCGGTCGAGCGGGCTCGGAAGCGGAAGACACGCGGTTGTCGCCACGAGGACGGCGGTCAGTGTCAGCGTGAGCACGAAGGGGCGAGTCCGAGCGTTCATCGGAACACCTTAACCAGGCGGCCACCCGCGCCGGGCGGGGTTGTGGATGACGCCGGTTCAGGCGTTCCAGGCCTCCGACACCGCGCGGCGCACGTCGCCGAGCAACTGCGGCAGCGCCTTCGTCTTGGCGATGATGGGGAAGAAATTGGCATCCGACGCCCACCGCGGAACGATGTGCTGGTGCAGGTGAGCGTCCACCCCGGCCCCCGCGATCGCTCCCTGGTTCATCCCCAGGTTGAAACCGTCGCAGTTCGACACCGCCCGCAGGACCCGCATCCCCCGCTGGGTGAGGGCACCGATCTCGGCCACCTCTTCGTCGGTCGCCTGATCGTACGTGGCGATGTGCCGGTACGGGCACACGAGCAGATGGCCCGAGTTGTACGGGAAGAGGTTGAGCAGGACGTACGCGGTTCTCCCACGCGCCACGATCAGCCCGTCTTCGTCGCTCTTGTCGGGTGCGGCGCAGAACGGGCAGTTCTTCTCCATCGGCTCGCGACCGGCGGAGATGTACGCCATGCGGTGCGGAGTCCACAGGCGCTGGAACTCGTCGGGAACGCCGGGCAGGGTCATCGCGTCGATGAGCTCGGCGTCGGTCGTCGGTGATCCGGACCCGCCGACGGGGGCCGTCGCGCCGGTCTCCGACGACGGGCCCGCCGCCACGGCATCCGGATCGTCTGTCACGCCAGGTCCTCAGCGGTGTTGACGAGCGTCCGGCCGGAGATCGCGCCGGTGATCCGCGCCACGGCCTCGTCGACCGGGATGCCGTTGAGCTGCGTGCCGTCGCGGAACCGGAACGACACCGTGCCGTTCGAGCGGTCCTGCTCGCCGGCGATCAGCATGAGCGGCACCTTCTGCGTGGTGTGCGTGCGGATCTTCTTCTGCATGCGGTCGTCGCTGTGGTCGGCCTCGGCGCGCACGCCCTTCGTCTTGAGGTCGGCGACGATGCCCTGCAGGTAGTCGCCGTATTCGGCGGCGACGGGCACGGCCACGACCTGCACGGGCGCGAGCCACACGGGGAAGGCGCCGGCGTAGTGCTCCAGCAGGATGGCGAAGAAGCGCTCGACCGACCCGAACAGCGCGCGGTGGATCATGACCGGACGGTGCTTCTCGCCGTCGGGGCCCGTGTACTCGAGCTCGAAGCGCTCCGGCTGGTTGAAGTCGAGCTGGATCGTCGACATCTGCCACGTGCGGCCGATCGCGTCGCGCGCCTGCACCGAGATCTTCGGTCCGTAGAACGCCGCCCCGCCCGGGTCGGGAACGAGCTCGAGGCCCGAGGCCTCGGCGACCTCGCGGAGGGTCTCGGTCGCCTCGGTCCAGAGGGCGTCGGCGCCGATGAACTTCGGGTTGCCGTCCTCCTTGGTCGACAGCTCGAGGTAGAAGTCGTTGAGACCGTAGTCGCGGAGCGTCTGCAGCACGAAGTCGAGGCTGTGGGTGAGCTCGCCCTTCACCTGGTCGGCCGTGACGTAGATGTGCGTGTCGTCCTGGGTCATGCCGCGCACGCGCGTGAGGCCCGACAGGGTGCCGCTCTTCTCGTAGCGGTAGACCGATCCGAACTCGCTGAGGCGCAGGGGGAGCTCGCGGTAGCTGCGTCCGCGCGAGCGGAAGATCAGATTGTGGAACGGACAGTTCATGGGCTTCAGGTAGTACTCCTGGCCCTCCCGCGAGACGTGCCCGTCGGCATCCACGACCTCGTCGAGGACCATTGGGGGGTACATGCCGTCGGCGTACCACTGCAGGTGCCCGCTGGTCATGAACAGGTCGCCCTTGGTGATGTGCGGGGTGTTGACGACCTCGTACCCGCTCGCGAGCAGGCGCTCGCGCATGTAGCGCTCGATCTCGTAGCGGATGATGCCGCCCTTGGGGTGGAACACCGAGAGCCCCGGGCCGATCTCGTCGGGGAACGAGAAGAGGTCCAGCTCTTTGCCGAGCTTGCGGTGGTCGCGCTTCGCGGCTTCCTCGAGGCGGTGCTGGTAGGCGCGCAGCTCGTCTTTCGTCGGCCACGCGGTGCCGTAGATGCGCTGCAGCTGCGGGTTCTTCTCGCTGCCGCGCCAGTAGGCGCCGGCGATACGCGTGAGGTCCCAGCCGTTGCCGATCAGACGGGTGCCGGGCACGTGGGGTCCGCGGCACAGGTCTTTCCACGCGGTCTCGCCGTCGCGGGTGACGTTGTCATAGATCGTCAGCTCGCCGGCGCCCACCTCGACGGACGCGCCCTCGGCGGCCTCGGCGGACCCGCCCTTCAGCCCGATCAGCTCGAGCTTGAACGGTTCGTCGGCGAGCTCGGTGCGAGCCTCGTCGTCGGAGACGACGCGGCGCACGAACCGCTGGTTCTCGCGGACAATGCGCTCCATCTCCTTCTTGATGACCTTCAGGTCCTCGGGGGTGAAGGGCTCGTCGACCTGGAAGTCGTAGTAGAAGCCGTCGGTGACCGGCGGCCCGATACCGAGGTTGGCCTGGGGCTTGACACGCTGGACGGCCTGCGCGAGCACGTGCGCCGTCGAGTGGCGCAGGATCGAGAGACCGTCGGCGCTGTCGATGGTGACCGGCTCGACCTGGTCGTCGGCCGTCACGGTCGTGGCCAGGTCTTTCAGCTCCCCGTTCACACGCAGGGCGACGACCGAACGGTCGGGGAAGAGGGCGAAGCCATCGGCGGGGAAATCAGTCACAGAACATCTCCTGAAGGGGTCTGTTCCAGGCTACCGGGCGGGCGTGGCCTCGATCGCACCGGACGTGCCCCATAGTGGAGCGGTGACTCTGGCCATCATCGGCGGCGTGCTCTGGATCCTCGGGATCATCGCGCTGCTCACCGGCGCCTTCCCCGCCGCCGACGCCCTCGCCGTCGCCGATCGCGTGTGGCCGATCCTGCTCTTCGTCGTCGCCGTCACGATCGTGGCGGAACTGGCATCCAACGCGGGGCTCTTCGACGTGGTCGCGGCGCGTCTGGCGAAGATCGCGCGAGGACGTACCGCCCTGTTGTGGGCTCTCGTCGTGCTGCTCGCGACCGTGGCGACCGCCTTCCTCTCCCTCGACACGACCGCGGTGCTGCTGACACCCGTCGTGGTGGCGATGGCGGTCGCACGCAGGATGGATCCTCTGCCGTTCGCCTTCGTGACCGTGGTGCTCGCGAACACCGCCTCGCTCGTGCTGCCCGTGTCGAACCTCACCAACCTGTTGGCATCCGAGGCCCTCGGCGGGGGACACGATCCGGTGGCGTTCCTGGCCCTGCTCGGTCCCTCCGCGGTCATCGCGATCGCGGTGTCGGTGGTGGTGCTGACGGTCGTCTTCCTCCGCCGTCTCCCCCGGACCTACCCGGATGCCGCCGCCCCCACCGTCTCCGACCCCGTTCTCCTGCGCGTGGCGGGTATCGTCACGCTCGCGCTGCTGCCGTTGCTGGTCGTCGGTCTCGAGCCGTGGATGCCGGCGGTCGCCGCCGCCGTCGTGCTCGTCGTCGCGTTCGCCCTGCGCGCGCCGAAAAGCCTCGGCATCCGGCTGGTGCCCTGGTCGTTGCTCGTGTTCGCCGGCGGGCTGTTCCTCGCGGTCGGAGCCCTCGAGGCCCTCGGCATCGGACGGGTCACCTCGGTGCTCGCGGGCACGGGCGACGACCTGGGGTCGCTCTGGCAGCTCGCCGGGGTCGGGGCGCTCGTGGCCAACGGCATCAACAACCTGCCCGCGTACCTCGCGCTGGAATCCGTCGCGGGCTCCCCCGTGCGTCTGGCGGCGCTGCTGATCGGCGTCAACGCCGGGCCGATCGTCACGCCATGGGCGTCGCTCGCGACGCTGCTCTGGCACGACCGGCTCGTGGCGGCGGGTGTCGAGGTGCGCTGGACTCGCTTCATCGTGCTGGGCGCCGTCATCGCCCCCCTGATCCTGCTGCTCGGGGTCCTGCCGCTCGCGCTCTGAGGGTCAGTCCTCGTAGGTGCGCGACCACGCCTTGCGCGGCTCGATGAACCACACGGCGAGGCCGTCGCGAAGGCCGTACGGTTCACCCGTATAAAGGGTCGAGATGCGGTCGACGTACGGCAGCGCGTCCTCGCCGTCGATGCGTTCGACCGCTTCGCCGCGCACGAACGCCATGGCGTAGGGGTTGTCCGCGCCGGTCACCGAGACGGCGACGCGGGGATCACGCCGGATGTTGCGGTCTTTGAGCGTGTTCACCTCGGTGAAGATCATGAGACGCTCCCCGTCGACTCCCACCCACAACGGAATGCTGTGGGGCGAGCCGTCCGCCATCAGGGTGGACAGGTGGGCGACGGCGTTCGTCTCGAAGAAGGGCTTCGCATCGGTCCAGGAGGTCATGCGAGTCGTAACCGCCGCGCGACCGCCCAGCATTCCCGTTCTCAGGACCGCGCGGGGGCGGGGGCCTGCTCGTTCGGCACCTCGCGGAAGACCATCTCCTCCCGCTGCAGGCTCTCGCGCGGCGAGAACTCATCGGGTTCCGGGATGACGTAGAGGCCCCGCCCGGAGTTGGCGTTGTAGGTGAGCGCGTGCAGCCACGCCGGGCTCAGCTGGGGCGTCCGGCTTCCGTGGTACTTGAACACCAGGGAGACGTTGGGGTGGATGTACACCGTCGTCCGTCCTCCGCCCGTGCTGATGTCGTCCTTCCAGGTGAACGGGAAGGACTCCCCGCGACGCACCTTGGCCATGATCACGGCTTGGAGGTGCGCGAGGAGGCGATCCTCGAAGTCGACCTTGACGTCGCCGTCGTAGATGAATTTGCCCATCATGATCCCCGGGCGATCGTCGCCCCGGTGTGCGCATCTCCAGGCGAGAAGTCGAACGCTGATGGCCGGGGTTCCATCGCCGTTTCTTCGTTGCACTGTCTCCCACGCGGCCGGCTGCCGCAAACCCCCTTGTCCCTCCGTCGCTACGCGGGTAGTGCGTGGCGCGACGCGTCCACTCGGACGGGGACCGGGACGTCAGCCGGCGCGCGAGATCCGCAGGATCACCCGATCACCGGGCTTGCGCTGGATGCGCCGGACCAGCGCCTCGACGCCGAGGATGATGCGGAACTGCAGGCCGTACTTTCGGCGCAGGGCGCGGTCGGCCCGATCGTCGTCGGTCGCAGGCCCCGCGATGCGCGCATGCGCCTCGACGGTGATGGCATCCGGGTCGATGGACCCCATGCGGCTGCAGGGGCGCAGGACGACCCGCGAATCGTTGCGCAGGCGTTTGACCTTCCCCGTGGAACGCTCGCTGGTGACGACGAGTTCGTCGCCGTCGCGGGCGATCCATACCGGCACCGCCACGAGCGTGCCGTTCTTGCGATAGGTGCCGAGCGAGACGAAGGGCGACGAGGCGAGTTCACGCCAATGGGTGTCGGGGATCGTCATGGTGCCACGCTAGCGGGATCCGACCCGCCCGCTCGAGGGTTGCGCGAGACGTTCAACGGAGGCCGGATTGCGAAGAGTGTGCGTGGGAGCGCTTCCACAAGGATTCCCCACACCCCTACGCTCGCGGTCATGGGGAGCTATGACGTCCCGCAGGTGGGGCCTGTGGTCGTGTCGCTGGAGACATACCGGTTCGGATTGACGAACGAGTCGATGACGACCTTGGCATCCGTCCGCCGGGTGAACGGCCAGCCGCTGGACGTCGTCGACGAGGAGCGCGTGGCGCAGTATCTCGAGAGCCTCGACGTGATCTGATCGACCCGCTGTGCGGCGACTATGCCGAACCTCAACGTCAGCGCAAGGGATGCGCAACGGTGCCGCAAGACCGGTGGGTTTGTGTCCCCCTTTCGGTGGACATGGGTTAGCGTCGTCTCGTTCCCGCCGCCAGGCACTCCGCAGCCCCCCTTACTGGCGGCGGGAACGACCACTCCCCCGGTTCGCCCGGGATGCCATCGCCGGTGGACGAGCTCGTCGGCGATGAGGAACTCGAGGATCGCTTCGGCGCGATAACACCGGTCCGCCCGCCTGTCAGGAGCTCGCGCGGGAGGCGGCGAGCACCTTTCTCGCGCGAAGATCGCGACGACGGCGTCGGCCACGCTCGACCTGATCCGATACGGCGGTCTCTTCGCGCGAACAGGCACCCGGGATGCCGGCCCCTCATCCCCGTGACGCGAACGAAAAAACCCCCGGCGAACCGGGGGTTTCATTCGGTGCGCGATACTGGGATCGAACCAGTGACCTCTTCCGTGTCAGGGAAGCGCGCTACCGCTGCGCCAATCGCGCCTATACAGGCTGTTCTCTTGTGAGTTGAGGTGGCGACGGGATTCGAACCCGTGTAAACGGCTTTGCAGGCCGGTGCCTAGCCGCTCGGCCACGCCACCGTGATGTGGTTCGACCCACGTGTCGTGATCTGTTCATCAGCCGTGCTGACGACAGTTCCCTCCACTCGAGCGGATGACGAGACTCGAACTCGCGACCCCAACCTTGGCAAGGTTGTGCGCTACCAACTGCGCTACATCCGCATTTCGTTCCCGGGGCTTGCCCCGAGCACTCGTAAGACATTACCCGATCTGAGCGCGCGCGCAAAACGAGGTGCGCCCCGCGCGTGTCTCCCGGAATGGTCGGGAGTACCTCTCGGCATCCGGTACGATCGATGAGTCCCGTTCGGGATGCGGGCGATTGGCGCAGTTGGTAGCGCGCTTCCTTCACACGGAAGAGGTCATCAGTTCGAGTCTGGTATCGCCCACCGAAAAGGCCCCCGGTCATCCCGGGGGTCTTCGTCGTTCCCGGGGTGTCGACTCACGCGACCCGCGTCCACGCGGCATCCGGATGATCGCGTCTCCACTCCTGTCGGTCACCGCTCTCGACCACCGCATCAGCGAGCCAGATCGTCGAATCCGGTTCCCATCCCGCGATGACGCTCGCGTACTCGTCGTCGACGGTGATGGCTCGTGTGGCACCGGCGAGGTAGCCGCGGGTGGTCAGGTGCACGGCCTCCCACTCGTTGGCGACGCGGCCCCAGTCGGGCACGAGCCAGCGCCCGTCGCGCCCCGTCGTGCGGAACCAGTCGTGCCGGCGCGAGGCCGTCACCTCGACGGGGTACCGCCGGCAGAGCGCCGCCCAGTCCGCGGCGCCGCGGATCTCGAGCGTGCGGCCGGATCCCACGACCGGGACCACCGTCGCGACCTCCTCGCCGAGGGAGTCCTCGACGAGGTCGAGCGCCGCGTCGACGCTCCCTCGCGTCGACAGCAGCCGCACGGGCACCGACCACCATTCGCCCGATATCCGGGCCGTCGGATGGCGCGGCAACTCCTCACGGGCGCTCTCCTCCTGGGCGCGCACGTCGGCGTCCCATGCCGCGAGCGTGACGGCGGCGTCGCGGGCGAGAGGCCCGGCTGCCTCGCGCAGCCGCCACTGCACGGCCCATTGCTCCTCGCTCCGCTCGCGGCTCCACCGGCCCCCCGCGTGGCGGAGGAGGTCGCGGGCGAGCGGGTTCAGCGCTCCGATGACGCGTGGATCGGAGCAGAGCACGTCGACGGTGTCGGGCTCCTGCCAGTACCGCGCGACATCGACCGTCACGCGCAGCGCGGCCGCCAGGGCGACGTCGTCCACGGGAGCTCCGGATGCCGCGGCCAGCACGTCGGCGATGTCGCCCACGCCGGGGTCGAGGATCGGCGCCGGCTCCCCATCGTCGAACGCGATGACCGTGGACCGCTCGTCCCGATGGTGGAAGGTGTAGAAGCTCACGAGTTCTGCGAGCCGCGGATCACGACACGCGTACTCGAGACACAGCCGTCGTCCCCTCGGTCCATCGAGGAGCATCTCGCTCACGCCCGCGACCACCCGTACCGCTTTTGCAGGGCTGCCGCGACGGCGTCGAAGCGCTTCCGGTCGAGGGCGGCCGCCTCGCGGCGCATGCCCGCGTCGTGCACGAGGTACACCTGCTCCACGTCGACCCACGACGGTCGGCGCTGCGGGTCCCACTCCCCCGTGCCGAGCGACAGATACTGGCGGTCGCCGTCGTGCGGCTTGCTCGTCAGGCGCACGGCGTACGACCGGGTGGCATCCGCTCGACCGAGGACGAGCACAGGGCGGTCCTTGCCGCGGCCGTCGCGCTCCTCGTAGGGCACCCACGTCCAGATGATCTCTCCCCCGTCGGGTGCGTCGTCGCGCTCGGGGGCGTACGACAGCGTCAGGCGCCGCGGAGGATCGATCTCGACGGTATCGGTGCCTGCGGGCGCGGTCGAGGCGGTGGCGGGACGTGGGGGGCTCGCTGGGCGCCGCGTGGGGGCCGTGGCCGGGCGCGGGGGGCGGGCGGGGGTGGCGGGCGCGGATCCGGACCGGAAGAGGCCGAGCAGCGCCGACAGCACGCGAGAAGTCGTTCCCATGGGCCCACCCTAGACACGCGGAACGGGGCGCCGCCGACGAATCGGTGGCGCCCCGCTCGGGGTGAAGCGGACTCAGCCGCGCACGTCGGAGAGCACGTAGCCCTCTTCTCCGTGGACGACGGTGTCGATACCGGCGATCTCGTCCTCGTTCTTCACGCGGAAGCCGATCGTCTTCTCGATCGCGAAGCCGATGACGAAGGCGAGCACGAACGAGTACACGAGCACCGCGAGGGCCGCGATCGCCTGGACGATCAGCTGGTTGAACGAACCGCTGTTGATGAGGCCCGTGCCCGTGGCGAAGATGCCCAGGTACAGGGTTCCGATCAGACCGCCGACGAGGTGGATGCCGACCACGTCGAGCGAGTCGTCGAAGCCGAGCTTGAACTTCAGCTCGATGGCCAGGGCGCAGACGGCACCGGCGAGCAGACCCAGGACGATGGCCCAGAACGGCGTGAGGGCGGCGCAGGCGGGCGTGATGGCGACCAGACCCGCGACGGCACCGGAGGCGGCGCCGACCGAGGTGGGCTTGCCGTCCTTGATCTTCTCGACGATCAGCCAGGCCAGGAGAGCTGCGGCCGGGGCGGCGATGGTGTTGACGAAGGCCAGCGCGGCGGTGCCGTCGGCGGCGAGCTCGGAGCCGGCGTTGAAGCCGAACCAACCGAACCACAGCAGACCGGCGCCCAGCAGCACGAACGGCGGGTTGTGGGGGACGTGGGCGCCCTTCTGGAAGCCGACGCGCTTGCCGAGCACCAGAGCGAGGGCCAGGGCGGCGGCACCGGCGTTGATGTGCACAGCGGTTCCACCGGCGAAGTCGATCGCGCCGACGCCGAAGACGTCCTGCAGACCGTGCGTGATCCAGCCGCCGTACGAGAACGACGCGTCGTCGGCGAGGCCGAAGTTGAACACCCAGCTGGCGACCGGGAAGTACACCACGGTGGCCCAGATGCCGGCGAAGATCATCCACGCGCCGAACTTGGCGCGGTCGGCGATGGCACCCGAGACCAGGGCGACGGTGATGATGGCGAAGGTGGCCTGGAACGCGACGAAGGCGAGCGGCGGGTAGGCCGCGCCCTCGGGCGTCTCGAGGACGCCGGCGAGGCTGAAGTTGCTGGGGTCGATCGCCCACGGGAACTGGGTGGTGCCCTCAGCCGTGGTCGGGAACGCGATCGAGTAGCCGTAGAGCACCCAGAGGACCCCCATGAGGCCCATGGCGCCGAAGCTCATCATCATCATGCTGATGACGCTCTTGGCCTTGACCAAGCCGCCGTAGAAGAACGCGAGTCCTGGCGTCATGAGCAGCACGAGTGCCGCTGCTATCAGGATGAATGCGGTGTTGCCTTGATCCATCTCGGAGGAAACCTCTCTGCAGGGACGCAGGTGTAGCGTCGGGTCCCCTCAGTGTTCCCAGTCGCGGTTACCACCGCCGTCCGCCCCGTGTTTCGCGAAGGTTACAGGCGCGGCCCTCCGGTAAACATCGCGTTTCGCGCCGATGGGAGGCGCCGATGAACCGGGTTCAGGAGTGCGTCAGCGCGACCAGGCGCGACACCGCGCGGAGGTACTTCTTCCGGTAACCCCCGGCGAGCATCTCGTCGCCGAACACCGAGTTGAGCGCGATTCCCGTGGCGCGGATCGGGATCTGGGCGTCGTAGGCGCGGTCGACGAAGGCCACCAGGCGGAGGGCGGCCGACTGGTCGTGCAGCACCTCGACATCGCGCAGACCGATGACGTCGACACCGCCGATCAGGCGGATGAAGCGCGACGGGTGCACCCGAGCCAGGTGCCCGACGAGGTCGGTGAACGCGTCGTCCGAGGCCACCGAGCCGGAGGCCGCGGCATCCAGCGCTGTCCGGTAGTCGTCGTCGGAGAGCACCTTCGCCTCACCGTCGATGGCGCGCTGGCGGAAGTCGGTGCCGTCGATGCGGATCGTGCGGAAGCTGTCGGACATCGACTGGATCTCGCGCAGGAAGTCCTGCGCCGCGAAGCGACCTTCGCCCAACGCGTTCGGCGGGGTGTTGGAGGTCGCGGCGAGTCGGGTTCCGGATGCGACCAGCTCGCCGAGGAGCCGCGTCATGACCATCGTGTCGCCCGGGTCGTCGAGCTCGAACTCGTCGATGCACAGCAGGTCGGAGCCCCGGAACAGCTCCACGGCCTTCGCGTAGCCGAGCACGCCCACGAGGGCGGTGTACTCGATGAAGGAGCCGAAGTACTTCCGGCGGGCGGGCATCGCGTGGTAGATCGACGCGAGGAGGTGCGTCTTGCCGACGCCGAACCCGCCGTCGAGGTAGACGCCGGGCTTGATGGGCGGCGTCTTCTCGGCGCGGCGGAAGAACCCGCCCTTCTTGGCCGGGGCCGACTGCTTGCCCGCGAAGGCCTGAAGCAGCTCCTTGGCCTCCTGCTGCGAGGGGTACGCGTCGTCCGCTCGGTACGACTCGAACGTCGCCCCGTCGAACTGCGGCGGCGGCACCAGTGCGCTCACCATCTCGGCGCCCGTGACCGCGGGCTCGCGATCGATGAGGTGGATGAGGCCGGTCGTCGCGGGCGTAGAGGTCATGGCCGTCCTGTGTCGCAGTCTTACGGGAGGGGTGCGTGCCCCCTGCCGCGGATCTAGGGTCGATGGTGCGGTGTCCACCCTATGCCGCCGTTCCCGCCGCCCTGACAAGAGGAGTTCTCCGTGACCGTCGAGATCGACACCACCTCCCCCAAATTCGCCGAGTACTCCGAGCCCGGCCGACTCGTCACCGGCGAATGGCTGCAGGAGCGTCTCGGGGCGCCGGGGCTCGTCGTGGTGGAGTCCGACGAGGACGTGCTGCTCTACGAGACCGGTCACATCCCCGGGGCGGTGAAGGTCGACTGGCACACCGAGCTCAACGACCCCGTCGTGCGCGACTACGTCGACGGCGAGGGCTTCGCCGAGCTGCTGAGCGCCAAGGGCATCTCCCGCGACGACACCGTCGTGATCTACGGCGACAAGAACAACTGGTGGGCCGCCTACGCCCTCTGGGTGTTCTCGCTGTTCGGCCACGAGGACGTGCGGCTGCTCGACGGCGGCCGCGACAAGTGGATCGCCGAGGGGCGCCCCCTCACCACCGACAAGACCGTCGTCGAGCCCACCGACTACCCGGTCGTCGAGCGCGACGACTCCCTGCTTCGCGCCTACAAGGACGACGTGCTCGCCCACCTCGGCAACCCCCTCATCGATGTGCGCTCCCCCGAGGAGTACTCCGGCGAGCGCACCACGGCCCCCGCCTACCCCGAGGAGGGCGCGCTGCGCGCCGGTCACATCCCGAGCGCGCAGAGCGTGCCGTGGGGCAAGGCCGTCGCCGAGGACGGCGGCTTCAAGTCGCGTGCCGAACTGGATGCCATCTACCGCGACGGTGCGGGCCTGGCCGACGGCGACAAGATCGTGGCGTACTGCCGCATCGGAGAGCGCTCGAGCCACACCTGGTTCGTGCTCAAGCACCTACTCGGCTTCGACGACGTGCGCAACTACGACGGCTCGTGGACCGAGTGGGGCAGCGCGGTGCGCGTGCCGATCGTCGCCGGCGCCGAACCGGGCGAGATCCCGGGTCGCTGACCCCGGCCGCGGTGGGCGTGGGAGGATGACGGTGATGTCCGAAATCGCCCTCCCCGCCCGCCTCGCCGAGATCCGCGAGGAGTTCCTCGAGCTCGACGAGCCCGACCGCCTGCAGCTGCTGCTGGAGTTCTCCCAGGAGCTGCCCGAGGTGCCCGCGGAGTACGCGGGTCACCCGGAGCTCGCGGAACGGGTGGCGGAATGCCAGTCGCCGGTGTTCATCATCGTCACCGTCGATGATGACGACCGTGTCGCGATGCATGCGACGGCGCCCGCCGAGGCGCCGACCACGCGCGGGTTCGCCAGCATCCTCGCGCAGGGGCTGACCGGGTTGAGCGCCGACGAGATGCTCGCCGTGCCCGATGACTTCCCGCAGAGCATCGGTCTCACCCGCGCCGTGAGCCCGCTCCGCATCGCCGGCATGACCGGCATGCTCATGCGTGCCAAGCGCCAGGTGCGCGCCAAGCGCGCCGCCTGAAGCGCTACCCCCTCGGGGTCGAGCCGATCTCGGTGATCCCGCCGGGTTCCGGCATCCGGGATCAGCCCTCTTGGGACAGACCCCGTTCGCGCAGCCATCGCGCGATGGCGTCGGACCAGCGCGTCTCATCGAAGTTCCACAGTTTGGTGTGGCGGGCGGTCGTGAACGTCTCCATCGTGACGAGGTCGGGTCGGGCCGCGGCGAGCGCGTGCGAGGCGTCGGAGGGGACGAAGCCGTCGTCGTCGCTGTGGAGGATGAGCAGGGGATGCCGAAGGCTTCGCGCGCGGGCGACCACGTCGAGCCGATCGAGGGGAATGGGTTCGTCCGCGCCCAGCATTGCCGCGCCCCAGCCGGAGCGGATCGTGGTCTGGGCCAGCGCGATGACCGGCGCGGGCAGACGCATCATGCGTCCCTGGAACGCGAGGACCGTGCGCCAGTCCACGACGGGCGAGTCGAGCACGAGACCGGCGATCACGTCGCCGTGCGGCGACTCGAGGGCGGCCTGCAGGGCGAGGGCACCGCCCATCGACCATCCCATGAGGATGACGCGGCGCGCCCCCTGCCGTCGGGCGTACCCGATCGCGGCATCCAGGTCGCGCCACTCGGTCGCGCCGAGGCCGTAGGTGCCCGAGGGGCTCGTCGGGGCGTCGCCGTCGTTGCGATACGACACGACGAGGCTCGTGATGCCGAGCGCATGGAAGACCGGGACGGCGCGGAGGGTCTCGGCGCGGGTGGTGCCGCGACCGTGCACCTGGATCACCCAGACGTCGGTGGGGGCGGATGCGGGGAACTCCCACGCGGGGCATGGGCCCACTGCGGTCTCGATGTCGACATCGTGGAACGGCAGATGCAGCTGCCCGGGCTGGTCGTAGTACCAGCCGCTGAATGCGGCCTCGGCGGCGAGATCGCCGTCGGCGGCGACGTGGGTGAGCAGCTTGCGGGTGACGCTCGTCTCCTCGCTGCCGACGATGGCGCCGAGGCGCAGGTACTCGGCCGAACCGACGGTGAAGAGTCCGTATCGGCCGGGCAGCGCGGTGTCGGGCGTTCGCGCGAGGGTGATGGTCTGCGCGGCGGCGTCCAGGCGCAGGATGCGGGTGTCGGGGCGACGGCCGGCCGGGCGCACGACGGTGCGGGCGACGCGCAGCGAGACGGCGCTGAGTGCGCCCGCCGAGGCGGCCAGGGCGAGACCCAGGGAGGAGAGGGCGATGCGGAAACCGGTGATGCGGCGCCGCGATGCGCGGGGACCCGCGGCGCGCCTGGGAGCGTTCATCGAGGCCTCACTCTAGTCTGCTGCCGTGAGTGACCATCGCCCGGCGGAGGCCGCCGGACCGTTCGCGCGTGCCGCCGAGGAGGTGCGTGCCACGACGTTCCGTGACGACCTCGTCGTGCGGGAGATCCCCTCCCCGGCGGGTCTGGCGCCCTTCTCGCTCGCCCTCGCCGGTGATGTGCGCCCCGAGGAGCACGCCACCGACTCGCCCTTCGGCACCGGTCGCTTCATCCTCTTGCACGACCCCGAGGAGCCCGAGCCCTGGGGAGGGGCGTGGCGCATCGTCTGCTTCGCCCAGGCGCCGCTCGAGCCGGAGATCGGGGTCGACCCTCTGTTGGCCGACGTCGCCTGGTCGTGGCTCATCGACGCGCTGGACTCGCGCGGAGCCGACCGTCATTCCGAGTCGGGCACCGCCACCAAGACCCTCTCGACCGGGTTCGGCGCTCTCGCCGCCCAGGGTGAGGGGTCGCAGATCGAACTTCGCGCGTCATGGTCGCCGCGCGGTCCCTTCCGCCCGCACCTCGAGGCGTGGGCGGAGCTCGTGTGCATGCTCGCCGGCCTCCCCCCGGGGTCGGAGGGCGTTGCCGTGTTCGGAGCCCGGAGGCCCACGCGTGGTTGAGTACATCGTCATCGAGGATGCTGCGGGCTTCCATGCCGCGTGCGAGGCGCTGGCCGCCGGAACGGGGCCGGTCGCGGTCGACGTCGAGCGGGCCTCGGGCTTCCGCTATTCGCAGCGCGCTTATCTCATCCAGGTGTTCCGCCGGGATGCCGGCGTGTTCCTCTTCGATCCCACGACGATCAACGACTTCTCCCCCCTGCAGGACGCGATCGGCGAGGCGGAGTGGGTCTTCCACGCGGCCAGCCAGGATCTGCCGTCGCTGCGCGAGCGCGGTCTCGAGCCGCCGGTGATCTTCGACACCGAACTCGGTTCGCGCCTGCTCGGCCGCGAGCGGGTGGGTCTCGGCGCCGTCGTCGAGCAGACCCTCGGCATCACGCTCGCCAAGGCGCACTCAGCCGCGGACTGGTCGACGCGCCCCTTGCCGGCATCCTGGCTCGAGTACGCCGGTCTCGACGTCGAGCACCTCATCGACGTGCGGGACGTGCTCGTCGCCGAGCTGGCGGAGCAGGGGAAGACGGAATTCGCGCGGCAGGAGTTCCAGGCCGTGCTCGATCGCGAGCCCAAGCCTCCGCGCGATGATCCGTGGCGCCGGTTGAGCGGCCTGCACACCGTGCGGGGGCGCCGCTCCCTCGCGATCGCCCGGGCATTGTGGCAAGCGCGCGAGGATTACGCCCGCGAGCAGGACGTCGCTCCCGGTCGGCTCGTGCCCGATCGCGCCCTGGTGGCAGCCGTCCTGGCGGATCCTTCGAGCAAGCAGGCGCTCTCGGCGGTCAAGGAGTTCAACGGTCGGGCGAGCCGCACGCAGCTGGACCGCTGGTGGAACGCCATCGTCGCGGGACGCGAGACCACGGACCTCCCCGCCGACCGGATACCCAGCGACACCCTTCCGCCGCCGCGCGCGTGGGCCGACCGCAACCCCGAGGCCGACCGTCGCCTCAAGGCCGCGCGTCCCGCGGTCGAGGCGCGGGCGGAGGAGCTGCGGATGCCGACCGAGAACCTGCTCACCCCCGAGTCGCTGCGCCGTCTGGCATGGGCGCCCCCGGCCGACCTCACGGTCGAGAACGTCGGGGCCGCTCTCGCGGATCTCGGCGCACGCCCGTGGCAGATTGACCAGACTGCACAGGTGATCGTCGATAGCTTTGTAGCTTCCCTCAAACCGGCCGACGAGGCCCCTGGCACGGATTCGTAGGTTCGGACAACCGATTCTGCGCGGTCGAGTGCTCTTCCTAGGCTGGGGTCATCCCAAACTATGGAGGCAGAGTGGCCGAGATGACGGACGTCTTCTTCGTCGACGGAATGCGCACCCCCTTCGGGCGCGCCGGCGAGAAGGGCATGTACTGGAACACCCGCGCCGACGACCTGGTCGTCAAGGCGATCATCGGGTTGATGGAGCGCAACGGCGACGTGCCGAAGGACCGGATCGACGACGTGGCGATCGCCGCGACGTCGCAGACCGGTGACCAGGGGCTGACGCTCGGGCGCACGGCGGCGATCCTCGCGGGTCTGCCCATGACCGTGCCGGGGCTGGCGATCGAGCGTATGTGCGCCGGCGCCATGACGAGCGTGACGACCATGGGCGCCTCGATCGGTGTCGGCATGTACGACCTCGCCCTCGCGGGCGGTGTCGAGCACATGGGACGCCACCCCATCGGCGGCAACGTCGACCCCAACCCCCGCTTCGTGGCCGAGAAGCTCGTCGACCCGGGCGCCCTCAACATGGGCGTCACGGCCGAGCGCATCCACGACCGCTTCCCGCACTTGACCAAGGAGCGCGCCGATCGCTTCGGAGCCGCGAGCCAGCACAAGGTCCAGGCGGCATACGAGGCCGGCAAGATCCAGCCCGATCTCGTGCCGGTGGCGGTGAAGGGTGCCGACGGCGCGTGGGGCCTCGCGACCGAGGACGAGGGGCGTCGCCCCGAGACCACCGTCGAGGGTCTCGCGACGCTGAAGACGCCGTTCCGCCCCCACGGTCGCGTCACGGCGGGAACCTCGTCGCCCCTCACCGACGGGGCGACCATCAGCCTGCTCGCCGGAGCCGACGCGGTGAAGGAGTTCGGCCTCGCGCCCAAGATGCGCATGGTGTCGTTCGCGTTCGCTGGCGTCGAGCCCGAGATCATGGGCATCGGTCCGATCCCCTCGACCGAGAAGGCGCTGAAGAAGGCCGGACTGACGATCGACGACATCGGCCTGTTCGAGCTGAACGAGGCGTTCGCCATCCAGGTGATCTCGCTGCTGGATCACTTCGGCATCGCCGACGACGACCCGCGCGTGAACCCCTGGGGCGGTGCCATCGCCCTGGGCCACCCGCTCGCGGCATCCGGAGTCCGTCTCATGATCCAGCTGGCCGCGCAGTTCGCCGAGCGACCCGACGTGCGCTACGGCCTCACCGCCATGTGCGTGGGGCTGGGCCAGGGCGGCTCGGTCATCTGGGAGAACCCGTTCTTCGACGGAAAGAAGAAGCGCAAGTGACCGACAACATCTCCCGTTCCAACGCAGACATCGACTTCTCGCCCCTCGACGCCCTCGCCGGCGACGAGGTCGTGACCCACTCCCCCGTCCGCGACGTGCGGTTGCCCTCGGGGAACGTGCTCGCGCTGATCACGCTCGACAACGGGCGCGACCACACCCGGCCGAACACGCTGGGTCCGGCGACCCTGGCTGAGCTCGGGCAGACGCTCGAGACGCTGAAGAAGCGCGCCGCCGCCGGCGAGATCCACGCCGTCGCGATCACCGGCAAGCAGTACATCCTCGCCGCCGGTGCCGACCTGTCCGACGTCGCGAAGCTGCCGTCGAAGGAGGTCGCTCGCCTCATCGCGCAGCGCGGACACCAGGTGATCGGCTCGCTGTCGGAGCTGGGCGTGCCCTCGTTCGCGTTCGTGAACGGCCTCGCCCTCGGCGGCGGCCTCGAGATCGCGCTGAACTCGACCTACCGCACGGTCGACGCATCGGCCGCGGCGATCGCGCTGCCCGAGGTGTTCCTCGGGATCATCCCCGGCTGGGGAGGCGCCTACCTGCTGCCGAACCTCATCGGCATCGAGAACGCGCTCGAGGTCGTCATCTCGAACCCGCTCAAGCAGAACCGCATGCTGAAGCCCCAGCAGGCGTTCGACCTCGGGATCATGGATGCCATCTTCCCGGCGGCCAGCTACCTCGAGGACTCGCTGCGATGGGCCGACGGCGTGCTGACCGGCCGCGTGAAAGTCGAGCGCAAGAACGAGCCCGGCAAGCTCGAGCGCCTGACCAAGTGGCCCATCGCGATCAAGATGGCCCGCGGAATGCTCGAGTCGAAGATCGGCACCGTGCCCCGCTCCCCCTACGTCGCGCTCGACCTGCTCGACAAGGCGAAGAGCGGTACGAAGGCCGAGGGCTTCGCCCGCGAGGACGAGGCGCTGGCCGACCTCATCACGGGCGACCAGTTCGCGGCATCCATGTACGCCTTCGACCTCGTCCAGAAGCGCGCGAAGCGTCCGGTCGGGGCCCCCGACAAGGCGCTCGCGAAGAAGGTCACGAAGGTCGGCGTCATCGGCGCGGGTCTCATGGCGTCGCAGTTCGCGCTGCTGTTCGTGCGCAAGCTCCGGGTGCCGGTGATCATCACCGACCTCGATCAGGGACGCGTCGACAAGGGCGTGGCATCCATCCGTGAGGAGATCGGCAAGCTCGAGGCCAAGGGGCGCCTCGACGGCGACACCGCCAACCAGCTGCGCGCGCTCGTGCACGGCACGACCGACCGCAGCGAGTTCGCGGACTGCGACTTCGTGATCGAGGCCGTCTTCGAAGAGGTGGGTGTGAAGCAGGAGGTGTTCTCCGCGATCGAGAAGATCGTCGCAGACGATGCGATCCTCGCCACCAACACCTCGTCGCTCTCGGTCGCCGAGATCGGGTCGGTGCTGCAGAACCCGGAGCGTCTCGTGGGCTTTCACTTCTTCAACCCCGTCGCGGTCATGCCGCTCATCGAGGTCGTGAAGACGGATGCCACCTCCGACGCTGCGCTGTCGACGGCGTTCGTCGTCGCGAAGGGCCTGGGCAAGAACGCGGTGCTGACCGCGGACGCGCCCGGCTTCGTCGTGAACCGACTGCTGGCTAAGGTCATGGGCGAGGCGGCCCGGGCGGTCTACGAGGGAACGCCGATCACGGTCGTCGAGAAGGCGTTCGCGCCGCTCGGCCTGCCGATGGGGCCGTTCCAGCTGATCGACCTCGTCGGCTGGAAGGTCGCCGCGCACGTGCAGGACACCATGGCGCACGCCTTCCCCGACCGGTTCTTCTCGTCGGAGAACTTCCACGAGCTCGCCGCTCTCCCCGAGGTCGTCGAGAAGGACAAGGGCGGTCGCGTGACCGGCTGGACCAAGGCCGCGCAGAAGGTGCTCGTCACCGGGAAGACGCCCGTCGCGCCCGAGACGATCCTCGCCCGCGTGCAGGACGGCCTCGCGCAGGAGATCAAGATCATGCTCGACGAGGGCGTGGTCCCCGAGGTGCAGGACATCGACCTGTGCCTCATCCTCGGCGCCGGCTGGCCGTTCATCGACGGCGGAGCCTCGCCCTACCTCGACCGCGAGGGGGCGTCGGAGCGCGCCTTCGGCGACACGTTCCACCACCCGCCGATCCGCGGCATCGGGGGCTGAGGCTCCCCCTCACGACGGCGTCGTCCCTCGGGGGCGGCGCCGTCGTCGTTCGTGCGGCCGTCACGAAGACAGGCTGAGCGACGAGGACAGTCTGCTGTGGTTTTAGCCTGTCTCCGTCGCCTTCCCTATTCTTGAGGCTGCGCGGGTGTGCGCGGCGCGCCCGCGGTACGACCACGGGAACAGGCTGAGCGGCGAGGACAGCACGTTGGTCGCCGTCTTGGCCTGTTCTTGGTGCATTGCCCTGTTCTCGTGACGGCGAAGATCCCGCCGGCAGACGCGGAACAGGCCGGGATATCGGCATCCCGGCCCATTCGCGGTCGCTCACGCGCCTACGGGCGCGACTTCTCCCACTCCTCGATCGTCGGGATCGAGCCGGTGGGAGTCTGGCGGGCCATGGGAATGCGAGTGCCGAGCACCTGTGCCACGACGTCGTGGGCGATCTTCGACGCCGTGAGACCGGCATCCTCGAGGATCTGCTCGCGCGTGGCGTGATCGATGAATTCATCGGGGATGCCGAGCTCGTCGACCGCCGTGTCGACTCCGGCCTCGCGCAGCACCTGACGGACCCGCGTGCCGACACCGCCCACGCGGATGCCGTCCTCGATGGTGATGACCAGACGGTGCTCCCGCGCCAGGTCGACGATCGACGGCTGCACGGGGATGGCCCAGCGCGGGTCGATCACGGTGGCGCCGATGCCCTGCGCCTTGAGCCGTTCCGCGACCTCGAGGGCCAGGTGCACCATCGGGCCGATGCCGACCAGGAGGACATCTTCACCCGAACCGCGACTGAGCACGTCGACTCCGTCATGCAGGCGCTCGATCGCCTCCACGTCGTCGTTGACCTTGCCCTTGGGGTAACGCACGACAGTGGGGGCGTCCTCGACCGCGGTGGCCTCGCGGAACACCTCGCGCAGACGGGCGGCGTCGCGCGGGGCCGCGATTCGGATACCGGGAACCAGCTGCAGCATCGCGAGATCCCAGATGCCGTGATGGCTGGGGCCGTCGGGGCCGGTCACGCCGGCGCGGTCCAGGACGAAGGTGACGCCGGCCTTGTGCAGCGCGACATCCATCATCACCTGGTCGAACGCGCGGTTCATGAAGGTGGCGTAGATGGCGACGACGGGGTGCAGCCCGCCGAAGGCGAGGCCGGCGGCGGATGCCACGGCGTGCTGTTCGGCGATGCCGACGTCGTACACCCGCTCGGGGAAGCGCTCGGCGAACTTCTGCAGGCCGGTGGGGCGCAGCATCGCCGCCGTCATGGCGATCACGTCATCGCGTTCGGCACCGACCGTGACGAGCTCCTCGGCGAAGACATCGGTCCACTGCACCCCGCCACCGGAACCGAGTGCTTCGCCCGTGATCGGATCGATCTTGCCCACCGCGTGGAACTGGTCGGCCTCGTCGCTCATGGCGGGCGCGTAGCCGCTGCCCTTGTCGGTGATGGCGTGGACGATGACGGGGGCACCGTACGACTTCGCCAGTTCGAGCGTCTCGATGAGCGACTCGAAGTCGTGCCCGTCGATCGGGCCGAGGTATTTGATGTCGAGGTTGCTGTAGAGCGCTTCGTTGTTGGTGAAGCGCGAAAGGAAGCCGTGAGTGCCCCCACGGACGCCGCGATAGACGGCGCGGGCAGCCGGACCCAGTCGGCGGAAGAGCGTATCGGAACCGCGGTGCAGGGTGCGGTACGCCTCGTTCGTGCGGACACGGTTGAGGTAGCGCGCCATCCCGCCGATGGTCGGGGCGTACGAGCGTCCGTTGTCATTGACGACGATGACGAGGTTGCGGTCGTTGTCGTCGCTGATGTTGTTCAGCGCCTCCCACGTCATGCCGCCGGTGAGGGCACCGTCGCCCACGACGGCGATGACGTGGCGATCGCGGCGGCCGGTGCGGCTGAACGCCCGAGAGACGCCGTCGGCCCAGCTCAGCGAACTGGAAGCGTGCGACGACTCCACCACGTCGTGCTCGCTCTCGGAGCGCTGGGGGTAGCCGGCGAGTCCCCCGCGCGAGCGGAGGTTCTCGAAGTCCTGGCGCCCGGTGAGGATCTTGTGCACATAGGACTGGTGTCCGGTGTCGAAGATGATGGGGTCCGCGGGCGAGTCGAACACCTTGTGCAGGGCGATCGTGAGCTCGACGACGCCGAGGTTCGGACCGAGGTGCCCGCCGGTGCGGGCGACGTTCTCGACGAGGAAGGATCGGACCTCGGCGGCGAGCTGACGCAGCTCGTCGGGGTTCAGGCTGTCGAGGTCACGGGGGCCGTGGATGCCGGGTAGGAGAGCCATGTGACTCCTCTCGTGCGGGGCGCGCAGGGGTCTGCGCGTCTGTCGATTCTAGTCTCGGGGGGTGCGGAGGGCCCGGCAACGGCTTGCCGATCGCGCTCCGGTAGTGTCCGCCTACGCGGGCGCAGGGACGACACCGCGAGAGCCGCGGTGTCGCCCCGACGGTCAGTCCATCCACCCCCGCAGCGTGGACTGAAGGCGCCAGATCACGTTGTACAGATTCAGCGGGGCTTCATCGATGGGCCGCCAGGGCTGACCGACGTGGGCGGTCCACTCCGGGATGCGGCCGCAGCAGAGACGGTGGCCCGTCAGGCGGAAGACGGCGTTGGCGAATGATCTGCGCACAGAGGTGTCCCCTCGTTCGTCGCCGGCCCCGGACGGGGCTGGCGTAGGCAGATCGTCATCCGTCGAATCTACCCGAGAGGAAAACGAAGGTGCCCCGGGAGCGCGAGGCTCCCGGGGCACCTGACGGGTGTCGCTCAGACGAGCGAGCGCAGCACGTACTGCAGGATGCCGCCGTTGCGGTAGTAGTCGGCCTCACCGGGGGTGTCGATGCGGACCACGGCGTCGAACGTGACGGTCTGCTTGCCCTCGGGCGAGAACTCGCTCGGTTCGGCGGTGACCTTCACCGTCTTGGGCGTGACGCCCTCGTTGAGCTGCTCGATGCCCTCGATCGAGACGATCTCGGTGCCGTCGAGGCCCAGCGACTTCCAGCTCTCCCCCGCGGGGAACTGCAGCGGCACGACGCCCATGCCGATGAGGTTCGATCGGTGGATCCGCTCGAAGCTCTCGGTGATGACGGCCTTGACGCCGAGCAGGTTCGTGCCCTTGGCCGCCCAGTCGCGCGACGAGCCCGAGCCGTACTCCTTGCCGCCGAAGATCACCAGCGGGGTGCCCTGCGCCTGGTAGTTCTGGCTCGCGTCGTAGATGAACGACTGCGGGCCGCCGGGCTGCGTGAAGTCGCGGGTGTAGCCGCCCTCGATGACCGCGCCGTCGTTGACCGCCGCCGTGAGCTCGTTCTTCAAGCGGATGTTCGCGAACGTGCCGCGGATCATGACCTCGTGGTTTCCGCGGCGCGAGCCGTAGGAGTTGAAGTCCTTCTGTGCGACGCCGTGCTCGGTCAGGTACTGCGCGGCGGGCGTGCCCGCCTTAATGTTGCCGGCCGGGCTGATGTGGTCGGTCGTCACCGAGTCGCCGAGGGTCGCCATGACCCGCGCGCCGGTGATGTCGGCGACCGGCGAGGGCTCCATCGACATGCCGTCGAAGTAGGGGGCCTTGCGCACGTAGGTGGAGTCGGCATCCCATTCGAAGACGGGGCCGGTGGGCGTGGGCAGGTTCTTCCAGCGCTCGTCGCCCTCGAAGACGGTGGCGTACTGCTGGATGAACTGTTCGCGCGAGATCGACGCGTCGATGATGGTCTGCACCTGGTCGGGTGCGGGCCAGATGTCCTTCAGGAAGACGTCGTCGCCGTTCTGGTCCTTGCCGAGGGCGTCGGTCTCGAAGTCGAAGTTCATCGAGCCGGCGAGGGCGTAGGCCACGACCAGCGGCGGAGAGGCCAGGTAGTTCATCTTCACGTCGGGGCTGATGCGACCCTCGAAGTTGCGGTTGCCCGAGAGGACGGCGGTGACGGCGAGGTCGTTCTCGTTGATCGCCTCGGAGACCTCCTCGATGAGGGGGCCCGAGTTGCCGATGCAGATCGTGCATCCGTAGCCGACGGTGTAGAAGTCGAGACCCTCGAGCGCCTTGTCGAGACCGGACTTCTCGTAGTAGTCGGTGACGACCTTCGAGCCGGGGCCGAGCGTCGTCTTGACCCACGGCTTGCGCTTCAGACCCTTGTCGACGGCGTTCTTGGCGAGCAGACCCGCCGCGATCATGACCGAGGGGTTCGAGGTGTTCGTGCACGAGGTGATGGCCGCGAGCGTGACGGCACCGTTGTCGAGCAGGTACGACTGCCCGTCGGGCGTGGTGACCTTGACGGGGTTCGACGCGTTCGCGGGGTGGCCCGACGAGATGAGCACCTCGCTCTCGGTGACCTCCTCGTGCTCCTCACCGGGGACCGAGCCCGGGTCGGATGCCGGGAACGTGCCGTCGACCTCGAGGTCGACGATCGAGTCGGAGACCGACGTGCCGGCGTAGTTGAGGATGTCCTTCTCGAACTGGTTCTTGGCCTCGGAGAGCAGGATGCGGTCCTGGGGACGCTTGGGTCCGGCGATCGAGGGGACGACGGTTCCGAGGTCGAGCTCCATGTACTCGCTGAAGACGAGCTCGCGGGCCGGGTCGTGCCAGAGCTTCTGCTCCTTGGCGTACGCCTCGACGAGGGCGACGGTCTGCTCGTCGCGACCGGTGAGGCGCAGGTAGTCGAGCGTGACGTCGTCGATGGGGAACATCGCCGCGGTCGAGCCGAACTCGGGGCTCATGTTGCCGATGGTGGCACGGTTGGCGAGCGGCACCGAAGCGACGCCCTCGCCGTAGAACTCGACGAACTTGCCGACCACGCCGTGCTGGCGCAGCATGTCGGTGATCGTCAGCACGACGTCGGTCGCGGTGACGCCCGCGGGAATCTCGCCGCTGAGCTTGAAGCCGACGACGCGCGGGATGAGCATGGAGACGGGCTGGCCGAGCATGGCCGCCTCGGCCTCGATGCCGCCGACGCCCCAGCCGAGCACGCCCAGGCCGTTGACCATCGTGGTGTGCGAGTCGGTGCCGACGCAGGTGTCGGGGTAGGCGCGCAGCACGCCGTCGACCGAGCGGTCGTAGATGACCTTGGCCAGGTGCTCGATGTTGACCTGGTGGACGATGCCCGTTCCCGGGGGGACGACCTTGAAGTCGTCGAAGGCCGTCTGGCCCCAGCGGAGGAACTGGTACCGCTCGCCGTTGCGCTCGTACTCGATCTCGACGTTGCGCTCGAGGGCGTTCTCGCTGCCGAAGAGGTCGGCGATGACCGAGTGGTCGATGACCATCTCGGCGGGCGAGAGCGGGTTGATCTTGTTCGGGTCGCCGCCGAGAGCGGTGACGGCCTCGCGCATGGTGGCGAGGTCGACGATGCACGGGACGCCGGTGAAGTCCTGCATCACGACGCGGGCGGGCGTGAACTGGATCTCGGTGTCGGGGTCGGCCGTGGGCACCCACGAGCCGAGCGCCTCGATCTGCTCCTTGGTGACGTTGGCACCGTCCTCCGTGCGGAGCAGGTTCTCCAGCAGCACCTTCAAGCTGAAGGGGAGCTTCTCGTGACCGGCGACCGTGTCGATCCGGAAGATCTCGTAGTCGGTGCTGCCGACCGTCAGGGTGCTCTTTGCACCGAAGCTGTCAACCGTGGACACGATCGTCTCCTTCGTCGGCGAATGCGCAGGCGTCGGCCCGCATTTCTCCATCTTCCCCGCGCTGCGCAGCCGATTCCAGGAAGGTCGGCCTAACCGATCGGGGGGACGGATTTATCTTGATGTCAAGATAATATCAGGACTCGCGGCGTGGCGAGAGAGATCGGACCACGAGCCACGTCACGGCCAGCATCGGCGCGAAGAGCGGTAGGCCCATGACGATCTTCAGCGTCCCGAGCGCGGTCACGTCGCCCGCGAAGTAGAGCGGGAGCTGAACCGCGAGGCGCGCGGCGAAGAGGGCCGCCCACGCCAGCGAGAGCCACGTGTAGGCGCGCTTCTTGCGCCGGTCGGAGCGCCAGCGCGTCCCCTCGCCCAGCAGGTATCCCGCGGCGAGGCCGATGAGCGGCCATCCGACGAGCGCCGAGACGAGGAACGCCGTGCCGTAGGCGCCGTTGGTGAAGAAGCCCAGCACGAAGTTGTCCTGCCCGCGACCGGTGACGAGGGCCAGGACGGCGGCTCCGACGGTGGCGAGCAGTCCGCCGATCGCGGCGCTCGGGGGCGACTTCGCGATCAGCCGGGCGAGGGTGAAGACCACGGCGAGCCCGACGGAGACGCCGAGGCTCAGCCACAGGTTGCCCTGTCGCGTCTCGGGGTCGATCGTGACGGTGAAGAGCACGACGAACGCCAGCGACGGCAGCACCGACTCCAGGATGCCGCGCCACCCGCCCATCGCGGACCACACCGCCGCTCCCGTACTGGCGTGCGCCGCGGGATCGAGGCCGGCGCGCCGCGCGGCGTTGCCGAGGGCTGCTCCCATGCTGTCGGCGGCGGACGGTGGCTGCAGCGGCACGCGGTCGGAGTCCGACGTCGAGCGCGAGGACTCCTCGCTCATGCGGTCGCGGGGCTCGACGGCATCCGCAGGGGGATCAGGTCGCGCGGCGGCATCGGCGACGTTCCCCGGACGACGACGATCGAGCGGAAGAGGTCTTCGACCGCGGCGGCGGCCTCGACGTCGCTCGTCGCTGCTCCCCCGACCACTCCGCGCAGGAACCAGCGCGGGCCGTCGACGCCGACGAAGCGCGCGAGACGCTTCCCCGCGCCGTCCGCTCCCGCCATGACCGGGACCTCGGCGAGCAGTTCGGGACCCAGGGGGCCTTCGCGCTCCTCGACGCGTCCGCCCTGCTGCTTGACCTGCTGGCGGATCTGCTCGCGCGTCTCCTCCCACAGCCCGCTCGAGCGCGGAGCGGCGAAGGGCTGCACCTGCAGGGTCGAGTCGGCGTAGTCGAGCCCCACGGCGACGATGCGCTTGGTCTGCTCCTCCACCTCGAGACGCAGGTTCAGGCCCTCGCGCGGAAGGATCTTGATGCCACCCAGGTCGATGTAGGGGCGGACGGGGTTCGCTTCGGCTTCGTCGAAGGGTCCCGCGCTGTCGCGGTCGACCGGGGCGCTCTTCGCGGGCGGAGCCAGCTCGGTGCCGGGCCCCGTGGTCTCGGACCCTTCGGGCATGGGGGTGGTCTGCGACTCGTCGGTCATCGGGTGCTCCCTTGCAGGCTCTGGTATCCGCTCGATCCGAAACCGCCTTCGCCGCGCACGCTCTCGGGGAGTTCGTCGACGGGGACGAAGCGCACGGGCGGGACGGGCATCACGATGAGCTGGGCGATGCGGTCTCCGACCGCGATGTCGTAGGCCTCGTCGAGGTCGGTGTTCAGCAGCGCGACCTTGATCTCGCCGCGGTATCCGGCGTCGATCGTTCCGGGCGCGTTGACGATGGTGATGCCGTGCTTGGCGGCCAGACCGCTGCGCGGAACCACGAAGGCGGCGTAGCCCTCGGGAAGGGCTATGCGAACACCGGTGCCCACGAGGGCGCGGCGTCCGGGCTCGAGACGAACCGCCTCGGCGGCGGTCAGGTCGGCGCCGGCGTCGCCGGGGTGGGCGAAGACCGGGGGCTCGGATGCGACAATTGGGACGTCCACCGTTTCGGTCACCCCACGAGGGTAATGCAGAAGAGGGGGTGCGGCATCCGCACCGCAGCCGAGTATCGAGAGCGTCTGAGCCCGTCGCTGTGGGCGCTCGTCGCCGCCGCCGTGTGCGGTCCCATGGCCGCCGTCGTCTTCTCGCCGCTCGACACGACTCTGGCGCTGTTCATCGGCCTCATCGTGTCGGTGGCGATCGTGGTCGGTCTCCTCGCGATCTCACCCGTCGTCGAGGTGCGCGACGGCGAGTTGCGCGCCGGCCGCGCGCACATCCCGGTGGAGTTCCTGGGCGTTCCCGCCGGCGTCGTCGCCGAGGAGGCCCGCACGGCCCGTGGGAGTGGTCTCGACCATCGGGCCTGGCATGTCATCCGGGGCGGGATCGACGGCATCGTCACGGTTCCCGTGACCGATCCCGACGACCCGACCCCGTCGTGGGTGGTGTCCACCCGCACGCCGGATCGCCTCGTCGCGGCGATCCAGCGTGCTCAGCTCAGGCTGCGCACTCCAGGCAGATGAAGCCGGGGCCGCTCTCCTCTGCGATCTGAGAGCGGTGCTTCACGAGGAAGCAGTTCATGCAGGTGAACTCGTCCTCCTGCGGGGGCAGGACGACGACATCGAGCTCGATGTCGGAGAGGTCGGCGCCGGGCAGTTCGAAGCCCGAGGGGTTGTCGGCATCCTCGTTGTCGATCGACCCCGACGCCTTGTCGGGCACGCGCTCCTTGAGGGCCTCGATCGACTCGCTGTCGTCCTCGGTCTTGCGCGGTGCGTCGTAATCGGTTGCCATGCGTGCGGGTCTCTACTTCCGGTTTTCGTGGTGCTGTGCCCCATCGGGTGCCCGATCGGGCGGCCATAGTTTGCATGACACGTCTGCGATAAGCAAATGCTCGCGGGCGCGCCTGCGTGTCGGGCGAGACGGGAAACTCGCGGCGCGCCCCGGATATTCCCGGAACCGGGCGACGCGCATGTCAGCATGGGCGCTGACCGCAGATCGGAGGGGTGTTTCGCATGGAACAGCTCAAAGTCATCGGAACCGAAGATGACGTCCTCGTCGTGGCGACGCAATCGGGTGAACGCTTCGCTTTGGCGCTCGACGAGGTGCTGCGCGCCGAGGCTCGCCGCGCGCGCCGGGACCGTGAAGACGACGACCGCGCCCCGCGTCCCAGCCCCCGCGAGATCCAGGCGCACATCCGGGCGGGTCTGTCGGCGCGCGAGGTGGCGACGCTTCTGAACGCCCGCGTCGAGGACGTGGAGCGCTTCGAGGGGCCGGTGCTCGCCGAGCGCGAGCATGTCGTGGCGCAGGCCCTCGCGGTCCCCGTCCTGCTGGGCGGCACCCTCGAGCACGACGCCCCCATCACCTTCGGAGCAGCGGTGCGGGCCAAGCTCGCCGAGGCCGGGGCTTCGGCCGAGCGATGGACCAGCTGGAAGGAGGGCTCCGGCTGGATGGTCAAGCTGGAGTTCACCGCCAACGGGATCGAGCACGACGCGCGGTGGGGCTTCGAGCCGCGCCGCAGTAGCCTTTCCCCGCAGAATGCCGATGCGATCCAGCTGTCCCGCCAGGGGTCCCTGCCGGAAGGCCTCATCCCGCGTCTGCGCGCCCTCGACAACGTGGCGAAGGACGACTCCCGCTTCGACAGCGGCGCATTCGGTCCCCGGCGCCTCGACATCGACGACGAACCCGGCGTCGAAGCGACCGGACCGGTGGCCCCGGCGGTTCAGGCGGCCGCCATCAAACGCGCCCCCGACGCCCCGGTGGCCTCGTCCGAGACCGCCGATCTGCTCGAGGCCCTCCGTCGACGCCGCGGACAGCGCGAGCCTCTGCCCGGGACGTCGGATGTCGAGCCCGAGCCGCGGCCCGCGTCGCCGCCGGTCGCCCTCTTCGATGCCGTCGAGCCGGGCTACGTCGAGGACTCCGTCGACGACACCGTCGAACCGGAACGCCCTCAGCCCGACACGGTACGACGCGCCAAGGGTCGCCCGTCCATGCCGTCGTGGGACGAGATCGTCTTCGGCGCACGCACCGACGAGAGCTGAGGGCGCCGGGCCTCAGGCGAAAGCGCCCAGGCGGAGCAGCGGCACCGTGCGCTCCTCGTCGGTGAGGGAGCCGTGCTGGCCGATCATGCGCTGCGGTCGCTTGTCGACCTCGCGGTCGTCGTAATACGCGAAGCGCCCGCGCGCCGCCACGACGACGTCACCGATGCGCTCGCGCACCTCGTCGTCGACGGGACCGAAGAGACCGGCCGCGATCGCCTCGTCGCGCGTCAGCACCCACGCCCGCGCGGCCTCGTCGCTCTTCCAGCGCGAGGCCATGGCATCCGCCCGTCCATCGTGGGCGTAGAGATGGAGCATTCGCGGCTCGCCGCCGAGCAGGGCGACGTCGTCGAGGAGGGGATCCCCGTCGCGCAGCAGGACGTGCTTGTGAGCGGGCACGTCGACCATCCCGTGATCCGCCGTGACGATGACACCGGTGCGGGGGCCGATCGACTCCGCGAGGTGGCGGGCCGCCGCGTCGACGCGTTCGAGCGCGTCGGTCCACCGCTCGGACTCCCAGCCGTCGCGGTGACCGGCGGTGTCGAGCTCGGGCGCGTACAGGTACGTGATGGACCCCGGATGCCGCGAGGCCAGATCGGCCGCCAGCCGCACGCGCTCGTCGAGGTCGTCGGAGGGGAAGAAGGACGCGCCGCGGAGGGTGGCTTCGGTGAAGCCGGTACCCGTGTAGCTCGTGCGCGACACGACGAAGGCCTCCCGGCCGGCCGCCGCGTGCGTCTCGAACAACGGCGTCCGACGCTGCCACAGATGCGGGTCGAGGCCGTCGGTCTCCCAGCCGTGCAATTGATTCGGCGCCAGGTCGGTCCCGGGGATGCGCACGCGATACCCCACGATCCCGTGGGCGCCGGGGGCGGTTCCGGTCAGCAGGCTCGTCAGCGCGGCGGCGGTGGTCGACGGGAAGACGGTGCGGGCGACGTCGCGGCGCCCGCCCACCGAACCGAGGAACCGCGCGTGACCGCGTCGCGCCGCGAGGTTGTGGGCGCCGAGGCCGTCGATCACGAAGACGATCGCGCTCTGGGCGGGCGCGAACCACTCCGACGAGCCGGACAGTGCGGCGATCGACTGCTCCACCACACCGGTGAGGCTCCGGGAGCGCGGCGGGTCCGCCGGTAGGCTGAGTGACATCGGAGCAAGTCTTCCACACGGCTCCCGACCCCGTCCCGACCGGACGCCCGCCCGACCCGAGGCCGTTGATATGCCCGTTTCCCGTTCTTCCTCGCCCGCGACGGGCTCCCCCGTGACCGAGCGCATCGAAGACGTCGATGTCTCGACCGAGATGCAGGGCTCGTTCCTCGAGTACGCCTACTCGGTCATCTACTCGCGTGCCCTGCCCGACGCCCGCGACGGGCTGAAGCCCGTGCAGCGTCGCATCCTCTACCAGATGGCCGAGATGGGGCTGCGCCCCGACCGCGGCCACGTCAAGAGCGCGCGCGTCGTCGGCGAGGTGATGGGAAAGCTCCACCCGCACGGTGACGCGCCCATCTACGACGCCCTCGTGCGCCTGGCGCAGTACTTCTCGCTGCGCGTCCCCCTGGTCGACGGGCACGGCAACTTCGGCTCGCTCGACGACGGCCCGGCGGCACCCCGCTACACCGAGGCGCGCCTCGCTCCCCCGGCCCTCGCCCTCACCGAGAATCTCGACGAAGACGTCGTCGATTTCATCCCCAACTACGACGGACAGTTCCAGCAGCCCGAGGTGCTCCCGGCGGCCTTCCCCAATCTGCTCGTGAACGGTGCGACGGGCATCGCGGTCGGCATGGCGACCAACATGGCGCCGCACAACCTCATCGAGGTGGTCGCCGCGGCGACCCACCTGCTGCAGAATCCGGATGCCACGGTCGAGGAGCTCATGGAGTTCGTCCCGGGACCCGACCTC
Source organism: Microbacterium sp. NPDC007973 (assembly GCF_042958465.1). NCBI lineage: Bacteria > Bacillati > Actinomycetota > Actinomycetes > Micrococcales > Microbacteriaceae > Microbacterium > Microbacterium sp. NPDC007973. The sequence goes on from NZ_JBIBJJ010000003.1 coordinate 230,888, forward strand.
CCCTCGGGCGGCATCATCGTCGGTCTCGACGGCATCAAGGACGCCTACACGAACGGCCGCGGCACGTTCCGCACGCGGGCGAAAGCGTCGATCGAGTCGCTGGGGCCGCGCCGCACGGGAATCGTGATCACGGAGCTGCCGTACCTCGTCGGCCCCGAGCGCGTGATCGAGAAGATCAAAGACGCCGTGCAGGCGAAGAAGCTCGCCGGCATCGCCGATGTCACCGACCTGACCGACCGCAACAACGGACTCCGGCTCGTCATCGGCATCAAGACCGGCTTCGACCCCAAGGCCGTCCTCGAGCAGCTCTACCGGCTCACCCCCCTCGAGGACTCGTTCGGCATCAACAACGTCGCGCTCGTCGACGGGCAACCGCAGACGCTCGGCCTTCGCGACATGCTGCGCGTCTACATCGACCACCGCATCCGCGTCGTCACGCGTCGCAGCGAGTATCGCCTCGCGCGCAAGCGCGAACGTCTGCACCTCGTCGAGGGACTGCTCATCGCGATCCTCGACATCGACGAGGTCATCCAGGTCATCCGCTCCTCCGACGACGGCGAGCAGGCCCGTACCAAGCTGCAGGAGGTCTTCGACCTCTCGCATCCGCAGGCCGAGTACATCCTCGAGCTGCGCCTGCGGCGCCTCACGAAGTTCTCGCGCATCGAACTCGAGGCGGAGCGCGACCAGTTGCACGCCGAGATCGCCCAGCTCGTCGAACTGCTCGGAAGCGAGACGCTCCTGCGCCAGCAGGTCGCGAAGGAACTGGATGCCGCGGCCGAGGCGTACGGAACCCCTCGCCGCACCATGCTGCTCAACGGTGGACCGGTGCAGCCCCGATCCGCGCGGGCCGCGGCCGCCGCCGACCTGCAGATCGCCGACGCCCCCTGCCGGGTGTACCTGTCGGCCACCGGGCGCATGGTGCGCGCCGAGCTCGTCGCCGACGCGCCGGGAGGAGGGGTGATCGCTCCGACGCGACGGTCGAAGCACGACGCCGTCCGCTCGGCCGTCGACACCACGACACGCGGTGACATCGGCGCCGTCACCTCGGCCGGCCGCCTCGTGCGGTTCTCCCCCGTCGATCTGCCCTCCGTTCCGGCCAACTCGGTGCACCTCAGCGCCGGCACGAAGGTCGAGCAGTACCTGGCCCTCGCCAAGGGCGAGACCCTCGTCGCCCTCGTGCCCCTCGTCGACGCACCGACGATCGCGCTCGGCACCGCGCAGGGCGTGGTCAAGCGCGTCGCCGCGACCGAGCTCGGCACGAAGGACGAGATCGAGATCATCTCGCTGCGCGACGGCGACCAGGTGGTGGGGGCCGCACCGGCGGGTGACAACGCCGAGCTGGTGTTCGTCGCGAGCGATGCGCAGCTCCTGCGCTTCGATGCCTCCTCCGTACGACCGCAGGGGCGATCCGCGGGCGGGATGGCCGGCATCCGTCTCTCCGATGGCGCGCGCGTGATCGCTTTCGCGGTCGTCGGCGCCTCGGCCTTCGACGCGGTCGTCGTGACGGTCGCAGGGTCGTCGGCGGCCCTGCCCGGGACGGACGCCGGTACGGCCAAGGTGTCGGCGTTCACGGAGTTCCCCGCGAAGGGTCGGGCCACGGGCGGCGTGCGCGCGCAACGCCTGCTGCGCGGAGAAGACGCCCTCACCCTGGCCTGGGTCGGGACGGACCCCCGGGCCGTGGGCTCGGACGGCTCCGTCCGGGCGTTGCCGGAGTGCGGAGCCAAGCGCGACGCGTCGGGTCAGCCTCTCGAGGCCGCCGTCGGCGCGATCGGCACCGTGGTCCGCTGAGTCGGGCCGGGCGCGGGTCGCCCGTGCCGGCACCGCGTGCACGAACGCGAGGGTCTCCGGGGAAACGCCGGGTCCGCTGTCGGATCCCCGGCGCGGCGTCCTGGGTGCCCGCCGTTGTGCACGCCTCGCGGGCCGGCGCCCGCTGGTGTGCGCACCTCGCGCGTCCGCGCCGCGCGGCCTCGAGAGCCGCGGCCGGCCTCTCACCGGAGGTACCGGGACCGCGGGCTCAGCTCCGCGAGTCGGTCTCGACGCGGGCCGGTACAGCTGGTCGACCCGCCACGGACTCAGACGTCGATGCGTTCCCGCGCCAACCGGTCGCTGGAGTCGATGATGAACTCGCGACGCGGCGCGACGTCGCTGCCCATGAGCAGGTCGAACACGGAGGCCGCGGCCTCCATGTCCTGCACGCGCACGCGACGGAGGGTGCGCCCGCCGCGGTCCATGGTGGTCGTGGCGAGCTGGTCGGCATCCATCTCGCCGAGACCCTTGTAGCGCTGCACGGGCTCCTGCCAGCGCTTGTTGGAGCGCTTGAGCCTCGTGAGCAGGGCATGCAGCTCTTGCTCGCTGTAGGTGTAGATGGTCTCGTTCGGCTTGGTCCCGGGATTCATCACCACGACACGGTGCAGCGGCGGGACGGCGGCGAAGACGCGCCCCTCTTCGACGAGCGGTCGCATGTAGCGGAAGAACAGCGTCAGCAGCAGGGTGCGGATGTGGGCCCCGTCGACGTCGGCGTCGCTCATCAGGATGATCTTGCCGTAGCGGGCGGCGTCGAGGTCGAAGGAACGGCCGGAGCCCGCACCGATCACCTGGATGATCGAGGCGCACTCGGCGTTGGACAGCATGTCGCTGATCGACGCCTTCTGCGTGTTGAGGATCTTGCCGCGGATCGGCAGCAGCGCCTGGTATTCGCTGTTGCGGGCGAGCTTGGCGGTCCCGAGCGCGGAATCGCCCTCGACGATGAACAGCTCCGAATCGGTGACGTCGTTGGAACGGCAGTCCACCAGTTTGGCCGGCAGCGACGAGGACTCGAGGGCGTTCTTGCGCCGCTGGGTCTCTTTGTGGGTGCGCGCCGAGATGCGCGCCTTCATCTCGGAGACGATCTTCTCGAGCAGCTGCGCGGTCTGCGCCTTGTCGTCGCGCTTGGTCGAGGCGAACAACGCCGCCAGCTCCTTCTGCACGACGGACGCCACGATCTGGCGCACGGCAGGAGTGCCGAGGACCTCTTTGGTCTGGCCTTCGAATTGCGGCTCCGGCAGCCGAACGGTCAGGACCGCGGAGAGTCCGGCGAGGATGTCGTCCTTCTCGATCTTGTCGTTTCCGACCTTGAGCTTGCGGGCGTTCTGTTCGACCTGCGAGCGCAGGACCTTCATCAGACCCTGCTCGAAGCCCTGCTGATGCGTGCCGCCCTTGGGCGTGGCGATGATGTTGACGAACGACCGGACCGTCGTGTCGTACCCGGTCCCCCACCGCACGGCGATGTCGACCTCGCACTCGCGCTGCACCTCGGTGGGGATCATCGACCCGCCCGGCTGCAGGACGGGCACGGTCTCGGTGAACGTCCCCGTTCCCGTGAGGCGCCAGGTGTCGGTCACGGCCGCGTCGGGGGCGAGGAAGTCGGCGAACTCGGAAATGCCGCCGTCGAAGCGGTAGCTCGTCTCGACGCGCTCCTCGCCACGGTCGTCGAGGACGACGATCTCGAGCCCCGGCACCAGGAACGCCGTCTGACGCACGCGCTGGACGAGCTCGTCGTGGCCGAAGGCGGCATCCTTCGTGAAGATCTGCCGATCCGCCCAGTAGCGGATGCGCGTGCCGGTGACGCCCCGGGCGGCCTTGCCGACCACGCGCAGCTCGCTGCTGCGCTCGAAGGGCGTGAAGGGCGCGTCGGGTCCGTCGCCCGCGAACAGGCCGGGCTCGCCGCGATGGAACGACATGGCGTAGGTCTTGCCCGAGCGGTCGACCTCGACGTCGAGGCGCTCGGAGAGGGCGTTGACGACCGACGCGCCCACGCCGTGCAGACCACCGGATGCCGCGTACGAACCGCCGCCGAACTTGCCACCCGCGTGCAGCTTCGTGAAGACGACCTCGACACCGGTGAGTCCCGTGCGCGGTTCGACGTCGACGGGGATGCCGCGCGCGCGGTCGCGCACCTCGACACTGCCGTCCGCGTGCAGCACGATGTCGATGCGCGTCCCGTGGCCGGCGAGGGCCTCGTCGACGGAGTTGTCGATGATCTCCCACAGGCAGTGCATGAGGCCGCGGGAGTCGGTCGAGCCGATGTACATTCCGGGGCGCTTGCGCACGGCTTCGAGGCCCTCGAGGACCTGCAGGTGGTGGGCGGAGTACTCGGACGTCACGGTTTTCAGCGTAATCGGGGCCACCGACATCGCCTGCCAGACACACAGCGGGGTCGGGCCACCGTACGCGCACAGCGAAATGTGATCAAGCCGCGGCATAGGGGAAACATCCGCGTGGTTATATGTGTGGACTCGCCCACGATCACCTGAGGAGGGCACCCGAGATGACCACCACGACCGCACCCGACGCGTCTGTTCTCGACCACCGCCTGACGGCGGCGGATCGCTGCGACTCCTGCGGCGCTCAGGCCTACATCGCCGCCGAGGTGAACGGCAGCGAACTGTTGTTCTGCGCGCACCACGGCCGCAAGTACGAAGAGAAGCTCCGCAGCGTCGCCACCTCCTGGCACGACGAGACGGCGCGCCTCAACGCCGCCGACTGACACACCGTCCGAACGGGCCTCGTGCCGTCTCCCTCGGGAGCCGGTCCGGGGCCCGTCCCGCGTTCCGGCACGGCGATCTCACGCGCACCGGCGGCCGGCCGTCCGAGCCCCGCGCGACGGCATGCCTACCCGACTCGCGTCCGCTCGCCCGTCCGGTCAGCTCGAGACGTAGCGGCGCGGTACGGCGGGAGACACGCGGAGGGCGATCTCCTCGCCGATCGTGTCGATGAGTTCGGCGAGATCGGTGGCGCTGTTGCGTGATCCCCGTCCGAAGACGATGACCTCGTCTCCCGGGGCCGCCCCGGGCCAGGGCGCGACGGACACGGAGACGGGGGTGATCGCCTCGACACGCCGGGGCCCCGCCGGGGTGTCGACGTCGAACCGCCCCGCGAGGGTACTCGGGAGCCCGTGCAGATAGCCGACATCGAGGTGCACCCCCGCGGCATCCACCTCCGTCACCGTCGCCACGAGAGCCGCGATCGGTTCGATCCCCAGCGAGGCCTCGTCGGGGCCGCCGGCGGGGCGGATGCCGTACGAGAACGCCCCCACGCGCACGAGGTCTTCTCGGAACTCCCCGCGGGCGAACCCGGCCGCGCTGGCGGCGAGGTGCGAGAAGCGAGGATCGAGACCGGCGGCGCGGGCGGACTCGCGCGCGGCGAGGAACACCGCTCGGGCCTCATCGTCGTCGGCGTCGGATGCCTCGGAGATGTGCGACCAGATGCCCTCGAGCTCAGCGCGCCCCCGCGCGACGAGCGCGGCGGTGCGATCGAGCGCCTCGCCCCACCGTTCGGGACGGATGCCGTTGCGGTGCAGGCCCGTGTCGATCTTGAGGTGGATGCGCGCCACGCCGTCCACGGTCAGTCCGGCGAGGTCGTCGAGCAGGGCCTCGTCGCCGACGCCGAGGTCGAGATCGGCCGCGATGCCGGCGGCGAGGTCATCGGCCCCGCCGATGAGCCAGACGAAGATGCGGGCCTCGGGACCGACCACCGCTCGGACGGCCGCGCCGGTGACGACGTCGAACGCGCCGAACCAGCGCACGCCCTGCGCGAACGCGTGGGCGACGAGGCGTTCGAGTCCATGCGCGTAGGCGTCGTCCTTGACCACCAGCATGTGGGCGGCGGGGGCGACGGCCTCGCGCACGCGGTGGAGGTTGCGCGAGAAGGCGTCGAGGTCGACGCGATACGAGGCGGTCACGCGATCACTTCCCGTTCGGCCCGCGCGCCGATCATGGCGACGATCTCGGCTGCCGTGAGGCCCGTGGCATCCGCCCACTCCTCGAGGGAGGGGTGTCCGTCGGCGGGATCGCCGAAGAACACGACCTCTGCTCCGCGAGTGATCGCCGCGTCGCCGACATCGACGACGCAGACGTCCATCGCCACGCGCCCGACGATCCGATGACGCCGCCCGTCGATCGACACCGTCGCGGCATTGCCGAGGGCGCGCACGACGCCCTGTGCGTACCCTCCGGTGACCAGGGCGACGGTCGTGTCGTGGGGGGCACGGTGCGTGTAGCCGTACGACACCCCCTCCCCGCGCAGCAGCGGCTTGGTGCCGAGAGCGCGCCCGCGCAGCGACATCACCGGGCGGGTGTGCGCCCCCGGGAGGCCGTAGAGCGCCATCGGGTCGAGGGTCGCGGCATCCATTCCGAGGTCGGCGAGGACGGATGCCACCCATGCGGCACCGTGGCCCCAGGCGTCGGCGGCGAGGGCGTCCGCGGCGAGGGCGTCGGCGCCGCTCGGCGCCAGGGAGAGCGGGGCGTTGGCGCGCAGAGCAGCGGTGGACAGAGCCGCGACGGGAGCGACTCCCCCGGCCCCGGGCGTGCGGGCAGGGAGCGTGGAGGTCACCCCTTTAGACTAACGGGGTCCTTCGTCCCCGACCCCGGAGCGTGCATGCCTAGCCAGGGCTTCTCCCCCGTCACCCGTCTGCGCTACCTCGCCGGACGCGCCCGTCGCATCGACGTCGGATCCGTCGTGGAGCGCGCCAAGGAGGCCTCCGCCCAGCACGGCAAGTCCCTGCCGCTGGTCGTCGCCGACATGCTCTTTCAGGCCGGCGTGAAGAACGTCGGCTTCCAGGACTACATCGACTACGACTTCGCGATCCTCACGCCCGCCGAGCGCGCGACGTACATGACGCACCCGGTCTCGAACCAGATCTCGCAGAAGTACGACCACCCCGACTACCGCGGTCTGTTCCAGGACAAGGTGGAGTTCGACCGGAAATTCAGCGACTTTCTCCGCCGCGACTGGATGGTGGTGGATGCCGGCAACGCCGACGAGCTGCGCGCCTTCACCGAGCGGCTGGGCACCATCGTCACGAAGGAGCCGGTGGGCCAGGCCGGAACCGGTGTGCACCGTTACCACGCGGCCGAGGTCGAGGACTGGACGCAGTTCCACCGCGGACTCCTCGAGCGCGGAGAGATCCTCGTCGAAGAGGTCATCCGCCAGCACGACGACCTTGCGGCCGTCTGCCCCGGCACCGTGAACACCACGCGCGTGACGGCGTTCTTCGACGGGGAGAAGACCCACATCCTGGCGATGGCGCAGAAGTTCGGCCGCGGTGCGGTGAGCGATCAGATGACGTTCGGCGGCTTCTACACGATGCTCGACGAGAACGGCCACGCGCTCGGCGCTGGCTACGACTCCCATGGTCACGTCCACGAGCTGCACCCCGACTCGGGCGTGCGCATCGCCGACTTCCAGCTGCCGATGATCGACGAGGTCAAGGCGTTCGTCGACCAGGTCGCCCGTGTCGTGCCGCAGGTGCAGTACGTCGGCTGGGACATCGTCGTCGGTCCCGAGGGTCCCGTGCTCGTCGAGGGCAACTGGGGCGCGGGGGTCTATGAGAACAAGCCGAGCGTGACGGGGATCCGTACCGGGCACAAGCCGCGCTACCAGGCAGCCATCGGGTTCTGATCCCGGATGCCGAGTGGCCCGTTCCCCGCGCGGGGGCGGGCCTCACGCGTGCCCGGACGGCGCTGAGGTCGTCAGGGGTTCCGGTGGCTTCGATGGGCTCAGTCACCTGGGTGGGGAGGACCCCGAGCTCGACGAAGGGTCACGGCACGGCACGACGCCCCTCGGCATCCGGACGCAGAAAAGGCCCGCCCCGCGAACGGGACGGGCCTTCCGTGCAACAGGTGTCAGCTGTGGCGGACGATACCCAGCGGAGTCGACTCGTGACCCTGGCCGAGCGGGTTGTCCTTCAGGATCGCGACGAGTCGCTTCTCACCGGCCTTGTCCATGGTGGAGCCGAGGATGTTACCGCCCAGGTCGTTGATGTCGACGACGGCGACGTCGAGGTCGATGCCGAGCAGCGACTTCAGACGGGCCGCAACCTCTCGGGGGCGCTCCGGGCCGAGGACGACGGCCTGGTTGTACGGCGGGATCGTGCCCTTGGTCGGACCGTCGATCGCCCGGGCCTTGTCGCCGGCGATGCGATAGAAGTCGCCCTTGCGGCCGAACGCCTTGGTCACGGCGGAGACCGCCGCGGCGAACAGGATGCGGGGCGTGCCGCACTCGCGCAGCGCCATCTCCATGGTCTCGGGCATGCCGAGACCGATGCCGTAGGGCGTGCGCGTCACGTACTTCGACAGGAACAACGCGAGCTTGCGCGGCTTGATCGAGTCGAGCTTGAACGAGCGGCCCTGCGTGATCGCGACGATCTTCTCGGTGACGAACAGCAGGTCGCCCGGCTGCACGGCATCCTTCGCGTACTCGAGGATGAAGGCGTCGAGGTCGTCGCCCGGCATGACGACCCGCGTGCGGATCGGGATGCGGGCGTACGACGTGCCGTCGACGGTACGGGTGAGCGCCTTGCCGGCGTTGGCCTCCGCGCTCATTCGAGGTAGTCCCGGAGCGACTGCGAGCGGCTGGGGTGACGCAGCTTCGCCATGGTCTTCGACTCGATCTGGCGGATGCGCTCGCGCGTGACGCCGAACGTGTCGCCGATCTGGTCGAGGGTCTTGGGCTGACCGTCGCCGAGGCCGAAGCGCATACGGATCACGCCCGCCTCGCGCTCGCTGAGCGAGTCGAGGAGCGATTCCAGCTGACGCTGCAGCATCGTGAAGCCGACTGCGTCGGCGGGGACCACGGCCTCGGTGTCCTCGATGAGGTCACCGAACTCGCTGTCACCGTCTTCGCCGAGGGGCGTGTGCAGCGAGATGGGCTCGCGGCCGTACTTCTGCACCTCGATGACCTTCTCGGGGGTCATGTCGAGCTCGCGGCTCAGCTCCTCGGGCGTGGGTTCCCGACCCAGGTCCTGCAGCATCTGGCGCTGGACGCGCGCGAGCTTGTTGATGACCTCGACCATGTGCACCGGGATGCGGATGGTGCGGGCCTGGTCGGCCATGGCGCGGGTGATCGCCTGACGGATCCACCAGGTGGCGTAGGTCGAGAACTTGAAGCCCTTGGTGTAGTCGAACTTCTCGACCGCACGGATCAGACCCAGGTTGCCCTCCTGGATGAGATCCAGGAACTGCATGCCGCGACCGGTGTAGCGCTTGGCGAGCGAGACGACGAGGCGGAGGTTGGCGCCGAGCAGGTGGCTCTTCGCGCGCTGGCCGTCGCGGGCGACCCACTGGAGGTCAAGACCGAGCTGGCTGGTCTTCTCGGCGGCCGACATGTTCGACAGCTTCTCTTCGGCGAACAGGCCCGCCTCGATGCGCATCGCGAGCTCGACCTCTTCGGCCGCGTTCAGCAGCGGGACTTTACCGATCTGCTTGAGGTAGTCCTTGACCGGGTCGGCGGTCGCGCCGGTGATCTGCGCGGAGTAGACGGGGACGTCGTCCTCGTCGCTCGACGAGATGACGATCGCGCCGGACGGCAGGGCCTCGGCGGGCGCGGCCGGGGTCTCGTCGTCCTCATCGTCGTCGGACTTCTTGGCGCCGGGCTTGGCCGCGTCGTCGGACTCCTCCGCGTCGTCGCCGTCTTCGACGTCGATCTCGACGTCGCCCTCGTCGTCGACGTCCTCTTCGTCTTCGAGGTCGTCGTCCTTCTTCGCCTTGGTCTTGGCCTTGGCGGGCGTCGCCTTGGCCTTGGCGGGGGCTTTCTTGGCGGGAGCCTTCTTCGCGGTCGTCGTCGTCGACGCCGTCACGGTCTCCTCGGAGTTCTCGAGCTCGGTGTCCTTCGCACCCCGGGAGCGGGTCTTGGTTGTCGTGCCTGCCACGTTTCGCCTTTCACCGGGAACGTACGTTGCACGGCCACCGGTCGTTCTCGGACACTAGTAAGACCCTTGTCAAGTACCGAGCCGAGGAGCGTGGCTCCTTGACCGGATGACAACGGGTCAGGTTCTTCATTGTCTCACATCCCCCGACCGGGACTTGACGCGGACCGGGGATCTATGCGTATACAACGCCCTCCCGGCCCTCCGCATTCCCTCCGGACGCCGTACCTTGCGGCATCCGGTGACGGGGTCGCCGCGCGGTCGCCGCGTCTTGGGCGCGTCGCCGTACTCCGCCAGCTCAGCCGAGCTTGCCGCGCCGGTCGTCGTCGCCGGGGCGGGTGGCGAGGAACCGCTCGAGTTCCGCCGCGAGCTCGTCGGCGCTGGGCAGGTCGCCCGTGTGGATGATGGGGGTCGCGTGCGTGGAGCCGGCCATATAGGAGTCGTAGCGCTCCTCCAGCCCCTCGAGCATGCGAGTGAGCTCTTCGCTTCCCTCGACCTGCTCGGCGACCTTGCCGATGAACTCGCGGTTCTCCTCGCGCAGCACCTCTCCGGAGAACACGAGTCCCGTCGCGACGGTGAGGCTGTCCAGAGCGGCCAGGGCGGCGGCCGGGTATTCCGTGTCGCCGAGGTAGTGCGGAACGAGTAGCGCGAAGCCGGCCACTTTGGCGCCGGCCTCCGCGAAGCGGTATTCGAGCAGATGACCCGCCGTTGAGGGGACCTGCGTGTGCGGGCGCCAGACCGAGTGCGCCTCGGCGAGGTCGGGTCGCGTGCCGCTGACCGTGGTGCCGATGGGCCGCGTGTGCGGCACCGGCATGGGGATCGCGTGCACCCACGTGACCGACGACACCTGCATGCCGGCGGAGAGCTCGAGAACGGTCTCGGCGAAGGCCTCCCACAGGAAGTCGGGCTCGTAGCCGGCCAGCAGCAGGAACGGGTGCCCGAGCGAGTCGTGCGCGAGCGAGAGTTCGAGCCGGGCCGGTCGGTAGTCGGTGAGGTGGTCCTCGACGAAGGTGATGACCGGACGCCGCGCGCGGTAGTCGAGCAGCACGTCGTTGTCGAACACGACGACGGGGTTCGGCTCCAGGTCGTCGCGGAAGTACTCGACCAGTCGGGTGACGGCCCCGCCGGCGTCGGTGAACCCCGTGAGGGCGATCACGAGCGGCAGGCCCGACGGCACGGGCGGCGCCGCGGGGGCGCGGTCGTACAGCGGGGCGGAGGAGGGCATGCATCCACTCTACGAGCGCTCCCGGATGCCCGGTCGCGGTGCGTCCCGCTGCTAGCGAACACGCACGAACCTAGGATGGATGTCATGCCGTTCCCCTCCGTGGCGTACACCGACGCCCCCGTCCTCGAATCCGATGCCGACGCGATCCTGCTGATCGTCCCCACCACTGCGGAGGGAGCGTCCGACCCCGATGGCTGGGACGGACTGGGGGCGGCGCTGTCCGCGATCGGATTCACGGGGGCCGTCGGGTCCTACCAGCGCGTGCACGTGCCCGGTGTCGACAAGCCCGTCGCCGTGGTCGGTGCGGGCTCCGACGCGACCGACGCGTCCGTCCGGGATGCCGCCGGCGTCGGCCTGCGGCAACTCACCGGTTTCGCGCACGTCGCGATCCAGTCGCTGGTGGCGGCGCCGTGGCGTGCGATCGCCGAGGGTGCCGCACTCGGCGGATACCGCTTCGCCGACTACAAGAAGAAGTCCGCGAAGGCGCGAGCCGAGCGCGTGAGCGTGTCGACGAGCGAAGCGCCGGCCGAGACCGACGTCACCGCGGTCGCCGCGATCTCGGGAGCCGTCGCGCTCGTCAAGGACCTCGTGACCACGCCCGCCGAGTGGCTCGGACCCGCGGACTTCGCCGAGGCCGCCGTCGCGGCCGTGAAGGATCTGCCCGTCGAGGTCGAGGTGCTCGACGAGGCTGCGCTGCGCGAGGGCGGCTACGGCGGAATCCTCGGCGTCGGCCAGGGTTCGGACCGCCCGCCCCGCATGGTCCGCCTCGAGTACTCGCCCGCCGGGGCCGAGCGCCACGTGGCCCTCGTCGGTAAGGGCATCACCTTCGACACCGGTGGTCTGTCGCTGAAGCCGCCGGCATCCATGGTCGGGATGAAGTACGACATGTGCGGCGCCGCCACGGTCCTCGCCGTGCTGAAGGCCGCCGCCGAGATGGCTCTGCCCGTCAAGGTCAGCGCGTGGCTCTGCATCGCGGACAACATGCCGTCGGGTCGGGCCACCCGCCCCGGAGACGTGCTGCGCACCCTCGACGGCACGACCGTCGAGGTGCTGAACACCGACGCCGAGGGTCGCCTCGTGCTCGCCGACGGTCTGGCCGCGGCGAGCCGCGAGAACCCCGACCTGATCGTCGACGTCGCCACTCTCACCGGAGCGATCACCGTCGCCCTCGGCAACCGCCACACCGGGGTCATGGGAGACGACGCCGCGGTCGCGTCGTACCTCGAAGCGGCGGGTCGCGTCGCGGAGCTGGCGTGGCAGCTGCCGCTGCCCGACCACATGATCGACGACCTCGACTCCCCCATCGCCGACCTGCAGAACGCGAAGATCGGCGACCCCGCAGGCGGTTCGCTCTTCGCCGGCCTGTTCCTGCGCCACTTCGTCGGCAGGGTGTCCGACGAGGCCGACGCGCCTCGCATCCCCTGGGTGCACCTCGATATCGCGGGGGTCGGTATGAACAAGTCCGCCCCGTTCGGGTACACCGACAAGGGCGTGACCGGCGCGACCGTCCGTTCGCTGGTGGAACTGCTCGTCTCGGACGGCGCACGGTGACCGAGTACACCGCGGACGTCGTCGTCCTCGGTGGCGGCAGCGGCGGATACGCCGCCGCGCTGCGCCTCGCCGAGCTCGGCAAGGACGTCGTCCTGGTCGAGAAGGACAAGCTCGGCGGCACCTGCCTGCACCGAGGTTGCATTCCGACGAAGGCCCTGCTGCACGCCGGTGAGGTCGCCGATGCCGCGCGGGGAGCGTCGGACATCGGTGTGGACGTGACGTTCACCGGAATCGACCCGGCCCGAGTGCGCGCCTATCGCGAGGGGATCGTCGCCAAGAAGTACAAGGGTCTCGAGGGTCTCATCTCGGCCCGCGGCATCCGCGTCGTCTCGGGCGAGGGGATGCTCGAGGCAGGGCCCGCTGTGCGTGTCGGAGACGACCTCTACCGCGGAACGGACGTCATCCTCGCGACGGGTTCGTACAGTCGCAGCCTCCCGGGCCTGGAAATCGGCGGGCGTGTCCTGACCAGCGAGCAGGCTCTCGATCTCGACGTCATCCCCGAGCGCGTCGTCGTGCTCGGCGGCGGGGTCATCGGCGTCGAGTTCGCCAGCGTGTGGCGCTCGTTCGGCGTCGAGGTCACGATCGTCGAAGCCCTCCCCCACCTCCTCCCCGCCGAGGACGTCTCGTCGAGCAAGGCTCTCGAGCGCGCCTTCCGCAAACGCGGCATCGCCTTCCAGCTGGGTCGGCGGTTCACGTCGCTCACCTCGGACGACCGCGGCGTCACAGTGTCCCTCGACGACGGCAGCGAGCTGGTCGCCGACTACGTGCTGGTGGCCGTGGGCCGCGGTCCCGCGACCGCCGGTCTCGGCTTCGAGGAGGCCGGGGTGGTGCTCGAGCGCGGCTTCGTGCAGACCGACTCCCGCCTGCGCACCGCTGCGGCGCACGTGTGGGCCGTGGGCGACATCGTGCCGGGTCTGCAGCTCGCGCATCGCGGCTTCCAGCAGGGCATCTTCGTCGCCGAGGAGATCGCGGGGCTCTCGCCCGTGCTCGTCCCCGACGTCGACGTGCCGCGGGTCGCTTACTCGCACCCCGAGGTGGCGTCGGTCGGGCTCACCGAGGCCCAGGCTCAGGATCGTTACGGATCCGAGGCCGTCCGCGCGTACGAGTACAACCTGGCCGGTAACGGCCGCAGCGAGATCATCGGGACCTCGGGGATCGTCAAGATCGTGCGTCGTGTCGATGGACCCGTCGTCGGGGCCCACCTCGTGGGCGATCGCGTGGGAGAGCTGATCTCCGAAGCCCAGCTCGCCGTCGGCTGGGAAGCGCATCCCGAAGACATCGCGCCGTTCGTCCACGCGCACCCCACCCAGAGCGAGGCGCTCGGCGAGGCCTTCCTGGCGCTCGCGGGCAAGCCGCTGCACGCACTCTGACCGACAACCGGTCACTAAGCTAGATACCGCATCCGGTACGAAGGAGACATATCCATGAGCACATCCGTCGTCCTCCCCGCTCTCGGCGAGAGCGTCACCGAGGGAACGGTCACCCGCTGGCTGAAGCAGGTCGGTGACACCGTCCAGGAGGATGAGGGGCTGTTGGAGATCTCGACCGACAAGGTCGACACCGAGATCCCCTCCCCCGTCTCGGGCGTGATCGAAGAGATCCTCGTCCAGGAGGACGAGACCGTCGAGGTCGGTGCCGTCCTCGCCAAGATCGGTGACGGCTCCGGCGCCTCGTCCAGCGACGACGCCCCCGCCGAGCAGGAGTCCGCTCCCGCCGAGCAGGAGTCCGCTCCCGCCGCTCCGGCCGAGTCGGCCCCCGCCGAGCAGCCCGCTCCGGCTGCGTCGGCTCCCGCTGCCTCCGGCGACGCCACCGAGGTCGTCCTTCCCGAGCTCGGCGAGAGCGTGACCGAGGGAACCGTCACGCGCTGGCTGAAGGCCGTCGGCGACGACGTCGCGGTCGACGAGCCGCTGCTCGAGATCTCCACCGACAAGGTCGACACCGAGATTCCCTCGCCGGTCGCCGGCACGCTGCAGGAGATCCTCGTCCAGGAGGACGAGACGGTCAACGTCGGAGCCGCCCTCGCCCGCATCGGCAGCGGTGCGGCCGCCCCCGCGCAGGAGGAGGCCCCCGCCGCCCCCGCCGCCGCCGAGGAGAAGCCGGCCGAGCAGCCCGCGTCCGCCGCTGCGGAGAAGTCCGCAGAGCAGCCCGCCGCGGAGAAGCCCGCCGCTCCGGCACCCGCCGCTTCGTCGAACGACGACGTCACCTACGTCACCCCCCTGGTGCGTCGCCTGGCGCAGCAGCAGGGCGTCGACCTGACGACGGTGAAGGGCAGCGGCGTCGGCGGTCGCATCCGCAAGGAAGACGTGCTCAAGGCGGCCGAGGCCGCGAAGTCCGCCTCTGCAGCCCCCGCCGCGCAGGCAGCCCCGGCCGCAGCGCCCTCCGCTCCGGTCGAGGTCTCGCCGCTGCGCGGAACGACGCAGAAGATGTCGCGTCTGCGCAAGGTCATCGCCGAGCGTGCCGTCGCGTCGATGCAGGCGACCGCTCAGCTGACCACCGTTGTCGAGGTCGACGTGACCAAGGTCGCGGCGCTGCGCGACCGCTTCAAGGGCGAGTTCCAGCAGAAGACGGGCGACAAGCTGTCGTTCCTCCCCTTCTTCGCGATCGCCGCCATCGAGGCCCTCAAGACGTACCCGATCATCAACTCCACGGTCGAGGGCGACGAGATCGTCTACCCGGCCCAGGAGAACGTCGCGATCGCGGTCGACACCGAGCGTGGCCTCCTCACCCCCGTCGTCAAGGACGCGGGCGAGAAGAACATCGCCCAGCTGGCGCGCGAGATCGCCGACCTGGCCGCTCGCACGCGTGACAACAAGCTGAAGCCCGACGAGCTCGCGGGGGGCACGTTCACGCTGACCAACACCGGTTCGCGCGGCGCGCTCTTCGACACGCCGATCGTGTTCCTGCCCCAGTCCGCGATCCTCGGACTCGGTGCCGTGGTGAAGAAGCCGGGCGTCGTGTCGGTCGACGGCAAGGATGCCATCTCGGTGCGCTCCTACGTCTACCTGGCCCTGTCGTACGATCACCGCATCATCGACGGTGCCGACGCGGCCCGCTTCCTCGGTGCCGTCAAGGCGCGCCTCGAGGCGGCGCAGTTCGAGGGCGACCTCGGCATCTGACACCGCCGACCGCCGGCTCATGATGGCTGGTCCGCGACCGTTTCGACGGCGCGGACCAGCCATCTGTCGTCGTGCCGGACGAGCGTGACGTATTGCGCCCTGTCGGAATCCGCGACGCGGACGACGGCGACACCCCCGAAGTCCTCGAGGAGCGCGATATCGGCGTGCTCGGCATGGGGAAGCAGCGGCTCCCGTGTGAACGTCGACCCCTCGTCGAATGCGCTGCGGCACTCGGGATCGTCTCCGCACCCGGAAATCTCGCCGAAGACGCGTCGTGCGACCTCGACGATGTCGTCGGAGAGCGGAACGCGATCGTCGGCCGGCCAGGGCGACGTGGCCGAGGGTCGGGGAGTGATCGACATGGTCGGCGGCGCGATACGGGACACGTGGGGCGTCGAGGATGCCACCGGCGCGGGTTCCCGCACCTCGGGGAGGAAGACGGATGACACGACGGCGGCGACCGCGAGGACGCCCACCCCGATGACGGCCGCGCGGAAACGAGGCGACGATGCCCATCGCTCGCGGAGGCCCGCCGTGCCGTTCCGTATCGTGCGGAACAGGTCGTCGTCGAGGAGTCCGAGCGGACCGCCCGTCAGCGCGTCGTCGCGATCCTCCGCCCGTTCCTCGACGATCACCGGTGCCAGGGGGCCCAGCACGAGCGGCGCCGGGTCGGCGTGCGCGAAGAGGCGCCTCTCGATGGCATCCCACTCCCGCGGCGGGCGGGTCGCCACCACCTCTCCCGCCCGGTCGACCAGGCCGCGCGTCGTCGGATCGGGGACGAGCGCGGCGAGCCGTCGAAGGCCGTCTGCGGTCGACGCCACGACGTCCGGAGCGCCGTGATCTTCGACGACGACGGGTCGCCCCTCCGCCGTCAACCACCACGCGGCTCCCCCGCCTCGGACGGCCGCGCTCCGGCATCCGCGCAGGAGACCGACGGCGGCGGTGACGACCTCGCCGGGGGTCAACACGGTCGCGCTGGCGCCCCGGCGACGCAGGTACGCGATGAACGGCTCGACGGGGGTCGAAGAGACGGAGGTGCTCATGCCCCGATCGTGCGCCGGCGCGGGAGGTGCGCGCGGGACGGCCGGGGCCGGATGGGGATGGCCGCTGCGACAGCGCCCCTGGGGAGGAACCGCTCGCGGCGAAGATAGAATCGTCCTCATGGCCGCTCGCACCACCACGCCCGAGAAGCGTCCGGGCTTCTTCTCGCAGCTCAAAACGCTCTACACCTTCACGCAGAAGGAGTACCGCTGGCTGCCCTTCCTGCTCGCGGGCATCGTCCTGGTGGGCATCGCCCTCGGTGTGCTCGTCGGCTTCCTCATCCCGCCGCTGGCGGTGTGGAGCATCATCCTGTGGGGTGTCACGGGTCTTCTCGCCGGCATCCTGGCCGCAATGATCACGATGACGCGGCTGTCGACGACGGCGATGTACAAGAAGATCGACGGCATGCCCGGCGCCACCGGCCACGTGCTCTCGTCGTCGCTCGGCCGCAACTGGCAGGCCTCGGAGACGCCCGTCGGCGTCAACCCGCGCACCCAGGAGGCGCTGTACCGCGCGATCGGTCGCGGAGGCGTCGTACTGATCGGCGAGGGCAACCGCAGTCGCCTCACCCGTCTGGTCGGCGAGGAGCGCTCCCGCGTTCTCCGCGTCGCGGCGGGCGTGCCGGTCACCGTCCTCTACGTCGGTCACGGCGACGACGAGGTGCCGATCGCCAAGCTCGCCTCGACCATCAAGGCGCTGCCAAAGAAGGTCGACCGCGCCACGATGGCCGCCGTCATCAAGCGCGTCTCGTCGGTCTCGCAGGGCCTGTCGTCGCTGCCCATCCCGAAGGGCGTCGACCCGACGAAGATGCGAGCTCCGCGCCCGCGCTGATGCCGACGAGGAAGGCCCCCGCTCAGCGGGGGCCTTCCTCGTCGACGCGGGGTTGCGTCAGCTGCGGACCAGGACCGTCCCGACCGCCTTGTCGTGCAGACCGCGCTGATCGGCGTCCCACACGACCGCGGGGATGATGACGGCGAGCAGGAGCGTCCGCACGATGGGGCGCCAGAGCCCCACCCAGCCCCCGGATGCCAATTCGAGGCGCATGCCCATCAGCCGGTGCCCGGGACTTCCGCCGATGAGCGGGATGAAGAGGATCTGCACCGCGAAGAAGATGAGGTTCGTCGCGATGGGGTTGGCGAACGGCACCCCCGTCACCGGGTCGGGGGTGGAGAAGAAGGCGAAGCCGATCAATCCGGCGCTCGCGACGTCGATCAGGAGGGCCGCGATGCGGCGTCCCGGACGGGCGATGGAGCCGCGACCCTCGCGGGGAAGGCCGAGCCGCTGGCCCGGGTATTCGTTCTCGGCGGGGACGCTCACGCCATCCAGCGTAATCGGGCCGTCGTAACATCCCGGAAACATGCGAGATATGACCGGGACACCGGTTCTGGGTAGGGTCGAGGAGGCTGGCCGAGGCCGGCATGATCCCGAATGTTCTACCTCTGGAGTCTTCATGTTCAAAGATTCGTCCGAGGTGCTGAAGTTCATCCAGGACGAGGACGTCAAGTTCCTCGACATCCGTTTCACGGATCTTCCTGGTGTGCAGCAGCACTTCAACATCCCCGCCTCGACCGTCGACGAGGAGTTCTTCACCGTCGGACAGCTGTTCGATGGCTCGTCGATCCGCGGGTTCGCGAACATCCACGAGTCGGACATGCAGCTGATCCCCGACGTGACCACCGCGTACGTCGACCAGTTCCGCGAGGCGAAGACCCTCGTCATGGTCTTCGACATCTACAACCCGCGCAACGGTGAGATCTACGGCAAGGACCCGCGCCAGGTCGCCAAGAAGGCCGAGAAGTACCTCGCCTCCACCGGCATCGCCGACACCGCGTTCTTCGCCCCCGAGGCCGAGTTCTACATCTTCGACGACGTGCGTTACGAAGTGAAGCAGAACTCGAGCTTCTACTCGGTCGACTCCGAGGAAGGCGCCTGGAACACCGGCCGCGAGGAAGAGGGCGGGAACCTCGCCAACAAGACCCCCTACAAGGGCGGCTACTTCCCCGTCTCCCCCGTCGACAAGACGGCGGACCTCCGCGACGACATCACCCTCAAGCTGATCGAGGCGGGCTTCGCGCTCGAGCGCTCGCACCACGAGGTCGGCACCGGTGGTCAGCAGGAGATCAACTACCGCTTCGACACGATGCTGCACGCGGCCGACGACATCCTGAAGTTCAAGTACATCGTCAAGAACACCTGCGAGCAGTGGGGCAAGGTCGCGACCTTCATGCCCAAGCCGCTCTTCGGTGACAACGGCTCGGGTATGCACACCCACCAGTCGCTCTGGAACGACGGCAAGCCGCTCTTCTACGACGAGACCGGCTACGGCGGACTCTCCGACATCGCCCGCTGGTACATCGGCGGTCTGTTGGCGCACGCGCCCGCCGTGCTCGCCTTCACCAACCCGACCCTCAACAGCTACCACCGCCTGGTGAAGGGCTTCGAGGCGCCGGTCAACCTGGTGTACTCGGCCGGTAACCGCTCCGCCGCCATCCGCATCCCGATCACGGGCACCAACCCCAAGGCCAAGCGCATCGAGTTCCGTGCGCCCGACGCCTCGGGCAACCCGTACCTCGCGTTCGCGGCCCAGCTGATGGCCGGTATCGACGGCATCAAGAACCGCATCGAGCCGCACGAGCCCGTCGACAAGGACCTCTACGAGCTCCCCGCAGAAGAGGCCAAGAACATCCCGCAGGTTCCCAACTCGCTGCTCGACTCGCTCGAGGCCCTGCGCGCCGACCACGAGTTCCTGCTCGCCGGTGGCGTGTTCACGCAGGAGCTCATCGACACCTGGATCGAGTACAAGATCGAGAACGAGATCCAGCCGATCGCCCAGCGTCCGCACCCCTTCGAGTACGAGCTGTACTTCGGGGTCTGATCGCCCGATCCTCACGACGACGCCCGTCCCCGCCGTTTCGCGGGGGCGGGCGTCGTCGCGTGCGGGCGGCGACATGCGCGGTTCAGACAACGTAGCGCCGCAGAGTGTCGCGGCTGATGCCCGTCAGCTCGCTGACCGCCCGTTGGCTCAGCAGTCCGTCGCGAAGGAGTGCCTGAGCAGCCGTGCGCCGTCTTCCTGGTGGTGAGCCCGCGAACCTCCCCTGGGTGACCGTGCGGAGGGCGCGGGCCTCGGTGACCTCGGTGGAAGCGGCGAAGCGGCGGGCACGTTCGATCCCGTGCGCGAGCGTGCGGGGCGTTTGACCGAGACTCAGCGCCGCGAGGATCCGCGCCTCGCGCGGGTCGAGCTCCGCGAACTCGGTACGCAGCAACTCCTCGATCGCGTCGACCGAGGGGCATTCCATGGTGATGAGATGGTCGGTCCGAGGAACGGCTTCTGCGACGGTGGTCTCGATGAGGGTCAGGCACTCGCGCGGAACCGCGGCCAGAAGAGCGGCCACGACAGAGGGCCCGCGCGTATGGGCGTTGTGCAGCGCCATGGTCATGCCCGGGGCGACATCTCGTCGCACCCCCTCGGCGAGGCGGTCGACCGCGTCGTCGCAAGCGAGATCGACCGTGGCGAGCGGGCGCGATCGCTCCTGCGCCATCCAGCGGATCAGCGTCGACTTGCCGGAGCCGGCAGCGCCGACGACGGCGATCGTCCCCCTCTCCCGGATCCGCGCATCGGTCGGGGTACCGGTCAGCGGTCGGTTACCCGCGAGCACGGTGCGCTCGATCCGGATGCCGCGGCGCACGGCGTGACCCGAGACCTCGGTCCGCGGGGAGGGGCGCGCGCGGCCGAGGACCCGCGCGATCACCTCGCTCGCGCCGTCGCCATCATGATCGGCGATCTTTTCGAGCACCGCGAGGGTCGAGGGCGCGGGGCTCGCCAGGGCGAGCTCGACGATCTCGGCGAGGTCGTCGGCAGCCAGGCGTACCTGGCGACGACCGCGCGGTGCAGAACGGACGGTGCGGGGCGCCGCGGAAACGGAGGACATGGATCTCTCCCGAAGCTGAGTCGACAGGAAACCGGTCGTCGCAAGACGACCGCCGAGCCGCCGGAAAGGCGGCCGCACGTCGGATCAGGTGCGGGAGACGGAGGAGACGAGAAGCGGATGCCGCGGCGGCGGCGCTCCGGGGACGTCGACGGAACGCGGACCACGCCGCGTGACGAACAGGACCGTGTCCACGGAGGCGATCACCGCGAGGACGAGGACCGCCGTGCCGTCGAAGGCGGCCGCGTACACGGCATCCACCTCGACGGGAGGGACGAGATCGACCGTCGGCTCGCCCTCCGGATCGGTGTGGCCCAGCGACGCGACCGTCACGGCCGCGTGAGTGATGCCCTCGTGATCACCGGCATCGGCGTCGACATGCGTCGTCGCCCACGCGCTGCACACCAGGAACAGTGCGAGCACGAGACGCACCGCGCGCCACACGGCGCGCCGGCCGGGGGGAGGCGGGACGGCGGAGGTCATCACGTCGAGCCTACGGATGGTCCCCCTCGGACCGCGCCGGAGTGGACGAGCGGCAACCGAGCGGACACCTGATCTTCATCTGCGCGAGGGGCTGGGGTGCGCCCGTCCGGATGGGCTGAAGGAGCGGTCGACGACCGCCTCGACAAAACGAAGGACTCCCCCATGGATTCACGCACTTCCACGCGTCTGCGAACAGCCGCCGCCGCGGTCGCGGTGGCGCTGACCGCCTCCACCTCGGTGGCCATGCTCACCGCGCCAGCCTTCGCGGCGACTCCGGGCAGCGTGGCCGAACACGGTGGCGCGGCCCGCAACGACGGCGACATGACCGACGCTCTGCGCGAGTCGATCGTCGACGGTCCCGCCAAGAACGTCATCCTGCTCATCGGTGACGGAATGGGCGATTCCGAGATCACGGTCGCCCGCAACTACGCCGAGGGTGCGGGCGGACGTTTCCCCGGCATCGATGCGCTGCCGCTGACGGGCCAGTACACGACCTACTCGGTGAACGAGCAGGGCCGGCCGAACTACGCCTCCGAGTCGGCTTCGACGGCCAGCGCCTGGTCGACCGGCACCAAGACCGTCAACGGTCGCCTGAGCGTCGACTACCTGAACACGCCGCAGCCCACGCTGCTCGAGATGGCGAAGGCGAACGGCCTCAAGACCGGCAACGTCTCGACCGCCGAGATCCAGGACGCCACCCCGGGCGCCGAGATCGCACATATCTCCGCGCGCGGCTGCTACGGACCCGAGCAGACCACCGAGAAGTGCTCGTCGGAGGCTCTCGAGAACGGCGGACTCGGCTCGATCAGCGAGCAGCTGCTGAACGTGCGACCCGACGTGACCCTGGGTGGCGGGTCGGCGAGCTTCACGCAGACCGCGGCAGCCGGTGCCTGGAAGGGCGAGACGCTCTTCGCGCAGGCCGAGGACCGCGGCTTCACGCTCGTCGACGACGCCGCCGGCCTCGACGCCGTCACCACCGCCGACGCCGACCAGCCGTTGCTCGGGCTCTTCAGCGAGGGCAACTTCCCCGTGCGCTGGAACGGGCCCGAGGCCACCGACCTCACCGCGGGCGGCGACCTGCCCGAGGCGGTGTCGTGCACCGAGAACCCCGAGCGTCTCGCGAGCGGCCTGTCGCTGGCATCCCTCACCTCGAAGGCGATCGACCTGCTCGACGGTGACGAGGGATTCTTCCTGCAGGTCGAGGGCGCGAGCATCGACAAGCAGGATCACGCCGCCAACGCGTGCGGCCAGATCGGTGAGACCGTCGACCTCGACGAGGCCGTGCAGGTGGCGATGGACTTCGCACGCACCCAGGGCGACACCCTCGTCGTCGTGACCGCCGACCACGCCCACACGAGCCAGATCGTCGGTTCGCCCATTCCCGGGCTGAACACGCACCTCCTCACTGCCGACGGTGAGCCCATGATCGTCGCGTACGGCACCTCGCCCGAGGGGGGCTCGCAGCAGCACACCGGCGCGCAGGTACGCATCGCGGGCTACGGTCCGGGCGCGGCGAACGTGGTGGGACTGACCGATCAGACCGACCTGTTCTTCACGGCGTCCAACGGTCTCGCGCTCGATCGGGATCTCACCGCGTTGAGCGCCCAGGCGACCGTGTCCGCCCCTGCTGAGGTGCGCCCCGGCGACACTTTCATCGTGGCCGCCGACGGCTTCGCGGCCGACTGGCAGCTGACGGGCGCGGTGACGGATGCCGCTGACTTCGGACAGCGCGACGCGCTGCGCGGCTCGGCCCGATTCGAGGCGATCGCGCCCGATTCCGAGGGCACGTACGAGGTCACCGTCCGTGGTGCGCAGACCGGCACGATCAAGACCGCTTCGGTGACCGTGACGGCCGCCGCGGTCCCCGCTCCGACCACGGCACCCACGCCCGAGCCCTCGCAGTCAGCGGGTGCCGGCGCCGGTGCCGGGGCGGGCGCCGGTCAGGGCGGCAGCGGATCGCCGCTCGCCACGACGGGCGCGGCTCTGCCGATCGGCGCGGCGGTCCTCGCGGCAGCTCTGCTCGCTCTCGGCGCCTACTTGCGTTCGCGTCGCCGTCGCCACACCGAGTTCGTCTGAGCCCGCCCGACCCGATGCCCGTCCCCGCCGTTGTGCGGGGGCGGGCATCGTCGCTCCGGTCACCCCGCGGTGCGCGCCGCGCGTTTCTGCTCCTGGAACACCCGGATCGCCTCGTATCGCTCGGCGGAGCGGGCCTGCCGCTTGGCAGCCTCGACCTCGCGCACCTTCGGTGGTGCGCTCGTGACGAGGTCGTCGAGGAGATGCCGGACGGATGCCGTGATCTCGGCGACCGCGCGATCGAAGACGTCCTGATTGGCCCGCGACGGCGTCGTCGTGCCCACGATCTTGCGGACGAACTGCAGCGCGGCGTCGTGGCACTCGGCATCCGTCGCCGGGGGCGTGAAGTTGTGCAGGGGAACGATGTTGCGGCACATGCCCGACAGGCTAGGCCCCTCGCGCGCGACGCGCGAGGTCACCGCGTGCGGCGAGCGGGGATGTCGGGCCACCGGCGAACGAGACGCCCCGCCAGGCCGACGCCATAGACGACGAACAGCACGGCCACGGGGCCGCCGATGCCGACCACGAGCATCGCGGGCATGCGGCGTCGGCCGGATCCTACGACGTCGGTCCACTGCAGGTCACCGGCGGCGATCTGCGCGAGAGTGGAGAGGGCGAACGCGGCGATGATCGCACCCATCACGAGAGCCGTGGCGACCAGGAGCAGCGCCCGTCCGCGCCCGAGGCGCAGCAGGCTCGCGTCGAGGCTGTCGGTCCAGCGCTTCCGAAACGGTGTCACGACGACTCCCCCACGGCCCGTCGCATCCGCTCGTCGGGGACGTACAGGGTCCGGTCGGGGCGGGTGAGGCACGGAGGCTGCGGCATCGCTCCATCGAAGCACGCCTGCGGCGGTCTCCGGCACAGGCCCGTCCCCGAGGCGTCGGCTTGCCCGCATCCGCTTCCCGGCATCCGTACAGGTGCCCTTCCACCGCGATGTCAGGGGGGCACGCCAGGATGGAGGGATGCCGGACTCCCCTTACGCCTCGCGTCCGTGGTCGACCTCGTATGCCGAGGGCGTTCCCCTGGAGATAGACGAGCCCTGGCAGACGCTTCCCGACATGCTGTCCGCCTCGGTGGCCCGCTACGGGAAGAAGACGGCGCTCGAGTTCTTCGGCGCATCGACCTCGTACGCGGAGCTCGGCCAGCAGGTCGCCCGTGCGGCTGAGGGACTGCGCCGGCTCGGCGTGCGGGCGGGCGACCGAGTGGCCCTCGTGCTGCCGAACTCGCCGCAGCACGTCGTCGCCTTCTACGCCGCGCTGCGGCTCGGGGCCATCGTGATCGAGCACAACCCGCTCTACACGCCCCGCGAGCTGCGGCACCAATTCGAAGACCACGGCGCGCGCTTCGCGATCGTCTGGGACAAGCTGGCTGACACCGTCGCGGAGTTCCCCTCCGACCTGGCGCTCGAGCACGTGGTGAGCGTCGACATCACCGAGGCGCTCCCTCTCGGAAAGAGGCTCGCGCTGCGTCTGCCGGTGACGAAGGCGCGGGCGGCTCGCGCCCAGCTCACGTCCGCGCCCACGTCGAAGCGGCCGGTCGCGTGGAAGAAGCTCCTGACCCACGGCTCGCTCTCGCGCCGGCACGGCGGTCCCGCGCTCGACGACATCGCGCTCCTGCAGTACACCAGCGGCACCACCGGGAGTCCGAAGGGTGCGGTGCTCACGCACGCGAACCTGCGCGCCAACGCGATGCAAGGACGCGCCTGGGTGCCGGGGCTGAACGACGGCGAGGAGACGTTCTACGGGGTGCTGCCCCTGTTCCACGCCTACGGCCTCACCTTGTGTCTCACCTTCGCGATGAGCATCGGCGCGAAGCTCGTGCTCTTCCCGAAGTACGACCTCGACCTGGTCGTCGCCGCCTCGAAGAAGAGTCCGCCGACCTTCCTCCCGGCCGTGCCGCCCATCTACGACCAGCTCGCCCGCGCGGCGGCACGCGGCACGATCGACCTGAAGAGCGTGCGCTTCGCGATCTCGGGCGCCATGAGTCTGCCCGTGGCCACGGTCGATCGCTGGGAGGCTGCCACCGGCGGCCTTCTCGTCGAGGGCTACGGCATGACCGAGTCGTCGCCGGTGGCGCTCGGCAACCCGATCGGCCCGTCGCGTCGTCCCGGGACGGTGGGCGTGCCGTTCCCCAGCACCGAGATCCGCGTGGTCGACCCCGACGACCCCACCGTCGACCGCCCGCTGGGCGAGCCCGGCGAGCTGCTCCTGCGCGGTCCGCAGGTGTTCCAGGGGTACTGGAACCGGCCCGCCGACACCGCGGCGACCCTGCTCGACGGCGGGTGGCTGCGCACCGGCGACATCGCCTCGGTCTCCCCCGACGGCTTCGTGACCATCGTCGACCGGTTGAAGGAGATCATCATCACCGGCGGCTTCAACGTCTCGCCGAGCGAGGTCGAAGACGTGCTCACCTCGCACCCCGACATCGCGGGCGCGGCCGTCGTCGCCCTGCCGAAGTCGAGCGGGGGCGAAGACGTCGCCGCGGCGATCGTGCTGCGCGAGGGCGTCCAGGTCGAACCCGACGCGATCCGCGACTTCTGCAAGCAGAGGCTCGCGGCGTACAAGGTGCCGCGGCGCGTCGTCGTCGTCGACGACCTCCCGCGTTCGCTCATCGGCAAGGTCCAGCGGCGCGAGGTGCGCGAGCGTCTCGTGTCCTGAGCACGACGGCAGCAACGGATGCCGACCGCCGGCCGGAACGGCATCCCTCGCTGCTGCGCCGGTGGCGGGGCGCTCGATGTCTCGAGCGTTCGAGTAAAGGGATGCCCGGGCGGGCCGGCCGCCCCGCCGCTGCCGCCGACGGGTGATCAGCCGTAGAAGAGCTTGTCGAAGACCCGCCGGGCCCGTCGCGTCGCGCCGAGGTAATCCTCCTCGACCTGCGTCGCGGAGCGGGGCGCGTACTCGAGGATGCGTCCGATGCCGTCGAGGCGGCCACGGTCCACCGGGAGGATGTCACTGGTCTGACCCGACAGCAGGGTGTTGGCGGATCGCAGGCGGGAGGCCAGGTGCCAGGCGGCGGCGAGCTTGTCGCTCGCGTCGCGCTCGACCAGCCCGGCGACGGTCGCCGCCTCGAGGGCTCCGAGCGTCGAGGTCGTGCGCATGTCGGGCACGGCACGCGCATGCTGCAGCTGCAACAACTGCACGAGCCACTCGACGTCGCTCAGCGAGCCCGGACCGAGCTTGAGGTGCCGCGCGGGGTCGGCGCCCTGCGGGAGGCGTTCGTTCTCGACGCGCGCCTTGATGCGGCGGATCTCGCGCAGACCGCTCTGATCGGCCGAGACCGGGTACCGCACCTCGTCGGCGAGCTCCATGAACGCCGCGATCAGCTTGACGCTGCCGGCGACGCCGCGCGCCCGCAGCAGCGCTTGCGCCTCCCACGACAGCGACCACCGGCGGTAATACTCCGTGTAGGCCTCGATCGAGCGGGCCAGCGGGCCGCTGCGTCCCTCCGGGCGCAGCTCCGCGTCGAGGTCGAGCGGGAGACGGTGGTCCTCCGACTGCTCGCGCAGCCCCGCGACGATCTTCAGCGCCAGCTGACTCGCTCGTTGCGGGTCGACACCGTTCGCGCGGTAGACGTACATCACGTCGGCATCCGACCCGAAACCGAGCTCGCGTCCGCCGAAGCGCCCCATGGCGATGACGGCGAAGTCGAGGTCGTCGTCCTCGGGCGGCACCACGACGCGACGCACCGCACGCAGGGTCGCCTGGATCGTCACCTCGGTGATCGTGGTGAGGGCGTCGGAGAGCTCCTCGAGCGAAACGGTGCCCAGGACCGCGGCCATCGCCACACGCAGCATCTCCCGACGGCGCAGCGCGCGCACCGAGCGCATCGCATCGTCGATGTTCTGCCAGCGGGTCTGGATGGCGCGCGCCTCGTCTTCGAGGGCTTTGCCCGAGCGCGGGCGTAGGAGAGCATCGTCGTCGAGCCACGCCACCGACTCCGGGATCCACTCCATCAATTCGCCGATGTATCGCGAACCCGAGAGCACGCGCGTGAGGCTCTCGGCAGCGCCGGCGGAATCGCGGAGCATCCGCAGGAACCACGGGGTGTTGCCCAGCCGCTCGCTGATGCGACGGAAGACCAGCAGGCCGTAGTCGGGGTCGACGCCGTCGGCGAACCACCGGATCATGATCGGCATGAGGTGCCGCTGGATGGTCGCCTTCCGGCTCAGGCCGCTCGTGAGCGCGGCGATGTGCCGGAGTGCTCCGGCGGGGTCGCGGAATCCGATGGCCGCCAAGCGATCGCGCGCCTGTTCGGTCGACAGCGTGCGCTCGCCCTCGGGCAGCGCCGCGACGGCGGAGAGCAGCGGGCGGTAGAACAGGCGCACGTGGATGTCGCGCACCTCGCGCTTGATGCCCTCCCACACCGCCTGCACTCCGGATGCCGACTCGGCCAGCCGCGACGCGCGCGCGAGCACCCGCAGATCGTCGTCCTTCTCGGGCAGCAGTGCCGTGCGACGGAGCCCGCGCAGCTGCAGACGATGCTCGAGCAGACGGAGGAGCCGGTAGTCGCGACCGAAGGCCTCGGCTTCGCTTCGGCCGATGTAGCCCTCGGCCACCAGGGCGTCCAGCGCCTCGAGCGTCCCGCGCTGCCGGATGCGCTCGTCGGTGAGGCCGTGCACGAGCTGCAGCAGCTGCACGGTGAACTCCACATCGCGGATGCCACCGGGGCCGAGCTTCAGCTGCCGATTCACCTCCGCGGCGGGGATGTGGTCGGTCACGCGCTCGCGCATGCGCTGCACGCCCTCGACGAAGTTCTCGCGCGCCGCGCTGTGCCACACCAGAGGCTGCACCGCGGCCACGTACTCCGCGCCGAGCGAGGCGTCACCCGCGATCGCGCGCGCCTTGAGCAGCGCCTGGAACTCCCAACTCTTCGCCCAGCGCGCGTAGTACTGCTGGTGCGAGGCGAGACTGCGCACCAACGCGCCCTGCTTGCCCTCCGGGCGCAGGTTGGGGTCGACCTCCCAGAGCGGCGGTTCGATCTCGGGCCCGGCGATGCCTCGCATCGTCTGCACCGCGAGTCGCGTGCCGATGTCGATCGCACGCGCCTCGCTCACGACCTCCTCGTCGGCCGAGCCGCCCACGAAGATGACGTCGACGTCGCTGACGTAGTTGAGCTCGCGCGCGCCGGTCTTGCCCATGGCGATGATGGCGAACCGGGTCGCCTCGACCTGCGCGCGGGGGAAAGCGCCGGGTCCGGCTCCCGAGACCCGCGAGCGTGCGACGCTCAGCGAGGCTTCGAGCGCTGCACCCGCGAGGTCGGCGAGGGACGACGAGACGACGTCGATCGCCCCCGCCGGGTCGTCCTGACCCAGGTCGTAGGCGGCGATGCGGGCGAGCAGCCGCCGGTACCTGACGCGCAGGGCGACCCAGGCGGCATCCGTCGCGTCCGCCGCGAAACCCTCGTCGTCCCGCACGGATGCCAACAGTTCACTGCGCATCGTGGGCTCGTCGGGCAGGGTGAGGCCGGCGCCCGAGAGGTGCACGAGCTCATCGGGATGCCGGAGGTAGAACTCGGCGAAGCCGTCGGACGCCCCGACGATGTCCCACAGGGCACGCCAGGCGCCGGCGTCGGCGGCCGCGGCGCGGACCGCGGCGACGTCGCGCCGCGCCACTTGGAGGATCGCCCGCAGCGCGCGGTCGGGGTCGGCCACGCGCTGCGCGAGCCGCATGGCATCCGCCCGGTCGACGCCCACCGACTCCTCGAGCTCGCCGAGCAGGGTGTCTGCTTCGGTGAGCTGCGAGAAGCCGGTGCGGGCGAGGGCGGTGAGCGCGGTGGTGCGATCGCCCGAGGTCATCGGCGGTCCGTCAGAGCGCTTCGAGGTTGCTCGCGAGCTCGAACGGCGTCACCTGCGCGCGGTACTGGTTCCACTCGCGACGCTTGTTGAGCAGGACGTACTTGAAAACGGTCTCGCCCAGCGTCTCGGCGACGAGCTCGGACTCCTCGAGGTATTCGAGGGCATGGTCGAGACTCGACGGAAGCGGTGCGTAGCCGAGGGCACGGCGCTCGGTGTCGCTGAGCGACCAGACGTTGTCCTCGGCTTCGGCGGGGAGTTCGTACTCCTCCTCGATGCCCTTGAGGCCGGCCGCGAGCATGAGCGCGTACGACAGGTAGGGGTTCGCCGCGGAGTCGAGGGCGCGGTACTCGACGCGCGTCGACTGGCCCTTGTTCGGCTTGTACAGCGGCACGCGCACGAGCGCCGAGCGGTTGTTGTGGCCCCAGCAGATGAAGCTGGGGGCCTCGTCGCCGCCCCACAGTCGCTTGTAGGAGTTGACGAACTGGTTGGTGACCGCCGAGATCTCGTTCGCGTGGCGCAGCAGACCCGCGATGAAGTGACGGCCGACCTTGGACAGCTGGTACTGCGCACCCTCTTCGTAGAACGCATTCATGTCGCCCTCGAAGAGCGACAGGTGGGTGTGCATGCCGCTGCCGGGCTGCCCGCTGATGGGCTTCGGCATGAAGGTGGCGTAGACGCCCTGTTCGATCGCGACCTCCTTCACCACCGTACGGAACGTCATGATGTTGTCGGCGGTGGTGAGCGCGTCGGCGTAGCGCAGGTCGATCTCGTTCTGACCCGGGCCGCCCTCGTGGTGGCTGAACTCGACCGAGATGCCGAGGTCTTCCAGCATGCGCACCGAGCGTCGACGGAAGTCGTGGGCCGTGCCGCCCGGGACGTTGTCGAAGTAGCCCGCCGAATCGACCGGCTGCGGCTTACCGTCGGCGCCGAGCTGCGACGACTTCAGCAGGTAGAACTCGATCTCGGGGTGCGTGTAGAACGTGAAGCCCGCGTCGGCCGCCTTGGCGAGGGTGCGCTTGAGCACGTGGCGGGGGTCGGCGACCGCCGGCTGACCGTCGGGCGTGGTGATGTCGCAGAACATGCGCGCCGTCGGGTCGATCTCGCCGCGCCACGGCAGGATCTGGAACGTCGTGGGGTCGGGGTGGGCGAGCAGGTCGGACTCGTAGGAGCGGGTGAGGCCCTCGATCGCCGATCCGTCGAAGCCCAGGCCCTCGGTGAAGGCGCCCTCGACCTCGGCGGGCGCGATCGCCACCGACTTGAGCGTGCCGACCACGTCGGTGAACCACAGGCGCACGAACTTGACGCCGCGCTCCTCGATCGTGCGCAGGACGAAATCACGCTGCTTGTCCATCGTCATCCTTCGTTTCGGGGGCGGTCGGTCCGTCGGATCCGAGCCTCAGTCGTTCTCGGCCTCTTCGTCGGCCCACTGCTTGGCGCGCTGCTTCAGCAGCTGCGGCGCGTTCGCCGCTTCTTCGGCGGTGTCGAAGGGACCGGCGCGGTCGATCGCGGGCGACTCGTACCCCTTCTCGACCTGGCCGGTCTCGAGGTTGTACCAGTACTTCTCGTTGTCGTCGCTCACGATGGCTCCTCACGTGGGTCTCGCGGATCGGCGCGGTCCCGCCGGTGCTCTCCCGATCCTACTGATGCCGACCCCGCGGCTGGATAGGCTGAGGGGCATGGCAACGAATGCGTCTCGTGCGGTCGGAGTGGACATCGGCGGAACCGGCATCAAGGCGGGGATCGTCGACCTGGATGCCGGCGAGCTCGTCAGCGACCGGGTGAAGGTCGCCACCCCCGCGGGTGCGGAGCCCGCCGACGTGCTGGAGGCCGTGAAGAAGGTCCTCAAGATGCTGGAGGCTCCCGCGGACCTTCCGCTCGGCGTGGCCTTCCCCGCGATCGTCAAGGGTGGACGCACGCTGTCGGCGGCGAACGTGTCGAAGTCGTGGATCGGATTCGAAGCCGAGAAGTTCTTCGAGCACGGACTCTCGCGCGACATCCACTTCGCCAACGACGCCGACGTGGCGGGCATCGCCGAGGTGCGGTACGGCGCGGCGAAGGGTGTCGACGGTCTCGTCATCCTCACCACGCTCGGCACCGGCATCGGGTCGGCCATGATCTACGACGGCGTCCTCGTCCCCAACAGCGAGCTCGGTCACCTCCAGCGCGCCGGGCACAAGAAGGATGCCGAGCACTTCGCCGCCTACTCCGCGATGGAGCGCGAGGAACTGTCGTGGGACAAGTGGGCCAAGCGCCTGCAGTGGTACTACGACTACGTCGAGTTCCTCTTCAGCCCCGACCTCATCGTCGTCGGCGGCGGCGTGTCGAAGCACTCCGAGAACTTCCTGCCGCTGCTGAAGCTGCGCGCGCCGATCGTCCCGGCCAAGCACCGCAACAACGCCGGCATCATCGGTGCCGCCTCCCTCGCCGTGCCGGTTCCCGAGGCGCTGCCCGCCGTCAAGTGACGTCCTCGCCGCGGCCTGGGGATACTGCGTGGATCACACGGACCTGAGCCCGGGCGAGCCGATCGTCATCACCGTCGGAGGTCGGCTGCTCACGGACGGTGACGAGATCGGTGCCGTCGTGCGGGCCGCCCGCACATCGCTCTGTTGAGCACGCTCACGGAGCCGCGTCACGCACGCTGACGGCGTTGCGCCACACCACGGGTGCCCAGTGGCCGCCCTCGCAGGGCACCTCGAGCATGACGACGCGGTCGTTGCCCCCGGTCGCCCAGGCCGCCTCGCGCGTCGATGCCCGGTTGGGCCAGGTGACCCACGCCCACACCGGGCGCTTCTGCGCGTACCACTCGATGGGACGGACGCCCCAGGTCTCGGGCTGCAGCGTGCAGGGGGCGATGGACGCCAGCACCCGCGCGACCATCTCGTCGCTGACTCTCGTCGACCCCATGCACCGGACCCCTTCCCCGGCCGTGGTCGAGTCTAGAACATATGTCCGACACTCGACCGGGCCAGGATGCGAGGTGCCTCATCCGAGGAGGAGATGCACGCGGTTCCGGAGAACGTCCACCGCCTCCTCCCGCGTGCGCCCGGCGCTCGGACCCTGCAGCAGCTCGGCCGCGATCTCGACGAGGATCGCGGTGCCGAGGAAGAGGTCGGCAGCGCCGATCGTCCGCGTGTCGCCGTCGGCGGTCGCCGTGGTCTGCAGCGCTGCGGTCGGTGTTCCGAAACGCGCGCGGACGAGCGCGCGTTCGTCGGGCGATGCGTCCCAGAACGGTCGGCCGGTCGCATCCGCACGGTCGATGAGGTTGATCAGGAAGTCGCGGGCATCACGCTGGGTCACGACTCCTCTTCGGAGCGTGGAGGCGAACAGATCCCCCGTGCGACTACTGGTTTCGTCCGTCGCGGGTGGTGGCATCCGGAGTCCGAGAGCGCGGCTTCGACTCGATCGGGACCGGGGCGCGAATGGGCCGGCCTGTGCGCCAGGTTCTGTCCGGGGGTCCCGGGGGACCCCGTGGACGGTCATCTCTCTCGGCGACACAGCGCCGTCGGGATCATCTTCGTTCCACAGACCGTCGGCAATCCTCTGCGGGAGCAAGCCTCGTCCGATCGCTCAGGGCATCTGGAGACTGACGACGCCGTCGTCGCCCCTCCGTCCTGAGAGCGCTTGAGTCTCGTGCGCTTCTCGGATGGGGACGGCTACTCCCCACCGAACCCACTCGTCTGTGGTCATGGCGAGATCGTCGTACAGATCCCAGAGCCGGTCGTGCAGACGCCGTGGCAGCGGAATATGAAGGCGAAATCTTCCAGGAAAGAGCTCACGTGCCGTGAATTCGATCGTGACGCCGATACTACCAAATGTCATCTGATCGAGAGAGAGTGCCCTTAGCATTCCGCTCTCAAATTCCCGCGCGATGGGTCCAGCAAAATCGAGCGTGGTCACCCTGCGACCTGCCTCACCCAGGTCGGACAGACTTGAGGCCCCACGCAGTATGCCGTGATGATCCCGCGAGGTGCGCCATCAGCCAGGCGAGTGGGGTTCGCGACGACCTTCGCATCCATAGTCCGATCGATTCTGCAGGACGCGAGCCACCAGGTGTACTGGTTAGCGGGCGTGACATAGATGAGGCTTCCGTTTTCCAGGTAGCGGTTGCGCGGGAACTTCGTCGTCTTCTGGAGCATCGTCAGGCTGACGTTGTGCTTCTGCAGATGCTGCCATCCCCACGTGCTGTTTCCGTTTCGGACTGCGACTTTGATGTGTTTGTTGTCCCAACACTGCGAGTAAATCGAGTAGGCAGGATCCGCCGCCGCCCTGATCCCGAAGGGGGCGCCGTGGAAACTCACCGCGGAAGCCACACAAGGACCATTCAGCGAGGCGGCATCCTGCGCGTCATCCCCCGCGAGGAGCTCGTCCTCGATGTCCTGTCCCACCTCTTCCGAACGCTCGATGAGTTCCGTGACGGGGATGGTTTCACCCACCTGATCCTCGTCGAGGCCCAAGACGGTTACCGACGTCGGCTGCTCGACGACGACGTCGTCGGGGGCCGGATCAGCTGCATCGCTGGATGCGACGTCGAGCGGGTTGATGAACATGAGGAGAGCGAGAAGAGAAGAACCAGCAAGAGCGTGCAGAGTCACGGCGACCGTTCCTGTCCGCGAACCACGGACGGGCTCGAATCGGTCAGACGTTATCGACCACTCGATCTCCTTCGAGCCACGGTGAACGCGGGTGAAATCCGTCCCCAGAGCTGAGTGGGTCCACGCTCGACCGGCGCCGACTGCGCAGACGCAGCGAAGCATCGGATGGTGCGAATGGGCCGGCCTGTACGCCGGGTTCTGTCCGGGGGTCCCGGGGGACCCCGTGGACGGTCATCTCTCTCGGCGACACGTTGCCGTGCCGCTCCAGCGGCCTACCCGGGGACTCGGCGAGCCGCGTCGTCATCCCCTGTCTGGCCTTGCTCCGGACGAGGTTTACCTCGCGGGTCGTGTCACCACGACCCCGGTGGTCTCTTACACCACCCTTTCACCCTTACCCCGGTCCTGACGGACCGCGGCGGTCTGCTCTCTGTGGCACTGTCTCGCGGATTGCTCCGGGTGGGCGTTACCCACCGTCCTGCCCTGTGGAGCCCGGACGTTCCTCGGCACGGGCGAACCCGTGACGCGACCGTCCAGCCGACCCATTCGCAGGGTCGAGTCTACGCGGGCCGCTCAGCCCTTCTCGGCCGTCTCGCCGATCCGCAGGTCGAGGGGGAAGTCGATGGGGAACGTCCCGAACAGCAGACGGCCCGCGGATGCCGCGGACTCCCGCACCGCATCCGCGACGGCGTCGGCGTGTTCGAGCGGGGTGTGCACGACGATCTCGTCGTGCAGGAAGAACGCCAGGTGGGGCACCCGCGCGAACACCGGACCCGAGGCGGGCGCCGCGTGGGCGGCATCCACCGCGGGGAGGACGGCGAGACGCGCGCGCAGGTCGGCGAGCCACGCGAGGGCCCACTCGGCGGCCGTGCCCTGCACGATGAAGTTGCGGGTGAAGCGGCCCCGGTCGCGAGCGGATCGACGCGCGCGGCTCTCGTCGACTCCGGATGCCGCGGCGTCGCTCGCGCGCGACTGCAGGTGCTGCCACGCCTCTCCCGCGGCGGGTGAGGTGCGCCCGAGCCACGTGCGGACCACTCCCCCGTTCTCACCCGTGCGCGCGGCATCGTCGACGAGCTGCATCGCCCGCGGGAAGGTGCGGCGCAGACGTGGGAGCAGGCGCCCGCTCTCCCCGGTGGTGGCGCCGTACATCGCACCCAGCATGGCGAGCTTCGCCTCGGCGCGGCTGGCGACGGCCCCGCGTTCGACGATGCCGGCGTAGAGGTCGCGACCGGATGCCGCCTCCGCCAGCGCCGTGTCACGCGCCATCGCCGCGAGCACCCGCGGTTCGAGCTGGGCCACATCGGCGGTGACGAGGGTCCAGCCCGGATCGGCGCGGACGGCGGTGCGGAGCGAGCGCGGGATCTGCAGCGCTCCGCCGCCCGACGACGCCCATCGGCCCGTCACAACTCCGGCGGGAACGTACACGGGGCGGAAGCGGTCGTCGTGCACCCACTCCTGCATCCAGGCCCACCCGTTGGCCGTGTACAGGCGCATGAGCTTCTTGTAGGCGATCAGCGGGGCGACGACGGGGTGGTCGTGCTCGGCGAGCTCCCACCGGCTTGTGGAGGTCACCTGGAGCCCCGCTCGGTGCAGCGAGCGCAGCAAGCGAGGCTGCGAGTCCAGGGAGGCCGTCGGATCCTCGAGAGCGGCCCGGACGATCGCCGCGGTGCGCTCGATGCGCTCCGGCAGACCTCCGCCCCGACGCGAGCCGAGTTCGCGTTCGAGCATCTCCTCGTGCGCGCGCCGGCTCCACGGCACCCCGGCCGCGTGGAGTTCGGCGGCGATCAACCCGCCGGCCGATTCGGCGGCGCACAGCAGGCGCAGGGTGCCGGGGGACGTCGCCGAGTCGATGGCGGCGAGCTGCCGTCGAAACTCGGCGACAGCGTCGTCGAGCGAGTCGGGCAGGACGGTCGAGGGATCGCCGAGGTCGAAGAGCGTGTCGCCCGCCGCGGGCGCGGCGCTGCCGGCATCCCACTCCCGATGGGAACGGAGTCCGTGATCGTCGACCACGCCCTCGGCGTCGCGCAGGATGCCGTGCACCAGTCGCAGATCCCAGGCGCGGGCCACACGCACCCCCGCCGAGAGCAGAGCGGGATACGTGCTCGCCGTATCGGCCCACACCCACCGGACGTCGCCGCGCTCTTCACGATCGAAGACGGCTTCGGCGAGCCGGTCGGCGGGGACGTCGGTGGGGGCTGCGTCGACGTCGGGCGACTGGAGGGCGAAGCGGCCGGGGCCGGTGCGCCCGACGACGACCGTGTCAGACGGCACGGGCGCCCGGAGGGGTCATCGCGATTCTTCGGTGCGGACGAGAATCGCGCCGCACTCGGGGCAGAACACGACCTCGTCGGTCTGCGCCCGGCGGACCGTGGCCAGGTCGCTCGGCGGCAGCACCATGCGGCAGGCCTCGCAGGCACCGGCGCGCAGCAGACCCGCCCCGTTGCCGCGGGAGGCGAGACGCTCGTAGAGCCCCAGCAGGTCGGCGGGGACGGACGCGGCCACGGCGTCACGATCGCGGCGCGCACCGTCGAGGCGCGTCGTCGCGTCGGACACGGTGGTCTTGGCCTCGGCGCTGAGCTGCGCGCCCTGAGCGTTGGTGTCGGCGATCAGTGCCTCTTGCTCGGCGACCGCGGCGTCGGCGGCCTCGAGGCGCTCCATGAGCGCGATCTCCATGTCTTCGAGGTCGCCCTTGCGGCGCTTCAACGACACGAGCTCGTTCTCGAAGCCCTGCGCCTGCTTGGGATTGGACGAGGCGGCGAGACGCTCGGTGTCGCGTGCGATGCGGGCGTCGACGACGGCGACGTCGGATTCGAGGCGCTTCAGTTCGGCGGTGATGTCGTCGCGCGCGTTGGCCCGGGTACCGAGCTCTTGCGCGAGCGTCGCCCGCTGGGCGATGAGCTCGCGCACGCGCTCGGCCTGCGGCGGGTTCGCCGCGACGCGCTCATCACGACGGATGCGGGCGTCGAGGTCGGCGAGATCGAGCAGTTTGCGCTGGTCGGCGGGATCGGCATTCACGCATGCAACGCTACCCCGGGGGTCGGACATCGGCGGTACGCGCCGGCGTCCCCGCCCGCCCAGCCCCCAGTCGGCCGCGAGGTCATACGGTCCCGTCGAGATGACCGGTGATTCGCTGCGACGGCGGGTCACCTCGGCGAAGACACGTGATCTCGCCGTCGCGGCGCCCGCATCCGCGCCACCGGCGCCACGGGCGCGGCGGGCGCCGCGTTAGACTCGTGGCATCCCGGGCCTTTAGCTCAGCTGGTAGAGCGCCACGTTTACACCGTGGATGTCGTCGGTTCGATCCCGGCAGGGCCCACCATTCCAGTTTCCAGCCACTGAACGGGCGCGCCCGTGCGCGCCGCCCACTCGCGGATCTGCAGGCGCGACGGTCGTGTGCGCCCGGAGGTGTAGTTCCCGATGGTGTTGCGAGACACGTCGAGGGTGTCCGCCATTTCGGCGGTGCTGACTCCGGCGACGCGGAGTGCTTTGTCGAGGCGGTCTCCGAGGTCGAAAGCCCAGGGGAAGGTCTCGTTGTCGGATCGTTGTGCGTTCGGCATGCACTGATCATTGCACAAGATAGTGCGTCTTCACAACGAGTTTTCCTAGACAAATACTGGCCTCGTGACCTGTTCATGGTCGCTGCGACGCATTTTGGTGTTGCCAAACGTTGTTCAATCACCAACACTGGCCCCATGCCCAACGACAAACTCCTCAGCACGGCGAAGGCGGCGGCAGCGCTCAATGTAGACCGCTCGACCCTGACGCGCATGGTGCAGTCCGGCAAGGTCAAGCCCGCGGTCCGTGGGGATGGGCTGCGCGGCGCGCTGTTCTTCTACCCCTCAGAGATTCGGCGCGCTTTCGAGCGCATGCGGGCCGAGAAGACCACCGCCGACGAGGTGACCCCGTGAGCGCCTCGCGTTTCCTTGCCGCCGTCGCCGTCGTGATCGTCGCGCTGCTGGTCGCCCCGTCCGCGATCGCCCCCGGGTTCAACGGTGCCGACCTGGTCGTCGTGCTCGCGCCCTTCGCGCTGCTGCGCATCTGTCTGCCGCGTGCGCGTCCCGAGACTCCCGCCGGGGGCGCGAATGCCCCCATCGACGTCCCCCACGTCTCCGAGCCCCCGGCGGGCAACCACACCTGAGCACTGCTCCCCCGCCCGCCCCGGGCGCACCGTTCCCTGTTCTCGAAGTCCCTCTGGCAGGAGTCCCTGATGTCTCGCGTCCTGATTCGCCCCCCGAAGCCCCTCACGCGTCGTCCGTATCGTGCGCGCCGTGCACCTCAGCACGAGAACGCGGTCACCGCGGTGCTCGAGGTGACGCCCGTCCCCCGCGGCATCGTCACCCTCGTCGGCGTCATGGGCGCCGCCGTCGTCGTCGAGCTGATCGTCGGCCTGGCGGTGATCTGGTGATCGCCGTCGGCCTGGACCCGTCGCTGACCTGCACGGGCCTCGCGATCTTCGACACCGAGGGCGGCGTCATCACCCGCCGTGTGCGGACGCCGAACATCGGCACGAGTTTGCTCGCACGTCGGCAGCGGATGCGCCGCGCGCTCGACGGTGTCCTGACGAACGTCCCCGCCCGCGTCGACGTGACGCTCATCGAGGTGCCGAACGCGGCGAAGCAGCACGGCGCGCACGGCGAGCGCATGGCCCTGTACTGGTGGCTCGTCGACCAGATGTTCGCCCGCGGGCGCGTGGTCGAGGTCGCGCCGAAGTCCCGCGCGAAGCTCGCCACCGGCAACGGCAACGCGGGCAAGGACGACGTCGTCGCGTTCACCCGTGCCGCGTTCCCCGACGTGCGGATCCCGGACGACAACGTCGCTGACGCCGTCGGCCTCGCCTGGGCCGGCGCCCGGTGGGCGGGCATCCCGACGCCGGAGTACTCCCCCATGCAACAGCAGGCGTTCGACCGCCTCGCCTGGCCCGCCCGCACCGCCCCGATCGTCTGAGAGGACACCCCACCATGGTCAAGCTCGCATCGTCGCTCCCGAAGGAGTACGACGACAACGGCATCGAGCCGAACGGCCGGCACCTGCTAGCCGCGTACCCGACGCAGGACTACCTGCCCGTCGTCGCGCTTGTGCGCACGAAGGAGATCACGCAGAACGACGCGTTCGAGAAGATCCCGAAGATCGAGATCGTCGCGATCGAGCTCGCCGTCGACGCAGACGATCAGGAAGCGGCCCGCGCGCTGCTGCAGCGTCTGCACGACGGCCGTGTGCGGCACGTGAAGCAGCCCCTCGACCTGCCCGACGCGGATGCCGAGCCGGAGCCGGTCGCGCCGCTCGAGCTCGAAGCGTCGACCGGTCAGTACACGCTGACCGTCGTCGACCAGCCCGCCGGGAAGTTCGGCGTCGAGCTGCGCGCCCCGTCCGGCGCCGTCGCCCTCACCCGCAGTGCGCTCCCCGCCGATGACTACGAAGCCCCGTTCCCGGGCACGTATCAGATGGGGCAGCTCGGCGGCCCGCTGGGCGAGCTCGCGGGCCTGCTGGTGCAGGAGTTCGAGCAGGGCTTCACCACCGACTCCGAAGACGTCGTCGACGCCGAGCTCGTCGACGAGACCACCCCCACCACCGACGCCGAGGAGGCATAAGAGCATGAGCACGCCCGCTCCCATCACCCCCATCCGCCAGGCCGAGCAGAAGCACCAGTCGACCGAGGATCTTGTCGGCGAGCGCGCCTCGCTCAAGGCCGACGCCGAGCACATCGCCGACCGCATCGCGCAGATCGACGCGCAACTGGTCGAACGGCTGCCCGTCGGGACGCACGACATCGATGGCACGAAGGTGCAGGTGCGGGAGTACTCGCGCCTCGACACCGACTGGGTCGCCGCGCAGTACCCGCAGGCGGACTACCCCCAGCTGTACAAGACCACGACCGGTGTCGACCTGGCCGCGGTGAAGAAGCAGTTCGCGCCGGCCGTGCTCGAGGAGCACCAGGTGCGCGGCGCGAAGTCCGTCGTCGTCAAGTAAGCGCGACCGCCGCGATGGCATACACGCCGGGTTCGAGTCCCGGGGCGGCACCACCCACCAACGTCCAACGATCAAGGAGAACCCCATGGGCAGCACTCGCATCTACCTGGCGTCCAGCTGGCGAAACGCCCAGCAGCCCGTCATAGTCAACGCGCTTCGCCGCGCCGGTCACGAGGTCTACGACTTCCGCAATCCGCGCGATGACCGCCGCATTGCGGTGCGGGGAAACGACGAAGACGGTTTCCGGTGGTCCGACATCGACCCCGCATGGGAGGACTGGTCACCCTGGGCATTCACTCAGGCGCTGCAGACGGACACCGCGGCTCTCGGCTTCGGTAACGACTGGCGGGGCATGGAGTGGGCCGAAACGGGCGTTCTGCTGCTGCCCTCCGGACGCAGCGCTCACATCGAAGCTGGATACTTCGCGGGCCACCCGGACAAGTCGCTTCACATCCTCGTACCCGAGCTTCCCGAGCCCGAGCTCATGTACAAGATGGCCGACGGCGTGCACCTCAGCGTCGAAGCCCTGATCCAGGCACTGCGCGGATGACCACCGTCGAGGACCTGTACCTCGGGGTCATCCGGGACAGCATCACGCGGCACCCGCGGTCACTGCAGAAGCGCATCGGCCCGTCGGAAATCGGCAAGCCCTGCGACCGCTGGATCCTGCACAAGCTCAACGGTGACGGCGAGCCCGACCGCGGACCCGCGTGGAAGCCCGCGATCGGCACCGCGGTGCACGATCAGCTCGAGCGCTGGTTCGATGCCGCGAACCGTCACGGCGGCGAGGTCGAACACGCCGAGTGGATTACCGAGTGGCAGGTCACCGTCGGCACCATCGGCGGGACGAGCATCACCGGTCACTCCGACCTGTTCCACGTCCCCACGGGCACCGTCATCGACCACAAGATCGTCGGGCCGAAGCAGCTCACGAAGTACCGCATCCACGGCCCCAGCCAGCAGTACCGGGTGCAGGCGCACCTCTACGGCAAGGGCTTCACCGACGACGGCGGGTGGGGCACGTGCCGCACCGTCGCGATCGCGTTCCTCCCCCGCGACGGTGAGCTGCAGAACGCCGTTTTTTGGTCCGAGCCGTACAACCCGCATCTCGCGGGCGAGGCGATGCTTCGCGCGAACCGCCTCAACCTGCTGCTGCAGGTCGCGGGGCTCGACGGGGCGCTCGCGGCGTCGCCGCTGTGTGACGACGAGTGGTGTACCTGGTGTCGCACGGAGAAGCGTGCGCAGCACCGCGCTGCTGGCGGGTCACTGTTCGACGTGCCGCCCGCCGAGCCGACCCCGGCCGCGGGGAACGCGATACCGCCGCTCGCCGTGCTCCCCATCCCGGAGCGGACCTGCGAGCACTGCGGATGGCAGAGCCACGAGAGGCGCGAGAACACGGCCGAGTGGGAACGGTCGTGGCAGGTGCACGAGCAGCTGCTGTGCCCGGCGCGCCCCGCCGCTCCCGTCACTCCGCTGCGCCCGGCCGCGCCGCCCGCCACGATCGCGCAGCTCTGCGACGACTGCGGCCTGCCGCTGCACCCCGCGGCCGCGGCGGACGGCAGCACCGTCCACCCGACGTGCATTGCGCCGTTCCCGCCCGCCCCGAGACCCATCCCGTCGACGCCGCAGCCAGCGGCGGCGGCACCCGCCCCCATCCGCAACCTGTTCGACCGCTGACAAGACCAACCACCAAGGAGAACCCCATGTCCCTCTTCGAATCCTCGAGCAAGGGCGTCAAGTTCGACGCCGTCGGCGCCACCGTCACCGGCGTCGTGCAGTCCGCCCCGCGGGAGCGGCAGCAGACGAAGTTCGGCACCCAGGAGCCCGACTTCTGGCCCAACGGCGACCCGAAGATGCAGATCCTCGTCGATCTCAAGACTGACCAGCGCGTCGACGCGAGCGACGACGGCGAGCGCACCCTGTACGTCGCGTCGAAGAATATGAAGCGCGCGATCGGGGAGGCGATCCGCGCGGCTGGCGCGTCGGACATCGCGCCGGGCGGGACGCTGACGGTGCAGTATCTCGGGAACGACCCGGCGTCGAAGAACCCGGCGAACCCGGCGAAGATGTACGCCGCGACGTACACGGCGCCGACGTCGGCGTTCGCGCAGCAGCCGGCCGCCGCGGCAGCCGCCCCCGTCGCCGCGCCTCAGCAGCCCGTCGCCGCGCAGCCCGCCCCCGCGCAGCAGCAGTACGTGCAGCCCGTCGCGCCCGCCGCCGTGGCGCAGCCGCAGGCGCCCGTGCAGCAGTCGGTGGCTGTGCCCGCGCCGCACCCGAGTGGGCTCACCGATCAGCAGGTTTCGCAGGTGCAGCAGCTCCGCGGCGCCGGCATCCCGGACGCCCAGATCGCTGCTGCGATCAACGCGACGCAGCAGCAGCTGGATCTCGTCGCGTCCTGAGCACGGCCGCCCGGATGGTCGCAGGCGCGGTTCGACTCCGCGCTCGGGCACATGAGCACTGACACGACCACTCCCCTGACGATCTACGTTGCGGGCCCGATGACCGGGATCCCCGACTTCAACTACCCCGCGTTCCGCTCCGCCGCCGAACGCCTGCGCGAGCTCGGCCACCTCGTCGAAGACCCCTCGACTAACGTCAACCCGACGCCCGACGACTACCACGGGTGGCTGCGCGCCGGGCTGGCTCAGCTCATCCGCTGCGACGGCGTCGCGCTCCTCGACGGGTGGGAGGCATCCGGCGGCGCCCGCCTCGAGGTGAACGTCGCCGCCACCCTCGGCCTTCGCGTCGCGCCCCTCACCGCATGGCTCGCCGAGACGGTCGCCGTTCGATGAGCGCGGGCAAGACGCTCAATGTCGGGTCGACGTCAGCCCGCGGCGACGCGTTCGCGGACGACCTGTACGCGTTCCGCAACGACCGGTGGCTGACACCCCTGCCGTTGGTGCAGTCGCTCGGAGGCTTCGACCTCGATCCCTGCGGCGCTCCCGGCCACGCAACGGCGGCAGAGGTGTGGACGCCTGAGACCATGGGCGACGGCCTTTCGATGCCCTGGTCTGGCCGCGTCTGGTTGAACCCTCCGTACGGGCGCACGATGGGCGCCTGGATGCGCGCTCTCGCCGTCCACGGATCCGGCACGGCGCTCATCTTTGCTCGGACGGAAACTGCCCTCTTCCACGAATGGGTCTGGCCGACGGCCACGGCGCTGCTCTTCCTCAAGGGACGCATCACTTTCCTCACCCCCGACGGCTCGCCTTCGAAGGCGAACAGTGGTGCCCCAAGCGTCCTCATCGCTTACGGCGAGCGCGACGCGGACGCTCTCCGCGTATCCGGCATCCCGGGTGCGTTCGTTCGGAACGCCGAGGTCCTGCGATGAGCACGGCGACGGTCG
The DNA here is from genome assembly GCF_042958465.1 of Microbacterium sp. NPDC007973. Taxonomy (NCBI): domain Bacteria; kingdom Bacillati; phylum Actinomycetota; class Actinomycetes; order Micrococcales; family Microbacteriaceae; genus Microbacterium; species Microbacterium sp. NPDC007973. The sequence goes on from NZ_JBIBJJ010000003.1 coordinate 273,681, forward strand.
CGCAGCATCCCGCGCGGTGCCCCGACTGCGGCGCTCCGATCCGCGTCGGCGACCGCGTCGCGCGGGCGAACGCGTTCGCCGAGTGGCAGCACGCCGCCTGCCCGCCCACGAAGTTCGACGTCGACCCCGCCACCGTCTGCCCGGACTGCTTCACCGTCCGCGCCACCACCGGAGCCTGTGCCTGCCCATGACCCTCCTCGCCACCGCCCTCGACCTGCACGCCGCAGGCCTCTCGGTCGTGCCCGTCGCCACCGACGGGACCAAGCGCCCCCGCATCGCGTGGAAGCAGTACACCGACGTCGCCGCCGATGACGCGCAGCTGCGCGCCTGGTTCGACAACGACCTCGAGCAGGGCATCGGCATCGTCACCGGCCACGGCGACGTCGAGCTTCTCGAAGTCGAAGGCGCCGCGATGGGCCAGATGGGCGATGTGCTCGAGCTACTCGACGGCACCGGCCTCCGCCCCGTCTACGACCGTCTCATCGCCGGATGGTCAGAGCAGTCCCCCTCCGGCGGCCTGCACCTCCTGTACCGCGTCGAGGGTGGCGCGGTGCCCGGTAACACGAAGGTCGCGCAGCGACCCACCGACGGCGCGACCGGGCGCGAGACCCTCGCGGAGACCCGCGGCACCGGCGGGTTCGTCGTGCTCGCCCCCTCCGCGGGGGCCGTGCACCCGACCGGCCGCGCGTGGGTGCGGCTCGTCGGCGGGCCCGCCACCATCCCGACCGTCACCCGCGAGGAGCGCGACCAGCTCCACACGATCGTGCACGCCGCGCTGGACACCATGCCGGACGAGACCCCGGTCAGCGCGGGCGGCCCGGTCGACGCGAAATGGTCGACCACGTTCCACGCCGCCGAGGGCGACATCACCCCCGGCGACGACTACGAAGCCCGCACCGACTGGGCCGACATCCTCGTCGGCTGGGTGCACGTGTTCACCCGCGGCGCGACGAAGTACTGGCGCCGCCCCGGCAAGAACGACGGCATCAGCGCCACCACCGGCCACGCCGGCGACCGCGACCGCCTCTACGTCTTCACCTCGTCGACCGACTTCGAACCCGAGGTGCCGTACACGAAGTTCGGCGCGTACGCCCTCCTCCACCACCGCGGCGACCACGCCGCCGCCGCGAAGGCCCTCGCCGACGCCGACTACGGGCACCGCGCGCCCCGTGCGCTCGCCCCCGCCGCCGCGGCGTCGCGCACGACGTCGACGGGCACGCAGATCAGCGCCGTCGGCGCGTCCGCCACGGCCACGGCGCCCGCCGCGACCATCGGCGGCGACAGTGCGGACCTCACCGACGACGGGAACGCGCGTCTCCTCGTCGCGGAGTACTCCGGCACCATGCGGTACGTGCCTGACGCGGGCCGGTGGGTCACGTGGGACGGCACCCGGTGGGCGTGGCACCCTGACGACGGGCCCGCCATCGAAGCCGCGCGCGACGTCATCCGCCGTATCCCTACCGACAACACCGCCCTCAAGGCGTGGCGGCTCAAGTCGATGCGGGCCCGCGCGATCGCCGACGCCGTCCGCCTCGCCCGCGCAGCTCCCGCCATGCGTGTCGCCGCGGCGGAGTTCGACCGGCACCCGTGGCAGCTCAACACCCCCGGCGGCGTCGTCGACCTCCGCAGCGGCGCGATCGCCGCGGCCACCGCCGCCCTGTTCCACTCGAAGCAGACGACCGTCACCCCCGACGCGACCATGCCGACCCCGCTGTGGGACAGGTTCCTCGCGACGACGTTCCAGTCGAACGCCGACGTCGAACGGTACATGCAGCGTCTCGCCGGGCTCATGTTCATCGGCGAGGTGCGCGAGCACATCCTCCCCTTCGCGCACGGCGCCGGCGGCAACGGCAAGGGCGTCTTCGCCGAGGTGCTGTCCGCGATCGCCGGTGACTACGCCACCTCCGCACCGCAGGGATTCCTCGTCGTCGGCCGGGAGAAGCACCCCACCGAGCTCGCCATGCTGCAGGGCCGCCGCCTCGTCATCACGTCCGAGATCAACGAGGACACGAAGTTCGACGAGGCCAAGATGAAGGCCCTCACCGGTGGCGACACGATCACCGCCCGCTTCATGGGCAAGGACTTCTTCGACTTCGCCCCGTCGCACACGTTCCTCCTGCTCGGCAACAGCCAACCGAAGGTCGAGACCGGCGGTGACAGCGTGTGGCGCCGCATGCGCCTCATCCCCTTCACCCACTCGGTGCCCGAGGACGAGCGGATCGAGAACCTGCAGCAGCGGCTCGTCGAGGAGGAAGGCCCCGGCATCCTCGCCTGGATCGTTAAGGGCGCCGTCGAGTACGCCCGCGACGGCCTCGCCACCCCCGACGAGGTGCTCGCCGCGACCGACGCGTACCGCGCCGAGGAAGACCACCTCGGCCGTTTCGTCGAGGACCGGTGCGAGCTCGGCGGCGGGTCTGTCGTCGTCGTCGACACGAGCGAGCTGCGCAAGGCGTATGACGCGTGGTGTCGCGAGCAGCATCAGGAGGCGCTGTCGGCGACCGCCTTCGGCCGTCAGCTCAAGCAGCGGTTCGACGTCGGCGACAAGCGTTCCAACGGGCGACGGTTCTACACGAACATCCGCCTCGCGGTCGAGGAGACTCCCGACTCCGAAGACCCGCGCGACACGCCCTGGCACGAACGATGAGCGCCACAGCCCCGCTCGCCGCCCGCTGCGCACGCTGCCGACGCGGCGTGCTCGAGGTACGCCGCGACTTTCAGCTCGGCGTGCTCGTCGGCGCGCCGCGCCTCGACCCCGTCCGCCTCGACCGTGACCAGGTCCTCGCGTGCGTGCTCGTCGGGATCCGTCTCTGGCAGATCCGAGAGCACGCCGGCTCGACGACGACGAGCAGCCGGTCGCGGTGGTGGCCGCGGCAGCCCGTCGACGGGCACACAGCCCCCGAGCACGCCTGCACCCGCGTCTGGGACGCCCCCGCTCTCGACCTCGCGCCCGACGAGGTCACCTACCCCGAACAGCCCCCCTTCTGAGAGGAACCGCCATGACCGAGATCACCCGCACCGTCGAGCAGCTCGTCGCTGACATCGACGTCGACGACGATGGCCTCGTCCGCATCCACGTCGCCCACCCGCTCACCCCCGACGAGGCGCGCGACGCCGCCGCCGCGATCATCGTCGCCGCGAAGGCTGGCGAGGAGTACGCCGCCGAGCAAGAGCGCATCCGCGACGAAGGCGCCCGCCTCGCCTCCCTCACTCCGCCAGCTCGCTGCCTGCGCTGCAACACCGAGATCGAACGCGATGCGCACAGCAGCACGGGATGGCGACACACTGTCGCGGCATTCCACACCGCGGTCGTCGAGGAGGCCCGAGCATGATGCGCACCGCAGACATCATCAGCGACACCATCCCGCATGGCACCCCCGACGGGCATCGCGCCGGATGCCGCACCAGCGCCTGCCCCGCCGCGCTCCCCTGCCGCGATGTGTACCGCCGGTACGCCGGCGACTACTCGTTCCGTCGACTCTTCGACGCGGGCGTGCCCCTCGCCGACATCGTCGCCGCCGACGACGCCGCACGCGAGGACGTCGCGAAGCGAGACCGCGCGGCGAACCGGTCCGCCCGGAAGCGTGCGGCGCAGGGCCCTGCTCCTGCGCCGGCGCGACCGCCCCGCTCCGCTCCGGCACCGACGCCCGCCGCGCCCGCGCCTGCACCCGCCGCACCTCAGCCCGCAGCACCAGCGCCCACGGTCACGCCGGCCGACATCGAGCGCGCTGCCGCCTCCTGGCGGGTGCAGAAGCTCGCGCTCGACCTCGCGCTGCGCAACGCCGAGCGCGCCGTCGACGAGGCGATCGCCGCTCGCGACCGCGCGTCCGCCGCGTTCGACGCACACGTCGCCACCGGCGAACCCACCGCGCCCGCCGAGGGTCCGCGCAATGGTCGCCGCCGACGCCGCGACGAGATCGAAGCCGGAGTGCGGGCACTGCACGCCGCCGGCAAGTCGGACGCCGCGATGGGTGTCGCGCTGAAGATCACTCGCGCGTACGTCGGCATGGTGCGCCGCGACCTCGGGCTCGCGTCTAACGTGCCTGCCGGTGGTCAGAAGGTGGTGGCCTGATGCGCATTCTGACCGTTCGTCAGCCGTGGGCGTGGGCGATCATCCACGGCGGGAAGGACGTAGAGAACCGCGTCCGCAACATCGCCGGAGACTACCGCGGGCCCGTCGCCATACACGCCGGACTCGCGCGTGCGGCCGCGGGCGATGCCCAGGTGGTCGCGCATCGCGTGCTAACTAGGTGTCGCGCGTCGTTGGTGGACTGGTCCACGGGTCAGGCGCACGGCGTGATCCTCGGCGTCGTCGACCTCGTAGGAGCGCACCGTGCGTTCGGCGACAACCCGGGCGGCCACAACCTCTGTGGCTACGGCGAGCAGTGCTCGGAGTGGGGCGAGCCCCGAGGGTGGCACCTCGAGCTGGCCCGACCACACGCTCTGGCCGATCCGATTCCGTACCGCGGTGCGCTCGGTCTCCGCCGCCTCGACGACGACACGACGGCGCGCATCCTCGCGCAGATCGACCGCCCCCTCTGCCCCGAGTGCCGCGACGGGAAGCACCGCAACTGCACCGGCTGGGCGCTCGATGCCGCCGACGAGATGATCCCCTGCCACTGCGACCACGGAGACCTGCCATGAGCGCGCTAATCCCGGCCGACGCGATCGACCCGACCGTCGCACGCGAGCAGTGGGTCGCCGAGTACCTCTGGCACGTCGACCAGCTGCCCTACGTCGTCGAAACCACCGGGACCATCGTCGTCGCCGCGCGCGGCGTCCGTGCCGCTCCGCTCAGTGAGCGTGTGTCCGGCGGCGGGTACGTCGACAATGTGCCCCTCGTCGATGGTCCCGAGGCGCGGAACGCGCGCGCCGTGTGGGACGCGATGCGCGGCTACCTCGTCGTCGCGGCGTCCCGCCTGGGCGTCGAAGCACCGCAACTCCCCGCTGGGCTGCCGGACGACGTCGAGCTCGCCCGCGAGTGGGCGTACGCGGCGAACGCTTGGCTGTCCGACGCCGTCGAGCACATCGAGTCGTGGGAGGACCTCGACGCGCTGCAGGACCAGCTGTTCCGCCTCGTGCGCCGCGCCATGCACCGCCTCGAGCTGACCGCCACCCGCCGCGCCCGCCCCGAGCTGTGCCTGCGGTGCGGCCAGCACGGCGTCCTCGTCGACTGGATCGACGGGCCCGACGGCGAGTCAGTGCTCTCGAAGGTGTGCATCGTCTGCCGCACCGACTACTCACCCACCCCCGTCAAGGAGTCCTGATGGCCCCCGCCACCCTCGCGTACTCCGGCGAGTTGTTCGCTGGCACCGGGATGCTGGGCCGCGCGGTCAGCGTCGTCTTCGGCACCCGCCCCCGGTGGTTCTGCGAGTTCGACGCAGCGCCGTCGAAGGTGCTCGCCCACCACTACCCTGACGTCCCGAATTACGGCGACGTCACCAAGGTCGACTTCACCACCGTCCCGCACACGCACGTCCGCGCCGGCGGTTTCCCGTGCCAGGACGTGTCCGTCTCTGGCGCCCGCGCAGGACTCCGCAGCGGAACACGCTCCGGCCTCTGGTCCGAGTTCGCCCGATCCATCGCAGAGGACAGGCCCGACTGGGTCGTCATCGAGAACGTAGGAGGTCTCCTCAGTGCCGAAGCAGCAAGCGGAGATGGAACTGCATTGGAACCCTGCCCGTGGTGTGTGGGAGACGACGACGACGAACCTCGCTTGCGGGCACTCGGAGCGGTTCTCGCTGACCTGGCCGCGCTCGGGTTCGATGCGGAGTGGACGAGCATTCGAGCTTCGGACGTCGGCGCGCCCCATGGCCGGCTCCGGGTCTTCATCCTCGCGTGGCCGAAAGAGCGAACCCGCACAGGAGACCCTGTTCGACCTCGGGTGAGCGCGCCAGGTCAGGGTGTCGTGACGCTACTGCCAACGCCGACTGTCGTGATGAACGATGGTGAGTCAGTCGAGTCATGGTCCGCGCGACGTGAACGGGTGAAGGCGACCGGCGCGAATGGCAACGGAATGGGGATGCCACTCCCCATCGCAGTGCAGCTGCTGCCGACGCCGACGGTCGGGTCTTCCTCGCCGGCCGCCCACGGGCAAATATCGGGCGACTTCCGCGCTCGGATGGACGCGGTGATCGGCGAGGTGACGATGATGCCGGCGCCGCGCACGTCCCGCGGCGGCTCGTCCACCGAGACCATGTACGGCCTCGGCGCCGAGCGTGACGACGAAGGAGACCGTCAGGGAAACGTCACAGGCGAGGTTTCGTCGTGGGGCCCTTACGCCGCCGCGATTGCGCGCTGGGAGTTCGTGATGGGCCGCCCTGCGCCGGCGCCGATGCGGATGGACGGCAAGGGCGGAAAGGGCCGGCTGAACCCGGAGCTCACCGAGTGGATGATGGGCTGGCCCGCCGGATGGGTCACAGACGCAGCGGTCGGTCTGTCCCGCGCGGAGCAGCTGAAGGCGTGTGGAAACGGCGTGGTCCTCCAGCAAGCCATCGCCGCACTGCGGATGCTCCTGGAGCGCCCCGGCGTGCCGCGCATCGAATGGGAGGTGGCGGCGTGACGGCGCTCATCAGCACCGCAGCCATGACCGGCACCGAGTTCTGGCGAGCGTCGCGGGACGGTAACCCTGTGGGCCTCGCCCTCTACCGCCGGCACTACTCGCGACACGTGTATCGCGACGGTCGCGACCCCGCGCTGTTTGTCGGGCCTGGCGAGAAAACCGTACTGCTCTCCCATGACGACGACGCGCTCTTCGTGTGGCGTCGCTTCATCGACGCGTCGGGGCAGGACGGCATCAACTGCGCGGTGTTCCGCAACGAGTCACCGCACCTGGCCTCGGCCATGATCCTCGACGCCGAGACGTGGGCGCACGCTCGCTGGCCTGGCGAGCGTCTCTACACCTACGTCAACGCGCGGCGCGTGCAGTCCCCGAACCCCGGCTACTGCTTCAAGCGCGCCGGGTGGCGGCACGCCGGTCACACGCGCGGAGGTCTCGTCATACTCGCCAAGGTCGGCGGTTGACTGGTGGCCACCCTGACGTACCGCGAGGCGGCGCGCACGGTGCGCCGCTCCGTGCGCACGATCAAGCGGTGGCGACGCGCGGGCATGACCATGACCTGGGAGCAGCGCGACGGGCAACGCGTCCGCGTCGTCGACGAGGACCTGCTGTTCGCGACCCTCCGCGACCGCCTCGACGCATGGCCCTCACACCAGTACCGACTGCGCCGCCTGCAAGCCACCGCCGCGACAGACCCGCCCGCGAGGTGAGCGCCCCCCCCCACACACACGAGAACGCCCCTCCCGCACTCACGGTGCGGGAGGGGCGTTCTCGTTGTCGGTGGGGTGACGTAGCCTGATCCCTGGCCGGGGAAGGGGACCGGTCTGTGGGTTCGACGAAGGTCAGCGACGAGATGCTGTCGCGCACGCTGGCATCCGTGCATCCGATCACACTCCCGCTGCAGGCGTACGGGCCGCAGCCGGTCGAGTGGTTCGACCCGAAACGCCCCGTGTGGGCGTGGGTGCAATGGCCCAACCGCGCCGCCGAACGCGTCGAGGCGTGGGCGATGGGAGCGAACGACCGCATCGTCGTGCTCGAGGTCCCCTGCGACGGCGGCCACTGGCAGCCCGTCGTCTGGCGCAACGCGGTGACCGTCCGCCGCCTAGGCTGACCTCGTGCACATCGAACACGCCGGCGGCGCGACCACGCGCGGATACATGCCCGACTGGGTCGCATTGATCCTCATCAACGCCGGCAGCTTCGCGATCGTCGCGACGCTCGTGCTGCTCAGCATGGCCTTCGACGCCTTCGTCTTCGACCTACGCTGACATCGTGCTCATCGGAACCATCCGCCCCATCGAAACCCGCACCATCGAGGTCGAGGCGCACTCGCTCGCCGAAGCGCACGAGCTCCTCAAGGCGCAGTGCCCGCCCGGGTTCGAGCTCGCGAACACCCCCGTCACGATGGGCAAGGGCACCACACTGCTGACCGCAGTGGGTACGTTCGTGCGTCGCGACGGCGCCCGCGACATCGAAGCCGCCGACCGGGCCGCGCTCGACGCGCAGATCCCCGACGGGTGGGCACTCATCACCGTGCGCGGCTCGTGAGTAGGCTCGGCGGCATGCTGAAACGAACGCGGGAGCGCATCGAAGTAGAGGGTCTCGAGACGGTCGTCTCCAGCAAGCCAAAGCACGTGGGCAAGCACATCATCCCCGCGATCGAGCTGACGTTCGTGACCGAGGACCGAGAGGTCATCGTCATCACCCTCCCCGCCGCCGTAGCCGCGAAGATGACCGACGAGATGATCACGTCCCTCCGCACCGCCCTGCCGAAGATCCCACGGCGTGGGCCGCACTACACCTGAGCCTTCGCACTGTCACGGAACGGTAACGGACGAGGCTCGAAACGCGGCCGGCTGTAACCATCTGGCCACGGAAGACCCGGCGTGATCTCGCCGTCGCTACTGTTCAGCGCATGACTCTCACTTTCCGCCTCGAAGCCAACGCTTCCGGTAAGGGCTCGCTTGCCGGTCAGCTCCACAGCATCGGCACCGACCACGTGCCCGCTCACGTTGGACACCACCTCAACGCCTCCGACGTCGAGAAGTACCACCACGAAGTCCCCGAAACCGGCGACACCGAGACCGACGACGAGGGTCACGCCGTGCTCCGCTATGTCAGCACCGATGTCGTGGACCCCAAGCTCGAGCCCAGCAAGGAATTCGGCTACCCCCTCGTCGGTCCCGACACTCGTGTTCGCTAAAGCAGGCGCGGAGATCGCCGCGCTATCCATCACCCTCCTCGGCACTTTGGCGGGCATCATCGCCTTGAACGCCCTCCCGCAGGAATTCCGCTGGACAGCCCCTGTTCTCTTCGTGGCGGCCGGTGTCGCTTTCGTCATCGGAGTGATCTTGATCATCGTGCGCGTTCGCCGTGATCACCGACAGGATCAACTCGAGAAGGAAGAGCCATCTGCGTTCGCCGTCGGCGACATTGGCACAGCCGTTTTCCGCAACAACAGTTCGACCGCAGACAACTTCTTCCGGGGGCGGGCCAAAGACGCGACATTCGAGAACAACACCCACGAACCGGACAAGAAGTGACGCCGGGCTACGTGTGCGGGCACTGCTACGAACGTGTGTACGTCCCGGTAACGACGCCGATCGCGCGGTGCCCCGTTTGCAAGATCGGCACGATGTCCGCTGTGGACGACCTGGACATACCACTCTGGCCGTGGGAGAAGATCGACGGCCCGCCACCCTCGATATTGGCGGTCAGCTCGATCGGTACCCAGATCATCGGCGGCAACATCGGCTCAGTGGCTGTCTACGGCGGCAGCGCGACCATCACGAACAACAGGTTCCGCGACCCCACTGCCCTTCATCTTGGGTGGGGAGTCAACGTCAACGCCTCCTCCAACGATCACACTCCACCTCGCCCGCAGCAGGATGAGCCCCCGCCCGAGCGGAACCGGGCTCAACGTCGCGCCGCCGAGAAGAAAGCAAGGCGGAAGCGCGATGACTGATTGCTCTCAGGAGAGACCTTTCTCAGTCGCTTCGCTCTTTGTCCGCTGAGTCATCCCCCGCGCTGGCCGCCGGTGCCCCATCGCCCCCGAATACTGGTAAACGGAGAAACGCCCCCGGCGTCACCTCGGAGGAGGGGCGCCGGGGGCGTAGTCGCTTGAAGCCGGGTTGTGTAGGGTGTCCGCCATGGCGACGAAAACCCGGGGCGGTAGTGACGGCCAAGTCACGTACTGGAACGCGCCCACCGTCGAGCGCGACGGGCGCACCTTCGTCGACCATGAGGCGGGTCTTGAGTTGGCGCGCCAGATCATTCGTGAGGACGCAGACTTGATGCGTCGTCTAGCTGACGGCTGATTCCGAATGAGGGAGATCGACTACGACTTGGTGGTCGCGATTAACGAGGAAGTTGCCGGCGATAGCGCTGGTGTAACGAATGAAGCGGGCATCCGGGGTGCACTTGGTCGGGTCCGCTCTGGGTTTGAGGGTGTCGAGACGTTTCCGACCATTCTCGAAAAGGCCGCAGCGCTGCTGCACGGACTCTCGAGCACGCAGTACTTCCTGGATGGGAACAAGCGCACAGCGTGGGCCGTTGCGAAGCTATTTCTCGGTCTGAACGGGGTCTATTTGAGGCCGGTGGACGGCATCCAGGCGGAGTCCATGGTCACTGCCGTAGCCGTGAAGGCGTTCGAACGAGAGCACGAGCAACTCCGCGGCATAGAGAAGGCAGCCGAATGGTTTGAGCACGCGCGTTTCCGCATGGTCGACCGCGTCGAGTTCGTGTTCCTCGCGAACGAAGCGGACAGTCGTGGCGATGGCGAGGTCTTCGACGCAAAGACCGGTGGCCTGGACAAGCTCCACATCCCATCGGTGCCCGCTATCCACTGCGTACCGGTAGTCCTCAGCCTCATTCCTCACCCCAGCGACGCCGGCCGCGAGCACCGCTTGCAAGCTCGAGTGATGGGTGGCGCGTCCGCGTTCTCATCTCCGCTCCGCATCATCAGAGACGAAGAATGCGTCATCCCGCCTGAGTACGTGAACCCTCGTGTGGATGGCCGAGCCGGTTTCTACCCCATCCGAGTCGTTTGGCAGCTCTGGCTCGAGGTTCGCGACTTCGTCGAAGGCTCTATCGAGCTGAGCCTCGACGGCGAAACGGTCGGGCGACTTCCTCTATGGTTTGTTCCCCGGACTGAGGCACCCGACGACCTATCGTCATTGTGACCGCGGGGTACGCCACACCATAGGCTTGCGCGGATCCGCGCCGGCCAAATAGACCTTTCTGTAGGCACCGGGGGAAGCTCCCCGACCGGGCCGAGCGCGTCACGACGTCGCGCCGTCCCGGTAGATGGCTGGGTCTTCGGTGCTGGGCGGTTCGATGTCGGGGAAGTCCTGCTCGAACGGCTCGGGTGCATCCGTGCCGTCGACACCCTCTTCCGTCTCCTCGGCCTCCGCCGGGATCTCTGTGTCGTCGTCCATGCTCATTCCTTTCGCGGTCAGGACGGGTCGAAGGACAGCTTCGACAGCGACTCGGTCCGGGTTGTCGCCGAGTTGACCAGGAGCACACCGTGCCGGGTGGCGGTGGTGTGCTCGGTGATCGTCTGCGGGCCGCCCAGGAGCTGGTACCCGTTGACCCAGACCTCCACCGACGTGCCGTTGAGGAACACGTCAAGGATGTCGCCCGTGTTCAGCGCGAGCGAGGGCTGGAAGGCGACCTCGGTGATGGTCCCGGCGACGCGCTTGGACAGGCGCACGGTGTGCGTGTCCGCGTTGCGTCCGAAGTCGATGCCGATGAAGTTGCCGGCGTCGGTCACGCGGGCGGCGAGACTCATCCAGAACTGCCCGACATCACCGACGACAGCACGGAGGCGTCCGTTGGCGCCGCCACCCTCCCATGACCATACGGTGCGGGGTGCATTGCCGCCGGTGCCATAGGTGAGCAATCCGCTCTTGACGACGAGCGGGATGGCGGTGCCCGAGCTCACCGCGGATGCCGCGCCGGTGGGGGCGGGGCCGTCCTGATATGCGGCGAAGTCGAACGAGAAGCCCCGGACGATCTGCGACTGCGGGACGGTGTACGTCGACGTGGAGGAGCCGGCGGTGCCGTCCCATGCGCACCCGCTCTGGGTGCCGTCGATGTACTGCCAGTAGGTGCCGCCGCGGGTGGCGTTCGCGCGGGTCACGCGGGCGACCTTGGTCGGTCCCCACGTGTAGTCCGCGTTCGCGCCGGGCGCGCCGATCATGCCGACGGCGAGGACCGTCTGCCCGATCGGGACGTCGAAGCACAGGTGGATGCGCTGCTTCGATCCGGTGCCGCGGACGATCGGTCCGGGCTCCCACATCGCGGTGCCGCCGGTGCCGAACCGGCCGGCCGCCTGCATCGACATGCCCTTGGGGATGATGACCTCGACCGATCCGGTCCACACCTGTCCCTCGGTCACCGGGATACCTGTGGCCACCGCTCGAGGACTCCCGCTCGTGCCGGTGGGGGTGATGACCAGGTGCGGTCCGAGGTCGACACCGTTCAGGCCGACGAACGACGCGGCGTACGCCATCGTCGCGGACTGGGTCGTCCACCCCGCCAGCGACGCATCCGGCACCGGCCGGGTCACGTACTGCTTCACCGACGTCGGCAGGCCAAACGCGTTGATCTTCGACGTGTCGTCGACCTTGTGCTCAATGCGGTATCCGCGGCGAGCACCGCTGATGTCAAGGTTGATGATCGGCGCTTCGCTCTCCTTCTTGCCGATGAGCGACAGCGGGCGACCCACCGAGCCGGACGCGCGTCCGCGGATGTTGGCGCGGAACAGCGCGCCCATGAAGCGGAAGTCGTCGCCCCCGTTCCCGCCGACGTTGCCGGCGAAGTCGAGGCCGATGATGGGCTTCGTGGTCTCACCGAAGACACCGTGGCCGCCGTTGCCCTGCACGTTCGTCTGGGTGAAGCTCGTGTAGGGCGCGGGCCACGCGGCGGCGGTGTCGGGCCAGTAGATGCCGTGTCCGACGTTGTCGAGGATGTCCGCCTGGGCGAAGGAGCTGCTGCCTTCGGCGGCGCCTTCGATGACGACGCCGTGCCCATTGAGCGCGCTGGTGAGGTTGGTGAACTTCGCGTTCACCGCGCCCTGCTCGGAGGCATTCGACTTGCCGATGCGCACGCCGGCGTACCCGTTCCGCTTCGCGTGGACGTTGGTGTACTGCGACCCGCGGGTGCCGGTGTCGTTGAGGCCGATGGCGTTGTCCTCGAGGATCGCCCCGGTGACGATCAGCGCGAACGCCTTGAACATCGCCTCGGGCTGGCCGAGCTGCTCAGCGAACAGGCCGGCGGAGCCATTGAAGCGGCTGACGATGTTCTGCAGCATGACCAGCTCGTCGGACTTTTGCCCGAAACCGAGGCCGATACCGGCACCCGATCCGAGGTTGGTCGTCGGGTCGGGGTTGTGCGTCTTGCGCGCGCGGCCGCAGTACTCCGCGATGAGGTTCCATCCGCGCCACGACGCGTAGTCGATGCCGCATCCGGTGGCGTGGGTGTTGAAGAACCGCACGTCGTGGATGATGAGCTCGCGGATGTTGTGCAGGATGAGCGCCTTCAGCCCCGCGACGTAGCTCGAGCCGACGGGCTGGAGCGTGCCGTCGATGGTGAAGTCCGACAGCTCGACCTTCTCCGCAATCCAGTCCGGGTCACCGACCTGATGCTGGTCGAGGCCGAGCCAGGAGAAGTTCGGGGGCGTCAGGAATACCGTGCGGTACATTCCCTCGCCCTTGATGCCGTACCCGCCGCGCATGCCGCCGGCGCCGGGGATGACGGGCGGGGTGAGGCGCTGCTCGAACCCGTACCGGCCGGCGGTGGTGAGCAGCTTCGAGATCTGCCCCGACGCCGCGTACGCATTGGCGAGATCCTGCTGCGCCTGCGTGAACAGCGGTGATGCGTTGCCGTTCTCCCGGTTGGGCAGGTTGTTGTTCTCGACCCATTCCCGGATCGACACGTCGCCGAGCGCGCGCGGGACAGCTATGTACGCACCCGCGCGGGTGGCGGACAGCGGATCACGCAGTAGCGCGCCGCCTGCTTCGTCGTTGGTGACAGCGTTCACGCCGGGCAGGCCGCGGGGGCCTTGCGGGCCGGTACCGGCGGGTCCTTCCGGGCCGCGAGCACCCTCGGAACCGACTGGCCCCTCGGGTCCGCGGGGGCCGTCAGGTCCCTGTAGACCCTTTTCGCCGCGCTCACCGGGGACGCCCTTGAGGAACCCCATCGGTGTGCCGCCGAAGGGGAGGGTCGCAATGTCAGCCATGTGCGTGTCCTTTCAGGGCTCGTATCGAAACCAGGGCATCTGCCCTTCACGGTTCAGGTAGAAGGCGCCAATGACGGGCGTGGCTGGCCACGGCGGGCCGATGAACCAGGTCGACACCGGCGCGGTGACCATGTCGCGGATGGGTCCGCCGCCGGCGACGGCGGTGAAGGTCCACTCCGCCCATCCGGCGGGGACCTTCTGCTCGTTCACGTCGAATGCGAACCAGGTGCAGCGCAGTGTGTAGGGCCGCGACGGTGAGAAGTCCGTCGACGCGGTGAGCTGGACGCTGAAGCTGCCGTCCGGCTGGATGGGGACGGGCACCTCACGGAGTGCGCCTGCGACGAGCCCTTTCGGGCCGAATCCGTCTTGAGCGATGGCAACGAGTTCGGGTGCAGCACCGGCGGGGAACGGGTTCTCGCCGAGGTCGGTGAGAAACCCGGTGTAGGTGTATGTCGCCACGAGGCGCTCCTCTCAGCCCTCACCCGATGGGGTGACGGCGGCAGGGTGATGAGGGGGTGATAACCGGGTGACGCCGGGGTGAGAAGGGGATGATGAGCGCCGTGTAGGCGGCGGCCAACACGAGGCAGACCGCCGCCAGGGCGCGCATCAGTCGTCGCGCCGGTCGCGCCGCGTCGTGGGCTGAGACGCGTTCGCGGGCTGCACGATGTTCTCGATGCGGTACTCGCCGACCTGCATGGTGACCGTCTGTCGCGACGGATCAGCGGGGAGCGTGGCCAGGATGAGTCGAACCAGCGAGCCGAGAGCGGCGATGAGTGCGGCCTGCAGCACGAACGCCCAGTCGACATCGGTGATCAGCGTCGCGCCGACGAAACCGGCGGCCAGGGACTGCGCGACCGTCTTCACGACGCGCTCGACGGCGGCGAGCCACCAGGGCAGGTTCACGCCCTCGACCTCGGGGAGGCCGGCGAGGCTGGTGACGATCGACGCGAGGAACGCGAGTGCCGCGGTGAGCAGCACGGTGATCCAAGGGACGTCGGCGAGCAGCGACGCGCCGAGGTAGGGCACGGCGACGGCGAGGGCGGTGTACGCGGCGCGCTTGCCCGCGTCCTTCCACCATGCGGCGTTGAACAGGAGAGAGAGCTTCATGGGGTGTCCTTTCGGGGACGTCAGCGGGTGAGGCCCTCGGGCCAGGGCGGCGGCGGGGGCGGCTTGCGCATGTCGATGTGGTCGCGCAGCTCGTGGATGTAGTTGTCACGGATCCGCTCACGACGCAGGGACTGATCGACCCGCTCGTTCACGGTGCCGAGCTGCTCCTGAGCCGACTTCACCTGCTCCTGCAGTTGGTCGATGAGCGCGTTCTCGCGGTTGCCGCGGCGGTTGAGGATCGCGACGACGATGCCGGCGACAGCGGCAATCAGCGCGACGAGGACGGTGGGTACTGCGGAGGCGAACTCAGGGGGCATCGGCGGGCACCTTCCGTGCCCGCGGGATCGAGAGGATCGCGATGATGATCGCCGGGCCGAGATACGTGGACATGTTCAGCCACTCGCGCGACGGCTGCCCGCTCGCGAGCGCCATCCCCCACCCGAGCGCGTACGCAGCACCCCAGGCGGTCATGATGCCCGTGAGGAGCCCCCACGCGACGGCGTCAGCGGTCGAAAACGCCCGGAGGCAGCACCCGATCCCGACGATCATCCAGATCCCCGCCCACACCTCGATTGAGATGACCGCGGAGATCAGCTCAAGACCGGCCGGAAGGGAGGTAGGGACATCGCCCACGATGGGGAGGTAGGCGATGCCCCGCGCGAAGCAGTAGGCTCCCGCGACGAGTAACGCTGCGCCGCGGGAGCCGTTCAGGCGTGGGACGCGCATCCTGCGGCGCTTACTTCAGCCCGCGGATGATGTCCTGCAGTCGACCGATCTGCCCTTCGTCGCTGAGCTCGACGAGGTTGTTCGGCCCGGCGTTGCCGACGAACTCGGCGACGTAGGTTCCGTCGCTCGCGGCGAACACGGCGTACGTGCCTCCCCGTCGTGCGCCTTCCTTGCCGGTGATGCGGATGTAATTCATGGGTGCTCTCCGTTTCGGGATGGGTGTTGCGTTCTGGGATGCGGTCGCCCCGTCGGGGTCGAAGTACGGCTCGGGGTCGAGGGTCCCGTTCGCGCCGAAGACGTACCAGTGGAGGGGCCACAGGGTCATGTGGACGTGGGCGCCGCCCGTTTCGGCGACGTTCCACGACCAGTCCTCTTCGCCGTAGCCGGTCGCGCCGGAGTAGCCGACGATTTGACCGCGGCGGACCCGGTCTCCGATGCCGACCGCACGGCGGGACAGGTGCAGGTAACGGACACGACGGCCGTCGTCGAGATCGATGGTGACGAACCGACCGGTCGCGGGACCGATCGAGTCGCCGACGTCCACCACCCGCCCCGACTCGGCCGCCAGCACGGGCGTCCCAATCGGACAGAACATGTCGATCCCCGGCTCACTCGACGGCGGGTTGCGACGCCGATGCGCCGCCCACGACGTGGAACGCGAGTAGGGAACGGGTCGCTGATACCCCATGGGGCACCGCCTTTCCAGTAGTCCCGGGCGTAGGCCGCGGGCACGCGAATGAGTAGGGTGAAGCGCATGGAACGTGGACTCGTCGCCGCCGGCGCCGCCGCCCTGCTGCTGCTGACTGGGTGCACGGGCACCGTCACGTCGGAGACAGTCACCGTCACGCCGGGCGCGTCTGGCACGTTCAGCGACGGGAACACGACCGTGGTCGTGGAACCGACCGAGACAGCCGCGTCGGCGGCGCCGGTCGAGGTCTCGGCTACACCCGCCGCGCCGACGAAGGCGACGTCCGTCCTCACGGCGATCCAGCTGACCGTGGCCAGCTACGGAGTCGATGTGGACGCAGCTCAAATCAAGTCGGCGTCCGATTACGCATGCGATCAGCTAGCGGCCGGGTTCGATGCGGGGAGTATTCAGGCACTCACCGGCGATATCCCGGAAGGCGCGAACAGCGACCTGGTTCTGCTCGCCGAGAGCGACTACTGCTCGACCCGTTAGGCGCCGTGCGCAGCCATCCACGGCTCTGGGTCGACGGGCGTCCCGTCTAGCCGCACCTCAAAGTGCAGGTGATCGCCGAAGCTGTTGCCGGTATCGCCAACAGGCCCCAGCGGCGCACCCTTCGCGACGGTCTGACCGACGGACACGGTCGGCGGAGTCGCCATATGACCGTAGAGCGTCTCGACGCTGACGCCGTCGATGGTGCCGTGGTTGACGATCACGTAGAACCCGTATCCGGTGTCGGCGTTGCCGCCCGCGAAGGTGACGACGCCGCGCCCCGCGGAGGGGATAACGTGGCCGGTCACGTCCGGACCAGCCAGGTCGACGCCGTCGTGTGTCGGCCGGTCAGGTGGGCGGAAGCCGTAGGTCTTGGTGGACAGAGCGAACGGCCAGTCGAAGCCGCCGTCGCCAGGCCCTCCAATGCCGGGCGCCACCCGTCGCAGGCGGCCCGTCGCCACCTCGATCGCGAGCCAGCCGAGGCCGTCGCTGCTGGGCGCCGGGGGAATTGCCGCCGTGCTAATTCGAACGCCGTCGCCGTCGATCTGGACGACGTTTCCGCCGTGCTGGATCTTGGCGTAGTCGTTGCTGATCTGCGCGACGCTGTTGCCCTTGAACACCTGAATTGTCTCGTCGTCGGTGAAGACCTGCGCGCCGTTCGGAAACGTGATCGCGCCGCCGTGCTCCTCGGGGTTCAGCTCCATCCCCCCGACACGGATGCGGCCGGTCTCGTCGACCTCGATGCGACCTTTCACCTTCATCACGCCGGTGAGGTCGATGTCACCGGAGATGGTCACCTTGCCGGTGATCTCGCCGTCGCCGATGAGCTTCCAGGGTCCCTCGACGTCGAACTGTCCGAAGACGCGCACGTTGCCGGAGATCTCTCCGTCACCCTCGAAGGCCCACGGGCCGACGAGGTTGAATCGTCCGGTGACGGTGGACTCGCCGTCGACCTGCAGGGTTCCGACGATCTCCACCCGGCCGCCGGAGTCGACGCGGAGCAGCCCGCCGATGAACCGCATCCGTCCGTTGCTGATGGACGAGTTCTCGAGGAAGGCGCCCGACTTCAGCCGGGCGAGCTCGCGGTAGATGTCCTTGATCCAGCCGACGACGTCATTCAGGTTGGGAGCCGGCATACTGCACCTCCGGCTTCATCTGGCGTCCGTTGCCGCCCGAGACGGCCATGACGCGAAGGGTGTGGACACCGTCGGGGATGACGGGGTTCCCGTGCACCTCGATGTTGAAGACGCGCCCGGGCGCGGACAGCTCGGGCGGGTAGTCGGCTCCGATGACGAACGATCCGATGTCCCACTGGGCGATCGGCTGCCGACCGGTCGCAAAGGACTGACTGACTGCCCGATGCAGAGCGTCGCCTTCCATGTCGTCGAAAGACTTCTTCGTGTCGCGGATGGGAATGGCGAACGGTCCCCCGCCCGCCCACGCAGTTTTCTGGTCTTCGCCGGTGCCGTTGCCTATCCCTCGGACGCCGGTGACCTGCCTGCTGCCGTCGATGCGGTACTTCACACCTGAGATGGGAGTCTCCGCGGCGCCGAGGTAGAACTTCGCCCCGCCGATAGTGACGGGAGCGCCCACGCGGGTCTGGAAGCGGATGCCGCCCGACTGCGTCGCGTAGGGGCGCAAATAGATCTCGACGCCTTCGCTCTTGCGGATCTCATCCAGAATCTCCTCAATCGAGAAGCCTTTCCAGAACGGATACGTTCCGGAAAAGTCGCCCGGCCCGTCGGCGGGGAGGTCGATCGGGTAAACCCACTCGGGTCCCCACTGCATCATCCGAGCGAGCGTCTGACGCACCGCGCCTGCGGCGCTGCGTCCGCTGATCGTGAGAGTCACGTCCTTCTCCGCGGCGACGCCGCCGACGAGCCGCCATGCGGCCTCCCCGATGAGGTCGACCGCGGTGACGGCGACCGTGCCCTTGTCGTCGTCGTAGTCCCAGGACTCGATCTTGTGCGCGACGAGCGGGTCGTCAAGCGGGTGTGCTCCGCCGTTCACGCCCCACCAGCGCACCAGGAAACGCAGATTCGGTGCAAACAGAGAGGCGATGCGTCCGTTCTCCTGCCCGGGCGCCGCGTCCGGGTTGAGGAGGCTGGACGCGTAGACCAGGATGCTGCTTTGCCCGTCTCCGGCGATGCTCGCGCTGAAGGGCCCGTCGCTGCCCTCCGCCCAGTCGACGCGCTCGATCGGCTCGCCGGTGACGGAGTCGTGCACCCACAGGGACCAGTCCGGCTCCACGCGGCACCTCCCCTCACACGTACGCGTCGCGCAGAATCACCCGGCCAGGTGCGGACAGGAAGTGCTGCCACTGGGTGCCGTTCGGCACCGCCCAGAGGCGGCCGCTGCCAGCCCCCGGCATCCAGGCACCGTCGCGGGTCACGCGGCCGGTGCGCATGTCGATGCGGTGCGTTCCGCCGGCGTCGACCCCGGAGACCGTGAACATCCCGCCGGGGGAGGAGACCGAATAGCTGCTCGGCGCGTTCGGGAACTCGATCACCGGGTGGGAGGGGAAATTGCCCTTCGACTTCACCCAAACCGACCCGCCCGCAGCATCAACGACGAAGGTCCGCGGCGC
This sequence comes from Microbacterium sp. NPDC007973, assembly GCF_042958465.1. Lineage (NCBI taxonomy): Bacteria > Bacillati > Actinomycetota > Actinomycetes > Micrococcales > Microbacteriaceae > Microbacterium > Microbacterium sp. NPDC007973. The sequence goes on from NZ_JBIBJJ010000003.1 coordinate 293,074, forward strand.
GGCGTACTTGCGTGGGTCCGCAGCGACGAACTGCACCGAGAACGACCCCCGGAGCAGACGCCCCGAGCGCCGCTGGCTGTCGACGGCCTCGGCCTGGATGACGCGCACCGTCGCCGTCAGCACCTGTCCCAGATGACCGACGGTCAGATCGAAACTCCCCGAGGCCGCGCCCCACCCGTTCACCTGGTCACACCACTGCCGCAGATCATCCTCCGACTCGGCGAGAATCACGCCGGGGTCGATCGTCATGACGCGCTCCGGGAGCCGGACAGGTACGTCGTGCCCGCCGTCGCCGAGCGATCGCAGCATCGCCTCGCGACGTCGGGCCGGCAGCCCCTGCCAGCCCTGCCACCCATCCCGGCCGACGAACAGTCCCTTCTGGACCGTCGGGGAGGGCGCGCCGTAGACGACACGGTCCTCCCCTCGGATCTCGAGCATGCTCATGCGGGCCTGACCCTTCTCGCCACGGCCGCCAGGCTCTGTGTCGCAGCGTCGACAGCGACTCGCGGATCCATCTCCGCGAAGTTGTTGTTCTGCACGACGGACGGTGCCGCCGCGGGCGCTGCGGAACCGACGCTGCCTGGCGCCTCGGCCGCGATGGTCGAGGAGACACCGCCGATCATCGACTGCACACGCGCGGCCTCCGCCTGCGCGGCAGCCGCCATCGCCGCCGACGCCCGACTGACATCGCCTTCCCCGTCGCCGATGCCGCCGGCCATCTGACCGGCGATCGCGACGCCGCCAGAGCGGAGCGCGCGCCATCCCGACCCCGACAGGGGGCCGCGCTTGGCGGGCGAATGGGGGAAGAAGTCGCCGACGAAGTCCATGAGACCGCCGACGGCGTCCCCGACGAGCGGGATCGCATCGGAGATGCCCTGGATGAACGCGCCGATGATGGCTCCGCCGGCTTCGAGGAGCGAAGGTCCCAGCGCCATGAGCGCGTCGACCATCGCCGGCCCCATCGAGGTCAGCGTGTCCTTCAGCTGCGGGAGGATCTGCGGGATCGCGGTGATCAGCGACTTGAAAAGCTCGATGCCCGCCGTCAGCAGCGTCGGGATCAGGCTGATCAGAGTGGTGATGATCTGCGGCAGCATCCCGACGATCGCGACGAGCAGCTGCGGGATGACGGTCAGCAGGCCGATCACGAGCTGCAGGAACAGGTCGATGATCGTTCCCAGCAGCGTCGGGATCATCCCAATGATGGTCGTCAGCAGCGTCGGCAGCAGGCCCACGAGGGTGGTGAGCAGCTGCGGGATGACCTGGACAAGCCCGAGCACCAGCTGCAGGAACAGCTGGATCGCGGTCGTCAGGAGCACGGGGAGCATCTCGAGCAGCGCGGACAGGATGCCCGGCAGCGCCCCGATGATCGTGGTCAACAGGACCGGGATGACCTGGATGACGGCCTGCACAAGCCCGAGGAACAGCTGCATCGCCCCGGTGACGAGGGTCGGCAGCATCCCCACGAGCGCGGTGATCAGTCCCGTGACGAGCGACACGATGCCGGTAACCACGACGGGCAGCGCGGCGATGAGGCCGGCCGCGAGGGCGGAGACCAACTGCAGCCCGCCCGCCACGATCATCGGGAGGTTCGAGACGATCGCGTCGATCAGGCCCTGCACCAGCTGCAGAGCGCCCGTCACGAGGACGGGCACGGCGCTGACAATGCCGAGGACGAGCAGCTGCACGAGCTGCACCGCGGCGGTGAACAGCGCTGGCGCCTGGGAGAGGATGCCCTGCACCAACTGCGGGACGAACGTGACGATCTGCGCCACGAGTCCCGGGAGGGCGTTGACGACCGACATCACGATGCTCGTGAGCGAGGTGACCAGGTTGGCCGCGTCGCCGCCGGTGAGCGCGAAACCCGCCAGCGCTGCGGCAACGATCCCGATCGGACCGCCGAGCACGCCGAGCGCGCCCGTGAGGCCTGGCAGCAGCGTCGTCAGCAGCGGAATGCGGGACAGGAGTGTCCCCAGCCCGCCGGCTCCGAGCGCGACGAATGCTCCTGCGAGCGGACCGACGATGCCCTGCATCCCCGCGAACGCGCCCGAGAAGATCGAGGCGCCATCACCGATGCGGGTGAGGAACCCTGTGATGCCGTCGAGCGCCGGGCCGAGGACCTTCAGCAGCACGTCGCCGAAGGCCTTTGCGCGCTCCTCGATGGGGCCGAGGGCGGAGGTGGCGGCCTGGATCAGCGGGCCGATCTTGCCGTAGATGGGCTGCAGCGCATTCGCGCCGATTCGACCGAGCGAGGCGAGGAAGTTCTTCGCCGCCCCGGGCACGGTCTTGCCCATCTCGTCCGCGACGGTGCCCGCGGCCTTGGTGGCGGCCTTCGAGAACGTCTCGAAGTCGACCTTCCCCTCGGAGGCCATCTTGAACACTTCGCCGGCCGTGACGCCCATCTGGTCGGCCAGAGCCTGATAGATGGGGATGCCCTTGTCGGCGAGCTGCGAGATGACGTCGTTCTGGACACCGTTGGCCTGGGTGGCGGCCTTGTTGAAGACCGACCCCATCTCCTCCATCGAGATGCCCGCGGCCGAGGCGTTGTTCGCGATCGACTTCAGGTGGCCCTGCAGCGCCTCACCCGGCTTGATGCCGGCGGCGACGGCGGATGCCGCGACGGTGGCGGCCTCGCCGAGACCGAATGACGTGCCCTTCACAGAGGCGAGGGCGTCGCCCATGATCGTCTGGACGGTGGTCGCGTCGTTACCGAGGCCGGTGAGCTTCGCCCGCGCGGTGTCGATCGCGTTCAGCCGGGCGAAGCCCTTGCCGAAGGCGATGCCGATTCCGGCGGCCGCGACGGTGACGCCGGCGGTGGCCGCCGACTGGATGCCTGAGCCGAGTGCGGACCCCGCAGCGCGGGAGGCGCTGGAAGCTGCGGAGACGACAGCGCCGAAGGCCGAGGACGCGGCCGATCCGAGCCCCGAAAGTCCCGACCGGAACGTACTGACCAGCTGCTGCGCGGCGGGCCCCGCAGTGGCGGCAGCCTTCGACAGGGCCGCGCGCACCTGAGTGGTGACAGGGCTGAGGTAGGACGACACCCGGGAGCCGAGCTTCACGAACGGCGAAGCGAGGATTGTGCCAGCGGCGGCCGCGTACTGCGTGTACGGCGCCAGTGCGCCGCGCACGGTCGACCCGACGCTCGAGACCCATCCCCGGGTGATGGCGGATGCCTTGGCGAGCTGGCCGCCGATCATCGTCGCGAGCGAGGTGAACGCGGACGACACCTGCTGCGCACCAGCGCGTGCCAGACGCCCGAGGTACGTGAACCCGGTCACGTCCAGCAGTGCGCGCGTGAGGCCGCCCAGCGAGCCGGAGAGGCCGCTGAACGCGGACCGCGCGGCGTTGGCGTCCGAAAAGCCGGATCGGAAGTTCGCCAGCATCTGACGGACGCCGCCGGATGCCGCGATCGACGACGCTTCGACCGTGGACTGCGCGCGCCGGAGGTTCTCCTGTGCTGCGGCGAGACGTGCGGTCGCGGCGCTTACGACGTCGGCGGTTCCTGCGGCCGCACGGCGAGCCGATGCGAGACGTTCCTCGGCGGCGACCGCCTGGGACGACTCGGCGCCCGACTTCGCCACGGCCTCCTGCAGACGCGCCTCGGCAACGCGAACGCGCCCAGCGTCGTCCTGCTGCTTCAGGCGGGCCTTCGCGAGCGCGCTGGCCGCCGTGGCGACCTCGCCGGTGAACTTCGACATCTCGACTGCGCCGAGATCGGTGGCCGACTGTGACAGCGCGCTCTTCAGGTCGCGTCCGAGCGTGCGGCCGGCGGCGGCACCGGCGCCCTTGAACCCGCGTTCGAAGGTCTTCGCGCCTGCGGCGCCGGCCTCTTGGGTGCCGCGGGTGACGCGGGACTTGAACCCCGTCATGACGGGGAAGATGCTGATGTGGCCGGATCCAACTTCGGACGACATGGCACCTCCCCCGGTCAGTTCGCGAAGACGATCCCGTCCTCGAGAGACGCCTGCGCCGCGGCCACCTCATCGGGGCTCGCCTGATCTTCAGCGCGTGGCGTTTTCAGAGCCCATGGCATGACTTTTTTCGAGGCCTTGCCGGTCTGCGCGACGAGCATGAGCAGCTGGGGGATGGACGCCGGATAGGCCCACCCCGCGAGCTTCGCGCCCAGCTGGGTGCCGGGATCGGCGGCGGCCTCGTTGATGAGGTCGCGCGCTTCTCCCCAGGAGACGGCGCCGCCCAGGTCCGAGATTCCGACGCCGAACGTCTCCCGCAGCGTGCGGGTCACGACGGCTCGGTACTCTCGGATGACCCGGACGACGCTCAGGATTCCGGGACGGTGGCGCCCGCGATGCGCGCGAAGATCGCGAAGAACTTCTGCGCGAGAGCGATCGCGTCGGCCATGTTCTGCCGCGTGAACTCCTTGGCGGCGTCCTCGCCGCCGATCTGCGTGAGCAGCGCCTTGATCTGGTCGACGGGGTTGTCGTACTTCTCGGTGAGCACGTCGATGTCGTCGAGGCTGATGTCGAGCGGCAGCTTGATGATCGTGCCGTCTCGGAACCGGCCGACGAAGGAGCGCTCGACGATGATGTGCTTGATGTCGGGGGCGAGGGCGACGAGGGCCTTGGTTTCGTCGTCCTCGGTCCAGGAGTCGAAGTCGTACTCTTCGACCTGCGCGGGGGCGGGCTTGGTCGTGGTGGTGGCGCGTGCGGCCATGGTGGGTTCTCCAATCGGGTTGTCGGGTCAGGTGTCGGGTGGGAGATGAGACTGGCCGGGGCGACCCGACGACACCCCGGCCAGTCAGCTGTGTCAGGCGGCGGCGCCCGGGATGGCCGGGCCCCACTGCCAGAACGGGGCGTCGTTGAACAGCTCGTGCTCGTGCCAGGTGAAGGTCACGTTCGCGCCCTCGACCGATCCGCGCTCGGACTGGTCGGGCTCGACGGCCGTGATCGATGCGACGCCGACCTGTCGCTTCTCGGCGCCGTTGCGGTACTTCGTGACGACGAGCAGGATGAAGCGGTTGTTCGGCAGCGAGGCCAACACCTCGATGACGCCGTTCGCGTCGGGCTCGACGCCCTCGATGAGGGACTGGACGACGGCGTTCTGCTCGGCGAGGCCGATGACGACGGAGCGGGTGCCGTCGCCGGCGATCGTGTAGCCCTTCTGGAAGAACTCGATCGCGTCCTCGGTGTCGCGCGACGGGGCGGGGCCGCCGTCCTGCTTGTACAGGCCGAGGCGCTTGAACGCCTCCGGGAGCACGAGCGGGCTCGCGCCGAGGTCGGCCTTCTCGATGACGTTGGCCAGCAGCAGCGGCGCGAACGCCGCGAGGCCGGTGATGGGGACCTGAACGGCGTCGAGGTCGTTTCCCTGAGAGTCCGCGGTCACGGTCCTCTCCTCTCTCCCGCGACGCGGGCTCATGGGTGGTGGGGGTGGCTCACCAGGAGCCGGCAGCGACGTACTGCGCGGTGAGGTACCGGCGGGCGACGTCGAGCGAATCGGGGACCGCGTAGGGTCCGTTGCAGCCGCCCCAGTCGACGGCGGCGATCGGGCAGCCCTCGGCGAGCGGCAGCGCGTCGTCGAAGACGATCGCGGCTAACCATCGGGCGAGGTCGTTCGCGGGCTGGTCGTTCTGTCGGGTGCCGGCGAGGACGCTGAATCCGATGGACCGGTCGAAGGTGACGTGCGAGAGGCGCGTGCCGGAGTCGTCGCGTACGACGATGAGCGCCCGTGTGAGCGGCGTTCGCAGGTCGGACGGCTCCTTGTTCGAAACGGCGACGTTGTGCCCTGCAATCTCCGCCTGTGCCCGCACGTAGCCGGTTAGCCACAGTTCAAGGTCCGGCGGTGTGACGTTCACTTACGAGCCGCCTTGAGCGCGCGTGCGAGGTTGCCCGTCTTCGACTCGATGAGCAGGGTCTTCGCGTCGTCGCCCTCGATGCGCAGCACGCGCCGGTAGCGAGACTGTCGGCGGGAGATGTGCAGCCCTTCCCTGTAGTCGCCCGTGTCGACGGGGGCGGTCGACTTGGCGATCGTCAGTACCTTCTGCGCGGACTCCTCGGTGAGGCGTTCGACACCAGCCGACTGCATGATGTTGTCGAAGAAGACGGGGTTGAACTCGACGATGGTCTGACCTGCGCGGGGCATCAGCCAGTCACCTCCTCGACGTTGATGACGAGCGTGGGCCGCCACCCGGTGAACGGGTTCTGATCGCGCGCCGGTCGTCCGGTGACTGTGTACCGGGCGCCGTCGGCGGCGAGGACCCGGTCGCCCTCGCGGATGTCGGCGTCGGGGTCGAACACGACGAGGCGTTTCCCTGTCGTGAGCTGCTCCCGGACGACGTCGGCGCCGTAGGAGGAGCCGGTGGAGTCCCACGACCCGCTGAACGCGGCTTCGTCGGGGGTCGTCCAGTCGTCGACGGTGGCGTCCGGGTTATACGGGTCAGGGATCTGCTGTGCCCGCTGGCGGGTGAATGGCTCGAGGTGCTGCGGCCCGTCGTCGGCGATCCAGTCGAGGACGGTGCTCACCGGGAACCCCATTCGATGCAGTACGGCGCGAGGGTCTCGCGTTCGGGCATCAGCAGGGGGATGGAGATCGGGGCGCCGCGGTCCAGGGCAGCGCCTCGCGAGGATCCGTTTGCGGCCTCCGAGGCTTCGACGCGTCCGGAGTTGGGTCCGCGCTTCGCGACGCCGGCGATGACAGCGGCGACTTCGGGGACCTCGTCGAGGTCGTACCCGTGGCGCAGGGTGACGGTGACGCGACCGAGGCGGTCGGTCCACGTGCCGGTGGTGAGGCGCAGGATGCCGGCGCGGGAGGTGTCGACGGAGGCAGTGACGTTCTGCCCGTCGTTGGTGACGGTGAGGAGGTCGACGACGCGCAGCGACGGCAGGAAAATGTCCCTGCCGCCGCTGCCGTCGAGGATCATCGTTTCGTCGATGATCGGGGCCACATGCCAGCCGCAGAAGCGCCGGACGGCGCCGTGCGCTGCCTTCAGCCAGAAGTCCGCGTTGATGACGGTCTGGCCGCCCACGATGGGCGGGATGGTCGGCGGCATGTGGCCCTCCTCGTTACTGCTTGGCCGGGGCGCGCCCGCCCCGGGTCTTGGTGACCTCGGGCTCGACGACCTTGGTCACCTCGGGCTCGACGACCTTCGTCGCCGGGTCGCCCTCGGTGGGCGCCGACTTGTCACCCTCGGTCGAGGACGCGGCAGCGACCGTGGCGGCGCGGAGGGTCTCGATCTCGGCCTCGGCGTCCTTCCGCCGCTGCGCGAGCTCGGCGTCGAACTCGGCGCGCTTGGCGTCCAGTTCGGCGTGCAGTTCGGCGCGTGCCGCGTCGTCCTGCTCGCGGCGCCAGGCGTCGGTGTCCGCGATGGGCGTCTTCACCGCGACGGCGTCGCCGGCGGTGACGACGTCGATGCGGGCGGCGTCCTTCTTCGTGTAGCGAACGTTGTCCTTCACGACGATCTCGGCCATCAGACGCCCGCCTCGATGTCGATGACGGCGAGCTTGGCGGGCTGCCGGAACATCTGCAGCGCGCGCAGCTCGGCGCGGACGTACACGAGGTTGCGCTGCGCGTAGTCCTTGTGCTGGTTGAACGCGAGGATCGATAGGGCCTCGAAGATCAGCAGCTGGAACGCGCGGAAGTCGCCCATGAGCGCCTGGCCCTTCGGCATGGCGGCCGACGCGATGCGGGGGACGGCCCACGCGGTCGAGGGGCCGGTGCCGAACGGGCCGTTGCCGAGGTAGCGGTCGTTGCCGTCCTTGAGGAGGTCGAACGCCTCGTCGTCCTCGGGGTTGAGGAGGACGGCCTGCGGGATGGTGTTCGAGGTCTCGCGCAGCAGGGTCTTGCCCTTGCGGATCGAGGTGACCATGTCGGTCGAGAACGCCTGCTGCAGCACGCCCGTGGTGTTCAGGATGCCGTTCGGCTCGCCGTTCGCGTCGTCACCGGAGAGGACGATGCGCTCGATCTCGTCGCGGAGGTTCTGCGACAGGATCCCGTCGATGAGCGACGTCATCGCGCCGTCGTCGTTGAGCTCCTGCGTGGTGGCCTCGATGCCGTCGGCGTAGGTGTGTGCCTTCGCGTCGGCGGTGCGGGTGCTCAGGCCCGAGATGGGCTTGAGGTTCGCGGCCGAGTTGGTGGTCTGCGCCTCGGGGACGATCGACGCGTTGTTGGTGGTCGAGACCAGCTGGCGGTACTCGAGCCACGCGGCGTCGGTCGTGCCGACGGTGATGAGGTCGAGCAGCGTGTTCGGGCGCCGGTAGGTGACGTCCTCGATGCCCGGCAGGCGGGTCGGGGTGGTGTCGCCGTTGTCGATGGTGTTCAGCGGCGCCTTGACCGCGCGCACCGAGTCGCCCTTGCTCGCGAAGCGGCGGGCCTCGATGTTGATCGGGTTGCCCTTCGAGACGCCGTTCGGGTGGTTCTCGCGGAACGCCTTCATGGCTTCCGAGCCGACGAACCCGGCACCGAGGGTGCGGGGCGCTTCGCCGCGGGCCTTCGTGCGGCCGGCGGGGACCTCGGGGGTCTCCTGGTGCTGGTCTTCGGCGACGGCCGACTTGAGCGCTTCGGCCGCAGCCTCCTGCGCGTCGATCTTCGACTTCGTGTCGGCGATCTCCGCGGTGAGCGCGGGGATGCGGGCGACGTCGTCCTCGGTGAGGTCGTCGGCCTTCTTCGCCTGCAGCTCGGCGGCCTCCTTGAGCAGGGCCTTGAGCTTCTCCTTGAGATTCACAGGGAATCTCCCTTCTCGGCCTGCGTGGCCGTCGTGGTGAGGTTGAGCAGCGCGCGGTCGCGCGCCACACGGTCGGCCGCCGAGGTGTCGACGTCCTGGTCTTCTGTCGGGTGGTCTTTGTCCGCGGCGGTCTTTTCCGCGGCCGCGGTGTCTTCGACGGCGGCGACGAGTTCGGCCGCCGACTTGACGTCGATGAGGCGGGTGTCGGGGTTCGCGCCGCGGAGCACGAGGGACACCTCGATGAGCTCGAACTCGTAGATGGCCCAGACGTCGCGCCCGTCTTTCTCGACGCGCTTGATCGCATCGACGGGCTCGAACCCGCCGATCGAGAACTCCTTGATCCGCTTCGACTTGAGCAGCCGGAACGCCTTCGCCGACGTCGGGTCGCTCATGTCGAACTGCATGGTCACGACGAGGCCCTCGTCGGTGATCTCGCCCTTCGCCTCGGCGAGGTGCGCGTCCATGACGCCCCACTGGTGGTTCCAGAGGATCGGGATCGGGTCGTCGCCGAACTGCTCGAGCGACTTGTCGAATGCGCCGGGCATGATCATCTCGTCGTAGGAGTCGACGACCTCGAACGCCGACACCAGCGCGGTCGCCGTGCCCTCGTCCTCGTTCGCCGCCTTCAGCGACACATGGAAGCTCTTCTTCGCCTCACGGGCCGTCGTGGTCATGTCTGCTGCTCCTCGTCTGCGGCGATGCCTCGCTCGTCGGTCTGCGCGCCGGTGACGCCGTCCTGCGGCGACGCCTGCCCGCCCTCGGTGACGTTCAGCGGGACGATCAGCTCCTCAGAGCCGTCGATCTTCGGAAGGTTCTGCATGGCGCGCGCCTCGGCACGCGTCATCCAGGGCCCGCCGACCGCGGTGGACAGGACACGGGACTGCTCGATCAGCGACCCGTTGATAGCGGTCTGCCGATCCATCTCGGCGTAGAACTGATCGCCGGCGAGCGTCGGGACGAGCTCAGAGTTGAACGCCTGCTCGAACTCCTCGAAGTGCGGGCCCAGTGCAGGGCCGAACAGCATCTGCCGGAATGCGGAGATGTTCGAGAAGGTGCCCTCGCGGGCGCCGACGAGCTCGGGCGGGATGTAGAACGCGGACGCGACCTCAGCATCGGTGAGCCGGCGGCCCTCGATGTCCATCGCGTCCTTCGGGCTGTAGCCCGAGGTCCAGTCCTCCCACTCCATGCCGTCTTCGAAGATCGGCGCGCCGCCGGCCTGGCCGGCGCGGAACTCGCGGAACGACTGCACCCAGCGGGTGCGCTGCGTCTCCGACCACTTCGGTGCGTTCAGCGGGCGTTTCACGATGCCGGAGAACTTCGGGCGCTCGTCCCACAGCTTTGCGCGCCACTCGACCGCGTTCGCCTGTTCCCGCAGGATCGCGTCGAGCGTGGTGAGCGGCGAAATCCCGTCACCCGACCAGGCGTCCCAGCCGGTGCCGAGCGCGAGCGGCAGGTCGGTGACGTCGACCGTGCGGCCAGCGACGTTCACGCCGACGAACTGGATCTCGTCCATGGCGTTCGACTCGATGACGAGCGCGCGCGGCGGGATCCGGTGTGGTACCCCGTCAGGGGTGAGGAGGACCGCCCACCGGTCATACAGGCATTTGTCGATGGTGAGGCGTTCCATGAGCTTGAACCCGCTCAGGAACCGTTGCGGCTGCCGCAGTGTCCGCTCGGCGAGCGACCCGGACGCGCGCGCCCGGTCATTGTCGTCGAGGCGCTCGTACACCTTCCACGGCACGGAAGCGACGTTGCGGGCGATGAACCCGACGACCTTGCGCAGCGACGGCTGCGTCTTCCACGCCTTCTCGGGAGTGAGCTTCGGCGCGTTCGTCGCCATGCGGAGCGGGACGCCCGGATCGGGTGTGAGGAACGGAACGCCCGCGCGTCCGCTTAGGCCGGTGAGCGGGTCGATCTTGACGAGCTCGCCGGATGCGTAGGTGAGACCGACCATCAGCTGATCACCTGAACGGTGACGACGTGGCGTGCGCTGATCAGCACGGTGCCGGGCACCTCGCCCTCGGCCGTCTCGACGTCGACGAGGCGGATGCGTCCGGGCCAGGTGGTGCGAGTGCGACCGGTGAGGACCGACCCGTCGGTGAGCGAGACGGTCACTCGGTGCCCGGCGCGGACTGTGCGCGCGGAGACGGCGCCGACCGCGCCGGCAGCGATGATGAGTGCGCCGAGGGCACCGAAGATCATCGCGACGAGGAAGTCGAGCATGGGGTCTCCCTTCAGGCGACGAGCAGACCGTGGTCCTCGTACGCCGATGACTGCAGCTCGGGCATCGCCTCGAGCCCGTAGGCCGCGTTGGACACGGCGATGAGCGGGGCGATGTCGACCGGAGAGGCCTCGCGGTCCCACACCCGGACATCGTTGAGCTTCTTCGTGACCGCGTGCTTCACGGCCTGGGTGAGCGCTTCCTGTTCGCGGTGGCGCATGGTGCCGTCGTCGACGCGGTCGTGCATCTTGCCGACGCCGGCGCCCAGCGCGGGCCCCGACACCTCGATGACGGTCAGGCCGAGCTTCTCGAGGGGCTCCTTGAACTCCGCCGACCACGACCCGCGGGCCTGCAGAGCGACGAACTCGATGCCCCACTCGTCGCAGATCGCCTTGATCCGATCGGGCACGCGCGTCATGCGGGTGAGGACATCGATTACCTCGAGGTGCTGCAGACCGTCGTCGCGCCACCCGGCGACACCGATCCAGGTGCGCTTGCGATCCGCGGACGTGTCGACGCCGAGGATGACCGGCGAGGACGGCGAGATCTCCGACCCCGGCGAGGTGATGGTGCCGTCGTAGTCCGCCTGCGGCGGGTCGGCGAGCGCCGGCCACGCCTCGACGTTCAGCGACGGGGTGATCTGCGCGGTGACCCACTCGCACAGGACCTCGGTGCGGGTGACGTGCTCGGGCTCACCGGATGCGAGGTCGGACAGCAGCGCGTCCACCTCGTACCCGTACCCGATGGATGGGTTCGCCTGCAGGTACCCCTCGGGGTCGTCGAGCTTGCCACCCTCGACCGCCGACCACTCGAACAGACCGATCGACACGTCGTGCGTGTTGGCGTACTCCTCCGCGGAGACGATGCCGCCGCCGACGTACTCGTCCCACTCCGCCGCCGACACGATCGCCGAGTCGCGCAGATCCTTCAGCACGACCGAGCGCGCGTCGCCGGCGGACGAGATCGCCCACAGCTGCGAGTTGAACGTGCCGTTGAGGGTCTTCGACAGCGCTGCCCAGCCCTCCCAGTTCCGTTGCTCACGCAGCTCGTCGAGCACCGCGCGGGAGATCGAGTCACCACGGGCACCGCCGGATGTCGACGCGGCGATCTGATACTGCGCGCCGTTCTTGTGGACGATCGCCTCGGACCCGTTCGTCGTCGACGGCCGTGCGGCCTCGGCGACCAACGCCGGGACCAGGGCAGCGTGCGCCGCCGGCGAGAACCGCGACGGCCACTTCAGCACGTCCGGATTGCAGCGGCGCAGAACCCGCTTCCACACCTTCTTCGCAGTGTCGCGGTCCTGCGCGGTGCCGAGCACCAGGAACTCATCCGCGGGAACGTGCTCGGGGAAGCTGTCCGAGTCGACGAACAGCCACCACAGGGCGAGCACCTCGATGAGCTTCGTCTTGCCGTTCTGCCGGCCGACGATGATCACGACCTTGCGGAACCGGTACCGACCATCGGGCATCAGCTCGAGCGCGTGGATCAGCAGCCACTTCTGCCACGGCCGCAGGGTGATGCCGAGGTAGGTCAGCGCGAACTCGATGACATGGAACCCGTGGGACGTCTCCGGCGTCAGCTCGCGCAGCGGCTTCGTCCACAGACGCGGGGTCGTCTTGCCCTTACCCCGCCGCAGCGCCCCCCTTAGCTCGCTTGAAACTCGCAAAGCTCGCCACCTCCGGGGACTCCACCGGCTCGGCCGGTGCGCTCTCGGCCGCAGCCGAGGTCGCGGGCTTCTCTCGATCGTCACCGTCGCCGGCAGCGCCGGGCGCGGCGGCCAGCACGCGGCGTACGTCCTTCAGCGCCGACAGGTAGTCCGCGCGCGTGCGCGCCCCTCCCCCGGCATCCATCTCCGCGGCGAGATCCTTCAGCAGCTCCACCAGCGGAGCTTCCTCCGCCACGCGCAACAGCCCCGACGCACGCAGCATCCGCGTCACCGCGTTCCGGTGCCGTCGCGTCGCAGCCATCAGCGCCTCCCAGGGTGGTGAAAATCGGCGCCCCACATCCGGGGAGAGAGGAAGCTCGCCGCGCGGGAGGTGGGCCGCGTCGCGCGCCTGGGAGGCATGAACGCCCCTCCCCTCACTCGGTGGGGACCCATTGGCGGGAGGGGATGCCAAGGCCGCCGACGGCCATGCTGTTGCCGCGTGCTTCGTTGCATTCGGCGCAGGAGGGTCGCCAGTTGTCGGGGTCGTAGTAGAGGTCGGGGTGGGTGGAGGCGGGGAAGAAGTGGTCGCGTTGGAAGCGGCGTGGGTTGTCGAAGTCGTTCCAGGGCGCGTTGTAGTCGATGGTGCAGCCGGAGAGCCAGCAGGGTAGGCCGGCTGCGGCGCATTCGTCCTTGAATTTCTTCTTGGCGATGCGGTCGGCGCGGGTGCTGTTGTGGTGTTGGCTCATGTGTTGTCGAGCTCGGTGTCGCAGCAGAGGGCGGCGGCGAGGTGGCTGGGGTAGCGGGAGCCGCAGGTGGTGCATTCGGGCATTTCGGAGGGAAGCACGATGCACCTCCTGGGCGGGTGGCAGTGACAGGTTTTGCTTGTTCGGTAGCTGGTGCTGCCCTGCGCGCGTATAACTAGGTCCCTTAGTAACTATTCATAGAGCTGTGACGATCCCCATTACTTGTCACTACTTGTCACTGTTGGGCGAGAAGCCGCGGAATTATGCGTCTAGATGCAGTGACGGGTTGCTTTTTGAACTTGTCACGAACCTGTCACTGTCGCCGAAACTTGTCACTGGTGGCGTGTGGGGGCAGTGACAGGTTTCTCGAGAGGCGCCGGCGCGGGTGTGGCGGGGCGCCTCTCGAGGCGGTGCAGGTGCTCCTCGCCGGTGAAGTCCGTGGCGGCGATTGCGTGTGCGGGAGCCCTTCGCGGCCATGGGCAGGTTCCGCGTTGACACCGGTCTGGGGGCCGGTGGTGGTGAGCACGAGACCCCCGGGGCACGTGTGCTCGTCCGGGGGTCTCGACGCCTGGTGCCGTGTGCGACACCGTTCCAACCATCAAGGTAGGGGGTGACAGAACTGGGGTGTCAACTGCTGTGTTTTTTCGGCGTGTCAGGCTGCGCGCGGTGTCGATCGTCCGGAGCGGATGGGGACGACGCGGCCGGGGAGGGCGGCGACGGCTGCGCGCTTTCGGCGTTCGCTGACTCCGGTGTAGATCTGCGTTGTGGCGAGGGACTCGTGCATCATGAGCTCCTGGACGACGCGGATGTCGACCTCCGCCTCTACGAGGTCTGTCCCGAACGCGTGGCGGAGTGAGTGCGGCGTGAGTTTCGGGTCGGTGATCCCGGCGCGGATCTTCGCTTTCGTCACGAGGTCGGTCACCGAGGCGCCGCGGACGTGTCCGGTGCGGGTGCCGCGCGCGGGAAACCACCACCCGTCGGCCGGCATCTCATCTGCGAGCGCGCCGATGACCGGGTGCAGCGGGAGGCGCCGTTCCTTCTGGCCTTTCCCGACGGTGCGGATGGTGCTCGTGAGACGGTCGACGTCTCCCCCGTGCACCGCGGCGATTTGCGAGACGCGGAACCCCTGGTAGTAGCCGAGGAGGATCATCGCGCGGGTCTTCCGGTACGCGCCCGACTCCAGCATCGCGTCGACCTGCTCGCGGGTGAACGGGCGCGGTGTTCCCTTCGGCGCGGTCACCGGGGCGAGGCGCACGGTCGGGTCGTCGCCGCGGAGCTCGTCCTCGAGCAGAAATCGGAAGAACGCGACGAGCGCGCCCCGCTCGGTGCGGCGGGTGCCGGCCGAGATGTCGGGGCGGCCGAGGTGGCGGCGGAGGTCGGCGAGGGTGACGTCCTCGTAGGACTTCCCGCAGCGTCGCCGCAGTGTACGCACGAACGACGCACGGTTGCGGATGGTCGTGTCGGCGAGCCCGGCGGAGCGCTGGAAGTCGGCGAAGTAGGTCAGGGCTATGTCCCACTCATCCTGGCTGGACACCAGCCGGAGTTGTGGTCTCTGCTGCGTCGTGCTCATGTTCTCGTCCCCCTCGTCATCGGCCCGATGGCCCCCTGCTGTTTCGGGTGAGCGACGCTAGCCATTGCTCGCGGCGTGTCCCCAAGATGGTGCGCGGGCGGAACGGTTCCCCGTAGTCGCCTCGGTAGTCGCTCCGCGGAATGTCGGCGGTTCGTGCTCGGATGGTGTGGCACGCATGCACCGCACCCGAAGCGGCGCCCGCCCATGCGTTCCCCCCAGGAGCGTTCCCCATCACGATGTGGAGACAGTGGCTCGATCACGCCACCCGACAGGACTCAGACCGCGAGATAGCCCGGAAGGCAGGCCTCACGCACAGCACCGTCAGCCGATGGCGCAACGCCGGCACAGCGCCCGCTGAGGGCATCATTCGCATCGCCCGTGCGTACGCCGCAGACCCGATCGACGCTCTCGTCTCCGCGGGCATCATCACCGAAGACGACCTCATGAACGGCGGTCTCCGCAACGCCGTCCGCCACGCCCCCACCGCGTACCTCACCGAGGAACTGCACGAACGTGTGACGACAGGGCGGCTGCATGGTGGGTTCGGCGAGCTGCGGCGCATGTTCCGCGCGTGGTCGACTCGGTGAGGCGTGGTGGTTCAGGCCGCTTCGCCGCCGGTGCGACGTGAGGCGAGGTCGACGACGGGGGCCATCAAGCGCCGCACTTCCACCGTGGATGTCGTCGGTTCGATCCCGGCAGGGCCCACCACCCCCGCGGTGCCGTACACCGTCCGCTCACGTCGCGCATCATGGAGCGATGGAGCACCGCACCCCCATCGACCTCGACTCGTGGCCGCGTCGGCAGCACTTCGATCACTACCTGCACGCGTCGCCGTGCACGTACGCCCTGACCGTCGAGGTCGACGTCACCGACTTCGTCGCGGCCGTGCGGGCGTCTAAGCGTCGCACGTACGTCGCGCAGATCTGGGCCCTCTCGGCGATCGTCGATCGGCATCCCGAGTTCCGCCTCAGCCTCGACGAGACGGGCGCGCCGGCCGTGTGGGATCGCGTGCACCCGGCCTTCACGGTCTTCCACGCCGAGAGCGAGACCTTCTCGTGCCTGTGGGTTCCCTTCGACCCGGACTTCGCCGCGTTCCACGACGCCGCCGTGCGCACGATCGCCGCGCACGCGGCATCCGAGGAGTTCTTCCCGCAGGGCGAACCGCCGCGCAACACCTTCGACGTCTCGAGCCTGCCGTGGACGGACTTCACCGGCTTCACGCTGAACACCCAGAAGGGCTGGGCGCATCTCGCGCCGATCGTCACGCTCGGCCGGTACGTCGACCGCGACGGCCGCGTGCTGCTGCCCGTCGCCCTGCAGATCCACCACGCCGCGGCCGACGGCTTCCACGCCGCGCGCTTCGTGAACGAGCTGCGCGAGCTTCTGGCCGACGGTTCGTGGGTGACGGCCCCCGCGTCCGCCGAGCGCTAATTCAGGATGTTCACGCTCCGCGCGATCACCAGCGCCAGCAGGATGAACCCCGACACCGCCTGCACCATCATGAACAGCTTCGCCCGACTCGACAGCGGCATGACGTCGGTGGGGCTGAAGGCCATGGCGTTGGATGCCGAGAAGTACAGGTAGTCGACGTACCCGGGCGCCCAGTCCTCGACGTCGGACGAGCGTCGCCGCACTTCGTTGACGGCGTCGCGGTCGCTGTCCTGCGGGAACTGGAAATCGGCGGCCGGGAGCTCGTCTCGGGGGTCCCGGCGGCGGGCGATCGGTCCGCCCCGGTCCATCTCCCAGTAGACGACGGCATAGCCGATCACGTTGATCGCCCACACCTGCGCGGCGCCGAGCAGCGTTCCCGCCCCGTCGCCCTGCCCCTGCAGCAGCTGGTGGACGAGCAGCACCAGCGCCACCTGGTTCGCGAGGAGCAGCACGGCGGTGAACGCCAGCGCGAAGCCGCGCCCCCATCGCGACTCGCGCGTGAGTCGCGAGGGATTCGTCACGACCATGGGAACGGCGCACAGCGCGCCGGCGCCCACGACGACGTACTTCAGGATGCCGGCGGCCTCCGTGGGCAGGAAGGCGTACAGTCCCGCCCCCACGGCGAGGGCGATCAGCACCGGCCAGCGGTGCTCGGGCCGCGTGCGGAACGCGGAGGGATCCTGCGGGCTCACGCGCTCAGGCTAGACCCGTCCCGCCTTCGGGCCCGGGCTCCGGCGTCCTTCATCGCTTCTCCACAGCCGGGACGGGACTCCTCGACGTCGAAGGGTCGTGACGGTCGGAGCAGGACCGCGGGCTCCCCGCGCACCCGATGGTGCGCCGACTCGCTAGGCTGGACGCTGGTTGATTGTGCGGAGCGAACAAGGGTTGCCGCACTCGTATGGCGATTCTCTGGCATGACCTGCCAGACGACGAAAGGTCTTCCGTGACTGTTCACGACCAGGATCCGTATTCGCAGGGGCCGCAGGACAGCGACCCGGAAGAGACCGGGGAGTGGCAGGAATCCCTGCGACAGCTGGTCCAGGCGAAGGGTCCGGCTCGCGCTCGCGAGATCATGCTGAGCCTGCTCAAGGGCTCGAAGGAACTGCACCTCAACGTGCCGATGGTTCCGACCACCGATTACATCAACACGATCGCTCAGAAGAACGAGCCCGAGTTCCCGGGCGACGAAGAGCTCGAGCGTCGTTACCGCAAGTGGATCCGCTGGAACGCGGCGGTCACCGTGCACCGCGCGCAGCGTCCCGGCATCGGCGTCGGCGGCCACATCTCGACCTACGCGTCGTCGGCGGCCCTGTACGAAGTGGGCTTCAACCACTTCTTCCGCGGCCTCGACGACCCGTCCGGCGGCGACCAGATCTTCATCCAGGGGCACGCCTCGCCCGGCGCGTACGCGCGCGCCTTCCTCGAGGGTCGCCTCACGGAGGCGCAGCTCGACGGCTTCCGTCAGGAGAAGTCGGCGGCGCCGAACGGCATCCCCTCCTACCCCCACCCCCGTCTCATGCCGGAGTTCTGGCAGTTCCCGACGGTGTCGATGGGTCTCGGGCCGATCAACGCCATCTACCAGGCGATGTCGAACAAGTACCTCGCCAACCGCGGCATCAAGGACGTCGGCGGCTCGCAGGTGTGGGCCTACCTCGGCGACGGCGAGATGGACGAGGTCGAGAGCCGCGGTCAGCTGCAGGTCGCGGCGAACGAGGGCCTCGACAACCTCAACTTCATCATCAACTGCAACCTGCAGCGCCTCGACGGCCCC
The DNA here is from genome assembly GCF_042958465.1 of Microbacterium sp. NPDC007973. Classification (NCBI taxonomy): domain Bacteria; kingdom Bacillati; phylum Actinomycetota; class Actinomycetes; order Micrococcales; family Microbacteriaceae; genus Microbacterium; species Microbacterium sp. NPDC007973. The sequence continues at coordinate 311,126 of NZ_JBIBJJ010000003.1, forward strand.
GTCCGCGGCAACGGCAAGATCATCCAGGAGCTCGAGAGCTTCTTCCGCGGCGCCGGCTGGAACGTCATCAAGGTCGTCTGGGGTCGCGAGTGGGACGACCTGCTCGCCCGCGACACCGAGGGCGCCCTGCTCAACCTCATGAACACCACGCCCGACGGCGACTACCAGACCTACAAGGCCGAGAACGGCGCGTACGTCCGTGAGAACTTCTTCGGTCGCGACCCCCGTGCGCTCGAACTCGTCAAGGACTACACCGACGACCAGGTCTGGGGCCTCAAGCGCGGCGGCCACGACTACCGCAAGGTCTACGCGGCGTTCAAGGCGGCGGCCGAGCACAAGGGGCAGCCCACCGTCATCCTCGCCAAGACCATCAAGGGCTACGGCCTCGGTCCCCACTTCGAGGGCCGCAACGCCACGCACCAGATGAAGAAGCTGACGCTGGACGACCTCAAGTCGTTCCGCGACGCGATGGACATCCCCGTCACCGATGCGCAGCTCGAAGAGAACCCCTACCAGCCGCCGTACTACAACCCCGGTGAGAAGGACGAGACGATCCAGTACATGCTGGAGCGTCGTCGCTCGCTCGGCGGCTTCCTGCCCGAGCGTCGCACGACCCACGTGGGTCTGGAACTGCCCGGGGATGCCGCGTACGCGCTGCCCAAGAAGGGCTCCGGCACCCAGGACGTGGCGACCACGATGGCGTTCGTGCGTCTGCTGAAGGACCTGCTGCGCGTCAAGGGCTTCGGCCACCGCATCGTGCCGATCATCCCCGACGAGGCGCGCACGTTCGGTATGGACGCGTACTTCCCGACGGCGAAGATCTACAACCCCAAGGGCCAGCACTACACCTCCGTCGACCGCGAGCTGCTGCTGGCGTACAAGGAGAGCCCCGAGGGCCAGATCATCCACGTCGGCATCAACGAGGCGGGGGCCCTCGCGGCGTTCACCGCGGCCGGCACGGCGTACGCGACCCACGGCGAGCCGCTGATCCCGGTCTACGTCTTCTACTCGATGTTCGGCTTCCAGCGCACGGGCGACGCCCAGTGGGCCGCGGGTGACCAGATGGCGCGCGGCTTCATCATCGGCGCCACCGCCGGCCGCACCACGCTGACGGGTGAGGGTCTGCAGCACGCCGACGGTCACTCGCAGCTGCTGGCCTCGACCAACCCCGCCACCGTGTCGTACGACCCGGCCTACGGCTACGAGATCGCCCACATCGTGCGCAGCGGTATCGAGCGCATGTACGGCGGCGAGCACTCCGACCCGAACGTCATGTACTACATGACGGTCTACAACGAGCCGTACGTGCAGCCCGCCGAGCCCGAGGGCGTCGACGTGGACGGCATCGTCCGCGGCATCCACCACATCTCCACCGGTGAGGGCGACGGTCCCCGCACCCAGCTGCTCGCGTCGGGCGTCGGTGTGCCGTGGGCCCTCGAGGCGCAGCGTCTGCTGAAGGACGACTGGGGTGTGAAGGCCGATGTGTGGTCGGTGACCTCGTGGTCGGAGCTGCGTCGCGACGGTCTCGCCGCCGACGAGCATAACTTCCTGCACCCCGATGAGGAGCCGCGCGTGGCCTATCTCACCGACAAGCTGAAGGAGGCCGAGGGTCCCGTCGTGGCCGTCAGCGACTGGATGCACGCGGTGCAGGACCAGATCCGCCAGTGGGTTCCGCAGAACTACTGGACGCTCGGCGCCGACGGCTTCGGCTTCTCCGACACGCGTGCCGCGGCCCGTCGCTTCTTCAAGATCGACGGCCCCTCGCTCGCCGTGCGCGCCCTGCAGGCCCTGGCCGAAGAGGGCAAGGTCGACCGCGCCGTCGTCGGTCAGGCGATCGAGAAGTACCGCCTGCACGACGTCAACGCCGGCACCAGCGGCAACGCGGGCGGCGAGGCCTGAGTCCGGTGACGGACTCCACCGTCGGACCCGGTTCCCCCCGCACCGCGGGCGGGGCCGGGTCCGACCGGTCTCCGGCGGGCGACGCCGCGGTCGAGAAGGCCGAGACCCTCACGTGGCTGCGGCGCATCTCCGGCGATCTCGCCACCGCGACGATCCAGCGCCTCGAAGAGACGCTCCCGTGGTACGCCGAGATGCCGCCCGCGCGGCGATCGGCGGTGGGGCTGGTCGCGCAGGCCGGCATCACCTCGTTCCTGCAGTGGTTCGAGGAACCGGCATCCACCCCCGCGATCGCGGCCGACATCTTCGCCGCGGCGCCGCGTGAACTGCTGCGCAGTGTGAGCCTGACGCAGACGCTGCAGCTGGTACGCGTCACCGTCGAGGTCATGGAGGAACGCGTCGCCGGGCGGAGCGAGAAGGTGCGCGAGGCGATGCTGTCGTACTCGCGCGAGGTCGCCTTCGCCGCCGCCGACGTCTATGCCCGGGCGGCCGAGGCCCGGGGCCTGTGGGACGCGCGTCTCGAGGCGCTCGTGGTGGACTCGATCCTCACGGGCGAGGCCGACGACGAGCTCCCCAGCCGCATCGCCGCCCTCGGGTGGCACGGTCATGGCGAGGTCGCGGTGCTCGTGGGCACCACTCCCCCGCAGCTCGACGTCGATCAGGTGCGGCGCACGGCGCGCAAGCTCGGCGTGGATGTGCTCATCGGGGTGCAGGGGTCGAGGCTCGTGCTGGTGGTCGGCCGTGCGGATCTGCCCGCACGCTCGAGCGGAGAAGACGCCGCCGAACTGCCCTTCCCCGAGATCGCGAAGCGCCTCGAGCCCGGCTTCGGGTCGGGGCACCTCGTGCTGGGCCCGGCCGTTCCGGCGCTGGTCGACGCAGGACAGAGCGCCCGCGCCGCGCTGGCGGGTTTCGCCGTCGCGCGGGCGTGGCGCCACGCCCCGCGTCCGGTCGAGGCCGACGACCTGCTCCCGGAGCGCGCCCTCGCGGGAGACGCGGTGGCCAAGCAGACCCTCGTCGACCGCGTCTACCGCCCCCTGCAGGCGCACAGCGCCGATCTCGTCGCGACCCTGTGGAGCTACCTCGACAACGGCCGGTCGCTCGAGGCGACAGCCCGCGAACTCTACGTGCACCCCAACACGGTGCGCTATCGCCTGAAGCGCGTCTCCGAGGTGATCGGCTGGGATGCCACGGGCCCCCGCGAAGCGCTGATCCTGCAGACGGCGCTGATCCTGGGCTCGATCGGCACGGATGCCACCCGCCGGCGCGGTCTCGCCAGTCGGCGACCGCTCGCGTCCCGTTGACGCGCCCCTCGGCTTCCTCTCGTCGAGTGTCCCCGACACGCCGTTCCGAGCACCGGCGTGCGGCGTGTCGTGGACACTCGACGGAGGGGTGACGGCCGTGCTGATGCACGGCGCGCACAAAGACACGCCGCATATCTGTGCCGATATCTCCATAAGCACCGGCCCGATCCTTGGCAGGATGGGACGGTGATCATCGCCGTCTTCCCCGGACAGGGCTCGCAGACCCCCGGGTTCCTCTCGCCGTGGCTCGAGATCGACGGGGCGCGTGAGCGCCTCGCCGCCTTCTCCGATCAGGCCGGAGTCGACCTCATCGCCGCCGGTACCGAATGGGATGCCGACCGGATTCGCGACACCGCGGTCGCCCAGCCGCTCATCGTCGCCGCGTCCCTGCTGTCGTGGGCGGCACTGAACGAGCGCACGGGCACACCCGTCGCCGGTGTCGCGGGGCACTCCGTCGGTGAGATCGCCGCCTTGGCGGCATCCGGGGTCCTGAGCGACGCCGACGCGCTGCGCCTGGTCGGTCTGCGCGGTCGCGCGATGGCCGAGGCGGCCTCGGCGGTCGACACCGGAATGAGCGCCGTCGTCGGCGGAGACGAACAGGCCGTTCTCGAACGCCTCGCGGCGCTGGACATCACCCCCGCCAACTACAACGGCGGCGGGCAGATCGTCGCCGCCGGAGAGCTGCCGGCCCTGGCCGAGCTCACCGCGGAGGCTCCCCGCGGTGCGCGGGTCATCCCGCTGCAGGTCGCCGGTGCATTCCACACCCGCTTCATGGAGCCGGCGGTCGAGACGCTGCGATCCGCCGCGGCCGACGTCGAGGTCGCCGACCCGAACCTGACGCTGTGGACCAACTCCGACGGCTCCGTCGTCTCCGACGGTCGCCGCGCGCTCGACCTCGTCGTCGCGCAGGTGGCCTCGCCCGTCCGCTGGGACCGCTGCATGGCCTCGTTCGCGGAGCACGGCGTCACCGGCATCATCGAACTCTCGCCCGCGGGGGCGCTCACCGGGCTCGCCAAGCGCGCCCTGCGCGGCACCCCGACCGTGGCGGTCAAGACCCCCGACGACCTCGACGCGGCCGTCTCACTGCTGAAGGAAGACCAGGCATGAGCACCCCCACCCTCCGCCAGACCCAGGGCGCGGCCCACACCCGCATCTACTCGTACGGCGCGGCCCGCGGCGAGAACTTCGTCCCCAACGACGACCTCGTGGGTCCGATCGACTCGAGCGACGAGTGGATCCGCCAGCGCACCGGCATCGTCACGCGCGTCCGCGCCAACAAGGAGACGGATGCCATCGACCTGGCCGCCGAGGCCGCACGCGAAGCCGTGGAGAAGTCCGGCGTCTCCCCCTCCGACATCGACGCCGTGATCGTCGCCACCATCAGCAACCCGAAGCAGACGCCCTCGGCCTCCGCGATCGTCGCCGACCGGATCGGCGCGAACCCCGCCGCCGCCTACGACGTCAACGCCGCGTGCGCAGGCTTCGCCTACGGCGTCGGCCAGGCCGACGCCCTCGTGCGCGCGGGTCTCGCGACGCACGTCGTCGTCGTGGGAGCCGAGAAGCTCAGCGACATCGTCGACCCCACCGACCGCAGCATCTCGTTCCTCCTCGGCGACGGCGCGGGCGCCGTGGTCGTCGGACCGAGCGACACCCCCGGCATCGGCCCGACCGTCTGGGGATCCGACGGCTCCAAGGCGGATGCCGTGGGCATGAACGCCACGCTGAACGAGTTCCGAGACGGCACGGCGCCGTGGCCCACCCTCCGCCAGGAGGGCCCCACGGTCTTCCGCTGGGCCGTGTGGGAGATGGTGAAGGTCGCGCGTCAGGCGATCGAGGCCGCGGGCATCGAGCCCGGCGACCTCGCGGCGTTCGTGCCGCACCAGGCCAACATGCGCATCATCGACGAGTTCGCCAAGCAGCTGGGCCTGCCCGAGACCGTCGTCATCGGCCGCGACATCGAGACCACGGGCAACACCTCCGCGGCATCCATCCCGCTCGCCACCCACCGTCTGCTCGAGGAGCACCCCGAGCTCAGCGGCGGTCTCGCGCTGCAGATCGGCTTCGGCGCCGGGCTCGTGTTCGGCGCGCAGGTCGTCGTGCTTCCCTGACGCGAGAGCGTCGAACCCTAGACTGATCGGGGCCTGTCAGGCCCGCCCCCAAGAAACAGGAGACATCATGGCATTCACCAACGACGAGGTTCTCGCCGGCCTTGCCGAGCTCATCACCGACGAGACCGGTATCTCGGCCGACGAGGTCGCCCTCGAGAAGTCGTTCACCGACGACCTCGACATCGACTCCATCTCGATGATGACGATCGTCGTCAACGCCGAGGAGAAGTTCGGCGTCACCATCCCCGACGACGAGGTCAAGAACCTCAAGACCGTCGGCGACGCCGTGACGTTCATCACGTCGAACCAGTCCTGACACCTCCCGGTGGGGGCTCCGGCCCCCACCGGTCACGACCTGTCGGCCGCACCAAGGATCTCTCGCTCATGAGCACACCCCGCATCGTCGTCACCGGCATCGGAGCCACCTCGCCCATCGGCGGAACGGCACCCGAGAGCTGGTCCGCCCTGCTCGCCGGAACCTCCGGCGCCCGATCCCTCGAGCACGAATGGGTCGAGCAGTACAACCTGCCCGTCACCTTCGCCGCCGAGGCGCTCGTGCGTCCCGAAACCGTGCTCGAGCGACCCGTCGCCAAGCGGCTCGACCCCTCGTCGCAGCTCGCCATGGTCGCGGCCAAGGAAGCATGGGAAGACGCCGGCAGCCCCGACATCGACCCCGACCGTCTCGGCGTCGACTTCGCCACCGGCATCGGCGGTGTCTGGACGCTGCTCGACGCCTGGGACACCCTGCGCGAGAAGGGCCCGCGTCGCGTCATGCCGATGACGGTGCCCATGCTCATGCCCAACGCCGCGGCGGGCAACCTCTCGCTGCACTTCAACGCACGCGCCTTCGCACGCACGGTCGCCTCCGCCTGCGCCTCGAGCACGGAGTCGATCGTCAACGCCGTGCAGCACATCCGCGACGGCCTCGCCGATGTGGTGATCGCGGGGGGGACCGAATCGGCCATCCACCCGATCACGATCGCCTCGTTCGCGTCGATGCAGGCGCTGTCCAAGCGCAACGACTCCCCCGAGACCGCCTCGCGCCCGGCGAGCATCGACCGCGACGGCTTCGTCATGGGCGAGGGCGCCGGCGTCCTCATCCTCGAGACCGAGGAGCACGCCAAGGCCCGCGGCGCCAAGATCTACGCCTCGATCGTGGGCGGCGGCGTGACCGCGGACTCGTACCACATCACCGCCAACGATCCCGAGGGCCACGGAGCCGCCCGCGCGGTGCACATGGCGCTGGAGATGGCCGGAGCGTCGGTCGACGACGTGACCCACATCAACGCGCACGCCACCTCGACGCCCGTCGGCGACCCGAACGAGTACAAGGCACTGCGCTCCGTCTTCGGCGACCGCGTCGACGAGATCCCCGTCTCGGCGACCAAGGCCTCCACCGGCCACCTGCTCGGTGGCACGGGTGCCCTCGAGGCGATCTTCACCGTGCTGGCTCTGCAGAACCGCGTCGCGCCGCCGACGATCAACCTCACCGAGCAGGACCCCGAGGTCCCGTTCGCCCTCTCCGGCGCTCCCGTCGAGCTGGGGGCGGGCGACCAGCTCGCCATCAGCAACTCGTTCGGCTTCGGCGGGCACAACGCCGTCGTCGCGATCGCCTCGGTCTGACCGCAGAAGAACGCCCCCTGGCATCCCCCCGACTGCGATCGGGGATGCCAGGGGGCGTTCTCTTTCATCCGGGTGGGGATACGCGGTCCCGGTGCCGGGTATGGACACCGGCCTCCGGTAGTGGCGCCTCCCCGCCCGGGGGTCTCAGCCGACCTTGTGCAGCCAGACGATCTGCTGATCATCGCCCGCGTGGCGGAACGGCTCGAGCTCTTCGTCCCACGCGGAGCCGAGGGCGACGTCGAGTTCGCGCTGCAACTCGAAGGGATCGCCGGCGGCGACCTCCATGGCGTAGCGCACGCGGTCCTCGCCGATGACGACATTGCCCGAGGCGTCGGTCTGCGCGTAGTGGATGCCGAGCCCCGGCGTGTGCATCCAGCGACCGCCGTCGCTGCGCGGCGTGGGGTCTTCACTCACCTCGAAGCGCAGGTGCTCCCATCCGCGGATCGCGCTCGCGAGCGCGGCGCCGGAGCCGACCGGGCCCTCCCAGTAGAACTCCGCACGGCGGCTGCCCATCAGCACGGGCTGGTCGGCCCAGTCGAAGTTGACGGCACGGCCGAGAGCGCGTCCCACCGCCCACTCGAGGTGGGGGCACAACGCGCGGGGCGCGGAGTGGATCAGGATCACTCCGCGCGAAGACGTGATCGCCATGGTCTCTCCTTCGTCAGGTACGTCTTCCCCTACGACCTGTGATGGAGCACGGCGGCTGTTCGTTTGTCCCGGCAATTATCGCCCGTGCATAACGAAATCACAACACTGTGATTCGGCCGCCCGTCACGGAGGTTCGGTCAGGCGAACCAGAGTGCCCAGTACAACGCGAAGTTGCGGTTGCCGTAGGCCGAGCAGGCGTCGCCCGTGCCCCACCGCGCGGCGAGGGCCGCCGGGTTCGGCTGGTAGGGCGTGTAGTTGTACAGCGCCGCGGTGGCGCGGTTCGTGATCGTCACGTCGGTGCCGCCGCAGGCCGGGTCGGGCGAGTAGGCGATGTAGTGCGTTCCGGGCTGGCGCATGAAGCCCGAGGCGCTGTACGACTTCAGATCGGTCGTTCCCTGGGCGACCTGCTCGGCGAAGCCGGCCGCGCCCGGGTCGCACGCGGCGTCGTCGGGGCAGCGCGCCCCCATCGCGGCTCCCAGCTGCTCGGCGCGGGGGGCGCGGGCCGATCGACCGGCGACGAGGCTCTGCTCCTTCTGCAGCATCACCAGGATGACCTTCGCCGAGATACCGCACGCGCGCTGGACGCGGTCGATGACCTGCGCCGCGGACAGCTCTCCCCCGTCCCATCCGTCGCAGACCGTCTCGCCCGTGGCATCCGAGACGATCGGTTCACGCGCGGGGAAGTCCACGCGCAGATCGGCGAGGCACGTGTCGCCCGTGCACGCGCCCACCTGGTCGTCGAGGAACGCCTGGATCTGATCGGCGGTCAGCGCGTCACCGTCGTAGAAGTCGTCGTCGCCGATCAGGGTGCCGGGGTCGAAGGATGCCAGGTCGACCGCGTCGCGTCGGGTCTCGGCGTTCCACGCGGCGTTCCACGCCCGCGTGAGCGACACCAGCGGCACGAGGGCGACCACGATCAGGGCGACGAGCACGACGGCCGTGACGCCGACGGTGATCCGGCGACGGCGGAGCACGCGCGCGCGGGCCGCGGAAGGCCGTCGTCTGCGTCTCTTCGCCACCCCTCGATCGTGCCGCACCGCGCTGACCGCTCGCTGCACGCACGGGGATGGCGTGGCGAGGCGGTCAGCGCGGTGAGGGGGTCGGCGCGACCCCGACTCAGCTGCCGGCCGGAGCCGACGGCGTGGGTGCCGAGCCCTCCGCGGGCGGTGCGGGCGGGGTGGGCGCGGTACCGTCGGCGGGAGGGGTGGGAGCGGATCCCTCGGCGGGAGGAGCGGGCGGCGTCGGGGCGGTGCCGTCGGTCGGCGGGGCGGGCTTCTCTCCGCCGCCCTCGGGGCCGTGGGCTCCGGGACCGTTCGCGCCCGGGCCGCCGCCGGGGCCGCACTCACCGGGGCCGGTGCCGTCGGGAGCGGTGGGGCCCGCGGGCGCGGTGCCGTCGGTCGGAGCCGGGGCGGGCGTGGGCGCGGTGCCGTCGGCGGGGGCTCCGCTCGGCGTGGACCCCGGCGTCGGCGCGGTGCCGGGGCCGGTCGCGCCCCCGTCGGCGCTCGGAGCCGAGGTCGCCGCGGTGAGCGTCGCTCCCCCGGTCTGCGCGGCCAGGGCGGCGCTGCCGCCGGTGAGCCCCGCCGCCACGATCACGGCGCCCGCGATGAGGGCGGGTCGCCGCCAGGAGCGGCGGCGCGGCTCGGCGGTCTCCTCGAGGCGCGGGAGCGGCTGGGTGGGGTATTCGTCGTCGTTCATGATGTCCTCCTGCGCCGGTGGCTGTCACCGGCTCTGAGACCAGACTTCGAGCCGGGACTGAAGCGAACCTGAAGCCGGTGCCCGAGAGGTGAGCGCATACGCAAGCCATATCTCTCGTTCAGGGGGCGGCCCTATCGTCACTCGGATGTCCGCTCCCGCCCGTGTGCTCGTCCTCGACGACGACGAGACGATCCGCGTGTCCGTGCAGACCGCGCTGCGGGCGGAGGGCTTCGTCACCGAGGCCGCCCCCGACGGGAGCGACCTGAGCGCCCGCCTCGATCGATTCCGTCCCGACCTCGTCATCCTCGACTGGATGATGCCGGGACCGAGCGGCATCCGGTTGCTGCCCCTCGTCCGCGCGACGGGCGACATCCCGGTGATCATGCTGACCGCGCGCGATGAGGTCGACGACCGTCTGCGCGGCTTCGCGGAGGGCGCCGACGACTACGTCGTCAAGCCGTTCACGATGGCCGAGCTCGTCGCGCGCGCCGGTGTCGTGCTCCGTCGGCGCGGGCGCCTTCCGCAGACCATCGCGGTCGGCGACCTGCTGGTGGATCCCGATGCCGCGACCGCCCACCGCGCGGGAGCGCCGCTCGAACTGACGGCGACGGAGTTCCGCCTGCTGCAGCTGTTCGCGGAGAGTCGCGGACGCACGCTGTCGAAGGCGCAGATCCTCACCCAGGTGTGGGGCTACGACGATTACGACCCCAACCTCGTCGAGGTGCACCTCAGCGCCCTGCGTCGCAAGATGGAGCAGCACGGGCCTCGACTGATCCATACCGTGCGCGGGTTGGGCTACCGCTTGAGCGCGGCCGCGTGAGCTCCGCGGTCCTGCGCTCGGGGTCGCTGCGACGCCGCACGATCGTCGCCGTCGTGGCTCTCGTGGCGCTGCTGCTCGTGGTGCTGGCGGTCGTGGTGGACCTGGCGCTCGGCGCACGACTGCGTGGACAGATCGAGGAGCGCCTGCGTGATCGCGCCGCCGCGACCGCGTCACTGGTCGGCATCGTCGACGACTCCGACCTGGCGGAGCGTCTGTCGGACCAGGGCCTCGCCGTCCGCATCGACTCCGCAGGCGGCGGGTCGGTGGTGGCGGGCCCGAGCCCCGAGCAGCTGCGCGAGGCGCCGGGCGGGCCGGGAGGACCGGGGGGCGGGGCGCCCGGGGAGCGTTCGGTACCGCAGCCCACGCCCTCCAGCGGCGTGGATGTCGTGGCATCCGAGGTGTCGGGCGACGATCAATTGATCACCCTGCGCTCGACGCTCAGCGACGGATCGACTCTGACGCTCACCGCTTCGGCCGTCGGTGTCGGCGAGACCCTGGGGCAAGTGCGGTGGATCATGGCCGTGTCGTCGATCGGCGTGCTCGTCCTCGCGGCGGGCGCCGTGACACTCGTCGTCCGGCGGAGCCTGCGCCCCCTCGACCGGGTCTCGGAGGTCGCCCGAGCGATCGGCGCGGGCGAACGGGAGCGGAGACTGCACCCGACGCGCACCGACACCGAGATCGGTCGAGTGGCGACGGCGCTCGACGACATGCTCGACGATGTCGTGGGCGCGGAGAAGACGGCCCGCGAGGCCGAGCAGCGGCTGCGGGCGTTCCTCTCGGATGCCGCTCACGAGCTGCGCACGCCCGTCGCCGGCATCCGGGCGGCCGCCGACACCCTCGTGCGTGCCGACCTGGACGGGCCCGAACGCGAGATGCTCGCCGCGCACGTGGCACGGGAGGCCACGCGCGCGTCGCGCCTCGTCGACGATCTGCTGACGATGGCGCGGGTGGATCGTGGACTCGATCTGCAACGCGTCGACATCGATCTGCGCACCCTCGTGGATGCCGAGGCGCGCCGCGTGCCGCTCGTGCACCCCTCGGTGCGGCTGCGCACGGCGGTTCCCGATCAGCCGGTCCGGGCGACCGTGGATGTCGATCGCATCGCCCAGGTCGTGGCGAACCTGATCGAGAACGCCGCCCGTGCGACGGGCGGGACGGGGGAGATCGAACTCGCCCTGCGGATGGACGACCGACGCGCCGTGATCTCGGTGACCGACGACGGCCCGGGGGTGCCCGCCGCCGACCGGGAGCGGATCTTCGACCGGCTGGTGCGCCTGGATGACGCGCGGGCCTCGGCCGCGGGCGTCGGACTGGGATTGCCGATCGCCCGCGGGATCGCCCGCGCGCACGGCGGCGACGTCCGGTACGTCGCGTCGCCGACGGGGGCGCGTTTCGAGGTCGAGCTGCCGTTCACCATCGCCTGAATGCGGCGCGATCAGCGTGTCGCGCGTGAGGCGAGACGATGAGCGCGCGCCGGGCGCGGGCGACGTCCGTGCGGCGGGCGGAGCGTGAACGGCGCCCGCGCCGTCAGCCCGGGGCGGGGATGCGTCAGTTCGCCGTGCGACCCACCGGGCGGCGGGGCGGGGCGGGCGGCGGGGCGATTCCCGCGGCCGTGAGTGTGAGACCGTCGGCGCCGCTGGCGTCGTGCATCATCTGATCGATGAGCTCGCGGTCGATCGCGGGCTCCCGACCGCCGTAGAACTGCATGACCAACGCGTTCGAGGCGTGGATCCACAGGCTCGCCTGGCGCACGCCCTCGTTGACGGGCAGCTGGAGCATGAACCCCTCGTTGCGTCGCAGCTTGTTCATGACGACGATGCGGAGGTGAGCGAGGATGCGGTCGTCGATGTCGAACGATGCGCGGTCTCGGTAGATGAGTCTTCCCACGACAGGTCCTTTTCTGGCGCGCCGAAACGTACCGGTAGAGCAAGGGCGGGACCACGCCGGGAAGCGAGGCAATGCGGGGACTATCAGTATCCCACTCCGCACGCCGCGGGGGTACCGCGGGAGCGATATATCGCTCACCGGGTGTGTCGCGCTCCAGGGCCCGTTCCGGAGGTCGCGGCGAACGCCCAGGCTGTCCGACGACAGGGTCGCTACATTGGATCACGATCTGCGATCATCCGACCCACGAGAGAGAAACCCGTGAGCCATCACCGCACCTCCCCCGACCAGGAGGGCCGATCTTCGAGCCCCCTCTTCTCGAGAGGGGGTGAGATCTGATGCTGGCCGCGGCCCTGACGCTTCTGTTGGGGATCATCGTGACCTTGGCGATCATCGTCGCCTGCGGATTCTTCGTCGCGCAGGAGTTCGCCTACATGTCCGTCGACCGGGCGCGGCTGACCGCGCGGGCCGAGAAGGGCGACGCGCAAGCGAAACGTGTTCTCGCGATCACCAAGCGCACCTCGTTCATGCTGTCGGGCGCCCAGCTCGGCATCACGGTGACCGGACTGCTCATCGGGTACGTCGCCGAGCCACTGATCGGCGAGTCGATCGGCACGCTGCTCGGCGGCGTCGGCGTCGACCCGGCCGTGTCCGTGCTGATCGGAACCGTCGGCGCGCTGCTGCTCGCGACCGTGGTCACGATGATCTTCGGCGAGCTCTACCCGAAGAACCTGGCGATCGCGAACCCGGAGCCGCTCGCGCGCGCCCTCGCCGTGCCGACGCGCATCTACCTGCTGCTCTTCGGCTGGCTCATCACGGTGTTCGACGTCGCGGCCAACGCGCTTCTGCGCCTCCTGCGCATCGAGCCCCTCGAGGACGTCGACGAGAGCGCCACGGCGCGCGACCTCGAAGCGATCATCGAGGAGTCGCGCCAGAGCGGCGACCTGCCCGACGACCTGTCGATCATCATCGACCGCATCCTCGACTTCCCCCAGCGCGACGTCGAGCATGCGATGGTGCCGCGATCGCAGGTGGGATCGGTGACGCCCGAGACCACCGTCGGTGAGGTGCGCGCTCTCATGGCCACCGGCCACACGCGCTACCCCGTGATCGGCGCGGAGGACTCCCCCGTCGGCGTGGTCGAGCTCATCGACATCCTCCGAGAGGATCCCGCGGATGCCGCGCCGGTGGCATCCGTCATGCGGTCGGCGGTCGTCATCCCGACATCGATGCTGCTCCCGGTGGCGCTGGAGCGCATGCGGCAGACGCGCAACGAGTTGGCGTGCGTCGTGGACGAGTACGGCAACTTCGACGGGATCCTGACCATCGAGGACCTGACCGAAGAGGTCATCGGCGAGCTCTCGGACGAGCACGACGCCGAGGTGGCCGAGGTGGCCGCTGTCGGCGACGACGCGTGGAGCGTACCGGGCGACCTGCACCTCGACGAACTCGAGAGGCTCATCGGCCACGACCTCGCCCACAGCGATGTCGAGACCGTCGCGGGTCTCGTGATCGAGACGCACGGCGACCTCCCGCCCGTCGGCGGGGTCGTACGGATCGACCTGCCCGAGCGGGCGTCCGAGACCGTGCAGGGACTCGATTACGAGCGCTGGCTCGCGGTCGAGGTCGTCGAGGTCGACCGTCACGTGCCGTCGCAGGTGCGCGTGCAGCTGCACGAGGTGGACCGGGACGCCGCCGCCGTCGACGGCCCGGCCCACGGCGAGGAGGTGGCCCGATGAACGGCTGGACCGTCGCGCTCATCACGGCCGCGCTGATCATCGCGAGCGCCTTCTTCGTCATCGTCGAGTTCGCCCTCCTCGCGGCCCGTCGTCACCGGCTCGAGGAGGAGGCCGCCAGGAGCGCGTCCGCCCGCGCGGCCCTGCGCGGGGTCAACGAGCTCACCGTCATGCTCGCCTTCGCGCAGCTCGGCATCACCGCCTGCACCTTCCTGCTCGGCGCGATCACGAAGCCGGCGATCGACTACGCGCTGGCCCCGGTGTTCGAGGCGTGGGGCCTGCCCTACGTCCTCGCCGACATCATCGCGTTCATGCTCGCGCTGATCGTCGTGACCTTCCTGCACCTGGTCATCGGCGAGATGGCGCCGAAGTCGTGGGCGATCGCGCACCCCGAGACCGCGGCGAAGGCCACCGGCATCCTGGCCCGTGCCCTCACCTGGCCGCTGCGTCCGTTCCTGCTGTGGATCAACCACATCGCGAACCGCCTCGTGAAGGCCTCGGGCGTCGAGCCCGTCGACAAGGCCGCGGCGGGTGGGCAGGACGCCGACACGATCCGCGAACTGGTCGCGCACTCGCGTCAGGCGGGCACGCTCGAGCAGCAGTACTCCGAACCCATCGCCCAGGCGATCGCGCTCGGCACGCTCACCGTGGGCGACATCGTACGCACCGACCGCTCCCCCACGGCCGTTGCGATGGATGCCACGGTCGCCGACGTCCAGGCCGTCGCGGCGTCGTCCACGCACCTGCGCATCCTGGTGGGCTCGGGTGCGGCGTCTCGCGTGATCCACGTGCGCGACACGCTCGCGATCGATCCGTCGACGCCGGCGCGCGACATCGCCCGCGATCCGCTGCTGCTCGAGCCCTCGGCATCCGCCTACGACGCCCTCGCCCGCATGCGCCGCGGACGGGTGCAGCTCGCGACCGTGGTCGAGGGCGAGAGGCTCGTCGGCGTCGTCACGCTCGACGACCTGCTGCGCGAGATCCTGCCCGGGCCGGGCGAGCGCGAGGTCGTCGCCGCGGGATGACGCGGTTCGGGGCGGATCCTTCCGTTCGGGGCGAGAATCGCGCGCCCCGAGGCGAGGATTCCGCCCCGAGCCGGTCGGGTGATGCCGGAGCGCGAGAGTCCGGTCGGGCTGTCAAGCCGTCCGGAGGGATGAGGAACGCGGCGTACCGTCGCCCGCATTCACCCCCTCATCTCTTCGGAGGACATCCATGAGCAAGACCTGGTTCATCACCGGCGCATCCAAGGGCTTCGGCCGCGAATGGGCCGAAGCGGCGCTGGAGCGCGGCGACAACGTCGCCGGAACGGCCCGCAACCTCGACGACGTGCAGGAGCTCGTCGACTCCCACCCCGACACGTTCCTGCCCCTGCAGCTCGACGTCACCGACCGCCCGGCGGACATCGACGCCGTGCGGAAGGCGCACGAGAAGTTCGGCGTGCTCGACGTGGTCGTCAACAACGCCGGCTTCGGGCATTTCGGCATGGTCGAGGAGCTCACCGAAGACGAGGTGCGCGCTCAGCTCGAGACGAACTTCTTCGGCGCGCTGTGGGTCACGCAAGCGGCTCTTCCGATCATGCGGGAGCAGGGCTCGGGCCACATCATCCAGGTCTCGAGCATCGGCGGCATCAGCGCGTTCCCGACCGTCGGCGCCTACCACGCGTCGAAGTGGGCGCTCGAGGGACTGTCGCAGTCGCTCTCGCAGGAGGTCGCGGGCTTCGGCATCCATGTCACCCTCATCGAGCCCGGCGGGTACTCCACGGACTGGTCGGGTCCGTCGGCCAAGCGCAGCGACGAGATCGACGCGTACTCCGCCGTGCGCGAGGAGGCGGCCAAGCGTCCGTCGGCCAACGACCCCGGAAAGCCCGAAGCCACACGCTCCGCGATCCTGAAGGTGGTGGATGCCGAGAACCCGCCGCTGCGTATCTTCTTCGGCAAGGCGCCCCTCGGCATCGCCGAGCGCGACTACGAGTCGCGTCTGCAGACGTGGCGCGAATGGCAGTCGGTGTCGGAAGAGGCGCACGGCTCGTAATCGCGAGTTCGGCGCCTTCCGCGGCGCCGTCCGTGCGCCGGGGCGTCCGGCGACCGCCCCGGCGCACGGGATGCGCCCCGGTACACGTGAACCGCCCCGCGGGCAGGCACCCGCGGGGCGATCTCGCGCCGCTCTACTTCGCCACCACCACCCTCAACGGAGCGCTCGTGGTCGCTCCTCCGGCGTTCGCGAACTCGATGGTGTAGGTGTACGTGCCGACCGCGCGGCCGGTGACGGGAACGACCACTTTCTGCGCGGCGGGGGTCGCCGCGGTGAGCGCGCCCGACGCGATCTCGACGTCGTTCTCGAGCAGGCGGTACGAGGTCGCGTTCGTGCCCCACCAGAGGTTCGCCGTCAGGGAGTACGCGCCGTCGCGGTCGCTGTTGTCGGAGGAGAGTACGGGCGCTCCCGGAGCGGCATCCGTCACCTTCACCGTGAGCGGTTTGGTCGCCGTCGTCCCCTTCGAGTTCACCAGCTCACCCGTGAACTGATAGGTGCCGTTGCCGAGCCCGGCGATGTCGACGACGCTCTTCTGCGCATTCGGCGTCGCCATCGTCAGGGGCATTGCCGCGACCAGTTCCCCGTCGCGGTACAGCTTGAACAGCGAGCCGTTCGAGCCCCACCACAGGTTCATCGTGAGCTGGAAGGTGCCGTCCTTCAGGCCGGTGTCCCAGCCGTCGTTCGACGAGAGCACGCCCGTGCCCGGGGCGGCGGTGGCCCCGTCGTTCGAAGGGACCTCGGGCAGGGTGATCGTCGACGTCGGGGCCGAGCGGTCTCCCTCGCCGACGGCGTTGACGGCCGCCACCTCGAAGGCGTGCGCCGAACCCGGCGCGAGGTCGGGCAGCGTGCAAGTGGTCTCGGCCACCTCGCACACGGGCTCGGTGCCGCCGGCCTCGTAGACCCGGTAGCCCGAGAGCTCGGCGCCGATCTGCGCCGGTGCCTCCCACGCGACAGTGATCGAGGCGTCGGATGCCGCGGTGCCGGTGACCTTCTGCGGTGCCGTCGCGCGGGTGGTGTCCCTCACGGCGAGCCACGAGATGACGGGCTTCTCGCTGCCCGCGCCCTCGTTGGTGATCACGTAGTCGACCGTCGCCGCCTCGGTCAGGGTGAACGTCAGATCGCCCGTCAGCGGTCCGCTCACCCCGGTCAGTGGCACATTGCCCTTGGCGAGCTCGGTCCCGCCGACCGCCACGGTGTGATTCATCGTGCGGTTCAGACCCCACCACTCGGTGAACCCGCCGGTCAGTATGTACTGCCCCGCGGGCAGCGGCAGGCGGTAGGTGAGCCGCGTGGTGTCCTGGTACAGCCCGGTCGAGAACTTGTCGGTGATGTCGGTCGAGCCCTTCACCTTCATGCCGTCGGCGACGTATCCCCACTGGTCCGCCGAGGTCGAGACCTGATCGACTTCGTCATTGCGCAGCGTCGGTACGGCCTTCTGGACCGCGGTGAATTGCGGCGACGGCGTCGTGCCGGTTCCGGAGTCGATGTAGTAGACGAGCCCCGAGGGGATCACCTCGTAGGCGGCGACCACCTTCTCACCGCCCTCGGTAAAGCGCCCGGTCAGCACCAGCTTCTGCAGGTCGGTGCGCTTTTGGGCGGCCGAGTCGGCATCCCAGGTCACGGCCGTGTCGGTCCCATCGACCGGGACCGTCGTGGGCAGTTCGTCGTCGGCCTTCAGCGTGCCGACCACGCCGAGGTCGCGCGGCAGCGCCTGTACGTAGACGAGGGCGAGCCGGGCGTTGTAGCCCGACGTGCCCGTGGTGCCGAACTCCATGCGCACGACACCATCCGCCGCGAGGGTGACGCGCTGGGCGACCGGCGTCGCGGCGCCGTTCGAGATCGCGGACTGCGTGGTCTCAGCGGCACCCGGCGCCCGCACCTTGCTGTAGACGTTGGTCGTCAGCCCCGCCCGCGGAGCCTGCACGGCGACCACGTTGTAGGAGCCGGCGGGCAGGGTGAGGCTGTAGACGATCGGCTTGTTGTAGTCGGCGCCGAGGTACGACGAGCCCCAATCGGTCGGTGAACCCGCCGCGACGGTCGTCGCGGTGGTCGCGTAGCCCCAGGTCGCCGCGGAGCTGGTGCCGTCCCACTTCTGGTCGGCGCTGCCGTTGCGCAGGTCGGGGAACGCCGCTTTCGCCGTAGCGAACACCGAGCCGGCGGCCGCGCCCGACGAACCGGAGTCGATCAAGTACGTCAGATCGGCCGGCAGGGTCAGCACCGACGCGGTGATGCGCTGGTACACGCCGGCGGCGGTCTTCTCCAACGTGCGGCCGGTGGCCGTGAACGAGCTCAGCTCGGCGGCGGAGCCCGCAGCGCTCACCGAACCCGCGGTCCAGGTGATCGCGGCATCCGTGCCCTCGACCGACACCGTCGCGGGGAGGGTGCGAGCGGGGAGGGTCATCGAGAGCGTGCCGACGTCTTTCACGTCGTCGCTGACGTCGCGCGGGGTGAGCTGATCGACGGCGACGGCCAGACGCGCCTCCAGAGCGCGGGCGCCCTCGGCGTCGAGTCCGTACGCACCCGGATCGGCGACCGCGTCGCGAGCGGCGTCGCGCGCCGACTGAAGCCGCGCCCACGAGTCGACGCTGTACTCGTCTTCGTCGAGGGCGGATGCCGTGTCCACGCGCGCGGCCAGAGCCGAGGTGTCGACCTTGCTCGCGTCGGCGTTCGCGGTCACGACCCCCACCGCGTCGACGTTCAGCGCGTCGGCGTTCGCGGTGCGGATCTCGACCGTGTGGGTTCCGTTACGGAGCCCCCGCAGCATGTACGCGGTGCGTTCGCTGCCCGCGGCCAGCGTCGGCGCGGCGGCGACGAGCTGCTCGCCGTCGACGATCACGTCGAGGGTCGGAGCTCCGGAGTTGGTGCCGACGATGTCGAGACCGGTCCCCGCGAACGTGTACGCCATGGTCGCACCCTGTCGGGTGCTCTTCGAGGCGGTGCGCTGCCACTCGTACATGCCCTGGCCGTTGACATGGCTCCACCCGTCGTCGAAACGCAGGACGGATGCCGAGGTGTCGCTCCAGCTGGTCTGGTGCATGCCGTCGATGATCTGGGTGTAGTACGGCGTGTAGCCGGGCACCGTCTCGACGGTGAGGTTGTCGAAGCGCACGAAGCTGAAGCTCGATCCGAGCTGGATGCGTCCGGTCGCCTGGGGGGCGGCATCCGTGTACGAGGCCACGTCGACCCCGTTGATCTGCGCGGTGTAGACCTCTCCCGCCACCTTCACGGCGATGCGGTTCCACACGCCCGAGCCGGTGCGGAAGGCGACGCCCGCCGTCGTCGAGGTGTTGCCGGTGGCGATCACCGTGCCGTAGCGCTGCAGGGCCCACGCCCCGGTGGGCTCGACGCGCAGCTCGGCGGCCGAGACCGCCTGGCCGTTCGCCGTTCCGCCCTGCTCGCGCGCGCCGATGGTGGCGTACTGAGCCCCGTCGGCCTCGAACATCACGTCGGCGCCGACCACGTAGTTCGCCCACCGCGCGTCGCCGATGGTCGTCTTGGGGTCACCGCCGTTCCATGCGCCGCCGACCATGCCCGAACCGATCTGCTGGCGCAGCACGCGCCCGTGCGCGGCGTCGGAGGTCGCGACGGATTCGAAGGCGCCGTTCGTGTCGTTGGTGTAGCGCGGGGTCGCACCCTGGTCTTCGGCCTGCACGCTCGGGGTGCCCGACGGCTTGTCGGCCGCTCCCCTGCTGGAAAGGTAGCCCTCGCCGCTGTCGACGAGGGTGCGCGTGTCAGGGTCGTAGCCCTGCACGTCGCCCGTGCCGCGATAGTCGAAGTCGTCGGCGTACAGGTAGCCGTCGTCGACCACACCGTTGACGTCGCCGGTCGAATCGGTATCGAGCACGTCGCGGCGGCCGTCGGTGGCGGTGTACTCCGTCGTCGCGGGGGCGGTGCGTCCGAAGCCCTCGCGCGGCGCGATCTCGCCATCGCGTGTCTCGGCGCGATCGAGCGTCGTGGCCGTTACCGTCGACCACGGCTTCACGGTGACGGTGTAGCTCCCGTCAGCGGCGGGCGCCATCTCGGCGAGGGGGCGGACGTAGTTGGCATCCGCCGCCTGCCCGGCGTCGGCCGCGCGCGTCTCCCACACCTCCAGCGTCCTGTCGTCGCCGAGGGGCATCCCGTCGACGGCGACGCGGTAGGTCTTGGTGAACGAGCTGTCGTTGACGATGACGGTGGAGAAGTCCGCACCGTCGGGGTCGGCGAGGGTCGTGTACGACGCCCCGCCCGAACGGGCGCCGCTCGGCGGGTTGCCCGTGCCGAGCTCACTGCCCGAGGCCTGCGGGATCGCGCGCCAGATGCCCGCGGTGTTGTCGTCGTTCTCCCACCCGAGCGTGGCGAACTGCGTGAACTGCTCGAGCACCGCGAGGCCGCCGTCGTACGAGATCCAGCCCGACCAGGGTTCACGGGCGTTCACGAGCTCCTTCGAGGAGTACTGGAAGCCGTCGTAGAACGATCCGATCGCCGGCTGGAAGATGTTGAGCGTGCGGCGCGACGCCGAGAAGCCGGTGGTGACCCAGTTGCCCATCTCGAGCGCGCTGCCGGGGCCGCCCATCGAGGTGCCCACCCCGCCCTGCTCGTTGCTGTTGGTGTTGTTCGGGCGGTCGGCGGAGTTCGAGAACGTCGACTGGCCCTCGGAGTTCCACACCTCACGATCGAGCTGCTCGGCGATCTTCTTCATGTTGCCGTTGCGGTCGTCGGCGCTGCTGTAGTGGAAGCCGACGATATCGACGGCGTCACGCAACGAGGAGTCGCTTCCGGTCATCGCATCGCCCAGGGCGACCGGCGGGGTGCCGACGGTGTCGCCGGCGATCGTGCGGATCGAGGTGTAGAGCTCGCGCTCAGTCGGCGAGGCGAAGCCGTTGTTCGGGTCGCCCGCGGTGGCGCCCTCGTAGCCCTTCGTGTCGTTGCGCAGCCACCCGGAGAAGTCCTTGTACAGCTGCAGGTCGGGGTTCGAGGTCTCGTTCGCGTCGGGGTTGATCGAGTCGATCATGTAGCCGAACTGCCGGTAGGCAGCCAGGGTGGTGTTCTTGAACCAGACGTACTGGTCCTGGTGGTTCGTCACCCACGTCGGGCGGTTCCAGCGGAGGATGCTGACGTGCACCGGACCGTGCGCGACGGTCTTCGCATCGGCGGCGAGCTGGAATCCGGGCTCGCGGAGCACGTTGGGGTACTCGTCGCGCGAGCGCATGGTCGAGGCGTTCGGTCCGGTCGAGGTGTTGCGGTCGTTGCCCATCTCGATTTTTACGGTGTTCATGATCGGATGGTCGCCACCGAAGAGCGTCTCGATGAGTTCCCAGTACTTCTCGGGGTGCTGCGACTTGTAGTCCAGCAGCAGGGCGCTCGTCGAGTTCGCGCTGAGCACCCCGAAGCCTTTGAAGGTCAGACCGCTGACGTTCTTCGCCGCCGCGGCGACGTCACTGCCGCGCACCGTCACGGTGACGGGATCGGCGCCGGCCGCCTGTGCCGCGGTCGGAACGAGAAGGGCGCCGATCATCGTCGCCGTGACGAGTGCGGCCGCCGCCGCAGCGCGGACCGTAGGACGGGGATGAGGTCGAACCGGGGGGATCGGTGCCGTGACCATGGGGAGTCTCCTTCGACGGGGGCGCAGCGTCGGTCCGTTCCGATCACCGCAGGGCACGCCCGTGTGCCCGCCCACATCGTCGGTCACCAGGTATGTCGCGGGGAAGCAAAACGAACACGTTCGATCACTCTTGAATTGATACGTACATCGCCCTACGCTGGCCGATCATGAGCGCAGGTTCTCCGCCCTTCGGACTGTCGCGCCGTGAACGCATCCTCGACGAGCTTCGCCGCACCGGATCCGTGAGGGTCGCCGACCTCGCCCGCGATCTCGGCGTCGCCGAGCTGACCATCCGGCGCGACATCGGCCATCTCGCCGACCGTGGACTGCTGACCCGGGTGCACGGCGGAGCGACGCTGCGCAGCCGGCTCGACACCAGCGTTCCCGCCGAGGCTCGGACGTCGGCGCCCATCCGCTTCCGGGTCGGAATGGTCACCCCGTCGCTCACGTACTACTGGCCGCACATCATCGTCGGCGCCCGCGCCGCCGCCACCGAGCTCGGTGTGCAGCTCGTGCTGCGCGGCGCCAGCTACTCGGTCGCCGATCAGCGGCGGCAGATCGCCTCGCTCGTCGACTCGGGGAGCCTCCACGGCCTGATCGTCGCCCCCGAGACCACCGGCGCCGACGGGCGGGCTTTCCTGCACTGGCTCGAGTCGCTCCCGCTCCCCGTCGTGCTCGCCGAACGCCGGGCGGCATCCGCCCTCGCCCTCACGAAGCTCGAATGGGTCACGACGGATCACGTCTTCGGCGGGTCGCTCGCGGCCGATCACCTCGCGGCGCGCGGACACACCCGCGTGGGGATCCTCACCTCGGCGGGATCGCCCACCTCGTCGCAGCTGCGGCGCGGATGGGAACGCTCGCTCGCCGAACTCGGGCTCGACTGCCCCGTCGACGTCGACGCCTCGCTCGACGCCCTCGACGGCACCGCCCGCGAGGCGGTCGTGGCCGACCTGCTCGCCCAGTGCCGCGCCACCGGCACCACAGCGCTGCTCGTGCACTCCGACCCGCAGGCGGTGCTCGTGCAGCAGTACGCGCGCGACCACGGCTGGCACGTTCCCCAAGACCTCGCGATACTCGCCTACGACGACGAGGTCGCGGAGAGCGCCGAACCGCCGATCACGGCCCTGCGCCCCTCGAAGCAGCACGTCGGACGTCTCGCTGTCGAGACCATGGTCGGACGCCTGAGCGAGGGAGCGAGCCGGCCGGTCCAGCGGACGTACGTCCTCCCCGTGCTGCACACGCGCGAGTCGACCTGAGCGATCGGCGCTCGTCTCGCCACGTGCGCCTCGACGGACGCTCCATCGAACGGCGTCGCGCCGCGGGTGGATCAGCGCACGTAAGCGTCGACGAGAAGAGCCCCCCGGATGCCGCGGAATGTTTCAACCAATCGATCGAGCGCCGCGCGGTTCCAGCTCGCGAGCTGCAGATCGTGGGCGCCGAGTGGCTCGAGCCTGCCGGTGCGCAGCCGCACGACCTCCCAGCCCGCCCCGCGGAGCGCGCGGTCCTTGCGCCGATCGGCGTCTTCGCGACGACCGACGTGCTCGAGGCCGTGCCGGCCGATCGAGTCGTACTCGACGGCGATGCGCAGCTCGGGGAAGACGAAGTCGGGCCACACCTCCAGATGATCGAAGAACGGCCGCGCCACGCGGACCGCGTTCAGCTCCCCGCTCAGGTTCAGCCGTTCACGCAGGTCAGCGCGCACCCGCCCTTCGACGGCGGAGGCGGGCTTCGGAGCGCACACCGAGACGAACGCCTCCCCCACGGCCACGGCGGGCGTCTTACTGCACAGGCGCTGCGGGCGCGGGGCGCGTCGTGCCCGCAAGACCGCGTTGGCGGTCACCGCGGGCTGCGTGACGTCGTCGCGCAGGGGCAGCGCCACCGCGCGGGTGGGATTCGCCCGCTCGCTGCAGTCGGGGCACCACGCGCTGCGACGACGCTCCCGCCCTGGGCGGAGGCGCTGCTCGGCCGGGGTGGCGGCGAACCGGTGTCCGGCGTCGCACTGCCAGAGCAGTAGGACGTCGGCGGCGGGAGGGACCTGGCTCAGCGCGATCCCGTCGTTGAGGTCGGGATGATACTGCCGCACGAGAGCCGGGAACGCGGCCCAGGCCTCGCGATACGCCCCCAGGGGGTAGGGCACCTCGAGACCCTTCGACCACTGCCTGCGGGCCCACCACGCTTGCACTCTCTCCGGCACGCGCCCGACGGTAGCGCCGACCTCCGACACCGACGGAAGAGCCGCGGAACCGCCGGCGCGCGGGAGCTAACTCCCCCGCGGGACGGAGGCGAGGCCGGGTGAAGGCGCCTAGCGTCGAGTGATGACGACTCCCCCGCGCCGATCCGTCCCGCTGTCGATGTGGCTGTGCACCGCCGCGGTGATCGCCTTCGCCGCGGTCGCGCTGTTCGACACCGACGGGCTGTGGCGGTGGAACATCATGGCTCTCGGGCTCGCCCTGGTGATCGCCGGTGGCGTGCGGCTCGGTGTCGAGCTCCTTCGCGCGCACGCCCCGAAGGGGCGGGACCCGCGTGAGCCCCGAGGGGAAGAGTAGGGCGGGTGGGACTTGAACCCACGATCGTCGGGTTATGAGCCCGCTGCCTTGACCAGCTTGGCCACCGCCCCCAGCGGAAACGAGCCTACCGGCATCCGGATGCCGATCTCGAAAGCGGTCGCGGCCGGTGCCCTCCGTGACGCGCGCGGCTAGCGCCGAGAGCCCACCGGCGTCAGGCGGGGGATCCAGCACCGCACGTCGCGCGCGTAGGAGAGGTAGTCGTCGCCGAAGGCGCGGACCAGGTCGGACTCCTCGTGGGGGCGGATCGCGTAGTTCCAGACGAGCGAGCCCGCGAGAGCGTAGACGACCACCATCCACGATGACATCAGCAGTCCGACCCCCACGCCCTGCGCGATGCCCGCGAGCGCCATCGGGTTGCGGACGAAACGGTACGGCCCCGCCACCACCAGACGGTTCGGCATGGCGGAGGGCAGGGGCGTGCCGTCCCCCTTGACGGTCATGGCCGCCGCCGACCACAGCCCGAGGGCGCTGGCGGCGACCACGACCGCGACGCCCGTGATGACCACGCCGTGGGGCAGCGGCAGCACGAGCCGCCACCGCTCCTCGAGGAAACGGATGACGAGGGGGCACACGACCAGGAAGAGTCCCCAGAACACGACGATCTGCGCGGCCGTCGCGATGACGTGGGCCAGGGGCGTCGCGCGCGAGCGAGCCGGTCGGAAGGCGAACGGACCGACCAGCAGCAGCGAGGTCGGGATGCGGCCGAAGACGAGCAGCAGCCACGCGCCCACGGAGGCGACGCTCGCCGCGATCATGAGGATCCCCCCCACCCCGGCGAGGGTCGTCATCGTCGCGTACAGCGCGAGGAGGGCCGTCACCACCAGGGTCCAGGCGGTCGCCGCTCCCGCCGCCACCCGTGACGCCCGGCCCGGCAGCACGGCGGCCAGGGCGGACGACACGACGAACAGCGGGATGTCGACCACGGCCACGACGACCGGTTCGAGCCCGCCGAGGGTCGCTTCTCGGACGACCGGCACGGTGAACACCGACACCCACCAGGCGGCGCCGGCCACCGCCTGCAGTGCGAAGTAGAGGCGACCGATCGTGCGGGCGGTCGGAGGGAACGACACGGCCGGACTCCGTCGGCTCGTCAGTGCACGCGGGGCTTGGCGGGCTTACCGTCGGCGGCGATCTGCGGGTGGTGCTTCGTCAGCTGGATGACGCCCCAGGTGGCGATCGCCCCCGCGATGACGAACCCGATGAGCGCCCAGGCCGGGGCCGTGGAGGCCTCACCGAGCACGAGCAGGCCGATGAGCACGGCGACGATGGGGTCGATGACGGTCAGCCCCGCAATGACCAGGTCGGGCGGACCGACCGAGTAGGCCGTCTGCACGAAGTACGCGCCGACCGCGACCGCGGCGAGCAGCGCCACGAGGCAGAGAAGCGTCAGCCACTCGAAGTTGCCGGCCTGGGCGCGGCTGATGACGACCTTCGCGAGCGTCGCGACGAACCCATAGATCACGCCCGCGGCCATGATGTAGAACAGCGCCTGCGCGCGACGACGAACGAGCACCCAGAACACGCCGAACACGATGACGACCACGGCGAGGATGCCGAGGATGATCAGCAGTTCGCGCTCGGTGATGACGTGCTCGGTGGCGAAGAACGCGGCGATCGTCACGAAGATGAAGATGCCGCCGACGCAGAGCGCGATCGCGAACAGCGACTGTTTGGTCGGCTTGTGGCGCGACACGCGCGCGTTCAGCACGGTCGTGATGACCAGGGCGATCGCGCCGAGGGGCTGCACGAGGATGAGCGGCGCCACCGAGAGCGCGGAGAGCTGGCAGACGATCGCGAGGCCCAGCATGAGCGTGCCCGCCACCCACGACGGGCGCGTCAGCAACGAGGTGAGTTGCGAGCGCGAGAGCCCCCCGGTGGTCTTGCCCGACAGGCGCTCCACCTTCTGCACCCCGCGGTGCTGGTACTGCGCCCCGAACGACATGAACACCGCACCCAGCAGGGCGAGCGGGATGCCGAGCAGGATGCGCGGATCGCGGAACACGCCGACGAGCTGGTCGATTCCGTCGCTGAGGGTTGCATCGAGCGGGATCACCCCTCGACGATAGCCGTCCGCCCGCTGGATAGGCTGGTGACGTGGCCGTACTCCCGATCCGCATCATGGGCGATCCCGTGTTGCACGCTCCCGCCTCCCGCGTCGACGAGATCACCGACGAGGTGCGTCAGCTCGTCGCCGACATGTTCGAGACGATGGATGCCGCCCCCGGCGTCGGCCTCGCCGCCCCCCAGGTGGGCGTGGGTCTGCGGATCTTCACGTACACGTACGAGGACGACGAGGGCCTCCCGTGGCGCGGCGTCGTGATCAACCCGGAGCTGTGGATCCGTCCGCTCGAGCCGGGCTACCCCGACCCCGACGACGAGAGCGAAGGGTGCCTGTCGTTCCCCGGCGAGCGTTTCCCGCTGCGCCGATCGGAGGCAGCGGTGCTTACGGGCACCGACCTCGACGGCCACGCGGTGCGCATCGAGGTGTCGGGGTGGCGCGCACGCATCCTGCAGCACGAATTCGATCACCTCGACGGCATCCTGTACATCGACCGTCTCGATGACGAGGACGCGCGCGTGATCGCCAAGATCGCGAAGAAGCGCAAGTGGGGGAAGCCGGGCGCCTCGTGGATGCCGGGCGTCGACGACATCGACGCCTGACCGTCCCCGCCGGTCCCGGCATCCGGGGGACGCGGCGATCCGGACCATACGAGCGGCCGACCGACGGCCTCGTTTGCTGTCGTGCGCCCGGGACCGCCCCGCACCTCACCCGCCGAAGGCGTGCAGCCCGAGGTCCTCACTGAGGAGCTCGCTCGCCACGTGTCCTCGCACACTCGTGCCCTGAGCGTCCAGCGGTGGGCTGATGATCGCGGCTCCGAGGCCCCCGCGTGCGGCGAGGACGATCCCGCCCGACACGCTCGACTTGGCCGGGACACCGACCGCCCGCATCCATCGTCCCGATCCGTCGTACATCCCGCAGGTCGCCATCACCGATACGACGTCTCGAGCGACGCGCGCGGGGATCACGCGGTCTCCCGTGCGCGGATTGACGCCGCCTCCCGCCAGCGTCGCGCCCATCACGGCGAGGGTCTCGGCATCCACCAGCGTCGCGCACGCCCGCGCGTAGACGGCGACGGCGTCGTCGGCCGACGCGTCGAGCACGCCCTCCGCGCGCAGGAGGTGGGCGAGGGCGTGATTGCGGTCGCCCCGCAGGTGCTCGTCGTGGGCGACCTCGTCGTCGACGTCGAGCTCGCGGCCGGCGAAAGCCGCCAGCCCGGCCGCGATCCGTTGCATCCGCCCCTCCGGGCCCGTGCCGTCGACGAGGGATGCCGTGAGCAGCGCACCCGCGTTGACCATCGGGTTCGGCGGACGACCCGTGCCGGTCTCGAGCGTGATGGCGTCGAAGGACTCTCCCGTCGGTTCGATGCCGACGCGCTCCAGGGCACCGCCATCGGTGTCGAGCAGGGCGAGAGCGAACAGGAACGGCTTGACCGCCGACTGCACGCTGACGCGAACACCGGCCTCGGCACTGCCGCGGACGCTGCCGTCCGGCAGGGCCAGGGCGATGGCGCACAGGTCGGGGTCGGCGGCGGCGAGCGCCGGGATGCTGTCGTCGACTCGACCATCGCGGTGGGGGCGCAGGCGCGCGCGCAGCGCCTCGACGTCGTAACGGGAGGGGTCGGCAGGAGACGGCGATGCGGGAGGGGCCACTCCCCCACCCTCGCAGCCCTCCCCTGCGCAGGCGCGGGCGATTGCGCTTTCCGGCGGTCAGTACAGGCCGCGCGCCGCCAGTTCGCCGCGCAGGATCGGGGTCAGGCGCTCGGCGAAAGCCGGCGTCACGTGCGTGTCGTCGTAGCGCACGGGGGTGTCGCCGGCGAAGGCGGGACAGACCCCCTGCCAGCAGGTGAAGGGCAGCGCGCTGATCGCGGCGTCGCCGGTCGCCGCGGCCTGCTTCTCGCTCGCCTCCTCCATGGCGGTCCAGACGTCGTCGACGGCGGACAGGCACGATGCCGGTCCCGTGATGGGCGAGAAGCACCGGCCGAGGTCGGCACCGTGCGGCGGCGGCGCCAGATACACGGTGCGTCCCGGCGGAGCCCAGCCGGTGACCTCCCGGGCGGTGGAGGATGCCAGTTCGCCCGCGTTCAGGTCCCGGCCGTCGATCGTTCGCGCGAGGGTGAACGCGTTCGACACCACGAGCAGATCCGCGGGGTCGGACGCGACCATCGCCGCCACCTCGCTCTTGCGTGCGCCGCAGCCGGCGGTGACCGCGGGGTCACGGCTCTCGATCAGGACGTCGGTGAAACGGCATCCGTACATGCCGACGGTCGTCACCCGCCAGGCGCCGCCGCTCTCGTCGGCCAGACGCGCGAACGCGGGCGCGTAGGCCATCGCGCTGGAGTCGCCCACGAGGTAGAGGTGGTGCGCGGCGCCGGGATCGCCCCACGTGCAACCGCGGGGATCGGGGGCCCGATCGGGGGTGAAGCAATCGTGCGCACGGTTGGCGGCCGACGAGTCGCGCATGGCGTCGTCGAGCGACGGATGCAGGGTGGGCCAGGTGCTCGCCGTCGTCGCGGCCGCGAGGTCGCTCTGCAGCGTGGCGAGCGCGTCTCCGGCCACGGCGTCAACCTCGGCCGGGGCCGGCGCGGCGACGGGCATGCCCGGAAGGGTGGGGGCGCCGTAGGTCGCGAAGACGGCGAGGAGGGTCGCGCCGGCGCCGATGACGAGGGTGGCGAGGGCCATTCCGACGCGCGGGGCGAAGCGAGAGCGCCACGACGCCCACGCCTCGGCGGTGGACGGGACCGTGGTCGTCGTGGCGCCCATCGCGGGCGAGAGTGTCGCGGCGGGGGTGGGCACGGGCGAGGCGGTCGCACGACCCGGCTCAGCGGGGGCGGTCGGGGGTGTCTGCGCCGCGGAGGCGGGGCGCTCGGCAGCGGCTGCCTCGACGGACGCGGGAAGAGCGGCGTCGATCGCGGGGCGGGCGGGTCGCGCGCCCGGGTAGTACCGCTGACCGGGCACCCAGCCCGCGGGACGCGACGCGAGGGCGCCGACACGGGCCGGAGGCGCGGCGGTCGAGGGCGGCGCGGCGGGGGTGGGTCGCGCGGCGGTCGAGGGCGGCGCGGCGGGGGTGGTGCGCGCCGAGGCCGGGGCATCCACGGCGACATGTCGACCGCGCGGCCACGGCAGGCGATGCAGCGGTTGCTCGACGCCCAGGAAGGTCGCGACCGAGAGGACGACGATCACGAGAGCGGTGATCGCGAGGGCCGCCGGCCCCGGCGTCAGCACCACGCCGGCGAAGACGATGACCGGGAGGTGCCAGAGGTACAACGAGTACGACATATCGCCGACGGCGACGGAGAGGGGATTGGTCAACACGAAGAGATGGCGGTGACGCGGGTCGCCGGCCACTCCGCCCGCGATCACCAGAGCAGCCCCGGCCACGGGCAGCGCCGCCCAGGGCGCGGGGAAGGGAGCGGCGGGGTCCACCACGAAGAACGCCGCGACGATGACCGCCACACCGATCCAGGCCCCTGCCCCACCTATCGGGGCCGGGACGCGGGAGAGCGGGCCGGCGCTCGCGGCGAGCACCGCGCCCACGGCGAGCTCCCCCACCCGCGTGACGGTCGAGAAGTACGCCACCGAGGGGTCGCTCGGCGTGAGGGTCACCGCGGCGGCACCGGATGCCACCACGACCGCGAGTGCGAGGACCGCGATCGTCGCGCGGGCGGTGCGTCCGCGACGGGCCGCTGCCGGTAGGAGCGTCACCGTCAGCAGCACCAGGAGGGGCCAAGCGAGCGAGAACTGCTCTTCGACCGAGAGCGACCAGAAGTGCTGAAGGGGTGAGACGTCGCCGGTGGCGAAGTAGTCGCGGCCCTCGAGCCCGAAGCGCCAGTTCGACACCAAGCCCATCGCTGCCACGGCGTCGCCGAGGGTGCGGTCGACCCGGGTGGAGGAGAAGAGCACGGATGCCGCGGCCACGACCACGCCGATGACGAGCAGGGCGGCGGGGACCAGTCGTTTCACGCGCCGCGCGAAGAAGGCTGCCAGGCGAACGGTCCCCTCGGCGCGCAGATCGGCGAGAAGGATGCCGGTCACGAGGAACCCCGACAAGACGAAGAACACGTCCACCCCGACGAACCCTCCGCGCGGCCACCCCGTCAGATGCGTCGCGACGACGGCGAGAACGGCCACCGCTCGAAGCCCCTGGAGGTCGCGGCGCATGCGCGGGACACCAGCGGTCATGGGAGTCCCTTCCGACCGGTGGGGACGGCCGGAACGAGCTTAGTGGAAGCGCTCCCATGGCGGCTGCGCGAGCGGTGTGGTCGAGCGACAGCGGCGGCAACTGATCGGCCCGTCATTATGCGCGCCCCCCGCGCCCGCCGCTACCCCCGCCGCGCGAGCGGCGGAGGCCCGTAGCGTTCGGATCGGTGGATGTCGCCCGACGCCCGCTCGCTGCCCGCCCTCGCGGCACCCGTGTGAAGGAACCGATGAGCCACGCTCCCGACCTGACGATGCCCCACGCCGGCGACATCCTCGGCGGGCGCTACGTGCTCGCCGAGCGCATCGGCGCCGGAGGGATGGGACGGGTGTTCCGCGCCCGCGACGAGGTGCTCCGCCGTGACGTCGCGGTGAAGATCTTCTTCACCGACCGTACCGACGAGGCCGAGTCCCTGCGGCGGATGGCGGAGGCGCGCGCGCTGGCCGCCCTCGACCACCCGGCGCTCGTGACGCTCTACGACGCCCGCCTCGACACCGACGATCACGTCTACCTCGTGATGGAGCTCATCGACGGTCCGTCGCTCCAGCGGCGTATCGAGCAGGGGGTGCTCGCCCCCGCCGAGGTCGCCGGCATCATGGCCGACCTCGCCGAGGCGCTCGCCGTCGTCCACGAGGCGGGGATCGTGCACCGCGACATCAAGCCCTCCAACGTCTTGTTGCGACCCGTGCGAGGTAGCGACCGCGCCGTCGAAGCGGTACTGGCCGACTTCGGTGTCGCCCACCTCGTGGATGCCACGCGACTGACGACACCCGGGACGGTCATCGGTACCGCTGCGTACCTCGCCCCCGAGCAGGTGCGCGGTGAGGCGCCCCAGCCGGCCTCGGACGTCTACGCGCTCGGCCTTCTGGCGATCGAAGCCCTCACCCGCCTCCACCCGTTCGGCGGCGGTTCCGTGCAGGAGACCCTGTTGGCGCGGCTCGCGCGGCAGCCCGACGTTCCGTCGACGCTCGGCTACGAGTGGAGATCCCTGCTGTCGGCGATGACCGCCCACGACCCGTCGGCCCGCCCCCGCGCGTCCGCGGTGGCCGAGCGAGCGGCGGCGCTCGCGGTCGGGCAGCAGGCGATCGCGGCCGACACGGGTCCGATGACCGTGGCGGCCGGTACCGCGTGGGCCGACCCCGGCCTGGGCGGTCCGACGCCGGATGACGACTCCCCCACCGCGCGGGTGACGGCACCCGTTCCGGCGGGGGCTGCCGCCCGGCCCGCCGGGCGGGTGTCAGCTCCTGCATTCCTCGACGCAGCATCCTCCACGGCGAGGTCGGCCGCGCTGGGCGAGGATCAGCCCTCGCCTGCGGCATCCGACGCGGCAGAGCGAGGGACGGTTCCCGTTGCGGCGCGCTCACGCCGACGCCGGTGGGCGTGGGCCGGGGTCGGGACGGCCGCCGCCGTCGTGGTCGGGGGCCACCTCGTCGCGTTCTCGTTCGCGGGAGCGGGCGGCGTCCCCGCCACCGGGGGCGTCCCCTCCCCCGCGCCGTCGCTCGTGGCGGAGACCCCGGAGTCGACTCCCTCTGCACCGGTCTCCGATACGCTCGTCGATCCGGTCGTGAACACCGACCAGCGAACGACCGAGACGTCACCGGTCGATCAGACTCCCGTCGAGGTCGTGCCGCTCGAGCCCGCGCCCGCCGACCCGCCCGTTTCGGACCCGGGAACGGACCCCGGTCAGGGGTCAGGAGCCGAGCCGGGGAAGGATGCCGGCGGGGGGCCCGGATCGGGCCGAGGCAACGCGAACGGCGCAGGAAACGGGAACGGGAACGCCAAGGGCGCAGAGAACGGAAACGGCGCGGGCGCCGGTAACGCGAACGGCGGCCCCGGAAAGCGGTGATGCGACGGTCGTGCGGATCGGCGCGGCGGGTCTTGCGTGTCAACGGTCGTGACACCGGATGCGGCAGCATGATGCGCTGCCGGCATGAGTGATCCCGACCGTCTCCCCGTCCCCGACCCCGCCGCGCAGAAGACCGACCGCGACGACACCTCCATCGTCCCCGACATGGACGCCGACCCCGACGAGGAGGAGGCCCGACGCACCGAAGGCCTCGACGACCCGGCCTGACCCGCCGATCTCGCTCTGGCGCGTATGCCTGCTCCGCGGCGCGAAGCCGCCTCCCGCGTTCACGGCCGTGGCATCCGGAGCGGGCCGGCCGCAACCCCTCGCGTGCGGGCGCGGATCGCGCTTCACTGTGCGCGGGGGGAAGAATGTCGCCGAGGAGAGCCGCGATCGTCGTCGCCGTCGTCGCACTGCCTGTGGTGGTGGCATCCCTCGTCTCGCTCCCCTCGGGCGGCGTCGTCAGCCTGGTGTCGGCCCTCGGGCTCGCCGCGGGCCTGACGGGCGTCGGCGTCGCGCTGGTCTGGGCGACCCGCTCGTCGTGGGATCCGGAGCCCGCCGCCTCCCCGCGCGCCCCCGACCGCGCCGCGGCGCACCGCCGCGCACGGCGTCTGCTGGGGATGCAGGGGTGGGTCGGTGCGGCCGGAGGGCTCGGCATCCTGGTGCTCTCGCAAGGGATGGATGACGGCGAACGCGCGACGGTGCGGCTCAGCGCTCTGGGGGTCGGCCTGCTGATCCTCGGCGCCGTGAGCATCGTCATCGCGCGCGCGACGGGGCGGGGTCGGAAAGAAGAGGATGCCGCACCTGACGACGGTCCGCTCCCCTCGGGGTGGGTCCTCGTCTCGCGGCGGGATCGCGGCTCGCTGCTCATCTTCGCCGTACCCGCCCTCGTCGCCGGGGTGTGGGGCGTATGGCAGTTCGTGCCGCTCGTGCTGCTGACCGTTCGCGAGGCGCCGGTGGGGATCCTCGTCGCCCTCGGGGTCGGCGTGGTGGCCGCTGTCGCGGGCGGCGTCGCGTGGGCGCGGCGCCAGGTCCCCGACGTCTGGGTCGACGTCGAGGCGGGACGCGCGCGGGTCGGGTCGCGGGTCGTCGCGGGGAGCGAGTTGACCTCGGCGCGCCTGAGCGCCACCGCGATGATCATCGGCGGGACGCGATCGCTGTTCCTCATCCTGGAGGGGCCGGAGAAGCTCCGCGTCCCCCTGCTGCTGCGTCGCCACGGCGCGCTCGCGATGACTCCGGTGCAGCGACGAGCCGCACTCGCCCTGGTGGACGCCGCGGCGATCGAGCTGCCCCGCGCGAAGGAGGATCCGACGGGGAAGTTCTCGCGCACGCTGTTCCCCACGCACCTCGACGCCGCGCAAGCGCGCGACCTCGTCGCGCACCCGCCGCGTTCCGACGAAGACCTGCCCGTCGCCGCCGGGTGAGACGACGAAGGCCCGACGCGGACGTCGGGCCTTCTGTGGCTCCCCGGCTTGGACTCGAACCAAGAACCTATCGGTTAACAGCCGATTGCTCTGCCAATTGAGCTACCGAGGATCATGCTCACCTCGCGGCGGGCAACCCCACGATACTAACAGCACGCGGGGGCGGCGGAAAAATCAGCGGGCCGAAATCCGTCGCTCGGGCGTGCCGTCGGGTGTCCACTGCAGCGTCTGGTCGCCGTGTCCCAGGGCGACGGCGTGGCCGGCGTGCAGCACGAGCACGTCGGCGTCCAGGTCGCGCGGGGCGTCCGCGTCGTTCGTGACAATGAGCGAGGCCATCCCTCGCTCGTCGCGGCGGCGGATGATCGATGCGCGCGCGGCGGACCGCACCTCGACGTCGAGGTTGGCGTAGAGGTCGTCGGCCACGAAGAGGCGCGGCTCGAGAACGAGGGCGCGCGCGAGGGCGACGCGTTGGCGCATGCCGGCGCTCAGTTCGTAGGGGTACTTGGGCGCGGTGCCCAGCGGCAGTTCCATCTCATCGAGCAGCGTCGCCACGCGCACGGCGAGCGCCCGGGTGTTGACCCGGCGGTCGCGGCTCGTGATGGGCTCGGCGATGACATCCTGCACGGTGAGGCGGGACGGCAGTCCGGCACCGGCTCCCTGCGGCAGATAGCCGGTGTGGAAGGTCCACTCACGACGGGCGCGGCCGGGACGCCGTGCCGAGATGCCGTGCACGCGCGCGTCTCCGCCGACGACCGTGAGGCCGTCGTCGGGGTGACCGGCCAGCAGTGACACGAGCGAGGTCTTGCCCGCCCCGGTCGCTCCGCGCACCACGAGCGTGCGCCCGGCGGGCAGGGTGAGGGTGATGCCGTCGATCACGCGCACGCCGCTGCGCGCGAGCGAGAGGTCGTCGGTGCGGAGGGCGACGTCGGTGTCGAGTGACCGGGGCATGCCCCCCATCCTCGCCGAGGATCCGCCTCCCCGTCGCGGGGCTTCCTCGCGACACGCCGGTGCGGTAGCGCGGGGCGGTCTCAGCCGGCGACGAGACGCTGGCGATCGGCATCCAGTTCGCGCAGGCGCAGGCGGAGGCGGCGCCCCTCCTCGGACTCCGCGGGAACACGCTGGATCCCGCGCAGCAGCTCGTCCTTCTCGCGCTGCAGTTCGCGCACGAGCAGGCCGCGGGCGAGGTCGTTCGCCGACGCCACCGCGCCCTCCTCGGTGCGCGCCGGGAACTCGGCCGTCAGCAGCTCGGCGGCGAGCGAGCGGAACGGCTCGCGCACCGCCTCGACGGCCGTCACGGCCCAGCCCGGTTGCGACAGATCGGTGGATGCCAGAGAGCTGCGGACCGCTTCGAGAGCGGGGTGGCCGAACGGCGTCTGCAGCGCGCGCAGGAACAGGTCGGGATCGATCCGGTGCCCGTACTGCAGGAACGCCATCATGGCCCCGCGCTCGAGCGCGACGTCGCGGGTGTGCGGGAGCGAAGCCATCGTGACCGACACGGCGACCGGGGCGGGCTCGGCGGTGCGCTGCGCGTCGCGCTTCTCGGCGCGGTCGGCGCCGCGGGCGGCGCGTTCGACGGCGGCCTGCACCTCGGGGATGTCGAGTCCGAGTCGTCGCGCCAGCACGCGGACGTAACCCGGCCGCAGCGCGGGGTCGCGGATGTCGGCCACGATGGGCGCCGCCGCGTGGAGGGCACCGGCGCGCCCCTCGACGCTGGAGAGGTTGAAGTCCTTGAGACGCTGGTCGATGACGAACTCGAACATGGGGGCCTTGGTCTCCATGAGCGAGCGGACGGCGCCGTCTCCGCGCTGGAGGCGCAGGTCGCACGGGTCGAGACCCTCGGGAGCCACGGCGACGTACGTCTGGGCCGCGAATCGCTTCTCGTCGGCGAAGGCGCGCAGCGCCGCCTTCTGCCCCGCGGCATCCGGATCGAAGGTGAACACGACCTCGCCGGAGCTGCTGTCGTCGCCCATCACGCGGCGGAGCACGGTGATGTGGTCGCTGCCGAAGGCCGTGCCGCACGAGGCGATGGCGGTGGTCACTCCCGCGAGGTGGCAGGCCATGACGTCGGTGTAGCCCTCGACGACCACCACGCGGTGCGATCGCGAGATGTCGCGTTTGGCCAGGTCGAGCCCGTAGAGCACCTGGGTCTTCTTGTAGAGCGGGGTCTCGGGGGTGTTGAGGTATTTCGGGCCCTGGTCGTCGTCGTAGAGCTTGCGCGCCCCGAAGCCGATCACCTGGCCGGTGATGTCGCGGATGGGCCACACCAGGCGCCCGCGGAACCGGTCGTAGACCCCGCGCTGCCCTTGGGAGACGAGCCCGGCCTGCAGCAGCTCGTCGCGCGTGAACTTCTGCGCATTCAGGTGGTCGAGCAGGTGCGACCAGCCCTTGGGGGCGTATCCGACACCGAAGTGCGCCGCCGCCCCCGCGTCGAACCCGCGATCGCCGAGGAAACGGCGGCCGGTCTCGGCCTCGGGGGTCATCAGCTGCGCGCGGAAGTACTCCGCCGCGGCCGCGTTCGCGGCGTACAGGCGCGATCGCCCCGACGTCTCGGGGGCTGCTCCCCCGTCTTCGTAGTGCAGGGTGTAGCCGACGCGGGCCGCCATGCGCTCGACCGCCTCGGTGAACGAGACGTGGTCCATCGCGCGCAGGAACGAGTAGACGTCACCCGATTCGCCGCAGCCGAAGCAGTGGTAGTAGCCGACCTGCGGCCTTACGTTGAAGCTCGGGCTGCGCTCGTCGTGGAAGGGGCACAGTCCCTTCATCGACCCGACGCCGGCGGGCTTGAGCGCGACCCGTTCGCCGATCACGTCGGCGATGTTCACCCGCGCTTTGACCTCGTCGACGTCGGCCTGACGGATGCGTCCGGCCATCAGGCATCCGCTCCGCGCGACGCCCGCGCGCCGGGGGCCCAGACACCGAGCTCGGCGGCGTCGACCTCGCCCACGAGACGTCCGTGCCACGAGATGGCGAGCTGATCGGTGAGGCTCGCGACCTGGTCGACGACGACGCGGCGGCGCGCGGCGTCGTCGGTCGCGGCGGCGAAGTCGGGAGCGTGCAGGGCGTCGAGCGCACCGGGGTTCTCCCACAGCGCGGAGGCCAGGCGCTTGAGCACGTGGCGCTGTTCGCGGTACAGCACCTTGCGGCCGTCGATCGAGACGACGGTCGCGCCGATGATGCCCTTCAGCACCGCCATCTCGACCTCGACCTCGGCCGGGACGATGACATGCGCGCGGTAGCGGGTGAGCTCGTCGGCGGGGTACGCCTCGCGCGTGGCCGCTGTGGCCGCGCGGGCGAACCGACCGATCAGGTCGGAGGTGAGGTTCTTCAGCCGCGCGAGCGCGGGCCGGGTGCCGTCGAAGGAGTGGATCCACTCCGGCATGGCCATGAGCCGCTCGAGCCCTGCGGCCAGGTCGTCGCGCACGAAGTCGTACCCGACCCAGCGCTGGATGGCGTCGAGGAGCCCCTCGCGACCGACCCGTGAGGCCAGTCGCGCAGGATCGACGTAGCGGTTGACGACGGCGTCCTCGAAGTCGTGCACCGAATAGGCGATGTCGTCGGAGAGGTCCATGACCTCGGCTTCGATGCAGCGCTGTCGCGCCGGGGCGCCCCCGCGCATCCAGTGGAACACCGGCTCGTCGTCGGGGTAGACGCCGAACTTCAGCCGACCGCCCGGGTCGGGCACCGGCTCGTCGACGGTCCACGGGTACTTGCACGTGGCGTCGAGGCTGGCGCGGGTGAGGTTCAGACCGAACGGTTCGCCGTCGGCGCCGAACACCTTGGGCTCGAGGCGCGTGAGGATCCGCAGGGTCTGCGCGTTGCCCTCGAACCCGCCGATGGCGTCGGCCCATTCATTGAGCGCCCGCTCGCCGTTGTGCCCGAAGGGCGGGTGACCGAGATCGTGGCTGAGGCACGCGGTGTCGACGACGTCGGGCGACAGCTGCAGCGCGGTCGCGAGCTCGCGGCCCACCTGAGCGACCTCGAGCGAGTGCGTGAGGCGGTTGCGGGCGAAGTCGGCGGGGCTCGCGGGGCTCAGCACCTGCGTCTTGGCGGCGAGGCGGCGCAGGGCGGCCGAGTGCAGCACGCGGGCGCGATCACGCGCGAAGTCGTCGCGCTGCGAGCGGTGCCGTTCGACGTGGAAGCGGCCGGCGTCGTCATCGTCGTAGCCGGCCGGACGGGCGGCCGTGGCCGACGCCTCAACCACCACTGTGGTGCAGCTCCGCATCGGCGAGGGCGCGGCCGGCGTCGTGGCCGATCTCGCGGGAGTCGAGCCAGCCGTCGGGAAGGGCCGGGCGCTTGGGAGTGCCGGCGCGACCGCGCTGCCCCTCCGCCGCGGCGCCCGGGTAGGGCGCGTCGAGCTCCATCGTGGCCAGCAGCTCGTCGATCTCCTCCAGCGTCGACGCGGTCGCGAGGCTCGCACGAAGCTCGCCGCCGACGGGATAGCCCTTGAAGTACCAGGCGACGTGCTTGCGGATGTCGCGGCATCCGCGGCCCTCGTCGTCGAAGAACTCCACGAGCAGCTCGGCGTGGCGGCGGAAGGCCTTCGCCACGAATCCGAGCGTGGCGTCGACGGGCTCTCCGTGCGCGGCACCAGGGCCGCCGAGGGCGCGGGCGAGGTCGCCGAACAACCATGGGCGACCGAGACAGCCGCGACCGACGACGACGCCGTCGCAGCCGGTCTCGTCCATCATGCGCACGGCGTCGTCGGCCGACCAGATGTCGCCGTTGCCGAGGACCGGCACGCTCGTGACGGTCTCCTTCAGCTTCGTGATCGCCGCCCAGTCGGCGTGGCCCGAGTAGAACTCGCTCGCGGTGCGGGCGTGCAGGGCGATGGATGCCACTCCGGCCCCTTCGGCGATGCGACCGGCCTCGAGGTAGGTCAGGTGGTCGGCGTCGATGCCCTTGCGCATCTTCACCGTCAGCGGCTTGTCGCCCGCGGCCGCGACCGCGCGCTCGACGATCTCGCGGAACAGCGAGGTCTTCCAGGGCAGCGCGGCACCCCCGCCGCGACGGGTGACCTTCGGGACGGGGCAGCCGAAGTTCAGGTCGATGTGATCGGCGTGGTCTTCGTCGACGATCATGCGCACCGCCGCCTCGACCGTGGCGGGGTCGACGCCGTAGAGCTGGATCGAACGCGGCGTCTCGGACTCGTGGTGCCGGATGAGCCGCATCGTGGTGTCGTTGCGCTCCACGAGGGCGCGCGTCGTGATCATCTCGCTCACATAGAGCCCGGCACCGTATTCGCGACACAGGCGACGGAACGCCGTGTTCGTGATGCCGGCCATGGGGGCGAGCACGACGGGAGCGTCGAGTTCGATGTTGCCGATGCGGAGCGTCCGCGCCGGGGCCAGTGCCGTGTTCACCATGTCATTCTCCCAGACGTGCGCTCATGACGGTGCCCGCCCCCGACGGATGCGGGGACGGGCACCGGGTGGGGAGGAGCCTCACGCGTCGGCGGTCTCCGCGACCCCACGACGCTCGCCCCACACCTGACGGGCGATCTGCGAGAACGCCTCGACCGGCTGTGCACCGCTCACGCCGTACTTGCCGTCGATCACGAAGAAGGGAACGCCGGTGATGCCGAACTGGCGGGCCTGCTCCTGGTCGGCGCGCACGGCGGCGCGGTAGCGCTGGGAGGACAGGGCCTCGCGGGCTTCGGCCTCGTCGAGACCGACCTCGACCGCGAGGGCGACGAGGTCGTCGTCGCGACCCACGTGCTTGCCCTCGAGGAAGTACGCCGACATGAGCAGCTCGGCGAGCTCCAGCTGCTTGCCGTTCTCCTTCGCGAAGTGCAGCAGCTCGTGCGCCTTCACGGTGTTGGTGTGCTGCAGGATGTCGAAGCGGTACGCCAGCCCCGCGTCGGCGGCGACGCCCGTGACGCGGTCGAGCATCTCGCGGGCCTGCTCGGGAGAGATGCCCTTGTGCTGCGAGAGGTAGTCGACCTCGCCGCCGTGGAAGTCCTCGGGGGTGTCGGGCGAGAGCTCGAACGAGTGGTACTCGATCTCGACGACCGGCGCGTCGTCGTCCGCGGCCGTAGCGGCCAGGCCGTTCTCGAGGTTCCGCTTGCCGATGTAGCACCAGGGGCAGGCGATGTCGCTCCACACGTCGATCTTGATGGCATCCGTCATATCGCATGCAACCGCTCGACCCGTCGGTCTATTCCCCGCGCGGCATCCTTCTTCCGGACCACCCGCCGTTCATCCTCGGCGGGTCATCGCTCCGGCACCGCCGGCCCCGTGTAATCCGCGAGCAGCGGAGGAGGCAGCGGACCCTTGATGCGCCGACCCGAGCGGCTCTCCTCCCACGCATGGGCGAGGATCCCGACGGACCGCGCGAGGACGAAGAGTCCGCGCGCGAGCTCCGGCTCGACCCCGAGCTCGCCGTACACGATCGCCGAGATGCCGTCGATGTTCATCGGCACTCCGCGTGAGGCGAGCGCCCGCTCGATCGCGAGGCCGGCACGGAGATGGTCGCCGACGACGTCTCCCGACGCCGCGGCCTGCTCGACCAGCGCGAGCAGCGGATCGCGGCGCGGATCGACGGGGTGGAAGCGATGCCCGAAGCCCGGCACGAACGCGCCGCGCGCGCGGTGCTGCGCGATCTCGTCGGTGGCGAGGTCGTCCCAGTTCCCGGCGCCCTCGCGGTGCGCGTCCACCATGCGGCCGAGCATCGCGACGCACTGCTGGCCGGCGCCGCCATGGGTGTCGCCGAGCACGTTGATGCCGTTCGCCATCGCCGAGTTGATGCCGACGCCGCACGTGGCCGCCATGCGTGCGCTCGCGATCGACGGCGCCTGCGGTCCGTGATCGACACTGGCGACCAGGGTCGCCTCGAGCAGGTGCCGGCGCGCCGGCGCGAGGTCGCCACCGGTCACGAGCAGCCAGATCGTGTCGACGAAGCCCGTCGTGCCGATGAGGTCCTGCACCGGGCGACCGCGGAAGGCGATTTCCCCGGGCTGGATGCGGGTGATGGCGGTAGCCCACCAGGCGGTGACGGGGGCGAGCTGGTCGTCGGTCATACGGCGCCTTCCTCGCGCAGGGCGGCGATGTCGTCGGCGGAGTAGCCGAGCGCCGCCAGGATCTCGTCGGTGTGCTCGCCGAGCACCGGGGGCGGGGTGCGCGGGGTGGAGGGAGCCCCGTCGATGCGGATGCCGTTGCCGAGCACCCGCAACGGATCACCG
The DNA here is from genome assembly GCF_042958465.1 of Microbacterium sp. NPDC007973. NCBI lineage: Bacteria > Bacillati > Actinomycetota > Actinomycetes > Micrococcales > Microbacteriaceae > Microbacterium > Microbacterium sp. NPDC007973. The sequence continues at coordinate 351,719 of NZ_JBIBJJ010000003.1, forward strand.
CCGCCGCCCGGGAACGGCAGTTCGTGCACGAGCCCGCGATCGCGGATCTGCGGGCTCGCGAGCATCTGGTCCACGCGCAGGACGGCCGCGGCCGGGACCCCGGCCGAGCTCAGGAGGTCCTCCCACTCGGCCGCGGGCCGGGTCGCGAGGGCGCGTTCCAGTTCTGCGGTGAGCGCCGCCCGGTGGGTCTTGCGACTCTCGCGTTCGGCGAACCGCGGGTCGGTGCTGAGCTCCGCCCGATCGACGAGCGCGCACAGCGTCTCGAACTGCTCCTGCTTGTTCGCGGCGATGTTGAGCAGCCCGTCGCCGGTGGCGAAGGCGCCCGAGGGTGCCGCGGTGCCGTTGTCGTTGCCGAGCGGTCGCGGCTCGTGACCGTCGACGAGCAGGTTCGACACCACCCAGCCCATCGCGGTCACGGCGGTCTCGAGCATCGACACGTCGATGACGCTGCCGACCCCCGTGCGGGCCCGGCCGGCGAGAGCGCTCGACACGGCGAAGGCCGCGGCGAGCCCGCCGATGGTGTCGGCGAGGGGGAAGCCGGCGCGCAGCGGGCCGGTCTCCTCGGTCCCCGTGACGCTCATCATCCCCGAGTAGCCCTGGATGATCTGGTCGTACGCCGGCTTCGTCCGCATCGGTCCGGTCTGGCCGAACCCGGAGATCTGGCACAGGATGAGGCGGGAGTTGAGGGCCCGCAGCTGCTCCCAGCCGAACCCGAGTCGCTCCAGCACCCCCGGCCGGAAGTTCTCCACCAGCACGTCGGCGGTCGCGACCAGCCGGCGCAGCGCCTGCGCGCCGCCCTCCGTCTTGAGGTCGAGTGTGATCGACCGTTTCTGCGCGTTCTGGGCGAGGAAGGAGATGCCGAGGTGGCGCGCGTTCAGCCTGGCCGAGGTGCCGAGTCGTCGGGCCAGGTCGCCGCCGTGCGGGGTCTCGACCTTGATGACGTCGGCGCCCATCAGCGCGAGCTGGTACGCGGCGTAGGGGCCCGCGAGCACGTTCGTCAGATCGAGGACCGTCACTCCGGCGAGCGGCCCCGACGTCGTGGCATCCGTCATGCCGTCACCTTCGAACGGCGAGCTGAGCGGACGCGGGTGAAGACGACCCCGACGATCGCGATCGCGAGCACCGCGTAGAGGGTGATCGAGATGGGACTCGACACCAGGATGCCGGCATCCCCCTCGCTGACGGCCATCGCGCGGCGGTACTCGGTCTCGGCGAGCGGTCCGAGGATGATCGCGATCAGCATCGGCGCGACCGGCAGTCCGTAGCGGCGCATGAGGAAGCCGAGCAGGCCCACCACGAGCACGAGCACGAGGTCGAGGATCTTGCTGCTGGTGGCGTAGACGCCCAGCATCGCGAAGACCGTGATGCCGGCGTAGAGGTAGTGACGCGGCACCTTGAGCAGCTTCGCCCACAACGGCGCGAACGGGAGGTTGAGGATGAGCAGCACGACCATGCCGACGAAGAAGCTCGCCAGCAGAGCCCACACGAGGTCGGGCGCGCGGTCGAACAGCAGGGGCCCCGGCTGCAGTCCGTACTGCCGGAAGGCCGCGAGCAGGATCGCCGCGGTAGCCGAGGTCGGAAGGCCCAGCGCGAGCAGGGCGCCCATCGCCGTTCCGGCGGTGGCGTTGCCGGCCGCCTCGGGACCGGCGACACCCTGGATCGCTCCGCGTCCGAACATCGGCTTCTTGCGGCGACCGTCGAGCTTGCGCTCGGCGCCGTACGACAGGAACGTGGGCACCTCGGAGCCGCCGACGGGGATGATGCCGAACGGGATGCCGATCGCCGTGCCGCGCAGCCACGCGGGAAGCGCCTGCCGCAGCTCGCGGAACGACAGCCAGAGCCGGCCGGTCGAGGGCAGCAGCTTCGTCTCGTCGGGCGTGCCGCGTCGTGCGGCGACGCTGAACACCTCGCCCAGTGCCAGGAGCCCGACCGTGATCACGACGATGTCGATGCCGTCGAACAGTTCCGGCAGGCCGAAGGTGAAGCGCGAGGTGCCGGAGGCGCCGTCGATGCCGACGACCGAGATCGCCAGACCGATCACCAGGGCCGCGAGACCGCGCACCACCGACTCGGTCACCACGGCGGAGATCGCCACGAACGCGAACACGGCGAGCGCGAGGTACTCGGCGGGGCCGAAGAGGGTCGCCAGCTCCGCCAGGCGCGGCGCGAAGAACACAACGAGGATGGATGCCACGATCCCGCCGATGAAGGCACCGATCGCCGAGGTGGCGAGCGCCTGCGCGGCGCGGCCGCTCTTGGCCATGCGGTGACCCTCGATCGAGCCCGCGATCGCGGTGCTGTTGCCGGGGGTGTTCATGAGGATGCCGGCGATCGAGTCGCCGAAGAGGCCGCCGAAGAGCACGCCGGCGAACATGATGAACGCACCGATGGGGTCGAGCGAGAAGGTGACGGGCAGCAGCAGCGCGACGGCCATCGCCGAGCCGAGGCCCGGCAGCACGCCGACCGCGGTCCCCAGAACGGCGCCGATGAGCACCCACAGCATGTTGATGGGGGTGAGGACGACGGCGAAGCCCTCCCCCAGGTTGACGAGAGCATCCATCAGAAGAGTCCTTCCAGGATTCCGGGCGGAAGATTGAGTCCGAGGCCGCCCGAGAAGGCGATCTGCACGAGGGCGGAGATCGCCAGCGACAGGAAGATGTCGAAGACCGGCCGGCGGCTGCCGAGCGCGCGGGCGATTCCCCAGAACAGGAATGCTCCCGAGAGCAGCCACCCCAGCGGGGTGAGTGCCGCGATGAAGACGACGACCGTGCCGACGGCGCCGAGCATGGCCCACAGGTTGCTGCGGGGCCGCACGGCGGGCGCGTCGGGTTCACGGCCCTCCACGGCGGCGATGAGCGCCTCGTCGTCGACGTCGGCGTCACTGTCGGTGGGGCCGGCGTCGGCCACGTCGACCGGTTCCGGCCGGCGCAGGATGTCGACCGCGAGCAGCACCGCGAGCACGATCACGGCGACCGCGATGATCGACGGGAACAGCTGCGGGCCCGGGGGTGCGGTGTTGGCCGGCACGGTCATCGTGATCGTGCCGATGATGAGAGCGATGCCGATGGCGAGCATCACCGCCGGGACGACGAGTCCGGAGCGGCGGCGCCAGAACCCGTCGGAGGTGCGGACGCGGTGGGTTCGCGGGATGGTGGGGATGACGCCGCTCACAGGCCCAGCTCCTCGATGATGGCGTTCACACGCGCTTGGTCCTGCTCGATGAAGTCGGCGAAGTCGGAGCCGGTCAGCAGTGCGTCGCGCCAGCGGTTGCGCTCCATCACCTCGGTCCACTCGGGGGTCGCGGCCATCTCCTCGACAATGGCGACGAGTTCGTCGCGCTGCGCGTCGGTGATGCCGGGGGGCGCCACGAGTCCTCGCCAGTTCGGCAGGTTCACGTCGACGCCCTGCTCGATGAAGGTGGGGATGTCGATGCCGGGCACCGGCTCCTCGGCCGAGACGGCGAGGGCCCGGAGGCGTCCGGCCTCGATCTGATCGCTGAAGTCGTTGTAGCCGCTGACGCCGACCGCCACCGTGTTCGACAGCAGGGCGGTCAGCACTTCGCCGCCGCCCGCGTACGAGACGTAGTTGATCGCGCCGGGGTCGATGCCGGCGGCCTGCGCCGTCAGACCGGTCAGCAGATGGTCGGTGCCGCCGATGCCGCCGCCGCCGACGGCCTGGCCGTGCGGGTCGGCGCGCCAGGCCTGGATGAAGTCGTCGAGGTTCTGGAAGGGCGAGTTCGCGGGCACGATGAAGACGATGTAGTCCTCGGCGAGCCGGGCGATCGGAGTCGTGTCGCCCAGGGTCGCCTCCGATCCGTTGACCGTGATCGCGCCCTCCATGACCGTGCCGGTCATCATGAGGTTCGTCGGATCGTCGCCGAGCTGCGTGAACTGGCCGAGACCGATCGTGCCGCCGGCTCCGGGGACGTTCACCACCTGCACGTTGTTCACGACCGAGGTCGAGCGCAGGACCTGCTGCGACTCGCGGGAGGCGAGGTCCCACCCCCCGCCGGGTGCGGCCGGGGCCATGATGGTCAGCTTGGCGCGGGGGTCCACTCCGGCGGTCGAGCCGCTGGCATTCACTGCGGCCACGCCGACGAGCGCCGCGGTGGCGGCGATCCCGAGGGCGTTCCACAGGACGCGTCTGGTTCTCACGTCGTCACTCCTTCGTGAAGATGTCAGGTGTCCATCTAGTGGACTCCGGTGTCCACCAGACGGTACACTCGGGACCGAGCAGGTGCAACCGGGGCACCGCGGAGGGGAGCGACCGTGTCCACCGTGACCGAGGCATCCGAGCGTTCTGCTTCCGAGGGAGGGGGCGTGCGCGCCGTCACCCGCGCGTTCGAGGTGCTGCAGTGCTTCACCGCGGCCCGGCCCGTGCTCTCGCTCGCCGAGATCGTCCGCGAGAGCGGGCTCCCGCGCACCACGGTGCTGCGCCTGATCGACACCCTCGTCGGCGAGCGGATGCTGCGGCACGCCGCCGACGGACGCATCACGGTGGGGGCGCGCCTGATCCGTCTGGCGGCGTTCGCCGAGGCCGCGTGGGCCGTCCCCGACGAGACCGCCGACCGCATGACGCGGCTCGCCCAGGAGACCGGCGAGACCGCGAGCCTGTACGCGCGCAGCGGCCTGCGGCGCGTAGCCGTCGGGCAGTCGCCCAGCCCCTACTCGCTCCGCCACGTCGTCCAGGTCGGCGACGAGATGCCGCTCGTGCTCGGAGCCGCCTCGACGCTCCTCGTGGCGGCGAGCGGGCCCGACGCCGCCGAGCACGTCCTTGCGGCCCTTCCCGCGGCCGAGCGGTCCGCCGTCGACGTCGACGCCTTCCGTGCAGCGGTGGACGACGCCCGTCGCGACGGGTACGCCGTGTCGCACGGCGCGCGAGAGCCCGGCAACAGCGGCGTCGCGGTCATCGTGCGCGAGGGTGACGAGCGCCGACCGGCGGTCGTGCTCGGGCTCGGCGGACCCACCGCGCGCTTCACCGAGGAACGGGTGCCCGTGTTCCTCGACGCGTTGACGGCGGCGGCCGCCGACATCCGGCGCACCGGCCTGCCCGCCGCCCTGGACTGATCCCTTCCCCCGATCGAGAGGACCGCCCGATGACGAGCACGATCCCCGACAGCACGACCTACCCGCCGCCCGGCGCCTACGCCGCCGCGACCGTCGGCGACGCGATGGAGCGCTTCGGCGTGGCCCGCGGCGTCTCCCCCCTCTGGGAGGGGGCGGTCGTGTCCGGACCCGCAGCCACGCTCCTCACCCGCCCCGGTGACAACAAGGGCGTGCACGCGGCGTTCGAGCAGATCCGCGCGGGAGAGGTCCTCGTCGTCGACGGCGGGGCGGATGAGACGCGCGCGCTCATCGGCGAGCTCGTCGCCGAGAAGGCGAGAGCGCTCGAGGTCGCCGGCATCGTGCTCGACGGAGCCGCCCGCGATGTTGTCGAGCTGCGCGAGGTGGGCGTGCCGGTCTTCGCCCGCACCGTGACGCCCGCGGGGCCGTGGAAGACCGGCCCCTACCGCCTCGGCGCCGTCGTCACCGTGGGCGGGGTTCCCGTGGCGCCGGGCGACTGGGTCGTCGGCGACGCCGACGGGGTCACGATCGTCCCTCGCGAGCGCATCGCCGAGGTCATGTCCGCCGCCGACGCCCTGGTGCTCGGAGAGGCCGACCGCCGCAGCGCCAACCGCGCCCTGGTGCCGCGTGTCTGAGGTGGCGACCGACCGCCCACTCATCTGGATCCCCCGCGCGGTGCACCCCGACGCGATCGGCGAGCTCGAGACGTGGGCGGAGGTCCGCCGGGGCTGGGGGGAGGAGGCCGCGACCGAGGCCGAGATCGCGCCGCTCGCCCAGGGCGTGCTCCTGCGCACCGCCCGGATGGATGCCGACCAGCTGAGCCGCATGCCACGGCTGCGCATCATCGCGCGGCACGGCGTCGGAACCGACACCGTGGACACCGCCTTCGCCCGGGAGCACGGCATCCGGGTCACGACCACACCCGAAGCGAACGTGCTCTCGGTCGCCGAGCACGCGATCGCCCTGCTCATGGCGGTGCGGCGCGGCATCGGGGCCGCGGCGTCCGGGATCGCCGACCGTGACGCCCTGGTCGGGGGCGAACTGAGCGGCTCGACGCTCGGGCTCATCGGCTACGGCCGGATCGCACGCCGCGTCGCACGGATCGCCCGCGGAGGCTTCGGCATGCGCATCCTCGCGTTCGATCCCGCCGTGCCCGACGACGTCGTCCGCGCTGACGGCTCCGATCCGCGTCCCCTCGATGAACTGCTCGCTGAGTCCGACGCGGTCAGCGTGCACGTGCCCCTCGTCCCCGGAACGCGAGGACTGCTCAGCACCCCGCAGTTCCGCCTCATGCGTCCGAACGCGGTCGTGGTGAACACGTCGCGCGGAGGGGTCGTCGACGAGGAGGCGCTGGCCCTGGCACTCGACGCCGGCGAGGTCGGCGGGGCGGGGCTCGACGTCTCCGAGGTCGAGCCGATGCCCGCGGACCACCCGCTGCGCGGTCGGGCGAACGTGGTGGTGACCCCTCACATCGGCGGGCAGACGCGCGAGGCGATGCGACGCGTGGCCATGGAGGCCGCCGCCTCCCTCCGGGCCGAGCTGGCGCCCTAGGCGGTCATGCTGTCGGCGCGTCGACGGCCCCGCCGAAGCGGCGATCGCGCGAGAGGTACAGCCCGATGGCATCCCACAGGTGCGTGCGGCGGAAGTCGGGCCAGAGCGTGTCGAGGAACACCATCTCGGCGTACGCGGACTCCCACAGCAGGAAGTTCGAGGTCCGCTGCTCGCCACTGGAGCGCACGAACAGATCCACGTCGGGCATGTCGGGCTGGTAGAGGTTCTTGCGGATCAGCTTCTCGGTCACGGCCGACGGCTTGAGCTTCCCGGCCGCGATGTCCTCGCCGATCCGGCGCATGGCATCCACGATCTCCACCCGCCCGCCGTAGTTGACGCACATCGTCAACGTGAGGGTGGAGTTGCCCTCGGTGAGGCGCTCCGCGTGCTGGAGCTCCTTGATGACCGAGCCCCACAGCCGCGGCTTGCGACCCGACCAGCGGATGCGCACGCCCCACTCGTTCAGCTGGTCGCGGCGACGATGCAGGACTTCGCGGTTGAAGCCCATGAGGAAGCGCACCTCATCGGGAGAACGCGACCAGTTCTCGGTCGAGAAGGCGTACACCGACAGGTGCTTCACCCCGGCCTGGATGGCTCCCGCGACCACGTCGAGCAGCGCGGCCTCTCCCGCGCGGTGACCCTCGACGCGCGTGAGCCCCTGGCGGTTGGCCCAGCGACCGTTGCCGTCCATGACGATCGCGACGTGCTCGGGCACGGCCCCCTTGGGGTAGCTGGGAGGGTACTCGCCCGTCCAGTCGAGGGGGCGGTACGGCACGGCGTCGCGGTGCGTGAACGGCTTCGGTGTCATCGATGCGACTCCAGGTGCGAGAGGGAACGGATGCCGCGCTCCAGGTGGAACTGCGCGTACGCGGCCACGAGGCCCGAGGCGGCGGCCACCGTGCGGCCGGGGGCGGTGTCGATGGTCTCCCACTCCCCCGCCATGAGCGCGCGGAGCATGTCGACGGTGTCGCGCGCGACGCGCGGCGAGCCCGCGGGCGCGCACGTCGAGCAGACCACGCCGCCGAGCTGGGCGAGGAAGTAATCGTGGTCGCCGACCGTGCCGCACCGCGCGCACTCCGTGAGCCCCGGCGCCCAGCCCGAGAGGGCCATGGCGCGCAGGAGATAGGAGTCGAGCACGCTCCGCTCAGAGTGATCGCCGCGGGCGAGGGAACGAAGGCCTCCGACGAGGAGGAGGTACTGCTGCGGGGTCGCTTCGGCCTCGTTCAGGCGGTCGGCGGTCTCGACCATCGCGCTCGCGGTGGTGTACCGGTCGTAGTTGACGACGATGTCCGCCCCGTACGAGCCGAGCGACTCGGCCTGCTGGACGATGTCGAGGTTGCGGCCCTTGAACAGCTGCACGTCGGCGACCATGAAGGGCTCGAGGCGCGAGCCGAACTTCGACGACGTCCGCCGCACGCCCTTCGCGACCGCGCGGATCTTTCCGTTGCGGCGGCTGAGGAGGGTGAGGATGCGGTCCGCCTCCCCGAGCTTGTGGGTACGCAGGACCACGACCTCGTCGCGGTAGGTGGGCACAGTCCATTATCCGTCCGCGCACCCGTGAGCGGCCTGCGCGACGCGCCTCCCCCACCCGCCCGCGCACGGGCCGGAGAATGGATGCCGTGGACTCCCCGACCTTCGTCATCCCCCTGTGGGCCGACCTGACCGCCGTCGCGCTCGGCGGCGTCCAGGGAGCCCTGTTCGCCTCGGGGTTCCAGGGCCAGCGCCGGCTCGATCTGCTCGGGGTGGCGATCATCGGCATCCTGCTCGGGATGGGCGGGGGTCTCATCCGCGACCTACTGCTGGGTCTCACGCCGGCCACGCTGCAGAGCAACTGGTACCTCATCACCGCGACGCTCGCCTCGATCGTGGGCATGCTGCTGTCGGGGATCTTCCAGCGGCTGAACCGTGCGATCGTGATGCTCGACGCCGTCGTGATCGGACTCTTCGGCGCCTTCGGCACCTCGAAGGCCCTCGCGCTCGGCATGCCCGCGGTGCCCGCCATCTTCGTGGGGGTGGTCGCCGCGGCCGGCGGCAGCGTGCTCCGCGACGTGCTGATGGGGCTGCCGGTCGCGATCATGCACGTGGGCTCGCTCTACGCCGTCGCCGCCGGTGCCGGGTGCGTGGTGCTCGCGATCTCCGCGGGTTTCGGCGTCCCGCTGCCGCTCGCCGCGGTGATCGGGGTGGTGGTGACGACGGTGCTCCGCGTGTTCGCCGTGCTGTTCGACCTGTCGCTGCCCGAGCAGCGCAAGCTCTACCGCCGCAAGGTCGCGGTCGAGACCACCGGCATCCCGATCATCCGCACCGACGAGTGAACGGGCGAGTCGCCACGATTCGTCGCTTCGGGCAGGCGCGCGGCGACGAATCCCGGCGACTCACGCGTCGAGGACGACCTCGTCGCCGACGCGGATCGTTCCGCCCGCCGCGACGGGGAGCAACAGGATGCCGAGGGTCGGCTCGTCCTGACCGAACTCGTCGGTCAGCACGCGGAGCAGGCGCGCGTCGCGCACGCCGGTGTCGGGGTTCGCGGTGATCGCCGCGCACCGCTCGATCGGCTTCTGCACCTCGAACTCCACCTCGCCGATCCGCACGCGACCGCGCCACGCGAGCTCTTCCCACGGGGCCGCGCCCGAGACGACGATGTTCGAGCGGAACCGGCGGTCATCGACGGGCGCCGGCACCGCGGCATCCAGGTTGGAAACCGACGGCGCTCCATGCAGCGAGACGTACCCGCGGGGCCGGTCCTGGAAGCGTGCCGTCATTCCGTCGCCGAGCAGCCCCAGGGGCAGGATGCCGTCGGCCTCGAGCAGCTTCGCATCGCTCGTCGAGCGCAGGTAGGCCGTGACCGCCTCGCTGAGCCGCGCACGGCCCTCGTCGCTCAGGTCGGCGGTCACGTCGATGTCGTCGACGCGCAGTCGCAGCGTCCGCGCCCCATCGTCGAAGGTGAGCTCCACGCGCGCCAGCGTGGGGAACGTCATGAGCGCGAGTCCGCGGCTCTTCGGGAAGGTGGCATCCGCCGGCTCGAGGGCATCGGCGAAGCGGAACACGAGCGAGCGATCGCCCTGCACGCGACCATCGTCCTGGACGACGAGACTGTCGCGCTTCTCGGGCGTGAAGCCCTTGACGGGGTAGCGGTAGAGGGCGTCGACGCGGATCACATCGCTCATCCTCGCATCCACGCCCTCCACCGCCGTCACCACCGGGCGAGCACCTCGCCGTGCGGCAGCAGGATCCACCCGTCGGGGTGCGCGGCCCACTCCCGCCACGCGTCGGAGATGCGCTGCAGGGTCGCCTCATCCGCGAGGCCCAGTCGCCTGGCGTGCGCCGCGAACGCCGAGGCGAGCACACGGTCGGCCCACATGCCGCCCCACCAGGCGCGCTTGTCCGGCGTGTCGAACACCCACACGCTCGCGCTCGCGTCGATGCGCGAGAACCCGGCTTCGCGCGCCCACGCCTTCAGCACGCGCCCCGCGTCGGGTTCTCCCGACGACCCGCGGTGCACGCCGTGGTAGATGTCGAGCCATTCGTCGAGGGCGGGGATGAGCGGGTGCCAGATCACCCCGCCGTAGTCGACGTCGCGCACCGCCACCAGGCCGTCCGGTCCCGCGACGCGGCGGAACTCCCGCAGGGCGTCGACGGGCCGCTCGAGATGCTGGAGCACCTGATGGGCGTGGACGATGTCGAACGAGGCGTCGGGCACGTCGAGGGCGTAGGCGTCGCCGGTGCGGAACGTCACGTTCGAGCGCTCGCCGGCGGCGGCGCGGGCGATCTCGACGACGTCGGAGGCGGCATCCACCCCGACGACCTCACCCGGGAAGACCCGGTCGGCGAGGTCGACGGTGATGGTGCCGGGGCCGGCGCCCACATCGAGGATGCGGGTGCCGGCCGACAGCGAAGACACCAGGTACGCCGCCGAGTCGGCGACGGTGCGCGCGGCGTGGGAACGCAGCACGCTCTCGTGGTGTCCGTGGGCGTAGGCCACGGCCGGAGGCTCCGGTCGGGTCAGACGCCCGCGAGGGCGCCGGCGGCCTGACGCGTGCGGATCGCGCGGTTGACGCCCGACACGATCGCCTTCAGCGACGCCGTCGAGATGTCGCCGTCGATCCCCACGCCCCACAGGCGCTGGTCGTCGACCTGCAGCTCGACGTAGGCCGCGGCCTGCGCGTCGCCGCCGGAGCTGAGGGCGTGCTCGACGTAGTCGTACAGCGTCACGTCGAACCCCTGCGAACGGACGATCTCGAGGAACGCGGCGACCGGACCGTTGCCCACGGCCGAGGCCGGGTGCGTGGTGTCGCCGTCGCGCAGCGAGACGTCGAGGTGCACATCACCCGACATGTCGCTCGAGGAGCGGGTCGAGAGCAGCTCGAAGCGGCCCCAGCGCTGGTCGTCGTCGGTCGCGGGCAGGTACTCGTCGGTGAAGATGTCCCAGATCTGGGCGCTCGAGACCTCGCCGCCCTCGGCGTCGGTGCGCGCCTGCACGACGCCCGAGAACTCGATCTGGAGCTTGCGCGGCAGGTCGATCGCGTGGTCGGCCTTCAGCAGGTAGGCGACGCCGCCCTTGCCCGACTGCGAGTTGACGCGGATGACGGCCTCGTACGAGCGGCCCAGGTCCTTCGGATCGATCGGCAGGTACGGCACCGCCCACTCGATCTCGTCGATCGTCTTGCCCTCGGCCGTCGCGCGGGCCTCCATCGCCTCGAAGCCCTTCTTGATGGCATCCTGATGCGAACCGCTGAACGCGGTGAAGACCAGGTCGCCGGCCCAGGGGCTGCGCTCGGGGACGGGCAGCTGGTTGCAGTACTCGACGGTGCGCTTGACCTGGTCGATGTCACTGAAATCGATCTGCGGGTCGATGCCCTGCGTCAGCAGGTTGATGCCCAGGGCCACCAGGTCGACATTGCCGGTGCGCTCGCCGTTGCCGAACAGGCACCCCTCGATGCGGTCGGCACCGGCCATGTAGCCCAGCTCGGCGGCGGCCACCGCCGTGCCGCGGTCGTTGTGCGGGTGCAGCGACAAGATGACGTTCTCGCGGTGGTTGAGGTTCCGCGACATCCACTCGATGGAATCCGCGTAGACGTTGGGCGTGGCCATCTCGACGGTGGCGGGGAGGTTCAGGATGACCTTGCGCTCGGCCGTCGGCTGGAAGACCTCGAGCACCTCGTTGCAGATGCGCAGCGCGAACTCCAGCTCGGTACCGGTGTAGCTCTCGGGCGAATACTCGTAGTAGACCTCGGTCTGCGGGATCGTCGCCTCGTACTTCTTGCACAGGCGCGCGCCCTCGAGGGCGATGTCGACGATGCCCTGCTCATCGGTGCGGAACACGACCTCGCGCTGCAGCACGCTTGTAGAGTTGTACAGGTGCACGATGGCCTGCTTCGCGCCGGCGATCGCCTCGTACGTGCGGGCGATGAGGTGCTCACGCGCCTGCGTCAGTACCTGGATCGTGACGTCGTCGGGGATGAGATCTTCTTCGATCAGCTGGCGGACGAAGTCGAAGTCGGTCTGGCTGGCGCTCGGGAAACCGACCTCGATCTCCTTGTAGCCCATCTTCACCAGCAGGTCGAACATGACCCGCTTGCGCTCGGGGCTCATCGGATCGATCAGGGCCTGGTTGCCGTCGCGCAGATCCACGGCGCACCAGCGCGGTGCGACCTCGATGCGCTTGCTCGGCCACGTGCGGTCGGGCAGGTCGACCCGGATCTGCTCGTGGAAGGGACGGTACTTGTGCACCGGAGCGGACGTGGGCTTCTGGGTGTTCTTCATGATGTGTCGCTTCTTTAGATTCGTTCGGTGGGGCCGACGACGATCTCCGCGACGAGGAAGGCCCTTAGAACGAGGACTCGTCGCGGCAGCTAAGAAGAAGAAGGCCACCGAAGCGCATGGAGCGATCGTAGCAGCCCCGCACCGCGGCCTCCGCCGCGTCCGCGTCGCGAGCCGCCGACGTCAGGCCGCGGGCGCTGCCCACTCGCGCGCCAGCACGGCGTACACGAGCAGGTCGCCCCAGCGCCCCTTGGACCATCCCTTCTCGACGAAATGCGCCTCCCGGCGCATGCCGAGGCGTTCGGCGAGCGCGACCGAGCGGGCGTTGTCGGGATCGATCCGGGCCTCCACCCGGCGCAGACCGTAGACGCCGAAGGCGGTGTCGATGAGAGCGCGCACCGCGTCGGTGGCGAGCCCCCGGCCGGATGCCCCCGGGCTCACGACCCAGCCGATCTCGGCGGATCCCGCGTCCGTGTCGAGGTGAAACAGCACGAGGTCGCCGATGACGGCGCCCTCGCTCTCGATGACCAGGACGACACCGCCGCGCTCGCCCTCCAGGCTCGTCCCGCCGAACAGATGCCCGATGCGGCGCCGGATGTCGTCGGGCGACTGCGGGTCGAACGGGAGGAATCGGCACACCTCGGCGTCGCCGCGGTAGCCGGCCATGGCCTCGAGGTCGCGCTCCTCGAACGGGCGCAGGCGCACGCGCTCCCCCGTCACCTCGAGGGTCTCGGGCGCGGGCGGCAGGGCGAACGGCGACGAGCTCACGGCAGGAGGGCGACCTTGCCGCCGGGGTGCCCGGTCATGACGAAGCGCACGGCCTCGACCGCCTCGGCGAGCGGGTACGTGCGGGCGAGGGGAACCTCCAGGGCCCCGGATGCCGCGAGCTCCAGCACCCGAGCGCGGGCGATGTCGCGGAAACGGGCGCTCTCCGGGCGGGCTCCGGCGATCCACAGGATGCCGTCGGCCTTCGCGCGATCGGGCGAGACGATGGTGACGATGCGGTCGCGGTCCGAGACCAGCTCGAGCGAGACGTCGATGGCCTCGTCGGTCCCCGCCGCGTCCCAGGCGGCGACGATCGCCGCTCCGTCGGCCGCGACCTCGACGCGCTCGCGCAGTCCGTCGCCGTAGGCCACCGGGATCCCGCCGTAGCGACGAACGCGCTCGGCCGAGTCGTCGGCATCCGCCCCGACCGTGCCGATCACACGGACGCCGAGTTCGCGCGCCTGCTGGAGCAGGCTCACGCCGACGGCGCCGGAGGCGCCGTGGAGCAGCACCGTCTCGCCCTCGACGACCCGGGTGACCTGGATCATCTCGGCGGCCGTGGTTCCGGCGAGCAGCAGGTTGGCCGCCTCGGGATGCGACAGGCTCGCGGGCTTCGCGAAGACGTCGCGGGCGGGCACGGTGAGGTCGGTCGCGTAGGCGCCCTGCACCCGGAACGCCACGACCTCGTCGCCGACCGCGAGCTCTCCCGAGCCGCCGACCGCGCCATCGCCGACCGCGGTGATCTCACCCGACAGCTCGTACCCGATCGGCACCGGGAACGTCGCGCCGGGGCGCTGCGTCGCGACGTGCTTCGCGTCGGCGGGGTTGATGCCGGCCGCGCGCACGCGGATCGTCACCTCGCCCGGTCCGGGGGCGGCGACGTCGACCTCGTCGAAGCTCCACGTCTCGATGGGCCCCGGAGCCGGAGCCGTCCACCTCTTCGCCATGCCTGCACCTTTCGTTGCGACCGCGCGTTCGGCACGGTCGGGGTCACGCGGTCGGGGACCGAGCGGGTGTCGCGCGGTCTCCGGGGCTCAGAAGCCGAGTCGTCCGAGCTGCTTCGGGTCGCGCTGCCATTCTTTCGCCACCCGCACGTGCAGCGACAGATAGACGCGGCCGCCCACGAGAGGCTCGATGCCCGCGCGCGCTCGCGCGCCCACATCCGCCAGGCGCGAGCCCTTCTTGCCGATGATGATGGCCTTCTGGCTGTCGCGCTCGACGACGATGTTCGCGTACACGTCGGTCAGGTCGCTGTCCTCGCGCGGTGCGACGTCGTCGACCGTCACGGCGATCGAGTGCGGGAGCTCGTCGCGCACGCCGTGCAGGGCCGCCTCGCGGATGATCTCGGCGATGCGGTCTTCGAGCGTCTCGTCGGTCACCACGTCGTCGGCGTACAGCGCGGGGCCCTCGGGCATGAGGGCGAGCAGCTCGTCGCTCAGCACGTCGAGCTGATCGTTGGTCACCGCCGACAGCGGGATGACCGCCGCCCAGTCCTCGCGCAGGGAATCGACCTCGACGAGACGCTCGGTGATCTGGTCGCGGGTCGCGGCGTCGGTCTTGGTCACGAGGGCGACCTTCTTCGCGCGCGGGTAGCCCGACAGCGACTCCGCGATGCGGCGATCGCCGGGACCGACCTTCTCGGTCGCCGGTGCGCAGAAGGCGATGACGTCGACGTCGCCGAGCACCTGCTCGACGAGGTCGTTCAGGCGCTGACCGAGCAGGGTGCGCGGGCGGTGGATGCCGGGGGTGTCCACCACCACGAGCTGACCGCCGGGGCGGTTGACGATGCCGCGGATCGCGCGGCGCGTCGTCTGCGGCTTCTCACTGGTGATGGCGACCTTCTCGCCCACGAGCGCGTTGGTCAGGGTGGATTTGCCGACGTTGGGTCGCCCCACGAAGGTCACGAACCCGGAGCGGGTGTCGGTCATCTGTCGTTCCTTTCACGCGCCGACAGCTCTGCGTCGGCGTCGTCGTCGGCGGAGATCTCGCTGCGCTCGACGATCACGGTGGCGATGCCCCGGTTCCGGCCGCGCGACGCGCCTCCGGTCATCACGAGGCCCGAGTGCTCGGCGGTGGCGCCGGGCTGAGGGATGCGGCCGAGCGCCTTGCCGAGCAGACCGCCGATCGAGTCGACGTCCTCGTCGTCGAGCTCGAGACCGAACAGGTCGCCGACCTCGTCGAGCCCGAGGCGGGCGTTGATGCGGTAGCGGCCCTCGCCGAGCTCGACGATCTCGGTGTTGGGAGCGTCGTATTCGTCGGCGATCTCGCCCACCAGCTCCTCGATGAGGTCCTCAAGGGTCACGAGACCCGCGACGCCGCCGTACTCGTCGACGACCAGGCAGACGTGGACGGCATCTTTCTTCATCTGCTGCAGCAGCGTCTCGGCCTTCATCGACTCGGGGACGAAGACGGCCGGCCGGGCGATGCGGCGGATGGGGGCGTCGCGCCAGCCGGCCTCGTCGCGGAAGCCGAACTGCACGAGATCCTTCAGGTACAGCACGCCCACGACGTCGTCGGCGTCGTCATCGGCGAGGGGCACCCGGGAGACGCCCTTCTCGAGGAACAGCGCGAGGGCCTCGCGGGAGGTGGCCGCGGCATCCACACTGACCATGTCGGTGCGCGGCACCATGACCTCGCGGACGTAGCGATCGGTGAAGTCGAAGACCGAGTGGATGAGCTCGCGATCGTCTTCCTCGATCAACTCGTTCTCGGCCGCCTCGTCGATGATGCTGAGCAGCTGCTCCTCCGACGCGAACGAGGTGGAGTGCGACACCCCCGGCGTCACGCGGTTGCCGACGGCGACGAGACCATGCGCGAGCGGGCCGAGCAGGATGCGCATGCCCCGGATGACGGGGGCGACGCCGCGCAGCAGACCGCGCGCGTGCTGGCGACCGACGGAGCGCGGACTCGCCCCCACCGCGACGAACGAGATGCCCGTCATGAGCACGGCCGCGGCGATCACGGCCCACCAGATGTCGTCGAAGATCAGCATGAACGCGGCGGCGACGAGCACGGCGGCGGTCGTCTCGGCGAGCACGCGGATGAACACCACCGCGGTGTTGTGCGCGCTCGTGTCGTCGGCGATCCGCCGGAGCGATCGGGCGTTGCGGCCTGAAGCGCCGAGCTCGAGGAGGTCGGTGCGCGAGGTCACGCCGAGCGCCGCCTCGGAGGCCGCCATCAGGCCGCCGAACGCGACGAGGAGGAAGGCGGCGACGAGGAGGAGCGCTTCGGTCATGCCCGACGCTGGCGCTCGACGGCCTGGAACCCGGTGATCAGCTCCCGCTGGAGCCCGAACATCTCGCGCTCCTCGTCGGGTTCGGCGTGATCGAATCCGAGGAGGTGCAGCAACCCGTGCGTGGTGAGGAGGATGAGCTCGTCCTGCGTCGAGTGCTTCGCGGCGACCGCCTGCGTCTCGGCCACGGCGGGGCACAGCACGATGTCGCCCAGCAGTCCCGCGGGGGTGGGGGCGTCCTCGGAGCCGGGACGCAGTTCGTCCATCGGGAAGCTCAGCACGTCGGTGGGCCCGGGCTCGTCCATCCACTGCACGTGGAGCGACTCCATGGCCCCCTCGTCGACGAGCACGATCGCCACGTCGGCGTCGGCGCTGACGTGCAGCTCCGCAAGGTTGTACTCCATCAGGCGCAGCAGGACCTGCTCGTCGACCTCGTGGCCGGATTCGTTGTTGATCTCGATCGTCATGAGCGGTTTCGTCTCGGGAGGTGATCGCGGGGTCCGGCGGCACCGGGGCCGCGTCGCTCCGCACGGTTGGCGAACTCGGAGGCCTCGTCGCGTTCGCGACGCGCGGCCAGGCGCTTCTCGTCGTACTCGCTGTACGCGTCGACGATACGGCCGACCAGGGAGTGACGCACGACGTCGTCGCTGGTCAGGCGCGAGAAGTGGATGTCGTCGATGTCGCCGAGCACACGGGTGACCAGACGCAGACCCGAGGCGCCCTGCGGGAGGTCGACCTGCGTGATGTCGCCGGTGACCACCATGCGGGTGCCGAAACCGAGGCGCGTGAGGAACATCTTCATCTGCTCGGGGGTGGTGTTCTGCGCCTCGTCGAGCACGACGAACGAGTCGTTCAGCGTGCGACCGCGCATGTACGCCAGAGGGGCGACCTCGATCGTGCCCGTCGCCATGAGCTTGGGCACGATGTCGGGGTCCATCATCTCGTTGAGCGCGTCGTACAGCGGGCGCAGGTACGGGTCGATCTTGTCGGTCAGTGTTCCGGGGAGGAACCCGAGGCGCTCGCCCGCCTCGACGGCGGGTCGGGTCAGGATGATGCGGTTGACCTCTTTGCGCTGGAGCGCCTGCACGGCCTTGGCCATCGCGAGGTACGTCTTGCCCGTACCGGCGGGGCCGATGCCGAACACGATCGTGTTCTCGTCGATCGCGTCGACGTACTCCTTCTGACCGGCCGTCTTGGGGCGGATCACCTTTCCACGCGACGACAGGATCGCCTCGCCCATCACCTCGGACGGGCGAGGCCCGCCGTCGGTGCGGAGCATACGGTTGGAACTCGAAACGTCGGCCGGGTCGAGGCCCTGACCGGAGCGGGTCATGGCGACCAGCTCGTCGACCAGGCCGCGAGCGGCTCGCACCGCGGCGGGAGAGCCCGACAGCGTGATCTCGTTGCCGCGCACGTGCACGTCGACGTCGGGATGCTCCTTCTCGACGACGCGCAGGAGACGGTCCTGCGGACCGAGCAGCTGCACCATGGCCACGCCGTCGACGGCGATCTGATCGGAGACGGTCTCTTCGGGGGAATCAGCCACCCAGGCTCTTTTCGTTCAGGCCGCCCGCGAGAACGTGGGCGTGCACATGGAAGACGGTCTGTCCGGCGCCCTCGCCGGTGTTGAAGATCAGACGGAAATCGCCGTCGGCGTGCTCGGCGGCGACGCTGTTCGCGAGACCGATCACTTCGGTCAGAAGCTCCGGGTCGCCGGCCGCGAGCTCGACGACGTTGCGATACTGCTGCGTCTTGGGGATGACGAGCAGGTGCACCGGCGCCTGAGGGGCGATGTCGCGGATCGCGAAGGCGTTCTCGGTCTCGGCCACGATCTCGGCAGGGATCTCGCCCTGCAGGATGCGCGTGAAGATCGACGGTTCGCTCATGGCATCCAGTCTAGTGAGGGCCTCCGACACCGGGGCTCGGCCGTTTCGCCGACGCCCTCTCGGCGCTCACCGACCCGGGTCGGGGCGCATCCCGTCGCTCGGAGCGGAGAACCGACGCCCCGAGTTCTGCCATATCCGCCCCGGATGCGACAAGCGCCCGGCACGGCCCGGCTCACCAGCGCCCGTGCGCCGCCGACAGCACCGAGATGGCCGCGGCCCCCGCGGTGGAGGTCCGCAGCACGGTGTCGCCCAGCCGCACGAGGCGGGCGCCGGCCTCTTCGAGCGCCGACAGCTCCTCCGGGGCGATCCCGCCCTCCGGACCTACCACGAGCACCACGTCGCGACCGTCCGACGCCTCCGCGGCCACCTCGGTGAGGCGGACGGATGCCGTCGGCTCGAGCACGAGGACGAGAGAGGCACCGGCACGGGCGACGAGGTCGGCCGTCCGCACCACGCCCTCGACCTCGGGCACCCACGCGCGGTGCGCCTGCTTCGCGGCCTCGCGGACGATCGTCCGCCAGCGCGCGAGCCCCTTGTCCGCCTTGGCATCCCAGCGCGAGACGCTGCGCGCCGCCTGCCACGGGACGATCTCATCGACGCCGAGCTCGGTCGCCGCCTGGACGGCCAGCTCGTCGCGGTCGCCTTTCGCCAATGCCTGCACGAGCACGAACCGCGGGACGGGCGCCGCGGTCTCCTGGCGGCCCGTGACGCGCACGTCGACCTGCTTGGGGCCGACGGCGGTCACGACCCCCGAGAGCCACACGCCGCGTCCGTCGCCGAGCGTGACCGCCTCGTCGACCCGCACGCGCCGCACGCTCGCCGCGTGATGCGCCTCCGACCCGGTGAGGGTCACGGCATCCCCCGGCTGTGCGTCGGTGGCGTCGTCGGTGACGAAGTGCAGCGCCATGCTCAGTGGCGGAAGCGGTCGCGGAATTTGCTGAACATGCCCTGCTGGTGCTCGGCCAGGCGCGGCCCCGGAGCCTTGGTGCGCTTGGCGAACTCCTCGATGAGAGCCCGCTCCTTGTGGTCGAGGCGCGTGGGAGTCACCACGTGCACACCGACCTTCAGGTCGCCGCGCTGGCTGCCCCGCAGGGGCGTGATGCCGCGGCCCTTGATCGTCAGCACGTCACCCGACTGCACGCCCGGGCGCACCTCGAGGTCGACGGAGCCGTCGAGCGACTCGATCGTCGTGGTGGCGCCGAGGATGGCGTCGGGCATCGACACCTCGAGGGTGGCGACGAGGTCGTCGCCCTCGCGGCTGAACGCGTCGTGCGCCTCCACAGTGATCTCCAGGTACAGGTCGCCGTTGGGACCTCCGGCCGGGCCGACCTCGCCCGAGCCGGGGAGCTGCAGGCGCAGGCCCGACTCGACGCCGGCGGGGATGTCGACCGACACCGTGCGGCGCGCGCGCACCCGGCCCTGACCCTGGCAGGTGCCGCAGGGGTAGGGAATGGTCGTGCCGTGACCGTGGCACACGGTGCAGGGCTGGCTGGTGACGACGTTGCCGAGGAGGCTCCGCACGGTGCGCTGCACGTGACCGGAACCGTGGCAGATGTCGCACGTGACCTCGCTGGTACCGGGCTGCGTGCACGCTCCCTGGCACGTCTCGCAGAGGACCGCCGTGTCGACCTCGAGGTCGCGGTGCGTACCGAAGACGACGTCGCCGAGCTGCAGCGTGACGCGTACGAGGGCGTCCTGGCCGCGCTCCCGGCGTGACCGCGGTCGCGGGCCGCGGCCTCCGCCGCCGCCCTGCGCGCCGCCGAAGAACGTCTCGAAGATGTCGCTGAAACCGCCGAACCCGGCCGCTCCCCCGCCCCCGAACGGGCTCTGGTCGCCGCCCATGTCGTAGCGGCGGCGCTGCTCGGGATCGCTCAGCACGTCGTAGGCGTGTGTCACGAGTTTGAACTTCTCGGACGCGTCCTCACCGGGATTCACATCGGGGTGCAGCTGGCGCGCGAGACGCCGGTAGGCCTTCTTGATGTCTTCCGGGCTGGCGTCGCGTTCGACGCCCAGGACCTCGTAGTGGTCAGCCACAATCGCCTTCCTGCCCGCTCGCGCGGGGTCGTTCTCGTGGGGAGTGCTCGCGGCGCGAGACGTCAGCGCGAGCTGTCGTCGTCTTCGAGCATCCGGGTCAGATAGTGCGCGACGGCGCGGACCGCCGCGAGGTTGGAGGAGTAGTCCATGCGGGTCGGCCCGAGCAGACCCACGCGGGCCCCGCCGGTGGAGCCGTCGTACCGGCTCGCGAGCACGGAGGCCTCGACGAGGCCGAAAGGCTCGTTCTCGCGCCCGATACTCGCCGACAGTCCCTTCTCGTCGGCGACCATCTCGCTCATCAGGCGCAGCAGGGTCACCTGCTCCTCGATCGCTTCGAGGAGCGGGTAGATGCTGCCGCGGAAGTCCTGCTCGCGCTTGGCGAGGGTCGCGGCCCCGGCCATGACGAGACGGTCCTGACGGAAGGCCTCGAGTTCCTCCCCGACCACGCGCAGGACCGCGTCGGCGATCGCGTCGAGCACGACCCCGGGACGCGGGCCGGCAGTGAGGGCCTCGGAGACGCGCTGGGAGCTCTCGGCGACGCTGTGTCCGACGAGCACGGCGCCGACGCGCGCGCGCAGCAGGGCGATGTCGCTCTCGCCGGGCTCGGCGGGCACGAGCGCGATGCGCTGCGACACCCGGCCGGTGTCGGTGACCAGGATGACGAGAACCCGGGGCCCGCCGAGGGCGACGAGTTCGACGTGCGTGACGTTGGCGCGGGCGAACGAGGGGTACTGCACGATCGCGACCTGGCCGGTCAGCTGCGTCAGCGCCCGTACCGTGCGTGCGAGGAGGTCGTCGAGGTCGCCCGCCTCATCGAGGAAGGAGGTGACGGCGCTGCGCTGGGCACTCGACAGCGGGCGGAGCTCGGCGAGGTGGTCGACGAAGACGCGGTAGCCCTTGTCGGTCGGGACGCGTCCCGACGACGTGTGCGGCGCGACGATGAGGTCTTCGTCCTCGAGAAGGGCCATGTCGTTGCGGATGGTCGCCGCCGACACCCCGAAGGCATGGCGGTCGACGATGGCCTTGCTGCCGACGGGCTCGCGCGTGTCGACGTAGTCCTGGACGATCGCGCGCAAGACCTGGAGGCCGCGTTCCGACACCATGGCTGCTCCTCCCGTTTGGCACTCGACTCGACTGAGTGCCAATTCTACGACGATCGCCCCGCCCGTGCGTCGAGCGGCTCGCGGGCGCCGGCACGACCGACGATTCAGCCCGTGGACAGCGGAGAGGCGCCCCCGGGTCAGGCCGTCAGCGCGCGCACCACGGCATCCGCCAGCAGGCGCCCGCGACGGGTCAGCACGATGCGCCCGCGCACGGCATCCGGGCCCTCGATGAGCCCGTCGGCGATGAGGGATGCCACGGCCTTGCGCCCCTCGCCGAGGATCTCCGACACCGCGAGCCCCTCGCGGATGCGGCTGCGCAGGAGCACCGATTCGAGCCGACGCGCCGTCTCGTCGGGACGCTCTCGCGCCGCGGCGGGCGATTCGGCGGCGGCGAGACGCTGGGCGTACGCGGCGGGATGCTTCACGTTCCACCAGCGCAGCCCCGCGACATGGCTGTGCGCGCCCGGACCGAAGCCCCACCAGTCGGTGCCGCGCCAGTACGCGAGGTTGTGGCGCGAACGGTGCGCGACGCCCCGCGACCAGTTCGACACCTCGTACCAGTCGTAGCCCGCGGCGGCGAGCAGATCGTCGGCGAGCTCGTACATGTCGGCCTGCAGGTCGTCGTCCGGCGTCGCGACAGCGCCGGAGCGGATCTGCCGCGCGAGCTTCGTGCCGTCCTCGACGATGAGCGCGTACGCCGACACGTGGTCGGGTTCGAGAGCGGTCGCCGCCTCGAGCGAGGCGCGCCAGTCGTCGAGCGACTCGCCCGGCGCGCCGTAGATCAGGTCGACGGAGACGTCGAGACCGGCGCGGCGCGCGGCCGAGACCGCGGTGGCGACGTTCAGCGGATCGTGGGTGCGGTCGAGCGCCGCGAGCACGTGCGGCCGGGCCGACTGCATGCCGATCGACAGGCGTGTCATCCCGGCGGCGGCGAGGGTGTCGGCGACCGCGTCGTCCACGGTATCGGGGTTCGCCTCCACGGTCACCTCGGCGCCCGGCGCGATACCGAACTCGTCGCGGACCGCGTCGAGCATGCGGGCGAGGTCGCCCGGCGGCAGCAGCGTCGGCGTCCCGCCCCCGAAGAACACCGTGGATGCCGCGCGCCGACCGCCCGCGGCATCCATCACTGCGCCCGCCAGGCGCACCTCGGTGGCCAGGGTGTCGGCGAAGTCGTCCTGCCGCGCTCCGCGGAGCTCGCTCGCCGTGTAGGTGTTGAAGTCGCAGTAGCCGCAGCGCACGCGGCAGAACGGCACGTGCAGGTAGACGCCGAAATCGGCGCCGGGATCGATGACGAGGTCGTCGGGGAGGCGTCCGTCGACCGGCGCGGGGTCTCCGAGCGGGAGGGGCCCGCCCATCAGGAGGAGTACAGCGGCGAGATCGCGCGCAGGTAGCGCGCGAACAACGCCTTGCGCCGACGCCGGACGCGGCTGGTGAAGAGGCGGTACGACGGGGCGGTGGGCCGATCGAAGGCGCGTACGACGAACCAGACCTCGTCGTTCTCGCGCCACTCGAGGCTGAAGAGCTCCTCGCCGCTCACGATCGAGTGCCCCACGGTGCCCAGGATGAAGCCGACACGACGAGGCTCCTCGAAGACCGAGATGACGCGCAGCTCGGCGTCGGCGCGGTGTCCGTCGACCTTGCCGTGCAGGCGCACGCCGGTGCCGGGGCGGACGAACGGCGTGCCGTCGGCGGCGAACCGCTGCTCTGCTTCGAGCCGGCTCGGCGCGACGGGCGCACCCTCGGCGTCGAAGCCGACGCCCGCGTAGCCCTCCCCGGATGCCGGGCGCACGTCGGTGATGCTGAGTTCCTCGCCGCGCAACGGTGCCCACGACAGCAGCAGCTCGCTCGCGGCGGCGAAACGCTCCTCGCCGCTGCCGATGCGCCAGGCGTCTTCGGCGGGCACGGAGTGCTCCGGCGGATACTGCATCAGGTCGGGCGCCTGGGTGGCGCCGACCGCCGCGTAGTCGACCGTGTCATCGGTGAAGTTCTGCCTGCGCATGATCCACCCCTCTCGGTTGCGTGCGTTCTACTTCTTGGCCTCGACGTCGCCGGAGAGCGCGGCGATGAACGCCTCCTGGGGGACCTCGACGCGACCGACCATCTTCATGCGCTTCTTGCCCTCCTTCTGCTTCTCGAGGAGCTTGCGCTTACGAGTGATGTCACCGCCGTAGCACTTGGCGAGGACGTCCTTGCGGATCGCGCGGATCGTCTCGCGCGCGATGATGCGCGCACCGATCGCGGCCTGGATGGGCACTTCGAACTGCTGGCGCGGGATGAGCTTGCGCAGCCGCTCGGCCATCATCGTGCCGTAGCTGTAGGCCTTCTCGCGGTGCACGATCGAACTGAACGCGTCGACCTTGTCGCCCTGCAGCAGGATGTCGACCTTCACCAGATCGGCGGTCTGTGACCCGGCCGGTTCGTAGTCGAGGCTCGCGTAGCCTTGCGTCCGCGACTTCAGGTGGTCGAAGAAGTCGAAGACGATCTCGCCGAGCGGCATGTTGTAGCGCAGCTCGACCCGGTCTTCGCTGAGGTAGTCCATGCCGAGAAGCGTGCCGCGGCGTGACTGGCACAGCTCCATGACGGTACCGACGTAGTCCTTCGGGAGCAGGATGCCGACCTTGACGATCGGCTCCGAGACCGAGGCCACGCGGCCGTCGGGGTATTCGCTCGGGTTCGTGACCGACACGGTCTCGCCGGTGTCGGTGGTGACCTCGTAGGTCACCGACGGAGCGGTGGTGATCAGATCGAGACCGAACTCGCGTGAGAGGCGCTCGGTGATGATCTCGAGGTGCAGCAGGCCGAGGAAGCCGCAACGGAACCCGAAGCCGAGCGCGACGGAGGTCTCGGGCTCGTACTGCAGCGAGGCGTCGGAGAGCTTGAGCTTGTCGAGGGCCTCGCGCAGCTCGGCGTAATCGCTGCCGTCGATCGGGTAGATACCCGAGAAGACCATGGGCTTGGGGTCGGTGTACCCCGCGAGAGCCTCGGTGGCGGGTTTGCGGTGCGTCGTGATCGTGTCGCCGACCTTCGACTGGCGCACGTCCTTCACGCCGGTGATGAGGTAGCCGACCTCGCCGACGCCGAGCCCCTGGGTGGGGATCGGCTCGGGGCTGGAGACGCCGATCTCGAGCGCCTCGTGGGTCGCGCCGGTCGACATCATCTGCAGACGCTCGCGCGGCTGCAGTGCCCCGTCGATCATGCGGACGTAGGTCACCACGCCGCGATAGGCGTCGTAGACCGAGTCGAAGATCATCGCTCGCGCGGGCGCGTCCGCCACGCCGACGGGAGCGGGGATCTTCTCGACGATGAGGTCGAGCAGCTCCTCGACGCCCATCCCCGTCTTGCCGCTGACGCGCAGCACGTCGGCGGGGTCGCCGCCGATGAGACCCGCCAGCTCGGCCGCGTACTTGTCGGGGTCGGCGGCGGGGAGGTCGATCTTGTTCAGCACCGGGATGATCGTCAGATCGTTCTCGAGCGCCAGGTAGAGGTTGGCGAGGGTCTGCGCCTCGATGCCTTGAGCGGCGTCGACGAGCAGGATCGCGCCCTCGCATGCGGCCAGCGAACGGCTCACCTCGTAGGTGAAGTCGACGTGACCGGGGGTGTCGATCATGTTGAGGGCGAACGTGCCGTCGGCCGTGGACCACGGCATCCGGACCGCTTGCGACTTGATGGTGATGCCGCGCTCGCGCTCGATGTCCATGCGGTCGAGGTACTGCGCGCGCATGTCGCGGTCGGCGACGACGCCGGTGATCTGCAGCATGCGGTCGGCCAACGTCGACTTGCCGTGGTCGATGTGGGCGATGATGCAGAAGTTGCGGATCTGCGCCGGCGGGGTGGCGGACGGCTCGAGGGGCTTCAGGGCGCGCGGTGACATGTTCCGTCGATTGTACGGTGGCGCGCCGACATCGCCGTCCGCGGACGCTCAGGCTGCGCCTCGACGGCGCTTCTAAGGTGGATGCCATGGCGGTCCAGGTCGTGCTCGTGCACGGCATCCGCACGTCGGCGACCATGTGGCGCGCGCAGGTCGCCCACCTCGAGCAGCGCGGCACCCCGGTGACCGCCGTCGACCTGCCCGGGCACGGCACGCGTCGGGGCGAGGAGTTCACCCTCGACGAGGCGTTCGCGACGATCGATCGGGCGGTCCGGGATGCCGCGACCCGCGGTCCCGTGCTGCTCGTGGGCCATTCGATGGGCGGTCTGCTGTCGATCGAATACGTCGGGCGCGAAGACCCGCCGCCGGTCGCGGCGTTCATCGCGGCGTCCTGCACCTCGATCCCGCGCGGGGTGGGGCTCGCCGCGTATCGGTTCCTCGCGCGTCGATTCGACAGCCTGCCCGACCGCGGCCTGGGTCTGACCAACCGGGTGCTCGATCGCACGCTCCCGGCCGAGACGCGGCCGGACTTCGGCGCGGGCGGCTACGCATTCGACGCGCAGGACACCGCTCTCGCGTCGCTGTCGGTGCTCGACCTGCTCGCGGCGCTGCGGCGCATCGAGGTGCCGCTGTGGTTCGTGAACGGGCAGTGGGACCAGCTGCGCGTGAACGAGAAGCTCTTCACGTCGATCGCGAAGGATGCCGAGCTGATCGTGGTCCCGCGCACGACCCACCTCGTTACGGCGATGCGGCCCCGCGTGTTCAACGCGCTGCTCGAGGTGGCGCTCACCACGGTCGAGACCTCGACCTGTTAGACTCGTCTCTTGGCTTGCGTGTGGGGTTTTTCCCGACCTCCACGACCGCCGGTACAGCGCCCCTCTACCGCTCGACCGGCACTTCCAACACTCACTCAAACGAAAGACCGTCGACGTGGCGAACATCAAGTCGCAGATCAAGCGCAACAAGACCAACGAGAAGGCGCGCGAGCGCAACAAGGCCGTCAAGAGCGAGCTGAAGACGCACGTGCGTCGCACCCGCGAGGCCGTTCTGGCCGGTGACAAGGAAGCCGCCGAGAAGGCGCTCGTCCTCGCCGGCAAGAAGCTCGACAAGGCCGTGAGCAAGGGTGTCATCCACCAGAACCAGGCCGCGAACCGCAAGTCGGCCATCGCGAAGCAGGTCAACGCTCTCTGAGCCGCAGCCGTTTCGACAGCCCGTCCCGCTTCAGCGGGGCGGGCTTCGTCGTTTCCGGAGTGAGAGGTTCGGTGCAGCGCATTCGGGGGTCTCGTCGCGTCCGGGATGTCCGCGGCATATCGAGGCCGGTGCGTGCGCGATCTCCTCCTTGCGGCGGAGGCACCCGCGCACCGGCGTTCGTAGCGTGGATGCCGGGAGGTGCAGCATGCAGAGCGAACGAGCGGCGAAGGTCTTCGGCGACCGGGAGGATCCACGGTCCCGGCTCGTGCAGTTGTTCGGCGGTGAGATGCCGGCGGGTGGGCAGCCTCCGGAACCGGCGCTCCGGTGGGCGCGGGCGGTGTCCTCACCGGATGACGAGGAGGTGGTCGTGGTTCGCGACTTGCGGCGAGCGGAGCCGCGACTCACGCTCCGGGCGGCGACGTTCCTGGCGCGGCACATCGCGCGGGCGTGATCGGGTGCCGACGCGCCTCGCACTCGAGGACAGGAGATCGGTCCGTGACAGGGGCACCCCGGCCGGATCGGACCTGTCTCCGAACGATGCGCTGTCGTCGCCCGTGTCTGAGGCGCTTGCTCACGGGAGCCTCGACGCCGGGCGCCGCCTCAGTCGCCGTACGGCGCGCGCGTGGCGATGACGGTGATCATCCGCTCGAGCGCGAACACGGGGTCGCGCGAGGCGCCCTTGACCTCGGCATCGGCACGCGCCGTGGCGTGGATCGCCATGCCGAGGGTGTTGCCGGTCCAGCCGACGAGGTCGCGGCGCGCGCGGTCGACCTGCCAGTCCTTCATGCCGAGGCGTTGCGCGGTGGCCGACGACGACTCGCGCGTCCCCGCGACCCGCGCCATGGTGCGCAGCTTCATCGCAACAGCGGCGACGAGCGGCACGGGGTCGGCTCCGGATGCCAGGGCGTGCCGCAGCGCGAGCATCGCCGGGCCGTACTGCCCGGCGATGGCCGTGTCGGCGACGGTGAACGCCGAGGTCTCGACGCGCCCGCCGTAATAGCGCTCGACGATGCGCTCGTCGATGTCGCCCGGCACATCGGCGATGAGCTGCTGGCATGCGGCGGCGAGCTCGGTGAGGTCATCGGCGAAAGCGGACACGAGCGAGCGGAGCGCGACGGGGGCGATGCGCTTCTGGGCCGCCTTGAACTCGCCGACCGCGAAGTCGAAGCGATCGGAGTCGCGCTTGACGGCGGGGCAGGCGATCTCGATGCCGCTCCCCTGACCCGCGCGGATGCCGTCGAGCAGCTTCTTCCCGCGGACGCTCGCGCCGGTGTGGCGCAGGACGACCGTGGCGCCCTCCTGCGTCTGCGACAAGTACGACACGGCCTCGGTGAGGAACGTGTCGCTGCACTTCTCGACCCCGCTGACGCGGACGAGACGCGGCTCGCCGAAGAGCGACGGTGACGTGACGGAGAGCAGGGTGCCGGCGGCGTAGTCGTCGGCACGGATGTCGGTGACCTCGAGGCTCGGGTCTTCGCTCTTCAACAAGGAGCGGATGCCGGCGATGGCACGCTCGGCGCAGACCTCTTCGGGGCCGGAGACCAGCACGATGGGCGCCGGCTGCGGGGCACGCCAGGACACCTGCGGGATGGCCGATTTGGCCTTGGCGGGCGCTGCACGTCGAGGGGCCGGGGTCACTCCCCCAGCCTATCGATCGCCTCGGACACCGTGATCGGTCAGCGTCTCGGCGCGTGTCGGGCCCGGGTCGAACGCCGAAGGGGCGCCGGTCCGGTCATGCCTCGCGCTGGCGCCATAGCGCGAGTCGTCCGTCATCGTCATGCCAGACGGCGAGCATTCCGCCGGTGTCCGTCCGTGCCGCGATTGTGCCCTCCTTCTGCAGGATGTCGAGCAGACGCGCGGTCGGGTGTCCGTAGGTGTTGCGGGCTCCGACGCCGATAAGCCCGACGGCAGCGTGCAACCGGTGGTAGAGCTCGGCGTCCTGGTCGGCACTACCGTGGTGGGACACCTTCACGATCTCCACCTGCGGCAGCTCGATGCGGCGCAGCAACGCCGCCTGCGGCTCGGCGCCGAGGTCGCCGAGCAGAACGGTACGCGGAAAGTTCTCGCCGGCGACGTCGATCGCGACGCTCGCGGCGTTTCCCGGCTCCATTGCGGGCAGGGGCCCGAGCGCCTGCCACCGCGTGTCGCCCACCTCGCCCGTCATCCCCATCGTGGCGGCGAGGAGCCGCGCCCCACCGGCAGAGAAGCGGTCGAGCAGCTTCTGATCGGTCGACTCTCCCAGGGGGCCGTGGAGCACCAGCGAGGTTCGGCCCACGACCGCTGCCGACCCGCCCACGTGGTCCTTGTCGAAATGCGTCAGCACGACCAGGTCGAGGCGCGCGATGCCGAGGGTCTGCAGACAGTCCGCGAGCGGTTGCGGGTCCGGCCCCGTGTCGACGAGCGCGACCGCTGTACCGGACCGCCACAACGTGGCATCGCCCTGCCCGACGTCGCACATGGCCACCTGCCAATCCACCGGGACGGTGAGCGGCCCGGCCACGGAGCGCACGGTTCCCGTGGCGCCGGCCACCCCCACCAGGACCGCGACCATCGCCGTCGCAACGGCGGTCAGGCGCGGCACCCGTTGAGGGCGGACGATCGCCACGATGATCGCGGCACCGACGACGGCCAGAAGCGCGGCACCCGTGGTCCCGTCCGGCCACGGCAGGTTCTGCGCGGGCACACCGGCGGTCGTGTGCGCGACCGCGGCGATCCAGGCGGCCGGGATCCAGGCCAGCGCCGTCAGACCATCGCGCAACCAGGGGATGGGGGCGATGCATGCGAGCGCCCCCGCGATCGTCGCCGGCGCCGCGGCCGGATCGGCGAGCATGTTCGCCACCACCCCGAGCAGCGGAACGTGGGGGTCGATCAGCACGATCAGCGGGCCGCACACGACCTGAGCCGACGAGGGCACCGCCAGCGCCAGAGCGAGGGGTACCGGCATCCATCGCCCGAGACCGTCGGCGAGCGGGCGCGCCAACACGAGCAGGGCCGCGGTCGCCGCGGCCGACAGGGCGAAGCCGAGCGATCGGCACAGCCACGGGTCCGCGATCAGCAGCGCGGTCGTCGCCCCCGCCAGCACGGCGATGCCGACGGCCGGTCGCCCCAGGGCGACCGCCAGCAGCGCGATCGCACTCATCACCGCGGCTCGGACGACGCTGGGCTCGGGTGTGACCAGGATGACGAACGCGGCCAGGACGGTGAGCGCGCCGACCACCCGGATGCCGCGGCCGACCCCGCACAGGGAGAGGAGACCGAACGCGGACCCCACGACCAAGGCGCAGTTCGCACCCGACACCGCCGTCAGATGGGAAAGGGAGGCGGCGTTCATCGCGGTTTCGGTGGCGCTGTCGAGGCTGGAGGTGTCTCCGACGGCAAGTCCCGGGATCAGGCCCGCCCCCGGTTGCGGCAGGCCGCGAGTCGAGTCGACCAGCCCGTCTCGCAGCTGTTCGAATGTCGCCCAGAGACCCTCGGGCGCGGCCGCCCGCTCGACCTCGGTCACCCGCAGCGCCAGGATCGCGCGGTCGGCGGGATCCGTGGGGATACCCGTTCCCGCGACGACGAGCTCGCTGCCGGGCCCGAGTGCAGCGGCGTCGTCCAGGGTCTCGGGGTCAAGGCCGATCCGGGCCGGGATCAGCCCGCGCACCGCGGTGTCGCCCGCAGTGACGAGCGAGACCGTCGCATCCGCCCACGCCCCGCCCTCGGAAGTGCGGGCGAGATGTCCCGTCACGGTCGCCGTGACGCGCAGATGCCGCCCGCCCTCCACCTGCAGATGCGCGACGGCCTCGCGCGTGGGGACGAGGGACGCCACCGTGCCGGCCGACGCGCCCGCGCAGCCGAGCGCGACCGCGGCGACGACCATGATCGGATGCCGCACCCGGGTGAGAAGCGCCACCGCTCCGGCCGCGGCCGCAGCAAGGCCCGCCGCGAGAAGGCCGGGATCGGTCAGGACGGTCGCCGCCGCGGCCGCCGCCCACGTGGCCCCCGCCACGGCGACCGGCCGCAGGGACCGCCGCAGCAGTGCCCGCCTCACGTTCACACGTGCACCAGGTCGCGGATGGCGGCCAGCATCTTGTCGCCGATGCCCGGCACCGACAGAAGGTCGTCGACGCTGGTGAACCGTCCGTTCTCCGTCCGCCAGGCGATGATGCGGTCGGCCATCGCGGGCCCCACCCGCGGCAGGGTGTCGAGCTGCTCGGCCGTGGCCGTGTTGAGGTCGATGAGGGTGTTCGCGCCTCCCGCGGTCGCCGGCGCGCCCGTCTCCGGAGCGGCACCCGCCACCGGAACGACGATCTGCTCCCCGTCGGTCACCGTACGGGCGAGATTGACGCCGTCACGGTCCGCGTCGTCGGCGAACCCGCCGGCCAGCGCGACGGCGTCAGCCACCCGGCCACCGGCATCGAGCCGATAGAGCCCCGCCCGGCGGACGGCACCGGCGACATGGACGTACATGCCGGACGGGACGGGCGCGACCGCGCTGCGCGACGGCGACGGGCCGGGCGTGATGGTCTCGGCCCCGGTCGCTGCGCGGAACATCCCGATCCCGATGGTGATGGCGAAGGCCGCCAGCACGAGCACGATGACCGCACCGACGCCGAGCTTCCGGCGCGCACCGGACGAGTCGGCATCCGGGGTCTGCACGGGACGGGCGGTCATGCGCTCACGGTAGGCAGGAGCACCGTTCCCGAGTGGGCACGCCGACGGCATCCGTGGACGAGCCCGCCATCCCGCCCCGTGGGGAGGAACCGCCTGAGGGGGAGTTCCCCGATGGCGTCGCCGCTACTGTATCGACGCCGGCCCGCTCACCCGCTCACGAAGCGCCACGGCTCATGCCCCCACCCCGAGAGCACCGGATGCCACGCCCCCACGCTCCGCGGAGCGTCAGGACGTGGCATCCGGAGGCGACGATCACTTCGTCGAGAAGCTGACCACCTTCGGCGGGCGCACAACCGCGCGAACGATCTCGCGGTCGCCCAGGGCGCGCAGCACCTTCTCGTCGGCGCGGGCGAGCTTCTCCAGCTCGTCGGCGCCGATCTTGGCCGAGACCTGCAGCGTGCCGCGCACCTTGCCGTCGATCTGCACGACGGCGGTGACGGTGTCTTCGACCAGCAGCGTCGGGTCGGCCTGGCGCCAGGTGACGAGGCCCACGAAGCCCTCGTAGCCGAGCGTCTGCCACATCTCCTCCGCGGTGTGCGGGGCGAAGAGGTCGAGGGTCATCGCGATGACCTCGGCGGCCTCGCGGACAGCGGGGTCGCTCGCGCCGGCGGAGCCGTCGATCGCCTTGCGCGTGGCGTTGACCAGCTCCATGAGGCGCGCGACGACGACGTTGAACTTCGTCTGCTCGATGAGGTTCGGCGCCTCGGCCAGCAGGCGGTGGGTCACGCGGCGCAGCGACGCGTCTCCCTCGGCCCAGACGACGTCCGTCTCGCTGTCGACGTCGTGCGCGATGCGCAGGGCGCGGGCGAGGAATTTCGCCGCACCGGTGGTCGAGACGTCGTTCCAGTCCTTGTCGTCCTCGACCGGGCCGGCGAAGGCGAGCGCGACGCGCAGCGCGTCGGCGCCGTGGGCGTCGAGCTCCTCCTGGAACAGCACCAGGTTGCCCTTGCTCTTCGACATCTTCGCGCCGTCGAGGATGACCATGCCCTGGTTGATGAGGCTCGAGAAGGGCTCGGTGAACTCCACCAGGCCCATGTCGAACAGCGCCTTGGTGATGAAACGCGCGTACAGCAGGTGCAGGATCGCGTGCTCGACGCCACCGATGTAGAAGTCGACCGGACCCCACTTCGACGCCTCGCGGGTCGGGAACGCCTCGGTCTCGTTGTTCGGCGACAGGAAGCGCAGGTAGTACCAGGAGCTGTCGACGAAGGTGTCCATCGTGTCGGGGTCGCGCAGTAGCGTCTGCCCCGTCTCGGGATCGGTGACCTGCACCCACTCGGTCGCCGCCCCCAGGGGCGAGGTGCCCTTGGGCTTGAGGTCGAGACCCTCGACCGACGGCAGGCGCACCGGCAGCTGGTCGGCGGGGACCGGGGTGATCGAGCCGTCCTCACCGTGCAGCATCGGGATCGGCGTGCCCCAGTAGCGCTGGCGAGAGATCAGCCAGTCACGGAGGCGGTACGTCTTGGCCGCGCGGCCGACGCCCTTCGCCTCGAGCTCCTCGATCATGCGGGCGATCGCGTTGCGCTTGCTCAGGCCGTCTAGCGAACCCGAGTTCATCATGCGACCGTCACCGGTCAGCGCGACCCCGGTCTTGACCGGGTCGAGGTCATCGACGTCGCCGAGCGGATCGATCGGCACGCCGTCGGCATCCAGCTCGATGACCGGGATCGCCCCGGTGACGGGCGCGTTGGTGTCGACGACCACCTTGACGGGCAGGTCGAAGGCGCGCGCGAAGTCGAGGTCGCGCTGGTCGTGCGCGGGCACGGCCATGACCGCTCCGTGGCCGTAGTCGGCCAGCACGTAGTCGGCGGCCCAGATCGGCAGCTTCTCGCCGTTGACCGGGTTGACGGCGTAGTGCCCCAGGAACACGCCCGTCTTGGGCCGGTCGGTCGACTGACGCTCGATGTCGGTCGCGCGCTGCACCTGCTCCAGATAGGCGCGGAACGTCTCCTGCACCCCCTGATCAGCGGATGCCGCGAGCTCGGCCGCGAGATCGGATTCCGGCGCCACGACGAAGAACGTCGCGCCGTGCAGCGTGTCGGGGCGCGTGGAGAAGACCGTGATCTTGTCGGCGCGACCCTCGATCTCGAACTCGATGTCGGCACCGACCGAGCGACCGATCCAGTTGCGCTGCATCTGGATGACCTTGCTCGGCCAGAAGCCCTCGAGCTGGTTCAGGTCGTCGAGCAGACGGTCGGCGTAGTCGGTGATGCGCAGGAACCACTGCGTCAGCTTCTTCTTCACCACGACGGCGCCGCTGCGCTCGCTCGTGCCGTCGGGCAGCACCTGCTCGTTGGCGAGCACGGTCTGATCCACCGGGTCCCAGTTGACGAGGGCGTCCTTGCGGTAGGCCAGGCCCTTCTCGTACAGCTTCTGGAACAGCCACTGGTTCCAGCGGTAGTACTCGGGGTCGCTCGTGTGCAGCACCCGGCTCCAGTCGAACGAGACGCCGTAGTCCTTCAGGCTCGCCTTCTGCTGGTCGATGTTCGCGTACGTCCACTCGACGGGGTCGGCGCCGCGCTTGATCGCGGCGTTCTCGGCCGGCAGGCCGAAGGAGTCCCACCCGATGGGGTTGAGCACGTTGTAGCCGCGGTGGCGCCAGAAGCGCGCCACGATGTCGGAGTAGAGGTAGTTCTCGGCGTGACCCATGTGCAGGTCGCCCGAGGGGTAGGGGAACATCGCGAGCACGTACTTGCGCGGGCGCGTGTCGTCGTCGCCACCGGCGCGGAAGGGGTCTTTCTCGGCCCAAGCCTGCTGCCACTTCGCCTGGATGGCGTGGGTGTCGAAGCCCCCCTCGCGGGGGTCTGCTGCGGAATTCTGAGACACGGGTGAAGCCAATCGTGAAGGTCGGGAGGCCACGAGGGCCGGCTCCCAGGCTATCGGAGTCCCGGTCACCACCCGGGCGGGACGTCGGCCCCGAGCGCGGCGAGCGGACTGCGGGCCTTGAGCCCCACTTCGGCCACCTCGGATGCCGCGACCGAACGCCACGTGATGCCGCCGCCGGCGCCGACCCAGGCGGCATCCGGTTCCACGACGACGCTGCGGATGACCATGGCGAGGTCGGCGGAACCGTCGTCGCCGACCCAGCCGAAGGCGCCGGAGTACACACCGCGGGGCGCTCCCTCGAGCCCGGCCAGGATGTCCATCGCCGACTGCTTGGGGGCGCCCGTCATGCTCCCGGCCGGGAAGGTCGCGGACAGCAGCTCCCCGATCGTCGTTCCGGGCAGCAACCTCCCCGACACCTCGCTCACGAGCTGGTGCACGCTCGGGTAGGTCTCCACCTCGAGCAGGCGATCGACGCCGACCGTCGACGGCTCGCACACGCGCGACAGGTCGTTGCGCATCAGGTCGACGATCATGACGTTCTCGGCGCGCTCCTTGGCATCCGTCCGCAGCTCCTCGGCCAGCGCCCGGTCGGTCTCGGCATCGGCGGCGCGGCGCCGCGTGCCCTTGATCGGGTGCGTGTGCACGTCTCCGTCGTGCACGGTGAGGAAGCGCTCGGGTGACACGCTGGCGAGGGCGGTACCGCCCTGCCGCAGGAATCCCGCGTGATGCGACCCCGACGCCCGGCGCAG
The DNA here is from genome assembly GCF_042958465.1 of Microbacterium sp. NPDC007973. Lineage (NCBI taxonomy): Bacteria > Bacillati > Actinomycetota > Actinomycetes > Micrococcales > Microbacteriaceae > Microbacterium > Microbacterium sp. NPDC007973. The sequence goes on from NZ_JBIBJJ010000003.1 coordinate 386,400, forward strand.
ACGGCGGAACACGTCGAGGGCATCGACCGCTCCCGGCACGGTGAACCGGGTGGTGAGGCACAGCTGGTACGCGTCGCCCTCGCGGATCCGCTCGCGGCACGCGTGGATGAGTTCGACGTACCGGTCGGGCGAGACACGCGCGGATGCCACCGCCCGGGCCGACGCGTCCGGAACGGGGTCGGCGGGGGGAACGGAGGCGAGCCGCTCCGCAGCCGCCGCGTCGCCGAAGACGAAGAGGCGGCGGGAGGCGTGGTCGAACGCGAGGAACGCGTCCACGCGCAGCCACGCCCCGTCGCCCTCGTACGTGCGCCAGCCGACCCATCCCCCGCGGAAGGCGCCGGCCCCGTCATCGTCGGGTGCGCTCGCCCGCGCCGCATCGACGCCGGAGGGGCCGGCCTCCCCCGCCGGGCTCCCGGCCCCCATCCAGCTCCATCCCGTCTCGGCATCGACTCCGGCGTCGAGCCAGAACGCGTGAGCGGCCGTGGCGAAGAGGTGGAGGAACACCGCTTCGGGGTCGATCCATGCGTGCCGGGTGAATGGAGAGGCGGAGTGGGGCACGCTCCCAGGCTAGGCGTGCCGGGCGGCTCTAGGCTGAGGGAGGTGAACGAGATCCTCACGTGGCTGCTCGACGTCGTCCAGAACGTCGACCCCGTGTTGCGTACGGTCATCGCCGGTCTGGCGGTCATGCTCGAGACGAGCGTGCTGGTCGGCCTCATCGTCCCCGGCGACACGATGGTCATCGTCGCCGGCACGGCTGTCGCCTCTCCGCTGGAGGGCGTCGTGCTGGCCGCCGCGATCGTGGTGGGGGCGCTCATCGGCGAGAGCTTCGGCTTCTGGCTCGGGCGGTACTTCGGCCCGCGCATCCGTGCGTCGCGCCTGGGGCAGAAGCTGGGCGAGCGCAACTGGGACCGCGCCGACCGCTACCTGCGCAGGCGCGGGGGGCCGGCCATCTTCCTCTCGAGATTCCTCCCCGTACTGCACTCCCTCGTCCCCCTCACGGTGGGGATGAGCGGGTACAGCTACCGCCGGTTCCTCGCGTGGACCACGCCCGCGTGCGTCGTCTGGGCGAGCCTCTACGTCACGGTGGCCGCGGGGGCGGCGGGCACCTACCGCGAGCTCAGCGACCGCATCCATTACGCCGGTTACGTCTTCGTCGGCATCCTCGTCGTCTTCCTCGTACTGGTCTTCGTGGGCAAGAAGGTCATCGAACGGATGGAACATCGTCACCTGACCGATGACGGGCACGTCCTGGAATCCGCGGACGGCGACGTGAAAGACTGAGGCGGATGCCTCGCAACCCTCGCGCCAAAGTGCTCTGGTTCGCCCGACTGGAGCGCCGCTTCCACCGCTGGCGCGAACGACGCGCACGCGCCCGCGGCCTCCGTCCCGCCGTCACGGGCTTCCCCGGCTACGGCACCGAGGAATGGGTGCGCGTCCTGGGCCGCGTCCTGATCGCCCCGCCGACCAAGCGCACCCCCACGGGTGAACTCGAGAGCCTCCGCGGGTGGCGCAGCTTCGCGGCTGTTCCGGTGGGCTTCGCGCACGTGACCGTCGTGATCGACGGGGTGACGCACCAGGTCGCCGCCGATCGCGGGGGCGTCATCGACGCGAAGCTCCCCGCCGCGCTCAAGCCCGGCTGGCAGACGGTCACGATGTCGGTCGAGGGCAGCACCCCGGCGGAGGTCCGCGTCTTCATCGTGGGCTCCGACGTGCGCTTCGGCGTAGTCAGCGACATCGACGACACCGTCATGGTGACGGCTCTCCCCCGCCCCCTCCTGGCGGCGTGGAACTCCTTCGTCGTCGACGAGCACGCGCGACAGCCCGTCCCCGGCATGGCGGTCATGCTCGAGCGTCTCACCCGCGAGCACCCGGGTACGCCCGTGGTGTACCTCTCGACGGGCGCGTGGAACGTCGCCCCGACGCTCACCCGGTTCATGCGCCGTCACCTGTTCCCGGCGGGTTCGTTCCTGCTCACGGACTGGGGTCCGACGCACGATCGCTGGTTCCGCAGCGGCCGCGACCACAAGGAGCTCAACCTGCGCCGCCTCGCCGCCGAGTTCCCGCACGTGAAGTGGCTGCTGGTCGGAGACGACGGCCAGCACGACGACGCCATCTACACCGGCTTCGCCATCGAGCACCCGCAAAACGTCGAAGCCGTCGCGATCCGCCGCCTCCTGCCCGCCGAGGCCGTGCTGGCCGGTGGTCGCACCGTCGTCGACGATCACTCCGCGGCCGAGGTGCCGTGGGTCACCGGCTCCGACGGGGCCGCTCTGCTCGACCGCCTGGAGGACGTCGGCGTCATCTCCCGCGACGCCTGATCCCGGATGCCGCGGCGCCCCGCGCCCTGTGGAACCTCGAGGAGTCGCGCAGCCTCGGCGGCGTCCCGGGGGTGGTCACGGCGATCCGGTGGTGTGCCGAGAACCCGCACGTCGCGAGATCGTCGGATGCGCGCGGCTCTGCGCTCCGCCGAGAGCGCGGGAAGGGTGAGGGTCGCGCCGATGTCGGAGGGTCCGCGTACGGTGGAGGTATGTGCGGTCGATTCGTCGTGGCCAATGTCGCCAGTGAACTCGTGGGGGTGCTGCGCGTCGACGTCGAGGCCGACGACCTGCCTCGGCCGTCGTACAACATCGCCCCCACCTCGCCGGTGGCCATCGTGCTCGATTCGCTCAAGAGCGAGCCGCCGGTGCGCCGCCTCGAAGTGGCCCGCTGGGGTCTCGTGCCGGGCTGGGCGAAGGACCTGAAGATCGGCGCGCGGGCCTTCAACGCCCGCAGCGAAGAGGTCGAAGACAAGCCGATGTTCCGCAACGCGCTCATCAAGCGGCGCGCGATCATCCCGGCATCCGGGTACTACGAGTGGAAGACCACCGAGGCCGGCAAGACGCCGCACTACATCCACCCCGCCGACGGGTCGCCGCTGTTCTTCGCGGGACTCTACGAGTGGTGGAAAGACCCCGCCCGCGCCGAGGACGATCCGGCACGGTGGGTGCTGAGCTGCACGATCCTCACGCGCGACTCCATCGGCCGCCTCGGCTCGATCCACGACCGCATGCCGCTGTTCATGGACCCCGATGTCGCCGATGCGTGGCTCGACCCGACCACCGAGAACGTCGGCGACATCCTCGACGCCGCGATCGATGCGGCCCCCGACGTGGCCGAGACGCTCGACGACCACGTCGTGTCGTCGGCGGTCGGCAACGTGCGCAACGACTCCCCCGAGCTCATCGCCCCCGTCGAATGACCGTGACCATCGACACCGACGCGGTCCTCACCCGCGACGAGTGGATGCCGTTGGCCTCCGCCCACGCTGAGCGCGCGGACGCGATGACCGCCGCGCACCGCGCTCGCGCGAGCCGCGGCGAGAAGCACCCCGTCGAGGACTTCCTGTTCACGTACTACTCGTACAAGCCCGCGATCCTGCGGCGGTGGCATCCGGGACCGGGCGTGATCCTGCGAGACGCGACCGAACGCACTTCCTGGCGCTGGTACCGCGCCGACGGCGACGACGTGCGCGTGGATGCCGCCGGCTTCCGCGCCGACAGGGGCTCGATGTACCGCGGCATCGTGAACCTCCTGCGCGCGACGCACGATCGCGCCCCGCAGTTCGGGTGCTTCGGTCTGCACGAGTGGGCGATGGCCTACCGTGCCGACGAGGTGCGCCATGCCGTTCCGCTGCGGTTGGGCCGTGCCGGCACCGACGCGGTGGTCGACGCGCATGACCTCACGTGCACCCACTTCGACGCGTTCCGGTTCTTCACCCCCGACGCCGTGCCGCTCAACCGCCGTACGCTGCGGCGCGACGATCAGGCGGAGTGGGAGCAGCCGGGCTGCCTGCACGCCGGCATGGACGTCTACAAGTGGGCGGTCAAGCTCGGCCCTCTCGTCCCCGGCTCCGTGCTCCTCGACGCGTTCGCACTCGCCCGCGACATCCGCACCCTCGACATGGAAGCGTCGCCGTACGACCTCACCGACTGGGGCTACGACGCGGTGGCCATCGAAACGCCGAAGGGAAAAGCCGCGTACGTCGCGCGACAGCGCGCACTCAGCGCCCGTGGTCAGGAGCTGCGACAGCGACTGCTGGCTGCCGTGACGTCATCCGACGACACGCCCGGCGGCGCCGATTTTCCTCGTCTGCGATCCGTGTTGTAAGCTCATGGAGTTGCCTCAAACGGGGCGGAAAACAAAAAATACGGGCCTGTGGCGCAGCTGGTAGCGCACCTGCATGGCATGCAGGGGGTCAGGGGTTCGAGTCCCCTCAGGTCCACCCGGTAGAGAAAGCCCCCGCTTCGGCGGGGGCTTTCGTCGTTGCGGCGGCGTTCCCGCCGATCGCCTTCTCCCCGCCGCACAGATTCCCGGGACGCCTCGGGAATCGGGGCGATCCGGATCCCGGCATCCGATCTCGATGCCGGGATCCGGATGCCGATCCGGGGCGTTTCGGAGGCCACCGCCCCGGCCACACGAAAACGCCCCCTGCCGATCGGCAGAGGGCGATGTTCGCGGCGTGGTCACTCGGACGCGGTCGCGGGGGTGGGCAGCTCGATCGGGATGACCGGGCAGTCCTTCCACAGACGCTCGAGACCGTAGTAGACGCGCTCCTCCTCGTGGAACACGTGCACGACCAGATCACCGAAGTCGAGCAGGACCCAGCGGGACTCCTGGCGTCCCTCGCGGCGCAGGCGCTTGTGGCCGGCCTCGAGCAGCTTCTCCTCGACCTCGTCGGCGATCGCCGCGACGTTGCGCTCGTTGCGGCCCGTGACGAGCAGGAAGACGTCGACGAGGGGAAGGGGCTCGGACACGTCGAGGGCGACGATGTCGTCGCCGCTCTTGGAGTCGGCGGCGAGAGCGGCGATCTGCGCCATCTCCCGCCCGTTGTCGGTGGCTGTCATCGGAAGACTCCTGTCGTGAAGGCGAGCACGAGAGTGACGGCCACCGCCAGCGCGAGGGCGCCGGTCGTGATGATGAGGCCGACGAGGAGCTTGCTCCCCTTCTCGGGCGCCGGGGGGCGAATGATCTCGCCCGGTTGCTTGACGGTGCTGATCGCGGCGCTGGCGGCGATCGGCGTGGGGGACGAGGCGGGCGGGAGCTCGCCGTCGAGGAGCACCGCGTCGGCGTCACGGCCGTCGGTGGTGCCGGGTGCGTGGCCGACGGATCCGAGCCCCTCGGGGAGCGCGAAGGTGCCGGTGATCATGATCTCGCCCGTGCCGTTGATGGGGCCGACCAGCGGCACGCCGGTCGGGGTCTGCGACAGGATCAGTGCGTTCGGGGTGGAGACGGTGCCCGTGGCGCCGGTGTTGCGCGAGATGAGCTGATCGAACGACGCCGGCAGGCTGATGTCGGGCGTCTGCCCGTCGAGCAGGTCGGAGCCCAGTGCCGGATTGACCACAGACGGCGCGGGCGCCTCCTCGGTCGCCGCGACCGGGTTCTCATCCGTCTCGGAGGCGGCGGGACGGAAGATCGCGGGAAGCGCGGTCTCCTCGGCGGCCGGGGCCTGCGGGGCGGCCTGGCGGGGCTGCGCGGGCTCGAGGTCGGAACTGATGATCGGAACGGCCGCCGTGCGGATCTTCTCCTGCGCGCGCGCTTGGCGTCGAGTCAGACCCGACACGCCGAACTCGGCGCCCGCGTCGGCGAAGGGCGAGTCGAAGACGGCGGGCCGCAGGGCGGGGGTTGCCGGCTCTTCGGCGGCTGCCGGGATGGAGGCCTCGTCCTCGACGGGGGCCTCCTCGACCGGCGTGTTCTCGACGGCGGGCTCCTCGGCGGGCGCGCCCACGGCGCCGTCGCCCACGACATCATCCGCGGAACCGGCGGTCGGCTCGTCGCCCGCGGCGGCGGGCACTGCGTCGATGACCTCGGCGGGTGCGGAGGTCTCGGCATCCGGAGCCTGTTCGCCCTCGGGCTGCGGCGGGATGATCGGGGTCGCGCCGGTTTGACGCAGCTCGCGCAGCTGACGACGGGTCAGGGCGGGCGTCTCTGGGGTCTCGGAAGAGCTCATGCCTTACTCCGGTAGAGGTGATGCTTCGCGATGTACTGCACGACGCCGTCGGGCACGAGGTACCACACCGGGTGTCCTCGGCGCACACGCGCGCGGCAGTCTGTGGACGAGATCGACAACGCCGGGATCTCCAGCTGGCTCACGTTCTCGGAGGGGAGTCCCTCCGTGGTGAGCACATGACCCGGACGCGAGACGGCGACGAAGTGCGCCAGGTCCCACAGCTCCTGGTGATTGCGCCAGCTGAGGATCTGCGCGACCGCGTCGGCTCCGGTGATGAAGAAGAGCTCGGCGCCGGGGCGTTGCTCCTGCAGGTCGCGCAAGGTGTCGATCGTATAGGTGGGGCCCGCGCGGTCGATGTCGACGCGGCTCACGGTGAACTGCGGATTGGATGCCGTCGCGATCACCGTCATGAGATAGCGATGCTCGCTCTCGGTGACGTCGTCTTTCTGCCAGGGGCGACCCGTGGGCACGAAGACGACCTCGTCGAGATCGAACGATTGCGCGACCTCACTGGCCGCGACGAGGTGACCGTGATGGATGGGATCGAACGTCCCACCCATGACCCCGATACGAGGGGCGCGCGTCACCGACATACGGTGGCCCTCAGTGGCCGTGGGCCTCGGGCGTGGGCGTGCCGTGCTTCTGCGTGTAGGCCGCGGCCTTGTGCGCGTGACGGTTGGACACGTTGCGGTACGACAGCGTGACCAGGCTCAGCGAGACGAAGACGACGAAGGCCACCACGCCGTACCAGAAGGTCGAGGCCTGGACGTTGCCCCCGTGGTGGGCGCCCTCTTCAGCGGCCTGGGCGAGAAGTGACACGAAAGTCATCAGTGCTCCGTTCGAAAGATCCGCGCATCGTGACGCGCGTTGCCATTTTAGGCGGTCAGGCGCGCACCTGGCCGTCGCCGCGCCCGAGCCACTTGGTGCTCGTGAGCTCGGCGAGACCCATGGGTCCGCGGGCGTGCAGTTTCTGGGTGGAGATGCCGACCTCGGCGCCGAAGCCGAACTCGCCTCCGTCGGTGAAACGCGTGGACGCGTTCACGAGCACCACGGCGGAGTCGACCTCCGCCAGGAACCGGTCGGCGGCGGCCTGGTCGGCCGTGACGATGGACTCCGTGTGCTGGGTCGAATAGCGACGGATATGCGCGAGAGCCTCGTCGAGGTCGTCGACCACGCGCACCGCGAGGTCGAGCGTCCCGTACTCGCGCGCCCAGTCGTCGTCGGTGGCGGCCACGACTCGGTCGTCGTGCGCGCGGGTGGCGTCGTCGCCGTGCACGGTCACCCCGGCGTCGGAGAGGGATGCCAGCAGCTCGGGCAGCAGACGGTCGGCGGCGTCGCGATGCACGAGGACCGTCTCGACCGCGTTGCACACGCTCGGCCGCTGCACCTTGGCGTTCAGGACGATGTCGCGCGCCCAGTCGTCTCGCGCCGTGGCGTCGAGGAAGACGTGCACCACGCCCGCGCCGGTCTCGATCACGGGGACGGTGGACTCGGTGACCACGGTCTCGATGAGCGATGCGCTCCCCCGCGGCACGAGGACGTCGACGAGACCGCGAGCATTCATGAGCGCACGCGCACCGTCTCGCCCGAAGTCGTCGACACTCTGGATCGCCTCGGGGTCGACGCCCTGGGCGCTCAGTGCTTCGCGCATGACCCGGACGAGCGTGGCGTTGCTGCTCTGCGCCGCCGAACCGCCCCGCAGGACGACGGCGTTGCCCGAACGCAGCGCGAGCGACGCGATGTCGACGGTCACGTTCGGGCGCGCCTCGTAGATCGAGCCGACGACGCCGAACGGCACGGCGACCTTCTGCAGCGCGAGACCGTTGGGGAGCGTGCGCGTGTCGAGCACGCGACCCACCGGGTCGGGGAGCTCGGCGACCGCGCGGACGGCGGCGGCCAGCGCCGCGACGCGCCCCGCGTCGAGGCGTAGACGGTCGAGCAGCGACTCGCCGATGGCATCCGTCCGACCGCGCTCGAGATCGTCGGCGTTGGCCGCGACGATCTCGGCGGAGGCCTCGTCGATGGCGTCCGCGACGGCGACGAGCAGCGCGCTCTTGCGCGCCGAGTCGAGCAGCGCGATCTCGCGCGCGGCGTCTTTGGCCAGACGCAGGCGCTCGTCGACGGAGGCGGCGATCACGGTCATGGGCTCAGTGTACCGGCGCGCTCACAGCGCCCACGGGGCCCGTGGCCAGGGTGACGGGATCGGGGTTCGGAGCGAACCAGGTGCCCACCGCGTCTCCCGCGAGGGCGGACGCCACGAGGTCGGCGCTCGTGACGAGCACGCCGACGCCGGCGGTCGACGCGAGCTTCGCCGCGGACGCCTTCGTGGCCGCTCCCCCGGTGCCGACACCGTTGACGACCCCGGCGCCGAACTCGAAGTCGGACAGATCGTCGCCCCAGGCCACATCGGTGATCGGGCGGGCGCCCGGCTCGCTCGGCGGGCGGGTGAAGAGCGTCTCGATGTCGCTCAGCAGCACGAGGGCGTCGGCACCGATGAGCTGGGCCACGAGGGCTGCGAGCCGATCGTTGTCGCCGAAGCGGATCTCGTGAGTGGCGACGGTGTCGTTCTCGTTGACGATGGGCAGGATACCGAGACCGAGCAGACGCTCCATGGCACGCCGAGCGTTGGAGCGGTGCGTGGCGTTCTCGAGGTCGCCGGCGGTCAGCAGCACCTGCCCGGCCAGCAGTCCGAACCGGTCGAGCGAGGTCTGATAGCGCCACATGAGCACGTTCTGGCCCACGGCGGCGGCCGCCTGCTGCGTCGCGAGGTCGTTCGGCCGCCCCTCCAGGTCAAGCAGGGGCAGGGCGGTGGCGATCGCGCCCGACGAGACGAGGACCACCTCGGTGCCGGATCCGTGGGCGCGGGACAGCGCGTCGACGATCGCGTCGATGCGGTGAGCGCCGTCGCCGCTGATCGACGACGACCCGACCTTGACCACGACGCGGGATGCGCCGGGGATGTCGGCGCGGGTGGTCGCGGTCACCGCTCCTCGTCCTCGAACGTCAGGGCGGACGAGTCGCCGTCGGGCGAGATCCCCGCGGCACGCGCCGCGCGGCGCTCGGCCTCGAGCTCGGCGCGGGCGTCGGCCTTGGCATCCATGCGCTCGTGATACTGCTCGCGACGCTCCGAGGAGGTGCGGCGGTTGTTCTGCACGAGGCGGGGGTCGGTTCCGCGCGGCGCGGTCATGAGCTCCGCGGCGGAGGTGAGCGTGGGCTCCCAGTCGAAGACGATGCCGTCGCCGGGGCCGATGACCACCGTCGCACCGGCAACCGCGCCGGCGCGGAACAGGCCGTCCTCGACGCCCAGACGGGCGAGGCGGTCGGCAAGGTAGCCCACCGCCTCCTCGTTCTGGAAGTCGGTCTGCTGCACCCACTTGACCGGCTTGTCTCCGAGGATGCGGTAGACGGGGCCGTACGTGCCGCCCTCGACCTTGATCTCGAAGTCCTTCTCCGCGCCCTTCGGACGGATGACGACCCGCTCGGCGGGAGCGTCGTCGATGGTGGCGAGGCGGTGCTGCTCCACGATGTCGCCGAGGGCGAACGTGAGCTCGCGCAGACCCGAGCGGCTGACGGTGGAGATCTCGAAGACCCGGAAGCCGCGCGCCTCGATGTCGGGACGGACGAAGTCCGCGAGCTCGTGCGCCTCGGGCACGTCGATCTTGTTGAGCACGACGATCTGCGGACGCTCGAGCAGCGGCACCTGGCCCTCCGGCACCGGGTAGGCCGCGAGCTCCGCGAGGATGATGTCGAGGTCGCTCAGCGGATCGCGACCCGGGTCGAGCGTCGCGCAGTCGAGCACGTGAACCAGCGCCGTGCACCTCTCGACGTGACGCAGGAACTCGAGCCCCAGACCTTTGCCCTCGCTCGCGCCCTCGATGAGGCCGGGTACGTCGGCGATCGTGTACCGCGCGTCGCCCGCCTGCACCACGCCCAGGTTGGGGTGGAGGGTGGTGAAGGGATAGTCGGCGATCTTGGGCCGCGCGGCGGAGACCGCGGCGATGAGGCTCGACTTGCCGGCGGACGGGAAGCCGACCAGCGCCACGTCGGCCACGGTCTTCAGCTCGAGGACGACATCGCCCTCCCAGCCGGGGGTACCGAGCAGGGCGAAGCCGGGGGCCTTTCGCTTCGGCGAGGCCAGGGCCGCATTGCCGAGACCGCCCAGGCCGCCGGGCGCGGCGACGAAGCGCATGCCGGGAGTGAGCATGTCGACCAGCACGTTGCCGTCGGGGTCTTTCACCACGGTGCCGAGCGGGACGGGGAGTTCCTGGTCTTCGCCCAGGGCGCCCGAGCGGTGATCGCCCATACCGAAACCGCCGTTGCCCGCGGAGCGGTGCGGCGAGTGGTGATACGACAGCAGGGTCGTCACCTGCGGGTCGGCGACGAGCACGACGTCGCCGCCGCTGCCGCCGTTCCCGCCGTCGGGACCGGCCAGCGGCTTGAACTTCTCACGGCGCACCGAGACGCAGCCGTTGCCGCCCTTGCCCGCACGCAGGTGCAGGGTCACGCGGTCGACGAAGGTGACCATGGCGGGTCCTTCCGGGTGGGCGGCGGCGGGGCCGACGCGGCGGAGACGGGGATGCCGTCGGTGCAGGCGGGGTTCGGGTCAGCCGTGCACGGGAAAAAAGACGAGGGGGCGGGCAGTGCCCACCCCCTCGGAAGCGCCGGAGCGCTGAGGATTACTCCGCAGCAGCGACGATGTTGACGACCTTCCGGCCGCCCTTGTTGCCGAACTCGACCGCACCGGCGGCCAGAGCGAACAGCGTGTCGTCGCCACCACGACCGACGTTGGCGCCGGGGTGGAAGTGCGTGCCGCGCTGGCGGACGAGGATCTCGCCGGCGTTGACGGCCTGGCCGCCGAAGCGCTTCACGCCGAGGCGCTGTGCGTTGGAGTCACGACCGTTGCGGGTGGAGCTTGCGCCCTTTTTGTGTGCCATCTCTGCGTCTCCTGGCTCTTACTTGATGCCGGTGATCTTGACGCGCGTGAGGTCCTGACGGTGGCCCTGGCGCTTCTTGTAGCCGGTCTTGTTCTTGAACTTCTGGATCACGATCTTCGGACCGCGCTCCTCGCCGAGCACCTCGGCCGTGACCGAGACCTTCGCGAGCTTGTCGGCGTCGGTCGTGACCGCGTCGCCGTCGACGAACAGGACGGCGGGCAGCTGGATGCTCTCGCCGACCTTCGCCTTCTGGCGGTCGAGCACGACGACCGTGCCGACCTGGACCTTCTCCTGGCGGCCGCCGGCGCGCACAACTGCGTAAACCACTTCACACCTGTTTTCGTTCGGGAGCGCACGGCTCCGGTTGTCTGATGACGTCGGGAGGGTCTGACGACCCAAGTCTCGGTGCGATCCGGCCGACGAAAGTCAGCGGGGTCACGCTCCGATGAGAGCGGACGCGACGCACCAAGGGTCGAGTTTAGCTCACCCGGGAGGATCCGGCAAAAGCATCCGCCCCGCGTGTCGACCGTAGGATCGCGGGATGGCGATCCTCATCGACGACCCGCAGTGGCCCGCGCACGGACGGCTGTGGGCGCACCTGGTGAGCGACAGCGACCTCGACGAGCTGCACGCCTTCGCCGCCGCCGCCGGCATCCCTCCGCGCGCCTTCGATCTCGACCACTACGACGTGCCCGATGAACGGCACGCCGACCTCGTCGCCGCGGGTGCCCAGCACGTGGGCGGCAAGGAGCTCGTGCGCCGCCTGCGCGCCTCGGGGCTGCGCATCACCGCGCGCGAGCGGCGTCGCCCCCACGAGTGAGGCGCCGGACGCGCCCTCCGCACACGAGCGGGGGTGACACGTCCGACACCTCGATGACGGATGCCGCGAGCTCAGGCGTCGGCGGGCGGCTGCGCGTTCACCGGGGTGCCGGTGAGGGCGGCCGTGGTCACGCGCCGACGTGAACGACCCTGTCCCGGAGCCTTGGGCTCGGGAAGCGCCTCGAGCACGGACTCGAGGAGGGCGTCCTTCTCGGTGCGGGGGGCCTTGGGCTCGCGCTTCTTGCGCGGACGCTTCTCGCGCACCGGTGCCGCGGGGGCATCGGACTCCGACTTGGCCTCGAGAACGGCCTCCACCGAGGCGACGACCGCGGCTTCGACGACCGCCGGGTCGTCGATGGTGGGCTTCACGGTGGATGCCGCGATCTGCGCGAGCGCGGACTTCACCCCTTCGGTGATGACGTGCGTTCCGCCGGCCTGCGTAGCGACTGCCCCGGTGTTGCCGCCGTTGCCGCCGTTCTGCGACGAGCCGTTTCCGTTGCCGCCGTTCTGGCCGTTGCCGTTCTGCCCGTTTCCGCCGCGACCGCGTCGGTTCGACGAACCGCCGTTGCCGTTACCGCCGCCGTTGCCGCCCGCCGATCCCGTCGCGCGGTGGCGCACCACGGGATCGTGGTGCACGATGACGCCACGGCCGGCGCACACGTCGCACGCCTCGCTGAAGGTCTCGAGCAGGCCGAGGCCGAGCTTCTTGCGCGTCATCTGCACCAGGCCGAGCGAGGTGACCTCGGCGACCTGGTGCTTCGTCCGGTCACGGCTCAGGCACTCGATGAGGCGTCGGAGCACGAGGTCGCGGTTGGACTCCAGGACCATGTCGATGAAGTCGACGACGATGATGCCGCCGATGTCGCGCAGGCGGAGCTGACGGACGATCTCCTCGGCGGCCTCGAGGTTGTTCTTGGTGACGGTCTCTTCGAGGTTGCCGCCCGAACCGACGAACTTGCCGGTGTTGACGTCGACGACCGTCATCGCCTCGGTGCGGTCGATGACGAGCGAACCGCCCGAGGGCAGCCACACCTTGCGGTCGAGGGCCTTCTCGATCTGCTCCGTGACGCGGAACGCGTCGAACGGGTCCTGCTCGCCCTCGTACTTCTCGACCCGCTCGAGCAGGTCGGGGGCGACGCCCTGGAGATACGACGAGATCGTCTGCAGTGCCTCGTCGCCCTGGATGAGCATGCGCGTGAAGTCCTCGTTGAAGACGTCGCGCACGATCTTGACGAGCAGATCGGGCTCGGAGTGCAGCAGGGCCGGGGCCTGGATCGTCTTGACCTGGCTCGACACGTGCTCCCACTGCGAGGTGAGGCGCTGCACGTCGAGGGTGAGCTGCTCCTCGGTGGCGCCTTCGGCGGCGGTGCGCACGATCACGCCCGAGGACTCGGGGAGCACCTCCTTCAGGATCTTCTTCAGACGGGCGCGCTCGGTGTCGGGGAGCTTCCGCGAGATGCCGTTCATCGTGCCGTTCGGCACGTAGACCAGGTAGCGGCCGGGCAGCGAGATCTGGCTCGTCAGGCGTGCACCCTTGTGGCCCACGGGATCCTTCGTGACCTGCACGAGCACGCGGTCGCCCGACTTGAGCGCCAGCTCGATGCGGCGGGGCTGGTTGTTGGTCTCGACGCCATCCCAGTCGACCTCGCCGGAGTACAGCACCGCGTTGCGGCCACGGCCGATGTCGACGAACGCCGCCTCCATGCTCGGGAGCACGTTCTGCACGCGACCGAGGTAGACGTTGCCGATGAGCGAGGCGTCCTGGTTGCGGGCGACGTAGTGCTCGACGAGCACGTTGTCCTCGAGCACGGCGATCTGGATGCGACCCGCCTTCGAGCGCACGACCATGACGCGGTCGACGGCCTCGCGGCGCGCGAGGAACTCCGCCTCGGTCACCACGGGCCGGCGGCGGCCGGCCTCGCGTCCGTCGCGGCGACGCTGCTTCTTGGCCTCGAGACGCGTGGAGCCCTTGATGCGCTGCGGCTCGGTGATGACCTCGACCGCGCGCTGGCGGACGGGGGCGGCGGGAGCCTCAGGGGCGTCATCGGCGGCGCCGGTGCCCGCTCCCCCGCGGCGGCGGTTGCGTCGACGGGCGTTGGACGAACCGCGCTCGGCGGGACCCTCGTCGTCGCGGTCGTCGCGATCCCACGACTCCTCGCGGGCGGGCAGCGGCGGGAGCGCGGGAGCGTAGAAGTGCAGAGCCGTCGACACGGCCGATACGAAGTTCTCGGGCAGCAGGCCGAGCGACACCGCCGTCGGGCGCGCGGGCTTCTCGGGCTCGGCGGGCTTCTCCGTCTCCACCGCGACGGGCTCCTCGGCCTTCGCGAGCTTCTCGGAGGCGGGCTCCGCGGCGGCGGGCTCCTCGGCCTTCGCGAGCTTCTCGGGGGCCGGCCCCGCGGCGGCGGGCTCCTCGGCGGAGGGCTTCTCGGCGGCGGGCTCCTCGAGGGCGGCAGTCGCCTCGGCGATCGAAGAGGTGCCGCTCCGCTCGACGAGCGCGTCGGCGGGGGCGTCGGAGTCGCCGCCGATGGCGGCGTCGTCTGCCGAGACGGCGGACGGGTCGACCGGTGCCTCCGCGTCGGCCTCGCCCTCGGGCCGCTCGCCCGTGGCGGCGTCGCCCGTGGCGGTGTCGCCCGTGGCGGCCTCGCCCTCGAGCACGGCCGGCGCCCGGGTGTCCTCGGCGGCGGCATGCGCGGCATCCTGGACCGCAGCCTCTTCCTCGTCGACACCGGAGGTCTCGGCAGGCGTGGTGTCGGCGGGGTCGGACGTGGCGACCGCCTCGGTCTCGCGGGTCTCGGTCTCGGGGTTCTCGATCGGCGCCTGCTCGGCGGGGTTCTGATCGTCGGTCACTTCGGCCATTCGGGGTTCTCCCTGGCGGGCGACACCGCGCGTCGCCCGACGAAATCTCATGCAGCGCCGCACCCGGCGGGGCTGCGAACTCACTCGGTCTGCAGCAGGCCTGCGGCTCGTGCTGCGAAGGGCGGTCATCGCCCGAAGTCTTCTGGGTGATGTTCCTGCGGCGCGGCCGCGGTCACATCAGCTTTCATTATCGCACGGACCGGCGAAACAGCCAGCGGACGGTCCCGTCGAGCGGCCCGATCGACGGCGACGGGCGACACGCGGCGGCATCCACCCCTCCCGTGGGGCGCCTCCCGCGTTCGCTCGACGCCGAGAGGCCCACAGCGGGCCGATATGCCGACGGTGGCAGAATCGCCCCATGAGCGAAAGCGTCACCCCCCGTCGTCCGATCGGCGTCGCGATCTGGTTGATCCTCGCGGGCGCGGTCGGATGGTGGGCGGCGTTCTCGCTCACCATGGAACGCTTCCATCAGCTCATGAACCCGGGCGCCGCCGCCTCGTGCGACTTCAGCGTCCTCGTGCAGTGCTCGACCAATCTGCAGTCGTCGCAAGGGAGCGTCTTCGGTTTCCCCAACCCGATCATCGGCCTCGCCGCGTGGATCGCGCCGATCGTGGTCGGAATGGCGCTGCTGGCGGGTGCCCGGTTCGCCCGGTGGTTCTGGGTGCTGTTCTGGCTCGGGTTCGTCTTCGCCATCGGCTTCGTCGTCTGGCTCATCGCGCAGAGCCTCTTCGTCCTCGCGACCCTGTGCCCGTGGTGCATGGTCACGTGGTCGGTGGTCATCCCATCGTTCTTCGTGGTGACGTTGCACGTGCTGCGCGAGGGCGTGATCCCGGGCGCGCCGAAGGTGCGCGAGGTCGCCGACCGACTGATGGTGTGGGTGCCCCTCATGAGCTTCGCGTGCTACGTCGTCGTCGCCGTGCTGGCGCAGGTGCGCCTGGACGTGCTGTCGCAGCTCTGACACGACCGCGGTAGCGTTCGGGACATGGATGCCGTGAACCCCCTGATGCCCGCGACGAGCGACCTCGTGTGGTCGGGTGGCGCCGTCGTGGCGCTGGGGCTCGCGATCTGGGGGCTGGTCAGTCTCTCGCGCGCGGCCGGTTCGGCGTCGTCACCGGCGGTGGCACTGTGGGCGGCGCTCATTCTGCTGGTGCCCGTGCTGGGTCCGGTGGCCTGGCTCACGGTGGGTCGCCGGAGCGCGGTGAGTCGTCCGCACGTCTGAAACGCGGGGCCCGAGCGCGCCCGGCGGCACAGAGTCCCGGGGGCGGTGGCGTCGACAGGCTCAGCCACCCGGGTCGCGAGCGGAGGTCCCTGACCCCGTCGAAGGGGCCGGGATCCGCCGGGGCGGTGGCGTCGACAGGCTCAGCCACCTCACGCCGCGACAGGCCGGCGGTGCGTCACGACAGGCCCGCGGGAGTGACGAAGGCCGCCACCCTCTCGGGCGGCGGCCTTCTCGGCATTCGGGCTCAGGCGAACCAGATCGCGAGCTCGCGCTCCGCGGATTCCACGCTGTCGCTGCCGTGCACGAGGTTCTGCTGCACCTTCAGGCCCCAGTCGCGGCCGAAGTCGCCGCGGATGGTGCCGGGAGCCGCGGTGGTGGGGTCGGTCGTGCCGGCGAGGGAGCGGAAGCCCTCGATGACGCGGTTGCCCGCGAGGCGGATCGCGACCGAGGGGCCCGACATCATGAACTCGAGCAGCGGCTCGTAGAAGGGCTTGCCCTCGTGCTCGGCGTAGTGCCGGGCGAGGGTCTCACGGTCGGGCTCGACCAGGCGGATGTCGACGAGGGCGTAGCCCTTCGCCTCGATGCGGGCGAGGATCGCGCCGGTCAGGCCGCGAGCCACGCCATCGGGCTTGACCAGGACGAGGGTCTCTTCGGTGGCCATGGGTCATTCTCCGTTCGAGAGGTCGGGGTCGGCGGCCCGCCGCGCGTTGGCACGATCGAGGGCCGCTCCCTTGATCGTCGCATACGCCCACATGCCGCCGAAAATGAGAGCGACCACGGCGAGGGCCGGGACCAGGAACCCCCCGAGCAGGAGGAGCACCTGCAGCCCCCACCCGGCGAACAGCGCCCAGCGATGCCGCAACGAGCCCGAGACCGCGACCATGGCGACGGCGAGGACGACACCGCCGACGATCCCCCACCACGGCTCGATGCCGAACGGGAGCACCTTGAGGCCGTAGACCACGAGACCGCCGAGGAAGACGATGATCGACTCGAAGCCCAGGACCACCGCACCGAGGGACTCCTGCGCGCCGCGCTGACGACGGGGCCGCGGGGCACGCGGTTCGCGCGGGCTCAACCCTGCCACCCGGCCTTCCAGTCCTCGAGTTCCGACAGGCGCAGGGCCTCGCCCGCGAGAACGACGGACCCGGCGATCACGACAGCCCGTCGGTCGGACTCGACGGCCCAGGAGCGCGCCGCGTCGGCAGCGTCCTCGAGCGTCGGGTGCACCGTCACAGGCAGGTCGGCGGCCTCGGCGACATCGGCGATCGCATCGGGATCGGTCGCGCGATCGCTGTCGGGCGCGGTGGCGAAGACCCGGGCGACGGCCGGGGCGAGCGTCGTCATGATGCCCGCGGCATCCTTCCCCTCCAGGATGCCGACCACGGCGCCCCATTCGTCGATGTCGAACGACTCCTTCAATGCCGCGACCAGGGCGCGGGCGCCGTGCGGGTTGTGGGCGGCGTCGACGAACACGGTCGGCGCGGTACCGAGGAGCTGCAGGCGGCCCGGCGAGGTCGCGTTGCCGAGGCCGTCGGCCACGACGTCGGCGTTGAGCGGCTGCTCTCCCCCGCCGATGAGCGACTCGACCGCTGCGACGGCGAGGGCGGCGTTGGCGCCCTGGTGCGCGCCGTAGAGCGGGAGGTAGACCTCGCGGTAGCTCCCGGCCACTCCGCGGATCGACACCTGCTGCCCGCCGACGGCCAGCGTCTGGTCTTCGAGGGCGAAGCCGTCGCCCGCCACGGAGACGGTGGCGCCCTCCTTCTCGGCGCGCGCGCGGATGGCCCGCAGCGCCTCGAGCGGTTGGGCGGCCGTGACGACCGCCGCACCGGGCTTGATGATCCCGGCCTTGACGGTCGCGATCTCGGCGATCGTCGACCCGAGGCGGTCCGCGTGGTCGATGTCGATCGGGGTGAACACCGCCACGTCTCCGTCGGCGGTGTTGGTGGAATCCCACTCGCCGCCCATGCCGACCTCGAGCACGAGAACGTCGATCGGGGCGTCCGCGGCGACCACGAACGCGAGCACGGTGAGGAGCTCGAAGAAGGTCAGCGGAGCGTCGTCGGATGCCGAGAGCTCGGCATCCACCATGTCGATGAACGGCTGGATCTCGTCCCACGCGTCGGCGATCGCGGCATCCGCCACGGGTTCGCCGTCGATGAGGATGCGCTCGGTGAAACGCTCGAGGTGAGGGCTGGTGAACAGTCCCGTCCGCAGGCCCATCGCGCGCAGCAGGCTCTCGATCATGCGACTGGTCGATGTCTTGCCGTTGGTGCCGGTGACGTGGATCACGCGGTACGTGCGCTGCGGGTCGGCGAGCAGCTCGAGCACGCGGCGCGTGCGTTCGACGCGCGGCTGGACCCACTGCTCGCCCTGGCGCTCGAGGAGCGCGCTGTAGACGGCGTCGGCGCGGGTGCGATCGCTCATGCGGGGGCTCCGATCCGCGCGACGGCGACCGTGACGGCACCGACGTTCGCGTAGGTCTTGGCGGCGAGCTGCGTCTCGTACTCGGCGGGCAGGGCGGAACCGCGCTCGATGAGCCGGCCCTCGGGACCGGCCAGCACGACCGCCTCGGCGAGCGTCTCGGAGGCCACCCCGGCGACGTCGAACGCCTGGGCGACCGCCTGAGCGTCCGCGTCATCGACGAAGGTGAGCGAGAGGAAGATGCGGTCGCTTACCTTGAAGCCGGCGGCCTTTCGGGTGTCCTGGATGCCACGGATCATGTCGCGTGCCAGGCCTTCGGCTTCGAGCTCGGGGGTGAGGGTTGTGTCTAGCACCACGACTCCATCGCCGCTCAGCAGAGCGACCGCGGCGTCGGGGTCAGCGGCCTCAAGCACGACCTCGAACTCGCCCGGCATCAACTGGATGTCATCCACAACTATGCCGTCGCCGGAGTACCGCCACTTACCGGCTCGAGCGGCGACAATCGCCCTTTGCACGTCGCGTCCAAGGCGCGGACCCGCGACCCGTGCATTCACGGATACTCGCTGGGTCAGTGCGATCTCGGCCCCGTCGCGACCGCTACCGGTCTCGATCACGTTCCGGACATTCAGCTCGGACTTGATGACGTCATAAAACTCGGTGAGCTTGGGGAGATGTGTGGCATCAATCTGAAGCTGCCGCAGAGGCTGACGAAGCCGAATACCCTTCTTCTTTCGCAGCCCTTGAGAGACTGAAACAACGTCTCGAAGAACCCCCATCCGCCAGACCAGATCCTCCTCGACCGGGAAGGCGGCGGCGTCCGGCCAGTCCTCAAGGTGCACGCTGCGCCCACCTGTCAGGCCTTGCCAAACGCGCTCTGTCACGAGCGGAAGAAGCGGGGCCGCGACGCGAGTAAGCGTCTCGAGCACCGTGTACAGCGTGTCGAAGGCTTCGCGCGTTCGGTCATCCCCCGGAATCACCCCAACCCAAAACCGCTCCCGAGACCTGCGGATATACCAATTGGTGAGCACCTCGGCGAAGTCGCGCAATCGACTGGAGGCGGTCGTTGAGTCAAGACCCTCAAGGTCTGAGGCGACTTCGCGAACGAGGGCTCCCGTCAGCGCCAGGATGTAGCGGTCGAGGACGTTGGTCGAGTCTGTTCGCCAGACCGCTGCGTAACCGGCGTCGGGATCCGCGGCATTCGCGGAGCTTGCAGCGTTGGCGTACGTCGCGAAGAAGTACCACGCGTTCCACAGCGGCAGCAGGAACTCGCGCACGCCCGAGCGGATGCCCTCCTCGGTCACGACGAGGTTCCCCCCGCGCAGCACGCTCGACGACATGAGGAACCACCGCATGGCATCCGAGCCGTCACGGTCGAAGACCTCGCGGACGTCGGGGTAGTTGCGCAGCGACTTCGACATCTTCTGCCCGTCGTTGCCGAGCACGATGCCATGGCATGACACGCCCGTGTAGGCCGGGCGGTCGAAGAGCGCGGTCGACAGCACGTGCATGACGTAGAACCAGCCGCGGGTCTGTCCGATGTACTCGACGATGAAGTCGGCGGGGGCGTGCTCGTCGAACCACTCGTGGTTCTCGAAGGGGTAGTGCACCTGCGCGAACGGCATCGAGCCGGAGTCGAACCACACGTCGAGCACGTCCTCGATGCGGCGCATCGTCGACTGTCCCGTCGGGTCGTCGGGGTTGGGGCGCGTGAGGTCGTCGATATACGGGCGGTGCAGGTCGACCTCGCCCTCGGAGTTCACCGGCAGGCGACCGAAATCGGCCTCCATGTCGGCGAGCGAGCCGTACACGTCCACGCGCGGATAGCTGGGGTCGTCGCTCTTCCACACCGGGATCGGCGAACCCCAGTAGCGGTTGCGGCTGATCGACCAGTCGCGCGCGCCCTCGAGCCACTTGCCGAACTGGCCCTCCTTGACGTTCTCGGGCACCCAGGTGATCTGCTGGTTGTTCGCCAGCAGGTCGTCCTTGATGTCGGTCACGCGCACGAACCAGCTCGACACGGCCTTGTAGATCAGGGGGTTCCGGCAGCGCCAGCAGTGCGGGTACGAGTGCTCGTACGACGCCTCGCGCAGCAGCCGGCCGGCCTGCGTGAGCAGACGGATGAGGGGCCGGTTGGCCTCCATCCAGAGCTCGCCCGCGACGTCGGTGACGGCCGAGAGGAACCGGCCGCCGTCGTCGAGCGAGATGATGGTCGGCAGGCCCGCGGCATCCGCGAGACGCTTGTCGTCCTCGCCGTAGGCCGGAGCCTGGTGCACGATGCCGGTGCCGTCGGAGACGGTGACGTAGTCGTCGACGAGGATCTTCCACGCGTTCTGCGTGCCCCACGTCTCGGCGTCGGCGTAGTAGTCGAAGAGGCGGTCGTACGACACGCCCTCGAGCTCCGCGCCCAGGACCGTGGTCTGCACGGCCGCGCGGGCGGCATCCGGGCTCTCGTAGCCCAGGTCTTTGGCGTAGTTCGGCAGCAGGTCCTCGGCCAGCAGGTAGCGGTGCGCGACGGCTTCGAAGGCTTCGTCGGCGGTGCCGTCGGGAGCCCGGTGCACGTCGGCGGCGCCGTGGGGTCCGCCCTCGATGACCGCGTACCGGATGCCGGGACCCACCGCGAGCGCGAGGTTCGTCGGCAGCGTCCACGGCGTCGTCGTCCACGCGAGCGCGCGCACGCCGGTCAGGCCCAGCGCCTCGGCCTTCGCCCCGACGAGCGGGAACGTCACGGTGACCGACGGGTCCTGACGCATCTTGTAGACGTCGTCGTCCATGCGCAGCTCGTGCGTCGACAGCGGCGTCTCGTCGCGCCAGCAGTACGGCAGCACGCGGTAGCCCTCGTACGCGAGGCCCTTGTCGTGCAGGGTCTTGAAGGCCCAGAGGACGCTTTCCATGTAGGTCGTGTCGAGCGTCTTGTACCCGCGCTCGAAGTCGACCCAGCGCGCCTGGCGCGTGACATAGTCCTGCCACTCGCGCGTGTACTCGAGCACCGAGTCGCGGGCCTTGGCGTTGAAGGTCGCCACGCCCATCGCCTCGATCTCGTCCTTCTCGGTGATGCCGAGCTGCTTCATCGCCTCGAGCTCGGCGGGCAGGCCGTGGGTGTCCCACCCGAACACGCGGTCGACCTTCTTGCCGCGCATGGTCTGGAAGCGCGGGAAGACGTCCTTCGCGTAGCCGGTGAGCAAATGACCGTAGTGCGGCAGGCCGTTGGCGAAGGGCGGGCCGTCGTAGAACACCCACTCCTCGGCGCCCTCGCGGTTCGCGATCGACGCACGGAAGGTGTCATCGCTCTCCCAGAACGCGAGCGTGTCCTGCTCGATGGCCGGGAAGCGGGGGCTGGGGACGACGGATGCCGTCTCCGCGGCGCTGAGGTCAGCGGCGGGGCCGAAGGATGAGGGGCGAGGGTAGGTCATGTCTCTCCGCGGGTCGAGGTCTGCTCGCCGGGACGATCCTGTGGGGACCGCGGTACCACCCTGCATTGCGCCCCGCGACGGAGCGCCACTCTCACTGCGGCTGTGACGGGCCTGCCCCGCGCGGTTCTAGTCCGGGCCTGGACCCGTTTCTTCCACGAGCTCCCCGGTGATGGCCGGATCGACGCCGTTCCCCCCATTCTACGCGAGCCGGGCGTCTTACGCGGCGGTTGTCAGGAGGTACCGGACGCCGCTCAGGTCGAGTGTCCACGACACGCCGCACGGCACGGAGCGATGCGGCGTTTCGTGGACGCTCAACGCTCAACGCTCAACGCTCGACGGGGGCGGGCCCGGGCGCCGGGCGCGGCGTGCGGAGGGCGTGCGGCCGCGGGGCGGGCGCGGGGGAAGGGATGCGGCTGCGGGGGCCGGCGACCCGGAGCGGGCTCAGGATGCCGCGGGGCCCAGGCCGGCGGCGGCGAGCAGCTCGCGCGTGAAGGGGTGCCCGGGGTCGGCGAAGACGCACGAGACGGCGCCCGAGTCGACCACTCGACCGTCCTTCATCACGATGACGTCGTCGGCGATCGCGGCGACCACGTCGAGGTCGTGCGTGATGAACACCATCGCGAGGTCGCGCTCGGCCTGCAGCGCGAGGAGGCGGTCGAGGATGCGCGCCCGCACCGAGGCGTCGAGGGCCGACACGGGCTCGTCGAGCACGAGAAGATCGGGCGATACCGCCAGGGCGCGAGCGATCGCCACGCGCTGCCGTTGCCCGCCGGAAAGCTGTGCGGGACGACGGCGCACGAACCCCGGGGAGAGCCCGACCTCGTCCAGCAGCGCGGCGACGGCGGCGCGGCGCCCCCTGCGCGGCACCCCTCCGGCGGCGACGGCCTCGGTCAGGGTTCGTCCGACCGTCCATCGCGGGTCGAGCGCGCCCCACGGATTTTGCTGCACCAGCTGCACGCGCGTGCGCGCGGCGCCGACGGCGACCCGCGATGACCAGGGACGGGCGTCGAAGCGCAGCGACCCGGCATCCGGATCCGTCACCCCCACGATCATGCGGGCGAGGGTCGTCTTGCCCGAGCCCGACTCCCCCACCACCGCGAGGGTGCGCCCGCGGCGCACCGCGAGCGAGACGCCGTCGACCGCCACGCGATCGTCGAAACGCTTGACGAGGCCCTCGGCGCTCATCAGGGGCTCGTCGGTGCGCGGGGCCCGGCCGAGCGGCTCGTGCGAGACCGCCGCCACGAGCGCTCGCGTGTGCGGATCGCGAGGGGATGCCAGCACCTCGGCCGTCGCACCGGTCTCGATGACGCGTCCCTCGTGCATGACGACGATGCGATCGGCGACCCGGGCGACCGCACCGAGATCGTGGCTGATGAACACGACCGCCACGCCGTCGTCGGCGATGCGGCGGAGCAGGCCCAGCACGCGGGCCTGCACGGTGGCATCCAGTGCCGTCGTGGGTTCGTCGGCGACCAGCACCGCGGGGTGCGCCGCCAGCGCGGAGGCGATGAGCGCGCGCTGACGAAGGCCCCCCGACAGCTCGTGCGGGTAGTGCCGCGCACGCTCGTCGGGCTCCGGCATCGCCACGCGCTCGAGGCTGTCGCGCACCCGGGTGGCGAGAGCGGCACCGCGCACCGCGGGCTCGTGGATGCGGACCGGCTCGGCGACCTCGGCACCGATGCGGCGCAGAGGATCGAGCGAGACGAGGGCGTCCTGCGACACCAGCGCGATGCGACGACCGCGGAGCCCTCTCCACTGCCTCTCGCCGAAGCCGCGCGCGTCGACGCCATCGATCTCGAGCTCGTCGGCCGTGCTTCGCAGGTTCGTCGGCGTGAGCCCCAGCAGCGCCCGGGCGCTCACCGATTTGCCGGTGCCCGATTCGCCGACGATCGCGACGCATTCCCCCGGCGCGACGTCGAGGTCGAGACCGCTGACGATCGCGCCCGACGGACCCTCGATCCGTAAGCCCCGCACCCGTACGCCGCTCATGCGCCCCGCTCCTCGACCCGTGCGCGGAGGATGCGGCCGATGACGCTGACGCTCACCACGGTCGCGGTGATCGCCACCCCCGGGAACAGCGCCACCCACGGGGCCTGCAGCAGGAGGTTGCGCCCCGCGGAGAGCATGAGGCCCCACTCCGGCGTCGGCTCGGTGGGACCGAGTCCCAGGAAGCTGAGCCCCGCGGCGGCGAGGATGCTCGTTCCGATCCCGATGGTCGCGAGCACGCTGACGGCACCGAGCACCCCCGGCAGCACGTGGCGCACGTGCACCACGGGGGCGGGAACGCCGATGAGGCGCGCCGCTTCGACGTGCTCGGCCGCCGCGAGCGAGCGCGTCTGCGCGCGCGCGAGTCGCACGTACACCGGAACCGCCGCGATCGTCACCGCGATCGCGACGTTGACCGCGCCGGGACCGAGCACCGCCACCACGAGCAGCGCCACGAGGAACTCGGGGAAGGCCAGCAGCACGTCGACCACACGCATCACGGCCGCGTCGACGAAGCGCGGCGCCACGGCCGACAACGAGCCCGCCACGACGCCGACCGCGAGCGCCAGGGTGGTGGCGAGCAGGCCGATGCCGACCGAGCGCCCTGCCCCGTGCACGACGCGCGAGTAGACGTCGCGGCCGCTCTGATCGGTGCCGAACCAGTGCGCCGCGCTGGGCGGCTGCAGCGCGGAGCGCACGTCGGTGAGCAGCGGGTCATGGGTCGCCAGCAGCGTCGGCGCGACGGCGGCGAGGGCGATGGCCGCGAGCACCACGCCCGCGGCGCCCAGCGCCGCCGTTCGTCCGGCGCGGCTCGTCGCGCGCCCGCTCACGACGGCACCGCCGTCCGCGTGCCGAGGGCAGGTCCCGCGGAACGCAGCCGCGGGTCGATGAGGGGCACGACGAGGTCGACGATCGTGTTGACCACGACGAAGACGAGCGCGCTGAGCAGGATCACCCCGGTGATCACGGGCAGGTCGCGGTCGGTGATGGCGGTGAGCGTCACGCGGCCGATGCCCGGTCGGGCGAACACGGTCTCGACCAGCACCGCCCCGCCCAGCAGGGATCCGACGAGGTAGGCCGCGAGGGTGAGTCCCCCGACGCCCGCGTGCCGCAGCGTGTGGTGCACGCTCTCGCGCACCGCCCCCGCGCCGCGGGCCCGCACGGTCAGCAGGAACGGTTCGCGCTCGGCCGCCTCGACGCCGTCGCGCAGCACCTGCGACAGCAGGGCCGCGACGGGCAGGGCCAGCGTCACCGCGGGGAGCACGATCGCTGCGCCGTCCCGCGCCCCCGACACCGGGAACCACCCCAGCTGGAACGAGAACACGCTGAGCAGCACGAGCCCCGTCCAGAACACCGGCGACGACAGCACCACGAGCTCGATTCCGGATGCCACGGCCCGGCCCGTCCGCCCGCGCACGAGCAGAGCGGATGCCAGGGCCAGCACCAGCGCGATCACCAGAGCGAGCGCCGAGAGCTGCAGGGTCGGTCCGAGCTGCCGGCCGATCACCTCGGTCACGGGCAGGCGCAGCTGGTACGACTCGCCCAGGTCGCCGCGGGCGAGGCGACCGAGGAACGCCGCATATTGCTCGAGCACCGGGCGGTCGAGGCCGAGATCGCTGCGCATCGCCGCCTTGACCGCATCGCTCACCTGCGCCTGCGGCCCGAGCATCACCTCGACGGGATCGCCCGGGATGACGCGGAAGGCCACGAACGCCAGGGTCGCCGCCCCCCACAGGACCAGGATCACGGATGCCACGAGCCCGCCGATGCGCGTGAGGATCGCGCGCGGGCGAGAGCGTGGCATCCGGTATCCGTCGTCGGAGGGGCGCTCAGCCGACCGTGGCGGTGGCGAAGAGCGGACGACCGTAGAGGTCGAAGCTCAGCCCGGTGACGTCGGGGCGCACGGCGCTGATCAGCGTGGGGCTGTACAGGGGCACGATTGCGGCGTGCTCGGCGTTCCACTGCTGCACCTGGGCGTACACGTCGTTGCGCGCGGCCGTGTCGGTGGTCGAGGCGCCCTGCTCGAGGAGGGCGTCGATCGCCGGGTCGCTCACCTGCGAGGCGTTCTGGAACCCGTCGGTCGCGAGGTGGCTGCGCAGCAGGTCGGGGTCGACGCCGGAGAAGCCCCAGTCGGTGACGTCGTAGGTCTTCGGGCCGTACTGCTCGTTGTACGCGCCCGGCTCGAGCACCTCGCGCTGCAGGTCGAAGCCCACGGCCTTCAGGTCGCTCTGCACGGCGTTGGCCAGCGCGGCGCGGTCGTCGGGCACGGGGGTCCAGGCGATCCAGCGGGCCGTGAGGCGCTGGCCGTCCTTGGTGCGGATGCCGTCGGCATCCCGTCCGGTCCAGCCGGCCTCGTCGAGCAGGGCGTTCGCGGCGGCCGGATCGAAGGGCCACGAGTTCTCGAGGCTCGCGTCGTAGCCGGGGGTGGTGGCGCCGAGGATGCTCCACGCGCGAGGGTATTGGCCGAAGAAGATCTCGCTCACGGCGGTGTCGACGTCGATCGCACGGGTGAACGCCTGGCGCACCTTCTGGTCGGCGAAGACACCGTACTTCTCGTTGAGGAAGAGCGAGTAGGGCAGGCCCGGGTAGGCGATCGACTGGACGGTGTCGTCGGCCGGCACCTGCGACACGAGGTTCGGCGGCAGGTTGGTCACGACGTCCGCCTGGCCGCTGGAGAGCGCCCCCACGCGCACCGAGGCCTCGGGGAGGATGTCGACGCGCAGCGTCTTGAAGGTCGGCGCGCCGGCGCCGTCGGGACCCCAGGTGTAGTCGTCGTTGCGGGTGTAGACGATGTCCTGGTCGGGCGTGTACTCGGTCAGCTCGAAGGGGCCCGTGCCGACGGTGACGTCGGGACCGCCCGCGGCGAGCTGGTCGGCCTTGGTTTCGAGCACCTTCGGAGAGTAGAAGCCGAGCAGCGCCGTGCTCGCGGCCTGCAGGAACGGCGCGTACGGCTGCGTGAACCGCACGCGCACGGTGTGCTCGTCGACGACGTCGGTGCCCGCGTACAGCTCGCCGCCGAGCATGCTCGCGGCCTGGGCGGATGCGGTGTCGGGGTCGACGATGCGGTCGAAGTTCGCCTTGACCGCGGCCGCGTCGAAGGGCGTGCCGTCGTGGAAGGTCACGTCGTCGCGCAGGCGGAAGAGGTAGCTCGCGCCGCCGTCCTCGATGTCCCACGACTCGGCGAGCCAGGGCGAGAACGATCCGTCGGCCTCTTGGAACACGAGCGAGTCGAGCACGGCACGCTGCACCATCGCGGTGACGTCGAGCTGGCTGGTCTGCGGGTCCATCTTGCCGGCCGAGAGGTTCGCGCCCTCGATGGCCCAGACGATCTCGCCGTCACCGGATGCCGCCGGGTCGGACCCGGCGCAGGCGGAGAGGGAAAGAGCGGCGACCGCGCCGACGGCCACGGCCGAAAGGACGCGGCGGGAAAGCTGAGAGGGCATGACGAAACCTCGAGGTATCGGGTGGGGAACCTCCAGCCTACCGATGTTCCTGGACCGGGTGCGGAAAGTGGCGGCTGCGGCGCCGCGCGATCTGCCCGTGCGGGGCGATCGGCCGTTGTGCGGTCGTCGGCCCTGGGTCAGTGATCGGCCTCCGATCAGTCGCCTCCCCGCCACCGCACTTACCCGGAGCAGATCACTGAGCCGGCAGAGGCACCGAGCGTCAACCCCGGCCCCCCCTGAGCGATCCGCCCGGGGTCAGTGATCGGCGCACGATCAGTCGCCTCCTTGGACGGCACCCGCCTCAGGGCAGATCGTTGACCCTGCGACGGCACCGGGCCTCGACCCTCGCCAGGACGGCGCCCACCTCTCCCGGTCGGCCGTGCGTCAGGCCTTGTGCAGGCCTTGCGCGACGGCACGCATGATCCGCTCCTGCACGTCCTCCCACTGGTGCATGACCTGGGCGTATCCGACTCGGATGACGTGATAGCCCATCAGCATGAGCTGCGCGTCGTGATCGATGTCGGAAGTCCGCTGTGCGCCGACGTGGTGCGCGCCGTCGATCTGACCACGAGACGCTCGCCGATCAGCACGTCGACGCGATGACCCGCGATCCAGATCTGCAGGCGGACGGGGAGATGCAACCACCGCAACCGAACGATGAAGATGGTCTCGAGCCCGGAGTCGGCCCACGGCGACGCCTCGTCGGCGAGGCGCCGCGCCGCTCCCGTCCACGGCAGCCGCCGCAAAACCTCCACGTCGATGAGTCGCTGGTTGAGCGCCGAGTCCCACACCGTTCGCGCCCGTTCGTCGGGCTGACACGCTGCGACCGTCATGAGCACGTTCTCCACCCCGTCTTCGAGGGCGTCAGGATGCCTCGGGACGACGGGGCGCTGCCAATGGACGACGGCTGCGGGCCCACGCACCCGACCCGACCCGCGGTAGGCGACATGCGGGAGCTCCGGCGAATCTGCGACCCAAAGCTTCAGACGCTGAGCCGCGGTGACGCAAGAAAGAACGACGCCCGTACGGGCCGCTGCGACGAGAAGTGGATCCGCACCGGGAACGGCCACCCAGTTGCGTTGCACGCGGAAGAGCAGTCCCTTCTCCACCGCGCGGGCCAGGTGATGCTTGCTGTGTCCCTCGTCGAGGAGCCGTGTCGAGCGGGCGACGCCGCCGAGCAGCGCCACACGATCGGCGATTTGAAGAGTCGGCGGAGGGTGCATACCGTCCATCGTGTCCGCTCGCGGAGAGCCACCGGGGCCGATAGGACGATCCGTGGAAGCACGGAGCCCTGGGGAGGAAGGGTCGCCGAGCGTCTGTCGAACCCGATCTCCCGTCCACTCCGCGGGCATTGACACTGTCCGCCCTCTCCTATCACCGCTCCCCGTTCGCAATCCGCCTCCGCTCCGTCACCGAACCTCGAACACGACTGACGCTGGGCAGATCGCGAACGCTAGGGCGGCGGTCGGAGCACCCTCGCCCTGTCTCGTTCACGACCAGCTCCCGCCACACCCTCCGCAGACCCACGTGCCGCCCGCGACCCCGGTATCCTGGACCCCACACCCATCAGGCACGCTCACACAGTGCCGCCCATATCGCTCGAGGAGTACCCCATGGCTGCCACCATCCCCGACAAGCCCGCGCTGGAAGGCCTCGAGCAGAAGTGGGATGCCGCGTGGAACGAGCGCGGCACGTACGTCTTCGACCGCCTGCGCGCAGCCGAAGCGGGCCGTCAGGGCGTGTACTCGGTCGACACCCCGCCGCCGACGGCATCCGGAAGCCTTCACATCGGCCACGTGTTCTCGTTCACGCACACGGACGTGAAGGTGCGCTTCGAGCGCATGCGCGGCAAGACGGTGTTCTACCCGATGGGCTGGGACGACAACGGCCTGCCGACCGAGCGCCGCGTGCAGAACTACTACGGCGTGCGCTGCGACCCCTCGCTCCCCTACGACGCCGACTTCACCCCGCCGTTCGCGGGCGGCGACAACAAGAGCAGCAAGGCCGCCGACCAGGTGCCCATCAGCCGCCGCAACTTCATCGAGCTGTGCGAGCAGCTCACCATCGAGGACGAGAAGCAGTTCGAGGAGCTGTTCCGCGAGCTGGGCCTCAGCGTCGACTGGACACAGACCTACCGCACCATCTCCGACGACTCGATCCGCACGAGTCAGCTGGCGTTCCTGCGCAACATCGAGCGCGGCGAGGCCTACCAGGCGCTCGCCCCCACGCTGTGGGACGTGGACTTCCGCTCCGCGATCGCCCAGGCCGAGCTCGAGGACCGCGACCAGCCCGCCGCCTACCACCGCGTCGGCTTCGCCAAGACCGACGGCTCGGGCGACGTGTTCATCGAGACCACCCGCCCCGAGCTGCTGCCGGCGTGCGTGGCGCTCGTGGCGAACCCGGATGACGAGCGCTACCAGCCGCTGTTCGGCACCACGGTGCGCACCCCGCTGTTCGACGTCGAGGTGCCCGTGCTCGCGCACCCCCTCGCGCAGAAGGACAAGGGATCGGGCATCGCCATGATCTGCACCTTCGGCGACGTGACCGACATCATCTGGTGGCGCGAGCTCGACCTGCCGAACCGCACGATCATCGGCAAGGACGGTCGCATCGTCGCCGAGGCCCCCGATGTGATCGTGACGGATGCCGCGAAGACGGCGTACGCGGAACTCGCGGGCAAGACGGTGTTCAGCGCCAAGAAGCGCATCGTCGAGCTCCTGCAGGAGTCCGGCGCCATGGAGGGCGCCCCCAAGCCCTTCACCCACCCCGTGAAGTTCTTCGAGAAGGGCGACCGCCCGCTGGAGATCGTGTCGACGCGCCAGTGGTACATCCGCAACGGCGCTCGGGATGCCGAGTTGCGCGAGCGTCTGGTGGCCCTCGGCCGGGAGATGTCCTGGCATCCGGACTTCATGCGCGTGCGCTTCGAGAACTGGACCAACGGCCTCACCGGCGACTGGCTCGTGTCGCGCCAGCGCTTCTTCGGTGTGCCGATCCCCGTCTGGTACGGCCTCGACGAGAACGGCGAGCGGGACTACGCGCGCGTGCTGACGCCCGATCTCGCCTCGCTCCCCGTCGACCCGACGACCGACGTGCCTCCGGGGTACACCGAGGACCAGCGGGGCGTCGCCGGCGGCTTCGACGCCGAGCGCGACATCCTCGACACGTGGGCGACGTCCTCGCTCACCCCGCAGCTCGCCGGTGGCTGGCAGCGCGACGAGGAGCTGTGGAACCTCGTCTCGCCGTTCGACCTGCGCCCGCAGGGACAGGACATCATCCGCACCTGGCTCTTCTCCACGATGCTGCGCAGCGCACTCGAGGACGACCGGAGCCCCTGGTCGGATGCCGCGATCTCGGGCTTCATCGTCGACCCCGACCGCAAGAAGATGTCGAAGTCGAAGGGCAATGTCGTGACGCCCGCCGACATCCTCAAGCAGCACGGCTCCGACGCCGTGCGCTACTGGTCGGCGTCGAGCCGCCTCGGCACCGACGCGGCGTTCGACCCGCAGAACCCGACGCAGGTGAAGATCGGCCGCCGCCTCGCGATCAAGCTGCTGAACGCCGCGAAGTTCGTGCTGTCGTTCCCGGTGCCCGAGGGAGCCCAGGTCACGCACGCGCTGGACGCGTCGATGCTCGCGACACTGGATGCCGTCGTGCGCGACGCCACCGCCGCCTTCGAGGCGTACGACCACGCGCGGGCTCTCGAGGTCACCGAGTCGTTCTTCTGGACGTTCTGCGACGACTACCTCGAGCTCGTGAAGGAGCGCGCCTACGACCAGGCCGACGTGGGTCAGGCCTCGGCCGCCCTTGCCCTGCGGACGGCCCTGTCGACGCTCGTGCGCCTGTTCGCCCCCGTCCTCTCGTTCGCGTCCGAAGAGGTGTGGTCGTGGTTCGAAGAGGGATCGGTGCACACCGCCTCCTGGCCCGAGCCGCTCGGCATCGAGGGTGACCCCGCGGTGCTGACCGCGGTGAGCGCCGCACTCATCGGCATCCGTCGCGCCAAGACCGAAGCCAAGGCCTCGCAGAAGACGCCGGTCACCTCGCTGATCGTGTCGGGTCCGAACGTCGAGGCCCTGCGTCTCGCCGAGGGTGACCTGCGCGCGGTCGGGCGCATCGAGACGATCTCGTTCGCCGAGGCCGACACCACCACCGTCACCGACATCGTGTTCGCACCCCAGGAGGCCTGATGCAGCTCGGAACCCGCTGGACCGCCCGTGAGCAGCCGCCGAAGGCCGTTCCCGAGGTGTTGCACGCTCAGATCGCCGCGGTCGAGGCCGCGCTCAACCCCGACGGTCTGAGCGCCCCCGCGCCGCGGTGGACGCTGACCTTCCTCGAAGGACGCCCCGTGGCCGAGCTCGACACGGGGGTCATCGTGTCGCAGGAGGCCTCGGGCGAGGTCGTCGTGCGGTACGACGACGACGCCGAGTTCGCCTGAGCCGTCGTCGCCGGCGAGAGCCCGCCGCCGCCTCCGGGCGGACGGCGGGCTCTCTCGTTCGACGTCGAGAGGGCCCGGTCCCTTCGACAGGCTCAGGACCCTCCGCCCCGGGTGGCTGAGCGCGTCATGCCGTCGCCGCGGAGGAGCCGCGGCCGTGACCGCGGACGGCACGCCGCCTAGGCTGGACCGATGACGGATGCCCCCAATCCCCTCCTCGCGCCGCCCTCGCTCCCCTACGATCTGCCGCCGTACGGCAGCATCCGCGTCGAGCACTACCTGCCCGCGTTCCAGGCAGGCTTCGCCGCACAGCGCGACGAGATCGACACGATCACCGCGCAGTCCGATGCGCCGACCTTCGAGAACACGCTCGTCGCGCTCGAGCGCAGCGGCGAACTGCTCGGTCGTGTGAGCCGCACGTTCTACACCGTCACCGGTGCTGACGGCACCGCGGAGATCCAGGCCGTCGAAGAGGAGCTCGCTCCGCTCATGTCGGCACACCGCGACGCCATCCAGCTCGACTCCGCGCTGTTCGCCCGCATCGCCGCCGTGCACGCGCAGCTCGACGACCTCGATCTCGACGCCGAGAGCCGCTACCTCGTCGAGCGGTACCACCGCGAGATGTCGCTCGCGGGAGCCGGCCTCGACGACGCCGAGAAGCAGCGCTTGACCGAGCTCAATCAGAGACTCTCGGTGCTCACGAACACCTTCGAGAAGAACCTCCTCGCCGACACGAACGACCTCGCCGTGGTGTTCGACACCGCCGCCGAACTCGACGGGCTCAGCGACGGCGAGCTGTCCGCCGCTGCTCAGGCAGCGACCAGCCGCGGACTCGACGGCCGCTACGTCGTCACCCTCACCCTGTACACGGGGCACCCGCTCCTCGCCTCGCTGACGAATCGAGAGAGCCGCCGCCGCCTGCTCGAGGCGTCGCGCTCCCGCGCCGCACGCGGCAATGACAACGACAACCGCGGGGTCCTCCGCGAGATCGTGCGCCTGCGCGCCGAGCGCGCCGCCGTTCTCGGCTACCCCTCGCACGCGGCGGCCGTCCTCGCGGATCAGACGGCGGGGTCTCCGGATGCCGCGCGCGACCTGCTGCGACGGCTCGCCGCCCCCGCAGCGGCCAACGCCCGCTCCGAGCAGGACGCCCTGCAGGAGATCGCGGATGCCGACGGCATCCGGATCGACGCCCACGACTGGGCGTTCTACACCGAGAAGGTGCGCGCCGAACGGTACGACCTCGATCGCGCGGCCCTTCGGCCGTGGTTCGAGGCCGAGCGCGTGCTGCGCGACGGCGTGTTCTTCGCCGCCGAGCAGCTCTACGGCATCCGCATGACCGAGCGCCACGACCTGCAGGGGTACCACCCCGACGTGCGCGTGTTCGAGGTGCACAATGCCGACGGCAGCGAGCTCGGGCTGTTCCTGCTCGACCTGTATACGCGCGACACCAAGCGCGGGGGCGCGTGGATGAACTCGATCGTGACGCAGTCCCGGCTCCGCGGCACGGCCCCGGTGGTGGTCAACAACCTCAACGTCAACAAGCCCGCTCCCGGAACCCCGACGCTGCTGACGCTCGACGAGGTCACCACCCTCTTCCACGAGTTCGGCCACGCCCTGCACGGGCTCTTCGCGACCGTGACCTATCCGCATTTCGGCGGCACGGCCGTCTACCGCGACTTCGTCGAGTTCCCCAGCCAGGTGAACGAGATGTGGATCCTCTGGCCCGAGATCCTCACGAATTACGCCCGCCACATCGAAACCGACGAGCCGCTCCCCGCCGATGTCGTCGAGCGACTGCACGCCTCCGAGGCGTTCAACCAGGGCTTCGCGACGAGCGAGTACCTCGCGGCGTCCTGGATCGACCAGGCGTGGCACGGCCTCTCGGTCGACCAGGCCTCGGCGGACATCGATGTGGCGGAGTTCGAGGCGCGAGCCCTCGCCGACATCGGCCTCGACAACCCCGCCATTCCCACCCGCTACGCGTCGACGTATTTCGCGCACGTGTTCTCGGGCGGGTACAGCGCCGGGTACTACTCCTACATCTGGAGCGAGGTGCTCGACGCCGACACCGTGGAGTGGTTCCGTGAGAACGGCGGACTCACGCGCGAGAACGGCGACCGCTTCCGCCGGAGGCTGCTGGGGGTCGGTGGGTCCGGCGATCCTCTCGCCGCGTACCGCGACTTCCGGGGTCGGGATGCCGAGATCCAGCCGCTCCTCGAGCGACGCGGTCTCGCCGGCTGAGGAATCCGCCGGTTCAGCTTCCGACGGAGTACTTGAACCCGATGTGCGAGTCCGCGAAGCCCAGCCGCGTGTAGAACCGATGCGCGTCGACGCGTGCCGCATCGGAGGTCAGTTGCACGAGGGTCGCCCCGGTCGCCGGGGCGGCCTCGTGCATGACCCAGCGCATTACGGCGCTGCCGATACCGCCGGAGCGCGCGCTCGACGACACGCGCACCGCCTCGACGAGCAGACGCGTGGCGCCTCGGCGCGCCATACCGGGAATGAGGGTCAGCTGGAGCGTCCCGACGACGGCCGCGTCAGCGGCATCCACGACGAGGAGGTCGTTCAGCGGGGCGTCGAGGACCCCCGTCAAGGCGCCGGCGTAGGCCTCGAGGTCGAGATCATCGCCGCGGTCGCCGCGCGCAGCGCTGATCGGATCGTCCGAGAGCAAGGCCACGAGAGCGGAGAGGTCGTCCGTTGTCGCGCGACGCACGCTGACGTGGCCGGCGCGGATGGGCAGGACGACGGGAAGCTGCAGGTCGGGGAGCATGTCCCCATCCTGCCGCGGGCGACGGGGCGCGCCGGGCCCGACGCCCCGCGGGATCGCTCAGGCGCTGCGGCGCTTCTGCGCCAGCACGATCGTCGGCTGGGCTCCGTCTTCGACGGCCGCGCGGGTGATGACGACCTTCGCGATGTCGTCGGCCGAGGGCACGTCGAACATGATGGGGCCGAGCACGTCCTCGAGGATCGCGCGCAGACCGCGCGCACCCGTCTTGCGGGCCACCGCGAGGTCGGCGATCGCGCGCAGCGCGTCGTCGTCGAACTCGAGCTGCACGCCGTCGAGCTCGAACATGCGCTGGTACTGCTTGACGAGGGCGTTGCGGGGCGCGGTGAGGATCTCCATCAGCGCCTCCTGATCCAGCGGCGAGACGGATGCCACGACGGGCAGACGACCGATGAACTCGGGGATCAGACCGAACTTGTGCAGGTCTTCGGGCAGCGCCTCGCTGAAGAGATCGGGCGCGTCCTCCTTGCGCTGCAGCGGAGCGCCGAAACCGACGCCGTGCTTGCCGACGCGGGCGGAGATGATCTCCTCGAGCCCCGCGAAGGCACCGGCCACGATGAACAGCACGTTCGTCGTGTCGATCTGGATGAATTCCTGATGCGGGTGCTTGCGGCCCCCCTGCGGCGGAACCGAGGCGACGGTGCCCTCGAGGATCTTCAGGAGCGCCTGCTGCACGCCCTCACCCGACACGTCGCGCGTGATCGAGGGGTTCTCGGCCTTGCGGGCGATCTTGTCGACCTCGTCGATGTAGATGATGCCCTGCTCGGCGCGCTTGACGTCGAAGTCGGCGGCCTGGAGGAGCTTGAGCAGGATGTTCTCGACGTCTTCTCCGACGTAGCCGGCCTCGGTGAGGGCCGTGGCATCCGCCACCGCGAACGGCACGTTGAGGCGCTTCGCGAGCGTCTGGGCGAGGTAGGTCTTGCCGCAGCCCGTGGGGCCCAGCAGCAGGATGTTGCTCTTGGCGATGTCGATCTCTTCGGCGCGCGCCTCGGCGGGCTGCAGCGTGCCGTGCGCGCGGACGCGCTTGTAGTGGTTGTAGACGGCGACGGCCAGGGCGCGCTTGGCGGGCTCCTGACCGACGACGTACTCCTCGAGGAAGGAGAAGATCTCGCGCGGCTTGGGCAGGTCGAATTCGGCGACCTCACCGGCCGAGGACTCGGCCATGCGCTCTTCGATGATCTCGTTGCAGAGCTCCACGCACTCGTCGCAGATGTACACGCCGGGACCGGCGATCAGCTGCTGCACCTGCTTCTGGCTCTTGCCGCAGAAGGAGCACTTGAACAGGTCGGCGCTCTCACCGATGCGTGCCATGCCGGTTCCTCCCGTCACCCGGCCCCCGCCGGTGTGTACCCGAGCCTAACCCGAGCCCGCGACATCCGAGGGCATTTGCGCGCCCGGCGGTGTCGTGATCGCCGACGGCGGACGCCCGGCATCCCGCCGCTCCCCCGCGTGAGTCGCCGGGATCTGTCGCTCCCGCATCGCCGGAGGCGGCGAATTCCGGCGACTCACGCCGAGCGCCCCGCGCACGACGAAGCCCCGCAGACCGAAACGGATCTGCGGGGCTTCGTCGTGTCGCGAGCGTGTCAGGCGGTGAGGGCCGCGGGCTGACGCTTGCGGGTCGTGAGCACCTGGTCGACGATGCCGTACTCCATCGCCTCGGCGGCGGAGAGGATCTTGTCGCGGTCGATGTCCTTGTTGACCTTCGAGACGTCCTGACCGGTGTGGCGGGCCATCGTCTCCTCGAGCCAGGTGCGCATGCGGAGGATCTCCTGCGCCTGGATCTCGATGTCGGACGCCTGCCCGTGACCGGCCTCGCCCATGGCGGGCTGGTGGATCAGGATGCGGGCGTTCGGCAGGGCGAGACGCTTGCCGGGCGCGCCGGCGGCCAGGAGCACGGATGCCGCGGACGCGGCCTGACCGAGAACCACGGTCTGGATCTGCGGCGAGACGTACTGCATGGTGTCGTAGATCGCCGTCATGGCCGTGAACGAGCCGCCGGGCGAGTTGATGTACATGATGATGTCGCGGTCGGGGTCTTGCGACTCGAGCACGAGCAGCTGGGCCATGACGTCGTCGGCCGAGGCGTCGTCGACCTGGACGCCCAGGAAGATGACGCGGTCCTCGAACAGCTTGTTGTAGGGGTCCTGGCGCTTGTAGCCGTAGGCCGTGCGCTCCTCGAACTGAGGAAGGACGTAGCGGCTCGAGGGCATGTGGGCCGCTGCGCCGCCGAAGGTGGGGATGTTCATGTCGGTGTCCTTTTCCTCTCGACTCAGGCCGCGGTTCCGCCGCCGCCGGTGACGTCGGTGGCGTGCTCGCGCATGTGGTCGACGAAGCCGTACTCGAGGGCCTCCTGAGCGGTGAACCAGCGGTCGCGGTCACCGTCGGCGTTGATCTGCTCGACGCTCTTGCCGGTCTGGTTCGCCGTGATCTCGGCGAGGCGGCGCTTCATGTCGAGGATGAGCTGCGCCTGCGTCTGGATGTCGCTCGACGTGCCGCCGAAGCCGCCGTGGGGCTGGTGCAGCAGCACGCGCGCGTTGGGCGTGATGTAGCGCTTGCCCTTGGTGCCGCTGGTCAGCAGCAGCTGGCCCATCGACGCCGCCATGCCGATGCCGACGGTGACGATGTCGTTCGGCACGAACTGCATCGTGTCGTAGATCGCCATGCCGGCCGTGATCGAGCCGCCGGGCGAGTTGATGTAGAGGTAGATGTCCTTCTGCGGGTCCTCTGCCGCGAGCAGCAGGATCTTGGCGCAGATCTCGTTCGCGTTCTCGTCGCGCACCTCCGAACCGAGCCAGATGATGCGGTCCTTCAGCAGCCTGTCGAAGACGCTCGTTGCCATAAGGGGTTCGGGCATGTGTGCTCCTCTTCCGGTGATCTGCAACGAATCTACCGGCGGGTCCGGGGGCGGGATGCCGTGTTCGCCGCGGGCGGATCAGCGCGGATCGTCGGCGATTTCTCGCGCGTATCCGGCCACGGAACGGGTATAGCGCGGCAGGTGCGGCGCGAGGGCCTGGAGAGCGACGGATGCCGCCCGCTCCGGCTCCCCGCTCGACACCAGCGCGAGGGCGTAGAAGGCGGCAGCCGCGTCGTGCAGCTCCCCGCGCGGCTCGCGCTCGTACTCCGCCCGGAGCATCTCGAGCGCCTCCTCCGTCTTGCCGAGGTTGCGGATGGTGCTGGCGAGCTGGATCGTCGCGCAGGTGCGGCGCTCGTCGTCGAGGCCGATCTCGAGCGCGCGACGGTACAACACCTCGGCCTCGCCCTCGACGCCCGCGGAGTCGCGTGCTCCCGCCCGCTCGAAGAGCGCCACGGCATCGTCGTCGGGTCGCTCGGCGGCAAGCTCGTCGATCCGCGAGATCACCTCGGTGGGGCTGAGCGCCTCATCAGCCCAGACGGCATCCACTCTGCTCTGCCAGTCGTCCATCTCTCGCATCCATCTCTCGTCAGGTATGTCGAGCGTCCAGGACACGCCGCTGACCGTCGGGACGCGCGGCGTGTTCTGGACGCTCAACAGGGGTCGGGGACCCGGATGTCGAGCGTCGACACGACGCGCGAGCGGGGCGCGGGAGGGCGTGTCGTGGACGCTCACCGGAATCCGGGAACGAAGAAGGGGGCGGATGCCGTGGCATCCGCCCCCTCCGTCGTGACTTACTCGCTGTCGGCGGCGTCGGCCTTCTTCTTGGCCGGGGCGCGCTTCTTGGCCGGAGCCTTCGCGGGGGCCTCCTCAGCGGCGGCCTCCTCGGCGGGAGCCGCGTCAGCGTCGGCCTTCTTCTTCGCGGGGGCGCGCTTCTTGGCCGGAGCCTTCGCGGGGGCCTCCTCAGCGGCGGCCTCCTCGGCCGGCGCCTCGTCCGCGGCGTCGTCACCCTCGACGGGCTCTTCGCCCTCGACGGCGACGAAACCGGTCAGGTCGACGGGCTTGCCGTCGGTGTCGACGACGGTGACCTTGCCGAGCGCGATCGCGAGGGCCTTGTTGCGGGCCACCTCGCCGACGAGCGCGGGGAGCTGGTTGCCCTGCTGCAGCGCGTTGACGAAGTCCTGCGGCGCCATGTTGTACTGCGCAGCCGACTGGATGAGGTACTGCGTCAGCTCGTCCTGCGACACCTGGACGTTGGCGTCCTCGGCGATCTTGTCGAGCACCATCTGCGTGCGGAACTGCTTCTCGCTCGCCTCGGTGACCTCGGCGCGGTGCTCGTCGTCTTCGAGGCGGTTCTCGCCCTCGAGGTGGTTGTGCACCTCGTCCTCGATGAGCTGCGGGGGCACGGGGATCTCGACGGCCTCGAGGAGGGCGTCGATGAACTTGTCGCGCGCGGCCGAACCCTGCGTGAACACGGCCTGCTGCGACACGCGCTCGCTGAGCGACTCGCGGAGCTCGGCGATGGTGTCGAACTCGGACGCCATCTGGGCGAAGTCGTCGTCGGCGTCGGGGAGCTCGCGCTCCTTGACGGCCTTGATGGTGACGGCGACCTCGGCCTCTTCGCCGGCGTGCTCGCCACCGACGAGCTTCGAGCGGAAGGTGGTCTGCTCGTCGGCGGTGAGCGACTCGATCGCCTCGTCGATGCCCTCGAGCAGCTCGCCGGAGCCGATCTCGTACGACACGCCCTCGGCGCGGTCGATCTCGTTGCCGTCGATCGTGGCGACGAGGTCGAGCTCGACGAAGTCGCCGCTGGTGGCCGGACGGTCGACCGTGACGAGCGTGCCGAAGCGGGCGCGCAGGCGGTCGAGCTCGGCGTCGATGCCGGCCTCGTCGGCGGATGCCGCGTCGACGGTCACCGTGATGGTGTCGTACGCGGGCAGCTCGAACTCGGGGCGCACGTCGACCTCGACATCGACGACGAGGTCGCCGGAGAAGTCCTTCAGCTCGGGGAGCTCGACGATCTCGGCGCTCGGGCGGCCGATGACGCGGAGGTCCTGCGCCTCGACGGCCTGACGGTAGAACCCGTCGAGACCCTCGTTGACGGCGTGCTCGATGACGGCGCCGCGGCCCATGCGCTGGTCGATGATCGGCGCGGGGACCTTGCCCTTGCGGAAGCCGGGGATCTGCACGTCGCGGGCGATGTGCTCGTAGGCGTGGGCGATGCTCGGCTTGAGCTCGTCGGGCGAGACCGTGATGTGGAGCTTGACCCGGGTGGGGCTGAGCTGCTCGACGGTGCTGTTGACCATGCGGTGTGTTCTCCTCGTGTGGCCCGCGCGCACGCGGGGGCCGTGTGGGCCTGTGGTCTGTGGGGCCGTTGCGTCGGGGCGACAGGATTTGAACCTGCGGCCTCCCGCTCCCAAAGCGGGCGCTCTACCAAGCTGAGCTACGCCCCGGGGCGACGCGCGCGAACGCGTTCGACGAAACGACCTCGGAAAGTCTAGTCGATCGACCCGGGACCGCCGGTTTTCTCGCGGTGCGGGGCGAAATCGGCATCCGCGTCGACCGGGTGCGTTCGCGACCGCCTGCGCCGTGTCGTAGAATAGTCGAGTCCGACTCCGCGGCTCGTCATGAGCGGCGGAATTCGGGGCTGTAGCTTAGTGGTAAAGCCTCTGTCTTCCAAACAGATGATGCGAGTTCGATTCTCGTCAGCCCCTCCACTCCCCCGTCGATGCGACAATCACGGCTCCTTCCGATCAGCGCCCGGTATCGGCATCCATCCGTTCCACCGCCCGCCGGGCCACGACCGCGGCGACGAGAAGCCACACGACCGCCCACGCGCAGCCGGCCATCGCGGCCCATACGGCCGCGTCCTCGCCCGCGACGATCGCCGCGGCTCCCGCCGCGATGAGACCGGCGCCGGACACGGCCATCGGCACGACGGCCGCGGTGTGTCCGACCCGCCACGCCTCGTCGCTGCGCATCGTGGAGGTCGTGCGGATGCCCATCCAGAGGTTGCGGGTCAGCGTGCCGCGGGAGGACCGGTAGGCCAGCCACGCGATGAGCGCCCCGGCAATCAGCAGAGGGACGGCGGTGCTGAGGGCGACGATCACGGGACCTCTCCCTCGGCAGCGGTGGCACGGCGGGCCAGGACGCGGCGGAACGACGCGGGCAGTTCGACGTTGCGACCGGCCCCCGCGAAAAACGGCGCCACCTGCTCGGGGCGGTATCCGGCGATCCCGCAGCCCACCTCGGTGAGGAGGAAGCGCAGTTCCGGGTGCTCGGCGGCGAACGCGACGAATCGGCGCGCCTGCTCCTCGAAGACGGTCGGCCCCGACATCGTGTCGATCGCGTAAGACCGACCCTGCAGCCCCTCGCCCTGTCCCCACACGGCCCCGAAACGATCGAGGGCGAACCGGGCCGCTCCCCCGCCGTGCGCGCCGGCCGCGTTCGACCCGAAGACGAAGACCTCACCGGGCTCGAGGGTGGTGATGGTCATCGCCCCACCCTATGCACGCCTCGCTCGCGACGCACACCCATGGCGGGTGGCGGACGGCGAGCGAAGACATCGGGCCGCGCACACTGCGCACCGCGTCCCGCGCACCGACGGTCCCGCGCGCTGGATCAGACGTGTTGCGCGTGGATGTG
Organism: Microbacterium sp. NPDC007973; assembly: GCF_042958465.1. NCBI lineage: Bacteria > Bacillati > Actinomycetota > Actinomycetes > Micrococcales > Microbacteriaceae > Microbacterium > Microbacterium sp. NPDC007973. The sequence continues at coordinate 427,187 of NZ_JBIBJJ010000003.1, forward strand.
GCGCACCGTGTGCCTGAGGTAGGTTTCCGCGTTGCGGACGATTCCTTCGCGCTCCGCCGCCGTGAGCTCGCGGCGCACCTTCGCCGGAACACCCGCCACCAGCGACCCCGGCGGCACGATCGTCCCCTCCAGCACTACCGCGCCCCCGGCCACGAGCGATCCCGCGCCGATGTGCGCACCGGAGAGCACCACGCTTCCCATGCCGATCAGCGACCCGTCGTCGATCGTGCATCCGTGCACGACGGCATTGTGGCCGACCGATACGTCGGCGCCGATGACGACCCCGTGGCCGGAATCGACGTGCACCGAGACGTTGTCCTGCAGGTTACTGCGCGGCCCGACCATGATCGGGGCGCTGTCGGCGCGAAGGACGGCGTTGTACCAGACGCTCGCCCCCTCGGAGAGGGTCACCGCACCCACGACACGTGCCCCGGATGCCACGAACACACTGCCGTGCAGGGAGGGCGTCGCACCGTCGAGGGTCAGGACGGAGGCATCGGGGGCGATCGTCATGGGCCGAGGCTAGCCGTCGCGGGGCACTACTCACGACTACCGAGGGACGAGCGAAACGGTACCCGGCGACCCTGAACCGGTAGTGGCGGCCGGCCGGAGCCCTCGTAGGTTCGGAGCCACCTCAGCCGCACCCGCTCTTGGAGTCGTCATGTCATCGTCGACAGCACCCGCCCCCACCCCCACCGCCCGGCCCGTCCGACGGCCCCGGCGCACCACCGCCATCCTCGCGATCGCCGTCGGTGCTGCTCTGCTGTCGGCGGGCGGTGGGACGTACGCCTACTGGTCGACCCAGACCGCGCTCACCGCAGGTCCCGTGAGCGCGGGTGATCTCAACCTGTCGCTCGGCACGGGCACGTGGAGCCTGAAAGGCGTGCTGGGCTCGGCGCAATCGGTGAGCAACCTGACCACCGTCAAGATCGTCCCCGGAGACGTCCTCACCCTGACCCAGCCCTTGGACGTGACGCTGGTGGGCACCACCATCGCCGCCGACCTCAAGGCCGAGGTGGGGTCGACGTTCACGTCGGGAGCCCTGGGCAGCAACCTCGACGTGGTCCTCACGGTGAGCAGCTACGGCACGCCGACCGGCACGAACACCTACCGCCTCACCTCGGCCAACAGCGGCGCCGCCACGGCGACCCTCACCATCACCTTCAAGCCCGGGACGACGGGCCGTGCCGGAGCCACCCAGAGCGTCAACCTCAACGACATCGCCTTCACGCTCACGCAGGCGTCCAGCTGACCCGGTGCCTCGATGTCGACGCGTGATGCGTCCCCCCGCGGACGACTGCGCGCAGCGGCGGTGCTCGCGGCGGCCCTGGTGCTCGGTACCGGGACCGCTGCCGCCCAGGCTTCCTGGCGCGCTCAGGCGTCGCTGACGGCGGGACCCGTGGCATCCGGGTCGTTCGACCTCGCCACCCAGTGGGTCGGGAACTGGTCGACGTGGACGCCGCTGTATCCCGACCGCTCCAGCGACACCCCCCTGCTGCGGGTCACCGAGACCGGCGCCGGCGGAACGACGCTGCGCTGGCGTCTGACGCCCACCGTCACCGCCCCGGCGTACGTGACGACGCGGGTCTACCTCGGCTCGTGCGGAAGCGCGACGGTCATCGCCTCCGGAACGTCCTACGCTCCGGCCGGCGGCTTCAGCCCGGGACAGTCGGTCGACCTGTGCGTGCGCGCCACCCTCGCGGCGGATGCACCCGCCTCCCTCCAGGGCACGGCGCTCACGCCGACCGTCGTCGTCACCGCCGACCAGGTCGTGCAGTGACGACGCGGCGGCGACACGCGCGGACCACGGTCGCGGTGACCGCGCTGATCCTGGCCCTGGCGGGCGCGAGCCCGGCATCCGCCGCGTGGCAGGTGAGCGCGCCCGTCCCGCTGCCCGCCCTGAACGCGGGCACACTCGGTGCGCCGACGCTGCTGTCGTGCACGCCGACGACCGTCAACGGGCTCGCCGCCGCCCGCCTCACCTGGGCGCGGGTGACGGGGGCGAACGAGTACTCCGTGATCGCCACCAACGTGCGGACGGGTCAGCCCCCCGAGCTCGCGCGCGTGCAGGACGCCACCCTGACCGGAGACACGTTCTCGGTCACCGTGCAGGGCGGACTGCTCGGCGGCGTGGTGACCCTGCTGACCGGGAACCCCACCGTCGCGGCCGTGTCGATCAACGGCCTCTGGCGGTCGTCGCCGAGCGCTGCGCAGACCGTCGTCCCCGGGAACGGCCTCGGTTTCATCCTCGGGGGTGCGGCGTGTCCGTGAACGTCGGGCTCCGGCGCGATCGCCGTCCCGCGCCGCCCTCCCCCGGACGCATGGCCCGGGTGCGCGGCATCCTGTCGACGATCCTTCTGATCGCCGTCTCGGCGTTCGCCCTCCTGACCGTCGTCGTGCCCGCCGTCCTCGGCGCGCAGACCTACACGGTGCTCACCGGCAGCATGAATCCCGGGATGCCGCCGGGGAGCCTCATCGCGGTGCGCGCGACGCCGTTCGACGCCGTGCGTGTGGGCGATGTCGTGACCTACCAGATCCGGTCGGGCGAGCCGGCCGTGGTGACGCACCGCGTCGTGGGGACGACCTCGAGCACGAGCGGGGACCGACTTCTCATCACCCGTGGTGACGCGAACGACCTCGACGACCCTCCCGTGCAACGCGAGCAGCTCCGCGGCACGGTCGTGCTCGCGCTCCCGCTGCTCGGCTACCCTTCGGCCATCTTCGGCGGCCAGGAGCGCGGGGCGGCGATCGCCGTCGTCGGTGTCGCGGTGATCGCGTGGGGCGCGGTGCTGTTCGCTCTCGACCTGCGTCGTCCTCGACGCCGCTCGCGCACCCCGATGGTGGTCGTCGCGGCGATCCTGGCCGCGTCGTGCTCAGTGGCGGTCCCGGCGCCCGCGAGGGCCGACCCCGTCGGATCCTCTCCACCGCGACTCCTCGTGAGCGACGACGGCGAGCACTTCGTCGCCGACGGCTCCATCCGCCTCTTCGCACCGGATGGACCGCTCGTCCCCGGGGCGAGCAGCGTCGCCACTCTCTGGATCCGCAACGGCAGTGCCGACCCCGCTCGCGCGGGACTGCGCCTCGAGACCACCGACGACGGCGACCCTGCCAGCCGGGCGCTGGCGGACGCTCTGCGGTTGGTCGTGGCGTCGGTCCCGGTGCCGCCAGACGGCGCGTGGGTGAGCGAGATCATTCCGGCCGGGCGCACGGTGCGCCTCGACATGGCACTGCATCTCGACGCGGAGGCGCAGAACGACTCGCGCCGGGGACGGGCCACGGTGACCCCGGTGGTGCAGCTGACCGAGGCGACCGCGGATGCGGAGCTCCCCGGGCGGCCCACGCCCGCAGAGCTCCCCCGGACGGGTGCGCCCGCGGCTCCGGTCGGGGTCGTCATCGTTGCTGCCGCCGCCCTCATCGCCGGCGCCGCGGCAGGACGTCGGCGAGGGGCGGAAGGAAGGTAAGGATTGCCTCCTCACCGGGGATTTAGCCGAGCCTCATCTTGCTTGCGGAATGCTCGGGCGTGAGTAGCGTTGCATCCATCAGACTTCGTTCACTGCGACAAGGAGCAGACATGAGCACCGTTCAGACCCCCGCCGCCACCACCGTCGACCCCACGATGGCCGCCGGCACGGCCCAGTTCCTCTCCCCCGTCGTGATCGGCCTCGAGGCCCTCGTTGTCAACGGCAAGCAGGCGCACTGGCACGTTCGCGGCTCGAACTTCATCGGCGTCCACGAGCTGCTCGACACCGTGGTCGCCCACGCGCAGGACTGGGCCGACCTCGCGGCCGAGCGCATCGTCGCCCTGGGCCTGCCGATCGACTCGCGCCTGTCCACCGTCGCCGCCAAGGCGAAGGCGACCGAGGTGCCTGCCGGATTCGCGCAGTCCGACGTCGTGATCCGTGCGGTGATCGCCGACATCGACGCGGTGCTCGTCGACATCGAGGCCGCCATCGAGGGCCTCGACGAGATCGACATGTCGAGCCAGGACGTCGCGATCGAGATCAAGCGCGGCCTCGACAAGGACCGCTGGTTCCTCTTCGCGCACCTCGCCGCGTAAGACGATTCGAAGGGGGCGGTGCGTGAGCATCGCCCCCTTCGTCATGCCCGGGCGCCCTCGGTCATCCGAGCGGTCCGGGAGATGCCGGACGGTCGCTCCACGCGGGGGAACGCCGTCAGACCCCGTGCGTCACCCGCCCGGCCACCAGTGTCGTGCGCACGGGCATCGACCGCAGCGCGCGCTCGTCGGCGGTCAGCGGATCGACGCCGACGATCACGAGGTCGGCGACCGCCCCCGGCGCGATCTCGGCCGGTGTCGTGGATCCCCCGGCGGTGGATGCCGCGATCGCGGTGCCGATCTCCACCCTCTGATGCGCCTGCCAGGGCTCGCGCCCATCGCGGGTGCGGAACACCGCGGAGGCCATCGCCGCCCACGGATCCAGCGGCGCCACCGGAGCATCGGATCCGAAGCGGAGGTTGGCGCCGCTGTCGGCCAGTGCCCGCAGGGGGTAGGGCTGCGCCGACTGCCCGGCCCAGATGGCATCCGTCATGTCGCGGTCGTCGAGCGCGTGCTCGGGCTGCACGCTGGCCGCCACGCCGAGGCGGGCGAAACGCGGGATGTCGGCGTGCGCCACGAGCTGCGCGTGCTCGATCGTCCCGACCGCACCCGTCACCGCGTAGGCGTCGAGCGCGTGACTGTTGGCGACGTCGCCGATCGCGTGGATCGCGCACTCCAGGCCGGCGGCGGTCGCTCGCGTCATCATCTCGACGAGGTCGTCGGGCGCAACCGTGAGCAGACCGTGGTTGCCCGGGTCGCCGGGGTAGGGGTGAGCGCACGCGGCGGTGCGGGTGCCGAGCGAGCCGTCCGTGATGGCCTTGAGCGGCCCGACGCGGACGAGGTCGTTCCGCCCACCGCGCACGCGGTCACCCGTCCGCAGGCCCTCGGCGATCGCCCGGTCGAGGTGCTGAGGGTAGGTGCCGTACGACACCCGCAGGGCGTCGAAGCCCCGCGCCGCGCGACGCTGCCACGGTTCGTCGTTCCACGTCATGTCGAGGTCGACGAGCCCGACGAGACCCCGGGCCGCCGCGGCGCGCGCCATGCGCTCGACGGCGTCGTCGGCGACGTCGGCCTCCACGGCGTTCAGGCGACGGGAGATCTCGAACGCGTCCTCCTCGACCAGCATCCCGGATGCCACGGGAGCGAACCGCTCGCGACGGAATGCCGCGGAGTTCATCCAGACGCTGTGCACGTCGGCATTGATGAGATAGGTCGGGACGTCGCCGGTCGTGGCATCCAGCAGGTCGAGGCGCGGCGCGTCGGCCCACAACCCGTCGCGGAAGCCGGAACCGATCCGTCGCCCGTCGCTGAGGGGCGCGAGCGCCATGACGGCCGCCGCATCGTGCGCGGAGGAGACCTCGCCCAGCGGGACGCGATCCGCCGCGAGGGCCCACTGGAGCACGTGCACGTGGTGGTCCCACAGGCCCGGGAGGAGCCACCCGCCCTCGCCCTCGACGACGACACCGGCGGGGCGCAGGTTGCCGGTCGGCGCGATGTCGGCGATGACCCCGTCGACGAGGACGAGGTCGACCGGTTCGTCGGTGGGCAGCAGCTCGCGTCCGGGGCCGGCCACGCGCACGGCGCGGACGAAGCCGACGCTCTCCCCAATCACGGGCGCACCCGTGCGTCGGCGGCGCGCCGCATCTCCGCCGCGAGCCCCGGGTTGTCAGACCCGAGTCCCGCGATGATCGTGTCGACCACCTCGGGGCTGCGATTCTGGCTGAGCTTGCGCTTCGCCGTCACGCGCGTCGGCGTCAGGCGGAAGCCGACCGTGCCGCGCTCGAGGCGCTCGACGAAGGCGGCGTCGTTCGGGAGCGTGTACAGCCCGCGCGCATCGGCGCCGTCACCCTCGAAGCGGTCGACGAGTCGGTCGAGCACGCGGAGGTTCTCCTCCGCCGACAGCAGTTCCGGGATGCCGGACAGGTGCGCCGAGACGAAGTTCCAGGTCGGCACGGCGGGAACGTCGCCGTACCAGCGCGGGGTGATGTAGCCGTGCGGGCCCTGGACGACCACGAGCAGCTCGCGATCGCCGAGACCGAGGATGACGTCGTCGGGCTTGCCCACGTGCCCCACGATCGTGAGGTCGTCGCGGGTGTCGTCGAGCATGACGGCGTAGTGCGAGGCGACGAGGCCGTCATCGGTCTGGCTCACGAGGGTCACCCACGGATGGAGGTCGATGAGACGGCGGATCTCGCCGACGTCGGTCATCGCGAAGCTCGGATTCTGGCGCACCGGATCAGCCTAGAACGCAGGACGTGTCGACGTGCTCAGCCTCCCCCGCCGTCGCAGTCCCCGAGCCCGTCGCAGGGACCGCAGGCTCCGACACGCTCAACCTCCACGGGACGCCGTCACGCCTGGCAGTTGGGGCACCAGTAGAGCTTCCGCCCCGCGGCCTCCTCCATCAGCACCGTCGTACCGCAGATCCGGCACGGGAGACCCGCGCGGTGGTACACCCAGTGCCGGTCGTCGCGGTGCGCCATCGCGCGGCGGTACGCCTCGGGATCGAGATCGTCCATCGTCATCATCTGGCCGGTCTCGACGCCGATGGGCAGGAGCCGCGCCCAGTCGCGCCACAGATCGCGCACCACCTTCTCGGGCACCTCGCGACCGGGGGTGTGCGGGTTCTGCCGGGCGCGGAACAGCAGCTCGGCGCGGTAGACGTTGCCGATGCCGCTGACGACGGACTGGTCCATGAGCAGCAGCCCGATGGGGGTGGGCTTCTTCCTCACCGTCGCGGTGAAGCGCTCTTCGCCCTCGGCGAGGTCGTCGACCAGCGGGTCGGGCCCGAGCTTGTCGATCGTCGCCTGCACCTCGTCGGGCGTCTGCAGGGCGCACGCGGTCGGGCCGCGCAGGTCGGCGCACGTGGTCTCGGTGAGAAGACGCAGACGCACCGCTCCCACGGGTGGCGGCGGCCACTCCGTCTCCTCATCGAGGCCGGTGGTCTGCTCCGACATCCGCACGCGGGAACGTCGCGGGGCGCCGATCGAGCTCAGGGAGTTCTCGCCCGCGGCATCCATGATCGCCTCGTCGACGACGGTCCCCCGCTGGTTCGTCTGGCCCATGCGCCCGTTGGACGACGCGATGGTGGCGTCGACCGAGACCTCGCCTGAGAAGTCCCACGCGCCGTACATGCCCAGGTGCACCCGCAGCCAGACGTCGCCGTCGAAGCGGAGGAACATCTGCTTCGCGACCGCTCGCGCCTCCAGCGCCTCGCGTCCGTCGAGCACAGCGGCACCCTCGGCGAATCGGCCCTGCGGGCTGGATGCCGAGACCGTGCGTCCGACGATGTTGCGCTCGAACTGCCGAGCGATCCGATGGACGGAATGCCCTTCGGGCATCAGCCTGCCTCGGGGTCGAACGAATCGCTCGCGTCGGTCATGGTGTTCTCCGATCGGCCGGCGCGCGGGTCGGGAAGAAGCACACCGTCCTGCTCGAACGCGGCGAGCTGGCCGATGCGGCGCGTGTGGCGCTCCTCTCCCGAGAACGGCGTCGCGATGAAGCGGTCGATGAACGACGCGGCCTCGTCGAAGGTGTGCTGGCGCGCGCCGATGGAGATGACGTTGGCGTCGTTGTGCTCGCGGGCGAGCTCGGCGGTGGAGATGTTCCACACGAGCGCGGCGCGCACGCCCAGCACCTTGTTCGCCGCGATCTGCTCGCCGTTGCCCGAGCCGCCGAAGACCACACCGAGGGCCTCGACGCCCGCCGCCTGGTCGCGCACGACGGCTTGCGCGGCGCGGATGCAGAACGCCGGGTAGTCGTCGAGCGGGTCGTACTCGACCGGCCCGTGGTCGATGACCTCGTGTCCCTGGGCGGCGAGGTGATGCTGGATCTGGGTGGAGAACTCGAGACCGGCGTGATCGGTGCCGATGTGGATGCGCATGGGGCCAATCCTATTGAGGGCCGCGGGCGACGCGGGCGGGGATGACGATGCCGCCCGCCCCCTCGCGAGGGACGGGCGGCATCGGGGGCGTCAGGGGCGAAGACCCGCCGCGACGGGCTTGAAGCCGGCGCGGATGTTCTCGCAGCAACCGGGACGGCAGACGTCGTACCAGGGCCCGAGGTCGGTCAGGTGCGGACGGTCGGCCTTCGGCGTGCCCGTGAGTCGCTCCTCGACCAGATCCACCAGGCCGGACACGTAGGCGGGGTCGATGCCGGGGGTCGGCGTGCGCACGGCGCGGATGCCGGCCTCTTCGGCGGCCTCCATCGCCTCGGTGTCGAGGTCCCACAGCACTTCCATGTGGTCGCTGACGAAGCCGAGCGGCACGATCACCACGGCCTCCGCCCCGCGCGAGGGGAGCTCGGCGATGACGTCGTTGACGTCGGGCTCGAGCCAGGGCTGCGTGGGCGGGCCCGAGCGGGACTGGTAGACGAGCTCCCACTCGACGTCGGCGACGGCGGCGGCGACCTCGGCCATGACGAAGGCGGCGACGGCCTTGTGCTGGGCCTCGTAGGCCCCGCCCTCGCCGAAGTCCACGTCGCGCGGGCCGGAGCGCTGGGCATCGGCGGTGGGGATGGAGTGGGTGGAGAAGAGCACGCGGATCTTCTCCGGGGCGATGCCCTCGGCCACGAATGCCGACACGGCGTCGGAGACGCCCGTCACGAAGGTCGAGACGAAGCCGGGGTGGTCGAAGAACTGGCGCACCTTGTCGATGGTCACTGTCTCGCCGAGGCCGGTGGCCTCGAGGACCCGCGCGTAGTCCTCGCGGTACTGGCGGCAGCTCGAGAAGGAGCTGTACGCGCTGGTCGCGATGGCCAGGAGGGTGGTGTCGCCGGCCTCGGCCGCCTCGGTCACGGCCTCTTCGAGGTACGGCGACCAGTTGCGGTTGCCCCAGTAGACCGGAAGCCCCAGCCCGCGCTTGGCGATCTCCGCCTCGAGGGCGGCCTTGAGCTCGCGGTTGTGCTGGTTGATCGGGCTCACCCCGCCGAAGTGGCGGTAGTGGTGGGCGACCTCTTCGAGGCGCTCGTCGGGGATGCCGCGCCCGCGCGTGACGTTGCGCAGGAACGGGATGACGTCGTCCTGGCCCTCCGGTCCGCCGAAGCCGGCGAGGAGGATGCCGTCGTACGCCACGGGCGTCTCGACCCACTTGGGTCCGGATGACGCGGCGGGCGACGCGTAGAGGACGGTCTCAGGGCTGGTGTCCGTGTCGGTCGTGCTCACGCAGTCATCTTCCCATCCACCCGATGGGCCTGGACGCGAGTTATCTCGCGACTAGGCTATTACGGTTGTCGTCGTCGCCGACGGCGTCCGTCGTCACCCACGCCGGCGCGTCATCCGCGACGATCCCACCCTCATCCCCGGGAGAACGCCAGTGCCAGGAGAGAACCTGACCCGCATCGAAGCGCAGGAGCGCCGCGCGATCGTCGACACGCACGAGTACCACGTGCAGCTCGACCTGACCCGCGGAGACGAGGTGTTCTCCTCCCGCACCGCGGTGACCTTCGCCGCGACCGAGGGAGCGTCGACCTTCATCGACCTCATCGCCCGCACCGTGCATTCGGTGACGCTCAACGGTCGCTCGCTCGACCCGGCGACCGTCTTCGCCGACTCGCGCATCGCGCTTGACGGTCTCGAAGCCTCGAACGAGCTCGTCGTCGAGGCCGACTGCGAATACACGAACACGGGCGAGGGCCTGCACCGCTTCGTCGACCCCGTCGACGGCGAGGTCTACCTCTACTCGCAGTTCGAGGTGCCCGACTCGCGTCGCATGTACACGGTGTTCGAGCAGCCCGACCTGAAGGCGGAGTTCACCTTCTCGGTCACGGCGCCCGCACGCTGGAAGGTCGTCTCCAACTCCCCCACGCCCGAGCCGGTCGCCGTCTCCGACGACGCCGCCCGCTGGGACTTCCCCGCGACCCCGCGCATCTCCTCGTACATCACCGCGCTCGTCGCCGGCCCCTACGAGGCCACCTACAGCGAGCTGACGAGCGCCGACGGCCGTGTCATCCCGCTCGGGGTCTTCGCCCGCAAGAGCCTGTGGCAGTACCTGGATGCCGACTACGTCTTCGACAAGACCCGCCAGGGCTTCGCGTACTTCGAGGAGAAGTTCGGCTTCCCCTACCCCTTCGCCAAGTACGACCAGCTCTTCGTGCCCGAGTTCAACGCGGGCGCGATGGAGAACGCCGGCGCGGTCACCTTCACCGAGACCTACGTCTTCCGCTCCAAGGTGACGGATGCCGTGAAGGAGCGCCGCGTCGTCACGATCCTGCACGAGCTCGCGCACATGTGGTTCGGCGACCTCGTCACCATGAAGTGGTGGAACGACCTGTGGCTGAACGAGTCGTTCGCCGAGTGGGCGTCGACGATCGCCACCGCCGAGGCCACCGAGTGGGAGGCCGCCTGGACGACCTTCAACGCGATGGAGAAGACCTGGGCGTACCGCCAGGACCAGCTCCCCTCGACCCACCCCGTCGTCGCCGAGATCAACGATCTCGAAGACGTGCAGGTCAACTTCGACGGCATCACCTACGCCAAGGGCGGGTCGGTGCTCAAGCAGCTGGCCGCCTGGGTCGGTATCGAGCAGTTCTTCGCCGGGGTCGCCGCCTACTTCCAGAAGCACCAGTGGTCCAACACCGAGGTCGGCGACCTGCTCACCGAGCTCGAGACCACGAGCGGCCGCGACCTGGGCGACTGGGCCAAGAAGTGGCTCGAGACGGCCGGTGTCAACACGCTGACCCCGCTCATCGAGGAGGGCGCCGACGGCACCATCTCGCGCTTCGCGATCGTGCAGACCGCGCCGAGCGACTACCCCACCATCCGCCCGCACCGCCTCGGCATCGGCTTCTACTCGCTGAACGACGCGGGAGCGCTCGAGCGCGTGCACCAGATCGAGCTCGACGTCGACGGCGACCGCACGGAGGTGGCCGAGCTGCGCGGCATCCGTCGTCCCGACCTCGTGCTGCTCAACGACGACGACCTCGCTTACGCGAAGATCCGTCTCGACGAGCGCTCGCTGGCCACGGCGATCGCCCACCTCAAGGACATCTCCGACCCGCTCGCCCGCTCGCTCGTCTGGGGTGCGGCCTGGGATCAGACCCGGGATGCCGAGGCCTCGGCGACCGATTACCTCGATCTGGTGCTGCAGAACATCGGCTCCGAGACCGAGTCCACCACGGTGCGCACGACCCTCGCCCAGCTGCAGCTCGCCGCGAACTCCTACGTCGCTCCGGCGAGCCGCGACGCCGCGCGCGAGCGCGTGGCCGACGGGCTGTGGACGCTCGCGCAGGAGGCGGAGGCCGGGAGCGACAGCCAGCTCCAGTTCGTCACGGCGTTCGCGTCGGCGGCATCCACCCCGGCCCACGCCGAGACGGTGAAGGCCCTGCGTGACGGCTCGACGACCCTCGAGGGTCTCGAGATCGACACCGACCTCTCGTGGCAGCTGCTCGTCTCGCTCGCCGCGGCCGGCGCCGTCACCGCCGCCGACATCGACGAGGCCCGCGCCGCCGACAACACCGCCAAGGGCGGCGAATTCGCCGCGATGGCGAAGGCGTCGCTGCCCTCGCACGAGGCGAAGCAGGAGGCCTGGGACTCGCTCATCGCGCGCTCCGACGCCCCCAACACGATCGTGCGGTCCACCGCGGCCGGGTTCACGAACCCGACCACGGTCGACGTGCTCGCCGACTTCGTCGAGCCCTACTTCGCGATGCTGCTGCCGATCTGGGAATCGCGCAGCTACCAGATCGCGCAGTACCTCATCGTGGGTCTGTACCCCGCGGCCCTCGCGAACACGGCGCTGCGCGACGCGACGCGGACGTGGCTCTCGCAGCACGCCGACGCCGCTCCCGCGCTGCGTCGTCTGGTCGGCGAGAACCTCGCCGGTGTCGAGCGCGCGCTGGCCGTGCAGGAGCGCGACGCGCAGTAAGTCGCGCCCCCGATGGATGCCCTCTCCCACCCCGGGAGGGGGCATCCGTCGTCTCCGGTCATCCTCGCGGCGACGCGGGATCATCCCCGCGGACGATGACCGGTCCGGGGGCCGGTCCGTAGCGTCGAACGCATGATCGTTGCAGACAACCTCACCAAGCGCTACGGCGCGAAGACCGCCGTCGACGGCGTCTCGTTCACCGTCGCCCCGGGCCGGGTGACCGGCTTCCTCGGCCCCAACGGCGCGGGCAAGTCCACGACCATGCGCATGATCGTGGGACTGGACCGTCCCACCGCCGGACGGGTCACGGTCGCGGGCCAGGAGTACCGCCAGTTGCGCTCGCCGCTCACCGAGGTCGGGGTGCTGCTCGACGCGAAGGCCGTGCACACCGGCCGCTCGGCCAGGAACCATCTGCGCGCCCTGGCCGCGACGCACGGCATCGGCCGCGATCGCGTCGACGAGGTCATCGAGCTCACCGGCATCGGCGCGGTCGCCGGCAAGCGCGCGGGCGGGTTCTCGCTCGGGATGGGACAGCGCCTCGGCATCGCGGCGGCCCTCCTCGGCGACCCGCACACGCTGATCCTCGACGAGCCCGTGAACGGCCTCGACCCCGAGGGCGTGCGCTGGGTGCGCCAGTTCGTGCGGCACCTGGCCGCGGAGGGTCGCACGGTGCTGCTGTCGAGCCACCTCATGAGCGAGATGGCCCAGACCGCCGACCACGTGATCGTCCTCGGGCGCGGCCGCGTCCTCGCCGACGCCCCTCTCGCCGACCTCGTGGGGGCGTGGACCACCACCACCCTCGTCGTGCGCTCGCCCCGGCTCGACGACCTCGTCACCGCGCTGCAGACCCCGGATGCCACGGTCACGGCCATCGAGCCGGGCGCGGCCCAGATCACCGGGGTCACGGCCCGGACGGTCGGCGACATCGCCGCCGCCCGCGGCATCCCCCTGTACGAACTCAGTCCGCGCGTGGGATCCCTCGAGGACGCCTACCTCGCCCTGACCGATGACTCGGTCGAGTACAAGACCAAGGAGATCGCATGACCACGCTCGCCGCCGGACCCCGCAGGTCCACGCACACTCCGGCTCACCGTCTGACCTTCGCCCACCTGCTGCGCAGCGAGGCCGTCAAGGTCCTCAGCCTCCGATCGACGTGGTGGTCGCTCGGAGTGACCGCGGCGATGTCCGTCGGCATGTCGCTCCTCATCGCCCTGGCCACGAGCGACACCGGCGGGGCGATGGCGCCGACCAACGTCATCCTGGCTCCCACCCAATTCACCATGCTCGTGGCGGGGATCCTCGGCGCGATCGTCGTCACCGGCGAATACTCCACCGGCATGATCCGCTCGACCCTGACCGCCGAACCGCGTCGCGGCGCCGTGCTGCTGGCCAAGGCGATCGTCGTGGCCGCGACCATGATGGTCACCACGGTCGTGATCTACGCCGTCGCCATGGCCGTCACCGCACCGATGATGCAGGCCCCTGTCGATTGGGCGACCCCGGCGGACTCGGTCGTCCCGCTCGGCTTCGGGGTGCTGTCGATGGCGTGCTTCACCCTGATGGGCGTCGGCTTCGGCTTCCTCCTGCGCAGCGGCGCGGGGGCCATCGCGGTCACGGTGGGCGTGCTGTTCGTGCTGCCCATCGTCCTGAGCCTTTTCTCGATCGCGGGGCCGGAGTGGATGTGGATCGTCGAGTCGGCGAAGTACCTTCCCGTCAACGCGGCGGGGGCGCTGACGCAACCCGGAGCGCAGGACCTGCTCGAGCCCGCGCTCACGCTGGCGGGGTGGGTCGTCGGTCCGCTCGCGCTCGGATGGATCGCGCTGCGCACACGCGACGCCTGATCGCTCCTCCCCACCCTTCGCACCCTCCACGGATGCCTCGACGCTCAGCCGGCGCCGAGGCATCCGTCGTTAGTCTGAATCCCGATGTTCGTTCTCGCCGATACCCCCAGTCCGAGCCCGTCACCCACGATCACGTCGCCGGGAGATTTCGCGAATCTCGACACCTGGACGTGGATCGGCGGTCAGCTGCTCGACTTCGGCGGCGTGCTCCTGCGCATCCTCGGCATCATCGTGGGTGTGGCGGTCGCCGCATGGATCCTGCGCGTGGTCATCCGCCGCGTGGTCGACCGCATCGTCAACGGCGCCAAGGTCAAGGCGCGGGTCGACGACACGCAGGCCCTCGACCGATCTCCCCTGAGCGCCGTCCGCCTCGTGCAGCGGACGCGCACCCTGGGGACGATCCTGCAGAACATCGTCAACGTCGTGCTCGTGATCGTCGCCCTCGTGTGGATCGCCGGCATCGTCGCGCCCGACGCCCTCGCATCCCTCACCCTGCTCACCGCGGCGATCGGCGCCGGCCTCGGCTTCGGCGCGCAGAACATCGTCAAAGACGTCCTCAACGGCATCTTCATCGTCGCCGAAGACCAGATCGGCATCGGCGACGTCGTCGACCTCGGCCTGGCGACGGGCATCGTGGAGTTCGTGAGCGTCCGCATCACGCACGTGCGCGACGTCAACGGCACGCTCTGGTACGTGCGCAACGGCGAGATCACGCGCATCGGCAACATGTCGCAGGGCTGGTCGCGCGTCATCATCGATCTCGCCGTGCCGGTGGATGCCGACATCGACGACGTCGAGAAGGCCATGCTCGCCGCGGCGAAGACGATGTCGAAGGAGCAGAAGTGGCGCTCGCGCATCATCGAGCAGCCCGAGATCTGGGGCCTGGAGTCCATCAGCGGTGACGCCCTCGTCATCCGCCTGGTGATGAAGACGCGCTCGAGCGCGAAGGACGACGTGGCCCGCGAGCTGCGCGCGCGTCTCAAGCGCGCCATCGATGCGATGGGGATCGCGCTGCCGCAGCTGAACTCCATCGTGCTCACCGGAGCAGAGGGCGCGCAGAGCGTGCGCGGCGCCCACCCGCCGAAGACGAAGGAGACGCCCGTCGCCGTCGTGAACGACCGTCCCCGGTGGAAGCCGCGCGGGCGTCGCATCGACGTCTCCGAGACCGTGGAGGATCACACCGAGCACGACGACGCACCGGCGCCGAAGACGAAGAAGACCAAGACGCTGCGCGACGACACCCCCACCTCGGTCGTGGATCTGCCCGCCGCGCCGGGCGCCGACACGGCGAAGCCGACTCCCCCGGCCGTGCGCGCCGACGAAGAGAGCACGTCATGACCGAACCCGTCACTTTCTACGACCAGGTCGGCGGTATGGATACCTTCCGCCGACTCGTCGACGCCTTCTATCGCGGCGTCGCCTCCGACGAGGTGCTCAAGCCCATGTACCCCGAAGAGGACCTCGGCCCGGCCGCCGAGCGGCTGACGCTCTTCCTCGCGCAGTACTGGGGTGGACCGACGACCTACGGCGAGACGCGCGGGCACCCGCGGCTGCGCATGCGGCACATGCCGTTCCACGTCGATCCCGACGCGCGCGACCGCTGGCTGCGACACATGCGCGCCGCCGTCGACGAGATCGCCCTGCCGCCGGCCTTCGAGGCCCCCCTGTGGGACTACCTCGAACGCGCCGCCTACGCCATGGTCAACACGTTCGAGGCGCACGGGATCGGCCCGCAGCAGAACGGACGCCCCGATACGGGGCTGCCGGTCCGGTCAGCGGACTGACGGTCGTCCGCCCCGCCGGCCCGCGCCGCTCAGCGAGCGCGGGTGGCCTCGCCGAGCAACTGCGGGGTCGGAGCGCCCCGTCCGCGGGTGCCGCTCCGCCCGTCGCCCGGGCTCAGCGGCCGAGGAAGTCGCCGAAGCCCGGGAGGTCGAGGTTCGACAGGCCCTCGCCGAACCCGCTGATCTGCTCGCCCGCTCCCGATACGGCATCCTGCGCCCCTCCGGCCCATTCGCCGATGCCCGATCCTTCCGCGAGCGAGGTGAGATCGACTCCGGATGCCATGGCCTCCAGGTCCACCCCCTCGGCGAGTCCCGCGAAGTCGACCCCGGACTGCACCGCCTGAGCGAGCAGGGGTGCGGCGACCGCGCTGACGATCGCGCCTCCGGCGACCGCGGCGAGCAGGCCGCCGGCCCCGACGACACCGGCGCCGATGAGTCCGCCCTTCCCGGCCTTCGCGAGCAGCGACGACATGCGACCCGGTCTCGCCGCCTCCGCCCGCGCCGCGGTGCGGGCGAGGTCGTCGGGAGCGTCGGACCGGGGCCGCTCGTGCGGCGCCAGCTCGGCATCCATCCGCTCGCGCACGTGCGCGCGTTGCGCCGGGGTGAGCCGGGCGAAGGCCTCGCGGTGCGTCTGCTCGACGCGGTCGGGGTCGGCCGTGCGCAGCAGGTAGTCGTATCGCGCGATGGCGGCGCGATCGTCGGCCGAGACAGCGCTCCCGGATGCCGGGCGGCGGCCCGCCGCGGGCGGGGCGTACCGATCGGCGGGGGCGGCGGCCGGCACCCCCGGGGTGCGCGGGCGAGAATCGCCGGTCACGGCGTCGGCGGCCGAACGCACCATGTCGCGCCAGTCGCGGTCCCGGAAGACGGGGACCCGCTCTTCGCGGTCGAGGCCTTGCCGGCGGCCTTCGAGGCGAGGTCGAACAGACGGGAGAATGACACCACGGGGATACCTCTCGACGGGCGGCATGCTGCCGCGACGTCAAGGTCTCCTCCGCCCCTCGGGGCCGACGTACCCGGAATCCAACCGTGGATTCGTGATGACGGATGCGCCGCGTCGGGAGTACTCCCCTTGCTGCCTTCACCGTAGAGCGGTCACCTTTGTGCTTCCTGGATGACGCTCGGCCGCCGTGCGGTCAGCTTCCGGTGGCGCGCACCGCCGTCAGCCCCGAGCGCACCGGCCCGCGCACGAGCACGTGCCCGCGGGTGAGGCTCAGCCGCGTCCACGCTCCGCTGCGGCGCACGGGCGCTTCTTCGCCGCCGGCGATGAACCCGAGCGCGAACGCCGCGAAGGCCACCCCGAGCGGCAGTCCGCCCAAAGCCTCGTCGGCCTGTCCCCACACCTGTGCCCGGATCACTCGCACCACGTCCTCGCCCGCGTCGGCCGGGAGGGCGTCGGCGACGGCGGCGACACCGTACTGTGCACGCGCGGCGAGGACGGCCGCGTCGACGGCATCCGTCTGCTCCCAGCCGCCCTGCGGCGGCGAGATGCCCGCCCATGCCGGAGAGGTCGCCGTCTCGGGCAGGACGACCGCGTTCGCGTCGTCGGGGGCGGGCAGAAGCGCGGACGCCTCGACGACGAGGTCGCATTCCAGCTCGGGGTCGATCGCCGAGGCTCGCAGCCCGAGCACGGTGGGCGTCGCGTCCATCAGGCCGCGCGGCGCGAGGGGCGCGGCCGTCGTGACGAGCACTCCGCCGCGGGCGCGCAGGCGCACGGTTCCGTCGCCGAGACGGATCGTTCGACGGGAGAAGGTCAGCAGGTCGGCTGCCGCCTGGGGGTCGGGGAACAACAGGCGCGCGGACACCCGCTCTAAACTAGCAAGCGGTGCGCACCTCGCCGCACCGGAACGGGAGTCAGCGTGACCGACGCCATCGATCCCGTGGCGTCGTTGCTCGCGGTCCTCGACCTCCGCGATGCCGGCGCCCGGACGACCGAAGACATCTTCACGGGTGTGTCGCAGGCCATGCCGACCGGCCGTGTCTACGGCGGCCAGGTGCTCGCGCAGACGATCGTCGCCGCCTCGCGTACCCTCCCGGCCGACCGCACCGTGCACTCGATGCACGGGTACTTCCTGCGCCCCGGCGATCCGGCCGACGGCATCACGTTCTCGGTCGACCGGATCCACGACGGCCGGTCGTTCTCGACCCGGCGCACGCAGGCGTTCCAGTCGGGCGTTCCGATCTTTTCGATGATCGCGTCGTTCCAGGACGATGACCCCGGACTCGAGCACTTCGAGCCCATGCCCGACGGAATCGCCCCGCCCGAGGACACGGCGCCCGTCGACATCGAGACGCTGCACCCCATCAGCCGGCGGATGCTGTCGGCGAGCCCTGTCGACGTGCGTCACGTGTCGTCACCGGTGTACGCCTCGGTCGAGGGGCCGCGGGTGCCGCGGCAGGCCGTGTGGATGAAGCTGCGCCGTCCCATCACCGATGACCCGGCCGTGCACCGGGCCGCCCTCGCGTACCTCAGCGATCTGACGATCCAGGAGACGATCCTGCGCGCCCACGGCGTGCCCTGGAACGCACCGGGCTTGCGCGTGGCGAGCCTCGACCACGCGATGTGGTGGCACCGTCCCGGACGCGTGGACGAGTGGCTGCTCTACGTGCAGGAGTCGCCGAACGCCCGCGGCGGTCGCGGGCTGTCGACGGGCCGCGTCTACACGCGTGACGGTGCGCTGCTGGCGAGCGTCGCGCAGGAGGTCATGGTGCGGGTCCCGCGCGAGTGACCGCGATCATGGATGCCGCCGCCCGGCGGCATCCATCCCGCGCCGTGTCGACGCACGGCGGCGTCGAGGCGCAGACCTCGTGTCTCGACCGGAGTCAGCCCTTCGCGGCTCGGCGACGGTACTCGATCGGGTCGCCGACGTAGGGCCCCCACGCAGCCCGCTCGGCCGCACTCCAGCGGATAGGACGGCCGCTCGCGGTGTCGACGAGGACCACGACGGCCGTGGCGCGCGCGTAGAGCACCTGCTCGGCGTCGCCGATCGGGCTGAACACCTCGAAGCAGATGTCGGCGCTCGAGCCCCCCATCGCACCGATCCACATGCGCACGTCCAGCGGACGCTGGCTGTAGGGCACGGGACGGAGGTACTCGATCTCCTGACGAGCGATCAGCGTCGCGCGTTCTCCGCCGCTCTCGAGCACGCTCATGTCGAAGACGGCCGTCGGCAGGGCCTCGCCCTCGTCGTCTCCGCGCCAGAAAGCGCGCAGACGCGCCTCTTCGAGCAGCTTGAGCATCGAGGTGTTGTTGACGTGTCCGAGCGCGTCGAGGTCGCCCCAGCGCAGGGGGATCGGCACGTGAAGCCGCTCGGGCCCCGCGGTGGCGGGGCCCGAGTCGGGGAATGCGTCTGCGTCAGTCACGCGTGAGCTTGCGGTAGGTCGACCGCGACGGGTTGGCGGCATCCGCACCGAGACGCTCGATCTTGTTCGCCTCGTACGCCTCGAAGTTGCCCTCGAACCAGTGCCACTGGTCGGGGTTCTCCTCGGTGCCCTCGTAGGCGAGGATGTGCGTCGCGATGCGGTCGAGGAACCACCGGTCGTGAGTGATGACGACGGCGCAGCCGGGGAACTCGAGCAGGGCGTTCTCGAGCGAGCTCAGCGTCTCGACGTCGAGGTCGTTGGTCGGCTCGTCGAGGAGCAGCAGGTTCCCGCCCTCCTTCAACGTGAGGGCGAGGTTGAGGCGGTTGCGCTCACCACCGGAGAGCACCCCGGCCTTCTTCTGCTGGTCGGGGCCCTTGAAACCGAACTTCGACACGTAGGCGCGCGACGGGATCTCGGTCTTGCCCACGGTGATGATGTCGAGGCCGTCGGAGACGACCTCCCACAGCGTCTTCTCGGGGTCGATGTTCGCGCGCGACTGGTCGACGTAGCTGATCTTGACGGTCTCGCCGATCTTCAGCGTCCCGCCGTCGAGGGGCTCGAGGCCGACGATCGTCTTGAACAGCGTCGTCTTTCCCACCCCGTTCGGACCGATCACGCCGACGATGCCGTTCGGCGGGAGGTTGAAGCTCAGGTTGCTGATGAGCGAGCGGTCTCCGAAGCTCTTCTCGAGCTTCTTCGCGTCGATGACGATGCTGCCCAGGCGCGGACCCGCGGGGATCTGGATCTCGTCGAAGTCCAACTTGCGCGTGCGCTCGGCCTCGGCGGCCATCTCCTCGTAGCGCGCCAGGCGGGCCTTCGACTTGACCTGACGACCCTTGGCGTTCGAGCGGACCCACTCGAGCTCGTCCTTCAGGCGCTTGGCCAGCTTCGCGTCCTTCTTGCCCTGGACGTCGAGGCGCTGCGCCTTCTTGTCGAGGTAGGTCGAGTAGTTGCCCTCGTAGGGGTACAGGTGACCGCGGTCGACCTCGGCGATCCACTCCGCGACGTTGTCGAGGAAGTACCGGTCGTGGGTGATGGCGATGACCGCACCCTTGTAGGCCTTGAGGTGCTGCTCGAGCCACAGCACGCTCTCGGCGTCGAGGTGGTTGGTGGGCTCGTCGAGGAGCAGCAGGTCGGGCTTCTGCAGCAGCAGTTTCGCCAGCGCGACGCGGCGACGCTCTCCACCGGAGAGCGGGACGACGCTCGCATCAGCGGGCGGGGTGCGCAGGGCGTCCATCGCCTGTTCGAGCTGCGAGTCGAGGTCCCAGCCGTCGGCGGCGTCGATCTCTTCCTGCAGCGTGCCCATCTCGGCCAGCAGCGCGTCGAAGTCGGCGTCGGGGTCGGCCATGAGGGCGGAGATCTCGTTGAAGCGGTCGAGCTTGGGCTTGATCGCCACGCCGTCCTGGATGTTCTCCAGCACGGTCTTGCTGTCGTCGAGCTCAGGCTCCTGCATCAGGATGCCGACGGTGAAGCCGGGGCTGAGGCGCGCCTCACCGTTGGAGGGCGTGTCGAGGCCGGCCATGATCTTGAGGATCGTGGACTTTCCCGCACCGTTCGGACCGACCATGCCGATCTTGGCGCCGGGGAGGAACGACATCGTGACGTCGTCGAGGATGAGTTTGTCGCCGACCGCCTTGCGGGCACGGACCATGGAGTAGATGTATTCGGCCATAACCGTTCCAGTCTAGGGGCGGCTCCCCCGCGCACCGACGTGACGAGCGCACAGCGGCCGCCGCGGGTCCGTCACCAATCGATCGCGCGCGTCTGCCCGATCAGGCACCCACCGGAGCTGAGCCCCGGGAGCACCGTCGTCACAGGGTCGCCGATCGACGGGCCCACCTGCCCGACGAGGCACTCGTCGCTCAGCCGCACCGCGAATTCGATGCTTTCCGCCGCATTGCCGATGGTGGACTCATCGGCGGTGACCTGCATCGCCGCCTTGTCGAAGCCCGCCGCGGTCAGGGCGTCGATGTACGCGCGTCCCGACACCGGGTTCGGCCCGGCCCATACCGAGGCCACGGTCTGCGAGAACAGCGGAAGGCGCTGCGCGCCCTCGCTCGCGGTCGAGGCCGCCGGGGTCGACGACGCATCGCCCGCGGACGAGGGAGTCGTCGCCTCCGCGCCGGGCGTCTCCCCTGCCGTCGACGTCGCCCCGTCGCCGGCAACCGGCCCCGGTGCGGACGAACTCCCCGTGCAGCCCGCGAGCCCGAACACGGCCACGAGGGTCAGAGCGGCGAAGAGTCGTCCGGGGAAGCGAGGCACGATCACGAGTCTACGGACCCGTCCACGCACCACCGGAGGGCGACCCGCCCCGGATCAGAACGGGGTGGCGTCGGCGGGCGTCTCGACCCGACCGGTTTCCCCCGCCGCGACGCCGACCTCAGCCCGAGCGCGTTCGACCCCTTCACCCGAACCCCCGGCGTCCGTCTCGAGCGAGGCGCCCGGCAGGCTCCATCCGTCGCCGTCCGTTTCGGCACGCGGTGCGGGTTCAGCGGGAGACGGGCTTATGGCAGGCTGCGGCTTCGCGGCGCGGCGGAACACCGACACCCCCCAGCGCAGGTCGTGGCCGATGGCATCCGCCACGACGTCGGCACTGACGCCGCGCTTGCTCTCGGTCTCCCACTCGCGCAGACGCAGGCGGCCGCTCAGGATCACGCGCTCGCCCTTCTGAAACGAGCGGAGGACGTTGGCGCCGAGGTCGCCGAAGACCGAGATGGCGTAGAAGTTCGTATGCCCGTCCACCCACTCGCCCTTCTCGCGGTCGAACCGCCTCTCGCCCACGGCGAGTCGGAACGCCGCGACCGGCCCGCCCCCGCGGGTGGTGCGCTGCTCGAGGTCGCCGACGATGTTGCCGACCAGGGTGATGTGATCGCTCATGATGTGTCCTCTCGATGTGTTGTGACGCTCCGGCATCCGCGTGCCCGACGGATGCCGGAGCCATGTCAGCGTCGCGCGACTCGCCCGGGCGGCGGAGGCGGTTCCGCCGGTTCCGTGGACGGATGGGGCAGCCGAGGCGGTGGGGAGGAGGAGTGGGATGGGCACGGCGACGGCGATGTCGGAGGTCGGTCGTACGGTGTCCGCATGAGCACCGCACTGTGGAACGACCTCGCTCCGGCACCGCGCCCGGCCGGGTGGGGTGCGGCGACGCATGTCGCCGCCGGTCTGTGGCGCATCGCCGACCCGCGCGGCGTCATGGTCGGCCACATCCGTGCCATCGCGTCCGATGGAGGATGGCGGTACGCGGCCGAACGCTTTCACGCCGCCTCGGGCAGCTTCCGACGCCTCGGCGAGTTCTGGTCGTCGAGCGACGCCGTCGAATGTCTGCGCTACGCCCGATGACGGCGCCTCGACACGCGGGCGCATCGACGTGCGCAGACGCATCCGCACCCGGGTGAGCCCCGACCGAGCGCGACGGCGACCGACTCAGACGACCGTGGCGAAGTCCTCCCGCGCGGGCACCGTGCGTCCACCACGCACGTCGTCCCACGCCGCACGGAGGATCCCCACCGCGCGCTCGAGCGTGGCAGGCGGAGCGGTGAAGGGCACGCGAAGGCGCCGGTCGTGGCCGCCTTCCACCGCGAACCGCGAGCCGGCGGAGAGAGCGAGACCGCGTGAGCGCGCGTTCATGACGAGCGGAGTGCTGAGTGGCTCTCCGATGCCGACCCACATCGACACGCCGCCACTCACCCGTGGGACGTCCCACTCCGGGAACGCGTCGATCAACGCGCTGCGCAGGGCGTCGCGTCCCGCCCGCAGCAGCTCTCCCCGCTGCCGCGCGATCTCGTCGAGCCGCGGCACCAGCCGCGTCGCGATGGCCTGCTCGAGTTCCGGCGTTCCCAGGTCGTGCACGGGGCGCCCGCTGGCGAGGCGGCGGATGATGTCGGGAGCGGCGCGCACCCATCCCACCCGCAGGCCGCCCCAGACGGTCTTGCCCAACGAAGCGACGCGGATGATGCGATCGTCGTCCGGGAAGGGCGCGGCATCCCCCCGGCGGTCGATGTCGAGCTGCCCTGTCGTCTCGTCCAGGACGAGGAGCGTTCCGGCGCCGCGGGCCCCCGACAGGAACGCGTCGACCTCGCGCTGGTTCATCGTGCGGCCGGTCGGGTTGTGGAAGTCGGGCATGAGGTACGCCAGTGACGGAAGGGCGCGCGCGAAACTCTGCTCGGCGCGTTCGATGTCCCACCCGGTCTCCGCGTCGACGGGCACGCCGATCAGGCGGGCACCCACCCGGCGGAAGGCGTCGGCCGCGTGCGGATAGGTCGGCGTCTCGAGCATGACCCGGTCGGCGCGGCCGATGAGCACCGACGCGATCAGATGGATCGCGCTCTGCGCCCCCGTCGTGACGAGGATCTGATCGGGGGCGGTCGACAGCCCGCGCGCCGTGTAGTGATCCGCGATGGTCGACCGCAGCGTCGGGTCGCCGACGACGTCGTATCCGATCCGGGCGACGAGCGCCGGAGCCTGGGCCGCCGCCTCGGCGATGACGGCGGGGAGCCCCGGCCACGCCGCCGGACTGGCCTGCTGCAGGTCGATGCTGTCGGCGTCAGCCTCCAGGCGGCCGGGGTCGCTCCGCCGCAGCGGGAGCGTCACGCTGCCGCTGCCTCTCAGGCTCTCGATGTGCCCCGTCTCCCGCAGACTGCGATAGGCCGCTGCGACGGTCGTCCGACTGAGCGACAGCGCGGCGGCGAGCTCGCGCTCGGCGGGGAGAGCGGTCGACGGCGCGAGGCGGTTGTCGAGGCAGAGCAGACGCACCCCGTCGGCGAGCGCCTCGTACGCCGGGCCGCTCCCCCGCCAGCCGCCGAGGGCTGCGGCGAGGGCGCGCGCGGAGATCCGTGAGTCCATGCGGCCACACTATCTCGATTGGCATCTACGCAACGGTCCAATCGGCTGATTGGATTGCCTCATGTTCTCCCGCGTCACCCGCCTCCTCGTCGGCCTCGTCCTCTACGGCGCCGGCTGCGCCCTCACCGTCGCCGCCGGGCTCGGCGTGGACCCGTGGACCGTCTTCGCGCAGGGCATCGCCCGCGTGACGGGCGTCGGCATCGGGTGGGTCACCAACATCATCGGCCTCGGCGTCCTGCTCCTGTGGATCCCCCTGCGTCAGAAGCCGGGCGTCGGCACGATCGCGAACATCCTCCTGGTCGGTACCAGCCTGCAACTCGCCCTCGGCATCCTGCCGCATCCCGACGTCTTCTGGCTCCAGGCCCTCATGCTCGTCGCCGGCGTGGTGCTCGTGGCGGTCGCATCCGGGCTCTACATCGGAGCGAACTTCGGCCCCGGCCCCCGCGACGGGCTCATGACCGGCCTGCACGGACGCTTCGGCTGGCCCATCTGGGCGTGCCGGCTCACCGTCGAAGGGTCGGTGCTCGTGCTCGGGTGGCTCCTGGGCGGCACCGTGGGAATCGGCACCGTCGTCTTCGCCCTCGGCATCGGACCCCTCGTGCACATCGCGATGCCGCTGCTCGCGACTCCCCGGTCGGCGCCGCGCCCGCGGTCGGCGGCACGGGTCTGACACGAGCGCCCCGCCCCCGACGGATACCGCCGGGGGCGGGGCGCTTCGCGCTCAGTGCTCCCGGAATTCCGGTCGGTCGCTGCCGGGCTTGAGGTGCGCGTGCAACGCGCTCTTGGCGATGTCCATCGACGGGTAGACGCCCAGCCTCTCGTCCTTGCCCGTCATGTGGACGCTGTACCCCTCGGCATCCTTCTGGATGGTGCCGACGACCCCCACCGGGCCGTAAGCCACCCAGAGTCGTCGTGTCGCGGTGTCTGACATGAGTGCTCCTTTGCTCTCCTTCGCCCGGAGATTACGCCCGCGCGGGGGCCGGCGCCAGGGGCTGGTGCCGCGCCGAGAGTGCGACCGATATCCTGGACCGACGACCCCCAGTAGCTCAGTGGATAGAGCAGCGGCCTTCTAATCCGCCGGTCACACGTTCGAATCGTGTCTGGGGGACCAGAACCGGTGTCGCACCCCCTCAGTAGGATGTGGGGATGGTAAACGCCTCCGAGAACGACCGGCTCGTCTGGATCGACTGCGAGATGACCGGCCTCGACCTCGGCGTCGATGAGCTCGTCGAGATCGCCGTCGTCGTCACCGATTTCGAGCTGAACGTGCTCGATCCGGGCTTCCAGATCGTCATCAAGCCCGACGACTCCGCCCTGGCCAACATGGGTGAGTTCGTCACCGAGATGCACCGGTCGTCGGGACTGCTCGACGAGATCCCGAACGGCGTCAGCCTCGCGGATGCCGAGTTCCAGACGCTCGAGTACATCCAGCGCTTCGCGCCGGTCGAAGGCAAGGCACCGCTCGCCGGCAACACCATCGGCACCGACCGCATGTTCCTCGCGAAGTACATGCCGCGCGTCGACCGCTGGCTGCACTACCGCAACGTGGATGTGTCGAGCATCAAGGAGCTCTCGCGCCGGTGGTACCCGCGAGCCTACTTCCAGGCCCCCGCGAAGAACGGCGGCCACCGCGCCCTCGCCGACATCCGCGAGTCCGTCCGCGAGCTCGCCTACTACCGTGCCGCCGTGTTCGTGCCCCAGCCCGGCCCCACGAGCGACGAGGCGAAGGCCGTGTCAGCGTCGGCCGTGTCGTCGTTCGCCCTCGACGTGTGACATAATCTTTCAGTTGTCTTCTTCCGAAGACACATGGTGGCTATAGCTCAGTTGGTAGAGCACCGCGTTGTGGTCGCGGGGGCCGCGGGTTCAAGTCCCGTTAGCCACCCCACTCGTAGAAGCCCGGCCGAGATCGCGCCGGGCTTCTGCATTTTCGGATGCCGCCTCCCCCACGCCCGTAGAATCGTTCGGTGGACGCCGCCCGCACGGATGCGGCATCCGCCCCTCGCTTCGACACCCGGGAGGCCACGTGAACGACGACGTCGACGCGCGCCCCGCGATGGTCATGTCGCCGGAGGCGTTCGAGCAGCTCGTCGTCGACGAACTCGACCGCCTCCCCGACGACATGGTCGAGGGTCTCGACAACGTCGTGTTCGTCGTCGAGGACCGTCCCGAGGACGGCTCGCTCGATCTCCTCGGGCTCTACGACGGATGGGCGCTCACCGAGCGCGACCGCTACGGCGTCGGCGAGCTGCCCGACCGCATCATCGTCTACCGCGAACCGCACCTCGCCGCCTGTGCCGACGAGGACGACCTGCGCGACGAGATCCACACCACCCTCGTGCACGAGATCGCGCACTTCTACGGCATCGACGACGACCGCCTGCACGAACTCGGGTGGGCGTGATGGCCGGCCTCGCCTCGCCCGACCTGGATTCCGACGTCGAACGCGACCTCGACGCCCAGCCGCCGTCGTCGTGGCAGACGGTCGTCTGGAACGACCCCGTGAACCTCATGAGCTACGTGAGCCACGTCTTCCGCACCTACTTCGGCTTCGACGCCGCGACGGCCCACCGCCTCATGTTGGCTGTGCACCACGACGGTCACGCCGTCGTCGCACGCGGTCCGCGCGAGGTCATGGAAGCCCACACCCAGGCCATGCACGACTTCGGCCTCTGGGCCACCGTCAGGAAGGACCCTTCGTGAGCGAGCGGATCGTCGTCCTCGAGATCAGCGGTCTCGAAGCCCTCCACCTCGCCGGCATCGTCGGGCAGTTCCGCGATCTCCTGGCCGGCTCCCGCACCGACGACGACCCGGCCGTGGCGCGACTGATGCCCGACGCCTACCCCGACGACGAAGCCGCCAGTCGCGAGTTCCGTCGGCTCACCGGAGGCGACCTGATCGAGCGGCGCTCCCAGGATGCCGCAACCGTCCTTCAGACGCTGGGCGGCGACGGCGGTGAGCCCACCCCCGCGGGCGACCCGGATGCGACCATCGCGGTCGCCCTGGGCGAAGGGGAAGCCCTCGCGTGGATGCGCACGCTGTCGGCGGTCCGCCTCGTGCTCGCCACGAGACTCGGCATCCAGGACGAGGACGATCACCAGCCCGACGATCCGCGCTTCGGGGTCTACGACTGGATCGGCTATCGCCTCGACGGCCTCATGGCCGCTCTCGAACGCCCCTGAGCCCGGGTCGGGTCGGCCTCTGCGGAGGTGTCAGGGGATGCGTACGCGCACGTCGGCACGCTCAGCCAGGCTGTGGGCGTCGAGGTGGGCGTCCTCTTGGAGCGCCCAGCGCCGCCAGTGCGGGCGATAGGTGTCGCCGTCGCGCGCGAGCGCGCGGTGCCGGCGCGAGTCGGTCGGCGCCTCCACCCAGACCGAGACGTCCGCCAGCCGCGCGACCTCGGGGGTGAGGATGCCCGCCCCCTCGACGACCAGCGGAAGCGAGGGGTCCACCGCGTACGCCTCGGCGCGCGTCCCGGCCTCCCAATCCCACCGTTCCCAGACGCCGAGCAGTCCACGGGCATGGGGCAGCAGGATCACCTCCCGGGCGTAGTCCACGCCCTCGGCGAGTCCGTCCCACCCCGGATAGACGTCGTCGAGCGCGACGAGCTGCACGCGCCCGCGACCGGGCCACGCCGACACCAGCCGCCGTGCGAGCGAGCTCTTGCCGGCGCCGCTGCGTCCGTCGATGACGACGGCCGGGTTCGGTGCGCCGACCGCCGTGATGCGCGCCGAGACCGCGGCCACCGCCGCGGCGAGGGCCTCGTCGACCGGGTCCGTGTTACTTCTTGAGGGCGCGGATGACACGGCTGAGCGCGCGACCGGCGACCCACACGAACGGGATGCCGACGGCGAGCAGCGACACGAGGTTCGGGTCGAACCGCAGGTCGTCGCCGCGGCGGATGTAGGCGCCGAGCGGGAGGGTGTAGCCGCCTCCCCCGCCTCCACCGTTGCCCTGCTCGTCCGAGCCGCCGCCGTACCCCGCCCAGGTGAGTGCGACGGGGACGATGCGAACGCCGTCCACGTCCTGCTGCTCCCCGTACGCGGAGGTGACGCCGAAGCTGGTGGCCTGCTTGCCGAGTTCCAATGCGATGTTGGGCATGCCCCCACCGTAGCGGCCCGCCTCGCCGGGCCACAGGGCGTTGCGCGCCGTCACGGCTCGTGCGAGGGTCTCGCTCGTCGTCAGTGGTCGTACGACGGCCGCGGGTTCGTCGGCAGGGCGCCGCCCCCTCGCGACGGTCCCAGCAACGACCCACGGGTGACGGCTCCGCGGCCGAACCGCGCAGCCGCGCCGTCGAGGGCGCCCTCGACCCGTCGCCATTCGGCGTCGTCGTCCCAGAGCGTCGCGGCCATGGCCGCCGGCTTGAGCTTCTCGCCACGCACCCCCACCAGCCGGACGGCCTGGCGGCGGTCGATCGAGTCGAACAGGTCGATCGCCGCGTCGCCGATGCGTTGTCCGACCGAGGTGGGCTCGGGCAGCGTGCGCGAGCGGCTCAACGTGGTGAAGTCGGAGAAGCGGACTTTGATCGAGATCGTCGCGGCTTCGTACTGCTGCATCCGCAGGCGCGCTCCGACCCGGTCGGCGAGGCGGCGCAGCTCCACGTGGAGCGTGCGCGTGTCGGAGATGTCGGTGTGGAACGTCTCTTCGTGGCCGACGCTCTTCTCGGACCGACCCGTGTGCACTTCGCGTGCGTCGATCCCGCGCGACAGGTGCCAGATGCGCTCCCCCATCGCCGCCCCCAGAACCTGATCGAGCGCGTGCCGCGGTGTGTCGAGGATGTCGGAGATGAGACGGATGCCGCGGGCCTCCAGAGCCTCGGCGGCCTTGGGCCCCACTCCCCAGAGGGCGCGGACGGACCGCGGCCGCAGGAACGCCTCCGTGTCGGCGGCCGCCACGACGAGCAGGCCGTCGGGCTTGGAGATGGTGGAGGCCATCTTGGCGACGTGCTTGGTGGCCGCGACGCCGATGCTGCACGTGAGACCGGTCTCCGCGAGCACGCGGGCTCGCAGGTCGCGCGCGATCGTGCCCGGACTCCCCCACAGCCGACGCGCCCCGCGCACGTCGAGGAACGCCTCGTCGATCGAGAGCGGTTCGACCAGCGGAGTGACGTCGTGGAAGATCGCCATCACCTGCCGCGACATCTCTGTGTAGCGGTGGTACGGCGGGTTGACCACGATCGCGGTGGGGCACAGGCGCAGTGCGATCGCCACCGGCATGGCGGACTTCACGCCGTAGCGGCGTGCCTCGTACGAGGCGCTCGAGACGACGCCGCGCCCCTCGGAACCGCCGATGATCAGGGGCTTGCCCGCGAGCGACGGATCGTCGAGCACGGCCACCGACGCGAAGAAGGCATCCATGTCGACGTGCAGGATGCCCGTGCCCGTGTCGTCGGCGTCGGGTCGCGAGACGATGCGCCCCGTGCCGTCTCCGCGTCCCATGGGATCCATTGTCCCCCGGACCTCCGACATCGAGGTCGGCGCGGGCGACGACCCCTTGAGTCAGCGATCCGCCTACGGCGATCTGCCCCTGCTCCGTCGCGTTTCCGCGGCTCGGCTGACCGAGGGCGGGTGGACGATCCCCCGTCGGCACCCCGCGGACCGCCCCCGCGAACGACGGATGCCACGGCCCCACCCGAGCGAGGGTGAGCCGTGGCATCCGGTGTCTTACTGCGCGGCGCGCTCCAGCACGAGCTCGCGCACGCGCGCGGCATCGGCCTGGCCCTTCATGGCCTTCATGACCGCCCCGATGACGGCGCCGGCGGCCTGCACCTTGCCGTCGCGGATCTTCGCGAGCACGTCCGGCTGGGCGGCGAGGGCGTCGTCGATCGCGGCGATGAGCGCCCCGTCGTCGGAGACCACGGCGAGGCCTCGGGCGTCGACGACCTCCTGCGGGGTGCCCTCTCCGGCGATGACGCCCTCGAGCACCCCACGCGCGAGCTTGTCGGTGAGCGTTCCCTGATCGACGAGCTTCTGCAGCGCGGCGACGTTCGCGGGCGACACGAGGTCGGCGGCGTCGCGCTCCTGTGCATTGGCGACGCGCGTGATCTCGCCCGTCCACCATTTGCGCGCCGAGGCGGGGGCGGCGCCCGCGGCGATCGTGTCGGCGACCGCGTCGAGCAGCCCGCCGTTCGCGACGTCCTGGAACTCCAGGTCAGTGAAGCCCCACTCGGCCTTGAGGCGACGACGGCGAGCGGCCGGGGGCTCCGGCAGCGCGGCGCGCAGTTCCTCGATCAGCTCGGGCGCGGGCACGACCGGCAGCAGGTCGGGCTCGGGGAAGTAGCGGTAGTCGTCGGCATCCGACTTGGGGCGACCGGGAGAGGTGCGACCGGTGTCTTCGTGCCAGTGGCGCGTCTCCTGCGTGATCGTCCCGCCCTTGGCGAGGATCGCGGCCTGACGCTGGATCTCGTACCGCACCGCGCGCTCGACCGAGCGCATGGAGTTGACGTTCTTCGTCTCGGTGCGTGTGCCCAGCTTCTCCTGCCCGCGGGGGCGCAGCGAGACGTTCGCGTCGCAGCGGAGGTTTCCGCGCTCCAGCCGCGCCTCCGAGATGCCGAGACCGCGGACGATGTCGCGGATCGTCGCGACGTACGCCTTGGCGAGGGCCGGAGCGGAGTGCTCCGCGCCGAAGATCGGCTTCGTGACGATCTCGACGAGCGGCACACCCGCGCGGTTGTAGTCGACGAGCGAGTACTCGGCGCCCTGGATGCGACCGGTCGCGCCACCCATGTGGGTGAGCTTGCCGGCATCCTCTTCCATGTGGGCTCGCTCGATCGGCACGGTGACGAGGGTGCCGTCTTCGAGCTCGACCTCGACCGAGCCTTCGAAGGCGATCGGCTCGTCGTACTGCGAGATCTGATAGTTCTTGCCGAGGTCGGGGTAGAAGTAGTTCTTCCGCGCGAACCGGCTCGAGGGCGCGATCGAGCAGCCGAGGGCGAGACCCAGGCTGATCGAGGAGCGGATCGCCTCGGCGTTGACCACGGGCAGTGCACCCGGCAGGCCCATGTCGACCGGGGCGACGAGCGTGTTGGGCTCGGCTCCGTGGTGGGCCTCGTTCGCCGGGTTCGGCGCCGCCGAGAACATCTTGGTCGCCGTGTTCAGCTCGACGTGCACCTCGAAGCCGAGGACGGGCTCGAACAGCTCGAGCGCCTCGTCGAAGTCCATGAGTGCGTCTTTGGCCATCAGAGGGACGCTCCGTTCGTGAGAGAAGGGGCTTTGTCGAGCAGCGGTCCGCCCCACTGATCGACCAGCAGCGCCTCGAGCGCGGCACCGACGCGGTATAGACGCGCGTCCTCGCGGGCGGGGGCGAGGAACTGGATGCCGACGGGCAGCCCGTCGTCGTCCGCCAGGCCGCTCGGGATCGAGATGCCCGGGACGCCGGCGAGGTTCGCCGGGATCGTGGTCACGTCGTTGAGGTACATCTGCAGCGGGTCGTCGAGCTTCTCTCCCAGGCGGAACGCCGTGGTGGGAGCCGACGGAGTCGCGATGACGTCGACCTGTGCGAAGGCGGCGTCGAAGTCCTGCTGGATGAGCGTGCGCACCTTCTGGGCGCTGCCGTAGTACGCGTCGTAGTAACCCGCCGACAGCGCGTACGTGCCGAGGATGATGCGGCGCTTGACCTCAGGACCGAACCCGGCATCGCGCGTCGCGGCCATGACGTTCTCGACCGTGGGGGTGCCCTGCGGCGTGACTCGCAGACCGAAGCGCACCGAGTCGAACTTGGCGAGGTTGCTCGACGCCTCCGCGGGGAGGATCAGGTAGTACGCCGCGACGCCGTACTCGAAGTGCGGGGCGCTGATCTCGACGATCTCGGCCCCCTGGGCCTGCATGGCCGCCAGCGACGCGCGGAACGAGTCCGACACGCCCTTCTGGAAGCCACGGTCGTCGAGCTCGCGGATGACGCCGACCTTCAGGCCCTTGAGAACCTCCCCCGTCGCGCCTTCACGCGCCGCGGCGGCGAACGACGGCCAGGCGTCGGAGAGCGAGGTCGAGTCGTTCGGGTCGTGCCCGCCGATGACGTCGTGCAGCAGGCCCGCATCGAGGACGGTGCGCGTGACCGGACCCACCTGGTCGAGGCTGGATGCCAGGGCGATCGCGCCGTAGCGGCTGACCCCGCCGTACGTGGGCTTGACGCCCACCGTGCCGGTGACGTGCGCGGGCTGACGGATCGAGCCGCCGGTGTCGGAGCCGAGGGCCAGGGGCGCCTCGAACGCGGCGACGGCCGCCGCCGACCCGCCGCCGGAGCCTCCGGGGATGCGATCGAGGTCCCAGGGGTTGCGGGTGGGACCGTAGGCCGAGAACTCCGTCGAGGAGCCCATCGCGAATTCATCCATGTTCGTCTTGCCGAGGGGCACGAGGCCGGCCGCACGGGAGCGCGCGACGACCGTGGCGTCGTAGGGCGACATGTAGCCCTCGAGGATCTTCGATCCGCTCGTGGAGGGCATGTCGGTGGTGACGAGCACGTCCTTGACGGCGAGCGGCACACCGGCGAGCTCGTGGAGCTGCTCGCCCGCGGCGCGGCGGCGATCGATGTCGGCGGCGACCTCGAGCGCGTGATCGCTCACGTGCAGGAAGGCGTGGACGTCGCCGTCGACGGCGGCGATGCGGTCGAGGTGCGCCTGCGTGGCTTCGACGCTCGACACCTCGGACGAGGCGAGTTTGGCGGCCAGGTCGGCCGCGGTCAGGCGAGTGAGGTCGGTCACTGCTCTTCTCCCAGGATCGCGGTCACACGGAAACGGCCGTCGGCCTGGTCGGGGGCGTTCTGGAGCACCTGCTCGCGCGTGAGCTGCTGCTGCACGACGTCGGGGCGGAAGACGTTCTCGAGCGGGATCGGGTGGCTCGTCGCGACGACCTCGGGGGTCGCCACCTCGGACACCTTCGCGATGTTGTCGACGATGGCATCCAGCTGGCCGGTGAGGCTCTGGACCTCCTCGTCGCTCAACTGGATCCGGGCGAGCACACCGAGATGGCGCACGAGATCAGGAGTGATTTCAGACACCCCCCGAGTCTAGTTCGCAGACGGTCTCCTCCCCGTCGCGCGCCGCCTGGCTCCCACCGCAATGCCGCCCTAGGCTGGCCGGGTGACGAGCTTCGATCCGCCGCGACCCTGGACCTCGAGCTATGCCGCGGGGGTGCCCGAAGACCTGGAAGCGCAGACGGGGTCGCTCCTCGACATCGTCGACGCCTCCACGCGCGACTACCCCGACGCCCCGGCCCTGCAGTTCTTCGGACGCGAGACCACCTACGCCGAGATGTCGGAGCAGATCGCGCGCGCCGCGGCGGCCCTCGCCGCGCACGGTGTGCGTGCGGGGGACCCGGTGGCGCTCGTACTGCCCAACTGCCCGCAGCACATCGTCGCGTTCTACGCCGTGCTGCGGCTCGGAGCGGTCGTGGTCGAGCACAATCCGCTCTACACCGCCCGGGAGCTGCGCAAGCAGTTCGAGGACCACGGGGCGAAGCACGCGATCGTGTGGAGCAAGGTCGTGGCGACCGTGCAGGAGTTCCCGGCCGATCTGCGCCTGGACACCCTCATCTCGGTGGACGTGACCCGGGCGATGCCATGGACGACGCGTCTCGCGCTGCGTCTGCCGGTCGCGAGGGCCCGCGAATCCCGCGCAGCTCTGCACGCCGCCACCAAAGGCGCAGTGGACTGGGACGACGTCGTGCGCCACGCACCTCTGCCCGCCTCGCATCCGCGCCCGGTCACGTCCGACCTCGCCATCATCCAGTACACGAGCGGCACCACGGGCACGCCCAAGGGCGCCATGCTCACCCACGCCAACCTGCTGGCCAATGCCGCGCAGGCGCGGGCCTGGGTCCCGCAGATCGTACGGGGAGAGGGATGCGTCGTCTACGCGGTGCTGCCGATGTTCCACGCCTACGGCCTCACTCTCTGCCTCACCTTCGCGATGTCGATGGGCGCCCGGCTCGTGCTCTTCCCGAAGTTCGAGGCCGACCTCGTGCTCGCCGTGACGAAGAAGCATCCGGCGACCTTTCTGCCGCTCGTTCCCCCCATCGCCGAGCGGTTGATGGCCGCGGCCCGGGAGCGGGGCGTGTCGCTCGCCGGCACCGACGTGGCCATCTCCGGCGCCATGGCGCTGCCGCACGAGCTGGTCGTCCCCTTCGAGGAGGCCACGGGCGGATACCTGGTCGAGGGGTACGGGCTGAGCGAGTGCTCCCCCGTGCTCATGGCCAACCCCGTCGCCGACAACCGTGTCGCGGGGACGGTCGGACTCCCGCTGCCGGGAACCGAGTGCCGGGTCGTCGACCCCGACGACCCGCGGACCGACGTCGAGCGCGGCGAGCTCCTCGTGCGCGGACCGCAGGTGTTCTCGGGCTACTACGGCAAGCCGGAGGAGACCGACGCGGTGTTCGTCGACGGCTGGTTCCGCACCGGCGACATCGTCACGATCGACGAGGGCGGCTTCGTCCGCATCGTCGACCGCATCAAGGAGCTCATCATCACCGGCGGGTTCAACGTCGCTCCCACCGAGGTCGAGAACGTGCTGCGTCAGCACCCCGGCGTCGCCGACGTCGCCGTCGTGGGCCTGCCGAGCGAGCACTCGGGCGAGGAGGTCGTCGCGGCCGTCGTGCCGACCGTCGCCGGCGAACTCGACGTCGAAGCGGTCCGGGCGTTCGCGCGCGGCATCCTGACGCCGTACAAGGTGCCCCGTCGCATCGTGATCGTCGACGACCTGCCGCGCTCGCTCATCGGCAAAGTCCTGCGCCGTCAGGTGCGGGAGACGCTGCTGGCGGACTGAGGGGGCGCCGCGGGGCTGCCCGGCGACCGGCTTCGGCGCGCTACCGTCCGAGGGGATGCGACCCGCTCCGCGCAAGGGGGTAGCCGGATCCGTGCCGATGATCGCGGCTTCGCTACCGTGGGGCGACGGGCCGATCCCTGACCCGGCCGTGACCTTTGGGGGGACTCACATGATCATCAAACGTGCCTCGTTCGCCGCCGTCGCCGCGACCGCTCTGCTTCTGGCGGGGTGTTCCGGGGGCGGATCCTCGGATGCCGACTCCACCGCGCAGGAGAGCTCGGCGCCGAGCAGCGTCGCCTCGAGCTCCGCCCCGACGCCGTCGCAGGCATCGGTCGCGCCGGCCGGAGACCAGTCGAAGCAGGACGCCTGCCAGATCATCATCACGTCGTTCAACGACGTCACCTCCGCCAGTGGCGACATCGACACGTCGGATCCCCAGGCTGCGGTCACCCGCTTCAAGGAGCTCGCGAGCAAGGTGAAGGGCGACTTCTCGCAGATCACGAACGCGGAGATCGCCCCCGCGGCACAGAACGCCACTCAGACCCTCGACCAGTACGTCGCGTTCCTCGAGGGGGTCATGGCCGACCCGAGCAAAGCGAGTGGGCTGGGTGAGCAGATCACCGCACTGCAGGAGAGCTTCACACAGGCCGGCACGGCCTGCGCCGGCTGACGGGCAGCAACCGGAAGGGCGGGGCTGCGGTCCCGCGAGCCGGAAGGGCGGGGCTGCGGTCCCGCGAGCCGGAAGGGCGGGGCCGCGGTCCCGCGAGCCGGAAGGGCGGGGCTGCGGTCCCGCAAAGGGTAAGGGCGGGGCTTCGGCCCCGCCCTTACCCGTCATTCGGTCGGCGCCTCCGCGTCACCCTCCGACCCCGCGCCGTCGAGCGCGGCGGGCCCCTGCTCGACCAGGATCTTGAACTGCGCCGCGTCGAGGATGCGCAGCCCCAACTCCTCGGCCTTGGCGAGCTTGGATCCGGCACCCGGGCCGGCGGCGACGAAGTCCGTCTTCTTCGACACGCTCGACGCGGCCTTGCCACCCGCCGAGATGATCGCTTCTTGAGCTCCTTCGCGCGTGTAGCCGTCGAGAGAACCGGTCGCGACCACGGTGACGCCCGCGAGCACGCCCCCCGCCGCGGCGGCGGCCCCAGGGCCCGGGTGGCCGGGGATCGAGAAGCGCACGCCGGCCGCCTGCCAGCGCTCGACGATCTCGCGATGCCAGTCGACCTCGAACCAATCGATCACCGCGTCGGCGATGATGCCGCCGACCCCCTCGACGGCGGCGAGCTCTTCCCGCGTGGCCGCGCGGATGGCGTCCAGCGATCCGAACCACTGCGCGAGGGCGCGAGCGGCGACCGGACCCACGTGACGGATGTTCAGGGAGACGAGCAGGCGCCACAGGTCTTTGGTCTTGGCCTTCTCCAGCTCGGCGAGCAGCTTGGTCGCCTGCTCCGAGGGGCGCACCTCGCGGTAGTCCTTCCGGATGCCACGTCGGCGGCGCTCCGCCGGGTCGAGGTCTTCGGACCCGGGCGGGTAGGTCGCGGGGCCGAGCTTCTGGAACGGTGCGCGTCGCACCAGCTCGCCCGTGTCGGCGTCGACTTTGCGCTCCCCCGTCTCGGAGTCGCGCACGACGACCTCGATGGGCACCAGCTCGTCGACGGTGAGGTCGAACAGCCCGGCCTCGGTGTCGAGCGGCGGGCGCTCGGGAACCTCGGGTTGCGTGAGGGCGGCGGCCGTCACCTCGCCGAGCGCCTCGATGTCGAGGGCACCGCGCGAGCCGATGTGCTCGACGCGACCGCGCACCTGCGCGGGGCACGAACGCGCGTTCGGGCACCGCAGGTCGATGTCGCCCTCTTTCGCCGGCCGCAGCGGCGTGCCGCATTCCGGGCAGTCGGCGGGCATGACGAAGGCCCGCTCGGTGCCGTCGCGCAGCTCGACGACGGGACCGAGCACCTCGGGGATGACGTCGCCCGCCTTGCGCAGCACGACGGTGTCGCCGATGAGCACGCCCTTGACCTTCACGACGTCCTGGTTGTGAAGCGTCGCCTGGCGCACGACGCTGCCGGCCACCTTGGCGGGCTCCATCACGGCGAACGGCGTGGCGCGCCCGGTGCGGCCGACCGACACGACGATGTCGAGCAGCTTCGTGTTGACCTGCTCGGGCGGGTACTTGTACGCGATCGCCCAGCGGGGCGCACGGCTCGTGGCGCCGAGCTCGTCGTGGAGGGCCAGCTCGTCGACCTTGACGACGACACCGTCGATCTCGTGCTCGACGTCATGCCGATGCTCACCGTGATGGGCGACGAAGTCGAGGACGCCGTCGATCGAGGCCTCGACCTTGCTGTACGGCGAGGTCGGCAGGCCCCATCCCTTCAGCAGATCGTAGATCTCGCTCTGCGCCGCCACCGGCGGATCGGGCCAGGCGCCGATTCCGTGCACGTACAGGGCCAGCGAGGCGATACGGGCGAGCCCGGCCTCGAGCTCGAGACCGCTCTTCTTCTCGATCTGCTGCCGCAGCCCGCCGCTCGCCGCGTTGCGCGGATTCGCGAAGGCCGGGAAGCGGCGCGCCGCGGCGAGCTCCGCCTTCTCTTCGTCGAACGCCCGCCCTCCGCGTCGTCCCGCGGAGCGCTCGCGCGCCTCGGCGATCGCGCGCTCCCGGTACTCGCCCTGCAGACGGTTGAGGTTCTCGAACGCGGCGACGGGGATGAACACCTCGCCGCGCACCTCGACGAGGGCCGGATGCCCCTCGCCCGACAGCTCCTGAGGGATGCCGGCCACGCGCAGGGCGTTCTCGGTCACGATCTCGCCGACGCGGCCGTCTCCGCGCGTCGCCGCCGAAGTCAGGACGCCGTTCTCGTAGCGGAGGTTGATCGCGAGCCCGTCGATCTTCAACTCGCTGAGCCACTGCACGGGCCGGCCCGCCGACGCTTGCGTCTTGACCGCCCAATCGCGCAGTTCGTCGGGTGAGAACACGTTGTCGAGACTCAGCATGCGCTCGGCGTGTTCGATCGTCACGAGGTCGGTCGCCTCGGCGGCTCCGACGGACTGCGTCGGACTGTCCTGCCCCTGCAGCTCGGGATAGCGGCGCTCCAGCGCCTCGAGCCGATGCATCCATCCGTCGTACGTCGCATCGTCGACGAGTTCGGCGTCGCGCCCGTAGTACGCGTCGCGCGCGTCGAGCACGCGCTGGGCCAGGTCGGTCCATTCGTCGCGCGCCGCGTCGAGGGGGATGTCGGGGAGCTCAGTCACGGCATCCAGCTTAGGGAGGGCCTCCGACATCGCCGCGGCCCTTGCCGCGCGCCGTTCCACCCTGGGCGCGCACCACCTTGCGACGTCGAACGCGTCAGACCTCGACCGGAACCGCCGACACCGTCCGGTCGATCGTGAACTGACCGATCACGCGCGTCCCGTCGTACAGCACGGCGGTCTGCCCGGGTGCGACACCGTCGAACGGCGTCTCGGGTCGCACGGTCACGACCCCGTCCTCGAGCACGGCGACGGCCGGCACCGGGTCGGCGTGAGCCCGGATCTGCACGTGACAGGCGAAGGTCGACGCCGACGGCGCGCGGCCCGCCCAGGTGAAGCGCTCCCCGGCGATCTCGCTGCAGGCCAGGGCTTCCTTCGGTCCCACCACGACGGTGTTGTTCACCGGGCGCACCTCGAGCACGAACCGGGGCTTCCCATCGGATGCCGGAACCCCCAGCTGCAGTCCGCGTCGCTGCCCCACGGTGAAGGCGTGCGCCCCTTCGTGGGTGCCCACGACGGCGCCCGTGCGGTCGAGGATGTCACCGCGCTCGGCGCCGACCTTGTCGGCGAGCCAGCCGCGCGTGTCGCCGTCGGGGATGAAGCAGATGTCGTGGCTGTCGGGCTTGTGCGCGACGGTGAGTCCCCGGGCCTGGGCCTCCGCACGC
This sequence comes from Microbacterium sp. NPDC007973, assembly GCF_042958465.1. NCBI lineage: Bacteria > Bacillati > Actinomycetota > Actinomycetes > Micrococcales > Microbacteriaceae > Microbacterium > Microbacterium sp. NPDC007973. Next base: position 465,579 of record NZ_JBIBJJ010000003.1, read on the forward strand.
ACGACCGCCTTCGAGGGGGTCGACCCGAGCGGGAAGTAGGTGTGCGCGAGCTGCTCGGCCGTCAGCACGCCGAGCACGTAGGACTGGTCCTTCGCGGCATCCGAGGCCCGGTGCAGTTCGCGACCCGCCGGAGTGTCGACGAGGGTGGCGTAATGCCCGGTGCACACGGCGTCGAAGCCGAGCTCGATCGCCCGCTCCAGAAGGGCGGCGAACTTGATCTTCTCGTTGCACCGCATGCACGGGTTCGGGGTGCGTCCCGCGCGGTACTCCGACACGAAGTCGTCGATCACGTCGTCGCGGAAGCGCTCCGAGAAGTCCCAGACGTAGAACGGCATCCCTAGCTTGTCGGCCGCGCGACGCGCGTCCATGGCGTCCTCGATCGTGCAGCAGCCGCGGCTCCCGGCGCGAAGAGTCCCGCCGGCCCGCGAGAGCGCCAAGTGCACACCGACCACGTCATGACCGGCCTCCACGGCGCGGGCCGCCGCCACCGCGGAGTCCACGCCTCCGCTCATCGCCGCCAGAACTCGCATCGTCCCAGTCTACGAACGGCCCGCTGAACGGGCGCCGGATGCGCCGGATGCCACGGCCCGCGCGTACGCGTCGGGGAGCCGGGCGAGAACGGACTCGACGTCATCGGCCGTGGAGGTGTGCCCGAGGGTGAAGCGCAGCACCGATCGCGCCGCGCGGTCGTCGTAGCCCAGGGCGAGCACCACGTGCGAGGGCTCGGCCACCCCGGCCTGGCAGGCGGACCCTGTCGAGACCGCGACCCCCGCCATGTCGAGCAGGAACAACAGCGTCTCGCCGGCGGCATCCGGGAACAGCACGTGCGCGTTGCCGGGAAGACGGTCGTGGGGGTCGCCCAGCAGCCGCGCGGCGGGGATGGACTGCAGGATGCCGCTCACCAGACGGTCGCGCAGGGCCGCCAGACGCGCGCTCTCCTGCTCGCGCTCCGCCTCGGCCGCTCGTGCGGCGGCGGCGAAGGCGGCCGCACCCGCGACGTCCTGCGTCCCGGCGCGGAGCCCGCGCTGCTGACCGCCGCCGTGCAGGAGCGGCGTCATCGTGGCGTGCCGCGACACGACGGCGGCGCCCACGCCGACGGGTCCGCCGACCTTGTGCGCCGACGCCGACATCGCGACCAGTCCCCCGCGCGCCGAGCCGGCCCCGCGCCACGCGGAGAAGTCGACCGGGATCTGCCCGAGCGCCGACACCGCGTCGAGGTGCAGGGGAATTCCGGCACCGGATGCCGCTGCCGCCAGGCCCGCGGCATCCTGGATCGTCCCGACCTCGTTGTTGGCCACGAGCGCCGTCGCGAGAGCGGCCCCGGGCAGGGCGGCCGCGAAGGAGTCGCCGTCGATGCGCCCGACCGGGTCGAGCGGCACGGAGCGGACCTCGGCCTCCTGCGACGCCGCGAGCCAGCCGACGACGTCGAGGGTCGCGTGGTGCTCGCCGTCGGGCAGCACCAGGGCACGGGCGCCGGGCTCGCGCGCCCACCAGAGCCCCTTCAGGGCGAGATTCGCCGCTTCCGTGCCACCCGAGGTCAGCACGACCTCGATGCTCTGGCATCCCAGGACCTCGGCGAGACCGTCACGGGCGTCTTCGAGCAGGCGCCGCGCATCCTGACCCGCCCCATGGATCGACGAGGGGTTGCCGAGCACCTCGTGCGCGGCGAGCCAGGCCTCCCGCGCCTCTGCGCGAAGAGGCGTCGTCGCTGCGTGATCGAGGTAGACCCGCATCCGCCACCCTCCCGGCTCCGCCGTCCGTCTTCACTACCCTAAGACGCATGGTCCGACCCGAGACTGCCCTCCCCGCCCGCTCCTCCACCCGACCGAGCCTGCTGACCCCCGCGCTCGACGACCTCGGGGTGCGTCTCGGTCCCGACGGCGGGACGCTGCGCGTGTGGTCGGGCGCCGCCGACGCGATGCAGTTGCTCGTCTTCGACGATGTCGACCTCGACTGGGCCACCGAGACGATCACGATGACTCCCGTGGGCGGGGGCGTGTTCGAGGCGTCGACGCCGCTCCTGCGGCCCGGGGCACGGTACGCGATCCGCGTGGGCGGACCGCACGGACCGGGACACACCTTCAACCCGCAGTCGCTGCTGATCGAGCCGTACTCGCGCGGACTCGTGTCGGGCAGCTTCGGCGATTGGCGCTCGGTCGTGGTCGACGGCTCGTTCGATTGGGGCTCGTCGGCCAAGCCCCGTGTGCCCCTGGACCGCACGGTGATCTACGAGGGGCACGTGAAGGGCCTGACCAAGCGGCATCCCTTCATCCCCCCGGCATTGCACGGCACGTACGCGGGCCTCGCGCACCCCGCGATGATCGACCATCTGCTCTCGCTCGGGGTCACCAGCGTCGAACTGCTGCCCGTGCACGCCTTCGCCACCGAACCGCGCCTGCTGCAGCTCGGACTGTCGAACTACTGGGGCTACAACTCCCTCAACTTCTTCACCCCGCACGCGCCCTACGCCACGGCCGCCAGCCGCGCCGAGGGCCCCGACGCGGTGCTGCGCGAGTTCAAGGGGATGGTCAAGCTCCTGCACGAGGCGGGGCTCGAGGTGCTGCTCGACGTGGTCTACAACCACACCGCCGAAGAGGGCATCGGCGGTCCCCGCACGAGCCTGCGCGGGATCGACAACCGCGCCTACTACCGGCAGACGGCCGAGGGCGTCTACATCGACGAGACCGGATGCGGCAACGCGGTGAACACCTCGACGGATGCCGCGGCCCGGCTCGTCCTGGACTCGCTCCGCTACTGGTCGGAAGACGTGCAGATCGACGGCTTCCGCTTCGACCTGGCGGTGACGCTCGGGCGGGACGCGCATCACTCCTTCACCCCCGATCACCCGCTGCTCACGGCCATCCGCGACGACGAGCGGCTCGCGGACACGAAGCTCATCGCGGAGCCGTGGGACGTCGGCATGGGCGGATGGCAGACCGGCAACTTCGGCCCCGGGTGGCTGGAGTGGAACGACCGGTACCGCGACCGCGTGCGCAACTTCTGGTTGAGCGACATCGACTACGCGCGCCGCGCCGACACCGCCCCGGTCGGCGTGGGCGGGTTCGCCACCCGGCTCGCGGGTTCGTCGAACACGTTCAGCGAGGAGCGCGGCCCGCTCGCGAGCGTCAACTTCGTCACGGCCCATGACGGCTTCACGCTGCGCGATCTCGTGTCGTACGACGTCAAGCACAACCTGGGCAACGGCGAGCAGAACCGCGACGGTGCCGACACCAACCGCTCGTTCAACCACGGTGCCGAGGGCCGCACCGACGACGAGCGCGTCCTCGCCACGCGACGCAAGGCCATGCGCAACCTGATGGGCACCCTGCTGCTGTCCGCCGGGGTCCCCATGATCACGGCCGGAGACGAGATGGGGCGCACGCAGCGCGGCAACAACAACGCCTACTGCCACGACTCCGCCCTGACGTGGTTGTCGTGGGACCTCGCGCCCTGGCAGCGCGACCTGTTCGCCCACACCCAGCGCCTGCTGCAGGTGCGGCGGGAGAACCCCGCCCTGCGCCCCCGCCGCTTCGCCCGGCTCGGGGAGCGGATCCCCTCGGCATCCGTCATGGAGTGGTTCGACGAGCGCGGCGACACGATGTCGAGCGACCGGTGGAACGACCCCGCCCACCGCACGCTGCAGTACCTCGCGACCTCGACGCCCGAGGACGAGGACCCGAATCGCGTGCTCCTCGTGGTGCACGGCACCGAGGCGGACACCGAGATCGTGCTGCCGCGCATCGACGGAGAGCCCGACCTCGCCTACCTCGCCCTGTGGTCCAGTGCCGACGAGACGCCCACGTCCGCCCCGGCGCGGTTCGCCGCGGGAGACGTCGTGCCGGTGACGGGCGCGTCGATGATGCTGTTCCGCGTCGAGTAACCGCAGCGCCCTGTCAAGGCCGCGCGAAACGATGCGGCAACGTCGGTGGCCCGCGGTAGGTTCGGACCGTGGCCACCACGACGACTCCTTCGCCCGAGCTGCCCTGGCGCAGCGCCGCCTCGATTCCCGTGCGTCCGGTCAAGCCGACGCCGACCTCGCGCAGCGTCGTCACGCCGCGCATCCCGATGGCGCTGCCGCACCCGAGCGTCCCGGGTGGGCGGTTCCGCCCCTCCGCGTACGTGGGCGAAGCCGTTCCCTTCACGGTCACCGCATTCCGCGAGGGACACGACCGCATCGGCGTGCAGGTGCGACTGTTCTCGCCCTCGGGCGACGAGTCGTTGCATCGACTCAGCCCCCTCAACGACGGCTTCGATCGCTGGTCGACCCTCGTGGCCCCGCTCGAGCAGGGTGTGTGGCGCTTCCGGTTCGAGTCGTTCGCCGACGACTTCGCGACGTGGGAGCACGCGGCCGAACTGAAGATCGCCGCAGGTGTCGACACCGCGCTCATGCGCGAGATGGGCGCCCAGCTGTTCGACCGCGCCCGAGGCGAGAAGAAGCGCCCCGGCAGCGATAAGGACCGCCTGTACGACGCCGCCCGCGCGCTGCGCGACCCGGAGGTGCACGACGACACCGCCCGGCAGATCGTGCGCGACCCCGCGATCGCCGCGCTGTTCGAGGTCCGGCCGATGATGGGACTCGTCTCGGTCGGTAAGGACGCCGAGCTGGTCGTCGAGCGCGAGCGCGCCGGCGTGGGCGCCTGGTACGAGTTCTTCCCGCGCTCGGAGGGCGCCACGCGCCGCGACGACGGATCCGTGATCAGCGGCACGTTCCGCACCGCCGTCGATCGCCTCCCCGGCGTGGCCGACATGGGCTTCGACGTGCTCTACCTCCCGCCGATCCATCCCATCGGCGTGACCAACCGCAAGGGTCCGAACAACACGCTCGTCACGCAGCCGGGCGACCCGGGCTCGCCGTGGGCCATCGGCGCCGCGGAGGGCGGGCACGACACGGTGCACCCCGACCTCGGCACGCTCGAGGACTTCCGCGCCTTCGTCGCCGCCGCGCGCCGGAACGGCATCGAGGTGGCCCTCGACCTCGCTGTGCAGGCCTCGCCCGACCACCCGTGGGTCGCAGACCACCCCGAGTGGTTCACGACGCTCCCCGACGGCTCGATCGCGTTCGCCGAGAACCCGCCCAAGAAGTACCAGGACATCTACCCGGTCAACTTCGACAACGACCCCGAAGGCATCCGCGCCGAGGTGCTGCGCATCGTGCGCCACTGGATCGCGCAGGGCGTCACCATCTTCCGCGTCGACAACCCCCACACCAAGCCGCTGCAGTTCTGGGAGTGGCTCATCGCCACGGTGAGCGCGGAAGAACCCGATGCCGTCTTCCTGGCGGAGGCGTTCACGCGTCCGGCACCCCTGCAGGGTCTGGCGATGGCCGGGTTCCAGCAGAGCTACACGTACTTCACCTGGCGCAACACGAAGGAAGAGCTCGAGGAGTTCCTCGGCGGCCTCGCCCACGAGACCGACGACTTCCTGCGGCCGAACCTCTTCGTCAACACTCCCGACATCCTCACGGAGTACCTGCAGTTCGGCGGGCGCCCGGCCTACAAGATCCGCGCTGCGATCGCCGCGACGGCCGCCCCCACCTACGGCGTCTACGCCGGGTACGAGCTGTACGAGAACATCGCGCGCCCGGGCTCCGAAGAGAACATCGACAACGAGAAGTACGAGTACAAGTTCCGCGACTGGGCGGGCGCCGAGGCGGCGGGCGACTCTCTCGCCCCCTACCTGCGCATGCTCAACGCCGCGCGCCGCGCCCATCCGGCCCTCCGTCAGCTGCGCAACCTGCAGGTGCACTGGAGCGACGACGACGCCATCCTCGTGTACTCCAAGCACCTGGATGCCGCCCTCAGCCCCACCGGCACCTCCGACACGGTGATCGTCGTCGCCAACGTCGACCCGCACTCGGCGCGCGAGACCACCGTCCACCTCGACACGACCGCGTTCGGCGTCGAACCCGGCGCGTCGTACGACGTCGAAGACCTCGTGACCGGCCAGGTCTGGACCTGGGCCGACCACAACTTCGTCCGCCTCGACGCCTTCAGCGAGCCCGTGCACATCCTGCACGTCAAGGAGAACCGATGACCTCCCTCTCCCCCGAGATCCTGGATGCCGTGGCCCACGGCTCCCACCACGACCCGCACAGCGTGCTGGGCGTGCACGAGACCGGCGACGGGTGGGTCATCCGCTCGCGGCGCCCCCTCGCCGCGACCGTCGTCGCCGAGCTCGCCGACGGCACCCCGGTTCCGCTCGAGCACGTGCGCGGGGGCATCTGGGAGGCCGCGGTCGACGCCTTCCCCGGGGCCTACCTGGTACGCGCGTCGTACGACGGGTCGGAGCATGCGGCCGATGACGGCTATCGCCACGCCCCCTCCATCGGCGAGCTCGACCTGCACCTCATCACCGAGGGACGTCACGAGGAGCTGTGGCGCGTGCTCGGAGCGCACGTCCGCGAACTCGACGGGTCCTCGGGCACCGCCTTCACCGTGTGGGCGCCCGACGCCCGTGCGTTGCGCGTAATCGGCGACTTCAACGGCTGGGACGGGTCGGGCAGCGCGATGCGCTCGATGGGCGGAAGCGGCGTCTGGGAGCTCTTCATCCCCGGCGTCGGGATCGGCGCCCGCTACAAATTCGAGATCCTCACCCGCGGTGGCCAGTGGATCGAGAAGGCCGACCCGATGGCGCGCCTCGCCGAGGTCCCCCCGGCCACCGCGTCGGTCGTCACCGACTCCGCCTACGCCTGGGCCGACGACGACTGGATCGATGAGCGCTCCCGCACCGCGCCGATCGACCGCCCGATGTCGATCTACGAGCTGCACCTCGGCTCGTGGAAGCAGGGACTCTCGTACCGCGACGCGGCCGACGAGATCATCGCCTACGTCGGCGCTCAGGGCTTCACCCACGTCGAGTTCCTTCCGCTCGCCGAGCACCCCTTCGGTGGGTCGTGGGGCTACCAGGTGTCGGGCTACTACGCCCCCACGAGCCGCTTCGGCTCCCCCGACGACCTGCGCTACCTCATCGACCGTCTTCACCAGGCCGGCATCGGCGTCATCATGGACTGGGTCCCCGGGCACTTCCCGAAAGACGACTTCGCCCTGGCCCGCTTCGACGGCGAGGCCCTCTACGAGCACCCCGATCCCCGCCGCGGCGAGCACAAGGACTGGGGCACGCTCATCTTCGACTACGGCCGCAACGAGGTGCGCAACTTCCTCGTCGCGAACGCGCTGTACTGGTTCGAGGAGTTCCACGTCGACGGTCTGCGCGTGGATGCCGTGGCATCCATGCTCTATCTCGACTACTCGCGCAACGACGGCGAATGGGCACCGAACCAGTTCGGCGGTCGCGAGAACCTCGAGGCGATCCGCTTCCTGCAGGAAGTCAACGCGACGTCCTACAAGCGCTACCCCGGCATCGCTCTCATCGCCGAGGAGTCGACGAGCTTCCCCGGCGTCACCGCCCCGACGTCGCACGCCGGACTCGGTTTCGGCTTCAAGTGGAACATGGGGTGGATGAACGACTCGCTGCAGTACATCGGTCGCGATCCGATGTACCGGTCGCACCACGAGGGCGAGCTGTCGTTCTCGTTCGTCTACTCCTTCAGCGAGAACTTCGTCCTGCCCATCAGCCACGACGAGGTCGTGCACGGCAAGGGGAGCCTTTTCGGCCGCATGCCGGGAGACCACTGGCAGAAGCTCGCCAACATGCGCGCCTTCCTGGCGTACATGTGGGGCCACCCGGGCAAGCAGTTGCTCTTCATGGGCCAGGAGTTCGGCCAGATGTCGGAGTGGTCCGAGTCCCGATCGATCGACTGGTGGATGCTCGACCAGCCCTCCCACAAGCAGTTGCACGAATTCGTCGCCGAGCTGAACCGCGTGTACAAGGACCAGGCGGCGCTGTGGTCGCGCGACCACGACGGAGCGGCCTTCTCGCGTCTCGGCGCGCCCGCGTGGAACCCGAACGTGCTCGCTTTCGCCCGTCGCGACCACCACGGCAACACGATCGCGGTCGTGTGCAACTTCTCCGGCGTCCCGCTCACCGACTTCCCGCTCGACCTGCCCGAATCCGGATCGTGGACCGAGGTGCTCAACAGCGACGCCGAGGTGTTCGGCGGTTCCGGCCAGGGCAACCTCGGCACGGTCACGACCGACGGCCGCGGGAGCGCCACTCTCACCCTCCCGCCGCTCGGGGTGCTCTGGCTGCACCACCGCGCCGGGTCCTGACCCGCGGAGTCCGACGCCCCGTCCCGATCACCGGGGCGGGGCGTTCGCGTGCCCGGGGTACGTGACCGGCTCCCGGTGAGACGGGACGCCCGCGTGTTCATCCACGGTCGCATCTCGCGCCGGCCCCGACGAACGACGGCCCGGACCCCCCAGAGGGACCGGGCCGCGTCGTCGGTCGTGTCAGAAGAGCAGGGATGCCAGCCGCGCGCGCGCCCGTACGACGCGGGCGTCGTCGTCGCCGACGATCCCGAACAGCTCCAGCAGGCGCTCGCGGACCGGGGCGCGCTCGTCGGCAGGAAGCGCCGCGAAGAGATCGAGCAGACGCCCGAATGCGTCATCGATGTGTCCGCCGACGACATCGAGGTCGGCGACGACGAACTGGGCGTCGACGCCCGTGGGATCGGCCGCGGCCGCGGCACGCGCCGCCTGCAGGTCGGCGCCCTGCACGCGGTCGAGCAGGCGCACCTGACCGAGACCCGCACGGGCGTCGGAGTCACGCGGGTTCTCGGCGAGAGCCTTCTCGTACGCCGTGATCGCGCGGGCGTAGTCGCCCTCCTCGATTGCGGCGAACGCCTCGGCGTGCAGCGGCGGCAGCGGGGGCTCCTCCGCCGGAGCCGCATCGGCCGCCCCGGCGACGGGAACGGTGCCGGTGACGCCGTGCTGGGCGGCGAGCTGCAGCAGCTGAGCGAAGACGTCGCGCACCTGCTGCTCCGGCACCGCGCCGGTGAACAGCGGAACGGGCTGACCCGCGACGAGCGCGAGGACCATCGGAATGGACTGCGCGCGGAAGCCCTGCGCCAGCTGCGGGTTGGCGTCGACGTCGACCTTCGCCAGTACGAGGCGGCCGGCCAGTTCGGTGACGACCCTCTCGAGCACCGGGCTGAGCTGCTTGCACGGCCCGCACCACTCGGCCCACAGGTCGATGACGACGGGCACCGTGCGCGAGAGCTCGAGCACCTCGCCGAAGGTCGCGTCGGTCACATCGAAGACCAGGGGCAGGGCACCGGCCGGGGCGGCGCCGTCGGCGGGAGGGGTCGCGGGGGCCGCGGGGGCGGCGGGACGGTTGCGCAGCGACGAGAGGTCGACGGCACCGCGCATGACGGAGCCGGGGGCGGGAGTGCTCACGGGGACACCTTCGCTTCGAGGAGGCTGGAACGGTAGCCGAGCAGGCGGATCTTGTCGTCGGAGCCCTGGCTGGGCACGTAGAAGAACACCTGGTCGGAGTAGGTCGTGGTGAAGCCTGTCGCGGACTGGTCGACACCGGTCAGGGCCTTGACCGCCGGATTGTTGTCGAGCTTGATGACCGCGTCGGCGTTCGTGGGCTTCGCCGTGTCGCTCTCGTAGACATTCACGGCGACGATCGCGCCGGTGTCGAGCGTCGCGAGGGCGATGGGGGTGGCGGGCCCCGCCGAGGCAGCGAAGCTGATCTCCGCCGTTCCGGCGCCGGTCTGGTTGAGCTCGTCGGTGCGCTTCGTCTTGTTGTCCTGGATGGCGGAGAGCAACAGGTCGTTCGCGGTGTCGAAGAGCGCGGCCGAGGTGCTGTTCTCGCCGTTGTTGATGATGTCGGCGTAGGCGGCGGCGACCTTCTCGGGGGCGAGGGTGAGGAACGAGGAGTCCGGCGGCACCTGCGTCGCGCCCACGTACGGGGCGGCGAGCTCCGGCAGGTTGGTGGAGGCCTCGAGGTTCCCGACGTACGACGCCTTGTATTCGTCCCACGGCGTCTCTTGCGTCATCATCATGATCGTCGTGGTCGGTGTCGCGGCATCCGCCGACTCCACCACGGTCATGAGCGTGCGCGGCCAGGTGCCCGTCGTCTGCGGCAGCACGATCTGAACCGGCTCCGCGGGAATGGCCGGGAGCGCCGGGCGGTCGGGCAGAGCCGCACGCAGCGTGTAGTTGGTGGCGCGCTCGGCGAGCGCCGGTCCGGACAGGCGTTGGGCGGCGGCGTTCTGATCGAGCGCCGCGTCGGCCGAGGAGACGGTGCTCGACACGCGCGCGACGATCCGCTTCGCCTGCGCCTCTGTCACGGCGGGCGGGAATTGCCCCTCGGGAACGACGACCGTGGGGGTCGGGCTCGGAGTCTCGGATGCCGCCAACTGCGGCCAGGCGTCCGCCGAGCAGCCGGCGAGAAGCGCGACGGAGACGCCGAGGGCCGGGACCGCGACGAGTGCGCGCCGGCCGCGCGAGCCCGTCCCGCGGCGCGCGGGGCTCTCGCTCACGACCCCCTTGGACGCGGACGCGTCGCGAGCTGCGGCATCCGACTCGGCGATGGAAATGGGCTCCGTGACCGGCAGGGGCAATCCCTTCCGGCGCGGGCGCCGCGAACGGCGCACGTGCCGGATGCCGAGCAGGTAGAGCACGAGGCCCGCGAGCAGGGCGATACCGCCGCCGACGATGAGCGGACCCGCCCAGGGCGTCGAGTCGTCGATGGGCCACGTGACGCTGATGTTCGACGGCGCGGGAGCCGTGCCGTCGGATGCCACGAGCACGCTCATGTCGTTCGGCAGCTGCAGGATGGTGGACAGCGACCCGGTCTGCTCCCACTCGTCCAGCCACAGGTCGTTGTCGATCGGGCTCCGCCCCGCGGCGGCGCCGGAGGTGGGTGTCACGGTCGGGGCCTGATCGGCGGTCTGCACCGTCCCCTCACCGTCCACGGTCACCGCGGTGTAGTCGACGTCGGCGAGCCACGCCTTGAGGTCGGCCGTACGCCCGTAGGAGACGAACACCGCGCCATCGCCCTCGACGCGCAGCGTCTGGGCGCCCGGCACGCTCGTGAGCACGGAGCCGTCGATCAGCGTGTACGCCGCCGACCCCTCCGTCTGCACCGACGTGGTGGTCTCGGATGGACCTTGGAAGACCGTGCGCTGAGCGATCCCGGCACCGATCATGGCGGCGGCGATGACGAACGCCACCACGGCCCAGACGAATCTCACGCTTCACACCATCCCCACCGGCAGCTCGGGCGCCACCGAAGAATCGACGTTTCAGACTATCGGAGGGCGGCTGAAAGTTCGCGGCGAGGCTCGCGCCTCGCCGATCCCGCCCCGCACGGTCACTATCCTGACGAGACGGGCGCGTGCCCGGCTGAGGCGGGAGTCGTTCGGCATGAAGATCCACAACCCCTTCCGGGTCGCACTCCTGGCGACTCTCGGAGTCGGCGTCGGCCTGTTGCTCATCGGGAGCGTGCAGAACCTCTCGACGATCCTGCTGTACGTCGGGACGGCCCTGTTCCTGTCGTTGGGCCTCGACCCCGTGGTGTCTTTTCTGGAGCGGCGCGGTCTGCCCCGCTGGGCGGCCGTCCTCGTGACGATCCTCGCGGTGCTCGGCGTCTTCGCCGGCATCATCTTCATGGTCGTGCCGATCATCGTCAGCCAGATCGCCCAGCTGATCTCCCAGGTCGAGCAGCTGCTGCAGCCGGGACGCTGGAACGAGATCGTCACGCAGGTGCAGCAGTGGGTGTCCGACTCCCTTCCCTGGCTCAAGATCGACGACGTCTGGGCCGGCATCCAGCACTGGTTCACGACCCTCGACGTCGGCTCGATCTCCACGGTCATCGGCAACAGCCTGCTCACGGGTGCCGGCGCCGTGGCAGCAGGCCTCGGCGGCGCGTTCATCGTGCTGATCCTGACCATCTACTTCACGGCATCCACTCCCTCGCTCAAGTCGGCGGTGTATCAGCTGGTCCCGGCGTCCAAGCGCGCGCGCTTCATCGAGCTCGCCGAGAAGATCACCGACTCCGTGGGTTACTACGTCATGGGGCAGGTGAGCCTGGGCGTCATCAACGGCGTGCTCAGCGCCATCTTCCTCACCATCATCAACGCGCCGTTCCCGGCCGTGCTCGCCGTGATCGCGTTCTTCTTCTCGCTCATCCCCTTGGTGGGAACGCTGACGGGCTCGACGATCATCGTGCTCACCTGCCTCATTCCGGGCCTCGGAACGCCGGGGTGGGCGATCATCGCGGCGGCGATCTACTACCTCGTCTACATGCAGATCGAGGCGTACGTCATCTCCCCGCGCATCATGAACCGCGCGGTGTCGGTGCCGGGCTCGGTCGTCGTGATCTCGGCGCTGGCCGGCGGCGCACTGCTCAACCTCCTGGGCGCCCTCATCGCGATCCCCGTGGCCGCGAGCATCCTCATCATCTACCGCGAGGTCATCATCCCGCGGCAGAACGAGCGCTGAGCTCAGCCGACGACGTCGCCATCCCACTCGGTGGGGAGCGGAAGGGCGTCGGGGGCGACCGCGGCGACGATCTCGGTGAGCACGCGGCGCGTCTGCGTCTCGCCGACCCACAGATGCTTCCCGCCTTCGACGGCGATGAGCGTGGCATCCGGGATCGACGCGAAGCGCTCGCGGGCCTCGTCGGGTCGCAGGTAGTCGTCGAACTCCGGAACCAGCACGACCACCCGGCGCTCGTCTCCCGCCCACGCCGCGACCTCGTCGGCGGTCGCCCGATGCAGCGGGGGCGACAGCAGGATGACGCCCTCGATGTCGTGGTCGCGGCCGTACTTCAGCGCGAGCTCGGTGCCGAACGACCACCCCACCAGCCAGGGGCGGGGCAGACCGCGCTCGCGAACGAGATCCATCGCCGCCGCCACGTCGAAGCACTCGTTCGCTCCCCCGTCGAAGGCGCCGTCGCTCGTGCCGCGGGGAGACGTCGTGCCCCGGGTGTTGAACCGCAGCACCGCGAGATCGGCGAGGGCCGGCAGGCGGCCGGCCGCCTTGCGCAGGATGTGCGAGTCCATGAACCCGCCCGCCGTGGGCAGCGGGTGCAACGTCACGAGGGTCGCCACCGGCTCGCGGTCGAGGGGCAGGGCGAGCTCGCCGACGAGGGTGAGCTCATCGACCGTGTGCAGGGCGACGTCTTCCCGGCGTGCGGGCAGAAGGACGGGTCCGCGAATCTCCATCAGGCGATCCTCCAACAGTGGGTGTGCCAGTGCCGACGTGCGGCGAGATCCGCCGCGTCGCCGAGCACGCCGTCGGCGCGCCAGACGACGAGGTGGGGGGTGCCGGAAGCGACCGTGCGTCCGCATCCGGGGCAGATGTAGTCCTTGACCGCCTGCGGCCCCGAGAGCGGCTGCACGGTCCATTCCGATCCGCGCTTGACCTCGGTGCGCTTCCACCCGGCGATCAGACGATCGAGCGAGTCGTCGCCGCGACCCGGATCGGGGCGGCGCTTACGGGAGCGGGGCATGGATGCCGCTCACCACCAGTGGTTGCTCGTCCAGAACGCGTACGCGCCCGCCCAGCTGCCGTATCGGCCCGTGGCGTACCCGGTCGCCCAGCGCAGGTTGTCGACCGGGTCGTACCCGTTGCCGGGGACCTTGCTGCACGGCAGGGCCTGCACGAGACCGCACGCTCCCGAGGAGCGGTTGGTGGCGTTCGGATTCCATCCGCTTTCGCGGCTGACGATGTAGTCGACGTAGCCCATGTCGGCATCCGAGATGCCGGCGGCAGCCATCCATTCCGCGGGTGCTCCCCCGCCGGAGTAGTACAGCGGCCCTCCGCCACCGCCTTCGCCGCCGGCCGACGAGCCCGAGTCGCTGCTGCGCGTCTGCGTGGGCGTCGGGGTGGGGGTCGGCTTCGGCTTGACGTACACGTTGTAGCTCGAACGCTGGAGGTCGGGGGCCTGCTTCTCGCCCGAGGTCGACACCGCCTGCGTGTCGCCGAGGCCTTCCGCGTAGAGGGTGACCGTGCGGGGCTCCTCGGCCTGCGCCGGCGAGAACGCGGCGCTCATGGGGCCGACGTAGGCGGCGGCGAAGAGGACCGCCGCGCACGCGCCGAACACGCCGACGACGCCGCGACGACGGGACCAGCGTGGCGCTGAGCGGCGCGGAAGGGCGGGTGGTACCACGTCGACCGACCCGACGCCTCGACGGGCGACGCGGTCCGATGATCTACGCGAGAGTTCCGAGCCAGAAGTCACAGTGCCGCCGAGTCTACCGACGAGTCGGAGCGGGTGTCATCCCGATGCCTCATCCGACGGCGAGCATGACCTCGACGACGGCGTCGAGCACCGCATCGACCTGGGTCTCGCGGTATCCACCGCGCTGCAGGCGGAAGGCGACGGCGCGTACCTGGTCGGGCGTCACGGGGTCGCCCGCCGCGAGGTAGCGCGCGACGCGGTCGGCGACGACGTCGACTTCGTCGACCCGATATCCGTAATGCAGCAGCGACACGCGCTCGAAGCGCTGTCCGCGGGGCCGACCGAGACGGTCGAGCACGACCTGGGCGGTGTCGCGCGTCTCTGCGACCCAGGCCCGCGCCCCGAGCCGGGAGAGAGCGTGCTCGCGCTCTCGTGCGGCGAAGGCGTCTTCGACCCGACCCAGGGCCGCGTCGACGGATGCCACGGCATAGCCGCCCTTGACCAGCGGGAACGACACCGCGCGAACCTCCGACGAGCGCAGGACGCCGGGGTCGTCGGCTTCGAACGCGTCGCGCGCGCGGGCGAGGAATGTGTCGACGGCGCGCTTCTCGTAGCCCTTGGTGCGTCCCGTCGTCTCGGGGAAAGGGGTCGCGGCGACCTTGTCGTGGATCGGGGTCTCGGTCATGACACTCCCAACGGGGCGAGCAGATAGAACATCACCAGAGCGGCCGTCGCCGAGGGCAGGATCGAGTCGAGGCGGTCGAGTACTCCCCCGTGTCCGGGGAGCCACGAGCTCATGTCCTTGATGCCGAGGTCGCGCTTGACCATCGACTCGCCGAGGTCGCCGACGGTCGCCGTGGCCAGCACGGTCGCGCCGAAGATGAGCCCGGCCCACCACGGGACCTGGAGCATGAACACGGCCAGAAGCGCCCCGGCGACCAGAGCCGCCACGCACGCACCCGCGAAACCCTCCCAGGTCTTCTTCGGGCTGATGCGCGGAGCCATCGGATGCCGACCGCCCCGACCGAACGTGAGGCCCGAGATGTACGCACCCGTGTCGGCCGCGACGGCGAGGATGAGGAACGCGAGAACCCACCACTCCCCGCGCGGCTGAGCGAGCAGGATCATGGCGACGCTGGTGAGGAACGGGACGTACAGCTGCACGAACCCCGCGACGAGCACATCGCCGATGACGTCGATGCGCAGCCGTCCGTCGGCGGCGAAGAGCTGCGCCACCAGCCGCCACACGACGACCACGACGACCGCGACGAGGGTGGCGATCCAGTGCACCCAGGCGCCGAGGAAGAACCCGCTGAGCAGCAGCACGAACCCCATGACCAGCTGCGGGACGACGTCGACGCGCCGCCCGGCGACCTGCAGGGCTCGGCTGAACTCGACGACCCCCAGCACCATCGCGGCCGCGGCGAAGAGGACGAAGGCCCACTTCACGAAGATCAGCGAGGCGATCACGATCGCACCGATCCCCACACCGATGAGCGTGGCGACGATCAGATCGCGCCCCGTGCGCTGCTTCAGACGCTCGTTCGCCTGGTCGAACTCGGCGCGCGCGTGCGCGATGTGCTGCTCGGCATCCGATCGCATGGCACGCAGCTGCGACTCGATCGCCGTGACCCCCTCGCCCGTCGTCGGACGGCGCGTCGGATCGGCACGACGGACGTCGAGCGGGTCGACCGGCTCGGCGTCACCGGTCACAGGGGCGTCGGGCATGCGGGTCAGACCTCGAGGAGCTCGGCCTCTTTGCGCTTGAGCGCGTCGTCGATCAGGTCGACGTGCGTGCGCGTGACGGCGTCGAGCTCCTTCTCGGCCCGAACGAGCTCGTCCTCGCCGACGTCGCTCTTCAGGGCGTCGAGGTCGTCCTTCGCCTTGCGGCGCAGGTTGCGCACCTGCACCTTCGCGTCTTCTCCCTTACCGCGCACGATCTTGACGTACTCCTTGCGGCGGTCCTGCGTGAGTTCCGGCATGGTGACGCGGACGATGGTGCCGTCGTTGGTGGGGTTGACGCCGAGGTTCGGCATGTCGCGGATGGCCTGCTCGATGGCCTTCAACGCGGACTTGTCGTAGGGGTTGATCACGAGGGTGCGCGCCTCGGGGTTGTTCAGCGACGCGAGCTGCGCGAGAGGGGTGGGCGACCCGTAGTAGTCGACCAGGACCTTCTGGAACATCTGGGGGTTCGCGCGTCCGGTGCGGACGGTCGCGAAGTCCTCCTTCGCGGCCTCGACGGCGCGATCCATTCGCGCTCCGGCATCGGCGAGGACATCGGCGATCACGGTGACTCCATTCGTTGGAACTGAGGTGCCAGTCTAGTCGCGCGCGGGCCCGGCTCCCCGGGCCCGCGCGGCGCGTCACGCGGTGACGAGGGTTCCCATCTCGTCGCCCAGCAGCGCACGGGTGACGTTGCCGGCCGGCTCCATGCCGAACACGCGCATGTCGATGCCGTTGTCCATGCAGAGGCTGAACGCCGTCGAGTCCACGACCTTGAGGCCCTTCTGCAGCGCGTCGCTGTAGGTGAGGTGGTCGAGCTTGGTGGCACTGGGGTCCACGCGCGGGTCGGCCGTGTACACGCCGTCGACGCCGTTCTTGGCGACCAGCACCTCGGTCGCACCGATCTCGAGCGCGCGCTGGGCGGCGACGGTGTCGGTGGAGAAGTACGGCAGGCCGGCGCCGGCGCCGAAGATCACGACGCGCCCCTTCTCGAGGTGACGCACGGCCCGTCGCGGGATGTAGGGCTCGGCCACCTGCGTCATCGAGATCGCCGACTGCACGCGCGTGGCGGCTCCCGCCTGCTCGAGGAAGTCCTGCAGGGCCAGGGAGTTCATCACGGTGCCGAGCATGCCCATGTAGTCGGCGCGGCCGCGATCCATGCCGCGCTGGCTGAGCTCGGCGCCGCGGAAGAAGTTGCCGCCGCCGACCACGATCGCGATCTCGACCCGGTCCACCGCCTCGGCGATCTCGCGTGCGATCTGGCTGACGACGTCGGGATTGACACCCAGTTGGCCTCCGCCGAACGCCTCCCCCGACAGCTTCAGCAGAACGCGGCGGCGCTTGGTGGCTTCATCGATCACGTGTGGTGTCCTCTCGTCTTGAACAAACTATCCCCCCGCCGACGCCGACCGATACCGGCCGCGGGCAGGGAAAAGGCCCGGGATGCCATGGCATCCCGGGCCTCATGACGGGCCCTGAGCCTGTCGAAGGGTTACGCGCCGACCTTGAAGCGGGCGAAGTCGGTCAGGGTGAGACCGGCGTCGGACGCGACCTTGGCGACGGACAGCTTGTTGTCCTTCGCGTAGTCCTGGTCGAGCAGGGCGACCTGCTTGAAGAACGCGTTCACGCGTCCCTCGACGATCTTCGGCAGGGCGGCCTCGGGCTTGCCCTCGTTGCGGGAGATCTCGGTGACGATCTCGCGCTCCTTCTCGACGTCGGCCTCGGGCACGGCGTCGCGGGTGAGGTACGACGGGTTGGCGAACGAGATGTGCTGCGCGATGGAGCGAGCGGTCTCGGCGTCGTCACCGGTGTAGGCGAGGACCACGCCGACCTGCGGGGGCAGGTCCTTGCTGGTCTTGTGCAGGTAGACCTCGAACGTGGAGCCCGAGATGGTGCGCACGCGGCGCAGTTCGACCTTCTCGCCGATGATCGCGGCCTCGTCGGAGATGAGCTGCTCGACGGTCTTGCCCTCGGCGTCGGCGGCCAGAGCGGCCTCGACCGAGTCTGCACCGGCGGCGGCCGCCGCGTCGACGACCTTGTCGGCCAGAGCGATGAAGCGCTCGTTCTTGGCGACGAAGTCGGTCTCGCAGGCGAGCTCGAGCAGCGTGACCGAGCCGGCGTTCTCGCGAGCGACCACGAGGCCCTCGCTCGTCGAACGGTCGGCGCGCTTCGCGTTGCCCTTGGCGCCCTTGAGGCGCAGGATCTCGACGGCCTTCTCGACGTCGCCGTCGGCCTCTTCGAGCGCCTTCTTGGTGTCGACCATGCCGGTGCCGAGCTGCTCGCGCAGCGCCTTGATGTCGGCGATCGTGAAGTTTGCCATGGTGTGGCGGTCTCCTTGTCGTTTGCGTTCTAGATGTGGGCCCGGCGGGGCCGTGCCGCCGCCCTCACGAGGAGGGCGGCTGTCACGACCCCGCCGGATCGTAGCCTGTGCGGGTGACGCGCCGTGCACGCGAGGGTGACGGCGGCGTCGCGCGGCTTACTTGCTGTCGGTGGCCTCGGCGTCCGCGACCTCGGTCGCGGTCTCGCCCGACTCGGCGGCGACGGCCTCGTCGTGAGCCTCGGCGCCGGCGGCGTCGTCAGCCGACTCGGTCGCGGCCTCGGTGGTCTCGGCGTTGGTCTCGAGCAGCTCGCGCTCCCACTCGGCGAGGGGCTCGGCGGCCTCGTCCTCACCGGCGGGCTGGTGGCGCTGGATCAGGCCCTCGGCGGCGGCGTCGGCGATGATGCGCGTGAGCAGGCTCACCGAGCGGATCGCGTCGTCGTTACCGGGGATCGGGTACTGGAACTCGTCGGGGTCGGCGTTCGTGTCGAGGATGCCGATCACGGGGATGCCGAGCTTCTTGGCCTCGTCGACCGCGAGGTGCTCGCGCTTGGCGTCGACGACCCAGATGGCCGACGGGGTCTTCTGCAGGTTGCGGATACCACCGAGCGACTTGTGCAGCTTGTCGAGCTCGCGCTTCTTGAGCAGGAGCTCCTTCTTGGTAAAGCCGCTCTCGGCCGGGTTCTCGTAGTCGAGCTCCTCGAGCTCCTTCATGCGGGCGAGGCGCTTCGACACCGTCTGGAAGTTGGTGAGGAGGCCACCGAGCCAGCGCTGGTTGACGTAGGGCTGGCCCACGCGGGTCGCCTGCTCGGCGAGGACTTCCTGCGCCTGCTTCTTGGTGCCGACGAAGAGGATGGTGCCGCCGTGCGCGACGGTCTCCTTGACGAACTCGTACGCCTTGTCGATGTAGCCGAGCGACTGCTGCAGGTCGATGATGTGGATGCCGGAGCGCTCGGTCAGGATGAAGCGCTTGACCTTCGGGTTCCACCGGCGGGTCTGGTGTCCGAAGTGAACGCCGCTGTCGAGCAGCTGGCGGATGGTGACGACGGCCATGGTCGTACTCCTGTTTCTGGGCGCGTTCGCGCCGTGGTTGCGGTTGTTCGCGCCGGACGGACCGTCCGGCGAGCCTGGTGCCCGGCGCACACCCGCCACCCGCCGGAGCGGAGGACCATGGGGTGTGGATGCCGCGCGGTGCGGCTTCTGGGAAGAAGACGCGATGCGCTGTGGGCACGCGGAGTCATCCCGACGTGCGGGATGCATCCCCCAGCATACAGGACGCCTCCTCCCCACCGCGTGCGCGCACGGGTCCGTCCCGATTCACGTCGCCGCCGCCACGTGGAGGAGACGGGGAGGGGCAGAATCCCCGCCATGGCTCCTCCTCCCGCGCGCCGACGCCTCGCTGTGATCGTCGTGATCCTGACCCTGTGCGCGGCGGTCGTCGGCATGAACGCCCCGGCTCGCGGGGACGTCGCGGACCCCCTCGCCGAACGCGATTGGGTGTGGCCGGTCTCTCCGGTGAGGATCGTGCGCGGGTGGGAAGCTCCCGCGCACCCCTACGGTCCGGGCCATCGGGGTGTCGACCTCGCCGGCACGGAGGTGCGCGCTCCCGCCGACGGGGTCGTCGCCTTCGTCGGCGCGGTCGCGGGGCGCGGGGTGCTCACGATCGACCACGGCGGGGGCCTGGTGAGCTCGTTCGAGCCGGTCGTCTCGGACCTGGCGGTCGGTGAGCACGTGGCGCGGGGCCGGCCGCTCGCGACGGTTGCCGAGGGCGGACACACCGCGCCCGCGACGGTGCACCTGGGGGTCCGCCTCGACGGCGAGTACGTCAATCCGCTCCGCCTCCTCGGCGGCGTGCCACGCGCTGTGCTCCTGCCATGCTGCTGAGCGACGGAGGATGGCGCGCGGCGTCGTTACGGGGCGCTCCTCCCCGTGCCGGCGCCACCCCGGGCCTCTGCCTCGAGTCCCCGTCCTGCTCCCCGTGTCAGGCGAGGATCGGCCTCACCGACGCCCCGTCGCAGGGTGCAACCTCGGGCCCCGACGTGCTCCCCCGTGTCGGGCGAAGATCGGCCTCACCGCTCCCGTTCGCGCGGCGCCGCCTCGGGCCCCGTCGTGCTCCCCCGTGTGGGGCGAAGATCGGCCTCACCGGCGCCCGGTCGAGGGGCGCCGTCACCCGATCTGATTGCCGCGACCCTCGATCGTCGTCGTTCCGATGCCCCCACCGGCGCGCACCATGTTGTCCTGCCCGCGAACGGTCACCGCCGCGATGGCACCCGCCGCCTGCACCGACGTACGGTCGCCGCTGAGGTCGACGCTCCCGATCCCCCCTGAGGACTCGACCGAGCCGTCGTTTCCCTGCACCACGACCATGTCGATTCCGGCGGCGATGACACGCGCCCGGTCGCCCGAGATCCGGAGCGTGCCGATGGACGCCCCGGAGGCGTCGACGGTGAGGGCCGACCCCGACACGTTCACTTCCGAACACGTGCCCGTGACACGCACGGATCTCTCAGCGCCCGAGATGCTCTGGCTGCCGCCGTCGCCGCACGAGAGCGCGCCGGGGTCGGCGGCGGGGCTCGACGGCTGCGGAGTGACGGTGACCACCGGCGCGGAGGTCGCATCGGCGTCCGGCGCTGGCGAGAGCGTCACGACCGAGGGCGACGGGACGGGTGCCGTGGGGACGGATGCCGTCGGCGAAGCGTCCGAGGCCCCGTAACCGGGCGGGAGTCGCGTCTCGACCGGTTGAGGCTGTATCGCACACGCGGTGAGCGCGCCGCAGGCGATCAGCGCACCTGCGACAGCGGCGACGACTCGACGGGACGGCACGGTTCCCACGCTACGGGGTGCGGGGTCGCGCACGCCAGCCGGGGGCCGCCGGGCTCAGGCTCGGAGGTGGGCGGTTGCCCACGCCGGCCGACGGGGCCGGCGTGGGCGCGCTCGCGCCCGAGGGTCAGCGATTGCACACACCGGCCGACGGGGCTGGGCCAGCGCGCTCAGGCTCGGGGGTGGGCGAGACGGTACGCCTCCCGGAGCCTCTCCGCCGAGACGTGCGTGTAGATCTGAGTGGTCCCCAGACTGGCGTGGCCCAGGATCTCCTGAACGGCCCTCAGATCGGCGCCGCCGTCGAGGAGGTGTGTGGCGGCGGAGTGCCGGAGCGCGTGCGGGCCCAGCACGTCGGTCCCCAGCCGCGGACCGACGGTGCGCGACACGAGCGCATGGACGGCACGCGGTCCCAGGCGCGCCCCCTTCGCTCCGAGGAACACGGCCCGCGCGTCGCGGTCCGTGCCGTGTGCGGCGCCGCCCGAGCTGGAGCGGGCCGCCCGACCGCCATCGCCACGGGCTGCATCGGGGCGCCCCCGGTCGCTGCGGGGGAGATCGTCGGACGCCTGCGCTTCCCTCCGGGCGCGGAGGACCGGCCGAGCCCGGACGAGGTAGGCCTGGAGGGCGCGCTCGGCCGGCAGGCCGAACGGCACGACTCGCTCCTTGTCGCCCTTTCCGCGTAGCCGGAGGGTCCGCCGTTCGTGGTCGATGTCGTCGAGGTCGAGCCCGCATGCCTCGGAGACCCGCGCCCCGGAGCCATAGAGCAGTTCGAGGAGGGCGTGATCGCGCAGAGCGATGGCATCGCCGTGCGTCGCCGACTCGGCCGCCGCGGCGAGCACCTCCGAGAGCGCGTCCTGCGTGGCCACGGCGGGGAGCGTCCGCCCGCGCTTCGGGGAGACGAGCCGTTGAGACGGATCGACGGTGACGAGGCCGGCGTCGCCCGCCCAGGCGAACATCCCGCGCACCGTCGAGGTGCGTCGAGCCGCGGTGGCTCTGCTTTTGCCCGCTTGCGAGGCGCGCCACTGCCATTCGCGAAGGTCGTCGACCCCGATCTCCTCGATCGGCGGAT
Organism: Microbacterium sp. NPDC007973; assembly: GCF_042958465.1. NCBI lineage: Bacteria > Bacillati > Actinomycetota > Actinomycetes > Micrococcales > Microbacteriaceae > Microbacterium > Microbacterium sp. NPDC007973. The sequence goes on from NZ_JBIBJJ010000003.1 coordinate 487,538, forward strand.
CGTTCAGGACGCGCACCAGGTCGTCGAGATCCGACCGATACGCGCGGACCGTCGCGGCCGAGAGGCGGCGCACCTCCGCCAGGTGGGACAGATAGCCCTCGACCACCGCGGATGTACGCACCCTCCCACTTTGACTCCCCCCGTCCCCGAGCCGCGGGGGACGCGCGGGAAGCGCGCGAGCCGGCGCCCCGGCGCTCAGCCCGTGGTCGATGGTGCGCTCCGGGCGGGACCGTCGCGCTGCAGCCGGACGCGGCGTCGCCCCCTCTCATGACCGAGTACTCCCCCGCGTCGCCGAACGCCACGCGCCGTCGTCATCGCGGACGGCACGACCCTCCAACTCCGCGAAGCCGAGCAGGACGGCGGCATCGTCACGGGCGAGTCCACTCCGTCGTGCCACATCGTCGACCGACCTCGCCGATCGAGGCGACAGCGCGTCGAACAGCCTCGTGGTGTCATCGGTCCTGCCGGCATCGGCGGCGCGCCCACTGTCGCCCGCGGGAGGGCCGCCCGCGCCCAGCATTTCGAGGACGTCCGCCGCCGACGTCACGCACACGCCGTCGAATTCGCGCAGCACCCGATGGCATCCGGCCGACGCGGCACTCGTGATCGGACCGGGCACCGCCCCGAGCCGTCTGCCGAGCATCGCGGCGTGGCCGGCCGTGTTCAGGGATCCGCTTCGCCAGCCGGCCTCGATGACGACGACCGCGTCGGCCATCGCCGCGATGAGGCGGTTTCGACTGAGGAACCGCCACTTCGTCGGCGCCGCTCCGCACGGGGTCTCGCTCCACACGGCCCCTGTCGCCGCGATCCGCTCCAGAAGACCCTCGTGTCCGCGGGGGTACGGGCGGTCGACCCCTCCGGCGAGGAAGGCCACCGTCGTGCCGCCCGTCGACAGCGCACCCCGGTGGCACGCGCCGTCGATGCCGTAGGCGGCGCCGGAGATCACCACCGCACCTGCCGCCGCGAGCTCGGCGGCGAGATCGGCCGCGACACCTTCGCCGTACGCGGTCGCGGCACGCGCGCCCACGAGAGCGACAGCAGGCGCATCCGACGGCGTCCCTCTCCCCCGTCGCCAGAGGGCGACCGGGGCGTGCGCCTCGAGATCGTCGAAGCGCGCTGGCCACGCCGCATCTCCGGGAACCACGAGGCGGGCGCCGCATCGCCGAGCCGCGTCGAGAGCGGTATCGACCGCCGAAGGCCGGAGTCTCGGCATCCATCGCGCTCGTGCCCGGTCGAGGGCGTCACCGCGGCCCTCCATCACCACACGGAGCGCCGCGGCGGCGCCGACGGCCGCGATCAGCACGCCCGCCTCGCTGTCTCCCGGCTCGACGAGCACGCTCCACACCGCGCGCGCATAGACCTCCGCCGGGTCGAGCGGTTCGTCGCCGAGGTCGACGCCCTCGCGAAGCCCGCCGAGCGCGCGGCGCGCCGACGCCTCGGACAGTTCGATGGGGATCATGAGGCGTTCGCTCCGCGCCGCAGGAAGAGCGCTCGACCGACGTCGGCTGCCTCCAAGCGGTCGTGGCCGGCGATGTCGGCGACCGTCCAGGCGACGCGCATGAGGCGGTCGTATCCGCGCAGCGTCAGGGCGCCTCGTCGCAGCGCGACGTCGAGCGGCGCGAGCACCTCGGAGCTCGGCGCAGCGGGTCCGCGCAGCCAGGTTCCGGGGACATCGGCGTTCCGCCGCCACGGCGTCTCGTCCCACCGTCGCGCGGCACGGGCGCGTGCCTCCGCCACCAGCGACCGGGCATGCGCCGTCGTCATCGTCGCGCCTGCGAAGTCGCGGCGCACCGACGAGACGCGTTGCAGGCGAAGGTCGATGTCGATGCGGTCCAGCAGCGGTCCCGACAGGCGCCGGGTGTAGCGGCGGATCGCTTGCGGGGCGCATTCGCACGTGGCTCCCGGGACGCCGTACTGCCCGCACGGACACGGATTGGTGGCCACCACCAGCTGGAACCGCGCCGGATAGGTCGCCGCCACGCCGGAGCGATGCACCTGGATCACCCCGCTCTCGAGCGGTTGCCGCAGGGCGTCCAGGACCGAGGCCGGGAATTCCCCGCCCTCGTCGAGGAACAGAACGCCCTCGCTCGCCCGCGCGATCGCGCCCGGGCGGATCACTCCGGAGCCGCCCCCGATGAGCGCGGCCGCCGTCGCCCCGTGATGGGGACTCTCGAACGGCGGTACGCGCGTCAGACGGGTCACGGTCTCGCCGGAGAGTGAGCGCACCGACGCGACGGATAGGGCCGCCTCGTCGTCGAGCGGCGGCAGGATGCCGGGCAGTCGGCGGGCCAGCATGGTCTTACCGGCCCCCGGTGGTCCGCTCATGAGGACGTGATGCCCGCCCGCGGCCGCCACCACGAGGGCGTCGACCGCCTCGCGCTGGCCCACCACGTCAGCCAGATCGAGCACGGCGTCGGCCGGTTCGGCAGATTCGGGCAGCTCGACGGCGGCCAGGTCGGGCGCCTCGCTGCTGCCCCCGTGCCAGCGCACCACGTCGGCGAGGCAGACGGCCGGGTACACCTCCATGCCGTCGACCAGTGCCGCCTCCGCCGCGTTCGCCTTCGGTACGGCGACCCGGGTCAGCCCCGCGGCGCGAGCCGCGACGACCGCGGGGAGGACCCCGGCCACGGGCCGTAGCCGACCGTCGAGTCCGAGCTCGCCGATATGCACCGTGTCGGCGACGTGAGTGGCATCCATCCGCACGGAGGTCGCGAGGGCCGCGACGGCGATGGCGACGTCGAAGCCCGAGCCGCGCTTGGGCAGACTCGCCGGGGAGAGGTTGACGGTGATCCGCCGCTTGGGGAGGTCCAGGCCACGGTTGGCGCACGCATTGCGCACCCGTCGGCCCGCTTCGCCCAGGGCCTTGTCGGCCAGGCCGATGATCGCGAACTCGGGAGTCTGCGACGACACGTCGGCCTCGACCTCGACCAGGTCGCCGCGCAGTCCCGTCAACGCCACCGCCCACGTGCGCGCAACCGTCACAGGGCGTCCTCGAGGTGCTCGAGGCGGGCGTCGGCGGGATCGTCGCCGATCAGGCCGATGACGTCGACCCGCAGACGACGCCCGCGCGCGTACTGCGGATGCTCGGCGAGCCAGGCCATCGACAGCCGCCAGAGGCGCTCGGCCTTCCGTCGGTCGACCGCCTCGAACGGGTGACCGTAGTCCTCGCTGCGTCGGGTCTTGACCTCGACGACGACGAGCGTGCCGCCGCGCTCGGCCACGACGTCGATCTCCCCCTGCGGACATCGCCAATTGCGCGCCAGGATGCGGTAGCCGTCGCCGATCAGATAGGCGACCGCGCGGTCTTCTCCGGCTCTGCCGAGGTCGTCTTTCGCTGCCATGCCGGAGAGCGTGGCAGCTGGCTCATCCTGCCCGTGGAGCTCGGAGCCCTGTCTGTGGATGGATCGAGGCAGGGCCGGGGTGGGGAGGAGGCGTCAGTTGTCGAGCGACAGTTCGTCGGGCAGCTGGAAGTCGTGGCGCGAGAGCTCCTCGACGTTGACGTCCTTGAACGTCAGCACGCGCACGGACTTCACGAAGCGGTCGGCGCGGTAGATGTCCCACACCCACACGTCGGTCATCGAGATCTCGAAGTAGAAGTCGTGCTCGGTGTCGCGGCGGACGACGTTGACGTCGTTCGCGAGGTAGAACCGGCGCTCGGTCTCGATCACGTAGGTGAACTGGCGCACGACATCGCGGTACTCGCGGTACAGGGCCAGTTCGAGTTCGCGGTCGTAATCCTCGAAGACGTCGTCATCCATGGTCATCCCATCCTAGGCGCGCGGCGCGACCGCAGCCGCACGGGAGCACCCGCCCGGGCGCGTCCGCCCCGGTGTCAGAACAGCGTCGGCGCGGCCGCGATGGCCCACGAATGGCGATGGTGCGTGCTCATCCCGTGCAGGGAGATGGCCTCGCGGTGATCGAGGCTCGCGTAGCCCTTGTTCCGCGCCCACCCGTACACGGGCAGGTCGTCGTGCAGCCCGGTCATAAGCGTGTCGCGCGCGACCTTCGCGATGACGGATGCCGCGGCCGCACTCGCGCAGTCGCGGTCGGCCTTGATGATCGGACGGACGGTCAGACCCGACTCCCCCGCCGGAGTGATGTAGTCGTGGTTGCCGTCGAGGATCACGACCGCCTCCTCCGGGACCACGCCCTGCGCGCGCAGGTCGGCGATCGCGCGCACCGCGGCGAGCCCGAGCGCGCGGATGATGCCGATCTCATCGACCTCGACCGAGCTCGCCCACCCGACCGCGCTGTGCTGCACGAACGCCGCCGCGCGGGAGGCGACCTCCGGCCGACGCGCCTCGGGAACGAGCTTCGAGTCGCGCAGACCCGCCGGCACGCGCTTGCGCGAGCGGGCCGGATCGATCACGGCGGCGCCGACGGCGACCGGGCCCGCGAGGGCCCCTCGGCCGACCTCGTCGCAGGCGATGACGATCGCGTGCTGCTTGAGCAGTCGGCGTTCCAGGGTGAGGGTCGGCTCGATCACTGCTGCCCCGGCGCGGGGACCCCCGCGAACACCTCGTGGTGGAAGTCGATCAGCCCGAACCGGTCGAAGGGCCAGGTGATGACGAACGCACGGCCGACGACGTTGTCGATCGGAACGAAGCCCTGCCCCGGCTGCGCCTGGTTGAAGCGCGAGTCGCGCGAGCTGTTGCGGTTGTCGCCGAGGACCCAGAGGGAACCGTCGGGCACGGTGACGTCGTAGGGAACGGGCTCGGGAGCCGTGGCTCCCGGCGCCAGGCGCACGTAGCTCTCGTCGAGCGGCACGCCGTTGACGGTGGTCTGCCCCAGGGCGTTGCAGCAGACGACGTGGTCGCCCGGCGTGCCGATGACGCGCTTGATGAGGTGGTCGTCGCTGTCGGGGGCCGACAGACCGAAGAGGGACAGCACCCAGTCCACGCCCTCCACGAACGCCGACCGCTCCGGGGCCGGGGCCGTGTCGAGCCATCCACCCGGATCGCGGAACACCACGACGTCCCCCCGGGAGTACTCGCCGAAGCGCGGGGTGAGCTCGTCGACGAGGATCCGATCCTTGATCATCAGCGTGTTCTCCATCGACGCCGACGGGATGTAGAACGATCGCACCACGAACGTCTTGACCAGGAACGACACCAGCAGCGCGATGACCACGATCACGACGAGGTCGCGCAGGAACGACCCCCAGCCTCGACGACGGACGGTGGAACGGGATGCCGGGGACACGGCATCCGGGGTCGAGGCGGTCTGGTCGCTCATGTTTCCTTCACCGGGTTCCCGCACACCGGAGAACCGCAGCAACAAGGGTCGCACACCCGCGTGCCGCCCCGTGACCGCGTCGCCGCGAAAACGCCGAACGCCCCGTGGGGAAACCCACGGGGCGTTCGAGAGAGTCGACTCAGCGGTCGCGCTTCTCCTTGATCTTGGCCTTCTTGCCACGCAGGCTGCGCAGGTAGTAGAGCTTCGCGCGACGCACGTCACCACGGGTGACGACCTCGATGTGGTCGATCACGGGGCTGTGGACCGGGAAGGTGCGCTCGACGCCGACCTGGAAGCTGACCTTGCGGACGCAGAAGGTCTCGCGCACGCCGTCGCCCGAGCGGCCGATGACGACGCCCTGGAACACCTGGATACGCGAGCGGTTGCCTTCGGTGATGTTGACGTGCACCTTGACGGTGTCGCCGGGGGCGAAGACGGGGATGTCGGAGCGGAGCGAAGCCGCGTCGACGGAGTCGAGGATCTGCATGATCGTCACTTCCTGCGACCGCCACAGGTCGATCGCACGATGAAAAGGGAAAAGGTGAGGCGTGCCCGAGCCGCGGATGCGGCGGACTCCCCTGAGGCAGAGCCGGTCAGGGCACAAAGGATTATTCTGCCATGTTCCGGCGTCGCGACCAAAACGTGCGTGCGCCCGCGGCGGCGCGGCGATCACTCCGCGCGTCGCGACTCCGACACGACGATGACGTCACCGTCGACCCTCTGCTGCGGACGCTCCCGCGGCACCGGGATGTAGGCGGTGCCATCGGTCGCGTGCAGCACGGTCACTGCGCCGCGGGCCTCGTTCCACACCTGAGCGAGCGATGACCAGAACAGCACGAGCGCTCCCACGACCGACAGCACGAGGAGCGGGAAGAACACCCGCGAGTCGAACAGTCCGAGCGCGACGATGACGAGGTGCCAGAGCCCGATGCCGACCGCGTCGCGCCAGGACACCGCGCGGGATTCGCGGACGCTCCCGCGTGCGCGGACCAGCAGCGACAGCAGCAGCTGCGAGACGAAGACGGCGGGCATGGCGACGAACAGCCAGAGCAGCGCCCACCCGCTCCCGCCCGAGAAGACGATCCAGCCGACGAACAGCCACAGCGGCAGCACGACGGCGGCCGGGGACATCCAGCGGAAGAACAGACGGCGCAGCACCATGAGCCGATGCTAGGGCGCGACCATGTGCGGCACCTTTGAGAAGTCCATGGCCGCGCCCGAGCCCACGGCATCCGCGTCGATCGGGGAGAATGGAAGCTCGACGAAAGGGAACCACCATGATCGAACTGCGTACGCCGGCCGAGATCGACGCGATGCGCCCCGCGGGTCGCTTCGTCGCGGAGGTGTTGGCCACGCTGCGCGACGAGACCAAGGTGGGCACCAACCTCCTGCACCTCGATCGTCGCGCGCACGACATGATCCGTTCGGCCGGGGCGGAGTCCTGCTACATCGACTACCACCCGTCGTTCGGCGCGAGCCCGTTCGGCAAGGTGCTGTGCACCTCGATCAACGACGCCGTCCTGCACGGGCTCCCCCACGACTACGTCCTGCGCGACGGCGACCTCGTCTCGCTCGACTTCGCCGCCTCCGTCGACGGGTGGGTCGCCGACTCCGCCGTATCGTTCGTGGTCGGCACGCCCCGCGACGAGGACCTCGCCCTCATCGACACCACGCAGCGCGCCCTCGCCGCAGCTATCGACGCCGCGACGGTCGGTCACAAGATCGGCGACATCTCCGCCGCCGTCGCCGCAGTGGCGCACGCCGAGGGCCTGAGCATCAACACCGACTTCGGCGGCCACGGCGTGGGGCGCACGATGCACGGCGACCCGCACGTCGCGAACGACGGCAAGGCGGGTCGCGGGTATCCCCTCCGTGACGGCCTGGTCGTCGCCCTCGAGCCGTGGTTCCTCCAGACGACCGACGAGCTCGTGACCGACCCCGACGGCTGGACGCTGCGCAGCGCCGACGGCTCCCGCGGCGCGCACTCCGAGCACACGGTCGCGATCACCGCCGCCGGCCCGATCGTGCTCACCGACCGGTCGTTCCTCGGCGTCGACTGAGTTCGTGTTCCGGATGCCGCGGCCCCGGGGTCGCGGCATCCGTCGCGTTCGGGCCGCGCAGCACCGCACGGCAATCGCGGCGTGCGCCCCCGCCGGTCGCGGAACGCGCCGACGTCGGGCGCGGCGAAGACGAGGTGGCGGCCGGACGCCGCCGAAGCCGGAACGCGGACGCTCAGTCGGCGAGCAGATCGGGGCGACGCGTCCGCGTGCGCTCGAGCTGCTGCTCACGGCGCCAGCGCGCGACGGCACCGTGGTTGCCGCTCAGGAGGACCGGGGGTACCTCGCGCTCGCGCCACGTCGCGGGTTTCGTGAAGGACGGGTACTCGAGCAGGCCGTCCTCGTGCGACTCCTCGACGAGGCTCTCGGGGTTGCCGACGACGCCGGGCACCAGCCGGCCGATGGCCTCGATCATCGCCATGACGGCGACTTCGCCGCCATTGAGGACGTAGTCGCCGAGCGAGAGAAGCCGTACGTCGCCGAGCTCGGACGCGTAGTCGAAAACGCGCTCGTCGATGCCCTCGTACCGGCCGCATCCGAAGACCAGGTGCGGGGCCGTGGACAGCTCGCGGGCTATCGACTGGGTGAAACGCTCGCCCGCCGGAGAGGGGAAGACGATCACGGGGCGCGGATCGGCCTCGCCGACGATGGCGTCGAGGGCCTCGCCCCACGGCTCCGGCTTCATCACCATTCCGGCGCCGCCGCCGTACGGGGTGTCGTCGACCGTGCGGTGTCGATCGTGCGTGAACGCACGGAGATCGTGCACCTGCACGTCGAGGAGACCGCTCTGCCGGGCCTTGCCGAGGAGGGAGACCTCGAGCGCGTCGAAGATCGTCGGGAAGATCGACACGACGTCGATGCGCACGTCAGTCCTCGGAGTGGGTGGGAGCGTCGTCGTCTGGTGCGTCGGCGGCGGAAGCCTGCTCGGACGTCGGCTCCTGCTCGTCGTCCGGCTCCGGGGGAAGCTCTTCGAACAGCCCCGCCGGGGGCGTGACCACGACGCGGCCGCCCGCGATGTCGACCTCGGGCACGATCGCGCTCACGAAGGGGACGAGCACCTCGCGGTCGTCGCCGGACTGCTTGACGATCAGCAGGTCCTGCGCGGGGAAGTGGTCGACGCGCGCGACGCGGCCGATGACCGCCCCGTCACGGACCACGTCGAGGCCGACGAGCTGGTGGTCGTACCACGCGTCGTCCTCGGCGGGCGCCTCGGAGGTGTCCTGATCGATCCAGAGGATCGCCTTGACGAGCTCCTCCGCCGCGGTGCGGTCGTCGACGCCCTCGAAGAAGGCCACCGGGTGCGAGTTCATCCAGCGGAACTCGCGGACCGTCAGCTCGCGGCCGTGCCACGGCGAGGACTCCGGAACCTGGAGGGTGAACGTGCTCCCCGGCGCGAAGCGTCCATCGGGGTCGTCGGTGTAGAGCTCGAGCTTGAACGCGCCCTTGAGGCCGTGGGCCTTCACGAGGCGTCCGACGCGGAGCTGGGTCTTGGCGGGCTGGGCGCCCGCGGTCTCGCCGTTCGTCATCAGTCGTCGGCGACGTCGACGCGCACGCGGCGGCCGTCGGCGAGAGCCGACACCACCGTGCGCAGTGCTTTGGCGGTGCGTCCGCCGCGCCCGATCACGCGGCCCCGGTCATCGGGGTGCACGCGAACCTCCAGCACATCGCCGCGGGGCGAGGTGCTGGAACGGATGGTGACGGCATCCGGGTGATCGACGATCCCCTTGACGACGTGTTCGAGCGCGGCAGACAGCACGGGGATTACTCGGCCGAGGTCTCGGCGGCGTCCTCAGCGGGCGCCTCGGCGGGAGCGTCGGCCTTCTTCTCGGCCTTGGGCTTGACGACCGACTTCTTCGAGGCGTCGGCCTCGAACGCGGCCTTGGGCTCGCGGACCTTGACGGTCGAAACGGCGTCCTTGTCGCCCTTGAACTTGCCCCAGTCGCCCGTGAGCTTGAGGATGGCGGCGACCTGCTCGGTGGGCTGGGCGCCGACCGACAGCCAGTACTGCGCGCGGTCCGAGTCGACCTCGATGAACGAGGGCTCCTCGGTCGGGTGGTACTTGCCGATCTCCTCGATGACGCGACCGTCGCGCTTGGTGCGCGAGTCGGCGACGACGATGCGGTAGTAGGGCGCGCGGATCTTTCCGAGGCGCTTGAGACGGATCTTGACAGCCACGATGACTCCAAATGATGAAAACGAACGAACCGAACGCCTGGAGAGTGGGGTGCACACCCGGCGGAAGCTCAAAAGGGTGGACCGACACTGGATAGAGGGTCGAGTGGCGGGTCCAGCCCTCTATTCTGCCAGACGCGCGGACCTCGCGGTGACAGGCGACACGCCGCGACACGGAGGGTAGCGGAGGATCCGCGCGTCGGGGCCCCGTGCCAGACTGACCGCATGAGGCTCCCGTTCGCTGCATCGACGCGTTCGTCCGTGGGTCTGGAGTGGGAGCTCATGCTCGCCGACCGCGAGACCGGCGACCTGGTCCCGCGCGCCCCCGAGGTCCTCGAGGAACTCGAGGAGAAGTCGGCGCTCGAGCGCTTCACGGTCACCGGGGAGCTGCTCACCAACACCGTCGAGGTGACCAGCGGCGTCGGCCACACCGTCGCCGAGGCCGTCGACGACATCGGCGACGCGATCTGCGCGCTGCGCGAGGAGACCGAGCCGCGCGGCGTCGAGCTGCTCTGCGCCGGCAGCCACCCGTTCGCGCAGTGGTACGACCAGCAGGTGACCGACAAGACGCGGTATCACACGCTCATCGAGCGGACCCAGTGGTGGGGCCGCAACATGATGATCTGGGGCATCCACGTGCACATCGGCGTCGACGACGTCGACAAGGTCATCCCCATCGTCAACGCCCTGACCGTGTTCCTCCCCCACCTGCAGGCGCTGTCGGCCTCGAGTCCCTTCTGGGCCGGCGAACGCACGGGGTACGCCTCGAACCGCGCCCTCGTCTTCCAGCAGCTCCCGACCGCGGGACTCCCCTGGCAGCTGCAGACCTGGGACGACTTCGAGGGCTACCTCGACGACATGGTGCGCACCGGCGTCATGGCGGATGCCAGCGAGGTGCGGTGGGACATCCGTCCGGCGCCGAAGTGGGGAACGGTGGAGATTCGCGCGTGCGACGGGATGTCGACGCTGCCGGAGCTCGCCGCCGTCGCGGCCCTCGCGCAGACACTGGTCGAGCACTTCTCGCGCCTGCTCGACGAGGGGCGCGAGCTGCCCGGCATCCCGCCCTGGTACGCGCGCGAGAACAAGTGGCGTGCCGCTCGCTACGGGCTCGACGCCCGGGTGATCGTCGACCGCGAGGGCACGCAGCGCCCGGTGGTGGAGCACCTGCGCGAGACCATGGAGGAGCTCGCCGAGGTGGCGCTGGAGCTGAAGTGCGCGCGCGAGTTCGCGAGCCTCGAGACCATCCTCGCCACCGGGGGCAGCTCCGCTCGACAGGTCGCGGTGGCCGACGCGGCCGACGGCGACCTGCGCGAGGTCGTGCAGCATCTCATCCGCGAGTTCCGGGGCGGCCCCACGCTGCGGGAGCACCTCGCCGCGCTGCGCGTCTAGAGGGCGGTCTCCGCGCAGGTTCATAGGCGCGCACTCGTACGATCGCGTCATGCATTCTGCGCGCCGCGTCCGGGCGACCTCGCTCGTGGCCCTCTGCGCGGGAGCGGTGGCCCTGCTCGCCGGGTGCGCGGCCGAACCGGTCGGTGCAGCCCCCACGCCGTCCTTCGCGGCCCCGCAGCTGCCGGCGCCGAAGGCCACCGCCTCCGTCACGCCGAGTCCCGCGATCACCCCCGCGCCGGTGCGCACCGTCGCCCTGGGCGACTCGCTCATGTCGGGTTTCGGTCTCGATCCCGCCGAGGCGTGGCCGGTCATGCTGGCCGCGCGCGGCGAGGTGGCCATGACGAACCTCGCCTGTGCCGGGATGGGCTTCGTCGTGCAGGGCGACTGCGGAACCACCTACGCGGGCTTCGTCCCCGCGGTCGCCGCTCTGCAGCCTCAGCTGCTCATCGTCGAATCCTCGAGCAACGACTTCTGGGAGGATGCCGACCAGATCCGCGCCGACACCCAGGACACGGTGGCCGAACTGCACGACGCCGCCCCCGATGCGCGCATCGTCGGGCTCAGCACCATCTGGAACGACGAGGACGACGTCCCCGACGACACGGCCGTCACCTCCGACGCGTTGCGCGAGGCCGTCGACGCCGTGGGCGGGACCTATCTCGACATCGGCCAGCCGCTGCGAGGTCACCCCGAGTGGATGCAGGAGGACGACGTCCACCCCACCCCCCGCGGGCAGCGGGCGATCGAGCAGACCGTCATGTCGGCGTTGCAGGACGCCGGCATCCTGCCCTAGGGCCTCGGATCGCGCCGGTCAGCCCCGGCCGAGCATCTTCTGCAGCTCGGCGAGGTCGGCCTCGCTCGGTGCGTTCTGCCCGCCGAGACCGAACCCCGAACCCGTGGGGGCGGTGGTCGCCGCGATCCCGGCGTTCTCGGCCGCCCGCTTGGCGGGGTTGCCCGAGCGCGACCCCTTGGCCTTCTGCTGCTTGCCGCGCTTCGACGAGGCGCCGGGCTTGCCGCCCACCGGCCCCATGCCGGGGATGTTGGGCACGCCGCCGCGCGCGACGGTCTTCATCATCTTCGCGGCCTGGTCGAATCGCTGGACGAGCTGGTTGACGTCGGTGACGGTCATGCCCGAACCGCGCGCGATGCGCAGGCGGCGCGAACCGTTGAGGATCTTGGGGTTGCGACGCTCGGCGAGCGTCATCGAGCGGATGATGGCCTCGGTGCGGTCGATCTCGCGCTCGTCGAAGTCCTCGAGCTGCTGCTTCATGTTCCCCATGCCCGGGAGCATCCCGAGCATCTTCTTCATGGAGCCCATCTTCTTCATTTGCTGCATCTGGTCGAGGAAGTCCTCGAGCGTGAAGGTCTCCGTCGCGAGCTTCTCGGCGACCTTCATCGCCTCGGCCTCGTCGAAGGCCGACTGCGCCTGCTCGATCAGGGTGAGGATGTCACCGAGGTCGAGGATGCGGGACGCCATGCGGTCGGGGTGGAAGGGCTCGACGTCGTCGAGACCCTCACCGGTCGACGCGAAGATGATCGGGCGTCCGGTCACCGAGGCGACCGAGAGGGCGGCGCCACCACGGGCGTCACCGTCGAGCTTCGACAGCACCACGCCGGTGAAGTCGACGCCGTCCTGGAAGGCCTTGGCCGTGTTCACGGCATCCTGACCGATCATCGCGTCGATGACGAAGAGCACCTCGTCGGGCTGGGTGGCCGTGCGGATGTCGGCGGCCTGCTTCATCAGCTCGGCGTCGACGCCCAGACGTCCGGCGGTGTCGATGATGACGATGTCGTGCTGCTGACGCGTCGCGTAGGCGACGCCGTCGCGGGCGACCTTGACCGGGTCGCCGACGCCGTTACCCGGCTCGGGGGCGTAGATGGTGGCACCGGCGCGCTCGGCGACGACCTGCAGCTGGTTGACGGCGTTGGGACGCTGGAGGTCGCACGCCACGAGGAGGGGCGTGTGGCCGTCCTTCTCGAGCATCTTGGCGAGCTTGCCGGCGAAGGTCGTCTTTCCGGAGCCCTGGAGGCCGGCGAGCATGATGACCGTCGGCGGGTTCTTGGCGAACTGCAGACGCCGCTGCTGTCCGCCCAGGATGCCGATGAGCTCGTCGTTGACGATCTGCACGACCTGCTGCGCGGGGTTCAGCGCGCGGTTGACCTCGTCGCCGAGGGCGCGCTCGCGCACCGCGGCGGTGAACTCCTTGACCACGGGCAGCGCGACGTCGGCGTCGAGGAGGGCGCGGCGGATCTCCCGCACCGTCCCGTCTACATCGGCGGGCGTGAGCTGGCCCTTCTTCCGGAGGTTGCGGAAGGTCTCTGTGAGCCGGTCGGAGAGGGTGCCGAAAGTCGCCATGATGAGTCGAGTTTACGCGGCGACGGCCCGGACCGCCGCCCGGAACGGCCCGACACCGGATGCCGGCCCCTCACGTCGCGGCCAGAGCCTCCGACATCGCGTCGGTCAGCGAGCGGCCGGCCGTGTGATCGGCCCATGCCCAGACGGCGGCGAGGACGGCCGCCGACAGAGCGCCCGCGCGCACCTGCGCGGCCAGGGGCGCGGCGCCCTCGCGGACCAGCCGCGCGGCGGCCTCGCGCTGCAGCCGGAACTGGCGGATCGCACGATCGCGATCCAGCTCGGCGGCGATACCCATGGCATCCGCGTTGACGATGGCGAGTGCGAGGGCGTCCGGGGCGAGCCCGTCGCCGATCGCGGCGAGGACCTCGAGAGGGGCGCCCCCGTCGCGCAGGTCGGCGACCGCCGCGTCGACCCGTTCGTCGAAGCCCGACCACAGCACGTCGCTCTTGGCGGAGAAGTAGTTGAAGAAGCTCGAGCGGCTCACGCCGGCACGGCGGGTGATGTCCGAGACGGAGGTCGCGTCGTACCCCTGCTCGAGGAACAGCTCGCACGCGGCCTCCGACAGCACTTCGCGCGAGGAGGCACGCGGTCTGCCGCTGCGGGGCTCGGGGGTCACCGCTCCAGACTATGTCGCGACCCGGGATGTATTGTTGGACCCAATCCAACATCGGAGGGTCGATGATCGACATCCACGACGCCGGCCTCGCGCCGCACTACGTCCCGTATCTCGACGGCTGGGCCCACCAGCGTCGCATCCACGCGGACGTCGTGGCCGGCACCCGCGCCGACACCCTGCTCCTGCTCGAGCACGAGGCCGTCTACACGGCGGGGAAGCGCACCGAGGCGCACGAGCGCCCCGACGACGGCACCCCCGTGGTCGACGTCGACCGCGGAGGCAAGATCACCTGGCACGGGCCGGGGCAGCTCGTGGGATACCCGATCGTTCGCCTGCCCGAGCCGATCGATGTCGTCGCGCACGTCCGGCGCCTCGAGGCGCTGCTGATCGACGCCCTCGGTGCGAACGGCGTCGACGGGTTCCGCGTGGAGGGACGCAGCGGCGTCTGGGTCCGACGCCCCCTCGGCGTCGACAAGATCGCGGCGATCGGTGTCCGCGTCGAAAAAGGAGTGACGATGCACGGCTTCGCCGTCAACTGCGACAATACCCTCGCGGGGTTCCGGCACATCGTGCCGTGCGGGATCTCGGATGCCGGGGTCACCACCGTCAGCGAGGTGCTCGGGGCCGACGTCTCCCCCGCCGACCTCGTGCCCGCCATCGAACGCGTCTTCCGCGCCGAGTACGCGGCGGTCGCCGCATGACCGCCTGCGGGACCGGCGGCGCCGGGGCTCCGGCATCCACCGCCCCGAACGGGCGGAAGCTGCTGCGGCTCGAGGTGCGCAACGCCGAGACACCGATCGAGCGCAAGCCCGAGTGGATCAAGACGAAGGCCAAGATGGGCCCCGAGTACACCGCGCTGCAGAACCTCGTGAAGACCGAGGAGCTGCACACCGTGTGCCAGGAGGCCGGGTGCCCCAACATCTTCGAGTGCTGGGAGGATCGCGAGGCCACCTTCCTCATCGGCGGCTCGCAGTGCACGCGCCGCTGCGACTTCTGCCAGATCGACACCGGCAAGCCCGCCGACTACGACCGCGACGAGCCCCGCCGCGTCGCCGAGAGCGTGACGCGCATGCAGCTGCGCTACGCCACCGTGACCGGTGTCGCCCGCGACGACCTCCCCGACGAGGGCGCCTGGCTGCACGCCGAGACGGTGCGTCGCATCCACGCCGAGAACCCCGGCACGGGAGTGGAGATCCTCGCGACCGACTTCTCGGGCAACCCCGCCCACCTCGAGGAGGTCTTCTCGTCGCGTCCTGAGGTGTTCGCGCACAACGTCGAGACCGTGCCGCGGATCTTCAAGCGCATCCGCCCGGCCTTCCGTTACGACCGGTCGCTCGGCGTGCTCAGCGCCGCGCGCGATGCGGGGCTCATCACGAAGTCGAACCTCATCCTCGGCATGGGCGAGGAGCCCGAGGAGGTCGTGCGGGCGCTCGAAGACCTGCACGCGGCGGGTACCGACATCATCACGATCACGCAGTACCTGCGCCCCACCCCGCGCCACCTCCCCGTCCAGCGCTGGGTGAAGCCCGCGGAGTTCGTGGAGTTCAAGGAGGAGGCGGAACGCATCGGCTTCCTCGGCGTCCTGGCGGGCCCGCTGGTGCGCTCGTCGTACCGCGCGGGGCGCCTGTGGGCGCAGTCGATGGTGTCGAAGGGCCGCGAGATCCCGCCGCATCTCGCGCATCTGGCGAAGGACATCGCCGCCGCCGACGCCGGCTTCGCACAGGCGGTCTGAGCCGCCGGGCGCAGAGTAGACCCCTCTGCGCCCTCGGGGGAAGGGCACCGTCCGGTCACCCGGGCGGCCTACCGTGTCGCCGGGCCATCCGACCCGCGAACCGAACCCCTCGCGAAGGGAGCTGCGGTGGATCTCACCGTGCTCGTCCCCGTCCTGCTCGTCATCGCCCTCTCGATCTTCTTCGACTTCACAAACGGCTTCCACGACACCGCCAACGCGATGGCGACGTCGGTCGCGACGGGAGCGCTCAGACCCAAAGTCGCGGTGCTCATCTCCGCGGTTCTCAACCTCGTCGGCGCCTTCCTGTCGACGGCCGTCGCGAAGACCGTGTCCGAGGGCATCCTCGCCCAGGACGACCGCGGTCTTCCCGCGATCACCGTGCCCATGATCTTCGCCGGGCTCATGGGGGCCGTCGTGTGGAACCTCCTCACGTGGTGGCTCGGCCTGCCCTCGAGCTCGACGCACGCGCTCTTCGGCGGGCTCATCGGCGCGGCGGTCATCGGCGTCGGCGTCCAGGCCGTGGAATGGGGCGGCGTGGTCTCGAAGATCGTGCTGCCGGCCCTTCTCTCGCCGCTCATCGCGGGAGTGGTGGCACTCGCGGCGACCTACCTCGTCTACCGGATCACGAAGATGGCGACGGTCGCCGGTTCGGCGACGGCGTTCCGACACGGCCAGACGGTCTCCGCCTCACTGGTGTCACTGGCGCATGGCACCAACGACGCCCAGAAGACCATGGGCGTCATCACCCTCACCCTCATCGTCGCCGGTTTTCAGCAGGCCGGCACCGCCCCGCAGCTCTGGGTGATCCTGTCGGCCGGTCTCGCGATCGCCCTCGGCACCTATCTCGGCGGGTGGCGGATCATGCGCACCGTGGGCAAGCGCATCACCGACGTGAAACCGCCCCAGGGCTTCGCCGCCGAGACGAGCGCGGCCTCGACGATCCTCATCTCGTCGTCACTCGGCTTCCCCCTGTCGACCACCCAGGTGACCTCGGGCGCCGTGATCGGCTCGGGACTCGGCAAGCGCCTGGCATCCGTTCATTGGAACGTCGTGACGCGCATCGCCTTCGCCTGGGTGGTCACCCTTCCCGCGGCGGCCCTGGTCGGCGGTCTCGCCGCGTGGGCCACCAGCGGCGGAATCGTGGGCTTGGTGGTCGTCCTCGTGCTGGGGCTCGGCACCTGCATCGCCCTGTTCGCGCTCGCGCGGCGCAAGCCCGTCTCCGCCGACACCGTCAACGACGACTCCCTGGATGCCGACCACGTCGGCCGCCCCGAAACCCGTGAGCCCGAAGGAGAACGCGCATGACGACCCTCGTCCGCAGCGCCGCCGCCGGCGGTTCGTGGCTCGACACCGAGGGGGGCTCCATCTCGCTCGTTCTCCTCGTCGGTCTCGCGGCCACCCTGGTCATCGTGGGGCTCTACGCCCTCGGCATCCGGTTCTTCGCCGTCGGAGCACCCGATGTGCGGGTCCCGGTCGGCGACGACCCCGAAGGCCCCACGGCGGTCGTCGCGGAGCGCGAGCATCCGCGACCGGTGCCGGCAACGCTGGCGGGCCTCGCGTGCTTCGCGGGGGTCGCCGCCGCGGTGGTCTACGGGATCTACCTGGTGATCCCGCTTTTCCACGGATCGTGACGGGTCAGACCGGCCACACGTACGGCAGGTCGTCGGCGACCGCGCCGAAGCGGGGGACGTAGAATTTCGGGTCCTTGCGAATCAGGTTGGAGCGGTGCGCGAGGTGGAACGCCTCGTCGCCGATCCACCGCGGGAGGTCGAGGCGGTCCTGTGCGACACCGTCGACCTCGGGAGCGAACGCGAGGATCTTCTCACGCACCGTGTCGGCGTGACCCTGGGCGATCCACTCGTCGGACATCACGAGACCGTAGGCGACCAAGGCCGGCAGGTGGCCGTCCCACATCTTCGCGGCCGGGTGGTGGCGCCAGCCGTGACCGGGCACGGTGAGCGCTCGGAGCAGCTGGAACGTCTCGACGCGCTGCTTGCCGAGGCGCTTCGGGTCGAGGGCGGCGGCGGAGTCGCGGAACGACGGGTACGGCAGGAAGGTCTGCACGATCAGTCGGCGCTGGTGACCGACTGCACCCGCCCGTCGGAGGCGAGGTTGACCAGCAGCACGTCGTCGGTGGCGTCGGGATCGAGCGCGTACTCGAGCACCGCGAACGGGTCGGCGCCGCCGTGCTCGTCGGCGAGGATCGTCATGCTCATCAACTGCAGGGCCTTGATGACGTCGATATGGGTGTCGCCGGACGCGTCGACGAGCAGGTCGTCGAGCTCGTCGCCGAGCGTCGCCTGCTGCTGCAGGATGTACTCGGTCACCTCGCTCGTGCGCGAGTCGAGCTCGTTGACCATGGCATTACGGGCGGCGAGATCGACGGCCTCGAGCGACGAGATGAGCGAGGCCGCGACGTCGAGGGCCTCGGTCGACACGTCGTCCTGGTCGGGCGCGGTGAGGTCGACCGTCACGCTCTGGTCGCCGAACTCGACGTTCTCGCTCCAGAAGATCGACCCGTCGGGGCCCGACTCGAGGAGTCCGAAGAAGTCGTGCTCGATCGCCATGAGTCCCATGTAAGCATCACGCGCGGGCTTCGGGAAGGAGACCCGCCCGGAGCCGACGGTACGGTATGGGCGCTCAGTCGACGAGCGACGCGGCGAACACGTGCGGGGTGAAACCGGTGAGATCGCCGATGCCCTCGCCCTGGCCGAGCAGCTTCACGGGGATGCCGGTGCGCTCCTGCACCGCGAGGACGAACCCGCCTCTCGCGGAGCCGTCGAGCTTGGTGAGCACGAGCCCGGTGACGCCCGCGCTGTCGAGGAACGCCTGTGCCTGCATGAGCCCGTTCTGGCCCGTCGTGGCATCGAGAACCAGCAGCACCTCGCTGATGGGGGCCTGCTTCTCGACGACGCGCTTGATCTTGCCGAGCTCGTCCATGAGTCCGCCCTTGGTGTGCAGGCGCCCGGCCGTGTCGATGAGCACGATCTCGGTGGCGGTCTCCTTGGCGTGGGCGACGGTCTGGAAGGCGACGGATGCCGGATCCTGACCCTCGTGCTGCGGGCGCACGATCGTGGCGCCCCCGCGCTCGGCCCACGTCGCGAGCTGGTCGACGGCGGCGGCGCGGAACGTGTCGGCGGCTCCGACCACCACGGTGCGGCCGTAACGCTGAAGGAATTTGGCGAACTTGCCGATCGTCGTCGTCTTGCCGACGCCGTTCACGCCGACCACGAGCACGACGGCGGGACGCTCGGTGAGGCGCAGCGTGGTGTCGAACTTCGCGAAGTGCTCCTCGAGCGTCTCGCGCAGCATGCGCTGCAGATCGCGGGGATCGGTGGTGCGATAGCGCTCGACCTTCTCGCGCAGTTCGTCGATGAGGCGCTCGGTGACGTCGGGACCGAAGTCCGCGGTCAGCAGCGCCGTCTCGAGGTCGTCCCAGGTCGTCTCGTCGATGGTGGGTTTGACGAACAACCCGCGCAGCGCGCGGCCTAGCGACCAGGAGTTCTCAGCCATTGCTTCAGCTTACGGGGGCGGCCTCGTCGCGGGCGGCGGCCGGGGCGGCCGGTCGCGACGCCGCGCGGTCGCCCACGCGCTGCCCCACCACCGCCGACACCCCGTCCTGCCGCATCGAGACCCCGTACAGCGCGTCGGCGATCTCCATCGTGCGCTTCTGGTGGGTGATGACGATGAGCTGGCTGCTGGCGCGCAGCTTCTCGAACACGCCGAGGAGCCGGCCGAGGTTCGCGTCGTCGAGGGCCGCCTCGACCTCGTCGAGGATGTAGAAGGGGCTCGGGCGCGCCGTGAAGATCGAGGTCAGGAACGCCACCGCCGCGAGAGAACGCTCCCCGCCCGAGAGGAGGGACAGTCGCTCGATCTTCTTGCCGACGGGCCGCACGGCCACCTCGATGCCCGTGGTCAGCGGGGAATCGGGATCGGTGAGCGAGATGCTGCCGGAACCGCCGGGGAAGAGGATCGGGAAGATGTCGGTGAACGCCGCCCGGGTGTCCTCGAACGCGGCGACGAAGATCGTCTGCATCCGCTCGTCGAGCTCGGCGATGATCGTCTGCAGATCGGCGCGCGTCTGCTGCAGGTCGGCGAGCTGCTCGGTGAGGAAGGCGTGCCGCTGCTCCAGCGCCGCGAACTCCTCGAGCGCGAGCGGATTCACCCGGCCGAGCTGCCCGAGTTTGCGCTCCGCATCCTGGAGGCGGCGCTTCTGAGCTGCACGGTCGAAGGCGGTCGGCTGCGGACCGTCGTCTGCGGGGACGCCCTGGTCGGGACTGTATTCCGAAACGAGAATGTTCTCCTCGAGCGCCAGTTCCGATCGCACGCGCTCGAGCAGGCTCGTGACGTGGAGCTTCTTCTCGTGCATCTGGAGCTCGAGACCGTGCACGTTCTCGGTCAGGCGCGCGAGGCGATCGCGCACGGCGGCCTCCTCCGCACGGGCGCGGGTCAGCTCGTCGGTGACCGCGGCGCGCGCGGTCTCGGCCGCCGCGAGCTCCACGCGGGCCTGGCTGACCGAGCGGTCGACCGAGTCCAGGAGGGCCGGGAGCGCCCCGGCGACCTCGGCCGCCACCTCGCGCTGGGCGCGGCGGATCACGGCACGGCGGGCGGCTTCGTCGGCGGCGGCGCGTTCGCGTTCGCGCTGCTGCTCGAGCTGCACGATGCGCAGCTCACCGGCACGCACTCGCTCCCTGAGCGTTTCGATGTCGAGGCGCGCGCGCATCTCGCGCTCGCGCGCCGTCTCGACCTCGGCGGCCAGGGGCTCCCTCGCCGATGCGTCCAGCAGCGGCCGTGGTGCGTCCAGCGCACGGGCGAGGGCGTCGTCGGCCCGTCGCGCCGCCGCCTCGGCCTCGGCCACGGCCGTCTCCGCTTGAGCGACACCGGCCGCGAGCCGGTCGCACTCCGCCATCGCCGCCTCGTGACGAACGGTGACGCGGTTCACCTTTTCGGCGTGGGCCGCCAGGGCGGCATCGTGCGCGCGCAGTGTCGACAGCGTCTCCTTGGTGCGCTGCCGCGCGTCGGCCAGCGCCCGCTGCTCGTCGGTGAGGGCTTCGCGGAGCGAGTCGGCGACCACCACGATCTCGTCGAGCCGTTCGGCCGCGGCGTCGCGCTCGGCCGCGAGCTCGAGACGCGAGCGCCCCGAATCCGATCCGGCCCGGAGCGTGTGCGCGGTCATCACCTCACCCGTACGCGTGACGACGGTCACGTCGTGCGGGATCCGCTCGCGCAGCTCGTGCGCGGCGGCGAGGTCGTCGACGATCACGGTCCGGCTCAGGATGCCGCGCACCCCGTCGGACGCCGTGATCACGTCCGTCGCCGGGGTCGCGCCGAGGTCGGGAGGCGACACCGCGTCCGCATCCCCGGCGATGGCGATCTCGACCAGGCCGAGGTCGGACGCCGACGCCTCGCGCGCAGCGGCGAAGGCGGATGCCGCGTCGTCGACCAGCAGGCCCTCCGCGAGCGAGCCGAGCGCCGCCGCGATGGCGGCCTCGAAGCCGGCGGTGACCTTGACGTCATCGCCCACGAGCCCGCGCACGCCGGGCCCGCCCGCCGCGAGGAGGTCGGCAGCCGCGTTGCGCACGTCGAGGGCCCGGCCGAGGGCCGTCGTCTGCGCGGCCAGGGCGTCGCGCTCGCGCTCGGCCGCGTGCAGGCGCTCGCGGAGTCCGGCCACGGTCGTCTCCACCTCGTTGGTGTCGCGCTGCGCGCGCTCGTACGCGGCCGCGTGCTCCGCCGTCGACGCCTCGGGGACGACATCGGGATCCAACTCGGCCCGGGCCTCCTCCGCTTCCGCTCGACGCGCGAGCGCGGCGTCCAGAGCCCTCTGTTGCCGCTCCAGACCGCCGCGCACGGCGGTGAGAGCCGAGTTCGCGGCATCCGCCGTTCCCCGGAGAGCCTGGATCCTGAGGTCGTGCTCCGACACGAGGGCGCTCTGGGCGGCGATGTCGACGTCGAGGGCATCGAGGTCGGCCCGCACACGGACGACAGCGCGTGCCGCATCGGCCGCGGCATCCTGGGCGTCGCCCAGACCGGATGCGATGTCGTCGATCTCGGAGCGGACGTCATCGATCGTGCGCTGCGACACGGTCGGCGTGAACCCGGACCCGTCGCTGTCGTCATCGCTCAGCAGGGTGAGGCGCTGCCCGGCGAGGGTGTAGAGGCCGCGCAGACGCTCCTGCACCTGCTGAAGGGCGAAGGCGACGCTGCGGGCCCGATCGACGGCCTCGGAACGCTGATCGTTCTCGAGGCGCTCCACGCGCCGACGCAGTCCGTCGGCCTGCTCCTGGAGCCCGAGTCGCTCGGTGTGGCGCTCGCTCTCGGCGCGGGCCGCGTCGGCCAGCTCCCTACGCAGGCGCACGAGGTCGTCGGCGTACAGGCGCGCCTTGGCGTCGCGCACCACCGCCGCGATCGTCGCCGCCTCTCGTGCGATCTCGGCCTGCTTGCCGAGGGGCTTGAGCTGACGACGCAGTTCGCCCGCCAGGTCGCTCAGGCGCGTGAGGTTCGTCTCCATCGCCTCGAGCTTGCGGACGGTCTTCTCTTTGCGGCGACGGTGCTTGAGGATGCCGGCGGCTTCTTCGATGAAGCCTCGTCGGTCTTCGGCGGTGGCCTGGAGGACGGTGTCGAGGCGCCCCTGGCCGATGATGACGTGCATCTCGCGTCCGAGGCCGGAATCGCTCAACAGCTCCTGCACGTCGAGCAGTCGGCAGGTCTGTCCGTTGATGGCGTACTCGCTCGCCCCGTTGCGGAACAGCGTGCGACTGATCGTCACCTCGCTGTAGTCGATGGGCAGGGCGCCGTCGCCGTTGTCGATCGTCAGCTGCACCTCGGCACGGCCCAGCGGGCCGCGCGTCGACGTGCCGGCGAAGATGACGTCCTCCATCTTGCCGCCGCGCAGCGTCTTCGCCCCCTGCTCCCCCATCACCCACGCGAGTGCGTCGACGACGTTGGACTTGCCGGAGCCGTTCGGGCCGACGATGCAGGTGACGCCCGGCTCGAGGGCGAAGGTGGTCGACTGGGCGAAGGACTTGAAGCCTTTGAGCGTGACGCTCTTCAGATGCACGTCACCCTCCCTCGATCGTCCGGCGATCCACGCTATCCGAACACCCCCGGAATTCCGCGGCGGCGGGCCGATCTCGACACGCAGACGCGCCCGGGGAGCGACCGTTTCTGAAGATGAGCTTGACATTCGCTGAAAGCGTTCGCTAGCGTCGGGGGTCGCAACCGACGTCGAAAGGAGGTTCCTTCCATGATTCGCATCACCACCGGCTTCACCGCCCCCGGCTTCATCGCCGTCCCCGTGCTCTCCGCATCCGTGTCCGAAGGGGCTTCCGCCGTCGGCATGCCCTCCCGACTCGGATAACCCCGTCGCGTCGAGACGTTCCCCGTCTCCGCGTCCGCGAGCCTCTCGTGCTCGCCGGACCTTCCCGGTCCCTCCACGCGCTCGTCGCGTCATCCGCTCGATTTCATCCTCACGGAGTATCCGCATGAACGCCCTGTTCACGCGCGCGCCGCAGCACGCCTCGGCCGCGCCCACCCCTACACCCACCCCGTCGACCGTCACGTTCGACACCACCGCCTACCGCCCGCTCGGCCTGCTCGACCGGCTGTCGCTGCGCCTCGGCCTCTGGCTGCTGACGCGGCACGCCGATCGAGCCCGAGCGCTCGACCACCAGGCGGTCAGCGCGTACCGCGCCCGCACGGTCCAGGCCGAGCGCGAGAAGCGCGAACGCGCCTGGCGAAGCGCTGCGGCCTTCAGCCGCCCGCCCTTCTGAACGGTGGGGCCGACGGATGACGTCGGCCCCACCGGCATCCCCCTTCGAACCGAAAGCTGTGACATGACCACCCTTCCGGCCGGCCTCGAGCTGCGCCCCCTCCACATCCCGACCTCCCTCGACGGCCCCGATGCCGCGGACTTCCTCGACATGGTGCGTTTGCGCAACCTCGTCTACGCCGAGGTCTCCGGCCACGACGACTCCTCGATGCCCGCCGACGAACTGCTCCCCCTCTATCAGCCCCGACCCGAAATGAAACGGTTCTCCTGGATCGCGGTCTTCCACGGAGAGGTCGTGGGCCGGGTGGGTCTCGACTTCCCGCAGGAGGACGGCGCCCGCACCGGGTTCTGGCTGATCGAACTGCGGCGCTCCGCCTGGGGCCACGGCATCGGCCGCGCCGCCTTCGCCGAGATCGAGCGCATCGCCCGCGACGAAGGCCGCACCATTCTGCAGGCGTGGGCGGAGCACCCCGCCGCAGACGGCCCCCGTCTCGCGGCACCCACGGGTTTCGGGGCGATACCCGAAGACCACGCGGCGCGCTTCCTGCTGGCATCCGGGTGCACCCTCGAGCAGATCGTGCGGGTGAGTCAACTCGATCTGGCCGGCGCGCGCCCGCACCTCGGAACCCTGCTGGCCGAGGCGGAGGAAGCGGCCTCGGGCTACCGCGTCGTGCAGTGGACGCTGCCCACCCCCGACGAGTTCGTCGACGGTTTCGCGTGGATGAAGTCGCGCATGGTCACCGACGCGCCCTCGGCCGACCTCGAATTCGACGAGGAGGTGTGGGATGCCGACCGCCTCCGCCGCTACGAAGCCGGGTACCTCGACGCGGGGCGGCACATGCTCGTCACCGCCGCCCAGCACATCGACAGCGGCGAGCTCGCGGCGTTCAACGAGCTCGTGATCGGGAAGGACCGAACCACGGTGACCAGCCAGGAGGACACCCTGGTCGTCGCCGCCCACCGCGGCCACCGCCTCGGCATGCTCGTCAAGTGCGCCGGGCTTCTCGCGTGGCACGACGTCGCGCCGCTGTCCCCGCGCGTCATGACGTACAACGCGGAGGAGAACCGCCCGATGCTCTCGATCAACGAACGCATCGGCTTCGCCCCCATCTCGTACGAGGGCGTGTGGAAGAAGGTCCTCGCCTGATCGTGCGAGTCGCCAGAAATCGTCGCCGGGGAGCAGCCCGGAGCGACGATTCCTGGCGACTCGCGCGAGTCGTGGTCAGCGCAGGCGCTGGCAGTGCGGACAGAAGTGGCTCGAGCGGTTCATGAACGACACGCGCACGATCGGTCGACCGCATCGCGGGCACGGCTGGCCGGTGCGCCCGTAGGCGTTGAGCGAGTGGGCGAAGTACCCCGCCTGCCCGTTGACGTTGACGTATTGCGCGTCGAAGCTCGTTCCCCCCTCGGCCAGAGCCTTCTCGAGGACCGCCTGCACCTCGCCGAGCAGGCGGTTGACCGCCCGCGTCGACAGGGCGGATGCCGGGGTCTCGGGGTGGATGCGCGCGGCCCACAGCGACTCGTCGGCGTAGATGTTGCCGATGCCACTGGCCACCGTCTGATCGAGCAGCACGCGCTTGACGCCGGACGACGTGCGCCCCAGCCGTGCGCGGAAGCGCGCGGCGTCGAAGGCCGGGTCGAGGGGATCGCGCCCGATGTGCGCGACCTGCGTGGGGACCCGAGCGAGTCCGGAACCGCGCCCCCCTGCGGCGCCGTCGGGCGTGTCGACGAGCTCGTCGATCGCGAGCGAGCCGAAGGTGCGCTGGTCGGCGAAGACGACCGACAGCGGACCGTGCACGGGGTGCTCGAGCTCGATCCGGATGCGCTCGTGCCGCTCCTCGGGAGCCCCGGGAACGCGCAGGAGCATCTGACCGCTCATGCCGAGATGCGTGACGATCGTCTCGTCGTCGGACACCGGCATCCACAGGAACTTGCCGCGTCGCACGGCCGCGTCGATGCGTCGACCGGTGAGCTCGCCTTCGAAGTGGGCCGCTCCCCCGGTGTGGCGGGTCAGGGCGCGGTCGTCGCGCACGTCGACCGATGTGATGAGCGCCCCGCGGACGGCGGGCTCGAGGCCCGCCCGTACGACCTCGACCTCGGGAAGCTCAGGCACGCGCGTCGAGTTCACGCCAGGCGGTGAGCGCGGCGGCCATCTCCGCCTGCTTCTTGCTGGAGCCCTGGCCCGTGGTCACGACGTCGCCCACCGTGACGGTCGCGGTGAAACGACGGTCATGGTCGGGGCCCGTGGCTTCGACGCCGTAGACGGGGGCGGTCAGGCCGAGACGGGCCGCGATCTCCTGCAGGCTCGTCTTCGGGTCCATCGCGGCGCCGTAACGCTCGGGGTCGGCGAGGAGCGGCTCGACCAGGCGCAGCACCATCGCGGTCGCGGCGTCGGGTCCGGCCGAGAGGAAGGTCGCGCCGATGATCGCTTCCATGGTGTCGGCGAGGATCGAGTCCTTGTCGCGCCCGCCGGTGAGGATCTCGCCCCGGCCGAGACGCACGTGATCACCGAGCGCGATGCCGCGGGCCACCTCGGCCAGGGCGACCGTGGAGACGACGCTCGCGCGACGCTTGGCCAGGCTGCCCTCGTCGAGGTCGGGGTGCCCGGTGAACAGACGCACGGTCACGGCCTGGCCCAGCACCGAATCGCCGAGGAACTCCAGGCGCTCGTTGTGGGCGATGCCACCGTTCTCGTAGGCGAACGAGCGGTGCGTCAGAGCAAGAGAAAGAAGCTCGGGGTCGATGTCGACCCCGAGCTTCTCGGTGAGCGCATCGCGCTCGACGTTGTTACGCGTCACGAAGTGCCGATCAGACGTCGGCGACCTTGCGGCCCTTGTACTCGAGGAAGAGCTCGGTGCCCTGCGAGTCGGTGACGACCTTCGCCTGGTGAGGGCGGCTGTAGACGACCTTGCCGTTCTCGATGGTCTTGACCAGGGCGGGGGCTTCAGCCTTCCACTGGGCGCGACGCGAACGGGTGTTGGAGCGGGAGACCTTCCGCTTCGGGGGGTTACCTGCCATGTCTAGCTCTTCTCTGTCTTGGGGGCGGCGCGGAGCGCATCGCCGTGGTCTGGGGTGTACTGCTGGAGCGCAGCCCATCGTGAATCGACGGGCGACTGCTCCGGTTCGCCGGGGCTTTCCGTCAGCCTCTCGCCCGTGTTCGGGTCGAGCCCGGGGCAATCCGGCTGACACACCGGCTGGAACGGAAGCGACAGGACAATGGCATCCCGGACCAGATTTTCAAGATCCACGTGGTCGTCTTGAACGTCGAAGTCACTCGCTTCTCCCCCAGGATACGTGAAAAGTTCCTGGAACTCGACTTCGACAGGCTCGGTGATGTCGATGAGGCAGCGTCCGCACACGCCCGTGGCGGTGGTGTCGACGGTTCCCGACACGAGGATGCCCTCGTGCACGGACTCCAGACGCACCTCGAGTTCGAGGACCTCGGCCTCGGGGACCGAGACGAGACCCTCGCCCCATTTCTCGGGGGCGGGGATGTCGAGCGAGTGCTCGCGCATCTCTCCGGGCTTGCGCTCGATGTCGCGCACGGGGAGCTGGAAAGGTCCGGGACGGTGGGTTCTCACGGTCGACAATGCTACCCGCGCGCCCCTGGACGCGGGCCGGGCGCCGCGCGGCGAGCCCGCCTCCTGCGGTCTCGCCCGCCTCGCGCACGTGTCACGGACGCGCGTCGCGACGTCAGAGGTCGCGCGCGCCCGTGTCGAGGAACCGCGCCACGGCCGCCGGAACGTACGGCGACACGTCGCCCCCGAGTCCCGCGACCTGCCGCACGAGGGAACTCGACACGAGGGCGTGCGAGGGGTCGGGCAGCAGGAAGACGGTCTCGACGTGCGCGAGGTCGCGATTGACGATGGCCATGGGGGTCTCGTACGCCACGTCGACCTGCGAACGGATGCCTTTGACGAGCACCTTTGCGCCCACGTCGGTCGCGTAGTCGACCAGCAGGCCCATGCTCCAGGCCGCCACGATCACGTCGCCCTCGATGCCCGCCTCGCGGATGGATTGCTCGAGCAGACTCTGCCGCTGCGCGATGGGCAGCATGGCCTCTTTGCCGGGGTTGTGCACCACCAGCACGTGGAGCTGGTCGAACAGACCGGCCGCGCGTCGGATGACGTCGAGATGGCCGAGCGTGGGCGGGTCGAACGAGCCGGGGACGACGGCGATCCGGGGGTCCATTCGGCCAGCCTAGCGAGGAGCTTCCGCTGCGGGGCCGACCACTCAGGACTTCGCCAGCGCGGCGCGCTCCTCGACGCCGACGCGCCGCTCCAGGGCGGCGGCGAGGCCCGGATGCCGGGTGAGCGCCGGGTCGTCGGCGAGGACGCGCTCGCCCTCGGCGCGGGCCTCGGTGATGAGCGCGGCATCCGTGACCACGCGCAGCAGTCGCAGCGAAGACCGCACCCCCGACTGCGCGCCGCCGAGCACGTCTCCCTCGCCGCGCAGCTCGAGGTCGACCTCGGCGAGGGCGAATCCGTCGAGGGTCGCGGCAACGGCCTCGACCCGCGACCGGGCGGAGGTGCCCGGAGCAGCCTCCGTCACGAGCAGGCAGAGACCCGGCAGACCGCCGCGACCGACCCGCCCGCGCAGCTGATGCAGTTGCGAGACGCCGAAGCGATCGGCTTCGAGGATCACCATCGTCGATGCGTTGGGCACGTCGACGCCGACCTCGATCACCGTGGTGGCGACCAGCACGTCGATGTCGCCGCGCGAGAAGGCCTGCATGACGGCATCCTTCTCGTCGGAGGCCATCTTGCCGTGCAGGATCTGCACGCGGATGTCGGCGAACCACGGCAGCTGTGCGAGGAGCGCGTCGACCTGCACCACGCCCCAGCGGGTGCGATTGCCCTCGCCCGCGGCAGCGGCGTCCGGGGCGTCGGCGGGCTCGTCGCTCTTGCCGTCGGCGGAGACCTGCTCCGCGTCGATCGCGGGGCACACCACGAACGCCTGTCGACCGAGCGCCACCTCTTCGGCCACGCGGTCCCACACCCGGGCGAACCAGCCCGGCTTCTCGGCGAGCGGAGCCACGAACGACTGGATGCCGGCACGCCCGGCCGGCATGGTGCGGATGGTCGAGACGTCGAGGTCGCCGAAGACCGTCATCGCCACGGTGCGCGGAATGGGCGTCGCCGTGAGGACGAGGGTGTGCGGCGAGTCGCCCTTGGAGCGCAGCGCCTCGCGCTGGTCGACACCGAAGCGGTGCTGCTCGTCGACCACGACGAAGCCGAGGTCGGCGAAAGTGGTGGTCGCGCTCAGCAGCGCGTGGGTGCCGACGACGATGCGCGCCTGACCGGAGGCCACCCGCAGCGCTGCCTTCCGACGCTCGGCCGCCGGCATCTGCCCGGTGAGGAGAGTGGGCATGAGCTCGGGGGCCAGCTCCGGTCCCAGCATGCGGGCGATCGAGCGCAGGTGCTGGCCCGCGAGCACCTCGGTGGGCGCGATGAGCGCGGACTGGCCGCCGGACTCGGCGACCTGGAGCATGGCGCGCAGGGCGACCAGGGTCTTGCCCGACCCGACCTCGCCCTGCACGAGCCTGTTCATCGGCCAGTCGCCGACGAGGTCGGCCGCCAGCTGCGCGCCGACGCTCTGCTGGTCGGGAGTGAGGTCGAACGGGAGGATGGCGTCGAAGCGTTCGAGAAGCCCTCCTGCGGCGGCGGGACGTCGGGCGGCGGAGAGCGCCCGCACGAACTGCCGCTGCTGCAGCAGAGCGGTCTGCAGCACGAAGGCCTCCTGCATGCGCAGCGTCTCGACCGCGGGCGGGATGTCGTCGTCGCTCTCGGGGCGATGGATGCGCTCGAGCGCGGCGCGGGCGTCGAGGAGGCCGCGGCGCGCGCGCAGATCGTCGGGCAGGGGATCGTCGATCTCGCCCAGCCCGTCGAGGACGAGCGCGATCGTCTTCTGCACGAGCGTGCTCGGGACGGAGCTCGTGGCCGGATAGATCGGAATGGGTCGCTTGGCGGTGACCTCCGCTTCGGCGCGCGCTTCGGCGATGTCGTCGAACAGCTCGTAGTCGGGGTTCGTCAGCTGCGTCTGCCGCCGATACTCGCCCACCTTCCCCGAGAAGATCCCCCGTCGACCGGGGGTGAGGTCTTTCAGCCGCCAGGGCTGGTTGAAGAACGTCAGCGACATACGGCCGTCGCCGTCGCTGATCACGACCTCCAGCAGCGACCCACGGCGGTTCTGCATGCGCCGCTCGTTCGCGGTGACCACCTCGGCGACGATGGTCACCGGCTCGCCCAGCGGCAACGTCGCGATGGGCGTGAGCTCGCCCCGCCGCGCGTACCGACGCGGGTAGTGCTCGAGGAGCTCGCCGACCGTCTTGACGCCGAACGCCTTGTCGAACGCCGTCGCCGTCTTCCCGCCGACGGCGCCGTCGAGGCGGGACGCGAGCGAGAGTCCGGGCATGCTCCGAGTCTAGGCAGACCCTCCGACACCACCCGCCCGCACCCCGGGTCCGCCCGGAGCGGGCCCCTGGTCGCGGGGCCGATCCACGGCATCGGGAAACCGTAGGCTGGAGCGGTGACGCGCATCATCTCGGGCCGCGCCGGCGGCACCGTCCTCGACGTCCCCCCGAAGGGCACGCGCCCCACCAGCGACCGGGTGCGCGAGTCCCTCTTCGGCGCTCTCGAGTCCGCGGGGGTCCTCGACGACGCCCGCGTCGCCGACCTGTACGCGGGGTCCGGCGCTCTGGGTCTCGAGAGCCTCAGTCGCGGCGCCGCGTCCGCCGACCTCGTCGAGCTCTCCGCCCCGGCGGCGGCGCTCATCCGCAAGAACGCCGACCGTCTGCGCACGGCGGGTGTCTCCGCGCCCGCGCGCGTGCACCGCGCGAACGTCACGACCTACCTCGCGGCATCCGCGCAGGTCTGGGACCTGGTGTTCATCGACCCGCCCTACGACGTCTCGGAGGCCGAGGTCGCGAGCGTGCTCGTCGCGCTCGCGCCGCGGCTCAGCCCGGACGCGACCGTGATCGTCGAACGTGCGAAGCGCTCCCCCGCGCCCGATTGGGCCGCCGCCGGCCTCGAGGCCGACCGCGACCGGGCGTACGGCGACACGACGATGTGGTGGGGACGCCCCGCGGCCTGACGAGCGCCTCGTCCCGCGGTCGACGGGAGGGCCGGGGAACGCGCGCCCCACGCCGTTGGAGCGACAGGAGCGCGCACGGAGGTCACGCCCCCGGCGACGGGGACCGCGGCCTCAGCCGCGCCCCGCATCCCAATCGCGGTACGGGTCCCACCCTCCCGGGCCCTCCCACGCCCGCCCGTCGACCCGCACAGCGTCGTCGCCTCGGGCGACGACAGTGCCGATGCGACGGCCGTGGGGCTCGGCATCCGGGGGGAACACGACGAGGAACCCGTGGTCCTCTCCCCCGTCCAGGGCGCGCGCCGGCTCATCGCCGAGCGTGGCGCTGTCGATCTCGATCGTGACGTCGGAAGCGTCGGCCAGGCGCGTGGCGTCGAGGACGAGACCGTCGGAGACGTCCATCATGGCCGTCGCCCCGGATGCCGCGGCCGCCAGCGCCGCGGCCAGAGGCGGGCGCGGGGCGAGCTGGCGCGACACGGCCCGCGCGTCGGCGGGGTCGAGCGCCTCGCGGGCATCCGGCGTCAGCGCGACGGGGGCGCCGTCGGCGTCGGTGAAGCGCCGGAACAGCACCTCGAGCCCCCTCGCCGCCTCGCCGAGCTCGCCGATCACGTAGACGCCGTCGCCCACGCGGGCACCTGAACGGCGAACGGGGTCGCGTCCCTCGAGGCTGCCGAGCGCCGTCACGGCGATGGTGAGGGTGTCCGAGACGGTGAGGTCCCCACCCTCGACCGCGCAGCCGGGGGCCAGCTCGGCGCACGCGGCCGCGAGACCGTCGGCGAGGCCCTGCACGAACGACACGGGCGTCGCGTCGGGCATCGCCAGCGCGACCAGGAGAGCCACGGGGCGGGCGCCCATGGCCGCCACGTCGGCGAGGTTGACCGCTGCCGCCTTGAAACCGAGCTCGACCGGCGACGACCAGGCCAGGCGGAAGTCGGGGCCGTGCACGAGCGTGTCGGTCGTGGCGACCACGCGCCCGTCGGGCACCGAGAGCACGGCGGCGTCGTCGCCCGGGCCCACGGGCGCGGTCGAGGGCGGGAGGCGATCGAGGATGCCGCGGAGGACCTGCCCCTCGGACAGCTCGCCCACAGTCGTCTCGGGGGTGGTCTCGGCGTCGGTCACCCTCCCACGCTATTAGCCTGGAGGGGTGCCCCGCTCTCCCCGTACCCTCGCGCTGCTGACCGCCCTCGCCCTGCTCCCGGGGCTCGCGGCGTGCAGCACGACGGTGGCGATGGAACCCGCGAAGGATTCGAACGACCCGGCGTGCGCCGACATCGTCTCGCGCCTACCGCAGACCATCTCGGGCCAGGAGCGTCGGTGGACCGATGCCCAGGCCACCGGAGCGTGGGGCGACCCCGCCGCGATCCTGATGACCTGCGGGCTCGAGACGCCCGGCCCCTCGACCCTGCCGTGCCGGTCCTTCGACGGCGTCGACTGGCTCGTCGACGAGTCGCAGGCCGCCGACAACCGCTACACGCTCACGACGTTCGGTCGCACCCCCGCCCTGCAGGTCTACCTCGACTACGAGGCGGCGAGCAGCGGCGACGTCGCCCAGGCGCTCGGACCGCTGATCCGCACCTACCTGCAGCCCACGGGCTCGGTGTGCACCTCGGCGTCCGACGCCACGGCGACCCCCAGCCCCGCGCCGTAGCCCGCCCCTTCCGACAGCGGCCCCGCACGGGGGCCGCGACGCACCCATGAGCGCCGCGGCGGTGGAACACGGCGACACGCCGCTCACCGGCATCCGCCCCGCCGGTTCGGGTCGTCGACCCGCCGTCGTACACTGCCGCGGGACGCCGCGACGGTGTCAGACCTTCTCGAGCGCAGCGTCGAGCAGGTCGCTGATGAGGTCCGGGTACGACAGGCCCGAGGCGATCCAGCACGTGGGGAACATCGAGATCGGGGTGAACCCGGGCATCGTGTTGACCTCGTTCACGTAGAACTCGGTGCCGGTGTAGAAGAAGTCCACGCGGGCCAGCCCCTGACCGCCGATCGCCTCGAAGGCCTGGGCGGCGATGCGCTGCATCTCGGCGAGCTCGCCGTCGCGAAGGTCCGCGGGGCAGACCAGCTCGACGCCGGGGGCGTCGAGGTACTTCGCCTCGAAGTCGTAGAACTCGCGGCCCGTGACGACGATCTCCCCCGCCACCGAGACCCGCACCGGCCCGCCGTCGCGCCCGGGCAGCACGCCGCACTCGACCTCGCGCCCGACGATGGCCTTCTCGACCAGCACCAGGCCGTCTTCGGCGAAGGCGGTGTCGAGGGCGGCGTCCAGGTCCTCCCAGCGCGAGACCTTCGTCACACCGACGCTGGAACCCGCCTCGTTGGGCTTGACGAACACGGGCAGGTCGAGCGCCCGCATCCGCCGCTCCCACAGCCCGCGGTCGCGGGCGAGGTCTGCGCGCGTGACGGCCACCCACGGCACGACGGGCACGTTGGCCGCGCGGAGCACCTGCTTGGTGACGTGCTTGTTCATGCCGATCGCCGACATCAGCACGCCGCCACCGGCGTACGGGATGCCGAGGAGCTCGAGCAGGCCCTGCACCGTGCCGTCTTCGCCGAACCGTCCGTGCAGGATCGGGAGCACCACATCGACCTCGCCCAGCGAGCGGGTGCCGTCGGCATCCGTCACCGTCCACTCGCGCGACAGCGTCGAGTCGGGCAGGCGTACCCGCGTGCCGTTGTCGCGGACTACGGGCAGCGCGTCGGGGATCAGCGCGAACTTGTCGGGGTCGTCGTCCTCGAGCACGAAGGCGCCGTCGCGGGTGATGCCGACCGGGATCACCCGGAAGCGCTCACGGTCGATCGCCCGCAGCACCCCGCCCGCCGTGGCGGAACTGATCGAATGCTCGCTGGAGCGCCCGCCGAAGAGCACCACCACCACCGGATTGCTCATTCTGCGTCCTCTCGCCCTGCGGCTGGTCGTCGTCTGTGGTCAGGTGCGGGGCGATGTCGCGGGGATCCATCGTCCCGTCGAGCACCATCTTCACCTGCTGCACGATCGGCATGTCGACGCCGACCTGCTTCGCGAGTTGCAGCACGGGCGCGACGGATGCCAACCCCTCGGCGGTCTGCTGCATCTGCGTGACCACTTCTTTGTAGCCGTAGCCCTGGCCGAGCAGCCGCCCCGCGGTGTTGTTGCGGCTGAGCGGCGACTGGCACGTCGCGATCAGGTCGCCGAGGCCCGCGAGGCCCTGCAGGGTCTCGGGCTGCGCGCCCTGGGCGACTGCGAAGTCGGTCATCTCGACGAGCCCGCGGGTGATGATCGAGGCCTTCGTGTTCTCGCCGTAGCCCACGCCGTCGACGATGCCGATCGCGACCGCGATGAGGTTCTTCAGCACGCCGCCGAACTCGGTGCCGATGACGTCGGTGTTCACGAACGAGCGGAAGTACCGGTTGCGGGCGCGCCGGGCGACGGCCTCGGCCGTCTCGGGGCTCAGCGAGCTGATGACCGCGGCCGTCGGCTGCTCGCGCGCGATCTCGAGAGCGAGATTCGGACCGGATGCCACGGCGATGCGCGCCGGGTCGCACTCGAGCACCTGCTCGATGACCTGGCTCATGCGCAGGCCGGTCGACTTCTCGACACCCTTCATGAGCGACACGAGCGGGACGTCGGTGCGCTCCACGAGCGGGCGGATCGCGGCGAGGTTCTCGCGCAGCGACTGGCTCGGCACCGACAGGTAGATCTGCTCGGCTCCGGTCAACGCCTCCGCCAGGTCGGTCGTCGCCGTCATGGTGCGAGGCAGGTTGATGCCCGAGAGGTAGCGGCTGTTGCGCTTGGACTCGGTGATCTCGGCCGCGAGCTCCGGGCGCCGCGCCCACATGACGACCGAGGCTCCACCGTCGGCGAGGATCTTGCCGAACGTCGTGCCCCAGCTGCCGGCACCGACGACGGCGACCTTCGGACCCGCGGCCGGCTGCAGGTTCTTACGAGTCAAGGCGGCCCGTTTCGTTCTGTCCGTGCTGAGACGGGTTCCACCGCTCGGTGGGCGCCGGGATGCCGCGGATGCCGGAGAGCATCTCCGTGATGCGGTTCATCAACGCGTCCGTCGCCCGGGTCAGCGTCGCCGGTTGGGTGGGCGCGGCGGCGTAGTCCGACATGTCCATCGCCGGTCCGAACTCCACGACCACCCGCGAACGGCGCGGGAACCGCAGCTTGCCGTAGCGCGGAAGGATCTGCTGCACACCCCACTGCGCCATCGGGATGAGGGGCAGGTCGCCCGCGAGAGCAAGCCGCACCGCGCCCGTCTTGCCGCGCATCGGCCACAGCTCGGGGTCGCGCGTGAGCGTGCCCTCGGCATAGACGATGACGCCGCGTCCGTCGCGGGCGATCTGCTCGGCGGCCTTCATCGACTGGTTGGCGCTCGTCGAGGTGCGGGGAACGGGCACCATGCCCGTCGCCTTGAGCGCCGCACCGAGGACGGGGGCGCGGAAGAGGCTCTCCTTCGCCAGGAAGCGGGGGGCCCGACCGACCCGCCACACCGCGACGGCGACCACGAGGGGATCGAACTCCGAGTTGTGGTTGGGGGCGAGTACGAACGCCCCCTCCCGCGGGAGGTTCTCGGCACCACGGATCTCGATGCGGGCGAAGAGCCCGGTGAGGGGCACCACGATCGCCGCGAGCGGCCAGAAGGCGCTCGGGCGGCTCTTCTCGGGGTTCGAGGCCACCGGCGTCAGCCCACGACGTCGAAGTCGGCGTGCAGAGCCGTGAGCTTCTCGAGGAACTTCTCGTACCCACGGCGGATGATGCCGATGTTGCGCACCGTCGACTCGCCCTCGGCCGCCAGCGCGGCGATGACGTAGCTGTACCCGCCGCGCAGGTCGGGGACCTCGACGTCGGCGGCGTGCAGCGGCGTGGGGCCGTTGATCACGGCCGCCTGCTCGAGGTCGCGACGCGGGACCCGACGGTCGGGGCTGTCGATGCCCTTGGGGTGCACGACGATGTCGGCGCCCATCTTGTTCAGCGCAGCGGTGAACCCGAGACGGTTCTCGTAGACGGTCTCGTGCACGGTCGAGGTGCCCGCCGCCTGCGTGAGGGCGACGATGAGCGGCTGCTGCCAGTCGGTCATGAAGCCGGGGTGCACGTCGGTCTCGACCATCACGGGCTTGAGTTCGTCGCCACGACGGAACAGGATGCCGTCTTCGCGCACGTCGAACCATCCACCGGCCTTGCGGAAGACGTTGAGGAACGTGAGCATGTCCTGCTGACGCGCGCCCTTGGCGAAGATCTCACCGTCGGTCGCGAGGGCCGCGCAGGCCCAGGATGCGGCCTCGTTGCGGTCGAAGATCGCGCGGTGGTCGTAGCCGACGAGCTTGTCGACGCCCTCGATGAAGATGACGCGGTTGGGCTCGTACGAGATGATCGCGCCCATCTTCTGCAGCACCGCGATGAGATCCATGATCTCGGGCTCGATCGCGGCGTTGCGCAGTTCCGTGACGCCCTTCGCGCGCACGGCGGTGAGGAGCACCTGCTCCGTGGCGCCGACGCTCGGGTACGGCAGCGTGATGTTCGCGCCGTGCAGGCCGTTGGGCGCCGTGATGCGGATGCCCTCGTAGCTCTTGTCGACGACCGCGCCGAAGGCGCGGAGCGCGTCCATGTGGAAGTTGATCGGACGGTCGCCGATGCGGCATCCACCGAGATCGGGGATGAGCGCCTCACCGAGCAGGTGCAGCAGCGGGCCGCAGAAGAGGATCGGGATGCGAGATGCCCCC
Source organism: Microbacterium sp. NPDC007973 (assembly GCF_042958465.1). Lineage (NCBI taxonomy): Bacteria > Bacillati > Actinomycetota > Actinomycetes > Micrococcales > Microbacteriaceae > Microbacterium > Microbacterium sp. NPDC007973. Next base: position 523,658 of record NZ_JBIBJJ010000003.1, read on the forward strand.
GCGTGCGCGTCGATCTCCTCGAAGTGCGCGGCGACGGCGCCCGAGGGGTCGAGGTGGAGTGTGCCCTCCTCGTCGCCCTCGGTGACCGTGACGCCGTGCACCTCGAGGAGCGAGCGGACGACCTTGACGTCGCTGATCATCGGCACGTCGCGCAGGGTGCTCGCGGTCTCGCCCAGGAGGGCCGCCACCATCGCCTTGGTCACGAGGTTCTTCGCGCCCTTGACCTCGACCGTCCCCCGCAGCGGACGCCCGCCGCGGATGGCCAGGGTCTCCGCGGATTCCCAGTCCGGCTGTCCGGGGGTGCGGTCTCCGGAATCGGTGACGAGTGTGCTCATAGGGGGGTGGACCTCACTTCGTGGACGAGGGGCGGCGAATCGATCCGATCGGGTCGATCGGATTCAGCGGACCGGGAGGGTCCGCGGCCGCCATGCCTCGCGGCGCGCCTCGAACTGCGTGATCTTGTCTTCATCGCGCAGCGTGAGCCCGATGTCGTCGAGCCCTTCGAGAAGCCGCCACCTAGTGTAATCGTCGATGTCGAAGGAGACCGTGAGGTCGCCGATCATCGCCTTCTTGGCCTGCAGGTCGACGGTCATCTCGATGCCCGGCTGCGCCTCGATGGCGGCCCAGACGCGCTCCAGATCGTCTTCGGTGATCACGCCCGTGACCAGGCCCTGCTTGCCGGAGTTGCCGCGGAAGATGTCGGCGAACTTCGGGCTCAGCACGACCTGGAAACCGTAGTCGCGCAGCGCCCACACGGCGTGTTCGCGGCTGGAGCCCGTTCCGAAGTCGGGGCCCGCCACCAGGATGGATGCCGAGCGGTAGGCGTCCTGGTTCAGGATGAAATCGGGGTCCTGCCGCCAGTTGGCGAACAGCGCGTCGTCGAAGCCGGTCTTGGTGACCCGCTTGAGGAACACCGCGGGGATGATCTGGTCGGTGTCGACGGCCGAGCGCTTCAGCGGGGCGGCGACACCGGTGTGCGTCGTGAACTTCTCCATGTCAGGCCTCCGCCCCGGTCGAAACGGTCTCCGCGGGGAGCGGGTCGAGATCGGCGGGGCTCGACAGCGTCCCCCGCACGGCGGTGGCCGCGGCCACGAGCGGCGACACGAGGTGGGTGCGCCCGCCCTTGCCCTGGCGTCCCTCGAAGTTGCGGTTCGAGGTGGATGCGCAGCGCTCCCCCGGCGCCAGCTGGTCGGGGTTCATGCCCAGGCACATCGAGCACCCGGCGAAGCGCCACTCGGCGCCGAACGCGATGAAGACCTTGTCGAGGCCCTCGGCCTCGGCCTCCAGACGAACCCGCGCCGACCCCGGCACGACCATCACGCGGACGTTCTCGGCCTTCGACCGGCCCTCGATGACGGAGGCGAAGGCCCGCAGGTCTTCGATGCGGCTGTTGGTGCACGAGCCCATGAAGACGGCATCCACCGGGATGTCTTTCATCGGCGTGCCCGCGGCGAGGTCCATGTATTCCAGGGCCCGTTCGGCGGCGGCGCGCTCGTTGGGATCGGCGAGGTCGGCGGGGGTCGGGACCACGTCCGACAGCGACACGCCCTGACCGGGGTTGGTGCCCCACGTGACGAAGGGCTCGAGCTCGTTCGCGTCGAGGAACACCTCCGCGTCGTAGACGGCGCCCTCGTCGCTCGGCAGCGTCCGCCAGTAGGCGACCGCGTCGTCCCAGTCCTGCCCCTGCGGGGCGTGCGGCTTGTCCTTGACGTAGGCGAAGGTCGTCTCGTCGGGGGCGATCATGCCGGCGCGGGCGCCCGCCTCGATCGACATGTTGCACATCGTCATGCGCCCCTCCATCGAGAGGGAGCGGATCGCGCTGCCGCGGAACTCGAGCACGTAGCCCTGGCCGCCGTTCGCGCCGATTTCGGCGATGATCGCGAGGATGATGTCCTTCGCGGTGACGCCGGGCTTCAGCTCGCCCTCGACGGTGATCGCCATCGTCTTGAAGGGCTTCAGCGGCAGGGTCTGCGTGGCGAGCACGTGCTCGACCTCGCTCGTGCCGATGCCGAACGCCATCGCACCGAAGGCGCCGTGGGTCGAGGTGTGCGAGTCGCCGCAGACCACGGTAATCCCGGGCATGGTCAGGCCGAGCTGCGGGCCGACGACGTGGACGATCCCTTGCTCCTTGTCGCCCAGCGAGTGGATGCGCACGCCGAACTCGTCGGCGTTGCGACGGAGGGTGTCGATCTGGGTGCGACTGGTGAGGTCGGCGATCGGCTTGTCGATGTCGAGGGTCGGGGTGTTGTGGTCCTCGGTGGCGATCGTCAGGTCGAGACGGCGCACCGGGCGCCCCTCGGCGCGGAGACCGTCGAACGCCTGTGGGCTCGTGACCTCGTGCACGAGGTGCAGGTCGATGTAGATGAGATCGGGCTGGCCGTTCTCACCCTTGACCACGAGGTGGTCGTCCCAGACCTTCTCGGCCAGGGTGCGGGGGCGCTCCGGAACGTGGATGCCGTCGATCGATGTGCTGCTCATGGTGGCGTTTCTCCTCGGAAGGGGTGTGAGGCCCGCGACGAACTCCGCGACGAGAGAGGCCTAGGACAAGGTCTCGTCGCGGCCGCTAAGGAGGAGGCGAGCGATCCGCACCCGGTCACGATACCACCGGCCGCGACACCCCCTTCCGCGTAACACGGCGCCGCACGTTTCGTCCATCCGCGTCGAGGCGTGCGAATCTGACCCGATCCCGAAGGAAGGAGCGCGCCCCATGACCGCAGGTGCCGACACCGGATTCTCGACCCGCCAGGTGCACGCGGGCTCGGCCACCGCGCCCGCCACGCCGCGGGCCACACCGATCTACCTGACCGCGGGGTTCACCTTCAGCGACCTCGACGAATCGGCCGAGCACTTCGGGACCGGCGCCGGCTTCGGGTACAGCCGCACCGGCAACCCCACCGTGCAGGCCGTCGAGGAGCGCCTGGCCTCGCTCGAGGGCGGGGATCAGGCCGTCCTTGTCTCCAGCGGTCAGGCCGCGGTGACCGTGGCCTTGCTCGCCCTCGCCGGCGCGGGCGACCATGTCGTCGTCTCGGAGCACATCTACGAGGGCACGCGCGGACTCCTGCTCGACAACCTCGCGCGGCTGGGGGTCGAGACGACCTTCGTCGACGTGTCCGACCTGGATGCCATCCGCGCGGCCGTCACGCCCCGCACGAAGGCCCTCTTCGCCGAGACCCTCTCCAACGCCCGCAACGACGTGCTCGATGTCGCCGCCGTCGCCGCGGTCGGTGCCGAGCGCGGCATCCCCCTCGTCGTCGACAGCACCTTCACCACGCCGTACCTGCTGCGCCCGATCGAGCACGGCGCGGCCGTCGTGGTGCACTCGGCGAGCAAGTTCCTGGCCGGGCAGGGGGCGGTGCTCGGCGGTGTCATCGTCGACGACGGACGCTTCGACGCCGCGGCATCCGGACACCTCTTCCCCCACCTCGTGCAGACGGACCGGCTGGGCGGCGCGAGCTACGCCGAGAAGCACGGGCCCCGCGCGCGCGGGCAGTACATCCGCGAGAGCGTGGCGCCGCGCTTCGGCCCTTCCCCGTCGCCCCTCAACGCCTTCCTCATCGGCCAGGGCATCGAGACGTTGAGCCTGCGCGTCGAGCGCCAGTCCGCGAACGCACTGGTGGTGGCGCGATGGCTCGAGGGGCGCCCCGAAGTGGAGCGCGTCGATTACGTCGGGCTCGAATCGCACCCCCACCACGCTCTCGGCGAGCGGTATCTCCGAGCCGGGCACGGCTCGGTCTTCACCGTGACCCTGCGCGGCGGGCTCGACGCCGCGCGTCATCTCGTGCAGTCGGTACGCCTGATCACGCACATGACGCATCTCGGTGACGTGCGATCGCTCATCCTGCACCCGCAGAGCACCTCCCACTCCGCACGCACGGTCGCCGAGCGCGAGCGGGCCGGCGTGTTCCCGGGCACGGTGCGGCTGTCGATCGGCATCGAAGACGTCGACGACATCATCGCCGACCTCGAGCAGGCGCTCGTCGGTGTGCCCTCCCTCGAGCGGAAGACGGTCGTCCTGTGAGCCGCCTGCAGCATTTCGGCTGGTTCCTCGCGCGCGGCTTCGGCCCGCACGGCTGGGGGCACCCCTACCTGCGGTGGAACCACCGATGGACCGAGCCCGGGCTCTACCAGGATTCCGCGCGCACCCTCGAGCAGGCGGGCTTCGACCTGCTCATCATCGAGGACGCGCCCTCGCTCGGCAGCGCCGACACGATCGACCTGCGCGTGCGCCACGCCTTCGGCGGCCCCAAGCACGACCCGCTGCTGCTCGCACCGTACCTCTTCGCGGCGACGCAGCACCTCGGCGTCGTGCCGACCGTCAATCCCGCGGCCTCCCTGCCCTACACCGCCGCCCGACAGTTCGCGACGCTCCAGCACCTCAGCGGGCACCGCCTGGGCCTGAACGTCGTCACCGACACCGGCAGCGCCCGCCACTTCTCCACGGCTCCGCAGCTCGGGCACGATGCGGCGTACGACCGTGCCGAGGAGTGGCTCGACGGCATCCGGCAGCTCTGGCGCAGCTGGGGCGAGGGCGCTCTCGTCGTCGATGAGGAATCCGGCGTCTACGCCGACGGCACCAGACTGGATGCCACGCATCACCGCGGCGAGTACTTCAGGTTCGACGGGCCGCTGAACGCCATCCCCTTCACCGACGGCGAGCCCGCCATCGTCTCCCCCGGCGGCTCAGGCCGCGGTCTGTCGTTCGCCGGGCACAACTCGGACGTGCAGCTCGCGCTGGCGCCGCTCGACGAAGCGAGCATCCGCGCGTATCGCGGCCGCATCCACGCCGCTGCCGAGGCGGCCGGGCGCTCCGCCACCGACATCAAGATCCTCTTCGCGATCCAACCCGTTCTCGTGTCGTCGCCGGAGGAAGCCGACCGGCTGGTGGCGGCATCCGCGGATCCCTCCGACGACGCCCTGATCGCGATCGCGCGCAAGCAGTCGAGCGACCTGGAGACCGACCTGACGGGTCTGGATCTCGACCGTCCTCTCGATCGCTCGATCTTCGGCGAGCACGTGTCGGAGGGCAGCATCCGGCGCCTCGTCGGGAAGCACGACGCCGACACCCCGCTGCGCACACTCCTCGCTGCGCACGCACGCCTCGGCCGCCTGAACGACGGCTCCGGCTTCGTGGGCACGGCCGACGAGTTCGCCGACCGCATCGAGGAGCTCGGCGAGTGGGGCAACGACGGCGTGCTGCTGTGGGGCGACCTGCACCCGGTCACGGTGCACCGGCTGCTGGACGACCTGGTGCCGATCCTCCGGCGCCGCGGCATCCTCCGCGAGGAGTACGTCGACGGCGGTCTGCAGGCGAACCTGCGCGCGTTCTAGGTCCCGGATGCCGGGGCTCCGACGTCCGTCGTGCTGGCGGCGCCGCGCGTCCCACATCTGCCGTCGCAGGTGGGACGCGGTCGCAGGTGGGAGCAGCAACCACCGATGTCCCACTTATGGTCACTCACGGCGCCGTCAATCGACCATATTCGGGACATCCACCCCCGTAGGGCGCCGACGCACGGGCGCCGGCAGGAGTCGCAGGCGCCCCGGCCGGACTGGCCGGGACGCTGACAGGGGTCAATCGCGCTCGGGACGCTCCACCGTCGAGGGGGTGCCCTTCTCGTCGGCGACTGCCGCTGCGGCATCCTGACGTCCATCGGCATCCGGTTCCCGACGCGCCGCGATCAGGCTCGCGACCGTGGCCACCGCCATCGACAGGATGATCACCGCGAGCGAGACCCACGTCGAGATCTCGGGCGCCCACTCGATCGGCTCGCCGCCGTTCAGGAACGGCAGCTCATTGACGTGCATCGCGTGCAGGATGAGCTTCACGCCGATGAAGGCGAGGATGAACGCGATGCCGTAGTGCAGGTACTTCAGACGGTCGAGCAGGTCACCGAGCAGGAAGTACAGCTGGCGCAGACCCATGAGGGCGAAGAGGTTCGCGGTGAACACGATGAACGGGCTCTGCGTGATGCCGAAGATCGCGGGGATGGAGTCGATCGCGAAGAGCAGGTCGGTCACACCGATCGCCACGAACACGATGATTATCGGCGTGAACAGCTTCTTGCCGTTCACGCGGGTGATGACCTTCTTGCCGTCGTAGGAGTCGCTCATGGGCAGCACGCGACGCAGCGTCCGCACGATGAGGTTCTCTTTCTGCGCATCGTCGTCGTCGTCGCCCGGGAACGCCTGCCGGATCGCGGTGTAGATCAGGAACAGGCCGAAGAGGTAGAAGATCGGGCTGAAGTTCTCGATGATCGTCGCGCCGACCAGGATGAATGCCCCGCGCAGGACGAGCGCGATGATGATGCCCACCATCAGCACTTCCTGCTGATAGCGACGCGGTACCGAGAACTGGCCCATGATCAGCACGAAGACGAAGAGGTTGTCGATCGACAGGCTGTATTCGGTGAGCCAGCCGGCGACGAACTGGCCCGCGACCTCGCCCCCGGCGACGATCCACAGGACGCCCGCGAAGATCAGCGCGAGAGTGACGTAGAAGACGACCCACAGCGTCGACTCCTTGGGCGCCGGGATGTGCGGACGCTTGAGGATGATCAGCAGGTCGGCGATCAGGATGACGACCAGCACCACCAGCGTGATCGTCTGGAAGAGCGGGTCGAGCTGCAGCTCCATCGCGTGGCCTTTCTCCGGGGGAAACGCTCGAGTCTATCGAGCGCCCTTCGTCGGCCCGCGGGTTATGCAAGTACTTCTCATTGCGCGCGTAGTTGTGCGAGACGATCCGCCGCGCGCGGACACCTCTCAATGAGAGAGTGCTCGAAGAGCCTCGCCCGACCGGGAAGGGATGCCGATGACCGACGCCGTGATCGACGACAGAGCCCTCGTCGCGCGCGCCGCCGCCGGGTCGGACGCGGCCTTCCGGGAGCTGTATCGCGCCTACGTGCGGCCCGTCTACTGGGTCGCGTTCGGGCTGGTCGGCCAGGCCGCGGACGCGGAGGACGTCACCCAGGAGACCTTCGTCGTCGCGTGGCGGAAGATCCCGACGCTGCGCCTGGAGGGCGATTCGCTCCTCCCCTGGCTCGCGACGATCTGCCGCCTGCAGGCGCAGAATCGCCTGCGGGCGCGTCGGCGGCACGGCAGTCACGCCGAACTCGACGCGGACATCCCCTCCATCGTCGACGTCGAAGCGCAGGTCGTGCAGGTGCAGACCGTCGCCGCCATCCTGGCCGCCGTCGACCGGTTGAGCGAGCTCGACCGCGAGATCTTCCGGCTGTGCGCGGCGGAGGGCTACGGGTACGAGGCCGCCGCCGCCTCGCTGGGCGTGTCGCACGGCACGGTGCGCAACCGCCTCTCCCGCATCCGCTCACGGATGCGCGCCACCGCGATGGAGACGGAGACACCATGAGCAGCCCCACCCTCCCCACCCTTCCCGCCGATCGTGTGGATGCCATCGAGACGGCCGTCTTCGGGCGGATCGCCGATGAGCGCGACCGTCGTCGCCGTCGTCGCCACGGCGTGTGGACGGGCGTCGGCGCTGCCGCGGCCGTCGTCGTGGTGGCCGCCGTCGTGGGTCCTTCGCTCGGCACGACCTCGGGCGTCAGTGGTTCGTCGACCGCCGTGGGAGCAGCCGATAGGGCGCCGGAGAGCGGGACGACCGATGAGTCCGCCCAGGACTTCGCCGGCGCGGGGGCGGGTTCCGCCCCGGTCGCCCCCGACCAGAGCGGCGAGGGAGTCCGGTCCGAAGCCTCCGCGTCGACGGCCACCGCCGGGCGGGAGATCGTCGCCACGGGGTCCAGCACCGTGGCCGTCGACGACATCGGCACCGCCATCGAGGCGATCGGCGACGCCGCCACCGCCGCCGGCGGCTACGTCGAATCCTCGCAACTCGGTGACGGCGGTGTCGCGATGCCCCTCGAAGGTGCCACGACCGGCGCGACGCTCTCGTCCGGCTGGATCACCGTCCGAGTGCCCGCCGACTCGCTCACCGGCGTGATGGACGGCCTCGGCGACGTGGGCGAGGTCACCGCGACCAGTGTGACCCGGTCCGACGTCACCGACCAGGCGATCGATCTGCGCGCGCGGGTAGCCGCCGGCGAGGCCTCGGTCGCCCGACTGACCGAACTGATGGCCCAGGCCGGCTCGGTGTCCGACCTCATCGCCGCCGAGTCCGCCCTCGCCGAGCGGCAGGCTCAGCTCGACAGCGATCGGCAGGTCCTGCAGTCGCTGTCCTCCCAGGTGGCGATGTCGTCGCTGAGCGTGCAGCTGACCGCCCGCACGGCATCCGTCGCCGCCGACCCGGCCGGCTTCGGCGACGGCCTCTCCGCCGGGTGGAACGGGCTCGTCGCGACGCTGAACGGGGCGGTCATCGGTCTCGGGTTCCTGCTGCCGTGGATCGCCGTGGCCGCGATCGCCGCGGCGGTGGTGTGGGGCGCGCGCCGGATCGTCCGCCGCCGCCGCGCCGCACGCGAGAGCTGAAGGGATGCCGCGGAGCCTCCGGGCGGTGGGGCCCAACCCGCGCATGCGGCTCCTCGTCCTACCGAGGTCGCCGACAACGAAAAGGAGCTCCGACCAATCGGTCGAGGCTCTTCGTCGTGTTGGTGACCCCAGCGGGATTCTCCCTCCGCCCCCTCCACGCGCCGCTTCACGGCGCGCGGAGCCTCCGGGCGGTGGGGCCCAACCCGCGCATGCGGCTCCTCGTCCTACCGAGGTCGCCGACAACGACGAAGAGCCCCGACCATTCGGTCGAGGCTCTTCGTCGTGTTGGTGACCCCAGCGGGATTCGAACCCGCGTTACCGCCGTGAGAGGGCGGCGTACTAGGCCGCTATACGATGGGGCCGCGTCGCAACGTGTTCAAGTATGCACCACGAATGACGCGCACGCAAAATCGGGGCCGAGCCACCGATATCCCGGGCGTGTCCGGCCACGGTACCGCGATCCGGCGGTCAACGGAAGAGGCGTTAGACGCTGTTCACCTCACGCGCCAGCGCTTGCCGCCCCCTGGCATCCGGGAGTTGGATCGGAGTATGCGCCTCACCAAACACGAACACGCCGCTCTCGTCGTCGTCGAGTCCGGGCACACGCTCGTCATCGATCCCGGGAGCTTCACCTCGCCCCTCGAAGACCTGGTGGGTCTCGTCGGCGTGGTCATCACGCACGAGCACCCCGACCACTGGACCCCGGAGCACCTGACGCGACTGCAGAAGGCCCACCCCGACGTGCCGATCTACGGCCCCGAGGGCGTTCGCGACGCCGCTGCCGGGTTCGAGATCACGGTCGTGAAACCCGGCGACCGGCTCGATCTCGGGCCGTTCCACCTCGAGTTCTTCGGCGGACGTCACGAGGTGATCCACGAGTCGATCCCCGTGGTCGACAACGTCGGCGTCCTCGTCAACGACACGCTCTACTACCCCGGCGATTCCTACGCGGTGCCGAAGCACAAGAAGGTCTCGCTCCTCGCCGCGCCGGTCGGGGCCCCCTGGCTCAAGATCGGCGACGCGATCGACTACGTCCTCGCGGTCAAGCCCGAGCGGGTGTTCGCCACCCACGACATGACCCTGTCGGTCGCCGGCAAGCAGATGGGCGACGCCCGCCTGACGTGGGCGGTCGAGCAGAACGGCGGCTCCTTCGTCGATCTGAAGCCCGGCGACACGGTCGAGGTCTAGCCGAGATCATGGTCGACGGTCCCCGCGCTGTCATGGAGCACGCACACCGCGGCCTCGCGCCGCTGCTGCTCGCCGTCGTCATCGCGCTCGGCGGGTGCGCCGCACCGGCCGCGGACAGCGGGGACGAGGGGGAAGCACGCTCCACCGTCGAATCGTTCCTGCGGGCCGTCGCCGAGGGGCGGTTCTCGGAGGCGCTTCCGCTGACGACGCTCGGCGCCGACGGTCTGATCTGCCCCGCCCTCGCCGAGGACTCGACGACATCGAGGCCCATCGCCGCACCGGAGGTGACAGCTCTTCAGGTGAACGGGGACACCGCGACAGCGCAGGTCAGCTACCGCGCTCCCTCGGACAGCACGGTCGCCCTCGCTCTGACGCGTGAATCGGGTTCCTGGCTCATCGCCTTCCCCGACGACTGGCGCCTCGCGGTCGGCTTCGACGGCCCGACGGTCGCCGACGTGTCGATAGACGGTTCGTGCAAGATGCCGCTGTCGGACGGCCGCGCCGATGCGCACGCCTGGCCAGGCCGCTATCAGCTGGAGGTCTCCGACCCCACGGGAGTCCTCGAGCGCTCGGAGTCGTTCCTCCTCGCGGTACCGGACGGGACGACGACAGGCCTGAACGGCGATCCCCTCTCGCTTCCGGCTGTTCCGGACGACGAGCTGGCTCTCGTGCAGTCGGAGGCCACTCCCCTGCTCCGGGCCGCGTTCGGGAGATGCGCCGAGGCCGGCTTCTCCGGACCCTCGTGTCCCCCGGAACTGCGGGGAGTCGCGTCCATCGAGGCCGCCCCGAGCGACGGATACCTCACGATCGATCGTCTCCTCTCGGAGGACGGGGCGTCCTGGCGGTTCGAATCGGGAACGGGTTCCTTTGCAGCGACGGTGGACGGGTCGCCTGCGACCGTCGAGTTCCGCTACACCGGGACCGTCTTGCGCGAGGCAGACGGGTCCCTCTCCCTCACCTTCGACTGACCGATCGCCGCCCAACACAGAACACCGGATGCCACGACCCCTCGGGGCCGTGGCATCCGGTGTTCTGGTGCGACGTGCTTACTGCGCGTCGAGGTCGGTCTCGAGGAGCGCGACGAGCTCGTCGAGCGCCTGCTCGGCGCCCTCACCCTCGGCCTTGAGCGTCACGACCGTGCCGTGGCCGGCGCCGAGACCCATCAGCGACAGGATGCTGCCCGCGTTGAGGTCGGGACCGCCCTGGGCAGCGATGGTGACGGGGACGTTCTTCTCCTGCACCGCCTGCACGAAGAGCTTCGCGGGGCGGGCGTGGAGGCCCGAGGCGCTGGCGATGGTGGCCTGACGTTCTGCCATGGTGAATCCTTCCGATTCGACGGGGTGTTACGCGGCGACCGTGGCTGCGGGAGCAGCCTCGGCGACGGCGGCGTCCTTGGTGCTGCGGCCGATGCCCTTGAGGGCGACGACGATCAGCGCCGTCACGACGGTACCCGCCACGATCGCGAGGGCGAAACCCCAGAAGGGGTTGATCGCGAAGAAGACGAAGATGCCGCCGTGCGGGGCGAACGACTGCACACCGAACAGCATGCTCAGTCCACCCGTGATCGCACCGCCCACCATCGACGCGGGGATGACGCGCAGCGGGTCGGCCGCGGCGAACGGGATCGCCCCCTCCGAGATGAACGAGGCGCCGAGCAGCCACGCGGCCGCGCCGTTCTCGCGCTCGACCGGCGTGAACTTCTTGCGGGCGAGGAGCGTCGAGGCCAGGGCCATCGCGAGCGGCGGGACCATGCCGGCGGCCATGACCGCGGCCATGATCAGGTACGGGGCCGTGTTGGTCTGCGTGGCGGCGGCGAGGCCCGTGGTGGCGAAGACGTAGGCGACCTTGTTGACCGGTCCACCGAGGTCGAAGCACATCATGAGGCCGAGGATCACGCCGAGCAGGATCGCACCGGCGCCCGAGGCGGCGAGCGAGGTGAGACCGTCGGTGAGGGCGGCCATGAGGGCGGCGATCGGGCGGCCCAGGAAGAGGATCATCAAACCCGAGGCGAAGATCGATCCGAGGAATGGCACGATGACGACGGGCATGAGGCCCCGCAACCAGCGCGGCGCGTCGAAGCGGCCGAGCCACCAGGCGATGAAGCCGGCGAGCAGACCACCGATGATGCCGCCGATGAAGCCCGCGTTCATGAGCACGGCGACGGCACCGGCCACGAAGCCGGGCGCGATACCGGGGCGATCGGCGATCGCGTAGGCGATGAAGCCCGCGAGCACGGCGACGATGAAGCCCATCGACGTCGCACCGATCATGAAGGCCACCGAGCCGAGGTATTGGCCGATCGGGCCGAGCGGCGAGGTGATGCCGTCGGTCGGGAGGTCCCACAGCGAGTTCTGGATGATGACGTTCGCGGCGTTCTGCGTCACCTGGTAGCCGCCGAGCAGGAAGCCCAGGGCGATCAGCAGACCGCCGCCGGCGACGAACGGGATCATGTAGCTCACACCGGTGAGCAGCCACCGCTGGATGCGACGGCCGACCGACTGCTGGGCCGCCGGAGCGTCGGAGGCGGATGCCGTGGCGGCGCCGCCCTGCACGCGTGCGGCGTTCGGGTTGTCGGAGGCGGCGAGGGCCTCGGCGATGAGCTGCTTCGGCTGTTCGATACCGCGCTTGACGCCGGCGCGGACGACCGGCTTGCCCGCGAAGCGCTGCGGCTCGCGGACGTCGACGTCGACCGCGAAGATCACGGCGTCGGCGTCGTCGATCACGCTCTGCGGGAGCGCCTTGTAGCCGCTCGAGCCCTGCGGCTCGACGACGAGCTCCACGCCGTCGGTCTCGGCACCGGCCGCGGTGAGCGCGTCGGCGGCCATGAAGGTGTGGGCGATGCCGGTGGCGCACGCGGTGACCGCGACGATCTTCTTCGTCTTGGTGGCCGTGGCGGTGCGCGCCTCGGCGCGGGTCGCGGCGGGGGCCTCGGCGGCCGGGGCGGACGCCGGCGCGGGGTTCACGGCATCCGTGATGATGCGCACGGCGTCGGACGGCGTCGTCGCTGCACGAAGACCCGACATGAAGCCGTCGTTCATGAGGCTGCGGGCGAGCTGCGACAGCACCGCGAGGTGGGCCTCGTCGGCGCCCGCCGGCGCGGCGATGAGGAACACGATGTCGGCGGGACCGTCCGGGGCGCCGAAGTCGACGCCCGGCGTGAGGCGGGCGAAGGCGAGGGTCGGTTCGGTGACCGACGCGCTCCGCGCGTGCGGGATGCCGATGCCGCCGGGCAGGCCGGTCTCGTCCTTCTGCTCGCGGGCCCACGCGTCGTCGAAGAGCTCTTGAGCGCTCGTCGCGCGGCCCTGCGCGACGACGCGCTCGGCCAGGGCGCGGATCACCGACTGCTTGTCGGTGCCCAGGGGCACGTCGAGAGTGACGAGCTCCGGAGTGATGATGTCGGACATTGTCGTGACCTCCGTGGTCAGGATGTGGCGATGGGGGTGGCGAAATCGGATACGGCGATCGGGCCCGCGGGCAGATCGGCCGGTGTCGGGGGCTGCGTCCCCGGCAGGGTCGCGGCAGCGGCGCCGTAGGCGATGCTGCGTGCGAGACGGTCGGGGGCCGAGGCCCCGTCGAGATCGGCCAGCAGATAGCCGGCGAGCGAGCTGTCGCCCGCGCCGACCGTGCTGGCGACCTGGATCTTGGGGGCGCGTCCGCGCCAGGCTCCCTCGGCCGTGAACAGCAGAGCGCCATCGGCGCCGAGGGTCACGAGAGCGGATGCCACACGGCCGGGCACGAGGGCCGTGGCACGACGCACCGCCTCGGCGAGCACGTCGACGTCGTCCGCGGCATCCTCGCCCACCAGCTCGGCGAGCTCCTCGTGGTTGGGCTTGATGAGGTCGGGGCGAGCGCTCTCGACCACTGCCGCGAGGGCCTCACCCGAGGCATCGACGGCGATGCGCGGAGCGTCGACACCCCACCGCGTGCGGACCGCGGACACGAGATCGGCGTAGAACGACGCGGGGACCCCGGGAGGCAGCGACCCGGCGAGCACGAGCCAGGTCGCCCCTTCGGCCGCCGCGACGACACCCGCCGTGAGGGCTTCGGCCTCGGCGGCGCTCAGCTCGGCGCCGGGGAGGTTGAGCTTGGTCGTCTCGCCCGCGGGGTCGGTGATGGTGAGGTTCGCGCGGGCACGACCGGCCACCTCGACGATGTCGAGGCCGATGCCGGTGTCTTCGAGCAGGACGCGATAGGGGTCGTGGGCGCCGACCGGCACGACCGCGCGGGCCGGGGCGCCGGCAGCCGTCACGACGCGCGCGACGTTGACGCCCTTGCCCCCGGCATCCTCCCGCGACGACACGGCGCGCTGGACCTCGCCCGGGACGAGGGCGTCGGACAGCACGACGGCGCGGTCGGCCGAGGGGTTGGCGGTCAGGGTGACGATCATGCGACACGCACCTCGACGTCGGCGTCGGCGAGGGCGTCGGCGAGATCGGCGGGCGGGGTCGCATCGGTGACGAGGACGTCGATCTCGTCGAGCTGGGCGAAACGCACGAGCAGTTCCTCTCCGAACTTGGCCGCATCCGCGACGAGCACGACGCGGCGGGCCGACTGGATGATGGCGGCCTTCACCGCGGCCTCGTCGGGGTCGGGCGTGCTGAGGCCGAAGCCCGCACTGAGGCCGTTCGTGCCGACGAAGGCGATGTCGGGTCGCAGCTGACCGATCGTGCGGACCGTGTGCGCGCCGACCGCAGCGGCGGTGACCCCGCGGACGCGGCCCCCGATGGTGGTCAGCGACAGGCGGTCATCGCCGGAGAGCACGTGCGCCGCTTCGAGCGAGTGCGTGACGACCTCGACGGCGCCGGCACCCGCGCCGAGAGCCTCGGGCAGCAGAGCGGCCACCGCGGCGGGCGTCGTCCCCGCGTCGAGGAAGACCGAGCCGCGGAAGTCCGGACCCAGCAGCGAGACCGCGGCCGCGGCGATTGCGCGCTTCGCATCGCCGTGACGTTCGCGGCGCTCGGTGAGCGGGGACTCCGCCGTGCTGGCCCGACCGGCGTCGACCGCTCCGCCGTGGACGCGACGGAGGGAGCCGAGGCTCTCCAGACGGTCGAGGTCGCGACGCACGGTCTCCGTCGTCACGTCGAAGCGGCGGGCGAGATCGACGACGCTGACGCGTCCGACTTCGCGCAGTTCGCGCTCGATGAGCTGCTGGCGCTCCATTGCGTACACGGGATCTCCTTCGAAGATTCCCACACAGTACAACATGAACCCACACAAGGCAACAGAATGATCGGATCCCGCGAAGATGCGCGGCGCACCGACACGGCGCCACGCGTCCTCACGGGAAAGGCGCGGCACAGCGGCGCGCGGGCGCGCGGACCTCCACCGCTCGCCGCACGCGACGAACGGGCGAGCCTCGACGACCCGCGCTCGACACGAGATGACGAGCGGTCGGCGCTTAGGGCGCCACCACGGAGATCGTGAAGTCGACCTGTTTCCCGTCAGGGCCGGTGACGGTCGCAGCCGTCGTCCCGAGCGCGCGGGCGATGAACCCGGGGCGGAACACCGCGCCCTCCGAGGGCCCGCCGGCGGAGAACTCAGCGATCGTCACGTCGGCGGTGGTGCCGGTCCACTCCGCCTCGGTGCCGTCGGGGACGGCGACGACGAGCGCGCTCCCGATCGCGACGCTGACCTCGGTCCCCGCGAGATCGTCAGGCGACGCGATGGCGGGCGCCAGCGCCTGCTCCCCCGGCGACGCCGACGGTGAGGGCGTGGGGGCGCTCCCGGCCGGAACGACGGGGGAGGATGCCGTGGGCGCGCAGCCCGCGATGACGAGCGGCAGCACGAACGCCACCGCGGCGACGACGCGCGGCCTCCCCCGTTCGGCGCGCGACGGCGGAGTCGCGGCGCGACGCATGATCACGCGCTCAGTCCCTCGCGCCCTCGGCGGGCGGGACCGGGATCTCGATCGAGGCGATGGGCGCGTCGACGAGCCCCAGCAGACCGGCCGGGGAGGCTTCGGGGTGCTCATCGTCGGGGAGCATCTCGGCGCGCGTCCGCTGCCGCACCGGCTCACCGGGCAACCCGGCCCACTCGCTCGGTTCCTCGGGTCGCTGTACGAAGAGTCCCATCGCACCAGTGTGGGCCCGCCGCTTCGGCGTCGGCTGGGAGAAACGGAAAAGTCCCGACGATCTCTCGATCATCGGGACTTTTCTCGAAGCTGGGGTACCTGGACTCGAACCAAGAACAACTGACGGGCTCGGACCAGGTGACGCCAGAGCGCCGATCCGGCGAGAATCTGCGTGATTCCGCGGTTCTCATGACGACGACACTACCGGCAACCACCGGCTGATGCCGGCCGATCTGGCGGTTTCTGGTCACCAATCTGGTCACCAGTTCTCGGCGTCGTCGAGCCGCCGGACGGGGACGAACTCAGCCAGCGGCTTTGGGTCTCTGGTGAGGTCGTACTCGCGCAGCAGCGCGATGTACGCCTTCTTGTCGATGCGCCAGTCATACGTCTCCGCGATCGCCTCGGCGTCTTGCGCCGCGAGCAAGACGAGGTCAGCGAGCAGACGCGTGCTCCGCCCGTTCCCGTCGACGAAGCCGTGGATGCGGACGGACTCGGCGTGCACCGCGATGCCGAGCTCGCGCGGGGTCCAGTCGTCGGTGTGTTCCCACCGGTAGCGGATGTTGTCGAGCGATCCGCGGAGTTCGACGGCGATGCGCGCAGGGTCGACGCCGAGGTTGAGGTCGCGTGTTCGGTACCGGCCTGCCCACGTCCACAGATCGCCGTAGAGCTTCTGATGCAGATCGCGGAGGAACGCGTCCGTGAGGATGTCGGCAAGCACGAGCCGCCCCTCGGCGATGTCGTCGAGGAGCGCGATGCTGACCTCGTCGTTGATCGCCTGCTCGGCCTCATACAGGTCGTTCTTCTTCGGTTGGTCACCGAGGATCTCGCGAGCCTGCGGGGTGAGAGCATCCGCTTCTTCTGGCTCCAGCGGTGTCTCACCGTAGCGGGGCTCGAGGTCCCTCAAGCGCGCTGTGCGCGCACGGCGAGGAACCGTTCGACCCTCTCGGAACGAACAGCACCGACGGGGACCGACCTGTTCTCCAACGCCGCAGATGCCCGCGTGGAGCGCATGGCCGCACGACGAAGCGCCTCATGTGTGACGTTCTTGCGCTTCATCAATGCTCACCTCCGCCAGGTCGTCGGCAGTCCGATTCTACCGGGTGAGCTTCAATCTGGCGATGCGTTGGCCTTGACTCACGTCACTCGCGAACCGGTCGTCGAAGCGGGCGCCGTCAGGTCACTCGACTGTGCAGGTCCGGCGGCCGGCGACGCAGCACGGCGGCGTCGGGCGACCGGTGTGTCACCCCGTTGTGGCGCAGCCGAGAAACGGGCCGACTCGTTACGTTTGAAGTGTCATCTTGCAGGATCGAGTAAGGATGGAGGGGTACGAGTCGATATGGACCTGCTCAGTCGCATTGACCAACGTCTGAACGACACCCGATACCGCCTGCAACAATCTGACTTCGAGGATTGCGCGGCAGCGCTCGTCGCCCACGACTACCCAGGACTTGTTCCCGTCGCAGGCGGAACCGACCACGGACTTGACGCAGAGCTCGTGAAGGGAAACGGCCAGGTTCTCGGCCTCATCATCACCTCATCGCGCACCTGGGAAGGCGCTAAGAAGAGTCTCCGCGGGAGCCTCAAGTCTGCCAGAGACCATAAGAAGCGCGTCGACCAAGTCGTCGTCGCGAACCTTGCCGAGATCAACCGGCAGAAGCGCATCAAACTGGCCGCCATCGCCAAGGAGTTCAGTTGCGAACTCATCCAGGTCTACGATCGCCCTTGGTTCGCCAACGCGTTCCGCGATGACCCCGACTGGCGCCGCAAGATCCTGCACATCGAAGGGGGTGCGTTCAGCCTCTCCCGCTCGCCCCGCGGAGCACGACCGGACGAGCATCAGCTCCCCACCATCGGCCGCGACCAACTCCTCGATCGAGCCGCGAACTCCGAGCGGGACCTCATCCTATGGGGTGTCCCCGGAGCCGGCAAGAGCCACGTCGCCGGTCGGCTGCCTGGCGCACTGTTCCTCGAACGGAACGCGGCACCCGAGCGGCTACTCGACGACCTCCTTACCGCGAATCCGAAGCTAGTTGTCGTAGACGACGCCGGCGGCCGAACCGACGACATCGAACACCTCCTACATGCTCGGCACGCGGAGAACCTCAAGTTCCGCGTCGTGGTCACCTGCTGGCCTCACGAGGCGGAGAGCGTCGCCGACCATCTTCCGAATGCACTCGACATCGAGGTAGACCTCCTCACCGTGGAGGAGATCGGGACCCTCCTTCGCGAGCGAGGCATCACGCGGATCTCGGTCATCGCTCATCTGCTCCAGCAAGCCCAAGGGCGCCCCGCGTGGGCGCTGAACCTTGCAGACCTTCTCGTCCAGCAAGGTGCCTGGCAAGCCGTATGGACCGGGCAAGCGCTCAGAGACCAGATCCGGGCATTCCTTCGCCGGTCCAAAGCACCAGCCGAGGCCATCCAACTGCTCGCATCCATCGCCCTTGTGGGCGACGCCAACGAGGACCAGACCCGAATCATCGCGAAGCTATTTGAACTCAGTCCTACGCAGTTCGAGGAGCTCATCCGCTCGGTCGCAATCGCCGGACTCGTAGATGTTCGCCGTAACCGACTATGGAACTCCGCCGACGGGCGAATGTTCGAGAACTCCTACCGCGTAGTTCCCCGCACTATCGCAGCGAGCATCGTGGCCGATGTCTACTTCTCCGGTCACGCAACCGCCGTACGCATCAGCGATATCAAGGCCGCGTTGCCTGAGCTTCTCCCCGGCATCCTGCAAACGCAGATCTACGCTGCGCTGCTCGGTGCCGAAGAACCGATAGTGCCCCCTGCCGCTGAGCTTCGCTCGGTCCTGCCCGACCTCGGATTCGGGCCCGAGGGTGACGAGCTCACGCGCACCTACGCACTCATCAACCCTGAGTGCACCCGTTTCGTCTTCGAATACCTAAAGCAGGCAGTAAATGACGCAGCCGAGAGGGACGATGAACAGACTGCTGTCACCGCGACCAAAGTCCTCGCCGCGCGCGTCGCAGAGTCTCTTCAAGCTGAACAGGCCGAACGTGTCGCCCTCTTCTTCGACTCACTAACCCAGCTGGCAGCACACGGGTGGGACTACGCGACACCCATCAAGACGGTCGTTGAGGATGTCCAGGACGCCAAGACTGGCGATCGCCCGACCTCAACGGCGATTGTGCACCTGTGCGCTGCAATGGGGAGCGACCAAGCCAAAGGTCTGCCTGACAACGTCTGGCTCAAACTCGCCGGTCATGTCCTCCAACCGACCTTCGACGGCAACTATATGAGCCCCGAGAAGATGAACTCGTTCGTCATGCAATCCTTCACCTGGAGCGAAGAAGACATCCGTGCCATGCTCGACGCGCTCGAACCAGAGCTGGTGAAGCGAATCGCCCTAACATCGGATGAGGAGCTCGTAGGCCTCATCGAGGTCATGAGCAACTGGACCCACGTTGCTGGCGGCTACTCCTTGCCATTCGGTGGCTTCCCAAGCTCAGGCCAGCAGACCGCGGCACGACGGGTAGCGGTCTCGATCTCCAAGGCCATCGCCCCGCTGGTAACCACCCCAGGCCTACGCGCAGTCTTCAACCGAGAAGCCTCCAGCCTCGACATCAAGCTCGCCGAGCCGGATGAGCTCTTCCTGGCATTGGCCACCGAGCGCGACTTCACCGAAGACTGGGAAGAGGACCGCCGTATCCGAAACGCGGAACTTGACCGGGCACTTGCGGCCTACATCGAGCAACCACACGGCGTCATCATGACGTGGCTCGTGAACCACGACGCCGACCTCGCGATGATCAAGCACGGCTCAGCCGCGTGGAGCATCATGGCTCGTCTCTCCTTGCGTCCCGACCCCGACCTCTGGCTCCGCGCGGCGCTGGATTATGGACTGGGTCGCGCAGCAGGCCCCCTCATCAGCAGGTGCGTCGATAACGGCGTCATGACTGTTCCGCTTGCCACGGAGCTCCTCGGCAACGCTGCCGGGCGAGGTTCGCTCATTAGCTCGGTCATCAGCGAGTGCAACGATGCCGAACTCGCGAGGCTCGTCATAGACGCGCTCCAGGCCGAAGACATCCAAGACCTCGACTCGTCCTACGCGATTCGTCATGCATCTGAGTCCACTCGCCATGCGCTGTTCACCCACCCCGACCCCGGGGTTCGAAGCAGTGCGGCCGCGCTGTGGGCTGCGGAGATGTCATACTCCTCCGAAGAGATGCCAGATGACCCGACCTGGGCTCCGGCCATGAGCGACCTTGTCGTCCCGTCCGACGCTATGCGCGACAACATGCAGTCCCAGGCGCTCGAAGTCCTCGCGAAGACGAAGCCGAAGGCGTACATCGATCTGTTCGTCAAGCATGTCGAAGCGCTTGTGGGTCACGATGACTTCGACGAGTGGGATAAGAGCGCGCGTGAACTGAGCAGGACGCATCGCTTCGAGCTCTGGAACCGGGTGCGGGAGAGCCCGATGGCCAAGAACCTGTTCTGGGTCATCTCATCCGCCGACGTCGAGTGGATAACCACCGCCGTATCCGACCCCGCCTTCCCGGTGTCGCTCAGCAACCTGCTGCACGCGACACGGTTCCAGCACGGCAAGCGGTACCCGCTGAAGGTCCTCGCTGTCATGCTCCGACCGCTCCGGTGGCAGCCCGACGATCTGCTCTGGACCCTCGAAGTCGGAACGCACTGGGGCGAGGAGCACGAACGACTCGAACGACACCTCAAGGTGTGCCGTGAGCTGGGTGAATCGCCCGAGTCGGACCTAGCACGTCTCGGGGAGCGAGGGATTGAGATCTTCGAACCGCGTTTGGCTGAGGCGAGAGCTGCTGCACGGCGGGCTGCGGTTCGCGGAACACTCGGCTAGAGAACCAACGTCGTTCAGGATCACAGCTGAACTCGAACCAAGAAGAAGTGACGGGCTCGGACCAGGTGACGCCAGAGCGCCGATCCGGCGAGAATCCGCATGTTTCCGCGGTTCTTATGACCATGACACTACCGGCAAGCACCGGCCGATGCCGGCCAATCTGAGGGTTTCTGGTCAGTAATCCGGTCACCCGTTCTCGGCGTCATCGAGGCGCCGGACCGGCACGAACTCAGCGAGCGGCCTCCAGTCTCTGGTGAGGTCGTACTCGCGCAGCAGCGCGATTTACGCCTGCTTGTCGATACGCCGGTCCACGCCGGGATCTCGTCACCCCGTCTCGGCAAGGCCGAGCGACGTCCGACATCGTCGGCGCCTTCCGCTCGTGCGCAAGCTGATGCACGCACCTAGACATGCGCGCATAAGGTGCGAAGCGGCGTCCACTCCCCCTGGCAAAATCGTACGCATGCGCAGTTCCTTTGGAGGCTCCGAGTGAGCGACGGTGCGGTTCGTTCCGCAGATCTCTCTCGCGCCTCTCAGGAATGGAAAAGCGCGCTGATCGACGTCAGCGGCACGAACCGACTGCTGCATTTCAAGGCCACCAGTACGACCCTGGACCTCTCTACAGCATCCGAGACCGCTGTGGCCAAGCTTCTACGAGGGAGTTCCGTCTCCCTCCGCGATCTATTCGCGCCCGGGGTAGATCTCGAACGAGCGACGAAGGCCGCCGCAGCGTTGCACCGCAAGGAGCGCGAGGCGACGGAGGAATACGGCGTCTCGGTTACATACCTTGCGCTGGGCTTCGCTACATGGGATCCGGACAACAACCGCGCGCTTGCTGATGCAGAGGCTGCGGAGACAGGCGATGGCTCGAAGGCACGCGTGCGTCGTGGTCCCGCACCAAACGCTCCCGTCTTGCTGCGACCAGTGGAGATCACTCGGCGCCGTGGGATCTCCGACGAATGGCAGTTGCAGCTTGGCGACGACTTCCAAGTCAACGGGGTCTTGCTCCATGTCCTGAACTTCGGCCTCGACCGGATCGACGGGCAGGCCATCCTCGATGCCGCTGAGGACCTCGAGACAGCCACAGATCTCTCCGCCGCGCGCTCGACGCTTGAGAATGTGCTCGATGAGCTTGGCCGGGACTGCCATGACGTGGCTGCATTCCTCACGAAGCCAGATCTGCTGATCGGAACGTTCTCGTATCAGAAGCAGCCGATGGTGAATGACGTTGCCAACGCGGCGGCGTTGGAGGGCTCCGATTTGGCTGCGGCGTTGGCCGGAGACGCCGCGGCAGCGGCGCGCGTTCGTGCTGCCGCGTCCGACGTCAGTGTGCAGGAGTCTGATCCGGACTACACCCCAGTTGATTCGGAGTTCTTGGTACTCGACGCTGACGCCAGCCAGTCCTACGTGGTCAATGCGGCGCTTGCTGGTCGGAATATGGTGGTGCAGGGCCCTCCGGGAACTGGCAAGAGCCAGACCATCGCGAACGTCATCGCGGCGTTAGTGGCAAGCGGTAAGCACGTTCTCTTCGTGGCGCAGAAACGTGCGGCCATCACAGCTGTGCTCGATCGGCTGGACGGCGCCGACCTGTCACACCTCTTACTCGATCTGTTCGCAGCCGACGGTTCGCGGCGATTCATTGCCGAGCAACTGCGCACCGTCCTGGATCGACAGCAGCAGATCGGCGCGCCGGACACGGTTCAGCTTCACGCTCAGCTCAGTGCGTCGCGGGCACGCCTCGTCGGGCACAACGATGCGCTGTTCCGTCCCGACCATGCGTGGGGGGTCAGCATCCACGAGTTGCGCGTGGGATCGCTTGGCTTCTCGCCTGACGCCCGCACGACGCTTCGCCTCAACCCCAACATCTTCAAGGCGTGGGATAAGACAACGCTCCGCACTCTTGAGACTGCGCTTGACGAGTTGCACCGGCTCGGCGCCTTGTCTCCGACCTGGACGACGATGACAGGATGGCGTCCTGGCGCTATGACCAGCGGTGCGGAGGCCGAGAGGCTACGCCAGCTGGCTCTCGACCTGCGTTGGACAACTCTTCCGGCGCTCGAGCATCACTTCACTCAACAGGCAAATGCGAGCGGGCACAGCGCCCCGCGCGGTCTTTTCGATGCCGATCCGTTGACTCAGCTCCACCGCGACGCGCTCCTCGTGTCCCAGGCCTCTCCGCACCTTCTCTCCGAGACCGACCTGGACGGCATGATCGCGGCAATGTCGAAGCCGCACCGCCGCGAGATGACTGGCATGACTTGGGGACGTCGCCGAGAAGGCAAGAAGGCCGCGACCCTTTTGCTCGCAGGCATTGCCGCGGAGCAGCGCTTGGAGCTTCTCCTTAAAGCGAAGGCCGTGCGCGGAGCATGGGCAACGGGACCGCACCCGCTCCCGTATGAATCGGCCGAACAAGCCGCCGCTCTGCTCGCTTCCGCGCGCGGAAGCACCGCGGCGCTGATCCAAGCAACGCAAGGCACCTCACTCGATGGTGCGACCTTCACTGATCTTGCCGCCACACTCGATGAGCTCCTAGCCGACGTCCGACCGTCCCAAATGGTGCGTGCGTATGGCCTGGAACAGGAACTTCGTTCGCGGAGCGTCGGCCCAGTGGTGGACATGCTGCGGGCTCACTTCGGAGCCGGGAACACAATGCAGTCCAGCCCGAGCGATGTTCTTCGCTGGGTGGTGATCCGGTCGGTACTCGAGCCCGCGGAACTCGCGAGCCCCGCGATCGCGGGCATTCGTGGAAGCGAGCTCACAGCCGCGGCGGAAGCGTTCCAGCGGCTCGACTCAAGCCATCTCGATGCCAACGCGGCGCGGGTGCGTCGCCAGGCAGCGATGTACCTCAAACAGGCGTTCGACGCCCACCCCGACCAGCACAGCGCGCTCAAGATGGAAGTGACGCGCAAGAGAAACTTCCGGCCCGTACGCCGTCTCTTCGAAGAGGCCCCCGAGGTACTGCTCGCGGCGAAGCCGGTGTGGGCAATGAGCCCGCTACAGGTGTCACGGATCCTGCCTGCGGCGCAGTGTTTCGACGTCGTCATCTTCGACGAGGCCAGCCAGGTCAAGCCGGCCGATGCCATCCCAGCTCTTATCCGTGGGCGCCAAATGATTGTGGCCGGGGACTCTCGTCAGCTGCCACCCACCGAGTTCTTCTCGAAGGTTCTCGAAGACGAGGAGGAAGAACCGGAGGAAGCCGTTGCGCTGGAGACGGAACCCAGTGAGCAACAGTCGGCGCAGCCCGCACGAGCACGGTCGTCGTATACCCGGGACGCGGAGAGCATTCTGTTCGCGGCTGACCGACTGCTGGCGGGACAGAGCCGAAGCCTCCAGTGGCACTACCGGTCGTACGACGAGAGACTCATCGCTGTCTCCAACGAGCACGTCTACAGCGGCAGTCTCACAACATTCCCGGCACCGGACACGATGGAATCGATCCACCACGAAGTCGTGCCTTACAGCCCTGGCATCGCTGGTGGCACCAATAGTCCCGAGCTCGAGGTGCAGCGCGTCGTGGAGCTCGTGAAAGAGCAGGTCAAGGCGCACCCGGAGGAAAGCGTCGGCATCATCGCCTTCGGCATCAAGCATGAGGCGCGAATCGAACGAGCCCTGGAGCTCGCGGCACAAGCAGACCCGGAGTTCGAACGCGCGCTCACCGCACACGCGGACGAGCCCTGGTTCGTCAAGGCAATCGAAAGAGTGCAGGGCGATGAACGCGATGCCATCTTCCTAACGGTGGGCTACGGCAAGAATGCCGACGGCAAGCTCCGCTACTTCTGGGGGCCGCTGCTTCGCGAGGGAGGTGAGCGACGCCTGAACGTGGCCATCTCGCGCGCCAAGAAGCGCATGACACTCGTGACCAGCTTCTCGAAGGACGACGTACCACCAGATGGACACTCTTCCGCGGGCTACCGCCTGATGTACAACTTCGTACGATTCATGGGGTCTGGTGGACGCGACCTCACCGACGGAACCCCGCGGGCCATAGCGCTCAACCCGTTCGAGATCGACATCAAGCGACGCCTCGAAGACGCCGGCCTGACGCTCGACGCCCAGGTCGGGGTTGGTGGATATCGTCTGGACTTCGCAGCTCGTCACCCGGACTTCCCGGGTCGCCACGTGCTGGCTGTCGAGGCTGACGGCGCGGCCTATCACTCCGGGCATATCGCCCGTGAGCGCGATCGCCTTCGCCAAGAGCTCCTCGAACGACGCGGCTGGACGTTCCACCGCATCTGGAGCACCGACTGGTTCAACGACGCTGACGGCGAGGTTAGACGAGCGGTCGCCGCGTTTAAGGAGGCCCTCAGACGCGCAGAGCATCTCACTGTCGAGCCGGTTATCGCCGACCCGTCAACGCAAGATTGGGGCGAGGGCACCACTGAGCGAAAGCGACCTCGTCCGGACTTCGTTCGTCAAGAGCAGATCACCGACTACTCGATGTCAACGCTGATCGACCTTGTGCGGTACGTACGTTCCGACGACGTGCTTCGGTCCCATGAGGAAGAGCAACGCTTGCTCATGTCCGAGCTTGGCTACACGCGACGAGGGGCGCGGATTCAGTCCACTTTGAGCCGTGCCCAGGAGCTCGCATAGGCAGGCACCTCAAGCGCAACCCAGACGGCCAAAGACAACCGGCTCGACCTCGCCGGCTTGATGTAGAGGTCCGCGGTCGGTAGTCGACGCACCGCGGACTGGTATGACGTGCGCATCTATCGAAGGCCTGCGGCGGCACGGCGGTCAGTCGTGCGCGGCGCCGGGCTGGCGAGGACGCCGCACCTGACCCCCAGGTAGACGGTTCCACTGGATTCCTTGATTTTCCGGGCATCTCCGCCCCTCAGAAGGCCCGATTTCACGTCATGGATTGCATGGTTTGCATGCGTCAGGTCCCGGCCAGGTCCCGGCTCTTGATAGCCGGTCGCCTCTTCGGACGGTGTACGCGAGGGCATGCACCGCTGACCGTCTTGTCCCGATCGTCAGGTGTGACCGTCCGTCGGATTTAGACACACGGGGCATGTAGTCGGATCTAACAAAGCAGGATCCGCATGAGGACCAGACTTCGAAAGGTTGCGCGACGCGACGCCCCTCACATCGCGACAACTACCCTCGGGTCTCGCGCTGAAGCGGGTGGAACACACGGCGATCCGGGTCGCGAACCATGGGGAGATGTTCGATCCACTCGGCGGCATCGTCTGCTGTACGCAGAAGACGCGCACCGAAAGTGCGGAGTTCCTTGGACCCGGCGAGCGCGGCTCGCGCTTGCTTGTCGGTCAGGATTGCATCGGTGTAGGCGTATGCGACGGAGAGGGCGTCTATGTCGGCGACGTCGTTTGTGCGCCACTCCCGTGCTGAGTCTCGGTGGTAGACGGTTTTCATACTGATGGCGACCTGAACCTGGGGCATCGCCGCCCAGAAGGACACCAGGTCAGCAGCGTCCGGCAGGTCGTGCGAAAAGCCGTCCTCTTCGCGTTGCTTGAGGTGGCGGACGAAGGGGGTCATCCACTCGTGTGCGATTTCGCGACCGGACACCAGATCACGCAGACGACTCCGCCGCCAGTTCGGATCGTTCTGGAGGATGGTTGAGGTCTGCCGTTCGAAGTCCAGGCGACTTTGAATGCCGGTGTCGTAGGTTTCTGGGGCGTATCCAAGTGCGCGGAGGTCATCGATCTCCTGGTCCTGTGGACCTTCGAGAAGCTTGCGTTCGCGCATGTGGTTCATCTTGGCCAGTTGCGCCTCGTACGCGGCGTCGCCGAGATCCCTGCGGATCTGGGGTCCGAGGTCGTTGCCGGCTTTGTCGATGAATCTGAACCCGCCCTGTTGACCGAATGCCCACAGCGCGGAGCCCTGGAGAAGTGTGGTTGGAGCGTAACTCGGCTCGGTCCCGTACATCTTGTCCAGCCCCGCCGCAATCTCCATCTGCACCAACCAGGGACGGCCCAGGAGGTACGTGAAGTCGGAGAGCTCCTCCATGATGTCGGCTACGTGGCTACGTTGCCGTGGGCTCGGGACACGGTGCGCGACCTCCATGAAGTGGGTCCCGGATAGCGGAAACTGCGCTCGCTTCTCCTCTTTTGCGCGACGGGCAGCGGCCAGAAGGTTTGCGTATCCGGGGAGCACGACGACGGGACGCCCGTTCCCGCTCACGTGGCCAGCTTCGGCGAGCCTCGCCTTTGCGAGCTGAATGTAGTGATTCAAGTCGAGGTAGACGAGCGGAACCGGCGAGCGCGTGACACTCGCCCATACCATCTCGTCAGCAACTGGCGCCTTCAGCATCACAGGTCTAACCGTACGTCCGTGTCCCTCGATTCTCCGCAAACCCCGTTGACGAGGGGGCCTCGCATCGGGATGCACGCCCACACGAATGCAATCCCTTCGTGGGCGTCATAAAGTGCGATAATGCATCGAGTCGGGTGTCGACCGGAGCGCGGGCAACGCTTGTAACTCACCGGTGGGCGGCACCTCGGGTATCAGTGGATAGCGCGGCACAGGGCCCCACTGATTCCACTGTGTGCGGAGTCGAGACATGGACGGCTGCCCATCGGCCATTGCGGCTTGAAGCGGCGCGTCGTTTGTGATCCACCGTCGGAGTTCAGCTACCGAGTGCTGCACGCTCCCCAGTCTCGTATTCGGTGCGCCGATCCGTTGCCTTGTGGATGCGACGGCGATTTCTACGACTTGAAGACGAGTGTCGATCAGTTGTCTGGTGTCGTCGTCCCAGCGTTCGGGGCTTCCGTCGATTACTCCGACCGCGTCATCGACGGCGATCCATGCAGCCGACCGCAACGCGAGAGGTTCCGGCTCCAGTCTCATGCGCGCGTCAAGGTTCGCGGGCAGGAAAGTCGAGAGCGGCATCTGATCGAGGTGAGATACGGCGAAATCCCAGGAAGGCATCGTCGCATCGAGCGCGCTCGCGTCGACCACGATCAGTGAGCCATTGCTCTCGATCGTGCTGACTTCGGAGCTCTCCGTCCGTGGCAGGAGCCGTCGAGCGAGTACAAGCGCCTGCAAACAAGGGTTGATATCGCGGTGTTCGATCCGCTGAACGCGGAAGTGGGCGTGCGGCGTGTTGACTCTTGCCTCGATGAGAATGATCCGATTGGTGCCGAAGAACGCACGCACACGATCCCAGGTCGGCATCCTGCCTTCCTCCTCCGCAGACGGCAGAGTCCTGGCGTCAGCTCTGATGTGGAGAGCGCGGATGGCTGCGAGCCCCGCTTCCGAACCCTGCACGAACGAGATGGCAAGGCTCAAAGCTGCCGCGACGTGCACGACGTCTACGCGGCCGCTTTCGGTGACGAACTGGTCGGTGAATCCATCCCAGACGAGGGTCTCGTGGGTCTCGCTGTTGCGCATGTCAGGCAATACGACGCCATTTACGAGTGCCCCCAGCGCGCCGCCTTCACTAACCAGCCGCTCTCTCAGGTTCGCGAGCATTGGAGGCGTGCTCCACTCCCCTACTCGGAGACAGTGGGCTGCCCAGCTGTACTGACGAAAGGGGCCCTCAATCGTCCTCTTGTACGCATCGGCAAGCGCGAGAGCTCGCGCTTCCGAGTCGTCCGTCTGGGTGAGCACGGCCTCATAAGCGCGGGCGGCGGCCGAGCGAGCTCGGTGCAGTGCGGGTTCCGCCGACCGCAGATGCTCTCGGAACTGATCAGCAATCGTCGGCTCGGCCGCGAGGTATCGGTTGGTCAGCGTGTTTGTCGCAATGTACGCGGCGACTGGGTCGTCGCAGTCGACGACTTGACCGACTGCGTAGACGCCGGCGAGCACGTCCGTCACGTGCGGTATTCCTATCGAGACGAGGTGCGGGATCAGCAGGGCGAGCAGGTCTGAGCCTCGATACGCATAATGCTGCAGGACCCATTCTGCTCGAAAGGAGCCCTGAGTTCCGCTTGGCGGGATATCCATGCCGAACGCTCGTGACAAGCCTTGACCGTCACTCGCGGAGCTGCGTGTAGACCACCAGTCGGCCGCGTCAGCAAGCGCTCTTCCGACATCTGTGCTGACCGAGGCGTCGGCTTCGACCGCCGTGATGAGATGCGCCGGGAGTTCGTCTAGGAGGTCCAACAGCTCATCCGCCTGGCGCGGATCGTATGGCTCGAACGGTTCGAGCGAGAAGAGGAGGCTGACAGCACGGTCGCGTTGTCGCAACAGCTGATCGATCCAGCCTTCCAGTTCCTTGAACCCGTCGCCAGGAGAGACAAGGCTTTGGCTCAGCGATCTGACGACGTCCGCGAGCACATCCGCATGCCACCGCCAGGGCGCTTCATCAACGGGTACGGTGTGATGATCGCGGGCGGAGTGAGGCAGAGCCGACACGCTACGTACCGGCAACAGGAGTCTCTCGATGGCATGTGGCGGCAGCGTCATGAGGGCCTCCGGGCTGGCGAATGACGTTCCACACTCTCGACGATGCGATCGCAGATGTCCGGTGCACTTTCGTGTTCCCAGAACCGAAGCACCGCCCACCCCGCCGCGCTGATGCTTGCCGTCGTCTCAGTATCTCGCGTCATGTTGGACCGCACTTTGTCCGCCCAGAACTCGCCGTTGCGAACTGGGGCCGTGTAGTGGTCCGGGCAGCCGTGCCAGAAGCATCCGTCTATGAAGATGGCGATGCGCTGACGTGTGAAGACGATGTCGGCTCGTCTCCGCCCTCCGAGCGGTGCGAAGTCGACGCGGTACCGCAGACCTTTCGCGTGGAGAATCCGTCGGACTGCGAGTTCGGGGCCTGTGTCTCGTCCGCGGTTGGCGACCATTGAGCGCCGTACGCCTTCGGATGAGGCCCACGAGGTTTCGACCATGGCGGCCCGCTTCACTTCTTCTTCGGGACGTCAACGATCGGGATGTTGCCTTCCTGTCGAACGCGGAAGCCGAGTCTGCCTTCGGGCGCCGACGCGTATGGCAGCACCATCGAGAACAGCGTTGCGACATCAGCGGACGCCACGTCCTCTGGCCACTTCCTGTGATCGGCGCGTTCTCGTTTCTCTAGTGGGGTGAGCCCGGCCGGTTGGATCGGGTCCGCGGCGAAAGTGAGTAGGACGGCTCCACGCGTTCCGGGCTTGGAGAGTTCGTCGGCAACGGGCCCGCCGTATCGGAATCGAGGGTGTCCCGCGATGTGTTGCAGCGCGTGACGTTGCCGGAAGGAGCTTCCGGAGAATCCGGCGCGATCTCCGCGCCGGGTGCGGTTCACCATGGCGACGGAGACACCATCGACATTCCGGTGTTGATTTCCAAACAGTTCGGGGATGAGTACAGCCCAGTCGGTCAAGGTTCCGGCTTCGATCGCCTGGTCCATGAATCGGAGGTGGGGCTCGAGGTTGAAGCCGGGCGTCCATTGGAAGCCGGCGAGACGCTCGCGGACTTCGGCTGCTGAGACGAGGGCGTACCGTGCGAGGAAGGAGCGTTCGGTGGAGTTCGCGTCGTCGAGATGGTCGTTGTCGAACGCTTCGAGACCGTTGGACAGTTCCCGGTAGGTGAACTGCATAGGCTCCGAGATCCGATCCACCCAGTCGCGGACGAGGGCGAAATGTATCGGGTTCGCGTTCGCGTCCCTGTCGGGTTGCCGAGGGAAGTCCTGGACGATCCCGCCCTGCCCCTGTACGTCGAGCTCCGCGTTGTACATCTTGTTTCGTGCTGTTGGCTTGAGCCACGGGAGTTCCTGGAACACCAGGGGCGGGACGTCGATGGGGCGGATCACGGGGTGCCCGTCGTTGGTCATCTGGGCGAACGTTCGTAGCTGAGCCCGGAAGTCCTCCTCATCGCGGAGGATGCTCTCGAACGCGCCGTAGAGGTCGTACTCTCGTCCGCGGTTGTCGGTTGCCCTGCGGGCGATGTAGAGACGCACCAGATCGCGGTATCCCTTGCGGTAACCGAACCATCGGCCCATCTGCATGAGGCTGTCGGCGGCGAGAGCACGCCGACGGTAGTAGGTAATGGTGAGTTCTTCGACGGTGAACCCTCGGCTGAGCTTGGCACCGCCCACAAGGATGCGCCACACCCGCTCACCTTGGAAGTCCAGCTGCTCATAGTCGGCGTTCTTATCTCCGTTGACGACGACCACGGGAGAGCGCTTCACGGTCATCCGGTCGACTGCCTGTCCGACGTACGTCCAGACGGCGTCGAAGTCGTCCGGGAGCGTGGCGCCCCATTCGGCCGTGTCGCGGCTCGCCCAGACCGTGTGGAAGTCGTTCTCGTATAGTTCACGTAGCCGCTCCTTCGTCGTCGGAGAGCTGTATGAGTTTCTGAGCCAGAGTGCGTCGATGCGCTCCCGGAGTTCCCTGTGTTCCTCGGTTCGCACCGACTCGTGGACGAGCATCGTGTGGTGATAGAAGGTGCCCTGTCCGTTGGCTTCGCGCCAGAGCTTGATGGCGCCCGTGACGACGAACGCGTCCAGTGCCTCCGCGAGTTCTTCGTCCTCGTCCCTGTCGTCGAGGTCCCGCACGAACGCGGCACGGTTCGAAATGGCGGGATCGTCCTCGCTGCCCTCCGGTAGGGCGCGGAGGTCGTGGAAGGACACACCACCCATGTACTGCGGCGGCGGCTGGAGAGAGAGGATGAAGTCTCGGGGGAAGATGTCTTCAGCGTCGGTGGGGTCCACGAATACGTTGGCGAACGGGGTCGCGGTATAGCCGACGTACTGCGCTCTCTTGAGCAACGCGAGCAGCTCGGAGAGCTTCTTGTTGATTGCCGTACGGGCCTGTCGGCCCTCCGCGTCGATCTTGCCGGGCATCGTGGTATTGACGGACGCGAGATCGGCCTCGTCGTCGATGATCAGCGTGGGGATGTCACCCAGATTGATATGAAGCTTGGTCAGGTCCGAGACGAGCTTCTCGAGGACACCCTTGTTCTTCTTGACCACGGCCAGTCGCACGTCGGTGCCGAAGAGGTTGTCGGCGTGCCACAGCGGCTTGGCGCGATGCTGTATCTCATGCCCTTGCTGGAAGTCGAGGGCTGGCAGGCCCGCGGCGAGCGCCTTGTAGTCGCCGGAGGAGGTCGTCAGTCGGCGGATGGATGGCACGTCGGGCACGTCGATGGGGCGGACGCCGTGGCGGAGGAACTTGTCTTCGAGCCAGTCGCGGTCTTCGGTGTTCGCGTAGTCGACCTTGATGATGGCGGCGGTGTCCTTCTCGTCGACGCCGCCGAGGATGTTCTCCCGGCCAATGAGTTCCTTGTCGAGTCGTCGCTGGGTCTGATTGCGGAGGATGTCGTAGGTGCCGGTGAGGACGATGATGAGCCGGTAGCCGGCGTCGATGGCTTTGGCGATCACACCGGTGAAGTTCGCGGTCTTTCCGCTCTGGACGTGCCCGACGACGAGCCCTTTGCTCTGGTAGGGGGATGCGGACGTTGGGTCGTTGAGTCGTGTCACGATGGCTGTTGTCGCGGCATCGAGTTCCTTGATCGACTCAGCGGGGATTGTCAACGTGCTCTTGTACGCGTTCCAGTAGAACTGGTGACGGGTGGCTCGTTCGGTTGTGTACCAGGGTTGCCATTCCGGGTTGGCGATCAGCACGGCGCCGAGTCCTCGCACGGGGAAGGTCTCATCGATATGTGTTCGTGCGGTCTGGCTCAGACCGAGGCGATCGAAGATCAGCGAGCGGCGCTCGACGGTGTCCTTGGCGGTCTCGCCGGTCCAGATCGTGGCCTCTGCCGCGTCCCATTGGAGTAGCTGCAGGTGGAAGGTGGTGGACTCCGGTGCCCCTTCCGCCAGGATCCGTTCGAGCAGAGCGTCTTCGTCGAGCGCGGTCTGGAAGGGTTCCAGGTTGCGGTTCACGTCCGCCAGGAGTGCCCGCGGGCCGAGCGGTGCCATGCCGGCGAGCGCGCCCTCGATCGCGGGTCTGAGTGCTTCGTCGCTCATGGTTGTGGCTCCTTGCAGAACTCGTCGAGGAGCTCGGGGACTGCGGTCGCGGCTTCAAACTGGGTGAGGTCCAGACGGTATTGCACACCGACGACATGGGATGGTTGAGGCACGATGTCGGCGATGCGCTTCGGGGTGAGCGCGGGGAAGTCGTCGTCGACGAGGAACGTGCGCGGGACCGAACGCAGGGACCAGCGTCGTTGGTACAGCTCGGTGTCGTCATGCCGCCAGCCGACGTCCTCGAGCTTCATGTCGAAAAGCTGCCTGCTCCGCTCCGAGAGATCGTCTCGGATGCTGGCGACGACGTCGCCGAGCGCTCTCCCCTGCGATGCGGCACCTGCAGCGGTGACCTGGACGGACAAGAGGTACAGAGGACGCTCCGGCGAGGGTTGCAGCTGTGACGCCGATGCGATGAGGTGGATTCTGCTCTCGCTTCGGGTGCACTTCACTTCGACGCTGAACCCGTCGAACAGGAAGTCGTGTTCTTCCCGGTCGGCGCCGGCCCATGCATTGACGACATTGGGCGCGGCGACGTGCGTGATGGCGTGCTCGAGGAAGAGCAGTTCGCCGAAGAGGCCAATCTGTTGTTCGTCCGTCAGCCGTCGCTTGCGGAGCAGCAGTTCCTGGAACGAACGGAGACCGTCTGCGACGGCGTCGGTGAATGAGGTCCCGTTGACGACGAGATCGACGATCGCGGCGATCACCAGGTACGCCTCGTGATGATTCTCCGTGGCGTCGATGGTGAGCTCGAACCATTCATCGTCCTCACCGAGCTCCTGGACGACGTCGAACGTGATCCGATCGAAAGCAGTCACGTCGGGAGCTCCGGACTCCGGCGGGACTCTGAGTCGGATCCGTTCAGTGGCGGGGTCGATCAGCAGGTAGGTGGGTGGCTGTGCGGACAGCCTGCGAACCGCCGGAAGGGGTTGGTGGAAGTACTTCTCGATGTCATCGGCGTTGAGGTGGCCGACCTCGTCTCCACCGATCATCTGCTCCACCTCGTTCGTCGCGGTCTCCATCGCACTCTGACCCCGCCGAGGGCTGCAGTCGGAGCGACCCGGGAGGTAAGGCGCGGGCGTCGTCGCCCACACCATCCAGAGTAGAGGGCCGGCACCAGTGTGGAGCGGGGCGGACAGGGCATGTCGCCGGTGGGCGGTACCATGACGAAGCATGCTGGGGGAACGAAGCACGACCCGCGCAGACGACGTGTCGCGCGTGGTCGAGCTGCCCCCTGAGAAGGGCGTGCTGACAGCGATCGGCCGTGATCACACCCTCACCACAGCGCTCGCGGACCTCATCGACAACAGTATCGACGCCCATGCGGACACGGTCACGATCCGTATGGTGACGACCGACTCGCTACTGCACACCGTTCGAGTGCGGGACAACGGCGACGGGATGTCCGGCGATGAGCTTCAGCTCGCGATGCGTCTCGGTGAACGCAGAGAGTACGCCGCCACCGACCACGGTCATTTCGGGATGGGTTTGAAGGCCGCTTCCCTCAGTCAATCGAGAACACTGACCGTGTTCACATTGGGCGAAGGTGACGTACCGCGCGCGATACGCATCGGACGGCAAGGCTTCCACGGCGAGGTGCTGACGGACCAGGCGGCATGGAACGGGTTCGAGGACGACCCCGGATCGCTCGACAGCACCGGAACGGTCGTCGAGTGGAGCGGCGTGGAGAACGTGTCCCGGGCGTCGAGTCCGACCGAACGGCAGATGTGGCTCGAACGGCTCGTGGGTTCGCTGCGCACCGAACTCGGGCTCACGTTCCACCGGCTCTTGTCCTCTGGTCGTCTGCGGATCGGTGTGGAGGTGTTCGACGATGCCGTCGCACTCGTCGGCGTGCGACGGAATGTGGAACCGGTCGATCCGTTCGGCTTCCAGACATCGGGCCACGCCGACTACCCGGTCTCTGTGACCGGGGTGACGGACGACGGATGTGAGCTCATAGCGGCCCTGAACATACTTCCGCCGAACTCGAAGTCGGCCTCGGCCGAGTTGCTCGGGCGTCCTCGGCGGGAATGGCAGGGCTTCTACATCTACCGGAACGATCGTCTCCTCCACGCCGCGGGATGGTTGGAGCAGGCCCACTCCGATCGCCGACTCCAACTCGCGCGCGTAGCAATCGACCTCACCCCCGCCCTCGAGACCCACCTCCGCATCAACCACGAGAAGCACGGCGTGAGGCCTCTCGAGGGATTCGGACTCGCCCTCCAACGGGCACGATCGACCAACGGGATCGGCTTCGAACGGTTCCTCGAGGATGCGCGAGACACGTTCCAACGCGCGAACAAGCGAAGGACCGGCATCAAGCCCCTCATCCCGATGAGCGAAGGACTCTCCGAGAGCCTGACGGAGAACGTTCGAGAGCGCATCGGCGAGCGCGAAGACGTCCAGCCCATCGCGATGCGATGGCGTCAGCTCGAAGAGGGACGGGTGTTCCTCTTCGACCCGGACGCCCGCACGATCTGGCTGAACGACGGCTACCGGACCGCGATCGGCGGTGTCACCGGTGACGCGCCGCTGCTGAAGACGTTGACCTACCTCCTGCTCCAGGACCGCTTCGCCAGCAAGCATGTGAGAAGAGGCACGAAGGAGGAGATCGAAGCCTGGCAGTCCGTCCTGATGGACGCTCTGCTCGAGCAGATCGGTGCGGACGGCTACAGAAGCACCCCATCAGTGGATGACGATGCCTCGCCGTCACCGCTTCGCGGACTCGACAAAGTCGGGCATCTCACCCCCGCCGCATCGGATGGTGTCCCCGTCTCGGCAGAGCCAGGCGATTACGCCGTACCGGCGGTCCTGCCGGAACAAGTCGACGAGACAACGGAGAGCTCTCCCGAAGTCACGAGAGCTGACCCTTCGGTCATCGCGGAGCTCTACAGCAAGGGTGCGACGATCGCCGAGACAGCGCAGCAACTCGCCGTGGATGGCCGCGCGGTCGCCCGTGTCCTGTGTCTGCACGTACTCGGTCTGGACGAGCCGCTGGATGACGAGTCCCTGTCTCCTCGGCACGGTTTGGTCTACACGCCCGGGGAACGGGACCGGATAGTCGCCGCGTACCGATCAGGAACCCCGATCGTGCGGATCGCTCAGGACACGGGCAGAACACCGCTCGCTGTGGCCTGGCAGCTCCTCGACCACCCGAGCCGACCCGTCCTCGTCAAACGGTCTCTGATCCGGCGTCTGCGCCGCGCCACGCCGGATGGAGACCATGATGTCTGAGGCCCGGGTCGAGCCGGCTAAACTCACTAAGATGAGCACCCCTCTGGCGTATGATGCCGCCGTTTCGAATGGCGACACCACCGTGCCCGAGAACGCCCCGAGCGAAGGCGCGATCCGCGTGCTCGATCTGTTCGCCGGCGCGGGAGGACTCACGGCTGGGTTCCATCAGGCGTCCACACGGTTCCGTTCGGTTCGAGCGGTCGAGTGGGACCTGGCTGCCGCAGCCTCGTACGAGGCCACATTCGGCGAAGGCATCGTATACGCGGGTTCGATCCAGGACTGGCTCGCGACAGGCGAGTCACCGGAGATCGATGTGATCGTCGGCGGTCCTCCGTGCCAAGGGTTCTCCACACTGGGCAAACGCGAGATTGAGGACGAACGCAACCACTTGTGGCGCGAGTACGCCACTACGATCGTTCGCACGCAGCCCAAGTACTTCATCGTCGAGAACGTCGCCGAATTCGCACGGTCACCACAATTCCAGCGATTCAAGCGGGCAACATACGGCCAGGGGAAACTGCGCGACTACAGCTTCCGCCACGCAATCTTCAACTCCGCAGACTTCGGCGCCCCCCAAGCGCGCAAACGCGCCGTCCTGATCGGCTACAGACGCGACCTGGGCTTTCCCGGATTCCCCACGCCCAGCCACAGTGCCTCACCGGAGACGGACGGCAAGCTCCCGTACCGAACCGTCGCCGATGCCCTGGCAGGCGTTCCCCTCGTGCCGGACCGGGACGATGAGTTCGACACCTACAGGACGACATTCTCGGGCAAGACCTTCGCCGGCTCGTTCCATCCGCGACAGTTGCATTGGAGCCGCAACTACGCCGACATCTCCCGCCGGCGGTTCGCCGCGATCCCTGAGGGCGGGAACCGCTTCAACCTGCCAGAAGACCTATTGGCACCGTGCTGGGTAAACCATAAGACGGGATCGGCGGATGTCATGGGACGGCTGCGTTGGGAGCGACCCTCCGTGACGATCAGGACCGAGTTCTTCAAGCCCGAGAAGGGCCGGTACCTCCATCCGACGGAGGACCGGGCGATCACCCACTACGAGGCGGCTCTGTTGCAGGGCTTCCCCGCTGATCACCGCTTTGTCGGCTCACGCACAGCCATAGCCCGCCAAATCGGTAACGCCGTTCCCATTGCGCTGGGAGCCGCCGTAGCTGACGTTCTTGCGCACGCGCTCTGAGTGTCTTCCTCGAGGACCGTGTCGGCTGCAGCGGGAATCTGACTGTGCCTTATGACTCAAGAATCAGCTCCGAAGTCGTTGTCCTGCGGTCCTATCCCTTCTCGGCGTTCTGAGCGCTGACGGTAGGAAGTGCCCTGCTGAAGGACTTCCCGAGTCATCGCGACCTCACGAGCACGTCTTGAGAACGAGTCGGCGGAAAGATCACCCTCGAGGATGGCCTGGTAGTTCTCGTAGTGCTTCGCGGTGCGAGCGTGGACATCGCCCCAAGTGAGCAGCTCGATGTCGGTGCGCCGTTGCCAGGTTTCGAGCGTGGTCGGTGTCATGGCGTAGTGCTTGCCCGTGATGAAGGCTCCCCGAACATCGGAGCGAGCTTGTCCGAGCTTGTTGACGTAGCGCTCGAGTTGCTGAAGGTCCTCGAGTGTTGCGGGGTGTTCGCTTCGCTTGATTTCGATCACCACGGTTTGACCGTCTCCCGAGAGAGCGAGGAAGTCGTACCTTGTGTCATCCCGCGCGGGCGAATCCTCAGCTCCCCACTCGCGGAGCTGCTTGCTGATCGTTGTCTCCTCCGACAGGACCTGCCAGTCTGGATTGAGAAGCCATGGGTATCGAGCCACGAGGTCATGCATGTTGTCTTGACCGGTGATATGCGCCGTCTCTGCGGCGTTGTTCACGATCATCCCGAAGAACTTCTGAACGATTTCGATTCGTCCCTTGATCACCTCGAGGAGGGCGCGACTTTCAAGCATGCGCCACCCATGAATGTACGAGACGGCTTTTGCGAACTGTTCGGGGTCTTCCGAAGCGTCATCGAGCTCAGAAATGTAGTCGTGGAACTGGCGGTACTCGAACGCTTGGATGATCGTGTCGGCGAGGGGAAGGATCTTCTCCGGAGGCGTATCGGAGCTTCCGAGGGAGTGTATGAACTTCTTCGCCTTGTCCCGCGACGGCTTATCGAGTTGGCTCAGGCGAAGGGCGAGTGCCTCGTCGCTCAGCACCGCTTTCTCAGCTTGCTCCCCTCGGGCTTTGGTTCGCTCGCGGAGGAGTCGACGTGTGAGTGCTTCTCCCCACGCCTTGAAGGCGACCGTGCTCTCGTCATCCCAGTCGATCTCTTGACGATCCGTGGAGATGCGATCCGAGTCGTCATCCACTCCCTCGTCGAGGAAGTCGGCTTCGATGACACCGGTGAGGTACTTCGTACCGTGCTGTCCGCTTGCGGTGCCCTCGACCCCGAAGAAGTATGGCGGAGCCTGCGCGGTCTTGCCGTTCACAAGAACCGTGAAGCCTTGAAGCTCAGTGGCCAGAACCGTGGACGAAAACCCTGCCCACCAGGTGACCTTATTGCCGTCGTCGAGGGTGACCTCCTGCTCGCCACTGATCGGCTCACGAAGGGTGAGGCTCAAAGTGGGCTGGCGGAGATTTTCGCCGTTGATCGCGATACGCATCTTGCCGACAACGGTTCTGCTGAATCTACGAGCGAGCGCTTGATGGAGACCTACGACATCAGGAGGAGTCTTGTGCTTCAGTGCCTTCATCGAAATCCGCGTACCGCTGCTATACGGCAGATCCGATGGTACGTCGCCGACCGTTCCCAAGAGTTCGAGTTTCTTGCTCTGACCCCCCTCAGCTTTCAGCTTCTTGCCGTCCAGGTCGACCGAAGTCGCGACACCGTCGCGCCAAGTAAGAATGCTCGATGCCGGCGTCGTCGCGTGCCCGCGCACGGGCACGGTAGGTGCCGTTCGCGAGCCTCGTGATCTGCACGGTTCCGACCTCGCCCGCGCCGATCCGAGGCTTAGCCATGACGGCGCTCCCGGATCCAGGCGAGCAGCTCGTCGCGGTCATAGCGGATGTGCCGGCCGAGCTTCACATACGGCGGCCCGGAGCGGGTCAGCCGCCAATCCTCGACTGTCCGCAGCGGCAGCCGCAGCATGTCGGCGACCTCACGCGCCGTGAGGAACACCGGCACCGTGGCGTGCGAGTCATCCATGACCGGCAGGTACGCGACGCGCTCCCGTGCCGGCCGGGAACGTCCGGCACTCCCCCGCACATCCCGGCGGAGAATCGCCAGATCAGCGGGTGTTTGCGGGTTTCTGGTCACCAATGTGGTCACCATGCCCGAAACGGGGCGAAGAAGAGGGTGGACGAGTGGGCTGTTTAGCCGCGGAATCTCGCCGAAGCTATTGCTGGGGTACCTGGACTCGAACCAAGAACAACGGAACCAGAAACCGCCGTGTTGCCAATTACACCATACCCCAAGGCGCTGAGCCGGAACTCGTGCCGAGGATCAAGCTTACGTGAGAGCCGCTCCCCTGCCAAATCCCGCCCCGCCCGCGCGCGTCGCGCCGACGAGGACGCTCAGCCCAGGTGCTGCACCAGAGCGTTCAGGCGCCGGAGCGTCTCGTCCTTCCCGAGCAGCTCCATCGACTCGAACAGCGGCGGCGACACCCGCCGGCCCGTCAGGGCGACGCGCGGCGGACCGTAGGCCACGCGCGGCTTGAGCCCCAGTTCGTCGACGAGCGCCGTCGACAGCGCCGCCTGCACACCGGCGGCGGTGAAGTCGTCGACGCCCTCGAGGGCGCGGGCGGATGCCGTGAGCACCTCCGCCGCGTTCGCGGGAAGACCCTTCAGCGCGTCCTCGGCGTACGACACGTCGGAGACGAAGAGGAAGCCGAGCATGCCCGGGACCTCGCCGAGCAGCTGCACGCGCTCCTGCACGAGGGGAGCTGCGGCGGCGATGATGGCGCGGTGCTCCTCCGACGGCTCCTCCGCGACATACCCCGCGTCCGCGAGGTAGGGGACGATCCGCGCGGCGAAGTCGTCGGCATCCAGCATGCGGATGTGGTCGCCGTTGATCGCCTCGGCCTTCTTCTGGTCGAAGCGCGCGGGGTTCGGGTTGACGTCCGCGATGTCGAAGGCGGCGATCATCTCGTCGAGCGAGAAGACGTCTCGATCACTCGCGAGCGACCAGCCCAGCAACGAGAGGTAGTTGAGCAGGCCCTCGTGGATGAAGCCCTTCTCGCGCTGCAGGAACAGATCGGCCTGCGGGTCGCGCTTCGACAGCTTCTTGTTGCCCGTCTCGCCCAGCACGAGGGGCATGTGGCCGAAGCGCGGGATGAACGTCGTGACCCCGGCATCCACCAGGGCCGCGTACAGCGCGAGCTGGCGCGCCGTCGACGGCATGAGGTCTTCACCGCGGATGACGTGGGTGATGCCCATGAGCGCGTCGTCGACCGGGTTCACGAACGGGTAAAGAGGCACACCACCGGCGCGCACGAGCACGAAGTCGGGGAACGACCCCGCCGGGAACGTCACCTCGCCGCGGATGAGGTCGACGTAGCTGAGGTCGTGATCGGGGACGCGCAGACGCCACGCGGGCT
This sequence comes from Microbacterium sp. NPDC007973, assembly GCF_042958465.1. Taxonomy (NCBI): domain Bacteria; kingdom Bacillati; phylum Actinomycetota; class Actinomycetes; order Micrococcales; family Microbacteriaceae; genus Microbacterium; species Microbacterium sp. NPDC007973. Next base: position 563,825 of record NZ_JBIBJJ010000003.1, read on the forward strand.
GACGCCCCTCGGCGCGGAAGGCCGCACGCTGCTCGTCGGTCAGGTCGCGGTCGAAGTTGTCGTAGCCGAGCTGCTTCGCGCGGCCGTTGGCCTCGTTACGGGCGTCGATCTCCTCCGCCGTCGAGTAGCTCTCGTACACCGCGCCGGCCGCGACGAGCTTGTCGAGCACCTCGCGATAGATCTCGTGACGCTGCGACTGCCGGTACGGCGCGTGCGGGCCGCCGACCTCGACGCCCTCGTCCCAGTCGATGTTCATCCACCGCAGCGCGTCGAGGAGCTGCCGGTAGCTCTCCTCGCTGTCGCGCGCGGCGTCGGTGTCTTCGATACGGAAGACCAGCTTGCCGCCGTTGTGCCGGGCGTAGGCCCAGTTGAACAGGACGGTGCGGATGAGACCGACGTGGGGCAGGCCCGTCGGGGACGGGCAGAAGCGGACGCGAACGTCGGCGCCGGTGGCGGTCGTGGTGCGGGGATCGGGCGTGGCAGACATCCCCTCGATCCTACCGGCGGGCGTTACCGGGCCGATGGTCGGCCAGCACCTCCGCCACGACCTCGAGGGCCGCACCGACCGCGGGGACGCTCTCGGCGCCGCGGGCGGTGACGACGTGCAGGGTGCGCGCCTCGGCGACGGGCAGGCGCGGTACGGCGATCCCGGCGGGGAGGGGAAGGGATGCCACCGCCATGCGCGGGAGGATGGCCATGCCGACGCCGAGCGCGACGAGGTTCTCGACGGCGATGTAGTTGTCGGTCTCGAACGCGATGTCGGGGGTGAACCCCGCCCGCCCGCACGCCTCGAGCAGGTGCCCGCGGCACTGGGGGCAGCCCGCGATCCATCGCTCCCCCGCGAGCTGCGAGAGGTCGATCGGGTCGTCGGTGGCGGCCGGGTGCTCGGCGGGGACGACCACGACGGTGTCGTCGTCGCCGAGACGGCGCACCGAGAGCCCGGCGGCGGCCTGGGCGAGCTGCTCCCGGCGGTCGCCGGGGTAGCTGTAGATGAGCGCGATGTCGGCGCGATCCTCGCGCACCGCCGAGATGGCCTCGGGCGGCTCCGCCTCGACGAAGCTGATCGAGACGCCGGGGCGGCGGGCCGTGACCGCGGCGATGACGCGGGGCACGACGGTCGACGAGGCGGAGGGGAACGCCGCGATCCGTACGCGTCCGGCGCGCAGCCCCCTCAGCTCCGCGAGGTCGCCCGCGGCGGCATCGAGGGCGGTCGTCACCGTGGCCGCGTGCCGGGCGAGCACCCAGCCGGCCTCGGTGAGGCGCACCCCACGCCCGACGCGCTCGACGATGGGCATGCCCGCGCGCTGCTCGAGGCGCCGCAACTGCTGACTGACCGCGGGCTGGCTGTAGCCGAGGGCACGCGCCGCGGCGGTGATCGATCCGGTGTCGGCGATCGCTTTGACGACCCGCAGGCCGTGGGCGTCGAGGCCCTCGTCGATGTCGCTCATCCGAACACATAAGCAGGATGAATGCTTCTCATGCAACACCTGCCCTAGTGCAATAGGCGCCGACGGACGAATCTGGTTCCATGAGCAGCCTCGCCTCGCACTTCGCCGGCGGCCGCGACTACCTCGCCGCCTGCACCCTCGGCCTTCCGTCGCGCGAGACGGTGCGCGCCGTCCGCGCGGATCTCGACGCCGCGGCATCCGGTCGCCCCGACGTCGTCGCGGCCTCGCAGGCAGTGGAGGACGCCCGCGCGTCGTACGCCCGCCTCGTGAGCGCGCCGCGGGGCGACGTCGCGATCGGCTCGCAGACGTCGGTGCAGGTCGCGCTCATCGCCGCCTCGGTCCCCGACGGCGCCGAGGTGCTCTGCGCCGAGGGCGATTTCTCCTCGCTCGTCGCGCCCTTCGCCCACGCGGGTCGAGGCATCCGGTTGCGTACCGCTCCCCTCTCGGAGCTCGCGGCCGCTGTATCCGCCGACACCTGGCTCGTGGCCTTCTCGCTCGTTCAGTCGGCCACCGGCGACGTGGCGGATGCCGTGGGCATCGCCGCCGCCGCCGCACGCGCGGGTGCGCGGACGCTCTGCGACCTCACGCAGGCCGCCGGGTGGCTGCCCGTCGACGCGACGATGTTCGACGCGACCGTGTGCCACGCCTACAAGTGGCTGTGCTGCCCCCGCGGCGTCTCGTTCCTCACCATCTCACCCGCGCTCGCCCACGAGATCCGATCGGTGCAGGCCGGCTGGTACTCCGGCGACGACCCGTGGTCGTCGTGTTACGGAACGGGCGGCGTGCTCGCCCCCGACGCGCGCCGCTTCGACGTCTCGCCGGCGTGGCAGGCCTTCGTCGGCGCCGCTCCCGCCCTGGCTCTGTTCGCCGATGCCGACATCACCGCGACGTACGCGCACACCACGGGCCTCGCCGCGCGCTTCCGCGACGGCCTGGGCCTGGCTCACCCCGAGCGCCCCTCGGCCATCGTCACCTGGCCGGATGCCACCGGCGAAGCCCTCGCGCAGCTCACCGCCCACGGCATCACAGCGTCGGGTCGCGCGGGTCGCGCCCGGGTGGCCTTCCACGTCTTCAACGACGAGCGCGACGTCGACCGCGCCCTGCACGCGCTCGGCGTGCGCGGGATCGAGAACCTCTCGGCCTTCGACGGCCTGGTCTACGCGATCTGACCCACTCCCCCGCGTGAGATGCCGAGAATTGTCGCTCGGTGGGGCCCGAAAGCGACGATTCTCGGCGACTCACGCGCGGGTGCGGAGCGCCACGACGGCCGTGATGCAGACCACGGTCACCGGAACGAGCGCCCAGAGCGCGAGACCGCCGTACCCGACGAGGCCGAGGATCACGCCCGCGAGTACGGAGCCCGCAGCCGCGCACGCCGTCATCAGCGTGTCGCTGCGTCCCTGACGACGCGGCCGCAGCGCCACCGGCGTCGCCTCGGTGAGCAGGGCGGAGCCGGCCACCGTCGCCGCGCTCCATCCGAGGCCGAGCAGCACCAGCGCCACCAGGACGCCGGCCTGGGAGCCACCGAAAGCCGACGCGGTGGCGAGCGAGGCCGCGAGCAACACCTGCCCGAGCACGATGACGGGGATCCGCCCCCGGCGATCGGCCAGGATGCCGAACACCGGCGACAGCCCGTACATCCCGAACACGTGGAGGGCGATCGTCACGCCGACGGCCAGGGTGACGGCGTCCGGGGCGACGATGTGGGACAGATGCACGGGCGTCATCGCCATGACCGACGCCATCGTCACATGCGAGGCGGCGACCGCGAGCATCGCGAAGCGCGCGAGCGCGGGACGGTCGGCCTGCGGCACGGCGGGGGCGGATGCCGTGCTCTCACGATCGAGGCGTTGGGCGAGCAGCAGCGGATCCGGGCGCAGGACGAGCACGTAGAGCGCGAAGGCGCACGCCTGGGCCGCGAACGAGAAGAGGTACGCCCCGGTCAGGCGCGGCATCCCGATGCTCGCCCCGAGGAGTTCGCCGGGAGCGAGCAGGAGCGGACCGACCACTCCACCGACCGTGGTCGCCCAGACGACCGTGGCGAGGTCGCGGCCCCGCCGGGCGGTGGGCGCGAGGTCGGTCGCGGCGAAACGCGACTGCAGGGTCGCGGCGTTGCCGGCTCCGATCAACGCGATCCCCACGAGCAGCAGGGGGAAGGCGCGCGACGCCGCCGCGGCGATGACCACCGCGATGCCCGTCAGCGCGGCGATGTTGCCGGTGGTCAGCGCGAGGCGCCTCCCCCGGCGCGCGGCGAGACGCGCGAGAGGGATCGCCGTCAACGCGGCCCCCAGCGTCACCGAGGCAGTCGCGAAGCCCGACAGCGCCTCCTGGCCCGACAGGTCGGCGGCGAGGAGGGCGCCGAGCGAGAGCGTCGCCCCGAAGGCCACGCCGGTGAGCACCTGCCCCGCCGCGAGCACGCGCACCGTACGGCGCTGCGTGGCGACGAGATCGACACCCGCCGGCGCGGCGGTGTCAGGCATCGCGGGCGGTGTTGCGCAGCACCCCGATGCCGCCGATCTCGACCTCGACGACGTCGCCCGCACCGAAGGAGCCGATCCCGGCCGGCGTTCCGGTCAGGATCAGGTCGCCCGGAAGCAGTGTGAACACCGCGGAGGCGTAGGCGACGAGGGTCGGGATGTCGTGGATCATGTCGGAGACCGGGCCGTCCTGACGGACCTCGCCGTTCACGCGGGTCACGATCGTGGCCGATGAGACGTCGAGGTCGGTCTCGATGACCGGGCCGACGGGGCAGAAGGTGTCGAACCCCTTCGCGCGCGACCACTGGCCGTCGCTGCGCTGCAGATCGCGCGCGGTGACGTCGTTGGCGACGGTGTAGCCGAAGATGTACTCCCCCGCCCGCTCGGCCGGGACGTTCTTGGCGATACGGCCGATGACGACGGCGAGTTCGCCCTCGTAGTCGGTCTGCGAGCTGAGGGCCGTCGGGCGCACGATGACGTCGTTCGGGCCGATGACGGAGGTGTTCGGCTTGAGGAACATCAGGGGCTCGGCAGGCGCCTCACCCCCCATCTCAGCGGCGTGGTCGTGATAGTTCTTACCGATGCACACGACCTTCGAGCGCGGGATGACGGGCGCCAGCAGCGTCACGTCGGAGAGGGGGATGCGCTCACCCGTGGTGTCGAACCCGGCGAACATGGGGTCGCCCTCGAGCACGACGACGTGGTCGTCGTCGACGATGCCGTAGCGAAGGGCGTCCTGGTGGCTGAATCGAGCGATCTTCACCGGGCCAGCCTATCCGCGGGGTCCGACACCGCCATCCGCTTCCCGGTCCCTTCGACACGCTCAGGGACCTCGGTTCCGTAAGAGTCATGACGTCAGGGGCTGAGCCTGTCGAAGCCCCGGTGCACGCGACGAAGGGGCCCCCGGCATCCGGGAACCCCTCCATCCGACGACGCGGATCAGGCGTCGAGGCGGTACAACCAGCCGTGCTTGTCTTCGGCGCGGCCGTACTGGATGTTCGTCAATTCCTCGCGCAGTTCGAGGGCGAGCGTGCCCGAGGGCTGCTCGTCGATGAAGTCGCGTCCCTTGAGGATGCCGATCGGCGTGACGACCGCGGCAGTGCCGCACGCGAACACCTCGACGATGTCACCGGATGCCACACCCTCGCGCCACTCGGTCAGCGAGACGTTGCGTCCCTCGACGTGGTGGCCGCGGTCGCGCGCGAGCTGCAGAAGCGAGTCGCGCGTGATGCCCTCGAGGATCGAGTCGGACTGCGGAGTGACGATCGTGCCGTCCTTGTAGACGAAGACGACGTTCATGCCGCCGAGCTCTTCGACATTGCGATCCTGGTCGAGGAAGACGACCTGGTCGCACTCGTTCTCGTAGGCCTCGGACTGGGGAAGGAGGCTCGCGGCGTAGTTGCCGCCGGTCTTGGCCGCCCCCGTGCCGCCCTTGCCGGCGCGCGAGTAATCCTCGCTGAGCCAGATCGAGACCGGCTGGACGCCGCCCTTGAAGTAGGCACCGGCCGGACTGGCGATCAGGTAGTACGCGACCTTGTGGGCGGGGCGCACCCCGAGGAACGCCTCCTTCGCGAACATGAAGGGCCGCAGGTAGAGGCTCTGGTCTTCGCCGGAGGGCACCCAGGCGCCGTCGACGGCGATGAGCTCGCGCAGCGACTGGAGGAAGTAGGGAACCGGCAGTTCGGGCAGGGCGAGACGGCGGGCCGAGCGCTGCAGCCGTCGCCCGTTCTGATCGGGCCGGAAGGTGTGGACCGATCCATCGGCGTGACGGTAGGCCTTGATGCCCTCGAAGATCTCCTGGCCGTAGTGCAGCACGGCGGCCGCGGGGTCGAGCGAGATCGGGCCGTACGGGGACACTCGGGGGCGGTGCCAGCCGCCGCGGACCGACCAGCAGATGTCGACCATGTGGTCGGTGAAGCTCTGCCCGAAGCCGGGGCTGGCGAGGATCGCGTCGCGGTCGGCGGTGCTCTTGGCCGCGAGGTTGCGCGTGACGGAGAACTCGAGCGGGTCGAGTCCGGTGTCGGGGTCGGTGTCGATCGTGGTCATCTTGATCCAAAACTCTTCGTATGCCGAGGGGCGAAGCGGGCCGGTCGGTCCAGGTTACGCCTGGACGCGCGCGGCGATCGCGTCGCCGATCTGAGCGGTGGTGCGCGAGCCCTCGCGGCGGGCGATGTCGTCCTCCACCGCGCGGGTGACGCGGGCGGATTCGTCGGTGAGCCCGAGATGATCGAGCAGCAGCGCGACGGAGAGGATCGCAGCCGTGGGGTCGGCTTTCTGGCTTCCCGCGATGTCGGGCGCCGATCCGTGCACGGGCTCGAACATCGAGGGGAACGCGCCGTCGGGGTTGATGTTGCCCGAAGCGGCGAGGCCGATGCCACCGGTGACGGCGCCGGCCAGGTCGGTCAGGATGTCGCCGAAGAGGTTGTCGGTGACGATCACGTCGAAGCGGCCCGGGTTCGTGACCAGGAAGATCGTCGCCGCGTCGACGTGCAGGTAGTCCACGTCGACCCCCGGGAACTCGGATGCCACGGCGTCCACGATCCGCTTCCACATGCCGCCCGCGTGCACGAGCACGTTGGTCTTGTGCACGAGCGTGAGCTTCTGGCGGCGCCGCGCGGCAAGGGCGAAGGCGTACCGCACGACGCGCTCGACGCCGTAGGCCGTGTTGACCGAGGTCTCGTTGGCGACCTCGTGCGGGGTTCCGCGGCGGATGGCACCGCCGTTGCCGACGTACGGCCCCTCGGTTCCCTCGCGCACGACGACGAAGTCGATGTCGCCCGGGTCTGCCAGGGGGCCCGCGGCGCCGGGGTAGAGCTTCGACGGTCGCAGGTTGACGTAGTGGTCGAGCTCGAAGCGGAGCTTCAGCAACAGGCCGCGCTCGATGTTCGCGTCCTTCAGGCGCGGGTCGCCCGGCACGCCGCCGACGGCGCCGAGCAGAATCGCGTCGTGGGCCGCGATCGCGGCCAGGTCGTCGTCGGTGAGGGTGTCCCCGGTCTCGAGATAGCGCCCGGCGCCCAGCGAGAACGGCGTCTTCTGGAACGTGACGTCCGACGCGGCGGTGACGGCGTCGAGCACCTTCACGGCCTCGGTGACGACTTCGGGACCGATGCCGTCACCGGGGATGACGGCCAGCTTCACGACACGCGACATCGCTCTCCTCAGAGCTCGGGGCGCGTCACTTCGTCGACGCGCCGCGGGTTCCTCCCAGGGTAATGGCAGCGATGACCGCCGCCACGACGATGAGCCCCGCGCCGATCAGGGCCGTGATGACCACACCGGAGTCGAACGCCTGAGCGGCGGCGAGTCGCAGGGCGTCGGCCAGGGCCGGATCCTCGAGGGTCTGCGACACCGCGACGGCCCCCGCCAGGGTCTCGCGGGCACCCCGGGCCGCGGCCTCCGGCAGGCCTTCGGGAAGCGCCAGCTGCGCCCGGTAGAAGGCCGCGAGGATGCCGCCGAGCACGGCGGTGCCGAGGACGGCGCCCACCTCGTAGGCCGTCTCGGACACCGCGCTCGCGGCGCCGGCCTTGGCCGACGGCGCGCTGGAGAGGATGAGCTCGTTCGACACCGTCTCGGCGGCGCCGATACCGATCCCCAGCAGACCGAAAGCCACGATGAGCTGAAGGAGGTCGGCGGTCGAGAGCGCGACCAGGACGTAGGCGACCACGGAGAACGTCAGAGCGACCGGCACGACCACGCGCGGAGCGAAGCGTTTGGCGACCGGGACCACGGCGAGTCCCGAGACGATCATGAGCACGAGCCCGGGCAGGAGCGCGAAGCCGGCGACCATGGGCGAGAGTCCCACAACGAGCTGCAGGTGCTGCGCGACGAAGTACAGGAAGCCGACGAGGCCGACAACGCTGAGGAGGTTGACCAGGATCGCTCCGGAGAAGGTGCCGCGCCGGAACAACGACATGTCGAGCATGGGGGTCGGGAGCGACCGCTGACGGCGCACGAACAGCCAACCGAAGACGATGCCGACGACGAAGAGCGCCGGGGCGAGAGAGAGCGGGCCGTCGACGGCGAGTTTCTTGATGCCGTAGACGATCGGCACCATCGTCGCGAGCGAGAGCAGCACGCTGACGGGGTCGAAGCGGCCGGGGTGCGGGTCGCGACTCTCGGGTACGAAGAACGGAGCGAGGATCAGGAGGGGGACGAGCACGGGCACCGCCATGAGGAACACCGACCCCCAGGAGAAGTGCTCGAGGAGGAAGCCCCCGACGATCGGTCCGAGGGCGGCACCCGCCGAGAAACCCGACGCCCAGATGGCGATGGCGAAGCGCCGCTGATCGCGGTCGCGGAAGATGCTGCGCAGGAGCGACAGCGTCGACGGCATCAGCATGGCGCCGAAGACACCCATGAGCGCGCGGCCGGCGATGAGCAGGGCCGCCGTGGGCGCGAAGGCCGACAGCGCGGAGACGGCGGCGAAGCCGGTCGCTCCGATGAGCAGGAGGCGGCGGCGGCCGAACCGGTCACCGAGCGTGCCCATGGTCACGAGGAGGCCCGCGAGCACGAGCGGGTAGACGTCGATGATCCACAACTGCTCGATGCTCGAGGGCTGCAGCGACAGCGCGATCTCGGGCAGCGCGAAGCTCAGCACGGTGTTGTCGACCGAGACGAGCAGCACCGGCAGCATCAGAACCGCCAGCGCGAACCATCCACGCCATCCGGCGCGGGTCACGGTGATCTCCGAGGTGGGCAACGACGAGGTGAGCATTGTTCCGATCCGTTTCTTAACCGTCCAGCCGGTATAGTATCAGAGGCAGCTTCCCACCGCCATTACGATCGAGGAGTCATGAGTCGCCCCCCACTCGCCCGCGAAGCCGTGCTCGACGCCTTCACACGGATCCTCGTCGATGAGGGTGAACGCGCGGCGACCATGGATGCGACCGCGCGCGGCGCCGGAGTGTCGAAGGGCGGCCTGCTCTACCACTTCAACTCGAAGAGCGCCCTCGAGGCCGCGCTCGTCGACCGCCTCGAGCGCCTGGCCCAAGAAGACGTCGACGAGATCGAGAAATCCGCCGAGGGCGTCGTCGCGGCGCACCTGCGCTCGTCACAGAACACCGGGTCTCCGCTCGACGTGACGATCCTCGCGGTCTCCCGCCTCGCTCAGAACGGCAACGACGCCGCCTCCGCGTCGCTTCGCCGCGTGCGCGAGCTGTGGGAGGAGAGTCTGCGCGCCCACACGCGTGACGAGACGGCGCTGCAGATGGTGCTGCTGGTCAGCGACGGGCTCTACTTCAACGCGGTCCTCGACCTCAATGCGGTTCCCGGCCCGACCCTCGAGGGACCGGAGCTCGACAAGCTCATCGACGCCGTGGTGGCTGCCACCACCTGAGGCAGTCGGTCCGCAACGCGACGCGGCACCGCCCTTCGAAGGAGAAAGGGGGCCGCCGCAGCGACCCCCCGCCCCGTGATGCGTCCGGGACTCAGCCCTCGATGATCTCGATCTGCCGGAACAGATCGGCGCCGACGGACTCGCGCATCGCACCGAGGATCTCGTCGGGAACCGGCGAGTCCACCGTGAGCACCGACAGCGCGCGGCCCGTGGCATCCTGGGCCGCCACCTGGAGACCCGCGATGTTGATGCCGGCCTCGCCGAGTTTCTGGCCGTAGATCGCGACGATGCCGGGGCGGTCGGCGTAGCGCATGACGATGTGGTGCTGCTCGATCGGCACCTCGATGTCGTAGCCGTTGATCGCGACGACCTTGGGCACCATGCGAGTGCCGGCGAGCGTACCGGCCACCGTGAGGGTCGAGCCGTCCGCGAGGGTGCCGCGGAGGATCGTGATGTTGCGGTACAGCGGGCTCTCGGCCTCGACGACCAAGCGCGCCTCGACGCCGCGCTGCTCGGCGAAGAGCGGGGCGTTCACGTAGGACACCGTTTCACTGACGATGCGGCTGAAGTAGCCCTTCAGCGCCGCGAGGCGGTAGACGCTCACGTCGTACTGCGCGAGCTCGCCGCGCACCTCGATGTCGAGGCTCGTGAGCGCGCTGTCGGCGAGACCGCTGAAGAACTGTCCGAGCATCTCGACGAGGGCGATACCGGGACGCACGAACGGGTCGATCGCTCCCCCGGCGACGTTCACGGCATCCGGGACGAGGTCGCCCTCGAGGGCGAGCTTGACCGAACGGGCGACGGAGACGCCGGCCTTCTCCTGCGCCTCCTCCGTGCTGGCACCGAGATGCGGGGTGACCACGACGTTCGGAAGGTCGAGGAGCTTGCGGGCGGGGCCGCCCTCGGCGGGGGGCTCGGTCGAGAAGACGTCGAGGCCGGCCCCCGCGATCTCGCCTTCGGTGAGGGCGTCGAACAGCGCCTCTTCGTCGATGAGGCCGCCGCGCGCGACGTTGATGACGTACGCGGAGTTCTTCATGCGGCGCAGCTGCTCGGCGCCGATCATGCCGGTCGTCTCGGGCGTCTTCGGCATGTGGATCGTGACGAAGTCGCTCTGCTCGAGGAGTTCGTCGAGGGAGACCAGCTGCACGCCGAGCTGCTGCGCGCGGGCGGCCGTGACGTAGGGGTCGTACGCGATGACGCGCATGTCGAATCCCTGAAGGCGCGCGGCGATGAGGGCGCCGATGCGTCCGAGGCCGATGATGCCGATCGTCTTCTCGAAGAGCTCGGTGCCGGTGAGGGAGCTGCGCTTCCACAGGCCCTGCGCGAGAGAGGCGTGCGCGACGGGGATGCGGCGCGCCAGGCTCAGCACATGACCCACGGTCAGCTCGGCGGCCGAGATGATGTTGGAGGTCGGGGCGTTCACGACCATGACACCCGCGGCGGTGGCCGACTTGATGTCGACGTTGTCGAGGCCGACACCGGCGCGGGCGACCACCTTGAGCGACGGCGCCGCCGCGAGGGCCTCCGCGTCGATCTGGGTGGCCGAGCGCACGAGCACCGCGTGCGCGTCGGCAAGGGCCGAGAGCAGCGCGGGGCGGTCGGTCCCGTCGACGTTGCGCACGTCGAAGTCGGGGCCGAGCGCGTCGATCGTGGCGGGAGAGAGTTCTTCGGCGATGAGCACGACGGGCTTCGTCACGGATGCGTCCTTCGAAACGGTGCTGGGGACCGGCGCGCACCGCCGCGCACCGCCGGCGCGAACCGGGCGCACGACCCGTGCGGGCCGTGTGCCAGCCTAGCGCGGCCCCGCGAAGGCTCCCGACCGTATGACGCCGGACGCCTCGGCCCGTCGACGACGGCGACGCACGGGCTCGCGCGGCCCCTCGGTCACGCCGCGACGCGGCATCTCTCGGCGGCTCGGCTTCGGCCCACGGTTCGGGATGCCGGCACGACGACGTCACGCCGCGGGCGCGCGAACGGATGCCGGCACGACGTCGTCACGCCGCGGGGCGCCCGATGGGACGCCGGCACGACACCGCTTCGCCGCGGGGCGCACGGCCGGAGGCCGGAACCGCCCGCCTCAGCCCCCGTAGAGCCCGTACGACGTCGCTCCGTAGCCGACGATCGCGAGCCAGAACGCCGCCGCGAGGGTGAGACCCGCGAGCATCGCCAGGGCGAACTCCCCCGCCGCGCGGCGCGCACCGATCGCGAAGGCGACGGCGAACGCGAGCAGGGGGAAGACGATCGGGAGGATGTAGACCACCCACCCGAGGGTGTTGAGACCCAGCGGACCGGTCGCCTGCGTGATGAGCAGCGCGACCGCGCTCCAGACGACATAGGCGTAGAACAGCCCGAAGAGGCCGGCGATGGCCACGACGACCCATGCGGGCAGGACGCGCGTGCGCGTGGCGGTGCTCATGCGAGTGCTCCCACCGACAGGAACGGCCAGGGGACGAGCAGCACGATCCCCACGATCAGCAGCAGGAATCGCTGCCATGTCCGCCATGCGCGGGTGAGCACCAGGACCGCCACGAACCACACGAGCGGGGCCAGCACGGCTCCCGCGGTGAGGGCGATCACCGTGACGTCGGGGATCGGCAGCCCCAGGCTGCGCAGTCGCAGACCGGCGAGGAGCCAGCCGAGGGCGAAGAGCAGGAACGTCGCGGCGACCATGCCGATGCCCACGAGACCGACGTTGCCCAGCGGCGCCGAGGAGTCGGCATCCGCGTCGTGGTCGTCATCGGCCGGCCCGGCGTCGGCGGGGTCGTCGTGCACCGCGGATGCCGCGACCTGCGGAGTCCGCGACGCCGACGTCGCGGCGGGCTGCAGCGGCTCCGGCTCGGCCGCCGGCTGCAGCGGCTCGGGCTCGCTCGACACGGGCTGCACGGGATCCGACGGTCGCACCTCAGGCGCACGCTTCTCGCCGACGTCGAGGGTCGGGTCGTCGTCACCGCCCCACGAGAGGGCGTCGTCATCGCGCGGAGTGCTCACGGTTCCACGGTAGCGGGCTCCCCCGCGGCCGGGCCGCGCCCCGCCGATCACGCCGGGTGCGCGGCATCCGGAACCGAAGACGCCCGGGGGAACGGCGAACGCCCCGCGGCCGGAGCCACGGGGCGTTCGAGACGATCGGGAGGTCAGCGCGCAGCCGAGCCCTCGACGTAGTCGCTGTCCTGCTGCTTCCACGCGAAGAGGCCGCGGAGCTCCTTGCCGGTGGCCTCGATGGGGTGACCCTGCTCCTTCTCGCGGAGCTCGAGGAACTCGGGGGCGCCCTTGTCCTGGTCGGCGATGAAGCGCTCGGCGAACGCGCCCGACTGGATGTCGGCGAGGACGGCCTTCATGCTCTCCTTGACGTCGGGCGAGATGACGCGCGGGCCCGAGACGTAGTCGCCGTACTCGGCGGTGTCGGAGATCGACCAGCGCTGCTTGGCGATGCCGCCCTCCCACATGAGGTCGACGATGAGCTTGAGCTCGTGCAGCACCTCGAAGTACGCGATCTGCGGCTGGTAGCCCGCCTCGGTGAGGGTCTCGAAACCGGCCTGCACGAGGTGGCTCATGCCACCGCAGAGCACGGCCTGCTCGCCGAAGAGGTCGGTCTCGGTCTCTTCGGTGAAGGTCGTCTTGATGACGCCGGCGCGGGTGCCGCCGATGGCCTTCGCGTACGAGAGGGCGGTGTCCCAGGCCGAGCCCGAGGCGTCGCGCTCGACGGCGATGATGTCGGGGATGCCGCGGCCGGCGACGTACTCGCGACGCACGGTGTGGCCGGGGGCCTTGGGGGCGACGAGGATGACGTCCACGCCCTCGGGGGCGTCGATGTAGCCGAAGCGGATGTTGAAGCCGTGCGCGAAGGCGAGCGTCTTGCCCTCGGTGAGCTTGTCCTTGATCGAGTCGGCGAAGATCGAGCGCTGGTGCTGGTCGGGCGCGAGGATCATGATGAGGTCGGCCCACTCGGCCGCGTCGGCGACGTTCTTGACCTCGAAGCCGTCCTCCTGCGCCTTCGCGGCCGACTTGGAGCCGTCCTTGAGGGCGATGACGACCTCGACGCCCGAGTCGCGCAGGTTCTGCGCGTGGGCGTGACCCTGCGAGCCGTAGCCGACGATCGCGACCTTCTTGCCCTGGATGATCGAGAGGTCGGCGTCGTCGTCGTAGAAGATCTCTGCCATGAGGATGTTTCTCCTTGAGTCAGGTCCCTGAGCTTGTCGAAGGGACCGGGGGTTGTGGGACGTATGAGGTTCGGATGTCGGACCCCTCGACAGAGTCGAGGACCGACGGGATTCGGAGAGTCGGACCCTTCGACAGGCTCAGGACCGCCCGGCTCGGGGACCGACGGGGTCAGCCGCGGAGGACGCGCTCGGTGATGCTCTTGCCGCCACGACCGACGGCGAGAAGGCCCGACTGTGCGAGCTCCTTCACACCGAAGGGCTCGATGGCCTTGAGGAACGCACCGACCTTGCCCGAGTCGCCCGTGATCTCGATCACGATGGCATCCGGGGCGTAGTCGACCACCGAGGCGCGGAAGAGGTTCACGACCTCGAGCACGTTGGAGCGGCTGGCGTTGTCGGCGCGCACCTTGACGAGGACGTGCTCGCGCTGGACGGATGCCGCGGGGTCGAGCTCCACGATCTTGATGACGTTGATCAGCTTGTTGAGCTGCTTCGTCACCTGCTCGAGCGGCAGGCCCTCGACGTCGACCACGACCGTGATGCGCGAGAGACCCGGCACCTCGGTCACGCCGACGGCGAGCGATTCGATGTTGAAGCCGCGGCGGGCGAAGAGCCCGGCGACGCGGGTCAGCAGACCCGGCTTGTCCTCGACGAGGAGGCTCAGAACGTGACGAGACATCTCAGTCCTCCTGCTCGTTGAAGGCGGGCGAGTGATCGCGCGCGTACTGGACGTAGCTGTTGCTGACGCCCTGCGGGACCATCGGCCACACCATGGCATCCGCACTCACGACGAAGTCGATCACGACGGGGCGGTCGTTCGTGTCCAGCGCGAGCTGGATCGCGGCGTCGATCTCGTCTTCCTTCTCGACGCGGATCGCGAGGCACCCGTACGCCTCGGCGAGCTTCACGAAGTCGGGGATGCGACGCGTGCCGTGGCCCGTGTTCAGGTCGGTGTTGGAGTGGCGGCCGTCGAAGAACAGCGTCTGCCACTGGCGCACCATGCCGAGGGAGGAGTTGTTGATGATCGCGACCTTGATCGGGATGTCGTTGATGACGCAGGTCGCGAGCTCCTGGTTGGTCATCTGGAAGCAGCCGTCACCGTCGATCGCCCACACGGCGCGCTCGGGCTGGGCCACCTTGGCGCCCATGGCCGCGGGAACCGCGTAGCCCATGGTGCCGGCGCCGCCGGAGTTGAGCCACGCGTTCGGACGCTCGTACTTGATGAACTGCGCCGCCCACATCTGGTGCTGGCCGACGCCCGAGGCGTAGACGCCCTCGGGTCCGGTCATCTCGCCGATGCGCTGGATGACATGCTGCGGCGACAGGAGGCCGTCGGTGGTGGGCGTGTAGCCCAGCGGGAACTCCTCGCGGAGGCCGTTCAGGTAGGTCCACCACTCGCTGTAGTCGTGCGGGTGCTCGGCGTCGGCGGCGCGGAACGCGGCATCCAGGTCGACGAGGACCTCTTTCAGGTCGCCCACGATCGGCACGTCGGCCGTGCGGATCTTGGAGATCTCGGCGGGGTCGATGTCGACGTGCACCACCTGGGCGTTCGGCGCGAACAGCGACGCCTTGCCCGTGACGCGGTCGTCGAAGCGGGCGCCGAGCGAGACGATGAGGTCGCTCTCCTGCAGGGCGAGGACGGCGGGGACGGTGCCGTGCATGCCGGGCATGCCCAGATGCTGCTCGTGGGAGTCGGGGAACGCGCCGCGCGCCATGAGCGTGGTGACGACGGGGGCGCCCGTCGCCTCGGCGAGAACCTTCAGCTCCGCCGCCGCGTTGGCGCGGATCGCACCGCCGCCCACGTACAGCACGGGCTTCTGCGCGGTGGCGAGCAGGTGGGCCGCAGCCTGGATCTGCTTGCCGTGCGCCTTGGTGACCGGGCGGTAGCCGGGCAGGTCGATCTTGGGCGGCCAGACGAACGGCGCCTCGGCCTGCTGGGCGTCCTTCGTGATGTCGACGAGCACCGGACCGGGACGACCCGTCGAGGCGATCTCGAAGGCCGCCGCGATCGCGCCGGGGATCTCCTCGGCGGTCTTCACCAGGAACGAGTGCTTCGTGATCGGCATCGTGATGCCCACGATGTCGGCCTCCTGGAAGGCATCCGTACCCATGAGGGTGGAGAACACCTGCCCGGTGATGCACACGAGCGGCACCGAGTCCATGTAGGCGTCGGCGATCGCGGTGACGAGGTTGGTCGCGCCGGGGCCCGACGTCGCGATCGCGACGCCGACCTTGCCCGAGGCCGCGGCGTAGCCCTCGGCCGCGTGACCGGCGCCCTGCTCGTGACGGACGAGGATGTGGCGGACGCGCTCGTCGTCCATGAGCGGGTCGTAGACGGGCATGATCGCTCCGCCCGGCAGACCGAACACATCGGTGACGCCGAGCAGGTCGAGCGAGCGGACGACCGCCTGTGCACCCGTCATCACGGGCGCCGGGGCGGTGCGGGCGGGGGGCCGGGGCACGGCCGCCGTAGGGGAATCGATGGACATGGGAGTACCTCGAGAACCGGAAGAAGGTGAGAAGGGGACGGCCGTCAGCCCGTGACCGCGCCCTCCGCGGCGGAGTGCACGAGCTTGGAGTACTTGGCCAGAACGCCACGGGTATAGCGCGGGGGAAGCGGTTCCCAGCCATCACGGCGGGAACTCAGCTCGGCGTCATCGACGATCAAGTCGAGAGTGCGAGCGGCGATATCGACCCGTATCAGATCACCATCGCGCACGAAGGCGATGGGACCTGCGTCCACCGCTTCGGGAGCTATGTGGCCGATGCACAGTCCGGTTGTGCCGCCTGAGAATCGACCGTCCGTCAAGAGTAGTACATCTTTTCCGAGCCCCGCGCCCTTGATGGCCGCCGTGATGGCGAGCATCTCGCGCATGCCCGGGCCGCCCTTGGGGCCCTCGTAGCGGATGACGACCACGTCGCCGGCGGCGATCTCTCCGGCCTCGAGGGCGTCCATCGCGCCGCGCTCGCGCTCGAACACGCGGGCGGGACCCTCGAACACGTTGCCGTCGAAGCCGGCGGACTTCACGACGGCACCCTCGGGCGCCATCGAGCCGTGCAGGATCGTGATCCCGCCGGTGGCGTGGATCGGATCGCTGAAGCTGTGGATGACCTTGCCGTCGACCGGGTCGGGGTTCAGGTCGGCGAGGTTCTCGGCGAGCGTCTTGCCCGTGACGGTGAGCGCGTCGCCGTGCAGCAGCCCCTCGTCGAGCATCGCCTTCATGATCACGGGGATGCCGCCGTGGCGGTCGACGTCGTTCATGACGTACTGGCCGAACGGCTTCATGTCGGCCACGTGCGGGGTGCGGTCGCCGATGCGGTTGAAGTCGTGGAGGTTGAGCTCGACCTCGGCCTCGTTCGCGATCGCGAGCAGGTGCAGCACGACGTTGGTCGAACCGCCGAGCGCCATGGCGAGGGCGATGGCGTTCTCGAACGCCTCCTTGGTGAGGATGTCGCGCGTGGTGATCCCCTGACGGAGCAGGTTGACCACGGCCTCGCCCGAGCGGTGGGCGAAGTAGTCGCGGCGACGGTCGGCGGAGGGCGGGGCGGCCGAACCGGGGAGGCTCAGTCCGAGCGCCTCGGCGACGGAGGCCATCGTGTTGGCGGTGTACATGCCGCCGCACGCGCCCTCGCCCGGGGCGATCGCGCACTCGATGCGCTTGAGGTCGGCCTCGCTCATCTTGCCCGCGAGACACGCGCCCACGGCCTCGAACGAGTCGATGATCGTGACGTCCTTCTCGGTGCCGTCGCTGAGCTTCACCCAGCCCGGGGCGATGGAGCCGGCGTAGAGGAAGACGCTCGACAGGTCGAGACGGGCGGATGCCATGAGCATGCCCGGGATCGACTTGTCGCAGCCCGCGAGGAGCACGGAGCCGTCGAGGCGCTCGGCCATCATGACGGTCTCGACGCTGTCGGCGATGACCTCTCGCGAGACGAGCGAGAAGTGCATGCCCTCGTGGCCCATGGAGATGCCGTCGGAGACGGAGATGGTGCCGAACTGCAGGGGGTAACCGCCGCCGGCGTGGACGCCTTCTTTGGCGCCCTGCGCGAGCCGGTCGAGGCTGAGGTTGCAGGGGGTGATCTCGTTCCAGCTCGACGCGATGCCGATCTGGGGCTTGTCCCAGTCCTCGTCGCCCATGCCGACCGCGCGGAGCATTCCGCGCGACGTGGTGGCTTCGATGCCGTCGGTGACGACGCGACTGCGGGGCTTGATGTCGAACTCGCCGGTGTTCGGATTCTGCGGTGCGGGCATTCTCGAAGTCTATTGCGAGCGGCACGCGCGCGACGCCGCCCGGGCGGTGAACGGTGGATTCATCGTCGAGGGCCGCTGCCCCCGGCGCTCACCCCGCGTGCGCGCTCCGCAATCGGGCGATCCGCTCGAGGACCGCCACGAAGGCCGCGATGTCGTCGACCCGCAGCGTCGCCGCCGTCTCTCCCCCGCCGACGCGCACGCCGAGGTCGCCCGCCCCCAGCGATCGCAGGGCGTCCTCGTCGGTGACGTCGTCGCCGGCGAAGAGCACCGCCGTGGCGCTCACGCGCTCGCGTAGGTGCGCGACGGCGGAGTCCTTGCCCTCGTGCCGGAACGAGAACTCGAGGATGTCGTGTCCCGTGCGCCGTCGCCACGACGGCGCTCCGGCGGACAAGACGGCGTCGGTGGCCTCTCGCGCGGCGCGGGCGGCATCGGCATCCGCCGTCCGGGTGTGCAGTCCGAGCCCGAACTGCTTGGGCTCGACCCGTGCTCCGGGGAACGCGGCGACGGCGTCGCGGACCTCGGCGGTGAGGCGGTCGCGCAGCGCGCGGTCGTCGGCGTCGTCGTCCGCTTCGACGGCACCGGAGCCCGGCTCCCAGGCCTCGGCCCCGTGCGAGCCCATCAGCCACCACGGAGAGGAGTCGTCGTGCTCCGCGATGACGCGAAGATCGGCGAGCGTGCGGCCGGAGACGAGGGCCACGGTCGTCGCCGGGAGGCCCGCGAGCTCCTCGAGCACCGCGCGGGCGTCCGGCGTCATGCGCGCCGACATCGGCTCGTCGACCAACGGCGACAGTGTGCCGTCGAAATCGAGGGCGATCAGCAGCGTCGCGGTCGTCGCGACGGCCTCGACGGAGGCGTCGGCGGCGGTCATCCGGCATCCATCCCTTCATCGACGCGGATCGGGTCGAGCTGCGACCCCGTCATCCGGCATCCGTCTCGTCGATGGGCTCGAGCTCGGGAGCGGAGCCGTCGTCGTCGCGGGTGACCTCGGCGGCGGCCGCGGCGCTGGAGGCCTTCTCGTGGAACACCGACAGCGCCTCGAGGAAGTCCTGCGACCAGTCCTCGACGTCGTGGTCGCGCACGCGTTTGCGCAACGCCCGCATGCGGCGGCCCTGTTCGGCGGCGGGCATCTCGAGCGCGCGGACGATGGCATCCTTCATGCCGTCGATGTCGTGCGGGTTGATGAGCAGTGCGCTGCCCATCTCGTCGGCGGCGCCGGCGAACTCGCTGAGCAGGAGCACGCCGCGGTTGTCGACGCGGCTGGCCACGTACTCCTTCGCGACGAGGTTCATGCCGTCGCGTAGCGCCGTGACGAGCATGATGTCGGCGGCGAGGAACAGCGCCACCATCTCCTCCCGCGGGTACGACTGGTGGAGGTAGCGGATCGCCGTGTGCGTGGTGGTGTCGTGGTCGCCGTTGATGCGGCCGACGGTCATCTCGATCTCGTCGCGCAGCTGCACGTAGGCGTCGACGCGCTCGCGACTGGGGCTCGCGACCTGCACGAGGGTGGCGTCCTCGACCGTCGCGCGACCGTCTTCGAGCAGCTCGCCCCACGCCTTGAGACGGTGGCGGATGCCCTTGGTGTAGTCGAGGCGGTCGACGCCCAGGAGGATCTTGCGCGGATTGCCGAGACCCTCGCGGATCTCCTTGGCGCGCTGCTGGATCTCGGGCTTCTGCGCCAGCTCGATGTAGGAGTCGGCATCGATCGAGATGGGGAACGCCTTGGCGAGCGCGACGCGCGTCGTCTCGCCCTCGGGGACCAGGATGCCGCTGGCCTTGGTCTCGTACCGCAGCTGTCGGCGCACGGCGCGGGCGAAGTTGCCCGCGTCGGCCACGCGCTGGAAACCGATGACATCGGCGCCGAGGAGACCCTCGAGCACCTGCTTGCGCCACGGGAGCTGAGCGTAGAGGCCGTAGGCGGGGAACGGGATGTGGTGGAAGTAGCCGATGGTGAGGTCGGGGCGCAGCTCGCGCAGCATCTTCGGCACGAGCTGCAGCTGGTAGTCCTGCACCCACACGATGCCGCCGTCGGCGGCGACCTCGGCCGCGGCCTCGGCGAAGCGCCGGTTGACCTTGACGTAGGCGTCCCACCAGGCCCGCTTGTAGGTCGGCGCCGCGATGACGTCGTGGTAGAGCGGCCAGATGGTGTCGTTCGAGAAGCCCTCGTAGTAGAGCTCGACGTCGGAGGCCGACAGGGTCACGGGGACGAGGTGCGTGCCCTCGAAGTCGAACGGCTCCACGGTGGCGTCGGCCTGACCCGCCCACCCCACCCAGGCACCCTCGGCGCGGCGCATGACGGGTTCGAGAGCGGTGACGAGCCCGCCGGGCGATCGGCGCCAGCCCTCTCCGTCGGGGGTGCGGTCGACGGGCAAGCGGTTGGCGACGACGACGAAATCGGCCTGGGTCACAGGTCCTCCTCGGGGATCGTCCTCAGGCTAACAGCGGGCTCCGCCCGCGCACGGGGGTGGACGCGATGCGATAAGCGGTGCTCAGCGCGCCCCCGGGTCGAGCGCTGTCAAGGCGCGGCATCCGATCGCCCTCCTCGATAAGTTGGGCGCATGCGGCAGTACATCTTCGGAACCGGTCTCCTCAGCGCCATCACCGGTGGCGTCACGCTCCTGCGCGGCCTCAAGAACGACGAGCCGTTCACCTGGCGCACGGCGCTGGCGTGGCTCAGCTGGGGCATCACCCTGGCGCTGGCGATCGGCGCCGTCGTCGACACCCGCCGTGCGCGCCGCGGCCGCGTCATCGCGGGCGACTCCCCCGTCTCGAAGAAGCAGGACAAGCTGTTCAAGAAGCGCCTGGGTCGCTGACCCCCTGACACCGACGGATGCCACGGCCGGAGGGTCGTGGCATCCGTCTTCGCGTCTGCGGGTCAGCGGGTGAGGATCAGTGCGTCGCCCTGGCCTCCGCCGCCGCAGAGGGCGACCGCCGCCGTGCCGCCCCCGCGGCGGACGAGCTCGTGGACGGCGTGAACGACGAGGCGGTTGCCCGAGGCGCCGATCGGGTGACCGATCGCGATGCCCCCGCCGTGCGGGTTGACGACGTCGTCGGAGAGCCCGAGTTCGGCCTGCGACCGCGCAACGACCGCGCCGAACGCCTCGTTGATCTCGACGAGGTCGAGATCGGAGGCCGAGAGTCCCTGCTTGTGCAGCGCCTTCTCGATCGCCCGCGCGGGCTGGGCGTGGAGGGAGTTGTCGGGGCCGGCGACCTGCCCCGCGGCGCCGACGACCGCGAGCACGTCCCAGCCGTGTTCCGCGGCGACAGCGCGCGTGGTGACGACGACCGCCGAGGCGCCGTCGGAGATCTGCGAGGCGTTGCCGGCGGTGATCGATCCCCCCTCGGCGAACGCCGGGCGCAGCTTCGCGAGCGTCTCGACCGTGGTGTCGGGGCGGATCCCCTCGTCAGCCGTGACGACGACCGGGTCTCCCTTGCGCTGCGGGATCGAGACGGGCACGATCTCGGCCTCGAACACCCCGTCGGCCTGGGCTGCGGCTGCCCGCTGGTGCGACCGCGCCGAGACGGCGTCCTGCGCTTCGCGCGTGACCTCGTAGCGGGCGTTCGCGCGCTCGGTGGACGCGCCCATGCTCTCGCTGTCGTACGCGTCGGTCAGCCCGTCGTGAGCCATGTGGTCGAGGACTTCAACCGAGCCGTAGGAGTAGCCGTCGCGGGAGTTCATCAGCAGGTGCGGGGCGCGCGTCATCGATTCCATGCCGGCGGCGACCACGACGCTCGCGTCTCCGAGGCGGAGCATGCGCGCGGCGTCGATGACCGCGGTGAGCCCCGAGAGGCACACCTTGTTGATCGTGGCGCTGTGCACATCCCAGCCGATGCCCGCTGCGATCGCGGCCTGACGCGCCGCGTTCTGCCCCGCCCCGGCCTGCAGCACCTGCCCGACGAGCACCGTGTCGACGGCGTCGGCGGGGATGCCGCCGCGCTCGAGTGCCCCGCGGATCGCCGCGGCGCCGAGCTGCACAGCCGTGAGCGGCGCAAGCTGCCCCTTCAGACGACCCTGCGGGGTGCGCGCGGCGGCGACGATGACGACGTCGTTTTCGGTGGTCATGCGTTCTGCTCCTCTGTGAGCTTCTCTGTGCGCTTCTCGGTGAGTTCCACGGTGAGCGGGGGCTGGGTGGCATCCCGCACCTCGTCGACGCTCACCCCGGGGGCGAGCTCGACGAGCACGAGTCCATCCTCCGTCACGTCGATGACGGCGAGGTCGGTGATGATCCGGTCGACCACGCCGCGACCGGTCAGCGGAAGCGAGCAGGAGTCGACGATCTTGGGCGAGCCGTCCTTCGCGACGTGCTCCATCAGCACGATCACGCGGGCGGCGCCGTGCACGAGGTCCATCGCGCCGCCGGGACCCTTGACCATCTTTCCGGGGATCATCCAGTTCGCCAGGTCTCCGGATGCCGAGACCTGCATCGCCCCGAGGATCGCGGCATCGATCTTGCCCCCGCGGATCATGCCGAAGCTCAGGGCGGAGTCGAAGAACGCGGCTCCCGGCAACGTGGTCACCGTCTCCTTGCCGGCGTTGATGAGGTCGGCGTCCACGGCGTCCTCGGTCGGGTAGGGACCCACGCCCAGGATGCCGTTCTCGGACTGCAGCACGACGGTGACGCCGTCGGGCACGTGGTTGGGGACGAGCGTGGGAAGCCCGATGCCGAGGTTGACGTAGGCGCCGTCGGCGAGCTCCCGAGCGGCGCGGGCCGCCATCTCAATGCGGGACAGGGGCATCAGCGGGTCTCCTCTCGGACGGTGCGCTTCTCGATGCGCTTGGGGATGTCTTGCCCGACCTCGACGATCCGATGCACGTAGACGCCGGGCAGATGCACGGCATCCGGATCGAGCTCGCCGGGTTCGACGAGGTGCTCGACCTGCACGATGCAGGTACGGCCGGCCATGGCGGCGAGGGGGTTGAAGGCCCGCGCGGCCTTGCGGAAGACGAGGTTGCCGTGGCGGTCGCCCTGGTAGGCGTGCACGAGTGAGAAATCGGTGGTGATCGCCTCTTCGAGCACGAACTCGCGCTGCTCGCCGTCCACGTCGAAGGTGCGCACGTCCTTGACCGGGGAGGCCACAGCGATACCGCCGGCCGCGTCGTAGCGGCGGGGCAGGCCGCCCTCGGCGACCTGGGTACCCACTCCGGTCTGCGTGTAGAAGGCCGCGATGCCCGAGCCGCCGGCCCGCAGCTTCTCGGCGAGCGTGCCCTGCGGAGTGAGCTCGAGTTCGAGCTCGCCCGAGAGGAACTGCCGCTCGAACTCCTTGTTCTCGCCGACGTACGACGAGGTCATCTTGCGGATGCGACCGGCGCCCAGCAAGATGCCGAGCCCCCAGTCGTCGACGCCGCAGTTGTTCGACACGACCGACAGGTCGCGGGTTCCCTGGGCGAGCAGAGCCTCGATCAGGGCGATGGGATTGCCCGAGAGGCCGAAGCCGCCGACAGCGAGAGATGCTCCGTCGGGGATGTCGGCGACGGCCTCGGCAGCCGAGGCGACGGTCTTGTCGATCACGCGAACTCCTTCGTAGCGGCGTCCCTCCACCCTGCGGCGGGGGCCGGCACCGCGGCGAGCCCGTTCTTGCCATGTGGATGCCGCCGGGCGTAGCGTCCACATCGTGGACATCGGATCGCTCAAGCCACTCCAGGAAGTCACTCCGAGTGGACCGCGACCACATCGTGCCGCGGCGCGGGAGACCCCGGCCACCGTCCCCGGAGCCCAGGCCATCGCCCGCGCAGCGCACCTCCTGCGTCTGGTCACAGCCGCCGGCGATGTCGGTGCCGCGGCGGGCGACCTCGCGCGCGACGCCGATCTGACCCGTCCGACGACTCACCGACTGCTGAGTGCCCTGCGAGCCGAAGGTCTCGTCGACCGCGACGACGCGACTGGGCACTGGCTCCCGGGACCCGAGCTCTACCTGATGGGCAGCGTCGCGGCATCCCGCTTCGACATCACGGCGACCGCGCGCGACATCGTGCGCTCGCTGGCGGTCCGCACCGAGGAGAGCGCGTTCCTCTCGGTTCGGCGCGGCGACGAGACCGTCTGCCTCGTCCGCGAGGACGGGAGCTTCCCCATCCGCTCCTTCGTGCTGTCGGAGGGGGTGCGCTTCCCCCTGGGCGTCGCGTCGGCGGGGCTCGCGATCCTCGCGTTCCTGCCGCCCCAGGATGTGGACGCCTACCTCGAACGGCATCCGGAGCTCGTCGAACGCTGGGGAGCCTCGCACTCCCCCGCGCGGCTCCGCGCGCGCATCGCCGACACACAGGCGCGGGGCTACGCGGTCAACCCCGGCTTGATCGTCGAGGGCAGCTGGGGTGTGGGCGCCGCGGTCTTCACGCGGGCCGGCGACCCGCAATGGGCGCTGAGCCTGACAGGAGTCGAGTTTCGGTTCGGCGGCGAGCGACTCGCCGAACTCGGGCGGATCCTGTTGGCGCACGCGCACCAGTTGTCGACGCGGATCGCCGCACGATGACAGGGGCGCGCGCAGCCACCGCTCGGCGCTTGTGTCACGACGTGTGGCGTCGGCCGTGCGCGGAGTCCGCTATAAATACCTACGGTATATAACTGGGGTATACTTTTGCGTATGACCCGTGACGACGACCTCCAGCGCCTACTGCTCGCCGTGCATGCGCTCACGCGTGTGGCCGCCCTCGACACGAATTCCGACGCTCCCGCGGCGCAGTGGCGCACCCTGACGCTGCTGCGCGACCACGGCCCGCAGCGCCTCGGCGACCTTGCGACGCTCAGCCGCGTCACGCAGCCCGGTATGACGCGGCTGATCCGACAGATGGCTGCCGCTGGACTCGTGTCGCGTCGCAGTCACCCCGATGACTCCCGCGTGAGCGTGGTGGCAGCCACCGAGGACGGCCTCGACGCCCTCGAGCGCTGGTACGAGCTCTTCCGCGCTGCCCTCGCGCCGCACGTGGCCGACTTGTCCCCCGCGGAGTGGGAGGCCGTCAGCACGGCGGCCTCGGCTCTCTCGCGCCAGGTCGGGATGGCGCCCGTCGGGTCGAACGAACACACCGAGAAACCGAGCGACCAGGTACGCGCCTCGCGCGGCGCCGCACGTCGCTTCGAAGAAGAAAGGGAGGTGGTCCGGTGAGCGCCGGTACCGCAGCTGACCCGGTCGATAAGGCCCCGAGCGTCTGGAAACAGCCCGCACAAGTCTGGGCAGTCGCCTTCGCGTCGGTCGTGGCGTTCATGGGTATCGGGCTCGTCGATCCGATCCTTCCCGCGATCGCCGAGTCGTTGAAGGCGAGCCCGGTGCAGACCGAGCTGCTCTTCACGAGCTACCTCGTGGTGACCGGTCTCGCGATGCTCGTCACCAGCTGGATCTCCAGCCGCATCGGCGCCAAGGCCACCCTGCTGGTGGGTCTCGGGCTGATCGTGGTGTTCGCATTGTTCTGCGCTCTGAGCGGCAGCGTCGACGCCGTCATCGGCTTCCGCGCCGGGTGGGGCCTGGGCAACGCGCTCTTTATCTCCACCGCTCTCGCGACGATCGTCGGGGCCGCATCGGGCGGCACGTCGTCGGCGATCATCCTGTACGAGGCGGCACTCGGCCTCGGCATCGCCGTCGGTCCGCTGCTGGGCGGCGTCCTCGGCGAGGTCAGCTGGCGCGGACCGTTCTTCGGCGTCGTCGCCCTGATGGCGATCGCGTTCATCGCGGTGGCGGTCCTTCTTCGCGGACCGAAGCCCGCGCGTACGCCCCTTCCCTTCAGCGCCCCGTTCCGCGCGCTGGGTCGCCCGGCGCTCGCGATCCTCGCGGCGACCGCCCTGTTCTACAACATCGGCTTCTTCACCCTGCTGGCGTTCTCGCCGTTCCCCCTCGGATTCGGTGCCACGGGCATCGGCCTCACCTTCTTCGGCTGGGGAGTGGGCCTCGCGATCACGAGCGTCTGGGTCGCTCCGCTGCTGCTGCGCAGGCTGCGCCTGACAAGCGTGCTGCTGATCGCGCTGCCCCTGCTGGCGATCGACCTGGTGGTCGCGGCCTTCACCGTGGCGTCGTCGACCGCCCTCGTCGTGTGCATCATCGTGGGTGGCCTCGTGCTGGGTGTGGTCAACACCGCGCTGACCGAGGCCGTGATGGAGGCCACCGACCTGCCGCGTTCGGTCGCCTCGTCGGCGTACTCCGCCGTCCGCTTCCTCGGCGGCGCTGTCGCTCCTCCGCTCGCGGCGTGGCTCTGGCACGCCTACGGCGCCGATGTGCCGTACTTCATGGCCGCAGCCTCCGTGTTCATCGCCGCTGCGTGCATCCTGTTCGGCCGTCGCCTGCTGGCACACGTCGACGGCTCGCACCCCGACGCCGCCGATGAAGGCGCCGCCGTGCTGGTCGGAGACGCTGCGTAACCCCATCACTCCCCCGCAAGGACCTCCTGCACCACAGCCCGCGCGCCGGGTGTCGACATGACGATCGAATAGTGATCGACGGCCGGCACCCGGCGCGTCGCCGCAAGCCGGGGGAATCGGCTGCGGATGCCGTCGAGGTCGGGGTACAGCGGCGGAACCTCGCCGAGCAATCCCCGCTCAGCCGCGTCGGGCGGCGCAGGCGTTCGAGCGCTCCCGCGATGGCCTCGCCGGCGTTCTGGTCGATGGAGTCGGCTTCGACCGTGGCGAACGTCGTCGCCGGCCGCAGCGCGGGTGATTCACCGACCAGGTCGTAGGCGAACTAGGCGTCGAGCAGCGGGTCTTCGCGTCCTGTGAACGCGGGGTGCGCCCGCCAGAAATCACGGTACGCGCCCTCGCTCGGGAAGCGCATGTCGAGCCGCGCCGCGGTCGGTCCGAGCACGTGGCGCACCGCCTCGCGCGGTTCCATTCCACGCGGCAGGGTCAGGGGCAGCCCGCCGTCGACGAGGACGATCCGCTCGACCCGGTCGGGGTGCCGTTCGCCGAACACCAACGAGATGAACGCGCCCATCGAGTGCCCGACCACGATCGCCCGCTCGACCTCGAGGCCGTCGAGCACCTCTGCCAGGTCATCGGCGTGCTGCGCCAGGCCGATTCGCCGCGCC
The DNA here is from genome assembly GCF_042958465.1 of Microbacterium sp. NPDC007973. NCBI lineage: Bacteria > Bacillati > Actinomycetota > Actinomycetes > Micrococcales > Microbacteriaceae > Microbacterium > Microbacterium sp. NPDC007973. The sequence continues at coordinate 590,492 of NZ_JBIBJJ010000003.1, forward strand.
GATGCCGTGCTGCGCCCGCGCCCGCGCAGATCGGGGGCGATCAGCCGCGCCGAACTCTGTGCCGCGACCCACGCCCACGCCACGTGTGATGCGGTGACCCCGTGCACGAGCAGCCACGGGGTGCCCTCGGCATCCGGATGCCACTCACCGACGCGCAGGTCTCCCTCCGCGACCGCGAGGTCATGGGTGACGTACGTGGCTGGCGAGGCGCTCTCGTTCGGCATGGCGACATCGTGGCACGGGGGCCCGACACCGCGACCCGCGGCACCGGCAGTGCATGCGATGCCCGCAGCTGCCGACCGCGGACGGGCCGGTGACGACCTCGCGACCGGCGAGCAGTTTGCATAGGGGTCGACATATGGGGGCCCAACGTGAAGTCGACTTCTGAGGTCCTCACCTCGAGCGCGCGGCCCGCGTGGCCGAAGCCGGCGTTCGCCGCATGAGTACCCCGTCCCCCGTCGAACCGGGATGGTACGTCGTCGCGCCCCGCACCCAGCGATCGTGGGACGGCACCCGGTGGACGGACGACGTCATCCATCACGGTCGTCCGATGACGGCGACCGCCCTCAGACAACGCACTACGCGGATGATGTGGGCGTGGGTGGCGATCGGGGTGGTGGCGTGGGTGACGTTCCTGGTGATGCTGGTCGCCTTCGGCCCCAGCGCCGCCGTCCCGCTCGCGGTACTGCCGCTGGCCGGGACCGCGGCCGTCGTCGCCGTGTCGATATCCGGCTCGCGATTGATCGCAGCTCTCCCCCCGGCGTAGCCGCTGCATTCGGATCAGCGAGCGATCTCCGCCCCCATATCCGCCACGCGCTCCTGGAGCGTGTCCCACAGCTGGTCGAACCGCACGTTCCACGGCGTCGCGAACAGGCCCTCCTCCCACCGACGGCGCACCACGTCGAGGCCGACCCACTCCGACTCGAGCACTTCTTCCGGATCCGGCACGGGCACGGGCTCGCCGTCGACGCGCGCGACCCACAGGTCGAAGAGCGCTCGCTCCTCGATCACCCGCTCGACCAACACGAGGTCGTCGCCGGCGACCCTCATCCCGGTCTCCTCGGCGAGCTCGCGCACCGCACCGGTGCGGCTCGTCTCGCCGCGCAGCGCGCTCCCGGCCGGGAACTCCCACGCGAGGGGGTAGTCCTTTCCCTCGGCGCGGCGGCTCATCAGCACGCGGCCGGACGATGACACGAGGCAGACGGATGCCACGATATGGAATGACCCGGCCGGCACCGGGCCGTCACCGCGTCGGTGGAGGCTGCCCGTGGGCGTGCCCTGAATGTCGGTCACGTCCCACATCTCGTCGTCGGCCATGTGTCCTCCCGCCTTCGCGCCGCTGCGCAGCGGCCAGGATCCCATCATGCCGAGAGCACTCCATCGCGCAACGGGATTGCGACCGAACCTGACCTGACCTCCCCCGCAGACGCCGAAATCCCCTCCGCAACCGCGAGGCTGCGAAGGGGATTCCGGTGGTGGTGCACCCCCTGGGACTCGAACCCAGAACCCACTGATTAAGAGTCAGTTGCTCTGCCGATTGAGCTAGAGGTGCGTTCCGTTCGGCGGGGGATTCGCTCTCCGCGCCGAGGAATGACATTACCAGGGGTGACGCGACCACGCCAAATCGAGCCAGGAGCGCCGGTTATCCTGGAGCCGTGTCCCGCATCGAAGAGCCCGCCGCGACCCTCGCGGACCTGACCGACGATCTCGCACTCGCCCTCCGACTGGCCGACGCCGCCGACGTGGTCGCGATGCAGCGTTTCGACGCCGCCGACCTGCGCATCGACACCAAGCCCGACCGCACGCACGTCACCGAGGCCGACCTCGCCACCGAGCGCGCCATCCGGGAGATCCTGGATGCCGAACGCCCCGCCGACGCGATCCTGGGCGAGGAGTACGGCAGCTCCGGCGACACCTCGCGGCGCTGGGTGATCGATCCGATCGACGGCACCCACAACTACATGCGCGGCATCCCCGTGTGGGCCACGCTGATCGCCCTCACGGTCGACGGCGTCCCGACCGTCGGCGTCGTCAGCCAGCCCGCGATCGGGCGCCGCTGGTGGGCGGCTACCGGCCAGGGCGCGTGGACGACCACCGCCACCGAAGAGACCCGCCGCATCCACGTCTCCGGTATCGACGACATCGCGGCCTCGAGCATCAGCTTTCAGAGCATCGAGCAGTGGGATGACGTCGACCTCGTGCCGACGCTCGAGCGCCTCGCCCGTGCCGTGTGGCGCGACCGCGCCTACGGCGACGCCTTGCCGTACATGTGGCTCGCCGAGGGGCGGCTCGAGCTCGTCGCCGAGTTCGGCGTCAAGGAGTACGACATCGCCGCGATCGCGCCCATCGTGCGCGAGGCCGGCGGTCGGTTCACGGCGTTCGACGGAACCGACCGGCTCGACGCGGAGTCGTCGCTCGCGACGAACGGCGTGCTGCACGACGCCTTCCTCGACCTCCTGCACGAGGGGGAGGATTCTCGATGATGCGCGCGACCACGCTCGTCCGAACGCGCTCGGCCCGCGCCCGCGTCTCCGCGTTCGCGGCGGGCGGCGCCTTCGCGGCCCTCGTCCTCGCCGGGTGCTCCGCCCCCGCTCCCGAGCCCGCACCGGCCGCGGACGCCCCCTCGTCGGCGGCGCCCGCCGCGGGTGTCGAGACGCCCGCGCCGGCCGCATCGCCGTCCGGTTCGGCGACCCCGCCCGCAGACCCCACGTGCGAGAACATCATCCCCCAGGCCACCGCCGACGACTTCAAGAGCCTCGGCTGGACGTCGCAGGAGGACCAGTTCCGCATCGGCGCCACGGCTCTCGACGACGGCATCCAGTGCAAATGGGGCGACACGAAGATCGCCTCCGACCGTGTGCAGATCTTCGGCTGGGCACCCATCGACGACGACACCGCGAAGACGGCGCAGAAAGACCTCGTCGCCGCGGGATGGAAGGTCGAGAAAGATGCCGACGGCGTCTACGTGACCGAGAACCCCGACTGGCTGAACGGACGCGGTGCCGACGGCTACGGCCTGACCTACTTCTTCGGCGACGGCTTCGTGAAGCTCGCCGACACCCGACAGAGCCTGATCCTCGTCCAGAGCCCCCGGTAGTCGACGGCGCCGACGGTCGCCGGCTCGGCGTCGCCCGTCACCGGTACGGGTTGCGCGCCTCCACGTCGCGAGCCGCCGAGAACCCCTCGTCCCACGCGTCGCCCCGCGCCTCGACATCGCGCCACAGGGCATCGGCCTGCAGCACCCGCTGCGCGAACGCGACCCAGTCGGTCCACCCGGCCGTGATCCGTCCCGCGTCCGTCCCGTCGGCGTCGATCCCGGATGCCGCGCCGCGTCCGCCGCGCTCCTGCTCGGCGGTCCACGTGGACGCGTCGGGCGTCGGGGCGAAATGGAACGGACCGACGTCGATGCGGAGGGCGCGGGGATCTGGCATCCCTCGACGCTAGGCGGCACGGAGCCATCCGGGCAACGTCCCTCCGCGGTCGGAGTCCGGAGGCACGAGGATCCCCCCTCCTCACGTAGGCTCGATCCTCGTGGCTATCGGCGCGACCATTCACACGTTCACCGTGCAGCTCTCCGATGTCGACCGCGGCGTCTACGACGAGCTGCAGCTGCGCGTCGCGCGGCATCCGTCCGAGACCGCGCCCTACATGCTCACCCGCGTGCTCGCCTACTGCCTCGAGTTCGAAGAGGGCATCGCCTTCAGCGAGGGAGTCGCCGCGACCGACGAACCCGCCGTCATGGTGCGCGACCTCACCGGCGCACTCGTCGCCTGGGTGGAGGTGGGAGCCCCGGATGCCGCCCGCCTGCACACCGGGAGCATGAAGGCCGAACGCGTCGCGGTCTACACCCACCGCGACCCCGAGAAGGTCGCCGCCGCGTGGGCGGGCAAGCGCATCCACCGCGGTGACGAGGTGCTGCTGCACAGTTTCGACCCCGGGTTCGTCGAGCGTCTCGCGGAGGCGATCGAGCGACGGAACACGGCCACCCTGACGCGCACCGAGGGACGCATCTACCTCGAGCTGAACGGCGCCTCGGGCGAGAGCGACATCCACACGCGCAGCGCGAGCTGAGCGGCGCCGGCAGGCGGGCCGAGCGCACGGCCGGGTACGTCGCGCCCCGACGCCGCCCGCGCCGCGCTGAGTGGGAGCTGAAAGCGAAAGCCCACGCCCCACCGAAACGGGTGGGAGCGAGGGCTTTCCGACGACTCATCGTGACAACGGCTCGTGGAGCTGGGGGGAATCGAACCCCCGTCCAACGCTGGGTCTCCGCGTTTTCTCCGGGCGCAGTCTGTGCAGACGTTCTGCTCGGCTCCGACCTTTGTCACAGACACCTAAGTCGACGAGCCCAGCCTGGGAAAAGTCCCGCGTGACGTCCAGGCGCCGTCACGCAGCAAGACCCCTAAATGACGCCAGGATCCGTGGCGGGGTCACACACGGTCTGACGGACTATCGGGCTCGCTTACGCAGCGAGGGCGAAGTCAGTGCGCTTAGCATTGGCACTTATTGTTTTGCAGGGAGCGTTTACGAGATAACCCCACATCCTCGGCCCGCTTCTCGCGGGTTCGCAGGCGCTGTCGAAACCGATCAGCCCCGGGAACTCCGTGAAGGAGCGGCCGTTGTCACGCTGTTGAGTTGCCATGCCGGGAGCGGGAAGCACCCGAGCATCACAGTCTACAACGCATCGGGGGCTCGTGAATTCCCGGTGTCGGCGACTCCCGTATCAGACCGTCCCGCGCCCGTTTCCCCGTCGCGTGGGCCCGCGAGTCCCCCGCGTCGACGACTCGCGCATCGGACCGTCCCGCGCCCGTCACCCCGTCGACGCCGTCGCGTAGGCTCACCGCATGAGCGACGTCGTCATCACCGTCCGAGGCGAGAGCAACGCCCGCGTCCGCGCCGAAGAAGCGGCGGTCCGTGTCACGGTCTCGGTCGACGGGCCGTCTCGCGGCCCCGTCGTGGAGCAGGCGCAGGAGCGTGCCTCGTCGGTGCAGGACGGCCTCGTCGCCCACCTGCGTTCGGGCGAGGTCTCGGAATGGTCGAGCGCCCGTGTCTCGGTCTGGTCGGACCGGCCGTGGAACGCCGAGGGGGCGCAACTCCCCCTCGTCCACCACGCGAGCGTCGAGCTCTCGGCCACGTTCATCGACGCCGGCGCCCTGTCGTGGTGGCTCGGCGACGTCACCGAGTCCGACGACGTGCAGGTCACCGCCGTCGACTGGCGCCTCTCCCCCGACACGCGCGCACGCACCGAACGCGAGGTCGCCGCCGAGGCCGTGCACGTGGCCGTGGAGCGCGCGACCGCCTACGCCGACGCCCTGGGGCTGGCATCCGTCTCCGCCGTCGAGGTGGCGGATGCCGGGCTGCTCGCGACCCGCCCCGAGTCCCCCGCGCCGATGGGCGCCCGCATGATGGCGGCTGCGTCGGCCGGAGGGTCGTCGTTCACCCTGCAGCCGCCGGAGATCGTCGTGACCTCGGTCGTCGAGGGGCGCTTCCGCGCCGAGTGACGGGTCTTACTCGCCCAGGCGGTTCTTCGTGCGCATGGCGCGCTCGGCCTCGCGCTTGTCCTCGCGCTCGCGGATGGTCTGACGCTTCTCGAACTCGCGCTTGCCCTTCGCGACCGCGATCTCGACCTTCGCGCGCCCGTCGAGGAAGTACAGGCGCAGCGGGACGAGGGTGTAGCCGCCCGCGGCGACCGCGTGCGAGAGCTTGACGATCTCCTCCTTGTGCAGCAGCAGCTTGCGCGTGCGCTTGGCGGAGTGGTTCGTCCAGTGTCCCTGCGAGTACTCGGGGATGTGCACGGCGTCGAGGAACGCCTGACCGCCGTCGATGTACGCGTAGCCGTCGGTGAGGTTCGCCCGCCCCTGGCGCAGCGATTTCACCTCGGTGCCGGTCAGGACGAGACCGGCCTCGTAGGTCTTCTCGATGGCGTAGTCGTGACGCGCCTTCTTGTTCGACGCGATGAGCTTCTCACCCTGCTCACGAGGCATGGTGCCACCTCCTCATGATCGTGGGCACACAGAGCCCCTCAGCCTACAGGACGCCGGAGCCCGCCGTCGCGAACGGTCAGGCGCGCAACCAGCGACGGATCGCGAAGCTCGCGCTGAGGGCGGCGAGGATCACGCCGATCACCACGATGACCGGGATGACGAACGCGACGTCGCCGATGCCCACCCACGACGTGATGAAGCCGATGCGGTCGCGCAGGTACTGGTTGACACCCACGCCCACGATCGCCCACACCGCCACGCTCGCCAGCGCCGAGCCGATCAGCGCCGCCAGCACGCCCTCGACGATGAACGGCGTCTGGATGAAGCGGTTCGAGGCGCCGACGAGACGCATGATCCCGAGCTCGCGGCGTCGTGCGAAGGCCGAGAGACGGATCGTCGTCGCGATCAGCAGCACCGCCGCGATCAGCATGAGCCCGGCGATGCCGACCGCGACGTAGGTCGCGACCGTGAGCGCCTGGAACAGGGGCTCGAGGTACTGCATCTGGTTCGTGACTTCTTCGACGCCCGCCTGACCGCTGAAGGCCTCGATGATGACGTCGGACTGGTTCTGGTCGACGAGATTGATGCTGAAGGTTGCATTGAACTGATCCGCGGTGACGACACCGATGATGTCGTCGGGCAGCAGGCCCTTGGCGTTCTCGAACACCTGCTCGCTGGTGGCGTAGGTGTAGTCGCGGATGAGCGGGGCGAGGGCGTCGCCGTCGAGCTTCGCCGTCACCGCGTCGATCTGCTCCTGCGTGGCGGCCTGACCGGTGGTGCAGGTGTCGACGTCCGACACGGTCGCGCACATCGACACCGCCACCTGGGCGCGATCGGCCCAGTACGACTGCATCTTGCCGATCTGCATCTGCATGAGCATCGCCGCGCCGACGAAGGTGAGCGACACGAAGGTCACGAGGATGACCGAGATCACCATCGAGGCGTTGCGTCGCAGGCCCGTGAAGGCCTCCGAGAGGATGAGCCCGAACCTCATGACGTGGGTCCCACTTCGTCGTTGCGATCCGTCTTCGCGCCCAGACCGAGGCGGTCGGCGACGCCGAGGGCCTCGACGTCGGGGGTCGTGACGGGGATGGAGCGCGTGTTGGTGCCCGGCTCGCGCGTCTGCTCGGCGGCGGGCGTGGTCACCGCGGGGGCGGGGGTCGTGGCATCCGGGTCGGATGCGACCGCGGGGCGGACGACGGGTGCCGACGGCAGCGGCTCCACGGGGCCGGTCACGCTCGTCACCTCGCGCTGGACCTCGAGCACCGCGGTGAGGGCGGCCACCGCGGCGGCGCCCTTCTCGACCTCGGGCGCGAGTCGCGGGAGGCTGGAGGTGTCGCCGTAGCCGCCGTGGCGTTCGTCGCGCACCATCTCGCCGCCGCGCAGTTCGATCACGCGGCGCTGCATCTGGTCGACGAAACCGGCCTCGTGCGTGGCCATCACGACGGTCGTCCCGCCGGCGTTGATGCGCGCGAGAAGGCGCATGATGTCGATCGAGGTGCCGGGGTCGAGGTTTCCGGTCGGCTCGTCGGCGAGGAGCACCTGCGGGCGGTTGACCAACGCTCGCGCGATCGCGACGCGCTGCTGCTCGCCACCCGACAGCTCGTGCGGCAGGCGCTTCTCCTTGCCGTCGAGGCCGACGAGCGCGAGCACCTCCGGCACGGCTTGCTGGATGAACCCGCGCGAGGCGCCCGTGACCTGCAGCGTGAAAGCGACGTTCTGGTGCACGGTCTTGTTCGGCAGCAGGCGGAAGTCCTGGAACACCGACCCGATGTGGCGGCGGAAGTAGGGGACCTTGCGATTCGACAGGGTGCGCAGGTCGCGGCCGAGCACGACGACGCGCCCCTCGGTGGGGGTCTCCGCCCTCAGGATGAGCTGCAGGCACGATGACTTGCCCGAACCCGAGGCTCCGACGAGGAAGACGAACTCCCCGCGCTGCACCTCGAAGTCGACGGCGTTGAGGGCGGGCTTCGCGGTGCCGCGATACCTCTTGGTGACGTTCTCGAACCGGATCATGGCTCGACGAGCCTAAGCGCGGGCGCGAAACAGCCCGTCAGGACGCGCCGTGTCGCCAAACCGAGAGAGTCCTATGGATGCCGGGGGTACCGGCATCCATAGGACTCTCGTCGAAAGGGGATGATCAGTCGTCGTCTTTGCGCTTGCGCCAGCGGATGCCGGCGGCGATCAGACCGTCGAGATCGCCGTCGAAGACCACGGCGGGGTTGCCGACCTCGTAGCCGGTGCGCAGGTCTTTCACGAGCTGCTGGCCGTAGAGGAAGTAGGAGCGCATCTGGTCGCCCCAGCTCGCGGTGATCGTGCCGGCGAGCTCCTTCTTCTTGGCGGCCTCCTCTTCGCGCTTGAGCAGGAGCAGGCGCGTCTGCAGCACGCGCATGGCGGCGGCGCGGTTCTGGATCTGCGACTTCTCGTTCTGCATCGACACGACGAGGCCGGTCGGGAGGTGCGTGATGCGCACGGCGGAGTCGGTGGTGTTGACCGACTGCCCGCCGGGGCCGGAGGAACGGAAGACGTCGACGCGGATGTCGCCCTCGGGGACCTCGACCTCGACGGCCTCTTCCATCACGGGGATGACCTCGACCGCGGCGAAACTCGTCTGACGCTTGTCGGCGCCACCGAACGGGCTGATGCGCGCGAGGCGGTGGGTGCCGGCCTCGACCGACAGCGTGCCGTAGGCGTAGGGGACGTCGACCTCGAACGTGGCCGACTTGATGCCGGCACCCTCGGCGTAGGAGGTGTCCATGACCTTGACGGGGTACTTGTGGCGCTCGGCCCAGCGCAGGTACATGCGCAGGAGCATCTCGGCGAAGTCGGTCGCGTCGTCGCCGCCCGCTCCCGAACGGATCGTGACGACCGCGGAGCGCGGGTCGTACTCCCCGTCGAGGAGCGTCTGCACCTCGAGCTGGCCGATCAGGTCTTTCAGTGCCGCGAGCTCGCGACGGGCCTCGTCGGCGCTGTCTTCGTCGTCCATTTCGATCGCGAGCTCGACGAGCACCTCCAGGTCGTCGAGACGCTGCTCGATCTCCGAGACCCGCTTGAGTTCGGCCTGACGGTGGCTCAGACGGCTGGTGACCTTCTGGGCGTTCTCGACGTCGTCCCACAGGTCGGGGGCACCGGCCTCTTCGCTGAGGCGATCGATGTCGGCTTTGAGTGCGTCGACGTCGACCACGGCCTGGATATCGGCGAAGGTCGAGCGCAGCGCCTGGATGTCGGCGGTCAAATCGAGTTCGAGCATGAGACATCAAGCCTATCGTGGAGACAGTGACAGCCGACTCTCCCCGGAACGTGCTGGTGCGCTTCGCACCGATGATCTACGGCCCCACCCTTCTGTTCGCGCTCGGCGAGGGCGCGGTGATCCCCCTCATCCCCGTGATCGCCAATCGCCTCGGCGCCGACGTCGCCGTGGCCGCCCTCGTCGCCGCCGCCCTCGTCGTGGGCCAGCTGTGCGGCAACATCCCGGCGGGATGGGCCGTCGCCCGCTTCGGCGAGCGCCTCACGATGGGCGTGGCCGGGATGATCGTGCTCGCGGGCCTGACCGGGATCGTGTTCGCGCAGTCGCTGGCGTTCTTCGCCGCGGCCGTCTTCCTCATCGGGTTCTGCGCCGCGTCGTTCGCGCTCGCGCGCCACTCGTTCATGACGACCCGCGTGCCGCTGCACTTCCGGGCGCGAGCCCTGTCGCTGCTCGGCGGGACGTTCCGCCTCGGGATGTTCGTCGGCCCCTTCATCTCGGCGGCACTGCTGGGGATCTTCGGCGACGAGACGGCATCCGTGGTCTTCTTCGCGGTGTGCCAGGTCGCCACCGTCCTCCTCGTGTTCTTCGGCCCCGATCCCGAGAAGGCGGTGCCGGTGGGCGCGGGGGCGCGCCGCGTCGACGGCGACTCGCGCGACGCGGAGGACACCGGAGAACCCGTGACGGGAGCGATCCCGACGGTCGAGCGCGCCGGGGTGTTCCGCACGATGTGGCGGTTCCGCGGCGTGCTCGCGCGGCTGGGGCTCGCCGCCGCCTCGCTGTCGGCGGTGCGGTCGGCGCGGCAGGTCGTGCTTCCCCTGTGGGGCGTGTCGCTCGGACTGGATGCCGGGACGATCGCGGTGGTCGTCGGGGTGTCGGGCGCGATCGACTTCGCCCTGTTCTACGCCAGCGGCCAGGTCATGGACCGCTTCGGACGCCTGTGGGCGGCACTGCCCGCGATGATCCTGATGGGAGCGGGGTTCTTCGCCCTGTCGTTCACGCACGACCTGGACTCGGCGGCCATGTGGTACGCCATGTTCGCCGCGGTGCTCGGGGTCGGCAACGGTCTGTCCAGCGGCATCCTGCTCACCCTCGGGGCCGACATCGCACCGCCGAACGAGCCCGCGGCGTTCCTCGGCTCGTGGCGGACGCTCACGGATGCCGGCGGCGCCGTCGCCCCGCTGATCGTGTCGGCGCTCACCGCGGTGGCGACGCTGTCGGTCGGCGTGGGGGCCATGGGCGTCATCGCGGTCCTCGGCGCAGCGGGGTTCATCCGCTGGGTGCCGCGATACGTGCCCCGCGTGCGCTGACGGCGGGGCCCGCAACCCGGGGCGGCGGTGGATGCCGCAGATGAACGGATTTGCCGGGTGCGCCGCCGCTGCGACGATGCTCGTGGCAGCGGCGATCGTCGGGCGGAATCCGCGGCGCGGCTGATCGCGCCGCCGGTCGCTCGGGGTCCTCGGCCGTGTGACCCCCAGGTTTCAACCCTGTGAAGAATGCGGCCACCATTGCGTTTTTTACGAATCCCCTATGAGAATCGTCTCGCGATCGCCTTCTCTGGGCGTCGCGTCATTCCCCCTGGATGATGCGGGCATCGATGCCCGCGGAGAGGCGCATTCATCGTGCTCCGAAACACCCTGCATTCCCCTCCCTCTCGCGCTCGACGGGCGTCGGCGTTGCTGGCGACCAGCGCCCTGGTGGGCGGCGGCCTGCTGATCGCCCCGGCCGCGTTCGCCGCCCCGACCACCCCGCCCGATGACCTCGGGGTCACGGGCGCCGACGTCATGACGCACCTGACCGAGCTGTCGGACATCAGCGAGTCGTTCGCTGCCGACGGCTACCGCGTCTGGAACGGACCCGGGTACGAGGCCGCCGCCCGCTACGCCGAGCAGGTCCTCGAGGGAACGGGCGCCTTCACCGTCTCGCGTCAGACGTTCGAGGTCCCCACCCCGGAGTTCGGCGAGGCCTCGCTCACGGTGGACGGCACCGCCTACACCGGGTCGCACTTCGACCTCAGCGAGGGCATTGAGGGCGACTACACCGCGCAGCTGTCCCTACCCTCCGACGCCGACGGCGCGCACCTCGGCTGCGAGCCCGGTGACTTCGCCGCCGTCCCGGCGGGCGCGATCGTGCTGATCCAGCGCGGCATCTGCACCTTCGAGGCGAAGATCGACAACGCCACCGCGGCCGGGGCGGGAGCGGTGTTCGTCTACAACAACGAGCGTCCCGCCGAGGAGGGCGTTTCCCCGGACGACCAGCTGACCAACGTCGCCTCGGGACCGCGCAACGAAGACGACTCCCCCGCCGCCACGCTGCCCCAGGCCAGCGGTGACGCCATCGCGGCGCTCGTCGCCGCGGCCCCTGCCGACGTTCCCGTCGAGGGGACGGCGGTCATCGAGAAGCAGTTCCTCGTGACGGAGTCCTTCAACGTCATCGCCGACAGCATCGCGGGCGACCCCGACGACACCGTCGTGATCGGCGCGCACCTCGACGGTGTGGCCGAGGGCCCCGGGGTCAACGACAACGCCTCGGGTTCGGCGGCCATCCTCGCCCTGGCCGAGAGGATCGCGGCATCCGAGACGCTCAACGACAAGCGGATCCGCCTCGCGCTCTGGAGCGCCGAGGAGGTCGGCCTGGTCGGCTCGACCGCGTACGTCGACGATCTGATCGCCAACGACCCCGCCGAGCTCGAGCGCATCTCGTCCTACCTCAACTACGACATGATCGGGTCGGAGAACTTCACCGTCGGCGTCTACGACGCGAACGAATCGACGTACGAGGCGCCCGTCGAGATCCCCGCGGGCTCGGCGGAGATCGAGCAGATCTACACCGATTACTTCGACGCGATCGATCAGCCGTGGATCGACACCGAGTACTCGGGCCGCAGCGATTACCAGGCCTTCATCGACAACGGCATCCCCGCGGGCGGTCTGTTCTCGGGTGCCGACGACATCAAGACCGAGGAGCAGGTGCGCCTGTTCGGCGGAACGGCCGGGGTGTTCATGGATCGCAACTACCACACGATCGACGACACGCTGGCGAACGTCAATCGCGACGCGATCGACATCTTCGCGCCCGCGATCGGCCACGCCGCGTTCGCCCTCGCGTGGGACGCCGCGGTGGAGCCCTCTCCCGAGCCCACGCCGGGTGAGCCGTCGCCCGAGCCGACCACCGAGCCCACCGTCGCCCCGACGGCTGAGCCCACCGCAGCGCCGACCACGGCTCCGAGCCCCGCGCCCAGCGCCACCGGGGGCCCGGCCGGAAGCGGCCCGCGCGGCGGCGACCTGGCGAACACCGGAAGCGACCTCGACGGCTCGCCGCTGCCGGCGATCGGCGCCGGGATGCTCGCCCTGGGGCTCGTCGTCGCGGCCGGCACCGTGATCGCCCGCCGTCGCACTCAGCAGTAAGCAGGCGAACGCGAACCGCCGGGGCCCGAACGGGCCCCGGCGGTTCGTCGATGACGGGAGCTCACTCCCCGTCGGCCACCCGGATGAGGACCTTGCCCGTGGCGCCTCCCGCGACGGCGTCATGGGCGGCGGCGGTGTCGGACAGGTCGAACCACGTCAGCGGCAGACCGTGCGCCTCGCCCACCGGGAGGGCACCGTCGGCCACCGCGGCCGCGACGTCCTCGGCCGCTGCGGCCAGCGCGCGCTCCCCCACGGTGTAGAGCAGCAGTCCCTGCCAGCGCACGTTCTTCGCGAAGCTGGGGCGGACGGGGGCGGTGAAGGTGTCACCGCCGTTGTCGGCGTAGTAGCCGATCGTGCCGTGGTTGGCGACGACCTCGACGTCGAGGGCGGCGTTGTCGGCGATGGCGACCTCGACGATGTGCTCGACCCCGTCGGGGGCGATCTCGCGGATGCCGTCGGCCAGCGACGCGCTCGGGTACTGCAGCACGTGGTGCGCGCCGGCCGTGCGGGCGAGCTCCGCCTTCTCGTCGCTGCTGACGGTGGCGATGACCGTCGCGCCGGCCCAGGCGGCGAGCTGGATCGCCGCGTGCCCCACGGCCCCGGCACCGCCCTGGACGAGCACGGTACGGCCGGTGAGTGCACCGGGCGCGAGGCGCGAGGGACCGTCCTCGTGCACGGTGAGGGCGCGATGGGCGGTCATCGCGGGCACACCGAGGCTCGCGCCGAGCTCGAACGACGCTCCGTCGGCCAGGGGCACCGCCCGCTCGGCCGGGAGGATCGTGTACTCGGCGGCGGTGCCGGTGGGACGCTGGTGGGCGGCCAGGTAGACCCAGACCCGCTGGCCCGTCGAGAGGGTCGAGACACCGGGGCCGACGGCATCCACGATGCCCGCTCCGTCCTGGTTCGGGATGATCTCGTCGAACGGGAGGGGGCGGCCGGCGCTCTCACGCGCCTTCCAGTCGGTGGGGTTCACCCCCGACACCGTGATGCGCACGCGCACCTCGCCGGGGCCCGGCTCGGGCAGTGGTCGCTCGACGAGCGACAGGACGGAGGAGTCACCGGGCTGGGTATACGTGATCGCCTTCATACCGGAGTCAAACCGCCTCGGCGCAGGGGCATTCCCGTTGGCGTGTCGGCGGGCTCCCGCCCCCGCGGCGGCCGCGGGTGAGATCGCGGGGGTTTGACGGCTCGTTCACATCGAGCGCGCGCGTGCGCACGCTTAGACTGATCCCACTCGCGGGAGTGGTGAAATCGGCAGACACGCAGGATTTAGGTTCCTGTGCCTTCGGGCGTGGGGGTTCAAGTCCCCCCTTCCGCACGTTCATCGTTTCGCCAGCACCGCCTCTCCGACCCGAACGGGACCGATGTGATCCACACCACCGCCTCACTGCTCCCGTGGCTCGACCCCGCGACGATCATCGACTCGGCCGGCCCGTGGGCCCTGGCCATCGTCTGCCTCATCATCTTCGCCGAGACGGGCCTGCTCATCGGCTTCCTTCTTCCCGGCGACACGCTGCTGGTGATGGCCGGCATCCTGTCGAACCCGGTCACGCACCCCCCGCACGGCGTCTTCGGCGTCAACGTGTGGGTCACCGGGCTGCTCATCGGTCTCGCCGCGTTCCTCGGCGGTGAGGTGGGCTACGTCATCGGCCACAAGGCCGGTCCCGCGATCTTCGAGCGCAAGGACTCCGGCCTGTTCAGCCGCAAGAACGTCGAGCGCACCAACGCGTTCTTCGTGCGCTTCGGTGGTCTGACCGTCATCCTGGCGCGCTTCGTGCCGATCGTGCGTACCTTCGCCCCCATCGCCGCGGGCGTCGGCCACATGAACAAGTGGAAGTACACCCTCTACAACTTCATCGGAGCCGTGCTGTGGGGCTTCGGCCTGACGGTGTTCGGCTACGTGCTGAGCCTCATCCCCGGCGTGGGCGAGTTCGTCGCCGAATACATCGACGTCATCCTCCTCGCGGTCGTCGTCGGCACGGTGGGCTTCGTCGTCGTCCACTACTTCCGTGAGCGCGCCGCCGCGAAGCGCGAGGGCGGGGTCACCCCCGCTGAGGCAGAGTCGCTCTCCCTCGACCCGAAGACCCTCGAAGACGGAGACCAGCCGACGCGCTGAAGCCGTGGGCGCCGCCGGCGCTCTGCTGCCGCCGACGCCTCGGGCACCCGACCCCGTCACGACGCCTTCGACGTCTTCTTCTTCGCCGGAGCCTTCTTCGCGGGCGCATCCTTCTCGCCCCGCGCGGCGCGTGACCGCTCGACGCTCGCCCGCAGCGCCTCCATGAGGTCGATCACCTCGCCGCCGTCGTCGTCCTCGGCCTTGCCGAAGGTGGCATCCGTGTCGAGGGCGTCGCCCTGCTCGAGCTTGGCGTCGATGAGGGTGCGCAGCTCCTCCTGGTACTCGTCGGTGAACTCCTCGGGGTCGAAGTCCTTCGAGAAGCTGTCGACCAGGGATGCCGACATCTCGAGCTCCTTCGCCGAGATGCGCACGCTCTCCTCCAGCGCCGGGAACGCGGCCTCGCGCACCTCGTCGGCCCACAGGAGCGTCTGCAGCACCAGCACATCGCCACGGACGCGCAGGGCGGCGAGCCGCGTCTTCTGCCGCAGGGAGAACCGGACGATCGCCGTGCGGTCGGTCTGCTCGAGCGTCTTGCGCAGCAGAACGTACGCCTTCGGCGACGAGGAATCGGGCTCGAGGTAGTAGGCCTTGTCGAGGGTGAGCAGGTCGACCTGCTCGCTGGGCACGAACTCGACCACCTCGATCTCGCGGCTGCGCTCGCTCGGCAGCGACGCCAGATCGTCCTTGGTGAGGACGACCGTCTGCTCGCCGTCGTCGTACGCCTTGTCGATGTCGCTGTAGGGCACGACCTCGCCGTCGATCTCGCAGATGCGCTGGTACCGGATGCGTCCGCCGTCGGCGTTGTGCACCTGGTGCAGCGAGACGTCGTGGTCTTCGGTGGCCGAGTACACCTTCACGGGCACGTTGACGAGGCCGAACGTCAGGGCGCCCTTCCAGATCGATCGCATGGGAACAGTGAACACCGAAAGGACCGCGGATGCCGAGGCCCTTGCGCCGGAGGGAGGGTCCCGGTCCCTTCGACAGGCTCAGGGACCTCCCCGCGGAGGTGGCTGAGCCCGTCGACGCCATCGGGAGGGGCGACGGGGCGCAACCCCCTCGGCATCCAAAGCCTCCCCCGCCCTACGCTGGGGCGATGACGGAGCAGACGGTGCGGATCGACGGTCGACGTCTGCGCCTCTCCAACCTCGACAAGGTGCTCTACCCCGAGACCGGGACCACCAAGGGCGAGGTGATCGACTACTACTCCCGCATCGCCCCGCTCCTGCTGCCCCACGTGGCCGATCGGCCTCTCACCCGCAAGCGCTGGCCGGACGGTGTCGGCACGGCGTCCGCACCGGGCGAGCCGTTCTTCGCCAAGGCCCTCGAGCCCGGGGCGCCGGCGTGGGTGCGGCGCTTCCCGATCGACCACTCCTCGGGCGCCAAGGACTACCCGCTGGTCGACGACCTCCCCACCCTCGTCTACCTGGCGCAGGTGGCGAGCCTCGAGCTGCACGTGCCGCAGTGGCGCTTCTCGAGCGAGGGAGAGCGTCAGAACCCCGACCGGCTGGTGCTCGATCTCGACCCGGGTCCGGGCACAGGGCTCGCGGAGTGCGCCGAGGTCGCACGGTGGGCGCGCGCCATCCTGAACGACATGGGACTGGATCCCCTGCCGGTCACGAGCGGAAGCAAGGGCATCCACCTGTACGCGCGCCTCGACGGGCGGCAGTCGAGCGACGCGGCGAGTGCGGTGGCGAAGGAGCTCGCGCGCGCGATCGAGGCGGATCACCCGGAGCTCGTGGTCAGCCAGATGTCCAAGGCCGCGCGGCCCGGGAAGGTGTTCATCGACTGGAGCCAGAACAACGGCTCGAAGACGACGATCGCTCCGTACTCGCTGCGCGGTCGCACGCAGCCGTTCGTCGCGGCTCCCCGCACGTGGGCCGAGCTCGACGATCCCGAGCTGCGGCACCTGCTGTTCACCGAGGTGCTCGACAGACCCGACGATCCCCTGGCCCCGGTCGACGAGGTTCATGGACCCCTCCGCGCGTACATCGCGAAACGATCCGCCGATCGGACGCCCGAGCCGGTGCCCGAGCAGCCTCACGGCGCTCCCCGTGGCGAAGGAGCGCCCCGCTTCGTCATCCAGGAGCATCACGCCTCGCGGCTGCACTGGGACCTCCGGCTCGAACGCGACGGCGTGCTCGTCAGCTGGGCGGTGCCGAAAGGCGTCCCGCCGACGACGGCGAAGAACAGCCTCGCCGTGATGACCGAGGACCACCCGATGCAATACCTCGACTTCGCGGGCGAGATCCCGCGCGGAGAGTACGGCGCCGGAACCATGACGGTGTGGGACACCGGCACCTACGCCCTCGAGAAGTGGCGCGACGACGAGGTGATCGCCACCCTCACCGGTCGAGACGGCGGTCCGCTGGGGCGCGTGCGCCTCGCGCTGATCCGCACCGAGGGGCGGGGCGAGAAGTCGCAGTGGCTGCTGCACCGCATGAAGACGGATGCCGACGGCCACCCGCAGAGCGAGGGCGACCCGGTGGTGGCGCGCGACCGGGCGGCGCCCGCGCCTCCCCACGCCGCCGCGGCCGCCGCAGTCGGCCGGTCGGCGAGCGACATCCCCGTCGCCGCGGACCTTCGACCCATGCTCGCCACCTCCGCCACGCCGGGAATCGCGCGCGCGGCGGCGGCGCGCTGGGGTGGCACCCCGTGGGTGGAGATGAAGTGGGACGGCATCCGGGGTCTGGGGGTCTGGGACGGCGAACGCTTGCGACTGCGCTCGCGCAACGGCAACGACCTCACCGCCGCCTACCCGGAGCTGAGCGCCGTCGATCTGCACCTCGGCCCCCAGCACGCCGTGTTCGACGGCGAGATCGTGGCCCTCGACGACACGGGAAGACCCAGCTTCCCGCTCCTGCAGAAGCGCATGAACCTGGCGCAGCCCCGCGAGATCGAGCGGGAAGCGGCCCGGACGCCCGTGCACCTCTACCTCTTCGACGTGCTGTCGGTGGGAGCGCGCGATGTGGCATCCCTCCCCCTCGCTCAGCGTCGTGAGGTGCTCGAGGACCTCGCCGCAGCGGCCGGTGCGCCGATCGTCGTGCCGCCCGTTTTCGACGACGTGGATGCCGCCGTGTCCACCAGCGAGCGGTTCGGCCTCGAAGGGGTCGTGGTCAAGGACCCGGGCTCGACCTATCGCCGAGGGGCGAGGTCGGAGCAGTGGCTCAAGGTCAAGCACTCGCGGACGCAGGAGGTGGTGATCGGGGGGATCCGTCCGGGCAAGGGGAACCGCGCGGGCACGATCGGCTCGTTGTTGGTGGGTGTCCCGTCGACGGACGGGCTGCGGTACGCGGGACGCGTGGGGTCGGGGTTCAGCGAGCAGACGCTCGCCCGCCTCCGCGGTCTTCTCGAGCCGCTCCGGTCCGAGACCGACCCGTTCGCCGGGGTCCCGGCGGCAGACGCCCGCGACGCGCTGTGGGTACGGCCGGAGCTCGTGGGAGAGGTGGAGTTCGCGGAGTTCACGCCCGGCGGCATCCTGCGCCAGGCGCGGTGGCGCGGCCTGCGGCCGGACAAAAGCCCCGACGAGGTCGTGCGGGAGGTCTAGCCCCCGGCCCGCGGGCGCGAGGTGGCTGAGCCCGTCGACGCCACCGGGTCCGGCGACCTAGGCGTGGCGCGAATCGTGCTCGACGTGACCGGCGGGTTCGAGCTGGAACGTCGAGTGCTCCACATCGAAGTGATCTGCCAGACACGTCTGCAGCGACGCGAGGATGGCCGCGGCGCGACCGTCTGCGAGAGCCGCGTCCTCGACGATGACGTGCGCGCTGAACACGGGCGCGCCGCGGGTGAGCTGCCACACGTGCACGTCGTGCACGTCGACCACTCCGTCCGCTCCGCGCAGGTGCTCGCGGATCTCGGCGACGTGCATCCCGACCGGCGCCGACTCGGTCAGCACCACGACGACCTCGCGCAGTAGCCCGATGGCCCGCGGCACGATGAGCACCGCGATCAGCAGGGAGGCGATGGCATCCGCCTGCACGAAACCCGTCGTGACGATCACGATCGCGGCGATGATCACCGCGATCGACCCCACCAGGTCGCCCAGCACCTCGAGGTAGGCGCCGCGGACGTTGATGCTGCGCTTCTGCGCGCGGCTGAGCAGCCACATCGACACCGCATTCGCGACCATGCCGACCACGGCGACGACGAGCATGAGCCCGCCCTGCACCTCCGCCTCGGCGGGAGCGAGCAGCCTCTGCACGGCCTCGACCCCCACCCAGGCGCACAGGACGATCAGGATGACGCCGTTGACCAGTGCTCCGAGCACCTCGGCGCGCTGGTACCCGAACGTGCGGCGGTCGTCGGCGGGGCGCGCGGCGATCGCGGTCGCCACGAGCGCGACGACGAGCGCCGCCGCGTCGGTGAACATGTGTGCCGCGTCGGCCAGCAGCGCCAGGGAGCCCGACAGGATCGCCCCGACGATCTGCACGAGCATCACCGTCGCGGTGAGCGCAAGGGCGGTGGCGAGCAGGCGCCGGTTGCCGGCATCGCGGATGCCACCGGACGGGGCGTGGTCGTGCATCGCTCCAGGCTAGGCGCGGCGAGGCGACATCCGCGTGGTTCCGGGGAAGTCGGGAATGAGAACCGGTGTCAGCGCGGCACGATCACAGCGCCGCGAGCAGCGGCACCAGCTCGACGAACGCCCGGGCGCGGTGCGAGGCGGCGTTCTTCTCCTCGGCGGTCCACTCCCCCACCGTGCGCTCTGCGCCCTCGGGCTGACCGTCGGGGATGAAGATCGGGTCGTACCCGAAACCGCCCGGGCCGGCGGGCGCGGTCGCCAGGCGCCCGGGCCACCGCCCCTCGACCACGTTCTCCGTCCCGCCAGGACGCACGAGCGCGATCACCGACACGAACTGCGCCGCGCGGTGCGGGTCGGCGACGTCGGACAGCTGATCGAGCAGCAGCTCGAGGTTGGCCGTGGCGTCCTTCCGATGGCCGGCCCAGTACGCGGAGAACACGCCGGGAGACCCGCCGAGCACGTCGACCGCGACGCCGGAGTCATCCGCCAACGCCGGCAGTCCCGTGTGGGCCGCCGCCGCCCGCGCCTTGATCAGCGCGTTCGCCGCGAAGGTGACGCCGTCCTCGACCGGCTCGGGCCCGTCGTATCCGACGACCTCGAGGTCGGGGCGGACGACGGCGACGATCGCCTGGAACTCCTCGACCTTGTGCGGGTTGTGCGTGGCGAGGACGACGCGCGCCATCTCAGGCCTCGAGAGCCGCGGACTGGATGCCGCGCAGGTCGGCGCAGCCGTTCACCGCCAGGTCGAGCAGCCGGTCCAGCTCCGCCTTGTCGAAAGGCGCCCCCTCGGCGGTGCCCTGCACCTCGACGAAGAGGCCGCGCCCGGTGACGACGACGTTCATGTCGGTCTCGGCCCGCACATCCTCGACGTAGGCGAGGTCGAGCATCGGCTCACCGTCGATGATGCCCACCGACACCGCGGCGACGGAGTCGCGGAGCACCTCGGAGCGCTGCGCGATGAACTTCTTCTCGCGGCCCCAGGCGATGGCATCCGCCAGGGCCACATAGGCGCCCGTGATCGCCGCGGTGCGCGTGCCGCCGTCGGCCTGCAGCACGTCGCAGTCGATGACGATGGTGTTCTCGCCCAGCGCTTTCGTGTCGACCACGGCGCGGAGAGCGCGACCGATCAGGCGCGAGATCTCGTGCGTGCGCCCGCCGACCTTGCCCTTGATGCTCTCGCGGTCGTTGCGGCTGTTCGTGGCGCGCGGGAGCATCGCGTATTCGGCGGTGACCCAGCCCTTGCCCTTGCCGGTCAGCCAACGCGGGACGCCGTTGGTTAACGACGCGGTGCACAGCACCTTCGTGCCGCCGACGGTGATGAGCGCGGAGCCCTCGGCGTGCGCCGACCATCCGCGCTCGATGGTCACAGGACGGAGCTGGTCGTTCTCGCGACCGTCTTTGCGGGTCATGGGGTCCTCCTCAGGACGAAGATGGATGCCACGCCTCAGCGCGGCAGGTCGATGGCACCGGTCTGCACGAGCTGCACCTCGCGCACCTCCCGGCCCATGAGGCGGTGCGCCAGGCGCAGGAAATCGTCGGCCGACGAGCCGGTGGCCTCGTAACGGTGGTGGGGAACGGCATCCGGGCTCGCGAGCAGGTCACGCGAGACGAGCTGACGGAACACGTCCTTCGCGGTCTCGCTGTCGCTCGAGACGAGGCTCACGTCGGGACCCATCACGTAGCTGATGGCGCCCTCGAGGAACGGGTAGTGCGTGCAGCCGAGCACGAGGGTGTCGACGCCCGCGTGCCGGAGCGGCGCCAGATACTGCTCGGCCGTGGCGAGCACCTCGGGCGAGTCGGTGACGCCCGCCTCGACGAACTCCACGAACCGCGGGCAGGCTTCCGCGAACACCGTGAGGCGCTCGTTGACCTCGAGCATGTCCTGGTACGCGCGGGAGCCGATCGTGCCGGTCGTGCCGATGACGCCGATGCGGCCGTTGCGCGTAGTCGACATCGCCGTGCGCACCGCGGGGCCGATGACCTCGACCACGGGGACGTCGTAGCGCTCGCGCGCATCGCGCAGCATGGCGGCGGATGCCGTGTTGCACGCGATCACGAGCATCTTCACGCCCTGCTCGACCAGGGTGTCGAGCACCTCGAGCGAGTACTTGCGGACGTCGGCGATGGGCTTGGGGCCGTAGGGCGAGCGGGCGGTGTCGCCGATGTAGAGGATCGACTCGCGCGGCAGCTGCGCCGACACGGCCCGGGCGACGGTGAGACCGCCGACTCCCGAGTCGAAGATCCCGATCGGCGCGTCATCCATAGGGGTCCAGCCTAACGGGCCGGGGTGCGCCGGATGGCGGGTGCAGCGCACGTGAACGGCACCGGGTGTGTGCCAGACGGCGGGTGCACGCCGGACTGCTGTGGAGGCTGCACGCGAGCACAACTCCTGCAGGACGCGGGTGGAGCGCCGTATCCGGCCAGGAAGGACCGGATCTGCAGGAGTTATGTCGTCGCGGGGATGTCAAGTGGCGCGGCAACACCCGAATCCGCCGAGGGTGCCGCAATAGGCTGGCGCGATGAGCCGCAGCACCGCCCTGCACACCGACCGCTACGAACTGACGATGCTGGACGCGGCCCTCCGCGACGGCACGGCGCAGCGCCGATGCGTCTTCGAGGTGTTCGGGCGGCGACTGTCGGGCGGACGCCGCTTCGGCGTGGTCGCCGGCACGGGCCGCCTGCTCCATGCCATCCAGGACTTCCGCTTCGGCGACGACGAGCTGCGCTATCTGCGTGATGAGGAGGTCGTGGATGCCGCGACCCTCGACTTCCTCGCGGACTACCGTTTCACGGGATCCGTGACCGGCTACCGCGAGGGCGAGGTGTACTTCCCCGGTTCTCCCCTTCTCACCATCGAGGGCACGTTCGCCGAGGCCGTGATCCTGGAGACGCTGGCGCTCAGCATCCTGAACTACGACTCGGCGGTCGCGACCGCTGCCGCGCGCATGAGCGTCGCCGCCGGCGACCGCCCCCTCGCCGAGATGGGCTCGCGTCGCGCGAGCGAAGAGGCGGCGGTCGCCGCGGCCCGCGCGGCCTACATCGCCGGGTTCTCGGCGACCAGCAACCTCGAGGCCGGCCGACGCTGGGGCGTGCCGACGATGGGCACCGCCGCGCACGCGTGGACGCTCCTGCACGACAGCGAGGAGGACGCGTTCCGCTCGCAGGTCGACGCGCTCGGCAGCGGCACGACCCTGCTCGTCGACACCTACGACATCACCGAGGGCGTGCGCACCGCTGTGCGCGTCGCCGGCACGGGGCTCGGGGGCGTGCGCATCGACTCCGGCGATCTGCCCATCGTGGCGGGCGAGGTGCGGGCGCAGCTGGACGAGCTCGGCGCCACCGGCACCCGCATCACCGTGACGAGCGATTTGGACGAGTACGCCCTCGCCGCGCTGGCGGCATCCCCGGTGGACTCCTATGGCGTGGGCACGTCGGTCGCGACCGGGTCGGGCGTTCCCACGGCGGGGCTGGTCTTCAAGCTCGTGGCGCGCGAGGCGGCCGACGGCTCGTGGGTCGGCGTGGCGAAGGCCTCGGCGCAGAAGGCGTCGCACGGCGGCCGCAAGGCGGCGTTCCGCACGCTCGACGCGGGCACCGCCACCTCGGAGCTCGTCGTCGTCAGCGACGGCTTCGAGGAGCTGTCGACGGCGGCCGAGCACCCCGATGCCCGCCCCCTGCAGACGACCCTCATGCACCACGGCGAAGCGGATGCCGCGGCCCTCGGTGCCGCGGGCGTGCAGGCCGCACGGGCCCACCACGCGCGCGTGCGGGAGGAGCTCCCCGTGCGGGCGCTCGCGCTGAGCAAGGCCGACCCCGCGCTGCCCACGGAGTATCGCGAGGCGCAGTGAGGTACGGGCGCTGCCGATGCACGTGAGGGGTCAGGAAGTGTCGCCGTGCGGACGCGCAGGCGACACATCCTGACCCCTCACGCGGAGAGTCCTCAGTTGACGAGCGACTCGTAGATCTCTTTGCACTGGGGGCAGACGGGGAACTTCTCGGGGTCGCGCCCGGGTGTCCACTTCTTGCCGCAGAGGGCGCGCACGGGCTTGCCGGTGATCGCCGACTCGAGGATCTTGTCCTTCTTCACGTAATGCGAGAAGCGCTCATGATCGCCGGGCTCGATGTTCTCTTCGCGGATGAGCTCTTCGAGCTCGCGATCGAGGGTCGCGAGACCCCCGCTGTCCGGACTGTCGAGAGGCGTGCTCATGGAGAGCCAGTGTAGCCGCGACCCCGGCCCCGGGCTCGGTCGGGTTCGCGCTCAGGTCGCCTCGGCGAACTCCATGAGTCGCGTCGCCCGCTGCTCGAAGAGCACCGCGCCGACGGCGACGCCGACGATCAGGACGATGCCTCCGGCTCCGATACCGACCCACATCGCGAACATCGCGTCGATGGTGTCTCCCCCGACGGCTCGCCAGGTCAGCAGGATCGACGGCAGGGCCGCGGCGATGGCTCCCACCATCACGAGGCCCTGCGCGATGACACCGCCCGAGCCGGTGCGCTGCGGCTGCTGGAACGGGCTGTCGCCCGGGCGCGACACCGCGTAGGGGGCGAGCACCGACGACACGCTGGACAGCCCCAGACCGGCGAGGAACAGAGCCGCGCAGACGCCGATCATGGCGGGCAGGATCGCCCACCGCCCGTGGGCGACGACGGCGAGCGGAAGAGTGACGGCGAGCACCGGGATGCCGATGAGCAGCACCGGCACGAGACGCCCGATGCGGTCGGGGGCGCCGCGCATGCCGCTGGCGATGTGCATCCACAGGGCGGTCGAGTCGTACGCGAGATCGTTGTGCGGGAGCCAGCCGAAGAACAGCGCCATGATCGGCACCGGCAGCAGCACCGCGAGCTCGAAGGGCACACCCGCCACGAGCAGGGGCACGGTCGACACCACGGCCGCGATCGGCACGACGACCACGTTGACGATGTACCGACGGTCGCGCAGCCAGTACGACAGGCTGCGGGCGGCGACAGCTCCCCCGGGCGTGCCCGGGAGGATCGCGAACCACCCCAGCCCCCCGCGCTCGCGCGCCGCCGCCGGACGGCGCGTGGTCGTCAGGAGAAGAGTCACGAGAGCGAACCACGCCAGCCCGAGCACGGCGATGGTCACGAGGGCCACGACGAGACTGCCGATGGCGGCGCCCGCGGTCGGTGCCAGCGCGATGCCCCACGCGGCACCGATCGGCGTCCACGCCAGGATCTCGGCCGCCGAGGCCAACTGCGAGGGGACGGCGCCGCGCCACTCGAGCGAGCCGAGGAACACCCCGACGGGCACGACGACCACCAGCACGGCGACGAGATACACGCCCATCAGCTCGCGGGACTGCCGCGGTCGCTGCACGAGCGCGCCGAGGGCCATGCTGACGCGGGCGAGCAGCACGCACGTGGTGAGCCCGAGGATGACGGATGCCACGGTCGCCACCGCCGGAGCACCGTGGGCGCTCCAGGCGACGGCGAGGCTGATGCCGAGCACGAGGACGACGAGGACCGGGACGCTGAGGAAACCGGCGAGCAGGAGGGCACCCGCCAGCGGACGCGGCTCGGGTCCGACGACGGCGAAGCGGCGCGGGTCGAGCGGGTCGACCGAGGCGGTCACCGGGGGCCCCACCGCGAAGCCGAGAGTGACGGCGGACCCCGCGAGAACCGTCACGACGGCCGTGGTCAGACGGTCGGCGTCGGCGAGGCCGGCGGCGCTGACCGCGGCGACTCCCGTCGCGGCGATCAGCAGCACCACGCCGATCGCGCGGCGCACCACCTGGCGCGGGTCGCCCCGGAGGGCGCCCACCATCATCGCCAGTCTCAGGCGGAGAACGTGTGCAACCACTCGAGGCCCTCCACGTCGCCGAGGCCGCCGGCCAGCTCGAGGTAGCGCTCTTCCAGGCTCGCCTCGCCGCGCACCTCGTCGACGGTGCCCTCGGCGAGCACCTGACCCGACACGATCACGGCCACCCGCGAGCAGACGCGTTCGACGAGCTCCATGCCGTGGCTGGAGAGGATCACCGTTCCGCCGTGATCGACGTACGACCCGAGGATGTCGAGGATGACGCCGCTCGACACGGGATCGACGGCCTCGAAGGGCTCGTCGAGCACGAGCAGGCGCGGCGAATGGATCATCGCTCCGGCCAGCATGACCTTCTTGGTCATACCGGCCGAGTAGTCCGACACGGGACGGGCCAGCGCGTCGACGAGGTCGAACGCACGGGCCAGATCGGTCGTGCGGCTCTCGACGAGGGGGGCGGGCAGCCCGCGGAGGGCACCGTAGTACGACAGCAGCTGGCGCCCCGTGAGACGGTCGAAGGTGCGCAGACGATCGGGCAGGACCCCGATGAGCTTCTTCGCCTCGCGCGAGCGCTTCGTCGCGTCGACGCCGTTGATCGAGACCGCGCCGGAGTCGGCGCGCAGGAGTCCGGCGATGATCGACAGCGTGGTGGTCTTCCCCGCGCCGTTGGGGCCGACCAGGCCGTAGAACGAGCCGGCGGGCACCGTCAGGTCGATGGCGTCGACCGCGCGGAGCTCCCCGAACGACTTCGTCACGTTGCGCAGGCTCAACACGGGAACGGCATCGGGGTCGACCTCGGCGGCCGGGCGGTCGGCGATCACGGCGGTGTCGGCGGCGAGCGCGAGGTCGGGGTCGTCCGTCGCGGAGACGTCGGCGGCGGAGACGTCCGTCGCGGAGACGTCCGTCGCGGAGACGTCCGTCGCGGAGACGTCGGTCCCCGAAACGTCCGGCGCGGGGCCGTGGGTCGCCGCGTCGTCGGCGCCCTGGTCGTCGGTCGCGGGCTCGTCGGCTCCGGGCCGGGCGTCTCCGGACTCGTCGACGCCGGGCTCGTCCGCGTCGAGGATCCGCTCCTCGGCACTCGGGGCGTGCACGGGGGCGTCCGGCGTCTCGTCGACGGTCAGCTCCTCGACACGGACCTCGGGAGGCGTGGGATCCTCGCCCTCGGCGGCCTCTCCCGCGGGAACCTGCGGGGTGTCGAGGAGGCGGGTGGGCGCGTCGGTCGAGGCGGTGTCGTCCTCCTCCCCGGGCGTGTCGACATTGTTGAGCTCATCGGCGGCGCCTGTGCCGTCGCCGGATGACGTCGGCACAGCGGGGCCGGCGGGCGGTTCTGCCCCACCCGGCTCCGCGCCGCCGAGATCGGCGTCGACGGCTTCGTCACCGGCGTGCTCGCCGTCGACGGCCTCCGTCGCGGCGGGCTCAGCGCTGATGGGTTCCGCATCGACCGGCTGCTCGACGACGGGCTCCTCCGCGGCGACGTCGGCAGGGGTGGGGTCGACGGGCGCGGCGGCATCCGCGGCGACATCCGCGTCCGTGGACGCGGCCTCTCCGGTGTCGGCGGCGGCGGATGCGTCCGCCGGCGCCGCGTCTTCGGAGTTCGGTGCGGGATCAGCGCCCGCAGGTGCCGACGAGTCGGCGTCCGCCGAACCCTCCGCGGGCATCGACGCACCGGCATCCGAGTCCGCCGACGGTTCCGCGTCGGCGGACTCGTCGACGGGGGCCGCCGGGTCGGCGATCGTGTCAGAGGAGACGGTGCTCGCGGCAGGAGCGGGCAGCGGCGGACGCGGGGGCACCACGATGTCAGCGGGGAAGGCGACCGGCGTCACGGTCTCGCTCGCGGCGGCCGGGGCGGCGACACCCTCTCCCGGCGTTTGCAGAGCGGCATCCGCCGCCGTGTTCGGCTGCTCGGTCGGATGGGTGGACGCGGACGTCGGCGCGGCGGAGGCCGATGCTCGAGGCGTGGCGGGCTTCTTCGCCGCCGGACGCTTCGCCGCGGGCTTCGCGGCGGGGGGCTTGGCCGCGGTGGTCTTCGCGGTGGTGGTCTTCGCTGCGGTGGTCTTGGACACGGTGGTCTTCGCCGCGGCGGTCTTGGACGCGGCGGGCTTCTTCGCGGCGGGCGTGCGCGGCGACGAAGCGGTCGTCGCGGAACCGCTTGCGCGCGGGGCCCGCGGCGTGCGCGGCTTCGGCGCGGGGGACGCGGACTCGTCGGCGCTCTCGACGGCGTCGCCCGCCGTCGCGGACGCGGCGGAGCCCGGCGCCCGCCGGGGCGTCCGCGGCGTCGTGGTCCGAGGCGTGGTCGTGCGCGGGGTGGAGGTGCGCGGAGCCCGCGGCGTGCGCGGCTTCGCCGGCGTCGACGCAGAAGGTTCGACGCTCTCCGAACCACCCTCGGCGGAGGAAGAGGACGGTTCAGGCGATTCCGGCAGCGAGGCTGTCATCGCACCAAACTATCAACGTCCTCCGACACCGCCCGCAGGCTGGTCGCGCGGCGCAGCGATCCACCGGCATCACGAAACCACAACGACCGGCGCGAATCATGCCACCTTCGAGGCCCCCCTCGCTACTGTTGATGGAACACGAAGGCGTGACATTCCGGTGAACCGGACATGACGACTCATCCCCCCAGGAGCCAGCCTTGACAGTCCAGATCGTGATCCTCGCCGCGGGCATGGGCTCGCGCCTCGGCCGCAGCCTGCCGAAACCGCTGACGCCCCTCGCGGACGGCCGCAGCATCATGCAGCAGCAGCACGACAACATCCACGCGGCCTTCGGCGCCGACGCGCGCATCACCACGGTGGTCGGATACCGCGCAGAGACCATCGTCGATGCCTTCCCCCGGGTCGACTACGTCTACAACGACCGCTACGACCAGACCAACACGTCGAAGAGCCTGCTCCGCGCCCTCGCCAAGACGGGCCGCGGCGGCGTTCTCTGGATGAACGGCGACGTCGTGTTCGACCCCCTCGTCCTCCGTCGCGCCGCGCGCCTGGTCGCCGACGACCGCTCGTTCGTCACGGTCGACACCGCCAAGGTGAGCGACGAAGAGGTCAAGTACACGGTGGATGCCGAGGGCTTCATCCACCAGCTGTCGAAGGTCGTCGTCGGCGGCATCGGCGAGGCCGTGGGCATCAACTACATCTCCTCGCGCGACAAGAAGACGCTGCAGCGCCACCTGCAGCGGGTCGACGACCAGGATTACTTCGAGCGCGGCCTCGAACTGGCCATCGCCGAGGACGGCGTGCGCGTGGAACCCCTCGACATCTCCGACCTGTATGCGGTCGAGGTCGACTTCGCCGAGGATCTCGAGCGCGCGAACCTCTTCGTCTGAACCCGCCGCGAGCCGAGCGCCCCGCAGGTCGGCCCCGATCTCCCCGGCGCACGCGAGAGCTCTCGCCCACCGCTCAGCCCAGCGGGAGAGGATGAGCGCATGGCCGAGAAGGTGCACCGCATCCACTCCCTCCCGTCGGACGCCCCCTGGCAGGGGGGACTGCCTCCCGCGGGGTCGGAGGAGCACCCGCAGGTCATCCGCCTGCTCGACCGCGTGCTGTCGGTGCAGCGACCCGTCGTGCTCGCGCACCTGCGGAGCATCCGCTTGCGGCATCCGGATGCCGCGGTGGGCGAGATCCTGAGGATCCTCGAGCGTCGCTACCTGGCCGCGGTCACGACGGGCGGCGCAGCGGTGGGGGCGACCGCTGTCGTCCCGGGTATCGGAACCGGGGTGACCCTCGCCCTCAGCGGCGTGGAGACCCTCGGGTTCCTGGAAGCGACGGCGCTCTACGCGCAGTCGGTCGCCGAGGTGCACGGCGTCGCCGTCGACGACCCCGACCGCGCCCGCGCCCTCGTGCTCGCCCTCCTGCTCGGCAAGGAGGGCGTCGACCTCGTCGCGCAGCTCGCCCGGCAGGGTGACGGTCGCGGAACGACACGCTCCGGCTCGTGGGGCGAGACGCTCACGAAGACCCTGCCGCGCGCGGCCGTCGGACCGCTCGTCGACCGGCTCAAGACCATGTTCGTCCGCCAGTTCGCCACTCGCGGCGGCGCGTCCTGGGTCGGCAAGGCCCTCCCCTTCGGCGTGGGCGCCGTCGTCGGCGGAGCCGGCAACCACGTCCTCGGACGCCGGGTTCTCGTCACCGCCCGCCGCGCGTTCGGCGCCCCGCCGCTCGTCCTCCCGACCGACCTCGAACCGCGCCCGGGAACCGAGTGCCCCGAGAGGACCGCGGTCGGAGGCGTGCGCCGCGTGGGGGATGCGCTCGCCGCCGCGGTCGCCGGCGCCGGACGCAGGACCGGATCCGCCGCTCGCGGGGCGCTCCCGCGGCGCCGGAGAGCCGCAACAGCCGAGACCCACGCCGACGCCGGTGGCGATACAGCGCTCGACTGACGGCATCGCCGCCCGACCGCCACCGGATGCCCCTCTCATCTCATCGACACCCGCACCGGCGCAAGGCCCGCGTGTCGCGGCGGCGGGCGCGTTAGCCTCGCCGCATGGGCGACCTCCTCGATCTCCTCGCGGTCTGGATGCCGCGTCAGCGCTGGTACGGCACGAAGGGCCGCGATCCTCGGCTCACCGTCGTCGCCGACTGGACGCTCGACGCCGACACGCGACTCCTCCTCGTCCGCGACGAGGCGGTGCAGCCCGCGATCGTCTACCAGGTACCGGTCGCGCGGCGCCCCGAGGGATCCGTGCCTCCCGGCAGCCTGATCGGCCCCGCCTCCGATGACGACGTGTGGGCCGATGCCACCACCGACCCCGGCTTCACCGATCAGCTGTACTCCTGGGTGACCGTCGGCGGGGAGGTCGGAACACCCGAGAACGGATTCCTCGGCATCGCCCTCGCCTCCCCCGGCCCCCGGGTCCCGGCCCCGCGCGCGACGGCGAAGGTCCTCAGCGGGGAGCAGTCGAACACGTCGCTCATCTTCCGTCCCGCCACGGCGGACGGCGCGGAAGCGGACGCGCAGGACGCCGGCATCCCGGTCATCTGCAAGCTCTTCCGCCAGGTGAACCCCGGCATCAACCCCGACGTGGAGCTGCAGTCGGCGCTGGCCGCGGGCGGTGCGGCCTTCGTCCCCGCCGCGATCGGCGAAGTCCGCGGATCGTGGGTGACGCCCGAGGGCGTGCCCGTCAGCGGATCGCTGGCGTTCGCGCAGGAGTTCTTCGCCGGCGTCGAGGACGCGTGGCGGGTGGCGCTGGACGCCGCGGCCGCCGATGAGGACTTCGCCGCTCGGGCGCACGCGCTCGGCGCGAGCGTCGCCGGGATGCACGTGGCCCTCGCCGCGCAGTTCCCGACGCGGGAGCCCGACGACGCCGACCGAGCGGCCGTGGCCGGCGCATGGGAGCGACGGCTGTCGATCGCCCTCGCCGAGGTCCCCGCGCTTGACCCCTACGCCGACCGCATCCGGGAGGTCTACGCCGTGGCGGCGGCCGCCCCCTGGCCCGCGCTGCAGCGCGTGCACGGTGACCTGCACCTCGGGCAGGTGCTCGACACGGCCGCGAACGGGTGGGTGCTGCTCGACTTCGAGGGCGAGCCGTTACGGCCCATCGCCGAGCGCCTGCAGCCCGACGTCGCCGTCCGCGACGTCGCGGGAATGCTGCGCTCATTCGACTACGTCTCGGGCGCGGTCGCCGACGACGACGGTGCCGCGGTGCGCGCGTGGGTCATCGCCGCCCAGCAGGCGTTCCTCGCGGGATACGCCGAGACGGCGGGACCCGACCGCGCGGTCGACGACGCCCTGCTCGCGGCGTTCGAACTCGACAAGGCCGTGTACGAGGCGATCTACGAGACGCGGAACCGCCCCGACTGGGTGGGCATCCCGCTCGCCGCGATCGGACGCCTGGCTCCCCTCACCTGACGGTGTCGCGAGGGGGCTGAGCCCGTAGACGCAGCGGGTCCCGGACCCTTCGACAGGCTCAGGGACCTCCGGTGCGCCGCGGGTCTCGGGCCCTTCGACGGGCTCAGCGACATTCGCCGCGCGCGCTCAGCCGGTCGAGTCGGCGTGCCACTGCTCCCACCGCTGCATCAGCTCGCCGATCGCGGCCTCGAAGCGGGCGGTGGCGGCTCCGGGGGTGGTGTCGCCGAAGTAGTGACGCACCCAGTGCTCGAGCCGCCCGACCGCGTCGGGGTCCCCCAGCACCCGGTCGGCCTCGGCCACGATCGACCCGGATGCCGGGGCATCCAACCACTCGCAGTCCGACAGGTAACCGCTGTCGTCGACGAGGGCCTCGGGGTCGAGGGGCCGCGTGATCATCAGGGGCCTGCCGACCGCGAGCCGGTCGTAGACCATCGCCGAGATGTCGACGATCGCCAAGTCGGCCGCGGCGAGCTGCCAGCCGAGCTCGGCGCCCGTGTCGTGGACGTGGCGCGCGCCGGGATCGGCGGCGTTGGCCGCCGCGAGCGCGGACACGATCCGCGCGTTCGCCGCGCCGTAGGCGGCATCCACCACTCCCGAGCGGGGGTGCGGGCGATAGATGACGCGGTGGCGCCCCGTGGCGAGCAGGGCCTTCACGAGGGTCTCTCCGTGCGTGACGATCGAGCCGTAGTGCGCGGAGGGACGGTCGCCCTCCCAGGTGGGCGCGTACAGCACGACCGTGCGGTTGTCGGGCTCGTACGGCAGGTCGCCGGAGTAGTGGTCGGCCTGCGGGCGGCCGATCGAGAACGTGCGGCGGTCGAGGTCGTAGTCCCACAGCACACGCGAGAGGCGGGCGCGAGCCGCGTCTCCCGCGACGAAGGCGTAGTCGTAGGCCTTGTACTGGTTCGTCGACATGTACATCTTGTCGCTCTCACCGTGGTTGATGAAGACGTGCCACCGATGCCCGTACCGGAACATCTGGAAGTTGCGGGTGTTCTGGTTGACGTAGAGCACGACGCGGATGTCCTGCTCCGCGAGCACCTCCTCCACCGCGCCGACGGTGGGGGCGTAGGCGATGGGGAGCGCGTCATCCTTCAGCAGGGCGTCCGCGCCGCGGATCGCTCGGCTGATGACCACGACCGGCCAGGTCTTCGCCAGTTCCCGCAGGGGCGCGTACCACTGGCGCATCTGGTACATGTTCACCGCGCCGTCGGCGAAGTAGACCGCGATCGTGAAGCGCCCGGCGGGCAGCGGACCGCGCGCGTCGAGGGCGCGGCGCAGGTCGCGGCGGGCATTTCGGGTGGCGAGGGCTTTGCGCAGCAGCCCCACGGCCAGCTGGGCGTCGCGGGCGAGAGGCATCGTTCCAGGGTACCGGCCAGGCTCGCATGACAGGATCGACGGATGCCCCTCCCGACCCCCGGCGGAAGAGACGCGCCCGTTCCCCCCGACGATGCCGGCGTGAGCTTCGTCATGCCCGTGCTGAACGAGCAGAGGTATCTGCGCCGGGCCGTGGCATCCACTCTCTCCCAGGACGTCCCGGGACCGGTGGAGCTGGTGCTCGCGCTCGGGCCCTCCACGGACGGCACCGACGCGATCGCGAAGGAGCTGGCGGATGCCGACGAGCGCATCGTCCTCGTCGACAATCCCGCGGCCGACATCCCGGTGGGACTGAACCTCGCCATCCGCACGAGCCGGTACCCGACGATCGTGCGGGTCGATGCGCACTCGGAGTTGTCACCGGGATACACCCGCCGCGCCCTCGACACCCTGCGCCGCGTGCGAGCCGCGAATGTCGGCGGGGTGATGCGCGCCGACGGCCGGTCACCGTTCCAGCGAGCGGTCGCCCGCGCCTACAACTCCCGCGTCGGACTCGGTGGCGGGGCGTACCACAGCGGCGGCGCCGAGGGGTCGGCCGAATCGGCGTACCTCGGGGTCATGCGCCGCAGCGTGCTCGAGGAGGTCGGGCTGTTCGACGAGAGCATCCGGCGCGGGGAGGACTGGGAGCTGAACCTCCGCATCCGTCGCGCGGGCTATCGCGTGTGGTTCGATCCGGCCCTGTCGGTCGTCTACTGGCCGCGTGAGAGCTGGACCCGCCTGGTCCGGCAGTTCCGTGCGACCGGCGCCTGGCGCGGCGAGCTCGTGCGGCGCTACCCGCGGCGCACGCCGCTGCGCTTTTTCGCTCCCCCGGCGCTGCTGGTCGCGACGCTGGTCTCCCTGGTGGCGGGGATCGCCCAGATCGCCCGACGTCGCCCCGGCCGACTCACGGTGCTGCATCTGCCCGTGGCGGCGTACGCGGCGCTCGTCGCCATTGGGGCGCTCGGCCGCGCCGGAGGCCGCGGTTGGCGCGACAAGGCGTGGACAGCAGCCGTGCTCCCGTCGATGCACGTCTCGTGGGGAGCGGGCTTCCTGTGGGCGCTCGTCCGCGGCGCCCACGACACGGTCGACACCTCGCGTCTCGACGGTCGCAACACCCCTCTGCCCTGACGCCCGATCGTCACGGGCCCGCAGACGGGGCCGCCTCGACGGAACGCCCGGCGCCTGAAAGAAAGTCAGGCCGCAGCGGACGCGTCGGCCTCGGCGTCGACGCGCTCCACTTCCTCGGTCGCCGCAGCCGTGGTCTTCGTCAGAAAATCGGCCAGGTCGCGTTCGATCTGCGCGTCGAGACTGCCGATGATGCGTCGGCAGGCGTCGTCGAAGCGCGCGAGCTGCGACCACGGCTCCTTCTCGAGATCGACCGCGAGGTGGATGTGGTTCACGCGACGGTCGCTGTCATCCGCCTCGCGCCGGAGGATGCCCCGCCGCACGAGGCGTTCCACCATCGTGGTGATTCCGGCCGACGTGACGCCGAGGGTGGCGGCGAGTTCCGACGGACGCATCCCCGGGCGAGCCCCGACGATCGCGAGGGCCTTCGCGTCGAGCTCGTTCACGCCGAGTTGCTTGCGGGCCTTGGCGGCCGCCGCCTCGCGCTCGCGGGAGTAGGCGGTGAGCGCCTCCATCAGGGGCGAGGACTCGTCGATTCGCGGTGTCATCGGCTCCCCCTCCTCGACTCGACGCATCCCGTCACTATAGCCAACAGGAGAAGGTTTCTCGAATGACTGTCATCTTTGGTGAATGTTCGTCCACATGATGTTTAACGCGCTTAATTAGATGCTAGGCTACTGATCACCGGGGTTGACCACCCCACCCGCACGAAGAAGGGAACGTACCGATGACCACCACCGCCCTCACCACCGCACCGCTGCGGCACCGTTCCACCTTCGTCCCGAGCCCGAGCGCCGTGTCGACCGCGCGGCTGACGACGATCGTCGTCTGGGCCAGCATCGCGACCTCGGGCCTCAGCGCCGCCGTCGTGCTGTCCCTTTTCCTCTGACGAACCCGCTCCCCGAGAGCACCCCATGGGCACCCTCTTCTACAGCGCCGACACGCAGCCGATCCAGATCGACGACCGCTTGCTGCAGTACCTGCAGGTCGTCCTGACGACCAAGCTTCGTCGCGGCGAATCCTTCACGATCACGTGGACCGACACCGCCGGCGGGCACGCCCGCACGACGTTGTGGATCCAGCCGTCGATCTCGATGCGCTTCCAGTTCGCATCCGCCGCCTCCGCTCCCCTGTCGGGCGGCTACCTCCGACAGCTCGCCGATCAGGCCTCGATGTCGTCGGGACTCCTGCTCAACGCCGAAACCTGGCAGCAGCAGGAGGACGCGCACCGGGTACAGCTGCTCGCGGCCGCCTGACCGCGCGGGCCGCGCACGTCAGCCGCGGTCGACGAATCCCTGATCGAGGATCCGCGCCACGACGCGCTCGGCGGCGCGACCGTCATCGCGCGGCACGAAGAGGGCTCTCCACCGGGCGTACCGCTCGGCGAAGATCGATGGATCCACATCGTTCAACGCCCGCTCCAGGTCGCGCTGCGTGCGCACCACGGGTCCCGGAGCCAGGTCGAGCAGATCGAAGTAGAACCCGCGCATCTCGCCCCGGTAGCGCTCGAGGTCGGGGACGAGGAAATACAGGGGCTTGCCCGTGACGGCGAAATCGAACATCACCGACGAGTAATCCGTGACGAGGGCGTCCGCGGCGGCGAGCAGGCGCGACGTATCGGGGTAGCCGGTGACGTCGATGACCCGGGGACCATCGAGGTCGGCACCCGGCTGCAGCGTGCGCGTGTGCCCGCGCACGAGCACGACGGCGTCGGCCGCCCGCGCGAGAGCGGACGGATCGACGAAGTCGACGATGCGCTCTCGATCGTCGCGCCAGGTCGGGGCGTACAGCAGCACGCGCTCCTCGGGATGGATGCCGAGGCGTCGCCGCGTCTCGCGCCCGTCGTCGCTCTGCAGGGCGTCATCGCGCGGGTATCCCTCGACCCAGACCGGCCGGCCCAGGAACGCGTAGGCCTTGCTCAGCACCCGCGCGGCATACGGGCTCTGTGCCAGCAGGACGTCCCAACGCCGACTCTCCCGCACCACGGCGAGCGCGCGACGCGGATCGAAGCCCGGGCGATGCAGGGCGAGCCGCTTGAGCGGGGTCCCGTGCCACGTCTGCAGCACGCGCTGTCCGCGACGACGCACGAACCGCCGACGGAGCCAGTCGTTCACCACGAGCAGACGCGCGACTCCGCGGGCCCGCCACCAGTCGGGACTGCCCTCGACGACCGCGACCGCCCCGTCGGGGACCTCGACCGACAGATCGACGACGCTCCAGTACCGCGTCACCCCCGGGGCGACGCGCGCGAGCTCACGGTCGATCGCGAGCGGGTTGCACCCGGCGGTGCGGCCGTAGAAGCTCTCGAAGAACACCGCGTTCTCGAGCGGCTCCCGCTGCCCCGTGGCGTAGCGCCGTTCGATCGCGGCGCGCCCCTCCCCCGACCGGTACACCGGGTCGATGGGGGCCGAGATGGTCACCACCCCGGCGTCGAGCGCGGCACGCAGGCCCACGAGGCCGGTCTCGGCGATCGACGACGCCGACGGGTCGGCATCCGTCGCCTCCCCTGGCTCGATGCGCAGACGGTAGCGCCCGGAGGGCAGAGGCAGATCGGCACCGCCCCATCGCGACACGTGCAGCGGGACGACGGCACGCCAGGTGCGTCCGCGGCCGTGCAGGCGGCCGTACGAGCGCGCCCGCGCTCCCTCGAGCACGACGGATGCCGGGCGCGCACCTTCTCCGCTGAGCTCGAGCGCGGGCATCC
Source organism: Microbacterium sp. NPDC007973 (assembly GCF_042958465.1). Lineage (NCBI taxonomy): Bacteria > Bacillati > Actinomycetota > Actinomycetes > Micrococcales > Microbacteriaceae > Microbacterium > Microbacterium sp. NPDC007973. The sequence continues at coordinate 626,549 of NZ_JBIBJJ010000003.1, forward strand.
CGGCGTCGTCGAACAGGCGAGCGTCGGTCATGGGCGGTCGTCCTTCCGAGAGGGGGCGGGGCGCAGCCGTGCGCGGACGGCCCGGTACACGCGCTCGGCGTTGCGGCCGTCGCGATGGGCGTGCACGCGCGCGCTGCGCTCGCGCGAGGCGGCGAGCGCCGCCGTCGGGTCGGCGAGCACGGCGTCGAGCTGCGTGAGGGCCTCACCCCACGAGCGGGCCGGATCCGTTCCGGCCACGTCGGCGTAGCGGCCGTAGAGACCGCGCCGCGCGGTGTACGCCTCGAGGTCGGGGGCGAAGAACACCACCGGCAGCGGGACGAGCGAGGCGTCGAAGGCGAGCGAGGAGTAGTCGGTGAGGAGGGCGTCGAGTCCGGGCAGCAGCGGCGTGACGTCGGCGACGCGGTCGCTGCCGAGGTCGGCGATGCGGTCCGTGTCCCGCGGAGGGCGGTAATCGCCCGCGCCGAGGGGGTGAGAGCGGACCAGGAGCAGAGCGTCGGCGGCATCGAGCGTCGCGCCGATGCGCTCCCACTCCCCCACGTCGGGCACCGCCGGGTCGGGCTCTCCATCGCGCCACGTGGGCGCGTAGAGCACCACGCGGCGCTCGCCCAGCGGCATCCCGAGCAGGTGCGCGAGCCGCTCGCGCGCCACCCGGCGTCGCGACTCGGCATCGCCGGCCGACAGCACGTCGACCCGCGGCTCACCGGTGACCGGCACCCGCTCGTCGATGAGCGAGAAGGCGCTCTCGAGACGCCCGCGCACCAGGTGCGAGGCCGCCGGCAGGAGCGAGATGCGCCGGGTGGCACGCCGGTACAGCGTCCGCAGCACCGGCGAGAGCACCCCGGGAAGCACGGGGCTGCGGGTGGTCTCCGCCGAGTCGAGGCCGATGCGCTTGAGCGGGATCCCGTGCCACAGCTGCACGATCACGGCCCCCGTGGTGGCGTAGCGCTGCACGTCGCCGAAGCCGTGCGTCACGACGATCACGCGGGCCCTCGCGGTGCGCCAGAATCCCGCCGCGCTGTCGCGCCGCACCCACCGGATGCCGAGGCGCTCCGCCTCGCGGGCCTGATCGGCGTCGGCGACGAGCCAGGTCGTCTGCTCCCCGTGGGCGGCGGCGACGGCGTGGAGGGCGAGCGCTCCGTCGGCGACTCCGACCGCGCACCCGAACACCCACTCGCCGCGGGAGCGCGGCACGACGGCGGTGACGAGACGACCGCCGACGTACAGGGGGATGCGGCGGAGTTTCCGGGCGTTCCCCGCACCGAACGAGAAAGACGCCACCCCGCGAGCCTATCGCGGGGTGGCGTCTCGTCTTCCGGGCTCAGCCCTGGGTCATCGTCCCCAGGGTGACCTCGGCGGTCTTCTCCTGACCGTTGCGGAGGTAGGTGACCTCCGCCTTCGCGCCGGACGCGAGAGCGCGCACCTGGGCGGTGAGGTCGATCGAGTTCGTCACGGGGATGCCGTTGAATTTCGTGATGATGTCGCCCTTCGTCAGGCCCGCGGCCTGCGCCGCACCGCCCGAGACGGCCTCGGCCACGTACGCGCCGGTCGTCGTGGCACCCTGGATGCCACTGGCATCCTGCACCGACGCGCCCAGCAGACCGTGGGTCGCGGAGCCGTTGTCGATGATCTCCTCGGAGATGCGCTTGGCGATGTCGGAGGGGATCGAGAAGCCCACGCCGATGTTGCCCGACTGAGTGCCCGACGCCGACGATCCGCCGGCGCTCGCGATGGCGACGTTGATGCCGATCAGCTTGCCCTCGTCGTCGACCAGCGCACCGCCGGAGTTGCCGGGGTTGATGGCCGCGTCGGTCTGGATCACGGCGATCTTGATCGTCGAGGTGGCCGACTGCGACTGCTGCCCCTGGCCGAAGTCGAAGCGGAACGGGCTCTCCTGTCCCGGCTCGCTCTGCTGCGAGTCGGATCCGTCGGAGGGGGCGGCCGACGACGCGACCTGGATCGACCGGTTCAGCGCGCTGACGATGCCGGTGGTCACCGTGTTCGACAGTCCCAGCGGAGCACCGATCGCGGTGGTCGAGTCGCCCACGTTGAGCTTCGAGGAGTCGCCCCACTCGACGGGGGTGAGACCCGAGGCGTCGGTCAGCTTGATGACCGCGAGGTCGTAGGTGGGGTCGGTGCCGACCACGGTGGCCGCGTAGACGCGTCCGTCGGAGGTGGTCACCGAGAGCTTCGCGTCGCCGGTCTGACCGTCGAGCGTGACGACGTGCGTGTTGGTGAGCACGTAGCCGTCGGCGCTCAGGATGACGCCCGAGCCCGTCCCGCCGGCCGAGGTACCGGTCGCGCTGATGGTGACGACGCTCGGCACGACCTTGGAGGCCACGGCGGCGGTGTCGTTGACGTTGTTGGGATCGTTCACCGTGATCGCGGTGGGCCCCGACACGGTGGAGGCGTCGGAGCCGCCCCAGAGGTTGACGCCGGCGTACGCGCCACCCAGCCCCGCACCACCGCCGACGAGGGCGGCGGCGACGAGGAGGGCCGCGATGCGCGGCGCCGAGCTCTTCTTGCGGGGGGCGGCGGGGGCCGGGTCGTGCAGCGTCAGCGTGGGGTGGGCGTCGGTGGCGGCGGGGCCGAAGGCCTGGCCGGTGGGGGCCGTGGCGCCCGAGGGGGCGGAGGCGTATCCGCCGTGCGCGGGCTGCGCTCCCGGGTGGGCGGGGATGCCGGACTGGGCGCTGCCCGCGGCGGGCGGAGGCCACGCGGCCGCAGCGGCGGCGGGCGAGCGCGTCGGCATCGGGGGCACGTCGGCGCGCGGCGCGGCGGCGGCGGGCGCTGCCGGGGTCTGCACGGCGTCGGCGCCGGCGGGGGTGGGGGTGTGGTGCTGCGACGACGTGGGCGCCTCAGCGTTGTGGCTGTTGTCGTTACCCTCGGGACGGTTGTCCGTGGTGTCGCTCATGGGATGCTCCTTCTTCCAGGCGCTTCTACGATGACCGCGGATCCTGTGGGCCACCTATGACGAGCGTGAGTCGCCTCTATGGGTCTCGCAGCAAGCCACCGCGAGAGGTCGGGGGCGCCGAACGCCCCTCTCGAGGTGTAGCACGTCGCCCCGTGACGGCATTCCCGCTTGCGCTGCGCGCCGTGCGGCATCCTGGGAGGATGCAGCACATTCCCGGCGCCTGGCAGCGCACCGCCCGCGGCGCAGGACTCCTCGCCGCCGACGGATCCTCGGTCCCCACGATCTTCGCCGAGATGAGCGCGCTCGCCGCCTCCACCGGAGCCCTCAACCTGGGCCAGGGCTTCCCCGACGAAGACGGCCCCGAGGCCGTGCTCGACGCGGCCCGGAAGGCCATCGCCGACGGAGTGAACCAGTACGCCCCCGGACGCGGCTACCCCGACCTGCTCGCCGCGGTCGCCGAGCATCAGCGGCGTTTCTACGGCATCGAGCTCGACCCCGCCCGCGAGGTCCTCGTGACGGTGGGAGCCACCGAGGCGCTCGCCGCCACACTGCTGGCGCTCGTCGACGGGCCCGACGACGAGGTCGTGGTGTTCGAGCCCTACTACGACTCCTACGCCGCGTGCGTCGCCCTCGCGGGTGCGAAGCTCGTCACGGTGCCCCTGCAGTGGCCCGACTTCCAGCCCGACCTCGCGCAGCTGGCATCCGCGGTCACCGACCGCACGCGCGTGATCCTGGTCAACGATCCGCACAACCCCACCGGCACCGTGTTCACGCGCGAGGTGCTCGACGAGATCGTGCGCCTCGCGCATCGTCACGACGCGATCATCGTCACCGACGAGGTCTACGAGCACCTCGTCTTCGACGGCCCCCACGTGCCCCTCGCGACCCTGCCGGGGGCCGCCGAGCGCACCGTGTCGATCTCGTCGGCGGGCAAGACCTTCTCGCTCACGGGATGGAAGACCGGGTGGGTGACCGGGCCCGCCGACCTGGTGTCGGCGGTGCTGGCGGTCAAGCAGTTCCTCACCTACGTCGGCGGGTCGCCGTTCCAGCCCGCGATCGCGGTGGGTCTGCGCCTGCCCGACGCCTTCTTCGCCTCCGTCGCCTCCGAGATGGCCGCCAAAGCCGCGCTGCTGGGCACCGGCCTGCGCGCGGCGGGGTTCGAGGTGTCCGCCCCGGGCGGCTCCTACTTCACGGTGGTGGATGCCGCCCCGCTCGGCGCCACCGACGCCGACACGTTCTGCCGCGAGCTGCCCGCCCGCGCGGGTGTCGTCGGCATCCCGCTCACGGCCTTCGTCTCGCCCGCGCACCGCGATCGCTACGCCACGCTCGTGCGGTTCGCGGCGTGCAAGCGGGTGGAGGTGCTCGCCGACGCGGCGGAACGACTCGCCGGCATGCGGCGCGACTGACCTCCCTCAGACGCGCGCGATCGGGCGACCCGTCCCCTCCTCCTCGCTCGATGTCGCCCGCAGCAGCGCGATGCGCCCGTCGACGACGTCGTATACGCCGAGGCTCGACGAGTGCACGCGCTCGCCGTCGAAGCCCCGCATCGACCACGCGGTCCTCACGACCAGCGATGCTCCCTCGAGATGACTTCCGGTCGCCTCTACCGAGACCTCGCGCGAGATGATCTCGGCCAACCAGGCACGGATCTCGATGCTCCCCACCGCGAGCGTCCGGCCGCCGCAGGCCCGGCCGTCGGCGTACCGCACCCGGATGATGCGCGCTCCGTCGGCGAATGCCCGAGCGGCGGTCTCGAGGTCGCCGTCCGTGATCGCCGCCAGCAGGCGTCGCACCGGCTCGATCGGGGTCGGAGGGGTGTGCAGGTCTGCGGTCATGTCGGAGAGGGTAGACAGCCGGCGCACACCGCTGCGCCGAGACCGGCGGCCGCACACCGGGTGATCCGTGCGGACCAGGCGTGCCGCAACGGTCGGCCGTACGGTCAGCGCGGCGTGACGCGGAACCGGCGCAGCGCCAGTGCGGGATTCACGCGGCGCACGCGGGCGATGGCATCCGGGTCGATGTGGGCGACCGCGACGTCGGTGGACGTGCCGATCTGCGCCATCGCGACCCCCTGCGGGTCGACGATCATCGAGTGCCCCACGCCCAGCGGCGGAGAGTGGTCGGCCGCGGCGACGAAGAAGGTGTTCTCGATCGCCCGCGCCTGCACGAGGGTGCGCCAGTGATGCTCCTTGAGTGGCCCCCGGACCCACTCGGCGGGGACCAGTGCCACGTCGACCGCGGCATCGGCCAGCGTGCGGGCCACCTCCGGGAAGCGCAGGTCGTAACAGGTCATGAGCCCGAACCGCAGCCCCGCGGTCTCGAACGTCTGGGGCGGCGCGATCTCGCCCGGCTCCACCCAGTCGGACTCCCGTTGCCCGAAGGCGTCGTAGAGGTGCAACTTTCGGTACACCGCCCGGATGCCGTCGCCCGCCACCGCGACGACCGTGTTGCGCACGCGCCGGCCGTCGTCGGCGCGCTCGAGCAGCCCCGCGACCATTACGACGTCGAGCTCGGCGGCGAGCGCGGTGAGGGCCCGAACGAAAGGCCCGTCGAGATCTTCCGCGTTCTCGGCGAGCGACGCGTCGAACGGGTCGACGAAGTAGCTGGAGTATTCGGGGAACACCACCACACGGGCCCCGCGCGCGGCGGCCGTGCGTGTGGCATCCGCGATGTGGGCGAGGTTGGCCTCACGCGACGCCGCGGGCGCGAACTGCGCCACCGCGACGCCGACAGTCTCGTGGCTCATCGTGCGGTTCCCCTCCCCCGGCGTCGGACGGACACCGGCACCACGACCCACAGTACGAGGATCACCAGTCCGAGGACGACCCCGGCCGTCACGGCCGCACTCAGGCTCACGACGACGTCGAAGACGAACACCACCACACCCACCAGCAGAAGGGACACCAGGGCCAGGGCGCCGCGGAGCGCGTTGTGTCCGAACCCCACGAGCGACGGTTTGACCTGCAGATGGAACACCGCCCGGTGCAGGGCGACCGGCGCCAACGCGACCACGGCGCTGAGGGCCGCGAGGCAGATGAGCACGAGGTAGAACGTGCGCTGCGTCGGCGACAGATCGGCGAACGACGACTGGAAGGCGAGCGCCAGGAGGAAGCCGGTCAGGATCTGCGTACCCGTCTGCAGCACGCGCAGCTCCTGCAGGATCTCGCTCCAGTTGCGGTCGGCGCGCTGCGCGGGGCTCTCCGGGCGTCCGTCGGCGAAATCGTCGAAAGTGTTGCTCACCAGCCCATCTTGACGCGACACTCCCGGGAGGTACGTCCGGATTTGCCATGTCGTTCATCTCGGCGTAATGTTTTCTCTTGTGCCGCGGGGTGGAGCAGCTCGGTAGCTCGCTGGGCTCATAACCCAGAGGTCGCAGGTTCAAATCCTGTCCCCGCAACAAGAAGAAGGCCCCGGATCGCGAGATCCGGGGCCTTCTGCCTTTCCCCCGCTGTCGTTTCCCGGGGCACCGAGTGCATCCCCCGATCTCTCGCCGGGCGCCTGGCCGCCTCGACCTCCGCGGAGGTCGGTGTGTTGTGCATCGGATTCACCCGGGGAATACTGGGGGAATTGATTGATTTCGCTCAACGATGTGTGAAGATCCGACAGGTCACCGCGGCTCCCGTCGCGGCCCCCCTCGAAAGAAGGCACTCGTGAGACGTACGTTCACGCGCGGCGTGCTGGCGCTGGCGCTGGCGACCTGCTTCGCGGTGGGCGGCTCGGCCGGCGCCGGAGCCGCCTCGGCATCCGCCGACACGTCCGCGTCCGCCGCGGCAATCGTGACGACGCCGCGATCGACCATCGACGGGTCGGACATCGCGCCCTCGCCGACCGCGCACGCCCTGCGGTCCACGGGTCTCGACGCGTCCACCCTGCTGAGCTTCTGGGTGGGCGGAGGCGCGTTGGCGCTCGCGTCGGCCGCCGTCCTGGTCACCGTCAAGGTCCGGCAGGCGCGCAAGGAGACGGCCGCGGCGAACACGTCAAGCGGGATCGGCGCGCCTCCGCCGCGCGGTTGACTCGCTGTCATGCACACCACCACGACCGCGCCGCTCGACACCGACGGCCGCGACGCCTCTACTCCGCCGTCACTGCCCTTCGTCCACATGTGGACAGATGTCGACGGCCGCAGCCGGCTCGATGAGTCGATGCTCCGCGGCTTCGGGCTGCAGAGCGTGGGCGGCGGCGCCGATCCGCAATGGATGCGGCCGTTCCCCGGCGAGGTGTCCGCCGTGCTCTTCGCGGCGCTGCCGGTGGGATGGGTGGGGCAGTGGCATCCCTCCCCGCATCCGCAGTGGGTGATCCCCCTGCGCGGGCGCTGGTTCCTCGAGACGCAGGACGGCTCGCGCGTCGAGATGGGCCCCGGAGACATCCACTTCGGGCAGGACACCGAGACCGCCGAGATCGACGGGACGACGGGGCATCTCTCCGGCACCGTCGGCGACGAACCGTGCCTGCAGGTGCTGATTCAGTTCGCCGCGTCGCCCGCCGCCCCCACGCCCCACCCCTTCGGCTGAGCCGGCGTCAACCCGCCTGCACGCCACCGGGTCACGGGGTTGACTGAACTCATGCCCCAGATCCCCATCGACGGACGTGTCCTGCAACCGCCGCGCGAGCCTCGCGTCGTCGACGTGGCTCCCCCGCGGGTGTGGGACGACCGCCTCGCCGCCGTGCTGCCGGCATCCTCCCGCCTGCTCTCGCTCTACGACGACGCGACCTGGGCCGAGGGGCCGGTGTGGTGGCCGGCCGAGAACGCGCTCGTCTTCAGCGACGTGATCGGGCGGCGCACGCTCGCTCGGTACGAGGACGGCCGCATCGTCACGGTGCGCGACCGCAGCGACTTCGCCAACGGCAACGCGTTCGATGCGCACGGACGCCTCGTGCAGGCCGAGCACGGCCGCCGCGGGATCAGTCGCACCGACGCCGAGGGCACCCGTCTGCTCGTCGACGCCTACGAGGGAGCTCCCCTGAACTCCCCGAACGACCTGGTCGTGGCCTCGGACGGGGCGATCTGGTTCACCGACCCCACCTACGGCATCTCCGACCCGCGCGAGGGCTACCCCGCCGAGCCCGCTCTCTCGCACCGGAGCGTCTACCGATGGCACGACGAGACGGGCCTCGAGCGCATGATCGACCTCGACGAGCCGAACGGCCTCGCCTTCAGCCGCGACGAGCGCACGCTGTACATCGCCGAGTCCGACGCCACCGCCCTCCCCCGCGTCGTCGCCTGCGCGTGGGACGGGGAGACCCTCGGCCCCCCGCGCACCTTCGCGACGGTGGACGCCGGCATCCCCGACGGACTCGTCGTCGACAGCCGCGACTGGCTCTGGATCTCGAGCGAAGCGGGTGTGGTCATCGTCGACGAGGAGGGTCGGCGGCTCGGGATGATCCCCACGCCCCATGTCGTGAGCAACTGCACCTTCGACGCCGACGAGAAGCGTCTGTTCATCACGGGCGACAGCGACCTGTGGCTCGTGGAGCTGGCGTGACCGACGTCGAGATGGCGCGCATCCCCGCGGGTCGCGTGCTGCGCGGCGATCAGCGGGGCGCGGAGCGGCGCGAGATCGAGGTCGCCTCGTTCGAGATCGGCGTCTACCCCCTGACCGAGGAGCAGCTCGCCGAGCTCCTCGGCATCCCGTCACGGCATCCGCGTCGCCCGGCGACGCACCTCAGCTGGCTGCGGGCCATCCGCCTGTGCAACGCCCTCAGCGAATGGGAGGGGCTCGACCCCCTCTACTCCTTCGACGGCGAGGTGGTGACCGCGGATGCCGACGCCGACGGCTTCCGCCTGCCGACCGAGGACGAGTGGGAGTACGCGTGCCGCGCCGGCTCGACGGGCCGGGCCTACGGCCCCGTGAGGGAGGTCGCGTGGACCGCCGGCGACGGCCTGAGCGGCCCCGTCGACGTCGGAGCCCGGATGCCGAACCTCCACGGTCTGTTCGACACCCTCGGCAACGTGTGGGAGTGGTGCAGCGACCTGTACGACCCCGAAGGGGAGAGCGATGCGCGGGTGTTCCGCGGCGGTGGATGGTCGGACGCCCCCACGCTCGTGCGCGCCTCGGCGCGGCGCGGCGGGCGGCCGCGCGACGCGTTCGACGACGTCGGCGTGCGGGTGGCGCGCGGCCCGCTGCCCTCGCGCAGCTGAGACGCGGGGCACGGACCCTTCGACAGGCACAGGGTCCTCTGGCCCAGGTGCGCGAGACGCGGGGGCCGGACCCTTCGACAGGCTCAGGGCCCTCTGGCGCGGGTGGGTGAGGGCACGGCGGAGGTGGATGAGCCTGTCGAAGCCACCGGGCCCGCGAACGGCGGACAACGCGGCGCGTCAGTCGTCGGTCGAGATCGCCTCGGTCAGCTGGTCCATGAATGACACGACCGTCTCGAGCTGCGCGTCGTCGAACCCCGCCGCCATCTCGCGCATCGCGCCGAGATGGGCTCCGAAGTGCTGGAAGAACTCGCGCCGCGACTTGTCGGTGAGCACCACCACCCGTGCGCGCCCGTCCGAAGGGTGCGGGAGCCGCTCGAGATGCCCCGAGGCCACCAGACGGTCGATGAGTTTCGTCGTCGACGCCGTCGAGATGCGCAGATGGGCCGCGACGTCGTGGGGACTCACCATCTCTCCGCGCGTCTCGCGGATGGTCAGCATGCGCAGCGTCGCCAGGTCGCTGGCGTTCATCGCCATGTCGCCTTTCATCCCGCTGTGCATGCGATCGAGCGCGTCGCTGAGCGTCTGCACCGCGCGGAGGGTCTGGACCACCGCCGGCCTCGTAGCAGAGGTGGAAACGGTCTTGTCCACGGTGGACACCCCCTTTCGCGCTGGGTATAGTCGGGCTCACATCGCTAGCTAAACTAGCAAACGGGAGGCACGATGAGCGAGACCGAATATGTCGTCCTCCTGGACGACTTCGGCAACGAGATCGGCACGGCACCGAAAGCGAGCGTGCACGGCACCGATACGCAACTGCACCTCGCCTTCTCCTGCCATGTCGTGAACAGCCGGGGCGAGGTGCTGGTCACCCGCCGCGCGCTGAACAAGAAGACGTGGCCGGGTGTGTGGACGAACTCGTTCTGCGGCCACCCCGGTCCGGCCGAACCCGTGCTCTCGGCCGTGCATCGGCGTGCGGAATTCGAAGTGGGCCTCACGGTCCGCGACCTCGAGCTCGCCCTCCCCCTCTTCCGGTACCGCGCCGTCGACGCGAGCGGCATCGTCGAGCACGAGATCTGCCCCGTCTACGTCGCCCGCACCGACGACGACCCCCAGCCCAATCCCGACGAGGTCGCCGAGTACCGGTGGGTCGACCCGCTCGACCTCGCGGCATCCCTCGAGGCGACGCCGTGGGCTTTCAGCCCGTGGTTGGTCCTGCAGGCGCAGCAGCTTCACCTGTTCGAGTCTCCACCCGTGGTCCGGCGCGCGTCATGATCGCGCTCGACTCCACCCCCCTCGCCCGGCAGGGAATCGACGCCGCGATCGACGTCGCCCTCGAACGCCTCGATCGGCGGGTGGCTCCGCTCGGCGACGGCGCGCGCGCCCTGGCATCCTCGATCCGTCGTGCGGCCTCCGGGGGGAAGCGCTTCCGCCCACTGCTCGTCGTCGCGGCCTTCGAGACCCTGCACGGTCCCCCGATCGGCCGACCGGCGCTTTACGAGGTCGCCGCAGCCTTCGAGCTGCTGCACACGGCCTTCGTCGTGCACGACGACGTCATCGACCACGACGTCGAGCGCCGCGGCGTGCCCAACATCGGCGGCGAGTTCCGCCGACGCGGGCTCGAGAAGGGCGCGGATGCCGGTGGCGCGGCGCTCCTCGGGGACGCGGCCGCGATCCTCGCCGGAGACCTGCTGCTGCACGAGGCCGGGCGCATGATCGCGGTCGCCGAGATCCCGGCATCCCTCCGCGGAGAGCTGCTCCAGCTCGTCGACGACGCCGTGCTCGTCTCGGCCGCGGGAGAGCTCGCCGACGTCGAGAACGCCGTCTCGCCGGGCGACGTCGATCCCGAGACCGTCCTGCGCACCACGCACGACAAGACGGCCGTGTACTCGTTCTCGGCGCCCCTGCAGGCCGGGGCCGTGATGGCCGGGGCGGAGCGCTCCACCCAGTGGGCGCTCGAGCGCTTCGGCGAGCGGCTCGGACTCGCCTATCAACTGGTCGACGACCTCATCGGCGCCTTCGGCACGGCCGAGGCATCGGGGAAGGACGAGGGCTGCGACCTGCGCGAGGCGAAGAAGACGCACCTCATCACGCTCGCGCGCGAGAGCGCCGATTGGCCCGAGGTCAGCGCGGCGCTCGCGCAGGCGCACACCGGCCCGGTCGCCGTGCGTGCCGCCCAGAGCGCTCTCGCGAAGTCCGGCGCCCGTTCGCGGCTCGAGGTGCTCGTGTGCGAGACGCTGGACGAGGCGGTCGCGATCGTGGAGGCGTCGACGCTGCCGACCGAGTGCCGCCGGATGCTGATCGAGCTGGTCGAGGCCGTGCAGGAGCGCATTCCGTGAGCAACGCCCCCACGGGTCTCGAGTTGTATTCGCAGACGGCCGACGACGTCGCCGCCGCCGTCATCTCGCGCTACTCCACCTCGTTCGGCATCGCCGCGCGGCTGCTCGGCCCCCGCCCGCGACCGCACGTGCGCAACATCTACGCCCTCGTGCGCGTCGCCGACGAGATCGTCGACGGACCCGCGCACGATGCCGGGCTCTCGCCCGACCGCGAGCGCGCGGTCCTCGACGGGCTCGAAGCCGAGGTGGCGGAGGCCATCGCCACCGGCTTCAGCGCCAATCTCGTCGTGCACGCCTTCGCCCGCACGGCCCGCGAGTGCGGGATCGGCGACGACCTCATCGCCCCGTTCTTCGCGTCGATGCGCACCGATCTCGACACCGCCGCCCACGACGACCTCTCGCACGACGCCTACGTCTACGGCTCGGCCGAGGTCGTCGGGCTCATGTGCCTGCAGGTGTTCCTGAACGCCGGGATGTCGGCGCCCGCGCGCCCCGCCGCCGACCTCGTCGACGGAGCCCGGCGACTCGGGGCGGCGTTCCAGGACGTCAACTTCCTCCGCGACCTCGCCGACGACGCCGACCGTCTCGGCCGCGACTACCTCGACGGCGCGGCCGACGACGAGCGCCGGGTCGCCGTGCTCGACCGCATCGACGCCGACCTCGCCGCCGCGGCATCCGTCATCCCGCACCTTCCGCCGGACTGCCGCGCGGCCGTGACCTGTGCGCACGACCTCTTCGCGGAGCTGTCGCGCCGCCTCCGCCTCTCTCCCGCCGGCGCACCCCGCGTCCGCGTCCCCGACGGTGTCAAAGCCACCCTCGCCGCCCGCGCCCTCCTCGGGCGTCCTCCGAAAGGTTCACGCTCATGAGCGCCCAGCGCATCGTCGTCGTCGGTGGGGGCATCGCCGGACTCGGCACCGCAGCCCTCCTGGCCGACCGCGGCCACGACGTCCAGTTGTTCGAGGCGCGCGATGCGCTCGGCGGCCGCGCCGGGTCGTGGGAGAGCGACGGCTTCCGCTTCGACACCGGTCCGAGCTGGTACCTCATGCCCGAGGTGTTCGACCACTTCTTCCGGCTTCTCGGAACGAGCGCCGACGAGCAGCTCGATCTCGTGCGCCTCGACCCCGCCTACCGCGTCTACGGCCCTCCCGGAAAGGGCGAGCCGATCGACATCGTCTCGGGCCGCGAGGCCGTGCGCGCGCTGTTCGAGGAGCACGAGCCCGGCTCGGGCGACAACCTCGAGGCGTACCTCGACTCCGCGAAGGACGCCTACGAGCTGTCGACGTCGAAGTTCCTCTACGACCCGTACTCGTCGACCAAGGGGCTGCGCGACCCGGCGCTCGTGAAGCGGCTGCCCACCCTCATCCCGCTGCTCACCCGCACGTTGTGGAAGCGCATCACCGACTCGTTCACGAACACGCGCCTGCAGCAGATCCTCGCGTACCCCGCGGTGTTCCTCGGCGGATCGCCGTTCGAGGTGCCGAGCCTGTACCACCTGATGAGCCACCTCGACCTGGGCGACGGCGTGCTGTACCCCAAGGGCGGCATGACCGAGATCATCCGGGCGATCGAGAAGCTCGCCCGCGAGCGCGGCGTGCGCATCGAGACATCCTCTCCGGTGGATGCCATCATCACCGAGTCGGGGATCGCTCGCGGCGTGCGCCTGGCCGACGGGCGGGTCATCTCGGCGGATGCCGTGGTCTCGGGTGCCGACCTGCACCACACCGAGAACGACCTCCTCGAGGAGAAGGACCGCCAGTACCCCGAGAAGTGGTGGAAGGACAAGGTGCCCAGCCCCGGCGCGCTCCTGCTGCTGCTCGGGGTGAAGGGCGAGCTGCCGCAGCTCACGCACCACACCCTGCTCTTCACCGACGACTGGCACACGAACTTCGACGCCATCTTCGGCGCGGACAAGAAGATCCCCGACCCGGCGTCGATCTACATCTGCCGGCCCAGTGCATCGGACGACTCGGTGGCACCCGAGGGTCACGAGAACCTGTTCATCCTCGTGCCCGTGCCCGCCGACCCCGTCAGCGGACGCGGCGGCGTCGACCGGGCCGGAGACGAGCGGATCGAGCAGGCCGCCGACCGCGTGATCGCCCAGATCGCCGAGTGGACCGGCGTCCCCGACCTCGCCGAGCGGATCGTGGTGCGCAAGACCATCGCCCCCGAGGACTTCGCGCACGACCTCAAGGCGTGGCACGGCAACTCGCTCGGGCTCGCGCACACGCTGAACCAGAGCGCGATCTTCCGCCCGAAGAACCGCTCGCGAAAGGTCTCGAACCTCTATTACGCGGGGACCTCGGTGCTGCCCGGCATCGGTCTGCCCATGTGCCTGATCTCGGCCGAGCTGGTGGTCAAGCGCATGACGGGCGACAAGACCCCCGGCCCCCTGGCGGAACCCGCGCGCGCGGTGGTCTGAGGTGCCGGGGATCTACCTGGGTGCGATCCTCTTCTCGCTGGTCGGCATGATGCTCATCGACGGGAAGTACTCGCTCGCCCTCCGGGTCGCGCCCGTGCGCACGGTCGTGGCGGTGCTGATCGGGACGGCGTTCTTCCTCGCGTGGGATCTGGTCGGGATCGTCACGGGCGTCTTCGTGAAGGGCGAGAGTCCGCTCTTCGTCGGCGTGATGCTCGCTCCCCACCTGCCCCTGGAGGAGCTGTTCTTCCTCCTCTTCCTCAGCTACCTCACCGTCGTCCTGTTCGCCGTCTTCGAGCGACGCGCGCGGGCGCGAGCCCGCGTGCGGGAGTCGTCGTGACCTACCCGCTCATCGTCGTGCCGTTCGTGGTGCTCACGGCCATCGTGACCGTCTCGACGGTGCGGATGCCGGGATTCCGCCGTCGCATGGCATCCTCCGGGGTCACCGCCCTCGTGCTGGTCGGCCTCACCCTCGTCTTCGACAACCTCATGATCGCCGTCGACCTGTTCTCGTATCCTCAGGAGCACCTGAGCGGGCTGCGGCTCGGCCTCGCGCCGATCGAGGACTTCGCGTACCCCCTGTGCGCGGCGTTCCTGCTCCCGGCGCTGTACACCCTGCTCACGCCCCGCCCTCTGCAGAAGGACTCCGCATGACCACGCCCGCCCTCACCCCCGGTCGCGTGGCGCGCGAGCTCTTCGTGTCGTCGCGGCCGGTCAGCTGGATCAACACGGCCTTCCCCTTCGCCGCCGCCTACCTGCTGACCACGCGGCAGATCGATGCGCCGCTGGTCGTCGGCATCCTGTTCTTCCTCGTGCCGTACAACCTCGCGATGTACGGGGTCAACGACGTGTTCGACTACGAATCCGATCTGCGCAACCCCCGCAAGGGCGGCACGCACGGTGCCGTGCTGGCCAAGCGCATGCACCCCATCACCCTGTGGGCCTCGGCCCTGTCGTGCCTGCCGTTCGTGGTGTACCTCGTGATCATCGGGTCGCCGCTGTCGTGGCTCGTGCTCGCGCTGAGCCTCTTCTTCGTCGTGTTCTACTCGGCGCCCCCGCTGCGGCTCAAGGAGCGCCCGTTCCTGGACTCGATGACCAGCAGCATCCACTTCTTCTCCCCCGCCGTCTACGGGCTCGTGCTCGCCGGTGCGGTCTGGACGTGGCAGCTCGTGTTCGTCTTCATCGCCTTCGCGCTGTGGGGCGTCGCGTCGCACGCCTTCGGCGCGGTGCAGGACGTCGAGGCCGACCGCGCGGCCGACATCTCGTCGATCGCCACCGCCCGCGGAGCCCGCTGGACCGTGCGCTTCGCCCTGACGGCGTACGCGCTGGCGGGGGTGGCGATGCTCTTCACGGCATGGCCGGGGCCGCTGGCCGCCGTCCTGGTCATCCCGTACCTGGTGGTGTGCTGGCCGTACCGGAACGTGACGGATGCCGAGAGCGACCGCGCCACCGCCGGGTGGAACCGCTTCCTGTGGCTCAACCAGATCGCCGGCTTCGGCACGACCATGCTGCTCATCTGGTGGTGGTTCCTGAGCGCCTGAGGCGCTCGTCGGGCGGGGCACCCGGCACCCCGTCGAGTGTCCGGGACACGCCGCTGTCCGCCGGTGGATGCGGCGTGTTTCGGACACTCGCGCTCCCTCCAAGCGCCACACCGACGCGCCTCCCGCGCTGACGAGACGAGGCGCGAGCCGCCCCGCGCCCGCGCGCCGGCGTGCCCTCGCGCCAGAGTGCTGAGGCCGCGGCACCCCCGCGCCCGCGCGGAAACGTCGAGTGTCCAGGACACGCCGCTCGGCGCGCGAGGATGCGGCGTGTCCTGGACACTCGACGGGTTGGGCAGCGCCCGGGAGCGTGTGCGAGCGACCGGAGACACCGGCAACGACAACGCCGGCGCCCCGCGCGAAGCGGGACGCCGGCGTCGTCGTGAGGAGCGAGCTCAGCCCGCGGGCGTGGCCTCGGGGGTCGGCGTCGCGGTGGGCGACAGCGTCGCCGTGCCGCCCTGGCCCTGGCTCTCGAGGTCGAGCAAGCGCTGGACGGCCGCGGTCAGGCGGGCGTCCTGCGTAGCGAACTCGGCGAGGTCACCGCTCGTCAGCGCCGCCTGGCGCGCGCTCAGCGCGTCGCGCGCCTCCTGCAGCGCCGCCGCATAGTCGCCGGCCGGAACCGTCGGATTGGTGGTCGTCCCGTCGCCCGCGTTCTGATCCGTCGGCGTGACCGTCGAGTCACCGGTGCTCGCACCGGAGTCGCCGCCGAACAACGTGTCGAGGGCTTCGCTCAGCGTGTTCTCGAACGCGATCTTGTTGCCGAAGGCGACCAGCACGCGCCGCAGCTGCGGGAGCTTGGTGTCACCCGACGACTGCACGAACACCGGCTGCACGTACAGCAGACCGCCGCCGACGGGGAGGGTGAGCAGGTTGCCCGGGAGCACCTGCGACTGGCCCTGCTGCAGGATGTTGATCTGCGACGACACGTTCGTGTCGGAGTCGAAGGTGTTCTGCACCTGACCCGGACCGGGCACCGTCGTCGTCGAGTCGATCACGAGCATGCGCAATCGTCCGTAGTCCTCGCGCTTGGTCCCCTTGACGTCACCGGCGTTGGCGTCGACGGCGAGGTAGCCGGTCAGCACGTTGCGTGCCTGACCACCCTGGGATGCCGGGATGAAGCTCGTGAACATCGAGAACGTCGGCTCGTCCTGGCTCGGCATCTTCATCGTCAGGTAGTACGGCGGCTGGAAGGTCGCCGGGTCCTGCGGGTCGTTCGGCGTGGTCCACCGGTTGTCCTGGCGGTAGAACGAGGTCGCATCGTCGACGTGGTAGACGCCGAGCATCGAGCGCTGCACCTTCATGAGGTCGGTCGGGTAGCGCACGTGGCTCATGAGGTCGGCCGACATGTCGCTCCAGGGCTTGAGCGACGAGGGGTAGATGTTCTGCCATGCCTGCAGCAGCGGGTCTTGGTCGTCCCATGCGTAAAGCTGCACCGAACCGTCGTACGCGTCGACCGTGGCCTTCACCGAGTTGCGGATGTAGTTGATGTCATCCAGCGCGTAGGTGGGAGCCGGGTTGTTCGAGTCCGCGATGGCCCGCGAGAGCGAGACACCCGTGGAGTACGGGTAGTTCGAGCTCGTGGTGTACCCGTCGATGACCCACTTGATGCGACCGTCGACGACCGTGGGGTACGGGTCGCTGTCGAGCGTCAGGTACGGCGCGACCTTCTGCACTCGCTCCTTGGGGTCGCGGTCGTAGAGGATCTGCGAGTCGGCGTTGACGCTGTCGGAGAAGAGGATCTGCTCCGACTGGAACTTCAGCGCGTAGATGAGGCGGTTGAAGACGTTGCCCACGCTCGGCCCGCCGTTGCCGGTGAACGTCGTGCGGGTCTCGGTGCCGCCATCGGCGCCGAGGGGGTAGTCGAGTTCGATCGGGTCGGTGCCCTCGGGCGCTCCCACGATCGAGTACTGCGGCGAGCTCTCGCCGAAGTACACGCGCGGCTCGTAGTTCAGGTCGGTCAGGAAGCCCGTCCCCGGGATCGCCTGCTCGAGGAACACCGGGTCGCCGTCGGCGGTTCGCTCGTTACCGGCGGCCGCGACCATGCCGTAGCCGTGCGTGTAGACGAGGGTGGTGTTCTGCCACGACGCGGCGTCGCCCAGCTGCCCGATGTTCAGCTCGCGCAGCGACACCACGGTGTCCTGCGTCTTGCCGTCGATCGTGTAGCGGTCGACGTCGAGGGGGTTCGTGAACTGGTAGTAGGCCCGGTACTGCTCGAGCTGGCGGACGGTGGGGCCGATGATCGCCGGGTCCATGATGCGCAGCTGCGCCGTGGACTCGGCGTCGTTGCGCAGCTGACCGGCCTCGGCCTCGGTGGTGGCCTGGAAGTTCTCCTTCTCGACGTTGTCGATGCCGTAGGCGGCCTTCGTCCCGTCGAGGTTGCGCTGGTAGTACTGGCTCTCGAGCGTGAGCTCGTTGGGACGCACCTGGAACGTGGTCACGGCCCACGGGATCGCCGCCCCCACCACGATCGCCGAGACGACCAGGAGGGCGGTTCCGATGAGCGGGTAGCGCCAGCGTCCGATGAACGCCGTCACGAAGAACGCCAGGGCGACGATGACCGCCGCGATCGCGAGGATCGTCTGACCGGGGATGACGGCGTTGGCTCCCACGTACCCGGGACCGGTGATGCGCTCCGACGGCTCCACGAGCTGGCGGAAGCGGTCGAGCCACAGGCTCGCGCCCTGCAGGAGCAGGTAGAGGCCCGCGAGCACGGCGAGCTGAATACGTGCCGCCTTCGAGATGCGCAGCTCGCGCTGGCCGATGCGCACCGAACCGTAGAGGTACGACACGACGCCGGTCAGCAGCAGGCACACCAGCACGACCGCCGACGCGAATCCGAGGGCGGCGGCGTAGAACGGCATCCCGAACAGGTAGAAGCCGGTGTCGAGGCCGAACTGGGGGTCGGTGGTCGAGGTGGCGACGCCGTTGGCCCAGAGCCACGTGGTCTCCCACTGCGCCGAGGCGGCGAAGCCGGCGAAGAAGCCGAAGAAGATCGGGATGCCCCACATCGCCAGGCGGCGCAGCGGCTCGACGACCTCCTGGTAGCGGTCGAGCTGCGAGCTCAGCCGCGCGTAGACGGGGCGGAGGCGGTAGGCCAGCTGGATGACGCCCCAGACCGGGATCGCCATGGCGAGGAAGCCGACGACGAACATCACCGTCCGCGCGATCCATTGGGTGGTCAGCACGCCCGTGAACCCGAGCTGCGAGAACCACAGCCAGTCGGAGTACAGGTTCGCGAAGACGAAGAACGCCACGACCAGCGCGGCGATCACCGCCAGGGTGATCGAGATGATCCGTCGAGAGCGATTCGGGGGCGTGGCCTGGTTCGGCGCTGAGGTCGTGGTCACCCCTTCATCCTAGGCGCGGCCTTCCGGGGGTTCGCCGTGAATGCTACGTTCCCGAACCACACGTGGGCAGCGCGTCGAGATCGCCGCCCTCGCGGATCGTCCGCAGCACCGTCATCGACTGTTCCAGGGTCGAGGTCGAGAACACCCGGATGCCATCGGGCACGTGGCCGACGACCTCATTGCAATTCGACTCCGGGGCGAGGAACACCGTCGCTCCGGCATCCCGCGCTCCGTACAGCTTCTGGCGGATGCCGCCGATCGGGCCCACGTTGCCGTCCGCGTCGATCGTGCCGGTGCCCGCGATGTGCTGGCCACCGGTGAGGTCTCCGTCGCTCATCTTGTCGATGATGCCGAGGGCGAACATCATGCCGGCGCTCGGTCCGCCGACGTCGTTGAGTTGGATCTTCACGTCGACGGGCAGGTCGAAGGACTCCTGCAGGCCGATGCCGAGCAGCCACTGCGGCTGACCGTCCACCTCCGTCTGCTTCGGCGTCACGGTGTCAGTACCCGGGGTGTCGTCGCGGGTGTACGCCACCGTGACCGGCGCTCCGGCCGCGGCCTGCACCGCGGCGCGGACCGCGTCGACGTTGGCCGCGGCCACCGCATCCACCGAGGTGATGACATCGCCCACCTGCAGCGCTCCGGCGGCGGCTCCGGCGTCGTCGACCGTTCCGACGGCGATCTCGCCGGGCACGTCGTAGCCGAGCTCGCGGAGCGCCGCGGCGCTGGCCTCCAGCTGCGAATCGCTCATCAGGGCGGCGTTCTCGGTGTTGCGCTGCTCGGTGGTCTGCCCGGCGGGGAAGATGCGGTCGATCGGCACGACGGCGCGCGAGCGGTCGAACCACGCCTCGGCGAGCTCGAGCCACGAGGGCGTGCGCTCGCGGTTGCCGCTGACCTGGACCGTGAGCAGGTCGAGCTGGCCGGTGGTCGTGCTGTCCTTCTCCTCCGGTACCGAGATGAGCGGGACCTCCTGGCCGTCGGCGGTGGTCGTGGTGCCGAGGGTGTTGAAGACGGGGCCGGGCTGCTGGATGACGTAAGCCGAGGGCAGCAACGACATCACCAGCAGGATGACGAACGCCACCGCGAGCGACCACACGCCGACGACGGAGCCGCGTCGCCGGCGCTGTCGGGGCGCGGGCGCGGGAGAGGCGTTTTCGTCGAACAGCGTCACAGTGGGGAGTCCTTCGTCGGGGTCGTTCGCGCGCGGCGTAAGCGGCGAGGGGCCGGGCCGACTGTTGCGGGGAAACGTGCGACTAGCGTAGATCTCGTTCCCCCAGACCTGGCTGAAAGGCGGCTGAAGTGGCAGACGACGACAAGAGCCCCGAAGAAGAGTTCCAGGAGCTCATGCGTCGCCTCATGTCGGGCGACACCAGCGGCATCGATCCCGAGCAGCTCTCGCGCCTGTCGGGCATGCAGATCGACCCCGCGATGCTGCAGCAGGTGATGAATCAGCTCCAGGGCGCGTTCAACGGCACGCAGGAGGGCGTCGACTGGAGCCTCGCGGAGCGCCAGGCCCTGCACATCGCGAACCAGGACGGTCTCGGGGTGACCACCGGCCAGCGCACCGACCTGGATCAGGCCTTCACCCTCGCGGGTCTCTGGCTGGGCGAGGCGACGGCGATCAGCGACCTCCCGCGCCCCCCGCGCGCCGTCACGCGCGGCGCCTGGGTGAGCGCAACCCTGCCGGTGTGGCAGGAGCTCGCGGAGCCCGTGGCCACGAGCATCGCCGACGCGCTCACCGCCGCCCTCGGACAGCAGGCCCCCGACGACATGCAGGACATGATCGCGGGTGCCGGACGACTCATGCGCACCGTCGGCGGATCGCTGTTCGCCACGCAGCTGGGTCACGTCGTCGGACGCCTGTCGACCGAGGTCGTGGGCGGCGGAGACGTCGGCATCCCGCTCATGCCCGACGGCGACGCGGCGATCCTGCCGCAGAACTTCGCGGACTTCGGCCGCGACCTCGAGATCCCCGACGATCAGCTCGCCCTCTACCTCGCCACGCGCGAACTCGCCCATGCACGCCTTTTCCGGCACGCGCGGTGGCTGCGGCTGCACGTCATCTCGCAGGTGCGCGACTTCGCGCACGGCATCCGCGTCGACACCGACGCGCTCGAGGAGCTCGCCACGCGCTTCGACCCGTCGCAGCCCGACGAGCTCCGCGGCGCGCTCGAGAGCGGAGCACTGCTGCCCGAACGCTCCGAGGAGCAGACGGCGGCGCTCACGCGGCTCGAGAACCTGCTCGCGACCATCGAGGGATGGGTCGACGTCGTGACCGAGGACGCCACCTCGCGCCTGCCTTCGGCCGCCCGCATCGCCGAGGCCGTGCGGCGCCGCCGCGCGGTGGGCGGTCCCGCCGAGCAGGCCCTCGGCTCGCTCGTGGGCCTGGAGCTGCGGCCCCGGCGCATGCGCGAAGCCGCCGCCATGTGGCGCGCCGTGACCGCGGCCGTCGGCGTCGAGGGCCGCGACGCGCTGTGGGACTACCCCGACCTCATGCCCTCGTCCGACGACATCGACGACCCGGCCGCCCTCATCGCCCGTGTCACCGCCGCCTCCCGCGGCGAGGCCGCCCCCGCCGACGCAATGGACGACGCGCTCGCCCAGCTGCTGGCCGAGGAGGCCGGCGGCGGCCGATCGGATGCCGACTCCCCGACGACCTCGGCCGATGCGGACGGCCGTGAATCGACGGATACCGACGGCCCGGCGCCCGGAGCCGACCCCGACGACGACGCCGCACCGGGAGACCAACGACCGGTGTGACGGCGATGATCGTGGCGAAGGGCTGAGGCTCCTCGCCACGGTCGTTCGTGCGGGTGCGGACGGGTGCGGTCGCGCGGGGCCCGCGAGCACGTGGCTGTGGGCGGCGCGGGCTGGGTCGGCGCCGGGGCGGGTTGGTCGGCGTGGGTCGGGTTCGTCGGCGTGGGTCGGGTTCGTCGGCGCGGGGCGGGTTCGTCGCGGCGTACGCGGGTCGGCCGGCGCGGTGACGCCTCCTCCCCACCCCGTCCTCACCCACGGGTGAGTGTGGACAACGGCATCCCGGGACGAGGACCGCGCGATGATCGGGCCATGATCCGCCTCTCCCCCTCCGCCGTCCCCCTCTGGCGCGATGACGGCCGCGTGCAGTTCGGCGCTCCGGCTCTCGCCGTCACCCCCTCCGCCGCAGAGTGGGTCGACGTCGTCGTGAGCGCTCTCGTCGAGGGCACGACGCACGCGGCCGTCCGCAGCCTGGCGCGCCTGCACGGCGCGCCCGAGAGCGAGGCCGACGAGTTGCTCGCGGCCCTCGGCCCCGCGCTGCGCACGCGCCGACGGCATCCCCCGATCGCGCTCCAGACCGCCGACGATCTGCCACCACGCGCCGTCCGTGCGGTCCTGGCCGCCCTCCCCGCGCGCAGCCGGGTGCTCCCGTGGGCCGGGCCGCTGGCGGAAACGGCCCCACCGGGCACCGTGGTCGTGATGCTCGGCGCCTACCGCGTCGACCCGCGTCGGGCCGCGACGTACATGCGCGACGACGTCACGCACCTCCCGCTCACGCTCGACGGAGGGCGGGCGCGGATCGGCCCGGTGGTACGGCCGGGCCGCACGGCCTGCCTGGCCTGCCTCGACGCCGATCGACGTCGCGACGATCCGCAGTGGCCGGTCGTGGCCCCGCAGTTGATCGGACGCCCCCGACCCGACGTCGACGTCGCCCTCGCCGCCGAGGCCGGGCGCGCCGCGCGATTTCTGCTCAGCGCCCCGACCGGGGTGTCGACGAGGTCGCTGCGCCTCGACGTCGATTCGTTCCCGCGGGTCTGGGAGCTTCATCGGCCGAGCGCAGACTGCCACTGCCGATCTCCCGCAGGAAGCGCGACGGCGACCGCTCCATCCGCCCGTAGCCGCGAGCCCAGCTCACTGACAACGTCCGCGCGGCGCGCGTGACCCCGACGTAGGCGAGACGACGTTCCTCGTCGACCGCCTCGAACGTCTTGGCATACGAGATGGGCAGCAGCCCCTCACTGACACCGACGAGGTAGACGTGGTCCCATTCGAGACCCTTCGCGGCATGCAGGGTGGCCAGAGTGACCGTGCGGGTCGTCGGCTCGTGCTGATCGCGCGCGCGTGCCTGCAGATCATCGGTGAAACCGCGCAGGTCGGTGCCCTCCGGCGCCTCCTCGGCCAGGCGCAGCAGCGCCGCGCGCGCCTCCCATGCCTCGCGCAGGGCGCCGCCCGCCTCCGGCGGGTCGTCGGTGAGGCCGATGCTGCGCAGCACGTCGCGCACCGTCGGGAGGAATCCCGTCTGCATCGGAGCGACCGAGGCAGCCCGCAACGCCATGAGCGCCTGGCGCACCTCGGGCAGGTCGAAGAACTTGCGTCCTCCGAGCACGGATGCCGCGATCCCCACCGCGGCGAGAGCCGAGAGCACCGCGGCGGACTGCGCGTGCGATCGATACAGCACGGCGATGTCGTGCGGATCGACGCCGCGGGCCAGAGCCTCGGCGATCGAGCGCGCGACGGCCGCGGCCTCGGCCTCGTCGTCGTCGTAGGCGCGCACGGTCGGCACCGGAGCCTCGTCGGCGCGGGCCGCGACCAGCTCGAGGGCGCCCGCCCGGCCGCGCATGAGGTCGTTGGCGACGGCGAGCACGGGCGCGGCGGATCGGTAGTTGCGCTCGAGGCGCACCACGCGTGCGTCGTCGTGCGTGCGTTCGAACTCCAGCAGGTATCGCGCGTCGGCTCCGGTGAAGGAGTACACCGTCTGGCTCGCGTCGCCGACGACGCAGAGGTCGCGCCGGTCGCCGAGCCACAGGTCCAGGAGGCGGTTCTGCAGGGGCGAGACGTCCTGGTACTCGTCGACGGTGAAGTGACGGTACTGCTCGCGCACCGCCGCCGCGACCCTCGGCTCCGCCTCGATCATGCCCGCGCAGGTCAGCAGGACGTCTTCGAAGTCCATCTGTCGACGCTCGTCCTTGAGTTTCTCGTAGGCACGCTGCAGCGCGACCACCTGGTCGACACCGAGACGACCGACACCCTCAGGTCGATCCGACGCATACTGCTCGATCGAGCGCAGGGTGACCTTCCGCCACTCGATCGCCGCCGCCACGTCGCGCAACGTCGCGGTATCGGGGGCCAGCCCCACCCCGTCGGCGGCATGCGCGAGCATCCGCACCTTGTTGTCGATGATCGACGGGGCCTGGTCGCCCGCGAGCGTCGGCCAGAAGAAGTTGACCTGGGCCAGGGCTGCGGCGTGGAACGTGCGCGCCGACACCCCCGACACCCCGAGTGCACGGAGTCGGCCCCGCATCTCCCCCGCCGCCTTCGCGGTGAAGGTCACCGCCATCACCCGCTGCGGCGAATACGCCCCCGTGTCGACCCCGTGCGCGATGCGCCGCGTGATGACGCGGGTCTTGCCCGTTCCGGCACCCGCGAGCACGCAGACCGGACCCCGGAGGGCGCGCGCCGCCTCGAGCTGGTGCTCGTCGAGGCCGTCGAGAGGCCCCGTCATGCGACGCCCCGGAACCAGTCGTCGATCAGCTTGCGGGCGATGGATGCCGGCCCCGGCAGCTGCACCGATCCCTCGCCCTTGAGGGAGGCGCCGATCTCGTCTCGGTCGAACCAGCGCACCTCGACGATCTCCTCGCCGTCGGCACGTGCTTCGTCATCGGCCACCACGCGCGCGCGGAAGCCCAGCATCAGCGAACGCGGGTACGGCCACGCCTGCGAGCCTCGGTACGAGATGTCGTCGAGCCGCACGCCCGACTCCTCGCCGACCTCGCGGCGCACCGCGTCTTCGAGCGACTCCCCCGCTTCGGCGAACCCGGCGAAGCAGGAGTACCGGTCTCCACCCCAGGCGGCGTTCGCGCCGAGCAGGATGCGATCCTCCGACTCGGCCGACTGCACCAATACGATCACCGCGGGGTCGGTGCGGGGGAAGTGCTCACGTCCGCACGAGGGGCAGTGCCGTGACCATCCGGCGTGCCGGAGGTCGGTACGCGCCCCGCACGCGGGGCAGAAGGGCGCGTCGCGCAGCCAGCCCGCCAGAGCGACGGCGGTGGTGAGGAGCTCCGCCTCCGACTCGGGCAGATCGCCCCCGGCGGTGCGCAGCGCGGCCCATTCGGCATTCCGGATGAGATCGTCGGGGGCGTCGTCGGGCAGCACCGCGAGCAGGAGGGCGACCCCGTCGACGGTGCGCCCCAGGAAGGCCCATTCGTGTACCTCGACATCGGCGGTTGCCAAATGCCCGCGCTCCAGCAGCGCGAGGCGACCGGCACGCACCGGCGCCGCGTCGCGCCGCACCGCCAGGATCCGGGTCGCCGTGTCGGCTCGAACGCGCTCGAGGAGCCCCTCATCGTCGCGCTCCGCTCCGGAGCGGTCGACGCGCAACGGAAGCGGGGAATCGGCCGGGGCGGACGCGGGATGCGGCATCGGACACCTCTCTGACGGGCGGACGCGGACGGGCGGATCGACGGCCCGACCTCACCGCAGAAGGGCGTGGCGCAGGCAGACGGGAGAAAGCCCGACCTACCCTGGGGGCATGGCACGCTCGCCCCTCATTTTAGCCGCGTCGGCGACGGCGGCCCTCCCGCGCACCGCCATCACCAACGTCAGCGTGCTGACTGAGAACAGCGGTGGACGCTTCGATTCCGCCCTCGCTCGAACCGATGACGGGCGCGAGGTCGTGGTGCGCATGCCGGCGACCGAAGAGGCCTCGGCCGACATCGCCGCCGAGACCCGGGCGCTGCACGCGCTCACCGCGGGCGTGCGGGCGCTGCTGCCTTTCGCGGTGCCCGAAGTGCTCGGCGAGGCCGGCTCCGGCATCCAGCGCGTCCTCGTCGTCGATCACATCGACGGATACCGCATCGACCCCGCGCACCTGCCGAAGGGCCCGGGGTACGCCCCCGCCATCGGCGGAGCGCTGGCCGCGGTGCACGCCCTCCCCGTGTCGATCGTGCGCACCGACGGCCTGCCCGTGCGCTCCCCCGAGCAGGTGCGCGACGATGTCCGACGCCTCCTCGACCGTGCCGATGCGACGGGCCGGGTCGGCGACGATCTCATGATGCGCTGGCGGCGCGCTCTCGAGGTCGACGACCTCTGGCGTTTCGAGTCCGCCGTGATCCTCGGCGGAGCGACGAGCTCCTCCATCGTGCTCGCGGACGATGAGCATGATGTGCCGCACGTGGTGGGCATCCTGGATTGGGCGGGACTCAGCGTCGGCGATCCCGCCGTCGACCTGCGCTGGCTGGCCTCCTCGCCGCTGGCGGCCGACGACGTGCACGCCGGGTACGCCGCCGCTGGCGAACGCTCGCCCGATCCGCTGCTGCGCGAACGTGCCCGCCTGTACGCGGAGCTCGAGTTCGCCCGGTGGCTCGTCCACGGTCACGACGCCGGCGAGAGCGAAGTCGTCGCCGACGCGGTCGCCCTGCTCGACGCCCTGGCGGACGGCGTGCGCGGCGACCACATCGTCCCGGACTCGCGCAGCGACATCGACGATGCGCTGGCCCTCGTCGAGGCCGTTCCGCCCGTCGTCGCCCCCGCCGTCGTCGACACCTCGATGCAGACGGACGCCTACGATCCCGAGGCCCTCTCGCTGTACCTCTCCGCCGAGCGCGATCGGGTGGCAGCCGCCGAAGCGCTCGCCGAGGCCCTCGACACCCCCGGACCGGATGCCGACACCGGCGCGATCCACATCGACCAGCTGCCGGCGCGCGACGACATCGATCCCGAAGCGACCGCACCGCTCGACCTGGACGGGTGGGACGACGGGGCACGCGAATCCACGCCGATCCCGCGCGCAGAGTCCAGCGCGCCGCCGGCGACGTCGGACCTCCCCGGTGCCTCGGAGATCCCCGTCACCGACGAAGAGACCCCGCTCCACCAGCCCCGCGCCTCCGACGACCCGGTGTTCACCGCGGTCGACGACGAGGAGGACGCTGCGCGCGCGAGCCGCGCGGCGCTCCGCCGGTGGGGCGTGTCGGACGACACCGTCTGAGCCCGCATCGCACGCACCCGACCGAAGGTACTGCGGGCGTCTGGGGTGACACCGCCCGAGCCAGCGTCGCGCGCACCCGACCCGAACGGCTCGGGGCAGGCTGGCTCGGCTGCGTTCCCGCCCCGGCCTCTTCGCGCTCCCACGTCGCCCGTGGCCGACAGCCACGCGGGCAGGACGCCTCGCCCCGCTTCACCCGCGCAGAGCGTGCACCTCGGCCCGGCAGCGGCCCCGTCAGCCGCGCAGCACCAACTCGTCGCCGACGTAGAACAGGGCGACGTCGATGCGGTCGAGATCGATGCCGTGCTTGGCGTGGTACGCCTCCCGGTACAGCTCCAACTGCACCATGCGCGCACGGCGCTCGGCCTCGCTCGCGGGCGGGCGGCCCGTCTTCCAGTCGACGATCTCGTATCGGTCGCCGCGTCGGTACACGGCATCCAGCTTGCAGATGACGACGTGATCGCGCCCGTCGAGTCGCCGCGTGACGAAGTCGATCTCGGTCTCGACCTCGAGGGGGCGCAGCGGCGCCCACTCCGATCGCTCGAAACATTCGCGCAGGCGCTGCAGCTCGGCGGCGTCGGCGTTCGATGCGCCTCCCTCGTCGTCATCCCAGAGCGCGTCGTCGTCGAGGCCGATGCCCGATCCGACGAGTCCCGAGCGCTGCTCGACCCACGCGTGGAACAGGGTGCCGAGACGTGTCTGCCGGTACGGACGCTCCGGCATGGGGCGGCGCAGGTCGTCGACGGCGCCCCCGTAGTCGGCGACGAAGTCCTTGAACTTGGATGCCGGGATGCGCGTCGGGGCGGGCGCGTGTGCAGGGCGCAGCCGAGCGGCCCGCTCGGCCAGGAGCAGCTCGAGGTCGGGATCGGCGTCAGCCGCCGGCTCGGCCCTCGCGGCCTGCGCCTGCGTCGCCGCGGCGGCGACCGCGGTGCGGCGGGAGCCCAGCGGATCGAGCGGCCAGTGCAGGAGCCGCCGCTCGCCGTCGTAGGGGTCGTCGCCCGGGTCGTCGATCACCGGATCGAGACCGAGCGCTTCGACGGACTCGTCGAGGAAGACGCTCGGACGACGGGGACGCTTCGTCCCCGACCAGCTCGACCCCGACAGCAGCAGATGGTCGCGGGCGCGGGTGAACGCGACGTAGGCGAGGCGGCGGTCCTCATCGAGCTGACGCGCCCGATTGTCGGCGACGAAGGCGTCGATCGCCGCTTTGAGGTCCTGCTGCGTCTCGGCGCCGCGCCACGCGAACACCGGCAGCCACGCCGAGTCGCCGCGGAACTCCGAGGGAAGGATGCCGAAGCCGAGCCACCCCTTGGTATCGCGGGCGAGAGAAGGCAGCTCGTCGGTCACGAGACGCACCACGGCCACGGCATCCCACTCGAGCCCCTTCGACCCGTGGATCGTCAACAACTGCACGACGTCGTCCTCGGGCGGCTCGGTCCGCGGAGCGAACTCATCGGCCTGCTCGGCGTGGTCGAGCCAGGCCAGCAGACTCGAGACCGACCCGGACTCGTCGGCGGCGAGGAAGCCGCGGATCTCGTCCACGAAGGCGCGCAGCTGCGCCGACGCGATGCGTGCGGGACCGCGTGCCTCGTTCGCCGCGAGCTCGATGTCGAGCCGCAGTTCCGTCTCGATCAGGCGAACGAGCTCGGGCACGGGAGCGCCCACGCTGCGACGCAGCCCCGCGAACACCGCCCCCGCCTCGCGTAGTCGCGCGCGTCCGTCGGGGGTGATGTCGGCCAGCCACCCGTGCGTGTCGCTCTGCCGAGTGACAAAATCGAGTGCGTCGACGAGCGAGGCGCGGTCGGCACCCGGGGTGGATCGGAGCCGATCGACGACCTCGGGCGCCAGCGGCTGCAGCGCCACGTCGTGCGTGGCAAGACGCCGTGCCAACTGGGCCAGCGCGCGCAGGTCGGCGAGACCCACCGCCCACCGCGGTCCGGAGAGGAGGCGGATCAGCGCCGACCCCGCCTCGGGGTCGCTGATCACCCGGAGCACGGACACGACGTCGACCACCTCGGGCGTGGTGAGGAGCCCGCCGAGTCCGAGGATGCGGTGCGGGATGCCGCGTCGGCCGAGCGCGTCGCCGAAGCGCACCATGTGCTTCTTGCTGCGGAACAGCACCGCACCGGTCGTGGAGCGCCCGTGGGCGGCACGCGCGGCGCGCACGCCGACGAACCAGGCCGCGACGCGATCGGCCTCAGCATCCAGATCGTTTCCGAAGACCGTCTCGACGAGTCCCTCCGGCGCACCGGGGCGGGAGCGCAGCTCCTCGACCGCCACCGCCGCGCGGGGCGCCAGGGGGGCGAGTACCGCGTTGGCCGCGGTGAGCACCTGCGCGCTGTTGCGCCAGCTCGTGAGCAGAGCGAAGCGCTGACACTCGGTGCCGGGTGCGAAGGCGTCGGGGAATCCGCCGAGGTTGCCCGCGCTCGCCCCGCGCCAGGCGTAGATGGCCTGATGGGGATCGCCCACCGCCATCACGCCCGTGCCGCCGAACAGCGTCGCCAACAGGTCGGTCTGCACGACAGACGTGTCCTGGTACTCGTCGAGCAGCACGACGCGATAGCGGGCGCGCAGCTCGGCCACCACGGCCGGGTGCTCCCGTGCGATCCGCAGGGCGCCGGCCACCTGGTCGGCGAAGTCCATCACCCCGAGTCGGGCCTTCTCGCGGTCGTAGGCGGCCGCGAGGGTCGCCAGCAGCGACAACGCCGAGACCTTCGCGGCGGCCTCCCCGACCTCCTTGTAGACGCTCACCCGCGCGGAGGTCGAGGGCCGCTCCACGATCCGTCCGAACTGCTCGGGGAACGCGGCGAGCTCGTCGAGATCGACGAGGTTGTCCACCCCGTCGCGCGCGATGCGCAACGCGGCGTCGATCAGCGTGCGGGGCGACTCCTGGCGCTCCTCGAGGCGTGGATCGTCGGAGGCGAACACCACGCGTCGCATGAGCAACCACGCCGCCGACTCCGACAGCACCGCGGCTTCGGCATCCCGACCGATCCGCAGGCCGTGCTCGCGCACGATCGCGTCCGCGAAGCTGTTGTAGGTCGACACCGTCGGCCGGTGCAGCAGCTGATCACCGTCGTGCGAATCCGGCACCTCGGCACCGGTCTCCGCCACCAGGGCATCGAGCGCCTCCCGGCGCGCCGCGTCGCCCCGCGCGCCCTCGAGGGCGGCGAGCTCGGTGAAGACCGCGAGGCGGCCGTCCGCGTGCAGGCGCGGAAGGAAGGGAAGGAGCCCCCGCACCTCGAACTCCGACAGGCGCTGCAGTCGGCGTTGGATGCGCTCGGCCAGCTCCCCCGCGGCCTTGCGCGTGAACGTCAGCCCCAGTACCTCGTCGCGGCGCACGAGGGCGTTCGCGACGAGCCACACGACGCGACCGGCCATGGTCTCGGTCTTACCGCTGCCGGCCCCCGCGACGACGAGGGCGGGCGCAAGTGGCGCCTCGATCACGGCGGTCTGCTCGACGGTGGGCGGGAACTGGCCGAGGGCCGCGGCGATCGTCGCCGCGGACAACACCTCGCTCACGAGGCGCTCACCGCCGAGACCGTGTGGATGCGACAGAGACCGTACGAGAACTCGTCCCGGCAGTGCACCTCGTAGGGGGCGGCGAACGTCGTGCCGCGCATGATGTCGACCGCTCCTTGTACCCGCGAGACGAAGGCCGCCCGCTGCTCGTCATCGAACGGCTTCTGCGTCGGCTCGGCGTAATCCTTCGTCGAGGCGGTCGGGCGCAGCACAAGCAGCTTCGCCCCGCCGGAGGCCAGGCCGGCGACCTGTTCGATCGCACCCGACGAGAACGCCAGCTGGTAGGCCGCGAGCTGAGGGTTGTCGGCGACCTTGGCGTCGGTCTGGGGCTCGCTCTTCCCGGTCTTCAGATCGACGATGACGACCTCGCCGGCCGGTGTGAGCTCCACCCGATCGATGTCGCCGCTGAGAACGGCGCCGTGCTCACCGGCATCGGGAACGGGGATGGGGACCTCGAAATGCCGCTCCGCGCCGATGAGGCGGCCGCCGGCGTCGTCGAAGCGCCGCAGGTAGGCGGCGAGCCGTCTCACGAGGTCGCGGGCGCGGGTGCGCTCCGCCCGCTCGCGCCACGCCGCGTCGAACACGAGCTCGCCCCACCGCTCGTCGACCACGGCCCAGAGGTCGTCTTCGGACGAGGATGCCGCGGTCTCGAGTGCCGCATGGATGATGGTCCCGATGCCGGCCGTCGTGCCACCGCGGTCGCCGCCGAGGTCGGCGATCACCCAGTCGAGCTGGCATTCCTCCAGCGCGTGCAAGCGGGACGGCGAGACGCGGACGTCTTCGCGTTCGAGGTCGCGCAGCGGCGCCGTGGAGCTCGGCGGCGCGACGCCGTACCAGTCCTCGACGGCGGCACCGGCGACCCCGGCGCCCGCGAGGATCGCGAGCTGGCCGGCGGCGTGCGCCCTCTCGCCCGCGGGAACGCGCGGGGCCGTCAGGGAACGGCGATGCCGGGCGACGAGCCCGCGCAGCGACAGCGGATGCTCGGGGATGGCCGCGGCCGGTTCGGGAGTGGGGAGCATCTCGAACAGCACGCTGGGCCCGGTGTCGTCGTCGTCGACGGCCGTCACGATCACGAGGGCGTCCGCACGGCTGACGGCCCGCACGAACAATCGCAGCTCGTCGTGCATCGCGGCGCGGCGACGGTCGAGCATGCCCGCGGCGGGAAGGTCGGGATTCTGCACGGCGTCGGCCAGACGCCAGGTCTCGAGCAGTCCCCCACGCAACCGCGTGTTCGGCCACACGCCGTCCTGCACCCCCGCGATGACGACGGTGTCGAACGCCGTTCCGGCCGCGGCTGCGGGGGTGAGCACCCGCACGGTGTCGACGACGGCCGGTTGCTCGATGCGGTCTTCGGCGACGTCGGAGTCGAGCACCGACCGCAGGAACACCGACGCTTCTCCGTCGGGTTCGCGCTCCGTGTAGCGCTTCGCTGCCTGGAACAGCGCCACGACCGCATCGAGATCGCGATCGGCCTGCTCGGCGACCGCACCGTGTCCTCTCGCCGCTTCGCGCCAGGTGCGCGAGAGGGCGCTGCGCTCCCACGCTGTCCACAGCAGCTCGTGCGCGGTCGCCTGCTGCAGGGCTTGCCCGCGCAGAGCGCTCAACGTCTCGCCGAGACGGATGGCGCGACGGGCCTCGCGCGAGTCGATCACGGCGAGCTCGAGGGGGAAGCGCACCCCCGACACGAGCAGGTCGGTCGCGGGGCGCGTGCCCCCGGCCGTGACCTCGTCGTGGCGCAGAGCCGTGCGCAGACGCCGCAGCTCGATGGCATCGAGCCCGCCGAAGGTGCCCAGCAATGCATCGACGACCTCGTCGGCCACCCACTCGTCGGGATCCGTCATGCCCAGTTCGACCAAGCGCACGAGGTCGCGCACCGGGCGCTGCGCCCCCAGCGCCAGCCCGGGTCCACTCGCGCGGGCCGGAACCTCGCGCGCGGCCAGCTCGGCCTCCAGCGTCGCCACCTGCCGGGAGTCGTGGGCGATGACGGCGCACGAACTCCACGGGATGCCTTCGAGAACGTGCCGCTCGCGCAGCAGACGCGCGATCGCGTCGGCTTCTTCCGCGGGCGAGCGCAGCAGGTAGGTGCGCACCGATCCCTGCGCGGCCGCCCCCTCGGGCGCGCGACGGTGGGCGACGACGCCGGCGGCCCCGATCCGGGATGCCACCTGCCGCACCAGGTCGATCTGCTCGGGCGTGCCGCGATGCGGCGTGCCGAGTGCGGCGGTCGTGCCGAGCTCGCGGGCGAGCCGCGCGAAGTTCTCGGGCGTCGCGCCGCGGAACGCCCCCGACCCGACGTCCGGATCGCCGAAAGCGACGACGCCGATGCCCACGGTGCGGCAGGCGCGCAGCAGATCGATCCCGCCGGCGGTGAGCTCCTGCGCGTCGTC
This sequence comes from Microbacterium sp. NPDC007973, assembly GCF_042958465.1. Taxonomy (NCBI): domain Bacteria; kingdom Bacillati; phylum Actinomycetota; class Actinomycetes; order Micrococcales; family Microbacteriaceae; genus Microbacterium; species Microbacterium sp. NPDC007973. The sequence continues at coordinate 659,099 of NZ_JBIBJJ010000003.1, forward strand.
GACGAGGATGCACCGCAACGTCGAGAAGCGCCCGAGCAGCTCGCGCTCGGAGCGCGCGGCGTCGAGGACGGCGACGGCCTCGCGCGCGAGATCGGCCGCGTCGCGGTGAGCGCCGCGCATGGCCGACCGCACCGCGCGGTACTCGTCGGCGAATGACGCCAGCGATGCCCACACCGGAAGGTCGTGGCGCTCGGCGAGCAGCGCGAGGTCGTTCGAGGTGACGCCGAGCTCCGTGCACTCGGCGAGGAAGGCGCGGAGATCGCCGCGGAACCCGCGGGTGGCGCGGATCGTCGGCCCCAGCCACTCGGGCCAGCGCGACAGGCCCTCGAGTTCGTCGATGGCATCGCCCTCGAGCAGATCGCGGATGATCTGATCCTCGTCGCCTCCGGTGAGCAACTGCGGCGGCTCCGCGCCCCGCCGCACCTCGGCCCCGCGCACCAGCTGGAAGGCGAACGACGCCACCGAGCGCGCCAGCGCGCCCGAGGTGGCGCGGTCGACCGCGAGGGCGAGGGGGTCGCGCAAGGCCGTGGCCGCCGGCCGGGTGGGGGTGAGCACGAGCAGGTCGTCGGGGTCGACACCGGATGCGACGAGCTCGCGCACGCGCGAGAGCAGGGTGGTCGTCTTGCCCGAGCCCGGCGCGCCGACCACCACACCGCTCGCGTCGGCGGGCCAGGCGACGACGGCACGCTGATCGCGATCGAGACCCCCGCGCTCACGCACGGCGCCGAGGGCGGCGGCATCCGTCATCTGCATGTGCTCCACGGTAATCGCGACCTCCGACATCGGCGGGGCGCGACGGGCGGCTGCGGTCTCCCGCGTCGGCTGGGAAGGGCCGCCGCGGCCGGCGGGCGCGCCGCCGCCCCCGGGCCGGGACGGGCCGCGAGGGCCAGCGCGGCACGGGCAGAGGCGGCCAGACCGAGGCGGGCCGGGGGGACCGCCTGGGGCGGGCCGCGGCGGCCGGGGCGGGGCGGACCTCGGCGTACGCCCGAAGCCGAGCCCACCGCGTCACCCGGCCCCGGGCGGCTCCCGAAGGCGCCGCGTTCGCCGTCCGCGAAGCGCCCCGCGTGACGGGCTGTGGTGTCGGAACCCTGCCCTAGAGTCGAATCACGCGCCGGGCCGACCGCGGCCCGCGGGGAAAGGACGCATCGTGGAGATCCGCATCGGCATCATCAACACCGGCCGTGAGCTGAACTTCGAGACGAACGAGAGCTCCGACGTCGTCAAGTCGACCATCGCCTCGGCCCTCGACAGCTCTGCCAGCCACGTCACCTTCACCGACGTGAAGGGCAACTCCTACCTCGTCCCGACCGCCAACCTCGCTTTCGTCGAACTCGGCACCGAAGAGTCGCGTCGCGTCGGATTCGTCGCCTGACCTTCCCGCCGTGCAGATCCTGCTCGGTCTCCTGATCGGCGCGGTGATCGGCCTGGCCGCGCACGTCGCGCTCCCCGGCCGGCACCTGCGCGGCGCGGCGCTGGCCTCGTTCGCCGGGGCGGCGTCGGCCGGCGTCGTCTGGACCGTCCTCACCTGGTCGGGCCTCGGCGATTCGCCGCTGACCTGGGTGCTCGCCGTGATCGCGCCGGTCGTCACGACCGTGCTGCTGGTGACCCTCGTCACGCGGTCGCGTCTCGCGCGCGACGACGCCGACCGTTCGCGATTGCCCGTCTGAACCCTCGGCGAAGGCCCGCGCCCCGCCCTCCGAAGCCCGCACCGCGCCCGCCGGAACCCCGCCGCCGAGCGATCGGTCGTTCCGGATGCCGCGCACAGACCCGACCCCCGATGCCGACCATCGCGGCCCACGCGCTCGAAACCGGTGCGACGCGCGCTCAGAGGGTCGCGGGTGCCGCGCGCCCAGGCCACCCGGCCGGCCCCGTGCCCTCAGGCGGCCAATCCCATGGCATCCATCCGACGGGCGTGCGCGCCCATCAGCTCGCTGAAGACGGGTTCGACCTTGGCCTCCTCGGCGCGGTCGAGGTGTCCGTGGCGCAGCGCCGTCCGCGCGACGAGGAGCGTGTCGCCCACCAGGCGACGGCCCCACAGCGCGAGCAGCCAGCGCCATTCCTCGTCGCTCTCGATCGTGGCGCCGAGGATGTCGACGATCGCCTGCCGGTCGTCGTCGGCCTGCAGGATGCGGGCGACGCGGCGACCCGTGTCGCCGTAGCTCGACGACAGGGCGAGGTAGAAGTCGTCGAGCAGCCCCGCCGTGATGTGCACGGTGAGCATCGTCTCCTGCGGCCGGACGCCGTGGGTGTTGCGGCGGAAGGCGTCGAGCGACTCGCGGAAGGGCAGCATGAGCTGCGTCGGATCGGCACCGCGTTCGCGGATGACCGCGACGAGCTCCTGGTGCTTGATGAGCGCCGCGCCGGCCGCGCGCGACAGCGACTCCTTCTCCGCCAGCTCGGGCGTGAGGGCGATCAGCTCGCTCAGGGTCTCGAAGAACCCCAGCTGCAGGTAGGCCGCCTGGCCGAGGAAGGTCTCGACATCGGGCGCGAGCTCCGCGAAGTCGACGCGCATGGCTTCGCCGAGGTCTCCCCGCGAACGCAACTGCAGCGTGCGACCCACCGGGCGCTGACGACGACGTAACCACGCGAACACGTACGACAGCCTAGGCGTCGGGGCCCGCCGAGACACGCCGGGTAGAGTGGACACGTCCCGGCGATGGATCGGGACCCCGCGCCTGTGGACGAGTGAGGCGTGGATACGACTCCCCCAGGCGGTCTCTCGCCGCCGGAACAGGCATGCACATGACGACATTCGCCGAGCTCGGCATCGATCAGGACATCGTCGATGCCCTGGCAGCGAAGGGCATCGTCGATGCCTTCCCCATCCAGGAGCAGACGATCCCCCTGGGCCTTCCCGGACAGGACATCATCGGCCAGGCCAAGACCGGTACCGGCAAGACCTTCGGCTTCGGCATCCCCGTCGTCCAGCGCCTCGGTCTCGACCCCGAGCCCGGCGTGAAGGCTCTCGTCGTCGTCCCCACCCGCGAGCTCGCGGTGCAGGTGTACGAAGACATGGACATGCTCACGAGCAACCGCTCGACCAGCGTCGTCGCGATCTACGGCGGCAAGGCGTACGAGGGGCAGATCGACCAGCTCAAAGCCGGCGCGCAGATCGTCGTCGGAACGCCCGGTCGTCTGATCGACCTCGCGAACCAGCGTCTGCTCGACCTGTCGCACGCGACCGAGGTCGTGCTGGATGAGGCCGACAAGATGCTCGACCTCGGCTTCCTCGCCGACATCGAGAAGATCTTCTCCAAGGTCCCCGCCGTCCGTCACACGCAGCTGTTCTCGGCGACCATGCCCGGGCCGATCGTCGCCCTCGCGCGCCGCTTCATGTCGAACCCCATCCACATGCGCGCCAACGACCCCGACGAGGGCCTCACGCAGGCGAACATCAAGCACCTCGTGTACCGCGCGCACTCGCTCGACAAAGACGAGGTCATCGCCCGCATCCTGCAGTCGGAGGGTCGCGAGAAGGCCGTCATCTTCACGCGCACCAAGCGCGCCGCGCAGAAGCTCGTCGACGAGCTGGGCGACCGCGGCTTCAACGCCGCCGCCGTCCACGGCGACATGAGCCAGGAGGCGCGCGAGCGCTCGATGGCCGCGTTCAAGGCCGGCAAGAAAGACGTGCTGATCGCGACCGACGTCGCCGCCCGCGGCATCGACGTGAACGACGTCACCCACGTGATCAACCACACGATCCCCGACGACGAGAAGACCTACCTGCACCGCGCCGGCCGCACCGGTCGCGCCGGCCGCACGGGCATCGCCGTGACCTTCGTCGACTGGGACGACGTGCACAAGTGGGCGCTCATCAACCGTGCTCTGGAGTTCGGCCAGCCCGAGCCCACCGAGACCTACTCGTCGAGCCCGCACCTCTACACCGACCTGAACATCCCCGAGGGCACGAAGGGCCGTCTGGTCACCGCCCCCAAGGCCGTCGCACCCAAGCAGGTCGAGAAGAAGACCGAGGGCCAGGATGCCGAGGGCGACCGCGCCCCGCGCCGTCGCCGTCGTCGCGGCGGATCGTCGACCGGCGAGGCGGGCGGCGAGGGCACCCCGCGCGCCGAGGGCGGCGCCGGGACGCACGACGGAGCGGGCAAGGAGCACCACGACGGCAACGCGGCCCCGCGCCGCCGTCGGCGCCGCCGCAGCGGCGGGGGCAGCTCGGGCGCCCCGACGGCTCCCGTGGCCTGACGCACACTCGCCGAACGGCGCTGCTCCCCTCGGGGGCGGCGCCGTTCGTCGTCTGGGTCCCCCCGAGCCGCGTCTTACGGGTAGACCGGCGCCGACCCACGACCGCGCGCGAACAGGCGCGCGACCATGTCGTCGGCCGTCGTGTTCTCGCCGGGCACGTTCGGTTTCCCGAGTCCGTGGTAGTCGCTCGACCCGGTCACGATGAGGTCGCGCTCGGCGGCGATCTCCGCCAACAGGGCGGTCGGCTCGGGCAGGTTCTCGCGATGCGCGAGTTCGAACCCCGCGAGTCCCGCGTCCAGCATCGCCCGCAGCACGCCGTCGGGCAGCAACGCCCGCCCCGCCGGGTGGGCGATGATCGGCACGCCCCCGGCACCCACGACGAGTTCGACCGCCGTGACGGGGTCGGGGGCGTAGAGGGCGACGTAGTAGTCGCCGGCCGGATGCAGGATGCCGGCGAACGCCTCCGTGCGGTCGGCCACGATCCCGCGCGCGACGAGCGCGTCGGCGATGTGAGGGCGCCCGACGGTCGCGCCGTCGGTCGTCTGGGCGACGATGTCGTCCCAGGCGATGTCGTAGTCGTGGGAGATGCGCTCCGCCATGATCTGCGCGCGATCCACGCGGGACGAACGGATGCGATCGGTCATCGCGCGCAGCGCCCCGTCGTCGGGGTCGACGAGGTAGGCCAGCAGGTGCACGCTGCGCCACCGGTGCCGCGCCGACAGCTCCATTCCCGGGACGAACGTCATCCCGAGCGAGGTGGCCGCTTCGGCGGCTTCGGCCCAGCCCGAGGTCGTGTCGTGATCGGTGAGGGCGGCGGTCCGCAGCCCGTGGCGGTGCGCGGCGGCCATGACCTCGGCGGGAGGCTCCGTGCCGTCGGAGTGCGAGGAGTGCAGGTGCAGATCGGTCGGTCCATGGAATCGACGATCGCGTGGCACCCGTCGAGCGTATCGCTCCGGCTCGCGCCCGGGCGCAGCATCCATGCCCGAGGCGCTGCCGGTCCGCGCCGCCCACCGATGCGGCGACGGCACCCCGCCCGCCCGCTCGTTCCCTCGACCGTCACGACGCTCGGGCAGCACCCTGCCGGCATCCGTCGATCTCCCAGACGGCTCCCCTAGGGTCGATCGGGTGCGTCGACTGCTCGGATTCCTGGTCGCGCTCGTCGTCGCGGCGGGCGCTGCGGTGCTGACGTGGCCGTCGGCCTTCGGACTCGAGCGGACGTTCCCGCTCGCGCAGATCATCTCGTTCCGCGCCGCTCTCGCGGCCGTGCTGGTCGCCGCGACGCTGCTGATGCTGCTGTTCGCGCTCATCCGGCCGATCCGGGCGCTCGCGCTGGTGCTGGCGCTGATCCTGGGAATCGCGGGCGGGGTCAACGTCGCCCTGCTCTCCGGCCGGGGGCTCGGCACCGAAGGGTTTCCGGCGAAGACCGACACGAGCCTGCGCGTGATGACGTGGAACACCGCGGGATCGGCCACCTCGGCGGAGACGATCGCCCAGTTCGCCGTCGGGATGCAGGCGGACGTCGTCACCCTCCCGGAGACGACCATCGACACCGGGGCCGAGGTCGCCGAGCTCATGCGCGGCATGGGGCAGCCGATGTGGGCGCACCACGCGGAGTACGGCGAGTACGGCATCACCGGGTGGGATGCCACCTCCACCACCGTGCTGATCCGGCCCGAGCTGGGCGACTATTCCGTCATCCAGTCCTCGCTCGACGGGTCAAGCAACACCTCGACCGTTCCGAGCGCCGTGGCGATGCCCGTGTCGGGAGACGGTCCGATCATCGTCGCCGCCCACGCCGTCGCTCCGCGCGAGGAGTACATGCCGCAGTGGCGCAGCGACCTCCAGTGGCTCGCCGACCAGTGCGCGAGCGACAACGTCATCCTCGCGGGCGACTTCAACGCCACCCTCGACCACATGACGGGGATGGGTGTCGACGGCGGCACGCTCGGCCGATGCCACGATGCGGCGTCCGAGAGCGGAAACGGCGGAGTGGGCACGTGGCCCACCGATGCCCCCGCCCTCCTCGGCGCACCGATCGACCACGTCATGGCCACGCCCGACTGGACCGTCTCGGCGTCGGTCGTCATGCGCTCCCTCGACGGGTCGGGCAGCGATCATCGGCCGATCGTGGTGCAGCTGGAACGCACCGGAGGCTGAGGACGGCTCCTCCCCCGCCCGCGCCGGCCCGGCGGCATCCGTGCACGAGAGGGCGACGGGTGCGAGACTGGAACGATGGACGCCCCCTCCACCAGCGACACGACCGCCCCCGCCGAGCCCACGACCGCCGAGCCGCAGACCGATGAGGTCGCCCTCGAGGCCCCCAGTAATCGCAAGGCGCCATTCCCCCGCGGATTCCTCGACACGATCTCCACCGGCTGGGCGGAGCACCCGGCCTCGACGCCCGAGCCCCGTGAGCAGGCGGCCTGGGCCGCACGTCGTCGTGCGCGCGTGTCGCGCGCCTTCCCCGGCCAGCGCGTCGTGGTCCCCGCCGGCGGGCTGAAGCAGCGCAGCAACGACTGCGATTACCCGTTCCGCGCGCACTCCGCGTTCTCGCACCTCACCGGGTGGGGCAGCGACGCCGAGCCCGACGCCGTGCTCGTCTTCGAGCCGCGCGACGAGGGCCACGAGGCGGTGCTCTACTTCCGCGAGCGTGCCGACCGCACCACCGCCGAGTTCTACTCGGATGCCACGATCGGCGAGTTCTGGATCGGCCCCCGCCCCGCCCTCGACGGCGTCGCCGCCGACCTCGGCCTCGCCACCGCCCACCTCGACGACTTCGCCCCGGGCGACGACGACCGCACCGTCGGCACCGACGACGAGCTCACCCGCTTCGTCTCGGAGCTCCGCCTGGTGAAAGACGAGTACGAACTCGCGCAGATGGCGCTGGCCGTCGAGGTCACCGGACGCGGGTTCGACGACATCGTCGCCGAACTGCCGCGCATCATCGAGCACCCACGCGGCGAGCGCGTGGTCGAGGGCGTCTTCCACCAGCGTGCGCGTTCCGACGGCAACAGCGTGGGCTACGACACCATCGCCGCGTCGGGCCCCCACGCCTGCTACCTGCACTGGACGCGCAACGACGGCATCGTGAAGCCGGGGGATCTCATCCTCATCGACGCGGGCGTCGAGGTCGACAGCCTCTACACGGCCGACATCACGCGCACGCTCCCGGTCTCGGGCACGTTCACCGAGATCCAGCGCCGCATCTACGAGACGGTGCGCGAGGCCGCTGACGCCTCGTTCGCGGCTGCGCGGGTCGGCGTGCCGTTCCGTCGACTTCACGAGGCCGCCATGGAGGTCATTGCGGCGCGCGTCGCCGAGTGGGGGCTGCTGCCGGTGACCGCTGAGGAGGCGCTCGACGCCGACTCCGGCGGCCAGCACCGCCGCTACATGGTGCACGGCACGAGCCACCACCTCGGCATCGACGTGCACGACTGCGCTCAGGCGCGTCGCGACATGTACTACGACGGCCTTCTGGAGCCCGGAATGGTGTTCACGATCGAACCCGGCCTGTACTTCCAGATCGACGACCTCACCGTCCCCGAGGAGTACCGCGGCATCGGCGCGCGCATCGAGGACGACATCGTCATGACCGAGGACGGCCCGGTTAACCTGTCGGCGGGCATCCCCCGCACCGCCGACGAGATCGAGGAGTGGATCGCCCGGCAGTCGCGATGACCTTCACGCCCCCGGCGCCGTTCACGACGCGGCCGACCCTCCGGGGCACGTTCGGCATGTCGGCGTCCACGCACTGGACGGCGACCGCGACGGCGCAGGCCGTGCTCGAGCGCGGCGGCAACGCGTTCGACGCGGCCGTCGCCGGGGCGTTCGTGCTGCACGTCGTCGAGCCGCACCTCAACGGACCGGGTGGCGACCTCGTCGCGCTCGTCCGGCCGGCCGGCGCGTCGGTCCCCGTCGTGCTGATGGGGCAGGGGCCGGCGCCGGCCGGAGCCACGCTCGCGCACTTCCGCAGCCGTGGCCTCGATCTCGTGCCCGGCGCCGGCGGTCTCGCCGCCGCGGTGCCCGGCGCGGTCGACGCGTGGCTCCTCCTGCTGCGCGACCACGGTACGTGGGACCTCGGCGACGTCCTCGCCTTCGCCATCGGCTACGCCCGCGACGGTCACCCGCTCGTCGCGGGAGCCGCCACAACGATCGCGCGGGTCGCCGACCTGTTCCGCGACCACTGGCCCACGTCCGCCGAGAGGTGGATGCCGACCGGCCGCCCGCCCGCGCCCGACACCCTCGTGACCAACCCGGCGTGGGCCGACGTGCTCGACGCGCTCGTGACCGCCGGCGCCGCCCTGCCCGACCGCGCGGAGCGCATCGACGCAGCGCGTGAGCATTGGATGACGAAGGTGCTCCCGGAGGCGGCGTCGTTCATCACGGGGCCGCACCGACATGCCGACGGCGCCGATCACCGGGGCGTCCTGGCGGCCGAGGACATCGCATCCTGGCGTGCCGGGTGGGAACCCGCGGCGACCGCGCGCTTCCGCGGATGGGACGTCTTCAAGGCCGGCACCTGGACGCAGGGACCGGCGCTGCTGCATACACTGCGGCTCCTCGACGACGTCGATGACGCCGAGCTCGACCCCGCCACCGTCGAGGGGGCGCACCTCGTGATCGAGGCGCAGAAGCTGGCCTTCGCCGACCGCGACGCGTGGTTCGGAGACGCCGGAGGCGCAATCGAGGTCGAGGCCCTGCTCGCTGATGACTACGTCGCCACCCGCCGCGCACTGATCGGCGACGAGGCCTCCACGCAGTGGCGGCCGGGTTCCCCCGACGGCCGCGACCCGGTCCGTCCGCCGCTGCGCACCGCGCACGGGGTGAACGACGGCTCCACCGGCGAGCCCACCGTCGACCGGTCGGGCCAGACCCGCGGTGACACGTGCCACATCGACGTGATCGACCGCTGGGGCAACGTCGTCTCGGCCACGCCCTCGGGCGGATGGCTGCAGTCCTCCCCCACCGTCCCGTCACTGGGCTTCTGCCTGGGCACGCGGTTGCAGGCGACGTGGCTCGTGCCGGGGCACCCGGCATCCCTCACCCCCGGTCGCCGTCCGCGCACGACGCTCACCCCGACGCTGCTGTCGCGCGCGGACGAGGTCGTCGCGCTGGGATCCCCCGGCGGCGACCAGCAGGACCAGTGGCAGCTCACCGTGCTGCTGCGCATTCTGGTCGGGGGATACAGCCCTCAGCAGGCCATCGACGCCCCGAACCTGCACACGACGGCGGTCGTCGATTCGTTCTGGCCGCGCACGTGGGCTCCGGCGGGTGTCGCGGTCGAAGACCGCCTCGGTGCCGCGGTGATCGCCGGCCTCGAGCAGCGCGGGCACCGCGTGCGCCTCATGGGCGACTGGTCGCTCGGTCGCGTCACCGCTGTCGGACGCGCCGCCGACGGCACGCTGTGGGCCGCGGCGAACCCGCGCGGCGCCCAGGGCTACGCGGCGGGCCGTTGACCGGAGCGGGCCGTGCGGCTCGCCGGCGCACCGTCACAGCGATCGCACGAACTCCGCCACCACCGGCGCCAGCCCCGCGCCGATCTCGTCGGCCGGCCGCCGGGCACCCCTCACCTCGAAGGAATGACCGCCCCCGGCGATCCAGTGCACCCGCGCGTCCTGACACGACCCCACGACCTCGTCGAACTGCTCGCGCGGGTCGATGAACGGGTCGTTCTCGCCCTCGACGAACAGCTGCGGCACCCCGATCGCCGGCAGGTGCGCGCCGCGGGGCCTGTCGGCCCGCCCCGGCGCGTGCAGGGGGTAACCGAGGTATGCGAGTCCGGCGGGAGAGATGACGCCCTCGGCGGCGGCGACGGATGCCATGCGCCCGCCGTACGACTTGCCGACGGCCGCGTACGGTCCCGGAGCCGTCCCCGCGAGCCAGGCCTCCACGCCCGCCCACGTCGCCACGGCGTGCGCGGCGGGTCCCGGCATCCGTCGTCCGGCCTCCACGTAGGGGAAGACGAACCGCAGCACCGACACGCCGTCCGCGACGAGGGCGTCAGCGAGCCCGGCGAGGAAGGGGTGCTCCATGCCCGCGCCCGCGCCGTGCGCGAGCGCGACGGTGCTGTCGGCTCCGGATGCCGGCGACCACAGCCCCGATACCTCGGTCGCCCCGGCGGGGAGCTCGACGGCGATGCGAACGGGCTCCGAGGGAGGGGCTGCGTCGGCGCTCACCGCTCGGTCGGTCGCGAGCCGCGGTCGGTGCTGCTGGCGGTGGTGTCGTCGGCGTCGTCCGGGCGCGCGACCGGCGTCGTCGACTCCCCCGCCGCCTCGGCCTCGCCGCGCGCTGCGCCGTGCGCCTCCGTCGCCTCACCCTGCGGCGTCGGCGCCTGCGGCGCGATGCGTTCGCCGTATCGCGGCGGTTCGTCATCCGAGGGCGCCGCCGTCGGTGCCGGCGGCCGCGGCGGGGCGGCGGGCGCGCTCGAGCCGGGGGTCACGCGTTCGCCGTACCGCGGCGGGTCGGACGGCGACGCCGAGGGACGCGACACGACCGTCCGCGGCGCGCCGGACGGACCCACGATCCCCCGCGCCTTGTGCACGCTCGTCGCCGCCACGCACACGTCGTAGTGATCGGCGGCGACCTGCATCACCGACGCGAAGTCGCGGCGACGACGCACGATCGAGTACGTGCCGAGGCTGAGGAGCATGCCGAGCGCCATGCCCACGAGCAGAACGCCGACGAACAGCGAGATCTGCAGGGTGGGCTGCCCGAGCACGAAGATGAAGGCGAACAGCAGTCCGAGCATGAGACCGTTCAGCGCACCCGAGCGCGCGGCCGTGGCATAGCCGAGACGCCCGGTCACGCGTTCGATCGAGCGCAGCCCCGACCCCACGATCGCGATGTCGCGGGCGGGCACCTCTCCCGCGATGAGCGACGAGACGGCCTTCTGGGCCTGCTCGTACGTCGGGAACGAGGCGACCTTCTCGCCGACCTCGTCTCGACCGGCACCCGGGCGCTGCGCGAACATACTCATTTCACCATCCTGTCACGCGCGCCTGGGGCGTTCCGAGGTGTTGCGCATGAGGCGCGGACTACGCTGGACCGGTGAGCACGCAAAGGGTTTTCGTCGCCCGCTTGGCGGGCTGCACGGTGTTCGACCCGGCGGGCGACCGCCTGGGCAAGGTGCGCGACGTCGTGGTGATCTACCGCGCGTCGGCCGCGCCGCGCGTCGTGGGCCTCGTCGTCGAGATCCCCGGGCGCCGACATGTGTTCGTGTCCATCGGACGCGTCACCTCGATACAGGCCGGTCAGGTCATCACGACCGGCCTCATCAACGTGCGGCGCTTCCAGCAGCGCGGCGGCGAGGTGCGCGTCATGGCCGAGATGCTCGGCCGTCGCGTCAGCCTCGTCGACGGCTCGGGCGGCGCCGTGATCGAAGACGTCGCGATCGAGCGCAACCGCCTCGGCGAGTGGGACGTGGGGCAGCTGTTCCTGCGCCGCCCGCGCACGAGCGCGTCGCCCTTCGCCAAGGGGGCGACCACCTTCGCCGCGTGGGGCGAGGTGCGTGAGAATCAGACCCCCGGCGAGGCGCAGTCCGCCGAGCAGCTGGTCGCCACCTACTCCGAGCTCAAGCCCGCCGACCTCGCCAACACGCTCCTCGACCTGCCGGAGGAGCGCCTCATCGAAGTCGCCGAGGAGCTCAGCGACGACCGCCTCGCCGACGCCCTCGAAGAGATGCCCGAAGACGAGCAGGTGCACATCCTCGAGCAGCTCGGCGACGAGCGTGCCGCCGACATCCTGGATGCCATGGAGCCCGACGATGCGGCCGACCTCCTCGGCCAGCTCCCCGAGTCGCGCTCGGAGCAACTGCTCGACCTCATGGAGCCGGAGGAGGCGGACGACGTCCGCGCCCTGCTGCAGTACGGCCCCGACACGGCCGGTGGTCTCATGACCCCCGAGCCCATCGTGCTGTCGGCGGACGCCACCGTGGCCGAGGCCCTGGCCCTCATCCGCCGTCACGAGCTGCACCCCGCCCTCGCGGCATCCGTCTTCATCACCCTCCCGCCCTACGAGACGCCCACGGGGCGCCTGCTGGGCACGGTGCACTTCCAGCGGATGCTGCGCTACCCGCCGCACGAGCGCCTCGGCGCGATCATCGACGACACGCTCGAGCCGGTCCCCTCCGACGCGACGGCGGCCGAGGTCGCACGCCTGCTCGCGAGCTACAACCTCGTATCGCTCCCCGTCGTCGACCAGGCGCATCGTCTGGTGGGCTGCGTCAGCGTCGACGACGTGCTCGACTACCTGCTGCCCGACGACTGGCGCACACACGACAGCGACGATCCGAAACCCCCGACCTCGGTCAGGCCCCTGCAGACGCAGAGCATCCCCACCCAGATCCCGCAGACCCCGAGGAGGCGCTGATGGCACGCAACAACAAGACGCCCGCCCTCGATGCGCCCCGCGGGCGCACCGGCGTGCTCGCCCCCCGCACCCCGCAGCCCTCCCGTGACCGCTTCGGCCGGTTCACGGAGTGGGTCGCACGGGCCATGGGCACGCCCACGTTCCTCCTCTCGCTGACGATGTTCTGCGTGCTGTGGATGGGGTGGAACTCCATCGCCCCCGACGACTGGCGTTTCGACTCGGCCGCGATCGGGTTCACCGCGCTGACGCTGGTGCTGTCGCTGCAGGCGTCGTACGCGGCTCCGCTCATCCTGCTGGCCCAGAACCGTCAGGACGACCGCGACCGCGTGCAGATCGAGCAAGACCGCCAGCGCGCCGAGCGCAACCTCGCCGACACCGAGTACCTCGCACGCGAGATCGTCGCGTTGCGCATGGCGGTGAGGGACCTGACCGACGAGGTCATCACCAAGGACACGCTGCGCACCGAGCTGAAGGCCCTCCTGGAGCGCCTCGACGAGCACCCCGACACGGGAGCGCGCCCGGCCTCGCCGCGGGCGACCTCGTGACGGCCGAGCTGACCGCCCGGGTCCGCGACGCGGTGGCGGGCGTCACCGACCCGGAGCTGCGACGCCCCCTCGGCGAGCTCGACATGCTCCGCGACATCGCGGTGCGCGACGGTGTCGCCGAGGTCGGTATCGCCCTGACGATCGTGGGGTGCCCCGCCGCCGATCGCATCGAACGCGACGTCCGGGATGCCGCGGCCTCGGTCGCCGGGGTCGACGCGGTCGACGTGCGCGTCGGCGTCATGTCGCCCGACGAGCGCAAAGCGCTGACCGAGAAGCTGCGCGGTGGCCGCGCGAAGCGCGAGATGCCCTTCGGACCCGACTCCCTCACGCGCGTCATCGCCGTGACCAGCGGCAAGGGCGGCGTCGGGAAGTCGACGATCACCGCGAACCTCGCCGTCGCGCTCGCGGCGCGCGGTTTGCGGGTGGGTCTCATCGACGCCGACGTGCACGGGTTCTCCATCCCGGGTCTTCTCGGCCTCGTCGACACCGACGGCCTGCCGCCGGCACCGACCCGCCTCGACGACCTCATCCTGCCTCCCGTGGCGTACGGGGTGAAGGTCATCTCGATCGGCATGTTCCTCCGCCGTCCCGGAGAGGATGCCGCGGGCGCGGTCGCGTGGCGCGGTCCGATGCTGCACCGGACGGTGCAGCAGTTCCTGACCGACGTCTTCTTCGGCGACCTCGACGTGTTGCTGCTCGACATGCCGCCCGGGACGGGCGACGTGGCGATCTCGGTGGGGCAGCTGCTCCCCCACGCCGATGTGCTCGTCGTGACGACACCGCAGGCCGCCGCCGCCGAGGTGGCCGTGCGATCGGGACTGGTGGCACGGCAGACCGGGCAGCGCCCGATCGGCGTGATCGAGAACATGGCCGCCATGACCCTCCCCGACGGCACCGTTCTGGATCTGTTCGGTGCGGGTGGCGGCGACGAGGTCGCCCGCGCGCTCTCGGACGACGAGACGCCGGTGCCGTTGCTGGCATCCGTGCCCCTCAGCGCGGCCCTGCGCTCGGGCGGTGACGACGGCCACCCCGTGGTGCTCTCGCAGCCCGACGACCCTGCCGCGCAGGCGATCGACGCCGCCGCCGCCGCGCTCGCCATCCGCCCCCGCGGCCTGGCGGGCAAGCCCCTGCGCCTGAACGTCTGACGGCTCGACTCGCCCAGGTGGCTGAGCCCGTCGAAGCCACCGCCTCCACGCGCCCACGCCAGGTGGCTGAGCCCGTCGAAGCCACCGCCCCGCAGCCCCACCGGTCCCTTCGACACGCTCCGGGACCTCCCTCACGACCCCCGGCTCAGGTCGCTTCGTCGTCGAAGGGCGGGCGCTCGCCGGGCGCGAACGGCGGCACCGTCGGCTTCGGCTTCGCCGCGAGCGCGGCGGCGCCTGCCGCCCGCATGGTCGCCGTGGGAGTGTCGTCGAGCAGCGCCTCGCGGATGATGCGCCGCGGGTCGTACTGACGCGGGTCGAGCTTCTTCCAGTCGACGTCGTCGAACTCGGGGCCCATCTCGTCGCGCATGCGCGTCCGGGCCCCCTGCAGCGTCTCTTTGGCGCGCTTGGTGAACTTGGCGAGCGTCTCCGCGTAGCGCGGGAGCCGCTCGGGGCCCACGAGGACGGCGGCGATCACGCCGATCAGCAGCAGCTTCTCGATCGTGAGGCCGAAGAACATGGCACCAGATTACCGGCCGCGCCTGGGGGGTGCGCACCCTTCGTCCGTCTAGCCTGAGTCGAGGAGGTCCACGTGAGCGGTCAACAGGCGAACGAACGGTTCGTGCAGGAGTCGACGGTCGAGCCCGAGCACATCGCTCGTGCCCGGGCGCACGCGCTCGAACTGGGCGCTGCGCCCGTGAGCCCCGCCGTCGGCGCACAGGCGGCCGTGATCTCGGCGGCGTCGCGCGCTCTGAACATCGTCGAGGTCGGAACCGGCGGCGGTGTCTCCGGACTCTGGCTGCTGCACGGCTCCCCGCGCGCGACGATCACGACCATCGACAGCGAGCCCGAGCACCTCGGCGTCGCCCGTCAGGCCTTCCTCGACGCGCGCGTGCCCGCCGCTCGCGCCCGCTTCATCACGGGCCGCGCCTCCGACGTCCTCCCGCGCATGAACGAGGCGTCGTACGACATCGTCTTGATCGACGCCGACCCCGAGGGCGTCATCGAATACGTGGAGTACGGTCTCCGCCTGGTGCGCGCCGGCGGGACGGTGCTCATCCCGCGCGTGCTCGCGGGGGGCGCGGTGGCCGATCCCGTCCGCCGTGACGCCGTGACCACGGCCTACCGCTCCCTGATCCAGGAGGTCCAGGCCTCCCCCGCCGTCATCGGCGCCCTCTCCACGACCGGTGAGGGCCTGCTGCAGCTCACGACGCGCCCGACCGACGCCTGAGTCTGGTCGATCCGGCTCGGATGCCGCGCTCCGCGGCATCCGTCCGAAACGTCTCCGCCGCACGCCCCTCGCAGAGGCCAGCACGACGTCGCACCGCCCCCGAACACGACGAAGGCCGGCCCCCGTGGGGACCGGCCTTCGTGCGGAGATGTTCGTCAGGCGGCGCCGACGACACCGCCGAGCACGTCGTAGAGTTCCTTCGCTTCGGCGTCGTTCACCGAGACGACGAGACGCCCGCCGCCCTCGAGCGGCACGCGCACGATGATCAACCGGCCCTCCTTCACGGCCTCCATCGGTCCGTCGCCGGTACGCGGCTTCATGGCTGCCATCGCGGCCCCCTTTTCCTCGTTGGTCTGTGAAGTAGTTTACTGTGTCGGCGCGCGCGCTCGACGTATCGCCGTCCCCGCCCGTCATCTGCGCCGGCGCGGAACCGCGTTCAGGGGATCTGCCAAAAGGCGTTCCCCAGCGCGTACATGTTGTAGATCCACCACCACTGACCGAGCAGGGCGAGGGCGAGCACGCCGAGGCGCCACGCGCGAGAGCGCGGGATCGCGAGTGCCCCCCACAGCGGCGACACCGGGACCAGGAGGCGGAAGATGCTCGATTGCGGGAAGAACACCAGCAGCAGGTAAATCAGATAGCTCGCCGACCAGAGGCGCACCTCGATCCCGAGCGCACGCACCTGCGGCAGCATCACGAGCGCGACGGTGACGCCGCCGACGAGCAGCACGAGGGCGATCACGCCCGCGAGCGGCCCGAGCCCCCACTGCGTGAACCAGAACTGCGCCCCCTGCACCCAGCCCTCGACGGGCACGAATGCGCCACTGGCGTCGGCGATCCAGTTGCGCCGCCAGGCCAGCTCGGTTGCGAGGTAGGCGCTCGATTGCCCGGTCACCATCGCCGCGATCGCCTGCCAGGCGAACCCCACCGCGCTCGAGAGCACGCCCAGCGCGACGATGTGCGCGATCTCCGACACCCGGAGCGGCTCGCGGCGACGACGCAGGAAGCGATGGATGCCGTAGAGCCCGAGGAAGAGCGCGAAGGCCAGCGCGCCGGGGCGCGTGAAGCCCATGACGGGCACGAGCACGTAGAGCCACCCCCACCGTCGCCGCTGGACGCACCACAGCGCCAGGAAGAGGAGGAAGAGGAAGAGCGCCTCCGCGTAGCCGACCTGGAACAGAGCGGCGAGCGGGCCGCTCGCGAAGAACACGACGGCCCACATCGCCGCGGATCCGCCGATCCGTTCGCGCAGGAGCGCGTACAGCATGACGCTCGCGCCGTAGCCCGCCGCCAGCGAGATCGCGACGGCTCCCGCGCCCCACGACCCGAGGAGCGAGCCCAACCCGGCGGAGAGGAAGGCGTACAGCGGCATGAACGCCCAGGCGTTCTCCGCCACGTGGCCGGTCGTGGTGATCGGCAGATGCTCGGGATACCCCGACACCGCCGCGAACCAGTACCACTGCGCATCCCACCCGAGGGCCAGGTCGCCGAGCGACGGCGCGACGCCGTACCGCGAGCCGGGGCCCGACAGGGCCGAGGCGAGGAGGAAGAAGCCGGTGGTCACCAGCCGCGCCGCGACGTAGATCAGCGCGATGCGTGCGGCGACGGGCAGACGCTCCCATGCGCGCACGGGAGCGGAGATCGTGGCCGCGGCGGTCACGACCCGCTCAGCCAGGCGCGCAGACCCCGCTCGACGGAATCGATCTGCGCGACCGGCACGCGCTCCTCATCGTGGTGCGCGAGGTGCGGGTCGCCGGGGCCGTAGTTGACGGCCGGGATGCCGAGGGCCGAGAACCGCGCCACGTCGGTCCAGCCGTACTTGGGCTTCGGCGTGGCACCCACGGCTTCCACGAACTCCTTCGCGAGTTCGGCGTCGAGACCGGGTCGCGCCCCCTCGGCGATGTCGACGATCTCGACCTCGAAGCCGGTGAACACGTCGTGGACGACGCGCGACGCGGCGGCCGCGTCGCGGCTGGGGGCGAAGCGGTAGTTGACCTCGACCTCGCAGGCGTCGGGGATGACGTTGCCCGCGACGCCTCCCGTGATGCGGACCGCATTCAGCCCCTCGCGGTAGACGAGACCCTCGACCTCGATCTCGCGGGCGCGGTACTCGGCGAGCCGGGCGAGGATGGGCGCCGCCTTGTGAATGGCGTTCTCGCCGATCCACGACCGGGCACTGTGGGCCCGCACGCCGTCGGTACGGACGAGCGCGCGCAGCGTGCCGTTGCATCCGCCCTCGACCTCGCCGTTGCTGGGCTCGCCGAGGATCGCGAAGTCGCCCGCGAAGAGGTCGGGACGATTGCGGGACAGCCGGCCGAGGCCGTTGAGCGAAGAGTCGACCTCTTCGTGGTCGTACCACATCCAGGTGATGTCGACCCCGGGCTCGGTGAGTTCGGCCGCCAGCTTGAGCTGCACCGCGACCCCGGCCTTCATGTCTACCGTGCCGCGTCCCCAGAGGTAGGCCTCTCCCTCGATCTCGCGGTCTTCGACGGGCAGGTTCTGGTTGATGGGAACGGTGTCGATGTGCCCGGCGATGACCACCCGGCGCTCACGACCCAGGGTCGTGCGGGCGACGATCGTGTCGCCGTCACGAACGACGTCGAGGTGGTCGTGGGCGGAGACCGCGGCCTCGATCGCATCGGCCAGCGTGGTCTCGTCGCCCGACTCGCTGTGGATGTCGCAGATGGCCCGCGTGAGGGCGACGGAGGAGGAGGTCAGATCGAGCGCGGCCATGCCCCGATCATTTCACACGCGGTCCCGCCGGTAGCCTGGGCCTGTGAGCAACGAACGACGCATCAGCGCTGCCGGCCTCTCGACACGGACCACCGACGGGACGGTGCTCGACGCCTGGTTCCCGGACCCCGTCCTCGGCGACCCCGGTGACCTGGATGCCGCCGTCGCGGCGTTGGAGCCCTCGGCCGGGGCGGACGAGCGACGCGATGTCGTCGTCGAGGCGGTCGCCCTCACCATCGACGTCGATGCCGCCCCCGCCTCGACCGCTGACGCGTACCTCCGTCTGCACGCGCTGTCGCACCTGCTCGTGCGCCCCAACGAAATCAACCTCGACGGCATCTTCGGGCACCTTCCCAACGTCGCGTGGACCACCGCCGGCCCGATGCATCCCGAGACCGCGGCGCGCACCCTCCCGCAGCTCAAGCGGTACGGCATCCAGCTCCAGGGGCTCGACAAGTTCCCGCGCCTCACCGACTACGTCCTGCCCGCGGGCGTCCGCATCGCCGACGCCTCGCGCGTGCGGCTCGGCGCGCACCTCTCCCCCGGCACGACCGTCATGCACGAGGGCTTCGTCAACTTCAACGCCGGCACGCTCGGCTCGTCGATGATCGAAGGCCGCGTCTCGCAGGGCGTCGTGATCGGCGACGGCACCGACATCGGCGGCGGCGCCTCGATCATGGGCACCCTCTCGGGCGGAGGAACGCACCGCGTCTCGATCGGGGCGCGCACGCTCCTCGGCGCGAACGCGGGAATCGGTATCTCGCTCGGCGACGACTGCGTCGTCGAGGCCGGCCTCTACGTCACGGCCGGAACGAAGGTGCGCGTCGGCGACCAGACGGTCAAGGCCGGCGAGCTGTCGGGCCGCGACGGCATTCTGTTCCGCCGCAACTCCCTCACCGGCGCCGTCGAGGCGTCGGCCCGCGCCGGTGTCGGTGTCACCCTGAACGAGGCGCTTCACGCCTGACCCCAATCGCGCGCGACAAACGCCCGCTGCACTCGGAAACGCTCGCGAAGTGCGTTCCTCGGTGCAGCGGACGTTTATCGCCCCGCCGAACAGCAACGCAGAACGCCCCGCCCCTCGCGAGAGGGACGGGGCGTTCCACATGCCGGTCAGACGCCGGGGTAGTTGCGCTCCGCGGCACCCGTGTACAGCTGCTGCGGGCGGCCGATCTTCGTCTGCGGGTCGGTGATGGCCTCACGCCACTGCGCGAGCCAGCCCGGCAGGCGCCCGATGGCGAACAGCACGGTGAACATGCGGGTCGGGAAGCCCATCGCCTTGTAGATGACGCCGGTGTAGAAGTCGACGTTCGGGTACAGGCGACGCTCCTTGAAGTAGTCGTCCTGCAGCGCGATCTGCTCGAGCTCCTTCGCAAGGTCGAGGAGCGGGTCGCTGACGCCCAGGGCCTCGAGGACCTCGTCGGCGGCTTCCTTGACGAGCTTGGCGCGCGGGTCGTAGTTCTTGTAGACCCGGTGGCCGAAGCCCATGAGCTTGACGCCCTCTTCTTTGTTCTTCACCCGCTCGACGAAGCGCTCGACGCTCTCGCCGGAATCGCGGATGCGGCCGAGCATCTGCAGCACGGCCTCGTTCGCGCCGCCGTGCAGCGGGCCGGAGAGGGCCTGGATGCCGGCGGAGATCGACGCGAACTGGTTCGCCCCGGTCGAGCCGACCAAGCGCACCGTCGAGGTCGAGGCGTTCTGCTCGTGGTCGGCGTGCAGCATGAGCAGAAGGTCGAGCGCCTTCGTCATGACGGGGTTGACCTGGTAGATCTCGCTCAGCACGCCGAAGTTGAGCTTGAGGAAGTTGTCGACGAAACCGAGCGAGTTGTCGGGGTACAGGAACGCCTGGCCGATGCTCTTCTTGTGCGCGTAGGCCGCGATCACCGGGAGCTTGGCGAGCATGCGCACGGTGTTGAGCTCGACGTGCTCGGGGTTGTGCGGGTCGGACTCGGCCTCGTAGTAGGTCGAGAGCGCCGCCGTCGCCGCCGACAGCACCGACATGGGGTGCGCGGTCGGCGGCAGCGCCGAGAAGAAGCGCTTGAGGTCTTCGTGCAGCAGCGTGTGCCGGCGGATGCGCTCGTCGAACGACGCCAGCTCGGATGCCGAGGGCAGCTCGCCGTAAATCAACAGCCAGGCGACCTCGAGGTACGTGCTGTTCTTCGCCAGCTGCTCGATCGGGTACCCGCGGTAGCGCAGGATCCCCTGGTCGCCGTCGATGAAGGTGATGTCCGACTTCGTCGACGCGGTGTTGACGAAGCCGTAGTCGAGGGTGGTGTGCCCCGTCTGCTTCGTCAGCGACGCGATGTCGATGCTCGGGACGCCGTCGGTGCCTCGCAGGACCGGGAATTCGGCGGTGGAGCCCCCTACCGTCAGAGTGGCCTTGTCCTGCTGCGTGCCCGCGTCGCTCACCGCGCCTCCTTGCGATTTCTGGTCGCCCATGTGGTCGATCGCGGGAGCGGCGGCACCCGCGGTCTTCTCGACCGGTGGATGCCACGGGTATGGCTTCCGGGTCGGCACGCGCACGGAAGGTACCCGGACACAGTGCTTTTACAGCCTAGTAGGCACGCCGACGTACAGATGACACCACCAAAGGATGCCCCCATCGAATGGAGGGATCCTCCTGATCAGTGCACCGTATGCCGTTCACCACAATGACGCAGCCCGGGCGGGTCGGCCCGCAGCGCGCGTGGACGAGTCACCGCCCTCGCCGCTCACGGACCTCCGGCTCGCTCAGCCCGCCAGGCGTTCCGCCGCCGCGGCGATCCGCTCGTCCGTCGCCGTCAACGAGAACCGCACGTGGTTCGGGAAGTGCGTGCCGTAGAAATGCCCCGGCCCCACGAGGATGCCGAGGTCGGCAAGACGCCCGACGCTCTCCCACGCGTCGCGACCCTCGGTCGCCCAGAGGTACAACCCGCCCTCGCTGTGGTCGATCGTGAACCCGGCCGCCTCGACGGCGGGCTTGAGCACTGCCCGACGTCGGGCGTAGCGCTCGCGCTGCTCCTCGACGTGGGCGTCGTCGCCCAGGGCGACGGTCATCGCGCGCTGCACGGGCGCGGGGGGCATGAGGCCCAGGTGCTTGCGGCCGGTCAGCAGGCGCGCGACGAGCGCGGGGTCGCCGGCGAGGAACGCCGCGCGGTACCCCGCGAGGTTCGACTGCTTGCTGAGCGAGTACACCGACAGCACCCCGGTGAGGTCATCGCCCACGACGTCGGGGGCGAGCACGCTGGGCACGCGCTGCGCGTCCCACGGCGCCTCCCAGCCCAGCTCGGCGTAGCACTCGTCGGAGGCGAGGACGGCTCCGAGTTCGCGCGCCCGAAGTACGGCATCCCGGAGCTCGGAGGCGGAGAGCACGCGCCCATCGGGGTTTCCCGGTGAGTTGATCCAGACGAGCCGGGTGTTCTCCGGCCATTCCTGCGGATCATCGGATGCCACGGCCTCGGCGCCGACGAGACGGGCGCCGACCTCGTACGTGGGGTAGGCGGCGCGCGGATGCACGACCGCATCGCCCGGCCCGAGGTCGAGCAGCAGCGGCAGCAGGGCCACGAGCTCCTTCGACCCCACGGTCGGGAGCACGTGCGAGGCATTCAGTGCGGGAACCCCGCGCCGGCGGTGGTACCACTCCGCGATGGCCTCGCGCAGCGCGGGCGTCCCCGCGGTCTGCGGGTACGCGTGCGCGTCGGTCGCATCGGCGAGGGCATCGGCGATGACGGTGGGCGTCGGATCGACGGGTGAACCGATCGACAGGTCGACGATCCCGTCAGGATGCCGTCGCGCACGCTCCGCGTAGGGGGCGACCGCGTCCCAGGGGTAGTCGGCGAGGTCGGCGACGCCCACGGCTCAGTGGCTCTGCGGGGGCAGCGACGACACGACCGGGTGATCCTTGGCGATCACGCCGACCTTGGCCGCGCCACCGGGAGATCCGATGTCGTCGAAGAACTCGACGTTGGCCTTGTAGTAGTCGGACCACTCCTCGGGCAGGTCGTCTTCGTAGTAGATCGCCTCGACGGGGCAGACCGGCTCGCACGCACCGCAGTCGACGCATTCGTCGGGGTGGATGTAGAGCGACCGTTCGCCTTCATAGATGCAGTCGACCGGACACTCGTCGATGCAGGCGCGGTCTTTGACATCGACACACGGGAGGGCGATCACGTAAGTCACGCGCCCAGTCTAATCGCGCTGCGGCGCACGGCCCTTCCGCCGAGCCGCGGACCTATGATCCGCTGGCACGAGCCGGGGCGGGCAGCTTCGAAAAGTCGGGCCAGAGCGCCACGAGCACCATGAGCGCGGGACCCACGACGGTCCAGACGAGCGGAACCCACTCGGTCCCCGCGGTCGGGGCGGCCACGATCGCCGATCCGCCGGGGCCGACTTGCGAGAACACGTAGGTCGCGAGTGTGATGCCGAGGCCGCCGGCCAGGGCGTTCACGCGGTCTCCCGTGAGAGTGCGCAGCGCGATGAGCAGGGCGGCGCTGCCGACCGTCGCGAGCAGCAGGCCCACGGGGACCGGGCCGAGGAGGAACGCCTGCGTCACCGTGCCGGCCGCGCCGTAAAAGGCGCCGATCGCCGCCGCGACAATCCAGCCGACGACGCGGAGAATGCCGTACTTCACGAGCCCGATCCTACGGCCGCCGCCGATGGCGCGGCTGTGAGCACGGTCGCCCCCTGCCGCCACGGAGCACGATGACGGGGAGCCCGCGTCGACCTGCTCGGCAGAACAACCCGCGCCGAACTCCCTGTCGTCGTCGATGTGAACGACGTGCTGCGGGTGAAACCGCCGGGGCCGCCTCGGTTCTCGTGGGTGAATCCGCCTCGGAGGAGCACGCGTCGATGTCGCAAAAACGTCGCCAATACATGCTCACCCCGCCCCTTCCTGCCTCCCGACCCCGTCCGGGAACCCGCGGGAGAGCGGCACGCTGATGCCATCGCTGTCGCCATGACCTAAGGACCCTGATGAGTTCTCTCTCGCCCACGCCGTCTTCTCCCTCACCCGACGCGCCCACGCAGGCCGCGCGGAGCGTCTCGCGCCGCACGCTCATCGCGGGCAGCGCCTGGGCCGTTCCCGCCATCGTCACGGCGACCGCGGTCCCCGCGGCCGCGGCGGCGTCGGATGGCGCGCCGATCGACAGTCTCAACATGAACGTCGGCCGCCTCGAAGCCGGAGGGTCTGCGCCGGTTGAGGTGTGGGTGAGGGATGCGAACTACTCCCCGAAGGTCGGGAGCCTTGTCACGTTCTCTTCGTCGGCGAACGTGACCATCTCCCCGACGTCGACCCTGACCGACAGCGATGGATTCGCACGGGCGACCGTGACATCGACGTCGGCGTGGGAGCGACCCGGGACAGGCACCTCGGAGACCGCGCAAGTGACCGACAAGGGCGACACCCGCACCATCGGGGTCGGTGCGCCGATCGCCGGGGCGAACGCCTACGGCGTGGGAGACAACACAAAGGGGCACCTCGGCACCGGGTCGACCGACGCCTACGGGGCGACTGCCGCACAGCTTGCGCGGGCGTTCTACGGCACCCTCGAATCCGTCGTCTCGGGCGCCGACTTCACACTCGCATGGAGCGCTGAAGTCAACGTCATCTCGGTCATCGGGGCCAACGACCGGGGGCAGCTCGGTCTCGGCGACACGAGGGATCAGTCGGAGTGGGTACAGCTCGGCGGTAACCAGGACGACGACCCGTCGCAGCGGCCGTGGTGGGGAAAATCGGACGACACGGCGGTGGTGCAGATCGCCGCGGGGCGCCAGTCGGCATACGTGCTTCTGGCGAACGGAGACGTGTACGCCTGGGGGGCGAACGAAGCCGGCCAGCTCAACCTCGGCAATACGACCGACCAGCTCCAGCCGGTGCTCGTCGCGAGAAACGTGGCGGCGATCGCGGCGGGAGACGCCTTCCTGATCATGCTCGACCGCGGAGGGCAGATCTCAACGGCCGGCAGCAACGACCACGGTCAGCGCGGAGACTTCACTCTCCGGAATCACTCGGGCTTCGTGCAGGTCGCGGCAGGGGACAAGACCGGGTACGCCCTCACCGATGACGGCAAGGTGCTCGTGTGGGGAAGCGACGACAAGGGCCAGAGAGGCTCGGGTTTCGGAGAACGAGAAGACGACGCTATCAACTGGTCGACGGAGTCGACCTTCGCAGTTATCAGCGGGGTGACACGCATCGCCGCCGGACACCAGAGCATCTACGCCCTGCGGTCCGACGGCACCGTGTGGGCCTGGGGTCGCAACAACGTGGGGCAACTGGGCGACGGAACGACGATCAACCAGAGCACGCCCGTTCAGGTCACCGGCCTGCAGAACGTGGTCGAGATCGCCGCGAACGGGGAGAGCGCGCGTGCGCTGCTGTCGAATGGCGAGATCCGCTCCTGGGGAGGCAACGGAGCGGGCGTTCTCGGCGACGGGTCGACGGCCGACCGTACGACCCCCGTCACGACGGCAGGCACGCAGAACGTCGCACGGCTCGGGGCCTCGTCGAGCACCGGCACCGCGTCGTACCTGCTCACCGAGGACCGCCGCGTGCAGTTCGACTTCACGGACCCGCAGTACCTGACGGCCGGCGACGAGACGTGGCTGAATGTGAAGGTAGCCTCCCCCACGGGTGCCCCGGTCTCCGCGAAGGGTATCGCTTTCACCGCGCCGGCACTGACCATTTACGGCGTCAGCACGTCCGACGACTCCGCCTTCGCGAACGTCGTGGCCGAGGACCCCTGGACCGCCCCCGGAACGGTGGTGCGTGCGGAGGCGAAATCAAGTTTCGCCCGTGCGAGCCGACTCCTGAACGTGCGGGGCAGCAACGCCTACGCCGTGGGCGCCAACTATCGCGGCCAATTCGGCAGTGGGCAGGAGGGGAACTGGCCATCGACGCCCGCCCAACTCCCCCGAGTTTTTCCGATGCCCATCGTCCAGATCGCCGCCGGCCAAGACTTCACCCTCGTCCTGCTCAGCGACGGGACCGTGTGGTCAGCAGGCGCCAACGACGCCGGGCAGCTCGGGGACGGCTCGGGACAGCGGACGGCGAGGACCACGTGGGCCCGGGTGTCGGGCGTGGAAGGCATCGAGCAGATCGCAGCCGGGAAGGATTGGGCTCTGGCCCTCGATGACCATCGGAATGTATACGCGTGGGGCCGGAATGACTACGGCCAGATCGGGTCGGATCAGGTGTCGAACACCTCCGTCTTCGACACCCCGACACAGATCGCTGGGCTGAACGACGTCGACCAGATCGCCGCCGGAAGCGCCACCGCCTACGCGCGCATCGGTGGAACGGCCTACGCCTGGGGACGTAACGACGTTCGACAGATGGGGGCGGGGTGGAGCGATGACTACCGGTCGACACCGCGGCAGGTGCAGAACCTCACGAATATCGTCCACCTGGCGGCCTCGACCTCTTCGGCCCACGTGATCCTCGACAACGGGGAGGTATGGGGCTGGGGTGACAACTCCCAGGGGCAGCTCGGAGTCGACAGTTCCGTCACCCCCGCCGGCTTCTTCGGTGAGCCGCTGAAGGTCAACGGGCTGACGGACAAAGCGGCGCAGATCGCCTGCGCGGTCGACACGGTCTTCATCCGGACGACCGGCGGCGAGGTACGGTCGCTGGGGTCCAACGCCCACGGTCGACTCGGAACCGGCGTTTCGGACACCACCTTGACGATGTCCTCTATACCCCAGAAGGTCACCGGCCTCACTGACATCGTCGACATCTCCGCCAGCGTCGCAAGCGGATACGCACTAACGTCGGCCGGAACGGTGATGTCATGGGGCGCTAACGGCGACGGCCAGCTCGGCGACGGAACGCAATCCGACTCAGCGACGCCGGTCGCCATGACCTCGATCGCGGGTGTCATCGCGCAGATCTCGCCGTCGAACCACGCGTCGTTCGCGGTCTTCCCGCGCCGCGCCTCGTGAAGTAAGTCACGAGGCGCGCGGTGTCAGCACGTCTGGTGCCGTCGAAGATTCCGAACGGCAGGAGTTTCCACTGCCGCCGGAAGCGCTAGACGGCGACAGCCACGCCTGCCCCGCCCGACTCGTCCGCTGGCGCTTCCTTCTCAGGCGCCAGCGCCACTCCACGGTCACCGGGTCTGCAGAGGAGACAGACGAGGGGCGGATGCTGCGGCATCCGCCTCTCGCTCGTGGCACCTGCCGCGCACTGTCCGGCTCGGCGTTACCGCCCCACCGCACCCCTCACGCACTCGGGGCACGGCGCACCGTCGATGCGCCCGCGGGTCGTCAGGACGCCCAGCCGCAGACGCGCAGCAACGCCGCCGTCACGGCGGCGCCCACGACAACGACGAGAAATGGCGCGCGCACCCACAACAGCACCGCCGCGACGCCGACGGCCGGCAGGCGCGCGTCGACAACGACCGCCTGACCCGCGCCGAGCGTCTGCACGACGACCAAGGCCGCCAGGAGCGCGACGGTCAGCAAGTCGGCGATGCGCGCGGGGCGCGGCGCATCCAGCCAGTGCGCGGGCACCAGATATCCGGTCGCCTTCAGTGCGAGGCAGACGACGGATGCCGCGAGAACGGCCGTCCACAGAGTCACGGCATCCGCCCCTCGTCGGGTGTCACTTGGGGCGACCGGTCGAGTAGCCCCACGGCGATAGCCACCCCCGCGGCGGCGATGACCGGGATCCCGGGCATGAGCGCCGGGGTGAGAAGGGCCGCGACGACGGCCGCGCCAGCCGCGACCGCAAGGGGCTGTCGACCCTTGAGTCGCGGCCACAGCAGGGCGAGGAAGGCCGCTGCCGCCGCCGCATCCAGACCGTACGCCCGCGGGTCGCCCAGGACGTCTCCGAGGAGGGCACCGAGCAGCGTCGAGAGGTTCCAGCCGATCCAGATCGCCACCCCGGTAACCCAGAAGCCGGCTTGACGCGCGCGCGGCTCGCTTTGCGCCAGGCCGACGGCGACGGATTCATCGATGGTGAATTGGGTCGCCCCGGCTTTGCGCCAGAATCCCCCCGCCACGACCGGCGCCATGCGCATCGCGTAGGCCGCATTTCGAACGCCCAGCAGCACCGCCGAGGCAATGGCAGCGGGAGCCGCGGCAAGTCCTCCGGCGGCGATCACGCCGACGAACGCGAATTGCGACCCACCCGTGAACATCAGCAGGCTCAGCACGCAGGTCTGCCAGACATCGAGGCCGGATGCCACGGAGAGAGCGCCGAACGAAATGCCGTACGCGCTCGTGGCGAGGGCGACCGCGAGCCCCTGGCGGGCAGCGACACCCTCGGGTGTTCGGGAAAGCGAACGCATGGTCATCATCGTGAACGACGTGCGCCGCGTTCGTCAAGTCGAACGATCGCCGCGCATAATGAACGCATGACCGAGCTCGGCGACCGCATCGCAACGACGCTCCGCCGCGAGCGCGAGAGACGCGACCTCAGCGTCTCAGAGCTCGGCCGGCGCGCCGGGGTCGCGAAAGCGACGATCTCCCAGCTCGAAAACGGCGGCGGGAATCCCAGCGTCGAGACGCTCTGGGCACTCGCCAGCGCGCTCGACGTCCCCTTCGCCGTCTTCGTCGACGAGGGGGTCCGCTCCCCCACCCTCATCCGCGCCGGAGAAGCGGCCACGGCGGTGCCGTCCTCGGCATCCGATTATCTGGCCGTCCTCCTGTCGGCGAGTCCGCCGCACGCGCGACGCGACATATATCTGCTGAGCGCCGAGCCGGGCTCGCCGCGCATCTCTGACCCACACCCGCGCGGCACCGTCGAGCACCTCGTGATGGTGAGCGGTCGCGGGCGGGTCGGTCCCGCCGACGCCCCCTTCGAGCTCGCCCCGGGTGATTATCTGTCGTACGCGGGTGATGCTCGCCACGTGTTCGAGGCGCTGGCGCCGGGCATGAGCGCCGTCTGCGTCGTCGAGTCGCACTGACTGCGCCTCGGACATCCGCACTCGCCGTCGTCTGAGCGATCGCGGCGGTTCGGAAGATCCACCTCGCTTCCCGACCAAGTCGCCCGGGAGGCGGCGGGACGTCAGGATACGGGCCTCAACCTTCTCCTCGGTGTCGTTTTCACCTCAGTACCGAACGCATGCAAACATGTGCACCGATCGGATGGAATGGACGCGCACGCGGATGCCACCGCGCCGCCGCTTCACATCCGCCCGCGTCACGAAACTCGGGGTACACATCGCCATGACCGCACCCTCTTCGACGCCCGCGCCCGCCCCGACAACCCCCACGCTGTCGCGCCGCCACGTGCTCGCCGGTGCGGCCTGGGCCGTGCCCGCGATCGTCACCGTCACCGCGACGCCGGCCTTCGCCGCCACCTCGTCTGACGCGAACACGACCGTCACCACCCCTAATATGCAGGCGCCGGCTTCCGGGACCGTCGTGGTCACGGCCGTCGTCACGAACACCTCGGGCCAGCCCCTCGCGGGCCAGTCCGTAGCCTTTTCCGGACCCGCGGGCGCGACCTTCTCGCCCGACACCGCCACCACCGACGGCTCTGGTACCGCGACGAGCACCCTCACCACTGCCGATGCCTGGGCCCTGCCTGGGAGCAGCGTGACCGTCACCGCGCTCAGCAACGGCGCGTCCGGCACCGCGCCGTTGACCGTGCTCGGCGCGAACGCCTACTCGGTGGGCGCGAACTGGTCGGATGCGACGCCGGGGACGCGCGACGACAACTCCGTGGCGCAGCTTCGACAGGAGTTCCCGTCACCCATCGTCGCCATCGCCTCCAGCCTCGCCGCCGGCGAAAGGCCGCTCTTTCCCGGCAGCGACACCTACAACGTCCCGAGAGTGTTCACGCTCGCGCTCCTGCGCGATGGCACGGTATGGGCCGTCGGCAGCAATGCGGAGGGGCAGCTCGGAGACGGCACCACCATCGACCGCGCTACCTGGGCACCCATCCCCGGGCTCTCCGACGTGAAGCAGATCTCCACCGCGGAGGGCACGGGGTACGCGCTCCTCTCCGACGGCACCATCCGCTCCTGGGGATCGAACGCGCACGGAAGCCTCGGCAACGGCACAGACGTGAGTTTCTCGACCACCCCGGTCGCCGTGTCCGACATCTCCACCGCCACCCGCCTGGGCAACGGAATCGCCCTCCTCGCCGACGGCACCATCCGCACCTGGGGCTCCGGCTACGCGGGACGTCTCGGCAACGGCTCCGGCGTGGACCACAATGTCCCGGTCGCCGTCACCGGGATCGACACAGCGGTACGCGTCGCCGCGAACGCGAAGTGCGGCTTCGCCGTGCTCGCCGACGGGAGCGTCAGGGCGTGGGGCGCGAACCAGAACCGCGAGCTCGGCGATGGCACCACCGAGCTTCGCGAAGAGCCCGTCAGCGTCCTCGACATCAGCACCGCCGTCGACATCGCGTGCGCGGGGTCGAGCGCGTACGCGTTGCTGAGCGACGGCACGATACGCGCCTGGGGCATCAACGGCTCCGGACAACTCGGCGACGGCACCACCGAAGAACGCACCGCTCCCGTTGCCGTGAAGGGAATCTCCACCGCCATTGCCATCACGGGCACGTCGGACGGCGGCTTCGCGCTCCTGAATGACGGGACCATCACGGCGTGGGGAGGTGCCCCGGGCATCCCCGACTCAGGTCCCGGCACGATCACCGGAACGCAGAACGTGACCACGCTGGCCGCCAACGGATACACGTTCACGGGCTTCCTCATCGTCGGCGAGCGGGTCATCGACCTGCGCAGTACGGTCATCGACGCCGGTAGATCGGGCGAAGCCTTCATGCGCCTGGAGAACACCGCGGGCGAGCCGCTGACCGGCGGGCAGATGGTCACGCTGACGGCCCCCAGCGTGCTGTCCGTCGGAGTCATCGCCCCGGACGGTTCCGTCATCTCCGCGAACACGACCGTCAGCAGGTTCGGCTGGGCGAGCTTCGTTCTATCCGTTCCCGACCCCTGGACCACTCCCGGCGCGAGGGCTGACTTCACGGCACGCAGTGCGGGCGCGAGCGCCACGGCGACCGCCTACATCAATGGAGCGAATGCCTACGCCGTCGGCACCAACAACTTCCGGGAGTCGGGAACCGAGTCCTCGGCCTCCGTTCTCTCCGTGCCTACCCAGCTCGAGACGAACTTCTGGTCGCCACTCACTGCGGCTGCGAATGGAAGGTTCTTCTCCGTCGCGCTGAACGCCCGTGGACAAGTGCTGGTCTGTGGAGACAACTCCTACGGGCAACGCGGCAATGGTTCCAACAGCAAGATCGATGGTCTGTGGACGCCCGTCGACGACATGGAGGACGCTGTCGGTATCGCCGTCGCCGGTAGCACCTGCATCGCTCTGCTCTCCTCGGGAACCGTGGTGCAATGGGGCAGGAGCCTCGACCCGCAGGACAACGACTCGTTCGTGACGACGCCAACCCCGGTCGACGGCATCACCGATGCCATCCAGATCGCCGCCTCGAGCACGGCGTTCTTCGCGCTCCGCCCTGACGGAACGGTCTTGGCCTGGGGGTACAACGAGACCCTGGAGTTCGGTGTCGGGTGGCCCGTGGTGTACCGCTCCTCCCCCGAGGCCATTCCCAACCTGTCGAACGTCGTCGAGGTCCAGGCCGCATCGCATACCGTGTTCGCGCGCCTGTCGACCGGGGAGGTTTACTCCTGGGGCTCCAACGATGGCGACGGCACCCTCGGAAACGGCACCGCGAACGAATACACGGAGGGCTCGGTCGGAGTCCCCATGCAGATGACACCCGGTCCGGTCACGGGCATCGACAACGCCATCCGCATCGCGGCAGGCCCCTCGACGGGGTATGCCCTGCTCTCCACGGGACAGATCGTCGCATGGGGGGAAAATTCCTCCGGTGAAGTGGGTGACGGCACCACCGACATCCGCAGAACGCCCGTCCCCGTCTCCGGCATCACGAATGCCGTCACGATCGGCGCCGGCTACTACTGCGGATACGCGATCCTCGCCGACGGCACGTCGCGCGCGTGGGGAAACAATGAGCTCGGACAGCTCGGAGACGGCACAACGACGAGCCAATCCGCCCCGATACCGCTCCTGCCCCAGGGTCGCCCGCTGAAGGGCTTCTCTACCAGCGTGCAGTGGGCGAGCTCGATCTTCATCACCGTCCCCTGACCGCCCTCCCCCGCTCTGTCGGGGTGCGCGTCTGACCACGTGCACCCCGACAGGTCCTCCTCGAGGAGCAGTGGCATCCGTGTCGGTGGTCGCGGGTGAAAACCGCACGCACGAAAGGCGAAGGTGAAGCCTGCCTCACGGCAGCCGTGATGCGCGTCGCGCCCGTATCGTCACCCGACCCGCCTGCCGGGACGCCGCACGCACAGCGCACCGATCACGCTGTCCTCCTCGAATGCGGAGACAAGGGGCTCCTTATCGAGGCTCTCCATGGACGCATAGCCGACCCGCTGGCACGGTCCGCGGGTCATTCCGGGCCGCTTCACCTCGCCCAAGGCAGAACCGGGGCGGCGTTCCCGCTCGGCTAGACAGTCCAGTGAGCAGGGTCTTGATGAACCTCGCTCCTTCTCGCCCTCTGACCGCACCCGAGGTGTCCATCGCCATGATCGCATCCGTGCCCACCTTGAATCCGAACGCCCCGTCCGCCCCCGCACTCTCACGCCGCACCGTCCTCGCCGGGGCCGCGTGGTCGGTCCCCGTGATCGTCGCCGTCACCGCGACCCCCGCGTTCGCCGCCGCCTCGAACGTCCCCACCGTCACGACGACCACGCCGAGCATGCAGACTCCCGCCGCCGGCCAGGTCGTCGTCACGGCCGTGGTCAAGGACGCCTCCGGCGCCCCCCTTTCGGGCCAGCCGGTGTCGTTCACCGGGCCCTCGGGTACGACCTTCTCCCCCGCGACGGCCACCACCGACGGATCGGGCACCGCCACCAGCACGCTCACGACCTCGGACGCGTGGGCACTGCCCGGTAGCAGCGTCACCGTCACCGCGCTCAGCAACGGCGTCTCGGGCAGCGCACCCCTCACCGTCCTCGCCGCCAACGCCTACTCGCTGGGCGATAACGACTCCCACGCGGCACCGGCCGGCAGCAGCACCAGCAGCCCTGTCCAGCTCCAGCAAGCGTTCCCCTCGCCGATCGTCTCCATCGCGACCAGCGTCAGCGACGAAGACTTCTTCGGCTATCACGCGCCGTTCACCCTCGCGCTGCTCAAAGACGGCACCGTCTGGGCTGTCGGCACGAACAGCCAGGGTCAGATGGGTGATGGGACCACCACTGATCGGACCACGTGGGCCAGAGTCCCGGGGTTGTCCAACGTCATCCAGATCGCGACCCAGTTCGGTGCCGCGCACGCCCTGCTCTCCGACGGGACCATCCGCTCGTGGGGCTCCAACCTGAACAGCCAGCTCGGCAACGGCTCCAGCGTCGCTTACTCCAGCACCCCGGTGACGGTGACCGGCATCACCACCGCCATCCGGCTCGCCGAAGGACTCGCCCTTCTTGCCGACGGGTCGATCCGCTCCTGGGGCTATGGCCGTGGCGGGCGCCTGGGCAACGGCACCACCTCCAGCAGCAGCACCCCCGTCACCGTCACTGGCATCGCCAACGCCGTCGAGATCGCTTCCGCCTCGATGAGCGCGTATGCCATCTTGTCCGATGGCACCATCCGCTCCTGGGGATTCAACGGCAACGGACAACTCGGCAACGGCACCACCACCGATAGCAGCACCCCCGTCACGGTCACCGGCATCACCAACGCCGTGAAGGTCGCCGGCGCACAAGCGAGCATCTACGCCCTCCTCGCCGACGGCACCATCCGCTGCTGGGGCTGGAACAAATACGGAGAACTCGGCGACGGCACCACCACCCAACGCAACACCCCCTCCACCGTCATCGGCATCAACACCGCCACCACCATCACCGCCGTCTCCTCAGGCGGCTACGCCCTCCTCTCCGACGGCACCATCACCGCATGGGGCGCCGGCCCCGGCGCCTCCGGCGCCACCCCCACCCCGATCACCGGAACGCAGAACGTCACGGTTCTCGCCAACAACACGTTCTCCGAGAGCGGCACGATCTACTTCATCGTGGGCGACCGTTTCGTCTACTTCCCCCCGGGCAATACTCTTGTCCGCGCCGCCGGAAGCGTCGCCCTGTCGGCGAGGGTCTTGACAAGCGCCGCCGGCTCGGCGCTCGCCGGCCAGACCGTGTCCTTCGCGGCCCGCAACGCCACCTTCACCCCCGCGAGCGCGACGACCGCCGCCAACGGATCCGTGTCGACCACGCTCATGTCGACCGACCCGTTCGCCACCCCGGGGAGTACCCTCACCGTCACGGCCACGAGCGGCGGCTTCACGGGCACCAAAGCACTCACCGTGCTCGGTGCCAATGCCTTCGCCGTCGGCGACAACCAGGCCGGCCGCACCGGAACAGAGACCTCCAGCGCCATCGTCGGCGCACCGTGGCAACTGTCGCGAGTCTTCCCGTCCCCCATCACCGCCATAGCCGGGGGCGAAGCGTTCTCGGCCGCGCTCTCCGCAGACGGAACAGTCCGGGCAGTCGGCTCGAACTACAGCGGGCAGCTCGGCGACGGCACGACCACCGACCGCAGCGGGTGGGCCTTCGTGAGAGACGGCAAGAAGAACGCGATCACGAACGTCGTCGGCATCGCCGTAGCCGGCCGCACCGCGGTGGCACTGCTGGCGTCCGGCGCCGTGCTGCAGTGGGGAGCCGACCTCAACAGGTCGGGGAACGATCTCCTCCTCGCGACTCCCGTCAGCGGCATCAGCGACGCGGTTCAGGTCGCGGCGGCGGGCGCAACGTTCTACGCGGTTCGCTCGAACGGCACCGTCTCCGCCTGGGGCTCGAACGACTCGTGGCTGCTCGGCGACGGCTCCACCGACCAGTATCGCGCGACCCCGGGACCGGTCTCCGGCATCACCGACGCGGTCGAGGTAGCCGCGACCTCGAACACCGCTCTCGTCCGACTTGCCACCGGAGAGATCTACGCGTGGGGATCCAACGGCAGCGGTGCACTGGGGAACGGAACGGAGAACGACTTCTCGCGTCCCGGTTCCGTCTCCGTCCCGAGCCAGAAAATCCCTCGACCGGTGACCGGCATCTCCACGGCGAAGAAGCTCGTCACGGGAGGCGGCGCGGCATACGCCCTGCTGGCCTCCGGGGAGATCCGCTCATGGGGCTTGAACGACTCGGGCCAGCTGGGCGATGGCACCACGACCAACCGCACCACCCCGGTGTCCGTCTCGGGCATCAGCAACGCGGTCACCATCGGCGCCGGCTACAACAGCGGCTACGCGATCCTTTCCGACGGCACCGGCCGCGCATGGGGAGACAACAGCAACGGCCAGCTCGGTGACAACACCACGACCAACCAGAGCACCCCAATCTCCCTCTCCCTGCCCGCCGGGCAAAAGCTGAAGGGCTTCTCCACCCGGTCCACCTGGACCACGAACCACTTCATCTTCTGACCAAATGACCCTCGCGAGGCGCTCCGAAGCCGCACCGGCGCTCCGGAGCGTCTCGCCGTCTGAACACCACGTCCCAGCCGTCTCGTCACCCAACCGGGGGACGGGAACGTCACGTCGTACGGTGGACCCATGTCCCGCGTCTTCGACATGGCGTTCTCGTCGGTCTACCCCCTCTACCTGGCGAAGGTCGAGCACAAGGGACGAACGAAGGACGAACTGGACGCCGTCATCCGATGGCTCACCGGGTTCGACGACGCCGCCCTCGCGCGGCACATCGAGGGCACGACGAGCTTCCGCGCGTTCTTCGACGAGGCGACGCTCACCCCGCACGCGAACCTGGTCACGGGCGTGGTCTGCGGCATCCGGGTCGAGGAGATCGAGGATCCGCTGATGCACCGCATCCGCGTGCTCGACAAGCTCGTCGACGAACTCGCGAAGGGACGGCCGCTCGCGAAGGTCCTTCGGGGCGGACAGGGCTTCTCGTCACCCGCGGGGTGAGCCCCTATTCGGGGAGAGAGCCCGCCACCAGCCGGCCGCGCGCCACGACGGCGACGACCGACTCGGCGCGGAGCGCCTTCGGGTCTTCCCAGGGGCGCCCGCGGACCACCACGAGGTCGGCGGCGAAGCCGTCCGCGACGCGACCGAGATCGTGGGCACGGCCGATCGCCGCGGCCGCGCGCGAGGTCGCCGCCTGCAGCGCGCGAGCGGCATCCCAGTCGAAGACCCGCGCCATCGCGCGCAGCTCCTCCCACTGGTCATCGAAGCCCACGTGGAAACCGTTCGCGTCGGTGCCGAGGACGAACTCCACCCCGGCCGCCGCGGCGGCGCGGAAGACGGGGTCGCGACCGGAGACGAGCTCCCGCGCGATCTCGCGCTGACCGGGGGCCACCGGCACCGATCCGTCGGCGATGCGGTCATTGATGAGAAGCGTCGGTGCGACCGTCGTGCCGCTTTCGACCATCTGGGCCGCCAGGTGGGCGGTGAGCTTCGTCGCGTGCTCGACCGAGTCCACGCCGTGGGCGAGGGCGCGCCGGATGCCGTCCTCGGTGTGGGCGTGCGCCGCGACGCGCATCCCCAGCGCGTGCGCCTCGTCGACGATCGCCGCGATCTCGGCATCCGTGTAGTTGCGCCACGACGCCTTGTCACCGATGGAGAGCACCCCGCCGCTGACGGGGACCTTGATGCCGTCGGCGCCCGAGCGCGCCCAGCGGCGCACGAGGGCTCGGCAGGCGTCGGGACCGTCGGCCACCGGCTTGCGGTCGACCACCGCGGGCGGGGTGAAGAGGTCGCCGTGGCCTCCGGTCATGTTGACCAGGCCGTGCGCGAGCACGCGAGGACCCTCGATCACGCCCGCCTCGAGGGCGCGAGCAAGCGAGAACTGAATGTCGTCCGCCGCCAGATCGCGCACCGTCGTCACGCCCACGGCGAGCGCGCGCCGGGCGTGGGCGAGGCCGTGGAGCACCTGCTCCTCGGGGCGCGTCGTCAGCGGCCACGACAGGAAGTCGGCCGGGATGTCGGAGGCGTTGCCGATGAGGTGGACGTGCGTGTCGATCAGACCGGGGATCACCGTCAGGTCCGCGTCGCCGGCGGACGCGGTGATGTCGACGGAGGAGATCCGGCCCGCGCTCCAGCCCACCGTTCCGACGCCGCGATGCGCGTTACCGTCCCAGATGTGGACACCGGACAGTTCATTGACGCTCACGCGATCACCTCGAGGAGTTCTGACGGGGGAAGAATTTGCCGAGGGCACGCGGCGGACGCATACGCGTCCCGGCCACCACGAGCACCGCGAGGGTGACGAGGTACGGCGCGGCCGTCGCGAGCGCGCTCGGGAGGGGCAGGACGAGGGCGGCGACCAGCAGGACCGCCCCGAGGATGAGGGAGGGAACGGCCGCGCGGACCCCGAGGCGGCGGCGCAGACGCACCGCGCCGAGAACGACGAACACGGCGCCCAGGACGAACAGCATGCCGCGGAAAGTCTCCGGACGGCCGAGACCGACGGCGTCGCTGAAGCCGAACAGGGCCGATCCCGCGAAGACACCTCCCGGCATCCAGTTTCCGAAGATGAGGGTCGCGAGGCCGATGAAGCCGCGGCCGGCGACCTGGTTCTCGACGTATCCCTGCGAGATCAGGACGAGGTAGCCGCCGGCGAAGCCGGCCATGCCGCTGCCCACGAGCACGGCCGAGTAGCGCGTGCGGTGCACGTGTCCGCCCAGCGCCTGCAGGGCGGCCGGCTCCTCCCCGGACGCCCGCATGCGCAGGCCGAAGCGCGTGCGCCACAGCACGAACGCGGTCAGCGGGATGAGGGCGAGGCCGATGATCGCGGCCAGGGAGACGTCACGGGTGAGACCGCCGACGATGCCCGCGAGGGGCGAGAGGACCGGGGTGCCGGTGGCCTCGAGATCGCGCAGAGGATCGGGCGTGCCGAAGCCGCCGGAGAGGAACGGCAGGCTCACGCGCGGGACGTTGCCCTCGATGCGCGGCGAGCGCGCGACGCTGCCGCCGTCGAGTCCGCTGAAGACGATGTCGGAGAGGAAGCGGGCGAGGGCCGCGGCGAGCACGTTGATCGCGACACCGACGACGAGCTGGTTCAGGCCGAGCTCCAGGCAGAGCACCGCCATGAGCAGCCCGAAGACGAGCCCGCCGACGACACCGCCGATCAGGGCGACCCACGGGCCACCGAACCAGCCGAAGAGGCCGGCTCCCCACGTTCCGCCGATCATCATGCCCTCGAGGCCGACGTTGATGACGCCCGCGCGCTCGGAGTACAGCGCGCCGACGGCGACGACGGCGATAGGGACGGTCAGGCGCAGGGCGGAGCCCCACGTCGACGAGGACGACAGGCCGGGTGCATCGCACACCCATTGCGCGATGAGGAGGAGCCCGAAGCCCAGGAGCACCCAGGACAGGACGCTGCGCGCGCGTCGGCGCGCCGAGGAGGGAGCGCGGGACGCCGCGGGGGCGGTGGTCACTGCGGTCATCTCGTCGACGCCTCCTTCGCACGACCGGCGCGGGTGCGCCGGATCGCCGCCATGAGCGCCAGGCGACGCTCGCCGTTCTCCACGACCCAGTAGCCGAGGGCCGAGCTCAGCAGCACGACCGCGAGGAAGAGCGTGCCGACCTCGGTGGGGAGCTTAACGATGCCGAGCACCTGGGCGCTGCGCTCCACGAACGCGAGCACCAGGGCGCCCAGCGCCGTGCCGATCGGGTGCGAGCGGCCGAGCAGGGCGGCGGCCAGGCCCGTGAACATCAGATCGGTCGGGAGCGTCCCGTCCAGCCGGTGCGCGGTTCCGAGCACGTGCGGCAGACCCACGAGACCCGCGATGGCGCCCGAGGCGAGAAGCGAAGTGACGATGCGGCGCCGGACCGAGATGCCGGCGGACTCCGCGGCATCCGGAGACAGGTTCGCCACCGTCACCGTGTAGCCCCAGACCGTGCGCTCGTGCAGGAGGAAGAACCCGATGCCGAGCAGCACGGCGAGCGGGAGGAAGCCCGAGATCTGCACGCGTCCGCCGAGGTCGATGAGCGCGGGCATCGAGCCGTTCTCGCCGATCGGCGCCGAGCCGGTGTTCTGTCCCCCGCCGGAGCGGAAAACGTCGGCCAGCAGCACGGCGACGACCGTTGTGGCGATCGCGTTCATGAGGATCGAGGTGATGACCTCGTTCACCCCGCGGTACACCTTCAGCAGGGCGGGCACGAGAGCCCACGCGGCCCCGGCCGCGGCACTCGCCAGCAGCGTCAGCGGGAGGGTGATCCACAGCGGGAACGGCAGCGAGGCGGCGACGACGGCGCCCACGAGCGCCGCGACGCGGTACTGGCCGTCGACGCCGATGTTGAACAGCCCCATGCGCAGCGAGAAGGCCGCCGCGATCCCGGCGAAGTACAGCGGGATGGCGTTGTTGACGGTGGATGCCAGGGACTCCGGCGTCGTGCCGTAGGTCCACATCACCTCGAAGGCGGATGCCGCGGAGTATCCGGACACGGTGAGGAACAGGGCCGTGACGACCAGCGCGAGCACGATCGCGATGACCGGGCCGGCGACGGTGCGGAGGATGCGGGCGATCATGCGGCCTCCTCCCCGCCGCGCGCGCCGGTCATGTACTCGCCGACGGTGCCGGCGTCGACGCCGCGGGCGTCGAGCTCGGCCACGATGCGTCCGCGGTGCAGCACCAGGATGCGGTCGGACAGCGCGAGGATCTCGTCGAGGTCGGCCGAGACGAGGAGGGTCGCCAGGCCACGGTCGCGGGCGGCGGTGAGCTCGCTCCAGATCGCGGCCTGCGCGCCGATGTCGACGCCGCGCGTGGGGTGGGCGGCCAGGAGCAGGCGTGGGGAGCGCAGGAGCTCGCGGCCCACGATGAACTTCTGCTGGTTTCCGCCCGATAGGGTCGCCGCTCTCGTGGCGGGCCCCCCGCCGCGCACGTCGAAGGCCGCGATGATCTCGGCCGCCGCCTTCGCGGCCGCGGCACGGGAGAACCAGGGCCCGCGCCGCACCGGGGCGAGCTGCTGGTAGCCGAGCACGGCGTTGTCGCGGAGCGACAGTGGCAGCACGATCCCGTCGCGGTGGCGGTCCTCCGAGATGTAGCCCATGCCGCGGGCGCGCCGCTGGACGGTCGTCGCCGCGCTGACGTCGTCGCCGTCGAGGAGCACCGTGCCGGTGGCATCCGCTCGTCCGATGAGGGCGGCGAGGAGTTCGGACTGTCCGTTGCCCTCGACCCCGGCCACGCCGACGATCTCGCCCGCGTGCACGCGGAAGGCGACGTCGGAGAGCAGGGGGACGGCTTCGGTCCCCGCGACCGTCAGCCCGCGCGTCTCGAGCACCACCCGGTCCGAGACGGGCGACTCGCGCGGGGTCACGACGGGCATCTCGGATGCCACCATCAGCCGCGCCAGCTGGGGCGCGGTCGTCTCGGCGGGCACGGCGGTGCCGACCACCCGACCCGCGCGGATCACCGTGATGTCATCGGCGAAGGAGAGCACCTCGTCGAGCTTGTGGGAGATGAAGATGACCGCCGCACCGGCGCGCGTGAAGTCGCGCATCGCGGCGAAGAGGGCCTCGGCCTCGGCGGGGACGAGCACCGCGGTCGGCTCGTCGAGGATGATGATGCGCGCGTCGCGGTACAGGACCTTGAGGATCTCGACGCGCTGCCGCGTACCGACGCCGAGATCCTCGGTCTCGGCGTCGACGGGGACCGGGAAGCCGGTGCGCTCGGCGAGCTCCGCGACCTCGCGACGGGCGCGGGCGGCGTCGATCAGCACCGGCGGTCCGGGTTCGTCGGCGAGGACGACGTTCTCCCACACCCGCAGGGCGGGAGCGAGCAGGAAGTGCTGGTGCACGATGCCGATGCCGGCCGCCTGCGCGTCGCGCGGCGAGCGGAAGGTCACGGGAGCGCCGTCGATCTCGATCGTTCCCTCGTCGGGGCTCTCCTCGCCGGAGAGGATCTTCATGAGCGTCGACTTGCCCGCGCCGTTCTCACCCACCACGGCGTGCACGCTTCCCGCGCGGACCGTGAGGTCGATCCGGTCGTTCGCGGTGAACGTCCCGAACCGCTTCACGATGCCGCTCAGGCGCACCAGCACCTCCTGCCCGTCGGTCATCACAGGGCCGTCGGAACCGTGATCTTGCCGTCGACGATGTCCTTCTCGATCGCGGCGAGCTGGTCGGCGTACGCGTCGAGGAAGCCACCCGAGGTCGAGTATCCGACACCGTCGTTCGACAGGTCGTAGCGCACCTCGCCGGGCTCGAGCGAGCCGTCCAGGAACTCCGAGATCGAGGTCTTCACCGCGACGTCGACGTTCTTGATCGCCGAGGTCAGGATGAACGGCTTGATGGTGTCGGAGACCGTCTGGTAGACGTCGGCGTCGACACCGATGGCCCAGTTCTTCTTGGCATCCGTCGAGCTGGCTGCCGCTTCTTCGTAGACGCCCTGACCGGATCCACCGGCGGCCGCGTACACGACGTCGGCGCCGCCGGCGTACATGGACGC
Source organism: Microbacterium sp. NPDC007973 (assembly GCF_042958465.1). Classification (NCBI taxonomy): domain Bacteria; kingdom Bacillati; phylum Actinomycetota; class Actinomycetes; order Micrococcales; family Microbacteriaceae; genus Microbacterium; species Microbacterium sp. NPDC007973. Next base: position 699,682 of record NZ_JBIBJJ010000003.1, read on the forward strand.
CGCGGCCTCCTTGCCCTTCGTCGGGTCGGAGAAGCCGGTGAAGTCGCCGAGGGGCGCGAGGTAGGTCTTGTCGACGACGATCGACGGGTCGACCGACTTCGCTCCGGCCTCGAAGCCGGTGAAGAAGTTCTGGATGCTGGGCTGGTCCACTCCGCCGACGAAGCCGACGTGCTTCGAGGTCGAGGCCAGGGCCGCCGCGACCCCGACGAGGTAGGACGACTGCTCGGCGGCGAAGGAGATCGTGGTCACGTCATCGATGACCGTGCCGGTGTCGGCGTCGACCTGCACGAAGGCGGTGTCGGGGTGGGCGGTCTCGGACATGGGCTGCTGCCACTGGAAGCCGATGCCGATCGCGAGGGCCGCGTTCTGCGACAGGGCGAGGTCGACGCGGTCCTGGTAGTCGTCGGTGTTGGGGCTGGAGAGCTCCAGCGGCGCGAACGAGTCCTCCTGCTGGGCCTCGGTGAACCCCTTGTAGGCGCTGTCCATGAAGGAGAAGTCACCGGTGGTGCCGTAGAGCAGCGCGATCGTCGGTCCGTCGGACGCGGCCGAGGCCGACCCGGTGTCGGCGGTCTTGCCGCCGCAGCCGGTGAGCGCCAGGGCGGCGACGGTGAGGACGCCGCCCATCGTGAGCAGGGATCGGGTCAGGGGGCGTGACATGGGGACTCCTTCGGTTCGGGTGGGGCGCAGGTCATGTAATCGATTGCACGCTGGTCGGACGAATGAGGGGGATGCGACCGAGAGTCACCTTACTCATACGCGTCGGCGCCGCCGATTTCTGTTGTGTTGCGGTTCGATTTCGCGACCACGGATCGGGTAATCGATTGCGTACGATGAGCGAGTGATCGACCCCGCAGCCCCCGACGAGCTCGCCACCCTCGCCGATGTGGCCTCCGAGGCGGGGGTCTCCACCGCGACCGTGTCGCGCGCGCTCTCGGGATCCCGCCCGGTCTCGCCCGACACCCTCAAGCGCGTCCGCGCCGCTGCCGCCCGCCTCGGCTACCGCCACAACGCCGTCGCCAGCGCGCTGCGGTCGAATCGCACGCAGAGCGTGGGGATCGTGCTCCCCCGCTACGCGACCGTCTTCCTCTCGGCCCTCATCGAGTCGGTGACGGAGAGTCTCGATGCCCAGGGCATCGGCGCCCTGCTCCGGTACGTCGCCCCCGACGGCGCCGACCACGACGAGCGCGTCGCCGACCTGCTCGACCGCCGGGTCGACGGGCTCATCGTGTGTCCTCCCACGATCGAGGCCTCGGGTCACGCGCAGCGCCTCTCGCACGGTCTGCCCATCGTGCAGGTGGGGCGCTTCCTCGACCCCGACACCCCCAGCGCCGTGAGTCTCGACGAGACGACCTCGGCCGGACTCCTCGCGAACCATCTCGCCCGCACCGGCACGCGGCGGATCACCACGATCGGTCTCGATCCCGATGCCCCCGCCGACGCGACGCGCATCCGCTCGGTCGAGGACGCCTGCGCCGCTCGGGATATCGCGCCCGGCGCCGTGGTGTACCGCGGCAGCGATCTGCTCGCCGGAGTGACCGCGGCGGAAGAGCTGTGGGATGCCGTCACCCCGGGCGAGACGCTCGTCTGCGCGAACGACGACGTGGCCACCGGCGTACTCACCGTCCTGCGGGCGCGCGGCGTCCGCGTCCCGGACGACGTGCAGATCGCCAGCCTGCTGCAGCTGTACCCCGACGCTCAGGGCACGCCCCTCACCTCGCTCCGGCACCCCTGGCGCCAGATGGGCGCGGAGGCCGTCGAGATGCTCGAGCACGCGCAGCGCTCGCGCGTCGCCGCGCGGCGACGCACCGCCCTGAGCGCCGACCTCGTCGTGGGCGCGAGCACCCGGACCCCTCAGGAGGAGTCATGACCGCACCCGTCGACCTCGTCATCCGTCACGCCCGCGTCGCCGCCGAGACGCACCGCCCCGCTCCGGGGTACCCCGACCTGCCGCGCGCAGACACCGCCTCGAGGGGCGGTGTCCGCGATCTGCCCGGTCACAGCATCGGTGTGAGCGCGGGACGCATCGCCTGGATCCTCCCCGACGACGAGGTCGACCTCGCGGCACTGACCGACGCGGAGATCATCGACGCAAGCGGCCTCGTCGCCCTCCCCGGCCTGGTCAACAGCCACACCCACACACCCATGGTCATGTTCCGCGGCGCGGCCTCCGACGTCCCCACCGCCGAGTGGTTCAACGACCACGTGTGGCCCATGGAGGTCAACCTCACCGACCGCGACATCCGCCTCGGCGCGCGCATCGCGATCGGCGAGCTGCTCCTCGGCGGCGTCACCACCTTCGCCGACCACTACTTCGGCATGGCGACCATCGCCGAAGAGGTCGAGGGCTCCGGCATCCGGGCTCTGCTGGCCGACACCTTCTTCTCGTCCGAGGGCGCGGCCGGTCGCGAGCGCAGCGCGGCGTTCGCGCGCGATGCCGCGGGCTCGGCGAACGGACGCATCACCACGGCCCTCGGCCCGCACGCGCCCTACACCGTCGACGACGACGACCTGCGGGCGACGGCCCGGGATGCCGAGCGCCTGGGCGTGCGCATCCACGTCCACGCCGCCGAGAACCTCACGCAGACAGCGTCCAGCCGCTCGCGCGACGGCCGCACCCCGATCGGCATCCTGCACGAGACCGGCGTGCTCGAAGCCGGCGCGCTCATCGCCCACGGCGCGGGCATCGTCGCCGAGGACGCGAAGCTGCTCGCCCCCTACGCCGACCGCGTGGGCGTCGCGTCGTGCACGAAGACGTATCTGCTCCACGCGCAGGAGGGCACCACTCCCCTGCGTCTGCTGCACGACGCCGGCATCAGCGTCGGCATCGGCACCGACGGAGCCGCCGGCAGCATGACCCTCGACGTGTGGGAGAACATGCGCCTTCTCGGCATGATCGAGAAGTACGCGTCAAGGGATGCCACGTGGGCGACCTCTGCGCACCTGCTCGATCTCGCGACGCGGCAGAACGCCGAGGTCCTCGGTCTCGCCGGCGAGATCGGCGCCCTGCGGCCGGGGCTCCGCGCCGACATCGTGCTCGTGGACTTCCGTACCCCGCACCTGCAGCCCGTGCACGACCTCGCGCACTCGCTCGCCCTCAGCGCGCACCAGGGAGACGTGACGACCGTGATCGTCGACGGCCGGGTCGTCGTCCGGGACCGTCGGCTGCTGACGATCGATCTCGAGGAGGCTGTCGAGGAGCTCTCGGAGCGTCTTCCGGCGCTGACCGACCGCTCGCACGGACGGCGCGTCCAGGACTACGCGCCCTGAGCCCCGGCCTCAGCCCGCGACGAAGCGCTCGACCTGCGCGACGGCGGCGTCGATCACCGCGGCGAAGAGGCGTTCGCCCTTCTCCGCGGTGGCCGGGCGGGGGTCTCCGAAGACCGCGCTCGCACCGATCTCGTGCAGACGGACGGGACGCAGTCCGAAGTCGACCGGGAACACGGGATACTCCGGCTCCGCGCGCTCCATCCGGACGAGCTCGGGAGCGGATGCCAGCACCATCGAGGTCTCGATCTCCTCGGCGTGGTTCATCCCCGGCGCCGCGGGCGCGCTCTCGCGCACCGCGTCGGCGGCGTCGGCGAGACCGGGGTGGTCGAGCACGAGGACCCGCAGGCCCTCCGCGGCGAGGTCGCGCGCGGCCGCCGCGAGCGGCAGGCGGTTGCCGAAGTCGCCGTTGACGATGACGACACGATCGAGGCCGGATGCCGCCGCCCCGCGGACGATGTCGAGAGCGAGGGCCCGCACGGTCTCGGGCGACAGCGAGATGGTGCCCGGGTACCCCGACGTCGCCCACGTCTCGCCGTAGGCGATCGCCGGCAGAAGGGCACCGTCGCAGCGCTCCGCGACCGCCCGCGCGATGCGCTCGGCGACGATCGTGTCGGTGCTCAGGGGCAGGTGCGGGCCGTGAGCCTCGAGGGCGCCCACGGCCAGCACGGCCAGGCGCCCGCCCGCCGCGACGTGTTCACGCACATCGGCGGACGAGGCACCGGCCAGTTCGAGCATCAGGCGTTGGCATCCTGGCGCTTGGCGCGCGAGGCGGCGCGGCCGCGCTCGGTCGCGTCGAGCACGACCTTGCGGATGCGCACCTTCTCGGGCGTGACCTCGACGCATTCGTCGTCGCGGGCGAACTCCAGCGACTCCTCCAGCGTGAGCACGCGCGGGGGCGTCATCGACTCGAAGGAGTCGGAGGTCGACGAACGCATGTTCGTGAGCTTCTTCTCCTTGGTGATGTTGACGTCCATGTCATCGGCGCGCGAGTTCTCGCCGATGACCATGCCCTCGTAGACCTCTTCGGTCGGCTGCACGAAGAAGCTCATGCGCTCCTGCAGGGCGATCATGGCGAACGGGGTGACGACGCCCATGCGGTCGGCGACGATCGAGCCGTTCTGGCGGGTCGTGATCGAGCCCGCCCAGTCGTCGTAGCCGTGCGAGATGGCGTTGGCGATACCGGTACCGCGCGTGATCGTGAGGAACTCGCTGCGGAAGCCGATGAGACCGCGCGAGGGCACCACGAACTCCATGCGCACCCAGCCGGTGCCGTGGTTGGTCATGTTGTCCATGCGGCCCTTGCGGGCGGCCATGAGCTGCGTGATCGCGCCGAGGTGCTCCTCAGGGGCGTCGATGGTGAGGTGCTCGTACGGCTCCTTGAGCTTGCCGTCCTCGCCGCGCTTGGTCACGACCTGGGGCTTGCCGACGGTGAGCTCGAAGCCCTCGCGGCGCATGTTCTCGACGAGGATCGCGAGGGCGAGCTCACCGCGGCCCTGGACCTCCCAGGCATCCGGACGTCCGATGTCGACGACCTTGAGCGAGACGTTGCCGATCAGCTCGCGGTCGAGGCGGTCCTTCACCATGCGGGCGGTGAGCTTGTGGCCCTTGACCTTGCCCATGAGGGGCGAGGTGTTGGTGCCGATCGTCATCGAGATGGCCGGGTCGTCGACCGTGATGGCCTTGAGCGGGCGCACGTCCTCGGGGTCGGCGATGGTCTCGCCGATCGTGATGTCGGGGAAACCGGCGATCGCGACGATGTCGCCGGGGCCGGCGTCCTCGGCGGGGAAGCGCTCGAGGGCGCGGGTCTTGAGCAGCTCGGTGACGCGGGCGTTGCTGGTGGTGCCGTCGGCGCGCACCCAGGCGACGGTCTGGCCCTTCTTGAGCGTGCCGTTGAAGACGCGCAGCAGCGCGAGGCGGCCGAGGAAGGGGCTGGAGTCGAGGTTGGTGACCCAGGCCTGCAGCGGCGCCTCGTCGTCGTAGGACGGAGCGGGAACGTGCTCGAGGATCGCGCCGAACAGGGGCTCGAGGTCGTCGTTGTCGGGCAGCGCGCCGTTGTCGGGACGCGTGAGGGATGCCGCACCGGCACGGCCGGAGGCGTAGACCACCGGCACGTCGAGCAGCGCGTCGACGTCGAGGTCGGGCACGTCGTCGACCAGGTCGGAGGCGAGGCCCAGCAGCAGGTCGTGCGCCTCTTCTTCGACCTCGGCGATGCGCGCGTCGGGGCGGTCGGTCTTGTTGACCAGGAGGATGACGGGGAGCTTGGCCTCGAGGGCCTTGCGCAGCACGAAGCGGGTCTGGGGCAGCGGGCCCTCCGACGCGTCGACGAGCAGCACGACACCGTCGACCATCGACAGACCGCGCTCGACCTCGCCGCCGAAGTCGGCGTGGCCGGGGGTGTCGATCACGTTGATCGTGACGGGGACCTCGGTGTGGACACCGTTGTACTCGATCGCCGTGTTCTTGGCGAGGATCGTGATGCCCTTCTCGCGCTCGAGGTCGTTCGAGTCCATCGCGCGCTCTTCGACGTGCGCGTGGTCGCCGAACGAGCCGGTCTGGCGGAGCATGGCGTCGACGAGGGTCGTCTTGCCGTGGTCGACGTGCGCGACGATCGCGACGTTACGGAGGTCAGGACGAAGGGCGTGCGCCATGGAGGGTCTCCAGGAAAATTAAGGGGTGGCGCCCGGAATCGGGCTATCCCAGTCTACCCGGCGCCCGCAACACTCCCGGCAGCGCACGTTCAGGAAGCGGGCACGCACGCGAAAGGGGCGGGATCCCGTGGGATCCCGCCCCCGTATCGCCGAGTCGGACTCAGCTGTTCTGGAAGCCGACGATCGTCCAGTCGACGGTCTCGAACTGGGTGGCGCCCCAGTTCACGAGGCCCTCCTTGACGGCCCAGACGTTGGGCAGCGGCGCGATCGGGATGATCGGCACAGACTCCCACAGGACCTTGTCGATCTCCTGCGCGGTCTCGAGGCGCGCGGCCGGGTCGAGCTCGTTGTTCGCCTGCTCCCACAGGGGGCCCAGACGGTCATCGGCGATGCCGGTGAAGTTCTGCTCCGAGTCCACCGGGGTGAACAGCGAACGCGTCGACGAGATCGGGTAGGCCGTGCCGACCCACGAGAAGGTCACCATCTCGAAGTCGCCCGGGATGATGTAGTCGCTGAAGTAGCCGCCCACGGGCACCGAGTTGAGCTCGACGGGGATGCCGAACTCGCTCAGGTCGGCCTGGATCTGCTCGGCGCGCTGGATGTTCGTCGCGGTGTCGGCCGGAACCGTGACCGAGAAGGTCAGCGGGGTGCCGTCCTTGACCCAGGAGTCGCCGTCCTTGGTGTAGCCGGCGTCTTCGAGGTACTGCGCTCCCGCGTCGGTGTCGTAGGGCAGCGCCTCGTCGGTGTAGCCCTCCTGACCGGGCATGAAGATGTAGCTGCCCTGCGTGATGGCGGGGACGCCCACGGGCGCGTTCGCCGTGTTGGCGATCTGCTCGCGGTTGACGATGGATGCCACGGCCTTGCGGACGTTGACGTCGGCGAGCGGCCCATCGGAGGCGCGCATGGTGATGTGCGTCCAGGTCAGGCCGTTCGAGGCCTCGATCTGGGCCCCCTGCACGTTCTGCGCGGTCTGGTAGAGGTCGGCGTTGGCCGAGATCTCGACGGCGTCGATCTCACCGTTGCTGAACGAGGAGCCCTGCTGGTCCTGGCTCACGGCGCGGTAGACGATCGTCTCGAGCTTGGGGGTCTCGCCCCACCAGTTCGGGTTGCGCTCGAGCGTCGCGATCCCGGCGGTCGCGTCGATCGAGCTCACCTTGAAGGGGCCCGAGGAGGGCACGGCCTGCGAGGTGTAGCCGGTGTTGAAGGTCGTCGGGTCGGCGGTGACGCTGGCCTTGAGCACGGGGCTCAGCAGCGACTGCCAGTCGGCGAAGACCGACGAGAAGGTGATCTTGAGGTCGAACTCGTCCGTGCCCTGCTCGACCGAGGAGACCTGGTCCCATCCGGTGGTCGAGGTGACGATGTACTCGGGGTTCGAGCCGTTGTTGGCCTTCCACATGCCCTGGTAATCGGCGACGGTGATGGGCGTGCCGTCCTCCCAGACGGCATCCGGGTTCAGCTTGACCTCGACGACCTGCGGGTCTTCGCTGACGAGCTCGGCGGAGGAGGCGTAGTTCTCGTCGACGACGGGCTCGCCCGATTCGTCGATCTTGATCGGACCGCCGCTCATCGTCGTGTAGATGTCGTTGGTGTCGCGCTCGTTGCCGTCGATCTGGTAGATGTTCCAGTTCACCGGCAGAGACGACACGGCGAGCGTCAGCGAGCCGCCGTCCTGCACGTCGGCCGCGTCGGCGCGCACCCACGCGGTCGAGGGCAGGGAGTTCTGGTCGTCGGGGTTCGCCGACGGGGCCGCGGTGTTGCCCGGCGCACAGCCGGCGACGGCCAGGGCGGCGGCGCTCAGCAGCGCGAGTGCGCCGAGAGCCTTCGCTTTGCGGATCATGTGATCAGTCCTCTCGTTGGTGATCGGGGAGGGTCTGCGACGACATGGTGCCGTCGGCCGCAGACGTTCGGGGGGACGCGGCCGATGCCGTCTCGAGGACGAGGTCGGAGCGTTCGGCGTAGTGGCACGCCACCTCGGAGTGCGCCGAGGGGCGCAGACCGGGGTCGTCGGAGTCGCACCGGCGCCGGTCGGCGTCGGGCAGCAGGCGGTACAACGGGCACCGCGTGCGGAAGCGGCATCCCGAGATCTCCTGCGTGGGGCTCGGCAGATCGCCGTCCAGCAGGATGCGGGTGCGTGAGCGCTCGATCCGTGGATCCGGGATGGGCGCCGCCGAGATGAGGGCCTTGGTGTACGGATGCCGCGGGTCGTCGAACACCGCGTCGACCGGGCCCTGCTCGACGATGCGCCCGAGGTACATGACCGAGACGTCGTCGGCGATCTGACGCACGACCGCGAGGTCGTGGGCGACGAACAGGAAGGACAGACCGAGGCGCTCCTTGAGGTCTTCGAGCAGGTTGATCACGCCCGCCTGGATCGACACGTCGAGCGCCGAGACGGGCTCGTCGAGCACGACGACGGCGGGGTCGGTCGCGAGCGCGCGGGCGATGCCGATGCGCTGACGCTGGCCGCCGGAGAACTCGTGCGGGTAGCGGTCCGACATCGCCGGGTCCAGGCCCACCAGCTCCAGCAGCTCGGTCATCTTGCGATCGCGTTCCGCGCGCGCAACGCCCTGCACCAGCAGGGGCTCGGTGATGACCTCGCCCACCGGCAGGCGCGGGTCGATCGCGCCCATCGGGTCTTGGAAGACGATCTGGATGCCCTTGCGCAGCTGCGCCTTGTCCTTGCGGCTCACGGTCGCGACGTCGGTGCCGTTGATGCGGATGCTGCCGCTCTGCGGGGCGACCATCTCCATGATCTCGAGGATGGTCGTGGTCTTCCCGCACCCCGACTCCCCCACCAGGCCCATCGTGCGACCGGGCTGGATCGAGAACGAGACGCCGTCGACCGCGCGCACCGTGCCGACGCGCCGCGGGAAGACGGCGCCCTTCATCAGCGGGAAGTGCTTCGTGAGGTCGGTGACCTCGACCGCCGGCGTGACGTCGGGCCGCAGCGGCGGGATCTCGCCCAGCGGTTCGGGGCGGGGGAAGATGTCGGGCCGCGCAAGGGCGCCGGAGGCGATCTCGCCGGCGCGGATGCACGCCGAGACGTGGTCGGGGTCGGCGCCGTGCACGACGAGCTCGGGCTCGACCTCGCGGCACGCATCGATCGCGATCGGGCAGCGCGCGGCGAACGGACAGCCCTTCGGAAGGCTCGCCAAGGACGGCGGTCGCCCCTCGAGCGGAACGAGCCGGTGCGACCCCGCGGTCTGCATGTTGGGGACGGAGCGCAGCAGGCCCACCGTGTACGGCATGTGCGGGTCGTGGAAGATCTCGTCGACCGAACCGCGCTCGACGAGCGTGCCCGCGTACATCACCGCGACGCGATCGGCGTGACCGGCGACGACGCCGAGGTCGTGCGTGATGAGGACGACCGCCGCCCCGGTCATCTCGCGCGCCTTCTGCAGCACGTCGAGGATCTGCGCCTGGATCGTCACGTCGAGCGCCGTGGTCGGCTCGTCGGCGATGATCACCCGCGGGTCGTTGGCGATCGCCATGGCGATCATCGCGCGCTGGCGCATGCCGCCCGAGAACTCGTGCGGATACGCGCGGGCACGGCGCTCGGCATCCGGGATGCCGACGAGCTTGAGCAGCTCCACCGACCGGGCGTGCGCGGCCTGGGGCGACAGCGCGCGGTCGTGCAGCCGCAGGCCCTCGGAGATCTGATCGCCCACGGTGTACACCGGGGTCAGTGCGGACAGCGGGTCCTGGAAGACCATCGCCAGCTCGGCGCCGCGGATCTTCGACAGCTGGGCGTCGTTCATCGACAGGAGCGAACGCCCGTCGTAGAGGATGTCGCCCTCGACGCGCGCGTTCGACGGCAGCAGTCCCATCACCGCGAGCGAGGAGACGCTCTTCCCGGAGCCGGACTCGCCGACGATCCCGAGGAACTCGCCCTCGTGCACGTCGTACGAGATCCCGCGCACGGCGCGGACGTCGCCGCCCTCGCGCTGCGGGAAGGTGACGCTGAGGTCGCGGACCGACAGCAGAGGGGTGCGTCCGGTGGAGGACAGCAGGGTGGCGGAACGGGTGTCAGTCACGGTTCGCTCCCGAGGTGGGGTCGATGGCGTCGCGCAGGGCGTCGCCGATGAGGCTGATGGCCAGGAGCAGCACGATCAGCACGCCGGCGGGGTACACGAACAGCCAGGGGCGGGTCACGGCCGCCGACGTGCCGGCGGCGAGCAGCGTGCCGAGCGAGACGTCGGGCGCCTGGACGCCGAAGCCGAAGTAGCTGAGCGAGGTCTCGGCCATGATGGCCGCGACGATGCCGAGGGTCGCGTCGATGATGAGCAACGACGCGATGTTGGGGATGATGTGGCGACCGAGGATCTTGCGCGTCGGCATGCCCATGTAGCGGGCCGCGCGCACGAAGTCGCGGTTGCGCAGCGAACGCGTCTGGTTGCGCACCACCTGGGCGAGGATCATCCAGCTGAACACCGCGAGGAAGAACGTCAGCGCCAGCCAGGACAGGCCGCGTGTCAGCGGGCTGAGCAGCACGAGGATGAAGAACGAGGGGATGACGAGCAGCAGGTGGATGAGCCACCCGATGACCGCGTCGATCTTCCCGCCGAGGTATCCGGCGACCGAGCCCACGGCGGCGGCGATCAGCGTCGCGCCGATGCCGGCGAGGGCGCCGATGATGAGCGACTTCTGCAAGCCGACGAGGGTCTGGGCGTAGATGTCCTGACCGATGCCGTTCGTGCCGAACCAGTGCAGCTGGGTGGGCCCCAGGCCGACGTTGAGGAAGTCGCGCTCCGTGGCGTCGTAGGGGTAGACCAGGGGGCCGATGAAGGCCCACAGCACGATGAACACGAGGATGCTCGCGCCGACCCAGAAGCGGGGCATCTTGCGCAGCCGGGCCCGCACGAGCGCTCCGCGGGAGAGCGCCTTGCGTTCGCGGGTCACAGGGCTGGTGGCGACGAGTGTGCCGTCCACGGCCTCTTCCTGCATCGTCATGTCAGCTCCTCACTCTCGGGTCGAGTGCGGCGTAGAGCACTTCGGACAGGGTCGACGACAGCAGCACGAGCACCGCGACGAAGAGGGTCGAACCGGCCACCGCGTTGATGTCCTGCTGGGTGACGGCGTTGAGCTGGAACTGCCCCATGCCGCGCCACGAGAACACGATCTCGAGCATGGTCGAGCCCGCGATCAGGGTGCCGAAGCTGTAGGCGAAGAACGTCGACATCGGGATCAGCGCGATCCGCACGCCGTGGCGGAAGAGCGCCTGCGTGCGCGGCAGTCCCTTCGCGCGGGCGGTGCGGATGTAGTCGGCGCCGAGGACGTCGAGCATCATGCTGCGCTGATAGCGCGAGTAGGACGCGGCACTGATGAGCACGAGCGCGATCGTGGGCAGCAGCAGATGAACGGCGCGATCGGCGACGACCGGCCAGAAGCCCTCGATGCCGGCGGTGTACTCGCCCGTGAAGCGGATGACCTGCGTTCCGAGGGCGTTGTTGAACCCGGTCGCGGCGATCATGAGCAGCACGCCGATCACGAAGGTGGGCGTCGCGAACACGAGGTACGAGGCGTACGTCGTCACCTGGTCGCTCGCGCGGTACTGCCGCACGGCTCCCCACACGCCCACGAGCACGCCGACGACGGCGCCGATGAGCGAACCGATGAGCAGCAGACGCAGGCTCGTGCCGGCTCGGGCGGAGATCTCGGCCATGACGTCCTGGCCGCCGATGGTGGAGCCGAGGGAGAACTTCGTGAACAGGTTCACGAGCCAGTTCCACAGTCGCACGAGGATCGGCACGTCTGGGTTGGCCCCGAGCGCGTTCAGGCTCGCGATGATCGAGTCCTCCGGCGGACGCGGGTTCATGCCGTAGAAGCGATCCTGGGGTCGCAGCAGCGCGGACCCGAGCACGTACGCGAGGCAGGTCGCCAGCAGGCTCAGAACCGCGTAGTTCAGGAACCGGCGCAGAACGTACAACGTCATGAGGCGCGCAGGCCTGTCCGGAACATGTCGATGATCTGCATGGTGGTCCTCTCGCCTTCGAGATCCCCGCCGATTCTTTCGCCTGGCTAAGGATCTCCAGAGACCCTACGTCGGCACCTCGCGGAATGTGTGCCGGGGGAACACACTTTTCACGACCGTAACAAAGCCCTTACATGGCGCTTTGTCACGAGCGGTTGATGCTGGCGCAGCACTGCGCTCAGCGGACACCGCCGGAAATGAACAAAGCGATAATAACCCAGAGGATCAGAACCACCAGGGAAATCAACGAAGGAATGTCCCAGAAACGACGAACGACGCCGTCGGCGGTCGCGTTCGTGCGGGCGGACTCCCACGCGTCCTGGATGATCTGAAGATCACGGATGGCGGGGGGCTCGCGCCGCCCCCGCTCATCGTCACGGCGAAGCGCGGGGCGCCCCGGTCGTCCGGCCACCGGGCCGCCGAAGGCCTTGACGACCCGCGGTTCGTCGGTTCGCACCTCGAGCTGCCACCGCATGTCGATGTCGCGCACGCGCGCCCACGCGATCTCGGTGACGCGCAGAGGATTGTGGATGCGGATGCCGCGGGCGTCGATGCGTACGTGCGGGGCGAACAGCAGGGCGTACACGCCCCACAGCGCCAGCAGCACCCAGGGCGCGAGGAGCAGCATCTCGCCGATGCCGGCGCGGAGCGCGGCATCCCCGAGGAGGACGACCGCGAGCACCGCGCCGAGCACGAGCCCGAAGAGGGAGGACGGGGCGCGGAACACCCGTGGGTGCTCCGCGCCCCGGAAGCGCTCGTCGCGCGTCACGCGCCGCCCAGCTGGAGGGAGGCGCCGGGGATGGCGTCGAGAAGACGCCGCGTGTACTCCTGCGACGGCTGCGCGAAGATCTCGTCCACGGTGCCCTGCTCGACGAGCTTGCCCCGCTCCATGACGCACACCAGGTCGGCGGCGACACGGACGACGGCGAGGTCGTGCGTGATGAACAGGTACGTGAGACCGAGCTCGGACTGCAGCTCCGCCAGCAACTGGAGGATCTGCGCCTGCACCAGCACGTCGAGCGCCGAGACGGCCTCGTCGAGCACGAGGATGTCGGGCTTGAGCGCGAGCGCGCGCGCGATGGCGACACGCTGACGCTGACCACCGGACAGCTCGTTCGGGTAGCGCGACGCCAGCTCCTGCGGCAGGGCGACCTGCTCGAGCAGCTCCTCCACCCGCTCGCGACGCGAGGTGGTGTCACCCACCTTGTGGATGTTGAGCGGCTCGGCGATGAGGTTGCCGATGCTGCGCAGCGGGTCGAGCGAGCCGTAGGGATCCTGGAACACGGGCTGCATGCGGCGACGCAGGGCGAAGGTGTCCTTCGCGCTGAGCCTGCCGGTGTTGACGCCGTCGACCTCGATCGACCCCGAGGTGGGCTCCTCGAGCTTGAGCACCATCTTGGCGATGGTCGACTTGCCCGAGCCCGACTCCCCCACGAGCGCCAGCGTCTTGCCGCGCGGGATCTCGAACGAGACCCCGTCGACCGCGCGGAACTGCTCGCTGCGGAACCCGCCCTGGCGGATCTTGTACTCCTTGACCAGGTCGGTCACCTTCACGGTCGCCGGAGCGTCGAGGTCGGCCTCGCGGAGGATGCCGCGGTCCTCCGCCTTCGCCTGGATGCGCTGCGACGCGATGCTCGGCGCCGCGGCGACCAGCCGCTGGGTGTAGGGGTGCTGCGGGTTCTCGAGGATCTCGCGGCTCGGACCCGATTCGACGATCTCGCCCTGGTTCATCACGACGATGGTGTCGGCGCGCTCGGCGGCCAGACCCAGGTCGTGCGTGATGAGCAGCACCGAAGTGCCGCGCTCCCGCGTGAGGGATGCCATGTGGTCGAGGATCACGCGCTGCACCGTGACATCGAGGGCCGAGGTCGGCTCGTCGGCGATCAGGAGCTTCGGATCGGCGGCGAGGCCGATGCCGATGAGCGCACGCTGGCGCATACCGCCCGAGAACTGGTGCGGGTACTGGTGCAGCCGACGCTCGGCGTCGGCGAGACCGGCCTGCTTGAGCACCTCGATGGCGCGCTTCTCGACCTCTTTCCGGCCGGTGGCGATCCCGTTCGCGCGGATCGCCTCCTTGACCTGGAAGCCGATGCTCCACACCGGGTTGAGGTTGGACATCGGGTCCTGGGGGACGTATCCGATGTCCTTGCCGCGGACGGACTCGAACTGCGACGAGGTCAGGCCCGTCAGCTCGCGCCCGTCGAGCGTGATGCTGCCGCCGGTGACGTGACCGGTGCCGGGGAGCAGCCCGATCACCGCGGAGGCGGTGGTGGACTTGCCCGAACCCGACTCGCCCACGATGGCCACCGTCTGGCCGGGGTAGACGTCGAGGCTCACGCCGTGCAGGACCTGGCGGGAACCGCCCTGACCTTCGAAGGCGACCTTGAGGTCGCGCACGGACAGCAGCGGCGTCATGGTGGCGTCGCTCATCGGCGGGCCCTCGCTCTCGGGTCGATGGCGTCTCGGATGAGCTCGCCCAGCATGATGAACGCCAGCACCGTCACGGTCAGCGCCAGCGACGGCCAGATCAGCGCGGCCGGCGCGACGCGCAGCGACTGCTGGGCCTGGCTGATGTCGTTACCCCACGACATGGTGTCGCCGCCGAGGCCGACACCGAGGAACGACAGGGTCGCCTCGGCCACGATCGCCGCCGCGAGGCTGATGGTCGTGACGACCAGCAGAGGGGCGATGGCGTTGGGGATGACGTGGGTGAGCAGCGTCTTGAAGCGCGACTGCCCGAGGGCCTGCGATGCGGCGACGTAATCCGCCTGACGCACACGCAGCACCTCGGCGCGCACGACGCGCGCCGTGGAGGCCCACGCGAACCCGCCGATCGCGAACGCCAGCGTGAAGACGTTGCGGTACTGCGAGAACACGCTCATGACGACGATCGCCGCGAGGATGTAGGGGATCGAGAAGAAGATGTCGCCGACGCGCGAGATCACCGCGTCGATCCATCCACCGTAGAAGCCCGACAGCGCGCCCATGATGAGGCCGATGATCGTGCCGATCGCCGTGGCGAGCAGACCCACCGACAGCGAGGTGCGCGCGCCCCACACGATGCGGGAGAACGTGTCGCAGCCCTGGAAGGTGAAGCCGAGGATGTGACCCGCGGTCGGGCCGCCGTTGCTGTTGGACAGCTGGCAGTCGTTGTTCGGCGGCACCTGGGTGAACAGGGTCGGGAACGCCGCCATGAGGATCACGACGGCCATGACGGCCAGGGCGATCCAAAAGGTGGGCCGACGACGCAGGTCGCGCCACGCGTCGAGCCAGAGGTTGCTCTTGCGGGCGGCGACGCGAACGGCATCCACCGAGATGGTCTCGGTCTTGATGGGGGCGACGAAGTGCGGCGCCGGGAAACGATTACTTGACATAGCGGATCCTCGGGTCAAGGAGACCGTACAGAAGGTCGACGACGAGGTTGACCAGCACGTAGATGATGACGAAGACGGTCACGAAGGACACGACCGTGGGGCCCTCGCCGCGGATGGTCGCCTGGTAGAGCGTGTTGCCGACGCCGGGGATGTTGAAGATTCCCTCGGTCACGGTCGCGCCCACCAGCAGCACACCGAAGTTGGTCGCGGAGTTGGTGATCACCGGGATGAGCGAGTTGCGCAGCACGTGCACGGGGATGACGCGGCGACGCGAGAGGCCCTTGCTGTACGCGGTGCGCACCCAGTCCTGGTTGAGCGTGTCGATGACCGACCCGCGCATCAGGCGCATGCTCGTCGCGAAGAGGCTGAAGCCCAGGACGATCGCCGGGAGGATGAGATCCCCCCACCCGTTCTGGGCACCGACCGTCGGACGGAACCACCCGAGTTGGACGGCGAGGAAGTACTGCGCGAGGAAGCAGGCCACGAAGATCGGCAGGGCGACGAACAGGAGCGCCACGACGAGGGCGACGTTGTCGAACAGCTTGCCCTTGCGGATGGCCGAGATCGTGCCGACGACGATGGCGAGCACGAACTCGATCGCGAGGGCCATCACGGCCAGTCGAGCCGTCACCGGCAGGGTGCGGGCGAGGACCTCGTTCACGGACTGGCCGGAGAAGGTCGTTCCGAGGTCGCCCTGGAAGATGCCGCCGAGGTACAGGAAGTACTGGACGATGAAGGGCTGGTCGAGGTGGTACTGCGCGCGCAGGGCTTCGACGACCTGCGGGGCGGGGGTCTTGTCGCCGAAGAGCCCGAGGATCGGGTCTCCCGGCATGGCGAAGACCATGAAGTAGATCAGCAGCGTGGCCCCGAAGAACACGGGGAGCACCTGCAGCAGACGTCTGAGGATGTAGCCGAGCATCCGCTCTCTTTTCGAACGTGGGAAACGCCTCATCGGACGTCACGTGGGGGGACGGGCTCAGAAGAGCCCGTGCTGTTTTATCACACGTCGTGATGAGGCCTGGCTGGCAGACCGCGAGGCGGTGACGAATCCGTCACCGCCTCGCGGCCAGAGATCGGAAGGGTTACTTCGTGATCTCGTAGTACAGCGGAACCGAGTTCCACCCGAACTTGACGTTGTTCACGCCGTCGGCGAATCCGCCGGTGACGTTGGAGTACCAGAGCGGGATGGCGGGCAGGTCCTGGAGCAGGATCTCCTGCGCCTTCTGGAAGTCGGCGTTCTGCGCGTCGACCTCGGTCTCGGCGATACCGGCGGAGAGCAGGCTGTCGAACTCGGGGTTCGAGTAGTCACCGTCGTTCGACGAGGCGTCGGTCGCGTAGAGCGGTCCGAGGAAGTTGTACAGACCGGGGTAGTCGGCCTGCCAACCGGTGCGGAAGGCGGTCTGGATGCTGCGGTCGGTGATGGCCGAACGGGCTTCCTTGAACGTCGGGTAGGGAGCGCCCGACGCGTCGATGCCGAGGGTGTTCTTGATCGAGTTGGTCACCGCGTCGACCCAGGTCTGGTGACCACCGTCGGCGTTGTACGCGATCTGGAAGGTACCGGTCCAGGGCGAGATGGCGTCGGCCTGGGCCCACAGCTCCTTCGCCTTGGCCTCGTCGTACTCCAGCACGTCGGCGCCGGTGAGCGAGTCCGACCAGCCGTCGATGACGGGCGAAGTGAAGTCGCTGGCCGGGGTACGGGTGCCCTGGAAGATCGTCTTCGTGATCTCGTCGCGGTTGATGGCCATCGACAGCGCCTGACGACGCAGCTTGCCCTCTTCGCCACCGAAGTGCGCGAGGCGCTCCGGGATGGTGAACGACTGGAACACCGCGGCCGGCTGGTTGACCGCGCGGTCGCCCAGGTCGGACTCGAAGGTCGCCTGCGATGCCGGCGGGATCGCGTCGATCACGTCGACGTTGCCGCCGAGGAGGTCGGCGTACGCGGCATCCTGCGATGCGTAGAAGACGACCGTCAGGCCGCCGTTGGCGACCGTGCGACCACCCTGGTAGTCGTCGTTCTTGACGAGGTCGATCTGCACGTTGTGCTGCCACGCGCCGTCGCTCGCGAGCTTGTACGGACCGTTGCCGATCGGGTTCTCACCGAAGGCGGCCATGTCGTCGAACGCGCTGTCGGGCAGCGGGAAGAACGCCGAGTAGCCCAGGCGCAGCGCGAAGTCGGCGGCGGGCTTGGACAGGGCGATCGTGAAGGTGTAGTCGTCGACCTTCTGCAGACCGGTCAGCTCCGAGTCGGCGTCGTAGCTGAAGCCGACGATGTCCTCGAAGAAGTAGCTGTTGAGCTGGTTGTTCGACAGCTGCGCGCCGTAGTTCCAGGCCTTGATGAAGTTGTCGGCCTTGACCTCGGTGCCGTCCGTGAACTTCTGGCCCTGCTTCAGGGTGACCGTGAGGTTCTGCGCGTCGTTGGTGACGATGGACTCGGCCATGTCGTTCACCGGGGCGCCGTCGGCGTCGTAGTAGACCAGACCCGCGAAGATCGAGTCGAGGATCTTGCCGCCGCCGACCTCGTTGGTGTTGGTCGGGATCAGCGGGTTCTGCGGCTCCGAACCGTTGGTCCGGATGATGGCCGAGGCGTCGCCGCCCGAGGCCGAGCCGCTGCCGCCGTTGTCTCCGCCCGAGCAGCCGGCGAGCATGAGCCCGACAGCTCCCAGCAGGGCGAGACTGGAGAGGGCAATCTTGTTGCGCTTCACAGTTCCTCCAGGGAAGGGATGATCATCGCCCGGGCAGAGTTTTCACGCAGCACAAGATGCGGGGAAATCCGTTCGGGCAGGATGAGAACACACTAGGCACGTTTACCCAGGTGCCCCAAACTTCTTGGATAAACGTTACAGAGGATTTACTCGGGAGGCCCTTGATGTGGCAATCTGACAAGTCGTCGCGCCCCACGGGTCCCGCGGACTGGTCATATCCTCCGACTCTGGCGCCGTCCGAACGGTACGCGCGCTCGCGTCTGGTCTGGGAGATCGCGCTGGTGCTGCTGATCAGCGTGGGCCAGTCGGCGATCTATTCGGTGGTGTCGTTCGTGAGAGCGGCGACCCGTGCGCCGATCTCCCAGCAGCAGACCCAGCTGAATCCGTCGCGCAGCACCGAGCCCCTGTGGGACGCGATCTATCAGTTCCTCGACATCTTCTTCTCGCTCGCTCTCGTCGCCCTGGCGCTGTATCTGCTGTGGGAGCCCGCCAACAATGCTCTGCGCCGCATCGGCCTGGATCTCCGCCGCCCGGGCTCCGACATCGCCCGGGGGCTGCTCCTGGTCGCGCTGATCGGCGCTCCGGGCATCGGGGTCTACGCGATCGGCCGGGCCCTCGGGCAGAGCATCACGGTCGTCCCCGCGCCGCTGGACTCGTCGTGGTGGGTCATCGCCCTGCTCGTGCTGGCAGCGCTGCGGGCCGGATTGACCGAGGAGGTCATCTTCCTCGGATACCTCTTCGACCGCCTCCGCCGGCTCGGGTGGTCGTGGACGGGCATCATCGTCTCCACCGCGCTGCTGCGCGGCAGCTACCACCTCTATCAGGGCTGGCCGTCGGCGCTGGGCAACGTGGTGATGGGCCTCGTATTCGGGTGGTGCTACAAGCGCTGGGGGCGGGTCATGCCGCTCGTCGTCGCCCATACGGTCATCGACATCGTCGCCTTCGTCGGCTACCCCCTGGCCGCGTCGTGGTGGCCGGGGATCTTCGCCCCGCCCGCGTCGACCCCGACGCCCACCGCGACGCCGTCGCCGACGGCCTGAGGCCCGCGGCGACAGATCCCGCAGCGCGCCGGGACGGCATCCGGGATCCGACCTCAGCGCTGCGGCGGGGACCAGGTCCAGAACGCGGGCGGCACCCCGTCGGGCTCGGAGGTGTAGGCCACTCCCCCGACGCCCTCGGCGGTGACGACCGCGCCCGTGCGCTCGAGCAGGGGCACCCCGGCGTAGGCGGCGAAGAGCGAGCGGTCGATCTCCTTGGCCTCGGACAGCACGTCGACCGGATCGGTGTGGACGGTCAGCTCGTCGAACAGCGCGTTCGTCTGCGCCCCCTCGATCCCCTCGGCGATGCGGTCGCGCGCCGAGCGGTAGAGGCTCTCGTCCTCTCCCACCCAGGCCAACGTGGCATCCGCCTCTTCGGGAGTGGTCGCCAGGCGCACGGCGATCCCGGCACGGGCCCCCATCGACACCAGTCGGGGGAAGACCTGCGCCGAGACGTCGTCGGTGGTGTCGTAGGCCACGCGCAGCACGGCCGCCCGATCGCCCAGGGCACTGCGCGCGCCGTCGACGTCGCTCCCCGTGCCGGGGGCGCCGTTGCCGGAGACGAGGTCGGCGTAGAGCGAGCCCGCCGCGGGTGACGACAGGAACGACTGCAGGGGCTGCGCGTCGGGGCGCACCGCGCCGAGGACGTCCTGCACGAGGGAGCCGCGGTCGATCGCGAGCGTCATGGCCTGACGGAGGTCGGATGCCGTCCCCTCGGCGAACCGCAGGTGCAGCGTCTGGGTGGTCGGACCGACCTGCACCTGGTATCCGGCCTCGGTCAGGGTCTTGTTCTCCGCCACGTCGATGTCGCCGACGTTGGCCACGTCGACCTGACCCGCCTCGACCGCGGACAGCTGGGCCGCGCGGTCGGCGAAGAAGCGGACGGTCAGCTGCTCGAGCCCCGGGAAGTGGGCACCCTGATACGAATCGCGGCGCGCGAGCTGAACCGTGTCGGCGGTGATCTCGGTCACCGTCCACGGCCCGGCCGAGACGACGCTCGCGGGGTCGGGGGTGGAGCCGGGCGCGATGTCGAACCCGGTGTTCCAGGTCTGGGCCGCGGCGAGCAGCACCGGGTTCGGTGTGCGCGGCTGTTCCGGGTCGCCCGCGGGAGTGGTGAGGATCGCGGTGAGCAGATCCTTGACGCTGACGCCTGCGCGCTGCGCGATGACATGGACGGGCCGGTCGAGCAGCCACTGACGGTTCCAGTCGGCGAACGGCTGCTCGTAGGTGAGGGTGAGGGTGTCGTCGGCGCGGTCGATGCTCGGGCGGGTGGTCCGCGCATTCGGGTCGGCGGGCATGGCCGTGTCGAAGTACCGCGTGCCCGAGACGACCTGGCCGGTCGCGTCGTAGGTCGCGTCGTCGAAGTAATGCGAGGTGACGGCCCAGCCGAACAGCAGGTCGTCGAGGGTCACCGGGGTGCCGTCCGACCACACGCGGTCGGAGAAGAGCTCGTAGCTCACCTTGAGCGGGTCGCCCTGCACGCGGGTGATGCGGCCCAGACCGTCATTGGGCACCACCTGGAGGTCGCCGTCGAGCGAGCCGAGCCGCTCGTCGAGGAGCGCGGACAGGGCGCGGTTGGCGGGGGTGTTGCCCGTGGCGCTGGCGGCGTTGAGGCTGGTCAGCGACCCCACGACGCCGAGGGTCAGGCTCGTGGGCGCTTCCTCGACGGGAGCCGGGGCGGGCTCGGGGGCCGAGCACCCGGCCAGGACGACACCGGCGGCCATCAGAAGGGCCAGCAGCCGTCCCGCCCCGCGTCGTCGTCGAGTCGGTCGAGAAACGTCGTTCAGCCCACGGTGCAGCACAGGGGCACTTTACTAAACGCCTCCTGTGGGATCCCCGGGCCGCGCGCCCGTCGACGCCGGGCCGCGCCTCGGACGGGCGCACGAACGGCGCGGCGCGGTGCGGCCGAGGGGCCGGGCACGATAGACGCGGCGACGGCCCCGGATGCCGGGAACCGCCGCCGCGTCGGATCGTCAGGCGAACGCCTCCGGAGGGGGGCACGAGCACACCAGGTTGCGGTCGCCGTAGGCCTGGTCGATGCGGCGCACCGGGGGCCAGTACTTGCCGCGGATGAGGGAGCGCACGGGGTACACCGCGGTCTCGCGCGAGTACGGGTGCTCCCACTCCCCCACCACGACCGTCTCGGCGGTGTGCGGGGCGTTCACGAGCGGGTTGTCGTCGGCGGGCCACTCCCCCGCGGCGATCGCCAGGGCCTCGTGCTTGATCGCGATAATGGCATCCACGAAGCGATCGAGCTCGGCGAGGTCTTCGCTCTCGGTCGGCTCCACCATCAGGGTGCCGGCGACCGGGAACGACATCGTCGGGGCGTGGAAGCCGTAGTCGATGAGGCGCTTCGCCACATCGTCGACGGTGATGCCCGTCTGCTCCTTCAGGGGACGCAGGTCGAGGATGCACTCGTGTGCGACGAGGCCCCCCTCACCGGCGTACAGCACCGGGTAGTGCTCGCGCAGGCGCGTGGCGATGTAGTTGGCCGAGAGTACCGCGGCGGCCGTGGCCTGGCGCAGACCCTCGGCGCCCATCATGCGCACGTAGGCCCACGAGATCGGCAGGATGCCGGCGGAGCCGTGCGGCGCGGCCGAGACCGGTCCCCCGTCGAAGACGCCACCGGCGTGATCCGCGCGCTGCGAGAACGGGTGCGAGGGCAGGAACGGCGCGAGGTGCGCCTTGGCCGCGACCGGACCGACGCCCGGGCCGCCACCGCCGTGCGGGATCGCGAACGTCTTGTGAAGGTTCAGGTGCGAGACGTCGCCGCCGAGGTCGCCGAAGCGGGCGAAGCCGAGCAGGGCGTTGAGGTTCGCGCCGTCGACGTACACCTGTCCGCCGGCGTCGTGCACGGCCTGCGTGATCTCGAGCACGTCGTGCTCGTACACCCCGTGCGTGGACGGGTACGTGATCATCAGGGCCGACAGCTCCGCCGCGTGCTGCGCGATCTTCGCGCGCAGATCGCCGAGGTCGACGTTGCCCGCCTCGTCGCACGCGACCACGACGACCTTCATTCCCGCGAGGATCGCCGAGGCGGCGTTCGTGCCGTGCGCCGACGACGGGATCAGGCACACCGTGCGCGCGGTGTCGCCGTTCGCGAGGTGGTAGCCGCGGATCGCGAGCAGGCCCGCGAGCTCGCCCTGCGAGCCGGCGTTGGGCTGCAGCGACACCGCGTCGTAACCGGTGACCTCGGCGAGCCAGCGCTCGAGCTGCTCGATCATCTCGAGGTACCCGTGCACGTCGGCCTCGGGGGCGAACGGATGCACGCGCGAGAACTCGGGCCACGACACCGCCGCCATCTCGGTCGCCGCGTTGAGCTTCATCGTGCACGAGCCCAGCGGGATCATGCCGCGGTCGAGCGCGTAGTCGCGGTCGGCGAGCGTCTTGAGGTAGCGCATCATCGCGGTCTCGCTGCGGTGACTGTGGAACACCGGGTGCGTGAGGTACTCGTCGTCGCGGTGGAGGGCCTCCTCCACCCCGCGCAGCGCCTCACCCTCGGACAGTTCCTCGCTCGCGAGACCGAAGGCGTCGAGGATCGCCGAGAGATCGGCATCCGTCGTCGTCTCGTCCACCGACACGCCCACGGTCGCATCGTCCACCCACAGCAGCTGGTAGCCGCGCTCGCGGGCGCGATCGACGACGTCCTGCGCGCGCCCCGGTACGTGCACACGCACGGTGTCGAAGAACGCGTCGCTCGCGAGGGAGAGGTCGTACGAGCGCAGAGCGGATGCCAGGGCATCGGCCTTGCGCGCGACCCGCGTCGCGATCGCGCGGAGCCCGTCAGGCCCGTGGTAGACGGCGTACATCGCGGCCATGACCGCGAGCAGCACCTGGGCGGTGCAGATGTTCGACGTGGCCTTCTCGCGGCGGATGTGCTGTTCGCGCGTCTGCAGCGACAGGCGGTAAGCGGGGGCGCCGACGGCATCCTGCGACACGCCGACCAGGCGGCCGGGCAGCTGACGCTCGAGGCCCGCGCGCACGGCCATGTAGCCGGCGTGGGGTCCGCCGAAGCCGAGCGGCACGCCGAAGCGCTGGGTCGTGCCGACCGCCACGTCGGCGCCGAGGGATCCGGGCGAGCGCAGCAGCGTCAGCGCGAGCAGGTCGGCGGCGGCCACGACCAGGCCGCCGTTCGCGTGTACGGTCTCGGCCACGGCGGAGAAGTCCCAGATGCGCCCGGTCGCGCCGGGGTACTGCACGAACGCGCCGAACGCTGCGGGGATCTCCCCCTCGAACGACGTCTCGACGACCTCGATGCCGACGGCCGCGGCGCGGTGGTGCAGCAGCGCCTTCGTCTGCGGCAGGGAGTCGACGTCGACGAGGAAGACGTCGGTCTTCGCCTTCGAGGCGCGACGAGCGACGAGCATGCCCTCGACGACCGCGGTGGACTCATCCAGCATCGACGCGTTCGCCGTGGCGAGCCCGGTCAGGTCGGTGACCATGGTCTGGAAGTTGATGAGCGCTTCGAGACGTCCCTGCGAGATCTCGGGCTGGTACGGCGTGTACGCCGTGTACCAGGACGGGTTCTCGAGCACGTTCCGCGCGATCACCGACGGCGTGACGGTGTCGTAGTAGCCGAGACCGATCATCGGGCGGGCAGAACGGTTGGCGGATGCCAGCTCCCGCAGTTCCGCCAGAGCCTCCGCCTCGGTGGCAGCGGTCGGGATCGAGCTCGTCGCGCGGGGCTGCACGTGGATGGATGCCGGCACGGCGGTCTCGACGAGCGCCTCGACGCTGTCGTACCCGACGACCTCGAGCATGTGCGCCTGGGCGTCGGGACCGATGCCGATGTGGCGGTCGGTGAAGGCGGCCGGGGTCCCCGCATCCGTGCGAGGAGGAAGGACGGAGGTCATGCGGTGAGGTCCTCGTATGCGGCGCGGTCGAGCAGGTCGGCGGGCAGGTCGCCCTCGACGCGGATCTTGATGAGCCAGCCGCCGGCGAACGGCTCGGCGTTGACCAGCGAGGGGTCGTCGACGACGGCGTCGTTGACCTCGACGACCGTGCCGGTGATCGGCGCGTAGAGCTCGCCGACGGACTTCGTCGACTCGATCTCGCCGCAGACATCGCCCGCGGTGACCGCGGAGTCGGCGCCGGGCAGCTCGACGAAGACGACGTCACCGAGCTTGTCGGCGGCGAAGTCCGTGATGCCGACGGTGGCGATGTCGCCCTCGAGGGCGATCCACTCGTGCTCGGAGGTGTAGCTGAGGGCGGTGAGGTCGGTCATGCGTTTCTCCGATAGAAGGGAAGGGCGGTGACGGTCGCGGGGATGCGGGTTCCGCGGACGTCGATGGACAGTTCGGTTCCGATGGCGGATGCCGCGGGTGCGACGAACGCCATGGCCACGGGGTGGCCGAGGGTGGGGCTGAGGGCACCGCTGGTGATCTCGCCGACGGTGTCGTCGCCGTGCAGCACCGAGTAGCCGGCGCGACCCGCGCGGCGGCCCTCCGAGACGAGACCGACGAGGACCGGGGCCTCGGCGGGTCCGGACGACAGGCCGTCCTTTCCGACGAACGTCTCCTTGTCGACGGCGACGACACGACCGAGGCCCGCCTGCGCGGGGACGATGTCGCGCGAGAGCTCGTGGCCGTACAGCGGCATCCCGGCTTCGAGGCGCAGCGTGTCGCGCGCGGCGAGACCGCACGGAACGAGACCCCGATCGGCGCCCGCGGCGAGCGCCGCGTCCCAGAGCGCCCCGGCCTGCGCGGTGGGGATCATGAGCTCGTAGCCGTCCTCGCCCGTGTAGCCGGTGCGGGCGACGAAGAGGGGCGCCTCGCCGAAGGTGCCCTCGGTCCAGGCGTAGTAGCCGAGCTCGTCGAGTGCGGTGCCGGTGATCTCGACCCCCGGGGTGGAGATCAGGATGCCACGGGCCTCGGGGCCCTGGAGGGCGATGAGGGCGTAGTGGTCGGTGACGTCGTCGATGGTGAGGCTCCCGCGAGCGTCGGTCGCAGAGCCTGTCGAAGTGTCCGACGCGGGGGTTCCGGTCCCTTCGACGGGCTCAGGGACCTCGGTTGCGCCGTCAGGGACCTCGGTCGACGCGGGAACCCACGTGCGCTGAGCCAGGTCGAACGCCGCCGCCACGGCATCCCGGTTTCCGGCGTTCGAGATGACGAGGAGGCTCTGCTCCCCCGTGCGGTAGACGATGACGTCGTCGACGATGCCCCCGCTCTCCGCGAGGACCAGCGAGTACTTCGCCTTGCCGACCTTCATGGTCGACAGGCGCCCGGCGAGCACGTGGTCGAGGAACGCGGCCGCGGCCTCGCCCTCGACGCGGAATTCGGCCATGTGCGAGATGTCGAACAGGCCGGCGGCCTCGCGCACGGCGTGGTGCTCAGCGAGGTCGGAGGTGTAGCGCACGGGCATGTTCCAGCCGCCGAAGTCGGTGAACGAGGCGCCGAGGGCCTCGTGCCGATCGTGCAGCGGCGACGTGCGCGGTGGAGCGGGGGTTTCGGTCATGAGTTCTGCCGTTCGCGATGACGGACAGACGCCGGTCGGCGCCTGAAGAACTCCCCCTCTGTCATGGGCCTGAGAGTTTCACTGCCGCGTCCTGAACGCACAGCTTTCACCGTCGGCGGATCCGGCGCGGTGCACCCGGATCACTTTCCAGAGTGGCCCGATCGACGCGGTACGCGTACCTGAGAGATTGGCGGGGAGGCTTGCTCCTTCGGTGCCCGGCTGCGTTCGCCGGAGCTCTCCCGCATCGATCATGGGGCCGGTGTGGACTTGTGGGGTCAGCCTAGCGGAGCTTCGGTCGGCCTCGTGAGATGTTCAGCCGTTGTCCTGTTTGCGGAGGTCGTCGGCGTCGCCGGGGACGCAGCGGGAGGTGCCGGTGATGTAGTAGTTGCCGGGTGCGGTGGAGAAGGACAAACCTTCAACGGGACCTCCCGTGGCATAAACGACGTACGACGGGCTTTCAACGACGCGGACGTCCATTCCGAGAGCAGTCCAATGCTCCGCCATTTTTCGGGCGTCAGCTGCGTGATCTCGTTCGGGTTGCGGGTCAGCGTTGTACCAATAGTTGTAGTTCACACGTTCGCCGGGCTGGTCACCACAGTTCCCCACATCCGCCGGGCCCACCTCCGCCCATTCCACCTGGCCAAGAATGGCCGCGCTCTCCTCAATCGTCGACGTGAGCCTCTCGCGAGCCGATACGGGACTTTCGTCGGCGGGCGCTGCGCAGGAAGCCAACAACAACGTCAGCCCCAGTACCGCAGCCGCGCTGGTCATCCAGCGAGGCACCCGGTCAGCGTCAACCGCCATGCGTCATTCCTTCGATAAGCCCTTGCTGGAGCGGCGTCGGTCCCGGCGGTACATGGTCCGACACCTGTTGGCTGAGCCCAACGGTCGCGGCCGCTACATTGCGCAAGGACTCGGTGCGGGGGTCTAGATAGCCCGTGCCCTGGGGAGTACTGACCTCATGATGAGTCACGGGCAGTAGCTCACCCTCCCCAGCGACACTGAATGCATGAGCACCAAAGCCCGGCGCAATCGGATCGACGGGGTGGGCTGCGGACATTCTCCCTACCCATGCCCACGGATCACCGCCAGCAGGATCAATGGCCAAGACGTCCTGCGCCTGCCCGGAATAAACCTCCGTCGAATGCAGAAGGGTCGACTCATTTATTTGTGGCGGCAACCCAGCCGATCCCAAAGAAACGAAGGCCGCCACATGAACGTCATCCTGCGCGAGCGCGAAAGACGCCGTCGTCGTCCCGTATGAATGGGCCACCACGTTGACGTCGATACCGGCCCGCGAACATTGGAGGGCTCGGATGTCACCAGCCAGTGCGTCTCCACCTCGCCTGGCGAGATCGGAGCCTAGGACATCGAACTCACCTGCGCCTGTCGGGAGAGGTGGCG
This sequence comes from Microbacterium sp. NPDC007973, assembly GCF_042958465.1. Classification (NCBI taxonomy): domain Bacteria; kingdom Bacillati; phylum Actinomycetota; class Actinomycetes; order Micrococcales; family Microbacteriaceae; genus Microbacterium; species Microbacterium sp. NPDC007973. Next base: position 726,538 of record NZ_JBIBJJ010000003.1, read on the forward strand.
TGTGGTACCCAACCCATGCGACCGTTGCGTGAGATCGCCCCGGATCGAGCTGGTCTTGCATCGTCAGCAGGTTCTGGGTCGCGCGTGCCCAGTCACTGATGTGTTCGGTGGTCGTACCCATTCCCGGCACCGCGAGCGTTATGACGTCGGCAGCGTCGAGGTCACCGATCGAGATCGAAGCGAGCGGGGGCGCGTCGTCGGTGAGGGAGATGAGCTGCCTCAGCGAGCCGGTGGCGGTTTCCGCGAGCGCCATCGCGATGTTCTCCAGCCCCGCCACCCGCGCCCGTGCGGTGTCCCTTCGTTTAGCCACGGCCTCCGATCCAGCGGCCGCATTGATCCGCGAGGAAAGCGAAGGCGCGTCCGCCTCCGCCAGCGCCGCACGCGCCTCATCGAGCTGCGTGCGCAGCCAGATGCGGTTCGCTTCGTCGCGGGCGGCGTAAGCCGCACCGCCGAGGTTGCCGATCACCGCGGGAGCGGCGTGGATGAGCGCGTGCTTCTGCGCGTCGTCGAGCGCGGACCACCACGGCGCGACCACAGAGGGCTCCGCCTGGCTGAGGACCTGTGCGAGCGCGGGTCGCGCGCGCAGCACCGTGGCCAGGCTCGGGCCGTCGGCGCCGGCGATCGCGTCCAGCGCCTGAGAAGAGGACACGCATCCGGTGAGCACGGCCAGCCACTCGTCTGCGTCGAGCCCGGGGGTTGCGATGGCGCGGCGGAGGGCGGCGGCGGCGCGCTCCGCCGCCGTGTCGAGCGCGGACCGCGCGTCGTCGAGGATCGACCGGGCTTCGCTCCGCGGCTCCAGACTGCGCAACGGCTGCCGATCCGGCGCGGGAAAGCTCGTCGTCACGGGCGGAGCGGCGTCCAGGGCGTCAGCGCGGTTCCAGAGATCGACGGCGTCTCCGGCGCGGGCACGGGCGGACTCCAGCGCCGCGACGAACTCCTCCAGCGCCGTCTGAGCGACGCGAAAGGCCGAGGCCATGGCATCCCACCGCGAGGCTGCGACCGACACGCGTCGCTCGTAGGCATCTGCCGCTTCGCCCGCCCATTCCGGCACCGAGCGCACCCGCCGCAGCCTGGCGGCGGACTCCTCGGCGTCGACCGCACGGGCCGTCCACAGAGCGACCGTTCGGTGCAGAGCGGCCGTATTCCCGGGGATGAGCCGTACCGGATCCGTGGACTGACCGAGTTCCGCCGTCACGGGAGGCTCCATCCGGCGGCCGATGCGAGCGCTCGGATCCCCTCGACGGCTGCGGTCTCCGAGCTCTCGAAGAGATCGGCGACGTCGCGCAGCCCTGCCGCCGTGGCGTCGATCTCGCGCTCCCGCTCGGATCGACAATCGTTCAGGCAGGCGACGAACTCAGCCAGCGCGAGCGAGAGATCGGGCTGACCCGGGACGCTCAGCAGCGGGAGGGGACTCAGGCCCGCCGAGACCTCTTTGAACTTCGTCGCGGCTCGTCGTACCTCGTCGACCGAGAGGGAGATGAGCGGCATGGGAGCGATCGTAGGGAGACCGCGGGCCCCACCGGATCACCCTGTGGACAACTTCACCCGCGCGGGTGCGCGGCCTCGCGAACGCCGTCGGTCCCACCGTCCGAGCCCTCGTCGGCACCCGCGCCCGACTCGCGCAGATGCCAGCATCCTGCGGTCAGCCCCGCGTGCAGCTTCCGGATGCCACGGGCGTCGACAGCGCGTCGATCTGCGCCATGACCGGGAGGAGTTCGGCAGGGGTCATGGCGTAGCCGACGTTGTCGTCGGTGTCGGAACGCGCGAAGACGATGCCGGCGACCTCTCCCGAGGTGGTCAGAAGCGGTCCGCCGGAGTTGCCGGGGCGGACGATCCCGGCGATCGCGTAGATGTCGCGGGGAGAGGACGCTCCGTCGTAGATGTCGGGGACGGGCACCGTCCCCTCCGAGAGGATCTGCGCGCTGCCCGACGTGAACGGGCCGCCGCCGGGGTAGCCCTGCACGACGGCGGATTCCCCCACCGCGAGCGTCGACACGATGGGGAGGGCCGCGGCGTCCAACTGATCCACCGAGATCACGGCGATGTCGTCGATCGGGTCGAAGTAGGTGACACGACCCTCGCGAGCGGGCTGACCGGGAAGCTCGACCAGCGGGGCATCGACTCCGGCGACGACGTGGGCGTTGGTGACGACGCGGTCGTCGGCGACGACGAAGCCCGACCCGCTCGAGGTGATACCGCACGCGTAGGCGGTGCCGGAGATGCGGGCGACCGACTGGGCAGCCTGGGTCAGAGCCGGGTCGTCGAGCGCGATCTCGGGCGCGCTGGGCACGGGGCCGATCTGGATGAGCGAACCGAAGCTCGGGATGCCGCCGGCGAACACCTGTCCGCGCAGGTCGGCGAGCGCTCCGCGCACGGGAGGCGGCGTGAGGTCGTCGATCGTTCGCACCACCGTGGAAGAGCCCAGAGCGGCCGAGACCACGGGCAGACCCACGGGCGTCAGGGATCCCGCGACGAAGGAGATCGCCAGAGCGGCGGCGGCGACATTCGCGACGCCCCCGAGCAGACGCTCGGGCACGCGGAGCTTGATGCGGTCGGCGCCGCGGCGGAAGAATCCGCCGACCGCGCTGCCGAGACCCGAACCGATCATCAGCAGCAGGATGCCGGCGAGGATCATCGCGGGGCCGCGCCAGGCCGGGGCGGTGACCCATTGTCCGACGAAGGGCGTGACCCAGTACGCGGCGACGGCACCCGCCGCGAGCCCGGCGAAGAAGCCGATCGTAGCGAGGAATCCGCGCGACAGGCCCACGATGAGAGCGATCGCCAGAAGGGCGATCAGAACGATGTCGATGATCGGCATCCGACCTCCTGAGTCCTCCCCGAGGCTAGGCGGCGCGTCTGAGAGAACCCTTTCGACGCGCGGGGCCGGGCAGGCGCCGATCCTGCGACCGGGCGCTGAAGTCGCCGGTGGCCCCGGGCCACCCCGCGACACGGTCTCCGACAGGAGGTGCCCGGAATCATCGCGCGATTCGCCCTTCGGGTCGGATTGACACTAAGATCGATCCCGGAGATATGGTCACCATGACACGAACCCCTCGCCCCGAGACCCGCGACGCCGACGTGCGCGTCGCGGTGTCGACCGTCATCTTCAGCGTGCGCCGCGACGCCGACGACGAACCCGTACTCTCGCTCCCCCTCGTGCGCCGCACGCGCGATCCGTTCGATGGGCGCTGGGCGCTGCCCGGCGGATGGCTGGACGCGACCGAGGGCCTCGACGCCGCGGCGTCCCGCACCCTCGCCGAGACGACCGGCCTCACCCCCAGCTACCTCGAGCAGCTCTACGCGTTCGGCGCCGTGGACCGCTCCCCCACGCGCGTCGTGTCGATCGTGTACTGGGCACTGCTGCGCTCCGACGAGGTCGACGCGCAGGTCGCGGCCCACGCGCGGGAGGGCGACGCTCCCGAGAACGTCGCATGGTTCGACGCGACCGATCTGCCGACGCTCGCGTTCGACCACAACGACATCGTCGAATACACGCTGTGGCGCCTGCGCAACAAGGTCGGCTACAGCCGCATCGCGCACGGACTTCTGCCCGACGAGTTCACGCTCGCCGATCTTCGCGAGGTCACCGAGTCGATCCTCGGCAAGCGCCTCGACCCGGCGAACTTCCGCCGCCAGGTCGACACCTCCGACACCCTCATCCCGACCGAACGCTTCCGCACCGGGAGCCACCGACCCGCCCGCCTCTACCGCTATAACCGCGACGTGGAGCTCGCCGACCGCGGCCCGCTCCCGTCCCGTCACTGATCGGAAACGCCCATGTCCGCCACGCCTCTCACCCTGCAGCCCCGCCCGGCCGTCGACCCCAGCGTCGATCACGCGATCCAGGCGATCGTCGCGGGAACGTCGACCGATGCGACCTGCACGACGGATCTCGCCGTGGGTCCGTGGGACTTCGACACCCGCCCCGGCTATGGTCCGGGCTCGTCGATGGGCGACGTCATCCCCACCGGCGCTCCGCGGCAGGGCGAGCTGCCGCAGGACTACCGCGACGCCTCCGACGACGAGCTCGACGCCCGCATCCGCGCGGCGAAGCAGACTCTCGGCGAGCGCGTCGTCGTGCTCGGGCACTTCTATCAGCGCGAGGAGGTCGTGCGTCACGCCGACTACGTGGGCGACTCGTTCCAGCTCGCCAATGCCGCGAAGGAGCGCCCCGAGGCCGAGGCGATCGTGTTCTGCGGCGTGCACTTCATGGCAGAGACGGCCGATCTGCTCTCACGCCCCGATCAGGCCGTGATCCTGCCGAACCTCGCCGCGGGATGCTCGATGGCCGACATGGCCGACATCGACCAGGTCGAGGAGTGCTGGGAGCAGCTGGAGGAGGTCCTCGGCGACCTCGAGACCCCGGATGCCGAGGGACTCGTCCCCGTCATCCCGGTGACGTACATGAATTCCAGCGCCGCCATCAAGGGCTTCGTCGGCCGCCACGGTGGGATCGTCTGCACCTCGTCGAACGCCCGCACGGTGCTGGAGTGGGCGTTTGCGCGCGGACGCCGCGTGCTGTTCTTCCCCGACCAGCACCTCGGCCGCAACACGGCAAAGGCGATGGGCGTGCCGCTGGAGCAGATGCCGATGTGGAACCCGCGCAAGGCGCTCGGCGGCTCGACCGCGGAACAGCTCGCAGACAGCCGCGTCATCCTGTGGCACGGCTTCTGCTCCGTGCACCGTCGCTTCACCGTCGACCAGATCGCCAAGGCCCGCACCGAGCACCCCGGGGTGCGCGTGATCGTGCACCCCGAGTGTCCGATGGACGTGGTGGATGCCGCGGACGAGGCCGGCTCGACCGACATCATCCGCAAGGCCATCGCCGCCGCGACCGAGCCCACCACCTTCGCGATCGGCACCGAGATCAACCTCGTTCAACGCCTGGCCGCGCAATACCCGCAGCACGAGATCTTCTGCCTCGACCCGGTGGTCTGCCCCTGCTCGACGATGTATCGCATCCACCCGGGCTACCTCGCGTGGGTGCTCGAGTCGCTCGTCGCGGGCGAGGTCGTCAATCGCATCACCGTCCCGGCCGATGTGGCCGAGCCCGCGACCGTGGCCCTCGAGCGCATGCTCGCGGCCAAGCCGAACGGCGCGGTGAAATGACCACCGTCGTCGTGGTGGGCAGCGGCATCGCCGGTCTCACGGCGGCGCTGCACGCTCACGAGGCGGGATGCCGCGTCACCGTCGTGACCAAGGGCGCCCTGCCCGACACCAATACGCGCTGGGCGCAGGGGGGCATCGCCGCCGTCACCGACCCGACGGACACCGTCGCCTCGCACGCGGCCGACACGATCACCGCGGGTGCGGGATTGAACGACCCGGATGCCGTGGAGGTGCTCGTCGGCGAGGGACCCGCGCGCATCGCCGAGCTCGTGGACCGCGGGGTCGGCTTCGACCGCACCGCGGACGGCGATTTCTCGCGCGGTCTCGAGGCGGCGCACGCCGTCGCCCGCGTGCTGCACGCCGGCGGGGACGCGACCGGCGCCGCCATCCAAGCGGCCCTCGGTGCCGCGGTGCGGCGCGCCGGCATCGCCCTCCGCGAGCACGCGCTCTTGCGCGACCTGCTCGTCGTCGACGGACGCGTCCGGGGGGTCGAGCTCGCCGACGGCGAGCGCCTCTTCGCCGACGCCGTCATCCTCGCCACCGGCGGGGCCGGACAGCTCTACGCGCACACCACCAACCCCGCCGGGGCGACCGGTGACGGCATCGCCGCTGCGATCCGCGCGGGAGCGGCGGTCGCCGACCTCGAGTTCGTGCAGTTCCACCCGACGGCGCTCGCCGTCGGCACGCCCTTCCTGGTGTCGGAGGCCGTCCGCGGCGAGGGCGCCGTGCTCATCGATGACGCGGGACACCGCTTCGCGTTCGACGCGCACCCCGACGGCGAGCTCGCCCCCCGTGACGTCGTCGCCCGCGCCAACGCCCGTGCTATGGCCGCGCAGGACGGTCACCCCGTCCGCCTCGACGCCACCGCCCTGGGCGCGGAGCGCTTGGCTCGGCGCTTCCCCACGATCGACGCCGCCGTGCGCGAGCGCGGCCTCGACTGGGCGCACGAGCCCATCCCGGTCACCCCCGCGGCGCACTATCTCATGGGCGGCGTCGTGACCGACCTCGACGGGCGCACCACGGTGTCCGGACTGTACGCGGTGGGCGAGACGGCGCGGACCGGCGTGCACGGGGCGAACCGGTTGGCATCCAACTCGCTGCTCGAAGGGGCCGTGTTCGGCACGCGCGCCGGAGACGCCGTCGCGCGTGACCGCGACTGGCCCGTCGCGCCGGTCGCCCCCGCGCGACCGGCGCCCGTGGCCGTCAACACCGACGCCCCGGCGTTCTCCCGCGCGGCTCTGCAACGGCTCATGTGGGACGACGCGGGCCTCGTGCGCGACGCCTCCGGGCTCGACCGCGCCGCGGCGACGCTCGCCGCGTGGCGGGCGGCGGGACGCCTCGCGTCGGTGGAGGACGACAACCTCCTCCTCGTCGCCACCCACGTCGTGGACGCGGCGCGGGCGCGCACCGCCTCCGTCGGCGCCCACTACCGCTCGGACGCCGCCGAACCGGCATCCCTTTCCGCCCCTCCGGAGGTCCTCACATGCTGACCCGCGCCACCATCGACCGTGTCGTCTCCGCCGCCCTCGACGAGGACGCCCCCTGGGGCGACCTCACGAGCGAGACCCTCATTCCGGAAGACGCGACGGCGCGCGCCGAGCTGGTCGCCCGCGTCGACGGCGTCTTCAGCGGAGCCGCCGTCTTCGCCGCGGCGTTCACCCTCACCGATCCGTCGATCACGGTCGAGCAGCGCGTCGCCGACGGGGCGCGCTTCTCCCCCGGCGACACGCTCGCGGTGGTGACCGGTCCCGCGCGCGCGGTGCTCACGGCGGAGCGCATCGGATTGAACTTCGTGCAGCGCATGTCGGGCATCGCGACCCTCACCAGCCGCTACGTCACCGAGGTCGCCCACACCGGCGCCCGGATCGTCGACACCCGCAAGACCACCCCGGGCCTGCGCGCCATCGAACGACAGGCGGTGCGCGACGGCGGCGGCCACAATCACCGCTTCTCGCTCTCGGATGCCGTGATGGCGAAGGACAACCACCTCGCCGTGCTCACCGCGAACGGCCTGTCGGTCACCCAGGCTCTCGAGAGTGCGATCGCGCGGCTGCCGCACACCACGCATGTCGAGGTCGAGGTCGACCGTCTCGAGCAGATCGACGCCGTGCTCGCCGCGGGCGTCGGAACGATCATGCTCGACAACTTCTCGCTCGACGATCTGCGCACCGGCGTCGCCCGTATCGCGGGAGCAGCGCAGGTCGAGGCCTCGGGAGGGGTCACCCTCGACACGGTGCGCGCCATCGCCGAGACCGGCGTCGACGTCATCTCCGTCGGCGCGCTCACCCACTCGGCGTCGTCGCTCGACCTCGGACTCGACATCCGCATCGAGACGGCGTGAGCCTCTACCTCGACAACGCCGCGACGACGCCCGTGCGCCCCGAGGTGCTCGAGGCGATGGCCCCGTACCTCACGCGGTACTTCGGCAACCCGTCGAGCCATCACGAGGTCGGGGAGGCAGCGGCATCCGCCCTCGACGACGCCCGATCGCGGGTGGCCGCCGTCCTCGGGATGCGGACGGGAGACGTGATCTTCACCTCCGGCGGCACGGAGTCCAACAACGCCGCCATCAAGGGCCTCGTCCTGGGATCGGGCAAGAGGCACCTCGTCACGACGGCGATCGAGCACGAGTCGGTGCTCGCCTCCGCCGATTACCTCTCCCGCCTGCACGGGGTCGCGGTGACGCACGCCCCGATCGACGGCACGGGAACGCTCACCCCCGATGCGCTCGCCGCGAGCCTGCGCGCGGACACCGCGCTCGTGAGCGTCGGCTACGCCAACAACGAGATCGGCACGGTCCAGGACGCCACCGCCCTCGCCGCCGTCGCCCACGAGCGCGGAGTGCCCCTTCACCTGGATGCCGTGCAGGCGGCCGGGTGGCTCCCCCTGGCCGGCCTCGGGGCGGATGCCGTGACCGTGGCCGGCCACAAGGTCGGCGCCCCCAAGGGCACCGGCATCCTGGCCGTGCGCGGGCGACTTCCGTTCGAACCACTGCTGCACGGCGGCGGCCAAGAGCGCGGACGCCGGTCGGGGACGCCGGATGTCGCGGGAGCCGTCGCCATCGCCACCGCCCTCACCCTCGCCGAGGCGGAGCGCGCGGAGGAGGCCGCCCGCGTCGCGGGGCTGCGCGACGCGTTCGTCTCCCGGGTCCTCGCGCTCGTGCCCGACGCGCGCGTCACCGGCCACCCGACCCGTCGCCTCCCGGGCACCGCGAGCTTCGTCTTCCCCGGCACGAACGGCGAGACCGTCCTGCTCGAGCTGGAACGCCGCGGCGTCGTCTCCTCGAGCGGCTCGGCGTGCGCGGCCGGCAGCGACGAGGCGTCGCACGTGCTGCTCGCGATCGGCCTGGATCACGATACGGCCCGCACCGCCGTGCGCTTCACGCTGCCGCACGGCCTCACGGCATCCCTCGATCCCGTCGCGGATGCGGTCGCTGCGGCCGTGACGGCCGTAGGATCGCGCGGGTGAGTTCCACCCCGGTCACCGTCATCGTCCCCGGTTTCGACGTCGCCGAGTACGCAACAGAAGCCCTCGATTCGCTCCGCGCGCAGACGCACCCGCACTGGACGGCGGTGCTCGTCGACGACGCCTCGACCGACGACACGGCCCGCATCTTCGCCGACGCCGAGGCCGACGACCCCCGCTTCCGTCTCGTCCGCCACACGGAGCAGCGCGGCCTCGGCGCCGCCCGCAACACCGGACTCGCGCGGGTCGACACGCCCTACACCGCCTTCCTCGACGCCGACGACATCCTCCGTCCCGACGCCCTCGCCCGCCTCGCCGACACCCTCGATCGCACCGGGAGCGACTTCGTCGTGGGCGCGTACGTGCGCCTTCGGCCGGACGCCGAGGGCCCGGGGTACACCCCGGGCGAGGTGCAGCCGTGGGTCGCGGCGGCCACCGCCCCGGCCCGCTCGGGGACGACGCTGGCGCAGCACCCCGCGGCATCCGGGAACATCGTCGCGTGGTCCAAGCTCAGCCGCACCACCTTCTGGCACGAGCACGGTCTCCGCTTCCCCGAGGGGCGCTACTACGAGGACCAGGTTCTCGCCCAGCGCATGTATACCTCGGCGGCGGCGTTCGACGTGGTCCCCGACGTGATCGTCGAGTGGCGCCAGCGCCGCGACGGCGGGTCGATCACCCAGCGCCTGGGCGAGGTCCACGTGCTGCGCGACTACCTCGAGGCCCTCGGCGAGGGCATCGCCGTGCTGCGCGCCGCTGGGGCCGACGCGGCCGTCGACGAGCGCGGGCGGCTGATCCGCACGCTGGATCTCCCGCCGCTGCGGCGCATCGCCGAAACGCATCCGGACGCGTCGTACCGCATCGCGCTCGAGGCGTTCATGGAGTCGCTGCCGGGCTGAGGCCGGGGCCGCGTCGAGCTACGCCGGTGCCTCGTCGGCCCGGCGCGCGGGAAGGGCGGAGCGGGCCAGCCCCGCCTCGTCGAGCTGCTCCTCGGCGAGCACGAACGAGGCCGCGAGCTGCTCGGCGGCGAGGCTGGCGTACAGTCCCCCGCGCGCCAGCAGTTCGCCGTGCGTGCCGGATTCGACGATGCGTCCGGCATCCACCACGTGAATCTGATCGGCGCCGATCACCGTCGACAGGCGGTGGGCGATCGACAGAGTGGTGCGACCGTGCGAGGCGGTCTCGAGGGCTTCCTGCACGATGCGCTCCGAGACGGTGTCGAGGGCGCTCGTCGCCTCGTCGAGCAGCAGCACGGGCGGGTCTTTCAGCAGCACCCGCGCGATCGCGATGCGCTGCTTCTCGCCGCCCGAGAGGCGGTATCCACGTTCACCGACGACGGTGTCGTACCCGGCCTCGAAACCGGCGATCACGTGGTGGATGTTGGCCGCCCGACACGCGGCCTCGATCTCGTCGTCGGTGGCGTCGGGACGGGCGTAGCGCAGGTTCTCGCGGACGGTCGCATGGAAGAGGTAGGTCTCCTGCGAGACGATGCCGATCTCGTCGATGATCGAGGCGCGCTCGAGCGAACGCACATCGGCTCCCGAGAACAGGACCGCACCGCCGGTGGCTTCGTACATGCGCGGCGTCAGGTACAGGATGGTCGTCTTCCCCGCGCCGGACGGCCCGACGAAAGCCACGTGCTGGCCGGGCTCGACCGTGAACGACACGCCGTCGAGGGTCGGTCGCGCCTGCGCGGGGGCATCCGGGTACCGGAACTCCACGTCGCGGAACTCGATGCGCCCGAGCGGTCCGGGCGCGGCCGAGACGGGACCCGCATCGGGCACGTCGACGATGGCCGGGCGCAGGTCGAGGTACTCGAAGATCCGGGCGAACAGCGCGGAGGAGGTCTGCACGTCGAGCGCGACGCGCATGAGGCCCATCAGGGGCATGAGCAGCCGCGCCTGCACCGTGGTGAAGGCGACGATGGTGCCGGCGGTGATCGCCCCCGCACCGCCGCCGATGAGGTATCCCGAGACGAGGTAGATGACCGCGGGCACGCTCGACATGATCACCTGTACGACGGCGAAGAAGCCCTGACCGCTCATCGCGCGGCGCACCTGAAGGCGCACCTGGTTGTCGTTCTCGGTGTCGAAGCGCGCGGACTCGGTGCGCTGGCGGTTGAACGACTTCGACAACAGGATACCCGAGACGCTCAACGTCTCCTGCGTGATCGCGGACAGCTCCGACAGCGACTCCTGCGTCTCACCCGCGATGCGGGCCCGCACCTGGCCCACCCGTCGTTGGACGAACAGCAGGAACGGCATGAGCGCGACCGCGATGAGGGTGAGCCGCCAGTCGATGAGGATCATGGCCACGAGCGACGCGATGACGGTGACGGCGTTGCCGAGGATGCTGGTGACGGTGTTGGTCAGCACACCCGACACGCCGCCCACGTCGTTCTGAAGACGCGATTGGATGACGCCCGTCTTCGTGCGGGTGAAGAACCCGAGCTCCATGTTCTGCAGGTGCTCGAACAGGCGGGTCCGCAGGTCGCCGGTGACCCGGTTCCCCACGGTGGCCGTGAGCCAGGTCTGACCGACGTTGAGAGCCGCGGAGACGAGGAAGAGCCCGATCATGAGGCTCACGAGGATCGCGAGAAGGCGCAGATCGGGGCTCGAGCCGTCGACGGGGAACAGCGCGTCGTCGAAGATACGCTGAACGAGCAGCGGCGGGATGACCGCGACGGCCGCGCCGACGACGACCAGCAGCGCCGTGAAGGCGATGCGGGCGCGGTAGGGGCGGAAGAGCTCGACGACCCGACGGCCCAGATTCGCCACCCGCGGCGCCTGGGCGTTGCGCTTGCGCTGCACGTCGGCATCCACGCCGCGGAACATGCTCCCGCCCATTCCGCCCATGCTCATGCGGGCCAGCCTACGTCCGCCCACCGACATCGAGCCCCGGACGGCGATGTCGGAGCCCCTCGGTAGGGTCGCTACCGGATCGTCTTCGATCCGATCGTCTCGATATCGGAATACCTCGGGCCGCGGGCCCGTTGTGTCCGACGCAGTCGCCCTCCGTGGCGCCACGAAGCCCCCCGCGCGTAAAGGACCTCGTCATGGCCGCCACCGGCACCATCCCCGTCTCCCGACCGACGACCGCATCGACCCCGTCGATGCCGGCGCATCGCCCCGGCCCGGTGATCGCGCTGCTCGTGGTCGCCGCCTTCGTCGTCATCCTGAACGAGACCACGATGTCGGTCGCGCTGCCGGCGATCATGGCCGACTTCGGCGTGAGCGCGGCGACCGGCCAGTGGCTCACCTCCGCGTTCCTGCTGACGATGGCCGTCATCATCCCCCTGACCGGCTTCCTCCTCGAACGCTTCCCGATCCGCGTGGTGTTCTTCAGCGCGATGGGCGTCTTCGCCGTCGGCACGTTCGTCGCCGCGGTCGCGCCGGCGTTCGGCGTCCTGCTCGCGGGACGCATCATCCAGGCGATGGGCACGGGCGTCATGATGCCCCTGCTGTTCACGACAGTGCTCAACCTGGTCCCCGCCAACAGGCGCGGTCGGGTGATGGGCGTCGTCACCATCGTCATCGCCGTCGCACCCGCGGTCGGGCCCACGGTCTCGGGCCTCATCCTCTCGGCCCTCACCTGGCACGCGATCTTCTGGCTCATCCTGCCCATCGCGCTCGTGGCCATCGCTCTCGGTGCGCGCTGGGTCCGCAACGTGACCGAGACCCGCCCCGATGCACGTTTCGACGTCCTCTCGGTCGTCCTCTCGGCGATCGGCTTCGGCGGTCTGGTCTACGGCCTGAGCGCCATCGGCGAATCGGCCTCCGGCCACGCGTCCGTCCCGGTGTGGATCCCGCTCGCGGTGGGCGCCGTGTTCGTCGCGGTCTTCGTTCTGCGCCAGCTCCGCCTGCAGCGCTCGGACTCCGCTCTGCTCGACCTGCGCGTCTTCCAGAGCCCCTCGTTCCGGCTCGCCGTCCCCCTGGTCGCGATCGTGATGGCAGCTCTCTTCGGGTCGCTCATCCTGCTGCCGATCTTCCTGCAGCAGGCGCTCGGCCTCAGCAGCCTGACCGTCGGACTCATGCTGCTTCCGGGCGGCGTGCTCATGGGGGTCATGGCACCCGTCGTCGGTCGCCTGTTCGACCGCTTCGGCCCGACTCCCCTCGTCATCCCCGGGATGCTGATCGCCGCGGCCGTGTTGTGGACGATGGCGCTCACCTTCGGCCAGGGCACCCCGATCTGGTGGATCGTCACGGTCTACCTCGCCCTGAACCTCGGGCTGGGCCTCGTGTTCACGCCTCTGATGACCTCCGCGCTCGGTTCGCTCCCCCGCCGCCTGTACTCGCACGGCAGTGCCGTCGTCGGCACCGCTCAGCAGGTCGCCGGTGCCGCCGGCACGGCCGGCTTCGTGGCGATCATGACCGTGTTCTCGAGCATCGCCCTCGCCGGTGGCACCGACCAGGCCGGTGCCGTCGCGTCCGGCGTGCACGCGTCCTTCCTCGTCGGCGCGGTGATCGCCACGGCCGCGGTCGTCCTCGCGTGCTTCGTGCGCAAGCCCGCGGAGGCGGAAGAAGCCGGCGCGGCCATCGTCGCGCACTGACCGGCATTCGAGGCGGGCGCGCACCGCAAAGGCGAGCGCCCGTCTCGCGGACTGCGCTGGCAACCGGCGCCATCGACGTCGCAGCGAGACACCGCGCGGGCCCCGGCTCACGACCAGAGGGGGCGATCGACATCGCCGCGCGGGGCGCGGACGCGTCGCGTCAGAAAGACGTCAGCGAGCGCTCAGAGAGAGCACGAGCCGCCACCGCAGCACTGCGAGGCGGAAGGAGCATCGTCGTCGGAATCGACAGCGGGGGCGTTCAGCAGCGTGAGAAGCGGCGTGGACGCGGGGGTCGTGTCAGACGTGGAGTCACCGGACATGCGCTCCATGCTACGCCTGCGCGTGCGGGCGAGGGCCGGTGTCGCCCCGCCCTCCCGTCCCGCCGGGAGCGACCGGACCAACGCACGTGCGGGCACGCCCCGGCGCCCGCCGTCGTTCGACACGGCCGGCCCGCTTCGCGGTTAACCCCTGCGCGGGGCATCCGCAACCCCCGCCCTGTCCTCGTGTCTCGTTCCTAGCGTGGATAACCCCACGACAACGAAGAGAGGCGTATCCATGACCGATCTCAGCGGCAAGCGCATCGCATTCCTGGCCACCGACGGTTTCGAAGACAGCGAGCTGACGAGCCCGTGGGAGGCCGTGACCTCCGCCGGCGCCGAAGCGGTGCTCGTCTCGCCGAACGAGGGCAGCATCAGCGGCGAGAAGGGGCATGAGCAGAAGGTCGACCTCGCCGTTTCGGGCGCCTCCGCCGGCGACTTCGACGCGCTCGTCCTTCCGGGCGGCGTGCAGAACGCCGACGACATCCGCATCGTGAAGGATGCCGTGTCCTTCGCCCGCGACTTCTTCGACCAGCACAAGCCGGTCGCCGTCATCTGCCACGGCGGGTGGATCCTGACCGAGGCCGATGTGCTGAAGGGGCGCACGCTCACCAGCTACCCCACGCTGCAGACCGACCTCCGCAACGCCGGCGCCACCTGGGTCGACGAGGAGGTCCACGTCGACCAGGGCCTCGTCTCCAGCCGCAACCCCGACGACCTGCCGGCCTTCAACGCCAAGCTCGTCGAAGAGGTCGCCGAAGGAAAGCACTCCGGCCAGACCGCCTGAGCGCGATCGTTTGCAGGGCCCTGGACCGCGGTTCGGGGCCCTTTCGCGTGCCGCCGGGCTCTCGCATCCTCCGCGTTCGGCGCACAGTCAGCCCGGATGCTCGGTAACCGGCTGACCCTGCGCAGATCCCCAACCCTGCGCACATCCTCAACCCTGCGCAGATCCCCAACCCTGCGCAGATCCCCAATCCTGCGCACATCCTCAACCCTGCGCAGAGACCTGGCCCTGCGCAGATCCCCGACCCTGCGCAGATCCCCGACCCTGCGCAGATCCCCGACCCTGCGCAGATCCCCGACCCTGCGCAGATCCCCAACCCTGCGCAGATCACCGAATCGGTGCCGATCGCCGCGAGCGTCACGCGGGCACGGCGCCGATCTCGGCACGCACCGACCGGATGACGCCCCTCCGGGAACTGACCGAAACGCCCCCGGTCGGACACCCCGCTCCCGCTCCGCTCCTCAGCCGCCCTGACACGACGGGCACCACTGGCCGCCGCCCTTCGTCCCGGGGATGTCCTCGATCACGCCGCCGCACCCCGGACACGGCTCACCCGTGCGACCGTGCACCTTCATCGCCGCCACCTTCGCGGCCTTCTGCTCGGCGATCGGCACTCCGCGACGCGACGCCACAGCCTTGCCGAGCGTGTCGCGCAGTGCCCCGAACAGCCGCATCACCTCATCGTCCGTCAGCGACGAGGCGTGGGCGACCGGCGAGAGTCGCGCGGCGAAGAGGATCTCATCCGAGTACGCGTTGCCGATCCCGGCCAGCGTCTCCTGTTCCTGCAGCAGGGCCTTGAGCTGCTTGCGGCGTCCGCCCAGCGCCACCCGGAGCATCTCGAGCGAATAGTCCGGGTCGATGGCCTCTGGTCCGAGCTTCGCCACCGAGGGCACCTCGCGCGGCTCGTCGACGAGGTGCAGCTGGACGGACAGCCACTCCCCCGCATCCGTGATGCCCAGCTCGCCGTCGTCGAATACGACCCGCGCGATGACGGCGGCGGCAGGGGATGCCGCGGCCTCGGCGAGCTGTGGTGCGGCGTCGGCGTCGGTCCACGTCGCCCACCCCGCCCGGCCGAACCCGAGCGAGAGATGCGCACCGTCCAGGTCGAGGTCGATGTGCTTGCCGAATCGCGTCACGGCGATCACCCGGTGACCCACGAGCTGGTCGAGGGGACGGCCGCGGGTCTTCCACGCCCTCCCCTCGACGAGCTCGGTGCCGACGACCTCGCGACCGATCAGGCGCTCGCGCAGGAACAGCGCGAGCGCCTCGACCTCGGGGGCTTCGGGCATCGGCGGGTGCCGCTCAGACCCCGAGGTCCGACGCCGCGGGCGGCGCCGCGGGGGCGCTGGATACCGGCGCCTCGGACGCGGGGCGACGCGCCGACTCGGCGAATGCGTCGGCCACGGCGCGGCCCTGGATGATCTGCGTCAGGTCGATCCCCGTCGCCGCCTTCACGGCCTCGAACGAGGAGCGCAGGCCCGTCGCCGACTCGGTCGCGAGGTGGCCGCTCGCGCCCTCGCCGCCGAGAACGGTGACGTTGCCGACGCGGTCGTAACCCTTGGCGAACTCGGCCATCATCGGCACCAGCGCCTCGAGAGCGCGCTGGGCGAGCAGGGCTTCCTGGTTCTGCGACAGGGCCTCGGCCTCGGCGCGGATCGCCTCGGCGCGCGCCTCACCGGCCAGGCGCACGGCCTGCGCGTCGGCTTCGGCGCGCACGCGAACGGCGGAGGCCTCCTGCTCGGCGATCTGAGCGCGAGCCTCTGCGGCCTTGATCTGCGCGTACGCCTCGGCGTCGGCATCCTTCTGGCGCTGGTACAGGTCGGCGTCGGCCACGCGGGAGACCTCGGACTCGAGGCGCGCCTGCGTGTTCTGCGCCTCCTGCTGCAGAACCGCCTGACGACGCTCGGCGCGGGTGAGGGCCTCGGCCTGCTCGGCTTCGGCGTTGGCCCGACCGACCTCGGCCTTGGCCGCGGCGCTGTTCTTGTCGAGCTTCGTCTGCTCGATCAGGTTCGCCTCGTCGGTGGCGATCTGGCGTGCGCGGATCTCGCGAACCGCGTTGATGCGGGCGACCTCCGCCTCGCGCTTCACGCGCTCGACCTCGGTCGCACCGAGGGCGGCGATGTAGCCGTTGCCGTCGGTGACGCCCTGGATCTGGAAGGAGTCGAGGATGAGGCCCTGCGACGACAGGTCGCCCTTGATGCCCTCGGCGATCTGGTCCGACAGCCGCTGCCGGTCGCGCATGAGCTCCTCGACGGTCAGCGTCGCGACGACGCCGCGGAGCGCACCCTCGAGCTGCTCGGTCGTGAACTGCTCGATCGCCTTGTCCTGCGAGGCGAAGCGCTCGGCTGCGCGGCGCACCGACTCGGGGTCGGAGCCGATCTTGACCAGCGCCACACCACTGACGTTCACGGTCACACCGTTGGACGATTGCGCGGTCGGCTCCATCTTGATCTGACGCGCGCGCAACGAGATCATCTCGCCGCGCTGCGTGAGCGGGTTGACGATGGCACCGCCGCCGGTGATGACGGTGATGCGCGACGATTCTCCGTCCGCGCTCTTCTGGCGCTTGCCGACGATGACCAGGGCTTCGTCGGCCTTGGCGACGCGGTACCAGCCGCGGATCAAGCCCGCTATGACGAGAAAGACGACGATGACGACGACGAGTGCGATGACCACGACGATGCCGATCGCCCCCAGAGCAGCAAATTCCATGGTTCTCCTTCGACAGGCACCGCTGGAGGCGGCGCGGGGGAATTCCTTCCAACCTATCCGGGGTCCCGCGGGCGCTGTCCAGCCCCGGAGCGCACGATCGGCGTCCCCGAGGGGCTGGGGAGGAGCGTACCGTTGAGGGTGAGGCGGCCCGAACCGCCGAAGAAGGGTCCCCCATGAAGATCGTTTCGTCGCAGGACTGGCGGGATGCCATCCGCTTCGACGCCCCCGTCCTCGTCGCCGACGTCGTACCGGGCGAAGCCACCCGGTGCGTCGCGTGCGGCACCGACGGTCCGCTGTACGAGCGCACCGAGCTGTGGGCGGTCAAGCACCGCCACCCGAAGCACCACGGCGGATTCGTCCGCTTCTACTGCGAGGCGCACAAGCCGGTCGCCCCGCCCCCGCCGCCCGCCCCGACCATCGAGATGCGTCGCGTGCGTGCGGCCGCGCCGAAGGCCGAGCGCCGCAGCACGAGCCCCAAACCCACCCCGATCACCGACCGCCCCACGCGGGCGATGTGCCCGGACTGCTTCGTCGAGGTCTCGGCGGGCGGCGACTGCGGCATGTGCGGCGCGCAGGTGGTCTGACCCGCGGTCTTCACCAAAGAACCGCCCCGGAGCACTCCGGGGCGGTTCTTTCGTTTGCAGGGTCTCAGCGGGCCGAGATCGTCCAGCCGGCCTCGTGCGACGCGCCCGGATCGAGCGAGACCACGCCGGTGGCGAAGTCGTAGGCGTCATCGTTGAAGGCGTCGGGCGCGCAGGTCATCGGCTCCACCGCCAGCCCGGCGCGGTGCCCGGGCGTCCCGGGCCCGGCCGGGAGGTCGGCGGTGTGGATCTGCACCCACGAGCAGTCCTCGGCCCAAGTCATCGCCACTCCGGTGCCGGCGGGGTCGGTGAGGGTGACGGTGGCGCGGCCGTCGGCATCCCGGATCAGCCCGGTGTAGGCGTGGTCGATCTCGACGGCGCCGAGCACGCGCTCCTCGCGGTAGTCGAAACGGTCGGCGTCGACCTCGACGGATGCCAGGGCCACCGGCGCGAGACGATCGGGCGTGACCTCGAGCACGGTGTCGGCCGGGAGCGAGAGCGACCACTCGTCGAGCGCGGCCGGACCGGCGACGAGGTAGGGGTGCGGGCCGGTGCCCCATGGCGCCGGGGTGTCGGACAGGTTGGTCGCTCGAACGGTCTGCGTCAGGCCGTCGGCTCCGAGGCGGAACGTGGTGGACACGACGAGCCACCAGGGGTATCCGGCCTGAGCGGTCACGGTCGCGGTCAGGGTGACGGCGTCGTCGGAGGCGTCGAGCACGTTCCAGTCCACCCACGACAGCAGACCGTGCAGGGCGTGGCCGCGGTTCGGCTCGGTGAGCGGCAGCTGGTGCTCCTCGCCGTCGAAACGATGGATACCGTCCACCACCCGGTTGGGCCAGGGCGCGAGCGTTGTGCCGCGATAGGCGGGTCGCAGTTCGTCGGCGTCGAAGGGGACCACGAGGTCACGGCCGTCGAAGGTGAGCGAGCGGAGGGACGCGCCGACACTGGCGATCGCGGCTTCGTAGCCGTGGGCGCGGAGGACGACGGGGGTGCCCGAGACGAGCGTGGGCGTCTCGGTGGGAACGGCAGCGGTCATTCCGCCATTATCGCGAACGCGGGCGCCTGTCCCCGGCATCCGTTCCGGAAACGACGAATGCCCCGACCGCGAGGGTCGGGGCATTCGGGGAGGGCGACTTACTTGAAGGCGTCCTTGACGTTCTCGCCGGCCTGCTTGGCGTGGGCCTTGGTCTGGTCCGCCTGGCCCTCGGCTTCGAGGCGCTCGTTGTCGGTAACCTTGCCCGTCGCTTCTTTCGCCTTGCCCGCGATGTTCTCAGCGGCGTTCTTGATTTTGTCGTCGAGTCCCATGTCGGCACCTCCCGTTAGGTTTCCGGGTATCTCCCGATGTGCGTCCACGCTAGATCTGCGCGCCCGACGCGGCGGGGGGCTTGAAATTCATGTGCGTGTGAGGCAAGCCGACGGGATAGGTTCGAGGCATGCGCCGGGGGGAAGCATCATTCGCGACGGGCGGTCGCATCTCATGACCGCGCCCGACACGCTCGCCGATTTCTCGAGTCTCCTCGACGAGGCACCGCGCGAGCCGGCACCGCCCGGGCGGGCCGGGCGGGTCGCGCTCATCGTCTTCCTCGTCGTTCTCCTCGCCACCCTCGGCGGTGGCGGCGGCTACGTCTGGTGGGCGTCGTCGGCGGCCCTGCCCGCCCCGACCGTCACCTCGCAGACGCCGAGCGTGAACGCGGCGGGCCCGGCATCCTTGGTCCTGCCCTCCTCCGGCTCGGTGCGGATGAGCATCGACGGCGGCGAACAGTATCTCGGACCCGACGCGGCCGGGGTCTTCGCGTCGTCGGGGGGCGACGACGCCCGTCCCATCGCCAGCATTGCGAAGCTCATGACGGCTCTGGTCGTGCTCGATGCGCACCCGCTGGGTGACGCCGCCGACCCCGGACCCACCATCTCCTTCACCGAGGCCGACACCGACCTGTACGACCGCTTCTACGTGCAGGGCGTCACGATCGCGAACATGCCCGATGGCACGCGCATGCCGTTGCACGACGCCCTGGCCACGATGCTCCTGCCCTCGGCGAGCAACTACGCGGTCGCGATCGCCCGCTGGGGCTTCGGATCGGAGGGCGCGTACGTCGACGCCGCTCGGTCCTGGCTGACCCGCAACGGCCTGAACGACACCCGCATCGTGGATGCCACGGGCATCGACGCGCGCAACACCTCCACGCCCGGCGATCTGATCGCCATCGCCCGCTTGGCCGCGGCGAACCCCACGATCGCCGCGATCACCGCGATGCGTTCGATCAGCGTGACCGGTGCGGGCACCGTGACCAACACGAACGACCTGCTGGGCACGCTCGGGATCGACGGACTCAAGACCGGCAATCTCGGCGACGGCACGTTCAACCTGCTGTTCACGGCGTCCCTCGATGTCGGCATCGGCAGCCCGCTCGAGATCACGGGCGTGCGCCTGGGCGGCGAGACCCACGACAGCACCGACGACGACGTGGCCCGCCTGCTGCAGAGCATCGCCGACGGGTTCCACGATCTGCAGGTCGGCAGCCTCGGCGAGACGATCGGTACGATCAGCACGCCCTGGGGGTCGCAGGCGGAGCTCGTGCTCGCGAAGAATGCGGAGGTGCGCACCTGGTCGGACACCCCCGTGACCGTGACCCTCGACACCGAGACGCCGCGCACCTACGCCGATGGCGAGACGGTCGGGACCGTCACGTGGACGGCGGGTCCGCAATCGACCTCGGCCGACGTGAAGATCTCCGGCGCCATCGAGGAGCCCACGCTGCTGTGGCGTCTGACCCACCCGGGCGAACTCGGCTGACACGCGTCACCGCAGGTGGTCGCCCGCCCACAGCGCCGCCGGATGGCCGGGGGCTCTGTCGTGTTCCGCGCGGGGCGCTTTCCGTGATCCCCGCTCCGCCGGCGGACTGCGGCGTCGTCGGTCGCCTGCCACCGTCCGCGGTCAGGAGCCGGCGACGCCCTGCGGCCCCACCGTCGTCGGCGCGAACCCGGCGAATCCGTCGATGCGCTGCTGGGCCGCGGTGGTCCCCAGCTCGGCGCGCAGATGCGGGTGCGTCCAATAGAAGTGGGCCGCGGCGTATACCGCGCGGGGCGCCGCGTCGAGCGCGAACGTGGCGATCTGCCACGACCGCAGCTCGCCCGAGGCGAGGTCGACGTCGCGCTCGATGCGCAGGACCGGGATCTTCACCGGGCGCGCCTGCTGCACCCCGGAGTCGTTCGTTGTCGTCGCGACGACGGCCTTCACTTCGGACCACGGGATGTTCGTGCCCACGCCCTGGAACCGCACCGCGATGCCGCTGCGCCCGACCGCCACGCACTGACGGTTTCCCCACGATGAGCGGCTCCGCGAGGCGAGGAGCAGGCTGATGAACGAGATGAGGAAGAACAGCCCGATGAGCCCGAAGACACCCGCGATCACGTACGGGATCGGGCCCTCCATCGCCGGGGTGGTGCCGGCCTGCATCAACACGGCGACGACCACCCACCCGAGGAACAGGGTGATGACACCGGTCACGACGGTCAGGAACAGCGGAGGTTTCTTCAGCGGGGCGACGTGCAGCCAGTCGTCGGGCGCGCGCTCGAAGGTGCGATTGAACATTTCCGCGGGCAGAAGCGACAACCGCTTCTTGGATGCCGCCGGCCACACCCACCCGGGCGGAACATAGGCGATGCGGGCGTCGGGGGTGTCCATGGAGCCCAGTGTAGGGAGCGAGCCCCGGGCTCAGATGTGCTCGCATAGCGCATCCAAGACGCAGGGCACCCCGCCGCGCATCGCGATGGCCGCGATGAGTGTCACGGTGAGCAGCACCGTCCAGTAGACGATGAAACCGGGGCCGCCGCCGGCACCGGTCGCGTGACAGACCAGGGGCGCCGTGCCGCCGCACAGAGAGTTGCCTGCTGCGAAGCCGAATCCGACCCCGAGCGCCCGGGTGTCGACACGACGAACGCGGCAAGGACGACGCCGCTGGTGGCGCACTCTGCTCCCGCTCCCCCGGCCCCGAACGCGGCCTCCCACACGATGTACGGCACGGCTACCGTCGCCGTGTAGAACGCGGCGCTTCCTCTGGTGGTGAGCAGGATCACCCTGCAGGCGTTCAACACGGATCCTGCCAGAATGGTCCGCTCCGCCGAGTGATTTTCGTCGCTGCAGGAGCGAAAGCGCTGTTCGCGCCGACCGTGTCCTGTCGTCCCGTGCCTACGTTCGATCCGTGAACATCTTCAATCTCGAATGGGGAACGATCGCCGACTGGGTCGCCGCGGTCGCCGCAGCCCTCGGTGCCGGTCTCAGCATCGCCGCTCTTCGACATGCGCTCGCTGCAAACCGAACGGCGGAGCAGACACGGCTGGATGCGGTGCGAGCCGCCGCTGCCACCGACGCTCGCGAGCGTGCCCGCGACGACACCGACCGCAACCGTGAGCGGCGTGCCCTGGCGGGGAGTGTCGCCGCCTGGTGGGCGGCGGACCGCGCGGAGACGGGGCGTCGCTACGTCGTCGTCGTCTCCAATCAGAGTCCGACCTCGGCTGTTTTCCACGACGTGGACGTGACGGTCGCTGGCTGGCGCGGCACGACCCATGTCATCCACATGAACATCCTCCCGCCGGGGAAGTTCTTCATCGAGCAGAGCATGGACGGCGGTCAGCCACGATGGACGCGCATCCCGCTACCTGTCGGCCGCGACGACGTTCTCGACCCCTTCACCGTGGCATCCGATCGATCCATCGTGCAGCTCGAGTACAACGATGGGCTCGGGACCCGTTGGCGGTGGACTCCGCGCGACGGACTCGCCGAGATCGAGCGCGTCGACGTTCCCGCAGTGCTAGGCGGATGACCCACCTGCAACGAGTGCCGAAGGGCCCCGAAACGCGTGCTGCCGTCGCGACCGCCCGCTGCCCGCAGGTCAAGACCACCTTGTCACGCGGCGGACCCGTTACTCGGCATACGGCGAGTGGTACGCTTTTTGGTACAACTCCGGGAGGACTCATGGCCATTACGACGAGCGAGGCACGCCGCGACCTGTTCGGCCTCATCGAGCGGGTCAATCTCGACCACACGGAGATCGAAATCACCTCCAAGCGCGGCTCCGCCGTGCTCATGTCGAAGGACGAATACGACTCCCTCGTCGAAACGAGCTACCTGCTCCGCTCCCCCGAGAACGCCCGCCGCCTCCTGAGCGCCCTCGCAAGCGTTCGCGACGGCAAAATCGAAGAACACGACCTCCTCGAACCGTGAGCGAACGCAAGCTCGCCTGGACAGCCGAGGGGTGGCACGACTACCTCTACTGGCAGACCCAGGATCGCAAGACCCTCCGCCGGATCAATCAGCTCATTGCCGACACGCTGCGCGGCGATCCATTCGAGGGGATCGGCAAGCCCGAAGCCCTCAAGCACGCCCTCGCCGGCGCCTGGTCGCGCCGGATAGACGAGGCGAATCGCCTCGTTTACGTCGCGAGTGACACCCACATCACGATCGTGCAGGCGCGCTACCACTACTGACCCCGCTACATGCGCTTCATGGCGCTTACCTACTCAGCTCGAGAAGGGGCGGCCACAACGCTGAACCCGTACAGCCATTCGTGGCCCACGGCCGACGACAGCACGGGCCGCGACGAGCACTCTCGTCGAGAGCGTTCTGCGGACCTTCATGGGCTCGGGCGGACGAGCTCGCCACCCTCCGCGTAACTCCGAGGCAGAAATCCCGCTCAATTGTTGAACCGGAACTCCACCACGTCGCCGTCCTGCATGACGTAGTCCTTGCCCTCGAGGCGCGCTTTGCCCTTCGCGCGGGCCTCGGCGACCGAGCCGAGCTCGACGAGGTCGGCGAACGAGATGACCTCAGCCTTGATGAAGCCCTTCTCGAAGTCGGTGTGGATGACACCGGCCGCCTGCGGGGCCTTCGCGCCCTGCGGGATCGTCCACGCGCGGGCCTCCTTGGGGCCGGCGGTGAGGTAGGTCTGCAGGCCGAGCGTGTCGAAGCCGATACGGGCGAGCTGGTCGAGGCCCGACTCGTCCTGACCGGTGGATGCCAGAAGTTCGGCGGCATCCTCGGGGTCGAGGTCGATCAGCTCGGACTCGATCTTGGCATCCAGGAAGACGGCCTTCGCGGGCGCCACCAGCGCCGACAGCTCGTCCTTGCGAGCCTGGTCGGTGAGCACCGCCTCGTCGACGTTGAAGACGAAGATGAAGGGCTTGGCGGTCAGCAGACCCAGCTCGCGGATGGGCGAGAGGTCGAGACCGGATCCCGAGAGCAGCACGCCGCGCTGCAGGGCGTCCTGCGCGGCCTTGGCCGCGTCGAGGACGGAGGGGTCGAGCTTCTTGCCCTTGACCTCCTTCTCATAGCGCGTGATGGCCTTCTCGAGGGTCTGGAGGTCGGCGAGCTGCAGCTCGGCGTTGATCGTCTCCATGTCGCCGGCGGGGTTGACCGCACCGTCGACGTGGACCACGTCGTCGTCGGCGAACCCGCGGACGACCTGTGCGATGGCATCCGCTTCACGGATGTTCGCGAGGAACTGGTTACCGAGGCCCTCGCCCTCGCTCGCGCCGCGCACGATGCCGGCGATGTCGACGAACGACACCGCGGCCGGCACGAGCCGCTCGCTGCCGAAGACGTCGGCCAGCTGCTGCAGGCGTGCATCGGGAAGGTTCACGACCCCGACGTTGGGCTCGATCGTGGCGAACGGATAGTTCGCGGCGAGCACCGAGTTCTTGGTCAGGGCGTTGAAGAGGGTCGACTTTCCGACGTTGGGAAGGCCGACGATTCCGATGGTAAGAGCCACGGGAGTCCAGGTTACCCGGCCCGGGCGGCGCCCACCCGCCTCACGGCCGCCGCGCGCGGAACGCGTGAGTGACGTACGGCAGCGCGACCGTGGCCCCGTCGGCCAATCCGGGGACGGATGCCACGACCCCATCGACCGCGGCATCGATCCGCGCGCGGGTCTCGGGGTCGGCCGTGATGACGTCGCTGCGCGAGGAGACGAGCTCGCGCAGCAGGGGAAGGGTGATGGGCCGCTCCCAGCGCCACTGCTCGTGCTCGAGCGGCGCGAAGGGCTCCGCGACCCGTGGGCCGGTGGTCGCGAGGAGCACCTCGGCGTTCGACCCGCCCATCGCCGCGGTGAGACGGCGCACCCAGTCGACGGCGTCGTCGCGGATGTTCCAGATCAGACCGAGGGACCCGCCGCTGCGCAGCACCCGCCCCATCTCGCGCGATGCCGCGTCGACGTCGACCCAGTGCCACGCCTGACCCATCACGACCGCATCGAGACCGGCATCGGGCAGCGGCAGACGCTCCGCCGTGCCGGCGAAGGTCGGCACGCCGTGGACGGAGGAGCGCAGGGCGGCGAGCATGTCGGCATCCGGGTCGATCGCCACCACGTCGGCGCCGAGCTCGACGACCGCCCGCGTGAGCTTTCCCGTGCCCGCCCCCACGTCGGCCACGCGCAGGGCGCGCCCCTCTTCGCGCACCGGAGCCAGCAGCCAGGCCACGGCTTCGGCCGGGTATCCCGGGCGGCCCGACTCGTACGCGGATGCCGCCTGCCCGAACGACGTCGACTTCTCACTCCCCGTCATGGCCTCGACCCTACGCCGCCCCTCCGACACGCACTCCATGCTCCCGCGCGCCGGCCTGCCCGGGAGCCACGGCCCCCACCGCGGCCCCGGATGCCACGGGCTGGCATGTCCGCCACGATCCTTGTGCGGCGCCAGCGACGCGCGGTCGCGCCACGAGGACGTCTCCGCACGCCCGTGCGACGCCGACCGCGGCGCGCCTCCCTCCCGACGCGGTCCCGGCGGCGCAGGGTAGATGCGTGGCTCTGGATTTCACCGCGATCGACTTCGAGACGGCGAACTCCAGCGGTGCGTCCGCGTGTGCCGTGGGCCTCGCCCGCGTCCGCGGAGGACGCGTGGTTGCGACCGCGGCCTGGCTCATCAAGCCGCCGCCCGGGCACGACCACTTCGCGCCGATCAACATCGGCATCCACGGCATCCAGCCCGCCCACGTCGTGGACGCGCCGTCGTGGAGCGCCCAGCTCGCACGGCTCACGGCCTTCGCCGGCTCCGACGTGCTCGTGGCGCACAACGCCGGGTTCGACATGTCGGTGCTCCGACGGGCGTGCGCGGCGACCGGCGACGAATGCCCGCCGTACCGCTATCTCTGCAGCGTGCAGATGTCGCGCAAGACCTACACGCTCGACTCCTACCGGCTGCCGCTCGTCGCCGCCGAAGCGGGATGCTCGCCGTTCGCGCACCACGACGCGCTCGCCGACGCGGTGGCGTGCGCGGAGATCACGATCGACTGCGCCCGCCGCGCCGGGGTCGACGACGTGCAGGGTCTCGCGGCGCATCTCGGCGTGCGCATCTCGCAGATCGCCGTCGAACCGGCCGAGCGCGCCGTCGCCTGACCCTGTCCGGACAACGCCCTTCGGTCAGCCGCACGCGCGCTCGCGGCCCGAGACCGCCCGCCCACTCCGCTCCACCCGAGACCGCCCGGCCCGTCTTTCCGGCGATGTCGGAGGTGTGGGGCATGCTGACCCCATGGATGCCATCACCCTCGTCCTCGTGATCCTCGCCCTGGCGCTCGGCGTCGCCGGCGGCTGGTTCATCGCCGGTGCCCGCACGTCCGCGCGGAGCGCCGCTGAGCAACGCGGTCTCGAGGCTCGCGCGGTCGCGGCCGAAACCGCGCGCGCCGGGTTGCAGCAGCAGCTCGAGCATCAGGCGGCGATGTATCGCGAGCTCGTGGGCCAGTCCCGGGCCGATCAGGCCGCACGCGAAGAACGAGAGCGTCGCGAGCAGACCGTGCTGCGCGCCCTCGACCCCGTCCGCGAGACCCTCGACGCAATGCAGCGCAAGGTCGACGGGCTGGAGCGCGACCGGGTCGAGCAGTACTCCGCGCTCGGCGAGCAACTGCGACTCTCCCGCGAGGCGGACGAAGCGCTGCGCGCCACCACCGAATCGCTCGCCTCGGCGATGCGATCGGGCACGACGCGCGGAGTGTGGGGCGAGACGCAGCTGCGACGCGTCGTCGAGGCCGCCGGGCTCACCCGCTACGTCGACTTCGACCTGCAGGCGGCGATCTCGAGCGACGCCGGCGCGGGCCGCCCCGACATGGTGGTGCGTCTTCCCGGCGGCAAAGCCCTCGCGGTGGATGCCAAGGTCCCCCTCGAGGCCTACCTCCAGGCCAGCGCGATCGCGGTCACCGCGCACGGCGACGAGGGCGCGCGCCGCGCCGCCCTCCTCAGCAAGCACGCCCGAGCGGTGCGGGCGCACGTCGACGCCCTCGCGAAGAAGGCGTACTGGGCGGGCCTGACCACGAGCCCCGAGTTCGTGGTGTGCTTCCTGCCCAGCGAGTCGCTCCTGGCCTCCGCCCTCGACGAAGACCCGACCCTCCTCGAGTACGCCTTCGCGCGACGCGTCGCCCTGGCCTCCCCCGTCAACCTCTGGGCGGTGCTGAAGACGGTGGCCTTCACCTGGACGCAGCAGGACGTCTCCGACGAAGCCCGCACGCTCTTCCACCTCGGTACCGAGCTGTACGAACGCGTCGGGGTCCTCGCCGGTCACGCCAACGACCTGCGTCGCGCGATCGAGAAGACGGTCGACAGCTACAACCGGTTCGCGGGGTCGCTCGAATCGCGTGTGCTCGTCACCGCACGCAAATTCCCCGGCATCGACGAGACGAAGCTCGCGTCCGTCGCTGCTCCCCCCGCGCTCGACGCCGCACCGCGCCGCTGGACCGCGCCGGAGATGCTCGACCTCGGCACCGCCACGGGCGATGACGACTCCGCCGGTGACGCATCACCCTCCCGCGTGCCGCCCGTCGACGCGTCGCCCGCCGACACCGGCGCGTCGTCCGCGTACGCCGATCTCGGTGGCGTCCGCGCGCGAGCCGGGTTGCTCGACGAACCCGGAAACCGCTCCGAGCCCTGAGCGCCCCGCTGCCGCCCCTGCACGCGAAACCGGGCCGCCCCCAAGGGATCGACCCGGTGCGAGAACGTGAGACTCAGGCCCCGCCGGGAACCCAACTCAGCAGGCTGACCACGGCGGCGGAGACGGCGACGAACGCCCCGACCATCCACCACGCGCTGACTTCATGACCCTCATCGCGACGGACGCGAAGAAGGACGTCGGGACGTCGAGCCGGGTCGACGGCGCTGGCGATGACCGCCTGCGCACCTGTCTGAGGTGCGGTCTGATTCGTCGGAGCTGTTGCCATGGACGATCCCCCTTCGGGTCTCGGAAGAACACAGCGTCGCCGTTGACACTCCTTGAGATTCTGCCAGACGAGGTGCGCGCGACCGGTCACGCTTGCGCAACGACACGCCCGGCTGTAGCTGCACGTCGAAGCGGTCAGGCGCACCCGCCGCGGACAACGCCTCGCGTCTCCCGGGCCGTCAGGCGCACCCGCCGCGGGCAGCACCCCCCGTCCCGGGCCGTCAGGCGCGTCCGCCGCCGACGGCGCCCGGCGTCAGAGCCACTTCGACGTCAGGTGCTCCGACGAGATCCGGCGGAGCGTGCCCGAAGCCCCGCGGAGAACGACGCTCTCGGTGTAGATGAAGTCGCCGTCGCGCCGCACGCCCTGCACGAGCTGACCGTCGGTCACACCCGTGGCGACGAAGATCGTGTTCTTGCCCTTCACCAGGTCGTCGGCCTCGTAGACCGTGCCGTCGATCTTCAGGCCGGCATCCTGGCCCTTCTGCTTCTCGTCGTCGGTGCGGGGCGCGAGCACGCCCTGGATGTGACCGCCCAGGGCCTTGATCGCGCACGCGGTGACGATGCCCTCGGGGCTGCCGCCGATGCCGACGCACATGTCGGTGCGGGCGTTGTGCCGGGCGGCGTTGATCCCCCCGGCCACGTCACCGTCGCTCATGAGGCGGGTTCCGGCGCCGGCCTCGCGGATGTCCGCGATCAGCTGCTCGTGACGGGGTCGGTTGAGCACAGACACCACGATCTCGTCGACGGGCTTGCCGAGCGCCTTGGCCAGCAGACGGATGTTCTCGCCGATGGGTAGGCGGATGTCGACCACGCCGACACCGGCGGGGCCCGTGACGAGCTTGTCCATGTAGAAGACGCTCGACGCATCGAGCATCGTCCCCTGGTCGGACACGGCGATCACCGAGAGCGCGTTCTGCCGCCCGGCAGCGGTCAGCGACGTGCCGTCGATGGGGTCGACCGCGACGTCGCACCGGGGTCCGCGGCCGCTCCCGACGCGCTCCCCGTTGTAGAGCATCGGGGCGTTGTCCTTCTCGCCCTCGCCGATGACGATCGTGCCGTCGAAATTCACGGTGCTGAAGAACGCGCGCATCGCGTCGACCGCCGCACCGTCGGCCGCCTCCTTGTCGCCCCGCCCGATGAAGGGAACGGCGCGGATGGATGCCGCCTCCGTCGCCCTCACCAACTCCAGAGCCAGGTTGCGGTCGGGGTGCAGAGGACTCATGTCGGCAGTCAGGCTCACCATGGGCCCACTGTATCCAGCAGAGTCGACACATTCGGCGGTTTTCCACCGCCCAGACCCGAAGGAATCAACGTTCTTAACGAATCGACAGAACTGCCCGGTTCCTGTCGCACCGACACCGTCACGATCCGGCGCCTTCGCTAGGCTGACGGTGTCCCGACAACACCAAGGAGCACCTCCATGCCCGTCGCTTCCCCTGAGCAGTACGCCGACATGCTGGACCGCGCGAAGGCCGGCGGCTTCGCGTACCCCGCGATCAACGTCTCGAGCTCGCAGACCATCAACTCGGTGCTCCAGGGCCTGACCGAGGCCGGCTCCGACGGCATCCTCCAGGTCACCACCGGTGGTGCCGACTACTTCGCCGGTCACACCGTCAAGGCTCGCGCCACCGGCGCCCTCGCCTTCGCGAAGTACGTGACCGAGGTCGCGAAGAACTACCCCATCACCGTCGCGCTCCACACCGACCACTGCCCCAAGGACGCCCTCCCCGGCTTCGTCCTCCCCCTGCTCGAGGCCTCCGAAGAAGAGGTCAAGGCCGGACGCAACCCGATCTTCCAGTCGCACATGTGGGACGGCTCGGCCGTTCCCCTCGACGAGAACATCGACATCGCCGCGGAGCTCCTCCCCCGACTGAAGAACATCAACGCCATCCTCGAGATCGAGGTCGGCGTGGTCGGCGGCGAAGAAGACGGCGTGCAGCACGAGGGCTCGAACGAGGCTCTCTACACGACGGTCGCCGACGTGACCAAGGCCGTCGAGCGCCTCGGCCTCGGCGAGAACGGCCGCTACATCTCGGCCCTCACCTTCGGCAACGTCCACGGCGTGTACAAGCCCGGTGGCGTCAAGCTTCGCCCCGAGCTGCTGGGCGAGATCCAGGAGGGCATCGCTGCGAAGTTCGGCACCGGCCCCAAGCCCCTCGACCTGGTCTTCCACGGCGGCAGCGGATCGACCGACGAGGAGATCGCCCTCGCGGTCGCCAACGGCGTCATCAAGATGAACATCGACACCGACACCCAGTACGCCTTCACACGCTCGATCGCGGGCTACATGTTCTCCAACTACGAGGGCGTGCTGAAGCTCGACGGCGAAGTCGGCAACAAGAAGCAGTACGACCCCCGCGCGTGGGGCAAGGTCGCCGAGTCGGCCATGGCCGTCCGCGTGGTCGAGGCCACGAAGCAGCTCGGCTCGTACGGCCAGTCCCGAAGCTGACCCCTCGCCGCGTGGACGAACGCCCCGGTCCTCGACCGGGGCGTTCGTCGTTTCTTTGAAATCGCTCACCCCGTCAGGATCCGCCAGCTGAGGTTGTTGTTGAAGAACGCGTCGAGTCCGGCAGTCCACACGACTGCGCTGCACTTGCGGGTAGCGGTCGCCGGGTTCCCCGCGCAATTGTCCGATGCATCCTGCACAGCACTGATGATGCCCGTCGCGTAAGGCTTGTTATCCACGATCCGGAGCACCGGACCACCACTATCGCCGTTACCCGCCGCAGGTTGGTTGAAGACCTGCACCGAGCGATAGGCGTTCGTGTAGGTGTGGACTGTTCCAGACGAGTCGTGAGCGTTGAGAGAGACAGGTCCGTCAGTGATTGTATTACTGCAGATAGCCCCCGACTGCGACCCGTTCATGCACACCGATTGACCGACAAGAGGAACACTGTAGCCTTTCACCCACACGGCGGAATTCGATGTCGGGCCTCCTGCGAAGTTGGCACCGTAATATTTGACGTCTCCCGTCAGCATGCGGATGTCCGCCCCTCCCGTAGCCGTCGACTGCCCCGTACCGAAATACGGGCTGTCGACGTACCTACCGGACACCCACGTCGTCCCCTCTCCGCCGCAGTGATCAGCTGTCAGCATCGCTGTCTTGCTTGTCGGTACGCCATCCTGCACGATTGCAAAGCCGGAGGAGCAGGAGCTCAGATATCCCCCGGAGCGTGTCGTAATAAGAGCACCCCCAATATATGGCTCCGTGTGATATTGCCTGTCGATCAGTGACGCGCCTGACGCTTCGTACACGAACTCCACCCCGAAACGACTACCAATGACGGAGGCGATCTGCTCTCGCATACTTTCTTCATCGATCGAACCGGCCTGCGCCAGTAGCGCCACGCGCAGACCCGTTCCATCTATCTTCGCGGCGGCCCATGACACAGGGACGTCGCCGATATTCCCCTCTCGTGCGACTTGGTTGGCCGCCTCCCTCAAAGATTCCGCGGGAAACTCATCAGCGGCAACCTCCCACTTGACTGCGGGGAGAAGGGCCGCTATCTGCCCGATATCGACAGCGCTTCCTTTTGCAACGTGAAGAATTAGCGCACGCTTCTCAGAATCCCACTCGTATGCCCCGATCGAGCGGGCAATCTGCGCTCTCTCGAGACGGGCGAGGGCTTCCGTTACTTCCCCGGTCATGTTGTCGCCTGGCCCTGACATCGACGCAGCCCAGTCCTCGATGTGGGGCACCGACGCTTTCTCGTCGTCGGCTGGCACCGACCACGCCCCCAACAGAAGGGCCGTGACCATCGTCGCCAGGACAAACGTCAGATGCAATCGAGCGCGCTTCACCATCGTCGTCTCCTTCACGGTCCGGCCAACCGGACGCGACGCGTCGTGCGCCGCGGCCTACTGTTGACGTCGTCTCCGTCGATCTTGGGGAGAACACACAGGGAAAAGAAGAGGGCGGTCGCGAAGACCACCCGGCGGCACGATGCTCTTCACGAGCGCGACGGCGGGGAGGTCAATCCACCTTGCGGCCCCAGCCGACCAATCCGGCCTCAGCTGCGGTACACCTCGAGCACCGTGGGCGCACCCGCAGGCGACGACACGACCTCGATCGCATCCCCCGCCCGCACCTCGCCCGCCCGGCGCACCCGCAGGTACGCTCCCAGCCGGCCCTCGTCCGAGAAGCGCTTGACCCACCCGCGCGCCGCCGCGCCGCCGACCCAGCGCGCGAAGGTCGCGCAGGGCGTGCGGGGCATCGTCACCTCCACCTCGACGGTGTCGCCGATGCGCCACACCTCGCCGATGCGGGCGCCGTTGACGTCGAGGCCCTCCACGCGCAGGTTCTCGCCGAACCATCCCGCGTGCAAGGTGCGACCGAGCTCGCCCTCCCAGAACGCGGCGTCCTCCGCCGCGTAGGCGTAGACCGCTTTGTCGGGGCCGCCGTGGTGCTTCCTGCTCGCCTGCACGTCCGCGCGCACGCCGAGAGTGCCCACGCGAACGGCGCCCTCGAGCGCGCGCTTGTCGATCGCGGTCACGCCGACGGAACCGGCATCCGGGTGCAGGGAGTGGACGGCGCACACGGCGACGAGACGGGGCATGGATCGATGGTAGGGCGTCGGCGCCGAACGACCGTACCCGCGTCAGGGCGAGGTGAACTCACGCCGCATGACGACGGTGTCGCCGTCGAGGGTGCGGATCTCGACCGACCCGATGTCGGCGGCCGCCAGATCGGTGCCCGCGCTCAGCTCGGTCGTCGATCCCGGGCCCGCGCGCCAGGTCGACAACACGCTCGTCGATCCGGTGTCGTCGGTGATGGCGAGCGCGTACGGCCAGCCCCCGGGAGGAGCGTCGAGCACCTCGCCGGTGTACTGGCACACGAGGTCGATGCGCGTGCCCCACGGGGCAGAGGTCAGCTTGACCGACGCCTCCAGGGGCGCGCCCGCCACGCCGTCCAACGCGTACACCGTTCCCGATGACGACACGGCACTGTTCACCGCGACGACGCCGGGCACGGCGATAGCGACGAGGGCGATGGATGCCGCGAGCACCCACCCGGTCGCGCGGCGTCGACGCCGGCGTCTCGCCGTGTCCAGCACGCGGGTGCGCAGGGTCGGGTCCGGGGCGGCCAGGGGCACGGGGCCCGTGCTGGGGCTGATCGCGCGGGCGCGCTCGGCCGACAGGCGGGACAGCAGTCCCGCGGTCGGCGCGAGCTCGGCGACCGCGGCACGGCACTCCGCGCACACGACGAGGTGGGCCTCGAACTCCGCGCGATCCGGAGCTGAAAGCGCTCCGAGTACATAGGCGCCGTCCCAGCTCGACAGACGCTCGTGGTCGACGTTCACCGGGTCACCCCTCTCTCCTGCAGGGCGAGCCGCAGCGCTCGCACCGCGTAGTGCAGTCGCGACTTGACGGTCCCGGAGGGGATGCCGAGCTCCTCCGCCGTCTGAGCGACGCTGCGTCCGCCGTAGTACGCGCTGACGATCACCGCCCGGTGGTCGGGCGTGAGCGTCGCGAGCGCCTCCTCGACGAGGAGCGCGTCGAACATGGCATCCGTGTCGTCGTCCCGCGCCGTCTCGGGCAGCTCGTCGACGGGCTGCTCGTGCCGCCTCCGGGCGCTGCGGGCCTCGTCGATCACGAGGTTGCGGGCGACCGTGTACATCCACGACCGCAGCGATGCCGGATCGTCGCTCATCACCCGCGGCGTCCGCCACGCCCGCAGCAGGGTCTCCTGCACGATGTCGTCGGCCCCGGCGTGATCGCCGGTCAGGCTCACGACGTAGCGCCAGACGGGGGTGGCGTGCGCGTCGTACAGCGCCGTCAGCTGCGCGTGTTCGTCTCTCGCCACGGCATCCCCTCTCCCTCGCTCACAGGGGACACGGGATGCCGGGCCTCGCGGTTCAGTTCGGAACGCCGTCGAGGATCGCCGACATGAAGGTCGCGTCGCCGACGAGGGCCATCGTCACGCAGATGCCGGCGATGAGCGCCGTCGCGACGAAGCCGACGAGGGGGATCCAGAACGCGATCCGGCCGCGTCGCAGACGCCGCCAGGTGAACACGGCCGTCAGCAGCCAGCCGACGCCGTACACGAGGGCGGCGGCGGCACCCCAGACGTACCCGGCCGAGAGGTTCGTGAACGTCGCCGTCACACCCAGCATCTGGGCGCCGCGCTCGGCGTACTCGGGGAAGTTCAGCAGCTGCACGATGGTCGTGACCACCGAGAACAGGCCGTAGAAGAGCAGCCCGAAGGTGACGATGCGATCCACGCGCGCCCCGCGCGTGGCGGGCGCGACGAGGCCCGCAGGCGCGTCCGCGACGGGGGCGGGCTGCGGCTGCGGCTGCGGCGCGACACCGGCGTCGAGCGCCTCCGTCACCTCGGGCCGCTGGATGCGGGCGCGCTGCTCCTCGGCCGTGGCGTATTCGCCGTACTGCGGGCGGGGACGCTCGACACCGCCACCCTCGCCCGACGAGCGGGAGTCGTCGCTCACGCGCGACCCCGGCCGCCGAGGGCCCGGCTGTCGCGCTTGCCGGTGGCATCCTGGCGCAGCTCCTTGGGGAGCGAGAAGATCAGGTCCTCCTCGGCGGTGCGCACCTCTTCGACGTCACGGTATCCGGCACCGGCGAGCTCCTCGAGCACCTCGGTCACGAGCACCTCGGGCACCGAGGCGCCACTGGTGACGCCGACGGTCTGAACGCCCTCGAGCCACTCCTGCTTGACCTCGTCGACGTAGTCGACGCGGTAGGCGGCCTTGGCGCCGTGCTCGAGGGCGACCTCGACGAGACGCACGCTGTTGGAGGAGTTCGCCGACCCCACCACGATCACGAGATCCGCGCCGACGGCGACCTTCTTGATCGCGACCTGGCGGTTCTGGGTGGCGTAGCAGATGTCGTCGGAGGGCGGGTCCTGCAGTTCGGGGAAGCGCTCGCGCAGGCGCCGGACGGTCTCCATCGTCTCGTCGACCGAGAGCGTGGTCTGCGACAGCCACACGACCTTCGACGGGTCGCGCACCTCGATGGTGTCGGCGTGGTCGGGCGAGTTGACGACGGTGACGTGCTCGGGAGCCTCTCCGGCCGTACCCTCGACCTCCTCGTGTCCCTCGTGACCGATCAGGAGGATCTCGAAGTCGTCGCGCGCGAACCGCACGGCCTCGCGGTGCACCTTCGTGACGAGGGGGCAGGTCGCATCGATCGCCTGCAGACCCCGATCGGATGCCGCCGAGACCACCGCCGGCGAGACGCCGTGCGCGCTGAAGACGACATGCGCCCCGGAGGGGACCTCGTCGACCTCCTCGACGAAGATCGCCCCCTTCTTCTCGAGCTCGGTGACGACGTGGATGTTGTGCACGATCTGCTTGCGCACGTACACCGGCGCCCCGTAGCGCTCGAGCGCCTTCTCGACGGCGATCACGGCGCGGTCGACGCCCGCGCAATACCCGCGGGGCGCGGCCAGCAGCACCTTCTTCTGTCCGTTGACGGGGATATCCTGGAGCCGCCCGCGTCGACCCGGGATACGGGGAACGGGCAGGTGGACGGCAGGTGAGCTCACCCCTCGATTCTACCGGGGCGCCCCTGGACACCGGCCGAACCTCCCCCACCGCTAGCCGCACGGATACGATGACCCCTTCCCCGCCCCGCCCCTCCCGCCGACGTCGGCATGCATTCGAGCGGATCTCATGACCTCCTTCCAGCCCGAGACCATCCCCGGCCAGGCCCCACCGGCCGACAGCGTGCACCCCCGCGATTCGCGGACCGATGCGCCCACCTCCGTCTCGCGCTTGAACGACACCATCCGCGGCTTCATCGAGCGGTGGGGCTCCGTGTGGGTCGAAGGCGAGATCACCTCGTTCAACCGCCGCGGCGGCAACGTCTTCGGGCGGTTGAAAGACCTGGGCACCGAGTCGACGGTGTCGTTCCGGATCTGGTCGAGCACGCTCGCACGCCTGCCGAAAGACCTGCAGGTCGGCGATCACGTCGTGGCGTGCGTCAAGGCCGACTACTTCCCCCGCACCGGCGACTTCTCGTTCGCGATCTCGGCGATGCGCCACGTGGGCCTGGGCGAGCAGCTGGAGCGTCTCGAGAGGCTGCGGGTGCAGCTGCGATCCGAGGGGCTGTTCGACCCCGCGCGCAAGAAGCGCCTGCCCTTCCTCCCCCAGTGCATCGGCCTCATCACCGGCGAGAATTCGGACGCCGAGAAAGACGTGCATCGCAACGCCGAACTGCGCTGGCCGCGCGTGCACTTCCGCACGAAGCATGCGGCAGTGCAGGGCGACCGGTGCGTGCCCGAGACCATCGCCGCCTTGAAGGCGCTGGATGCCGACCCCGAGGTCGACGTGATCGTCATCGCGCGCGGCGGCGGCGATCCCCAGACCCTGCTCGGCTTCAGCGACGAGCGTCTGCTGCGCGCGGTGGCTGCGGCATCCACGCCGATCGTCAGCGCCATCGGCCACGAGAACGACCGCCCGCTGCTCGACGAGGTCGCCGACGTGCGCGCCTCGACGCCGACCGACGCGGCCAAGCGCGTCGTCCCCGACGTGAGCGAGCAGCGCGCGCTGGTGGCCCAGCTGCGCGCGCGGCTGACGGGGCGCCTGACGCAGCGCGTTGTCCACGACATCGCCCAGTTGGAGCAGATCCGCTCGCGTCCTGCTCTGCGCACCCCGCACGCCATGCTCACCTCCCGCGCTCAGGAGCTGTGGATGCTGTCGAACCGCGGCCGCGACATCGTCGATCGCCGCCTCGAGAGCGAACGACGGCGCACGCGCGAGCTGAGCGCGGGGCTGCGCGCCCTCTCGCCCGTGGCCACCCTCGCCCGGGGGTACGCCATCGCACAGCTGCCCGACGGGGCGGTGCTGCGCGATGCGGCCGACGCCCCCGCGGGGACCGCGCTGCGACTGACGCTCGAACAGGGCACGGTCGCGACGACCTCGGAGGGCGTCGTCCCGGATGCCGTTCCCCACGGTCCCTCCCCCGCCGCCGCTCCGTTCGACGACGAGGCACCCGACGCCGGCTCCGCCGGCGGGGCCGCCTAGAATGGATGCCATGACCGCGACGACCCCCGGCTCCGCTGCCGACGTCGCCTCCCTGTCGTTCGAGCAGGCCCGCGACGAGCTCGTGCGTGTGGTCGCCGAGCTCGAGCAGGGAGCCCCCACGCTCGAGGAGTCCCTGGCTCTCTGGGAGCGCGGCGAGAAGCTCTACGCGCGCTGCGAGGAGTGGCTACTGGGGGCCAAGCGCCGCCTCGACGCCGCACGCGGCGAAGGGGACGACGACTGATGGCCCGCGTCGTCGCCCATCTCGGCCGCCCCGAGACCCCGCAGGAGACCGCCGACCGCAAGGCGGAGTCCTCGCGTCGGTACCGCTCGAGCAAGACCTTCCGCAACCTCATCGCCGCCCTGCTGGTGACGGTCGCCGTCGTGTTCGTGGTGGTCGCGGGCGTTCCGCGCGGTGAGCCGACGCCGCCGCCCGCCCCTGACGTGCCCGCCCTCGCGGCCGGCATCGAGGCCGACCTCGGGCGCCCCGTGCTCTCCCCGTCGCTCGGCGACGGGTGGCGGGTCAACCAGGCCACGACCGAGGGCGTCGGCGGCACCGAAGCGTGGACGATGGTCTACGTCCGCTCCGGTGAATCCGGGTTCCTCCGCGTCGCACAGGGGTTCGACGCCGATGAGAACTGGGTCGGGCAGGTGCTCGACGGCACACGCAGTACCGAGACGGTCGACATCGACGGCATCACCTGGAACGTCTACCGCCCCGCCAACCCTTCCGGGACGGGCAACATCGACTACGCCCTGGCCACCCCGGCCGGCCCCGACTACGTCCTCGTGTACGGCGATGCCGCACCCGAGACCGCGGCCCTGGCGGCCGCATCCGTGACGTCGCAGATCGAGCAGTTAAGAGAGGTCCCGTGAGCGAGCGCATGACCCCCCGTCAGGTGTGGCAGCAGATGGTGCAGGGCAACCGACGCTTCGTCGCCGGCGAACCCGCCCACCCCCGTCAGGACGTCGAGCGTCGCGCCGAGCTCGCCAGCTCGCAGCACCCGACCGCAGCGCTGTTCGGGTGCTCCGACTCTCGTCTCGCCGCCGAGATCATCTTCGACGAGGGGCTCGGCGACCTCTTCGTCGTGCGCAACGCCGGGCAGGTCATCTCGGACTCCGTCATCGGCAGCCTCGAATACGCCGTGGGCGTGCTCGAGGTCCCGCTCATCGTGGTGCTCGCGCACGACGCCTGCGGCGCCGTCGGCGCGGCCATCGACAGCACGGGCGTCGACGCCCCGACCCTCCCCGCCTACATCTGGCGGCAGATCGCCCCGATCGTGCCGGCCGTGCGCCGTGTCCAGCGCGAGAACGCCGTCGACGGGCACCTGCCCGCCCACGTCGACCCCGAGCTGGTGGGCCGTGAGCACCTCCGCCACACCGTGGCCGACCTGCTGCGCGCCTCGGAGCTGATCAGCGAAGCTGTGGCCGAGGGCCGCACAGCCGTCGTGGGCGCGAACTACCGTCTCGACGAGGGGGAAGCCTTCCCCGTCGTCATCGTGGGCGACGTCGACGACGCGCGCATCTGAGAACCGCGCACCCGAGACGCGCCCGACCACCGCGCACCTGAGAAACCGAACGACTGACCTGGAGGAACGACGACGTGACCGACACCGAGTACCGCATCGAACACGACACCATGGGTGAGGTGCGGGTACCCAAGGACGCCCTGTACGCCGCGCAGACCCAGCGCGCGGTCGAGAACTTCCCGATCTCGGGCAAGGGTCTCGAGTCGACCCAGATCGCCGCCCTGGCGCGCATCAAGAAGGCCGCGGCGCTCGCCAACAAAGACCTCGGCACGCTCGACGGCGCCATCGCCGACGCGATCGCGCAGGCCGCCGACGAGGTCGTCACGGGCCGCCACGACGCGCACTTCCCCGTCGACACGTACCAGACCGGTAGCGGCACGTCGTCGAACATGAACATGAACGAGGTGCTGGCGACGCTGGCCACCGGCATCCTGGGGTCGACCGTCCACCCCAACGATCACGTCAACGCCTCACAGTCGTCGAACGACGTCTTCCCGACCTCGGTCCACATCGCCGTGACCCAGGCGCTCATCACCGACCTCATCCCGGCACTCGAGCACCTCTCGGTCGCCCTCGAGGCCAAGGCCGATGCCTGGAAGGGCATCGTGAAGTCGGGTCGCACCCACCTGATGGATGCCACTCCCGTCACGCTCGGTCAGGAGTTCGGCGGCTACGCGCGGCAGATGCGTCTGAGCATCGAGCGCGTGCAGGCGGTCCTCCCCCGCGTGGGCGAGGTGCCCCTCGGCGGCACCGCCGTCGGCACCGGGATCAACACGCCCCTCGGCTTCCCGCAGAAGGTCATCGAGCTGCTCGCGGAAGAGACCGAGCTGCCCATCACCGAGGCGAAGGACCACTTCGAGGCGCAGGCCAACCGCGACGGACTCGTCGAGGCCTCCGGCGCCCTCCGCACGATCGCGGTGTCGCTGACGAAGATCAACAACGACATCCGCTGGATGGGTTCGGGCCCGAACACCGGTCTCGGCGAGCTCCACATCCCCGACCTGCAGCCCGGCTCCTCGATCATGCCCGGCAAGGTGAACCCCGTCGTGCCCGAGGCCACCCTCATGGTGTGCGCCCGCGTCATCGGAAACGACGCCACCGTCGCCTGGGCCGGCGCGTCCGGTTCGTTCGAGCTCAACGTGGCCATCCCCGTCATGGGCACCGCGCTGCTGGAATCGATCCGCCTCCTCTCGAACGCGATGCGCGTGCTCGCCGACAAGACCATCGACGGCCTCGAAGCCAACGTCGGCCGTGCCGAGGCGTTCGCCGGGATGTCGCCGTCGATCGTGACGCCGCTGAACAAGGTCATCGGGTACGAAGCGGCCGCCAAGATCGCCAAGCACTCCGTGGCGAAAGGCATCACCGTCCGCGAGGCCGTCATCGACCTCGGCTTCGTGGAGCGCGGCGAGATCACCGAAGAGGTGCTCGACGCGAAGCTCGACCTGCTGTCGATGACCCACCCGGGCTGAATCGACACGCACC
The DNA here is from genome assembly GCF_042958465.1 of Microbacterium sp. NPDC007973. Classification (NCBI taxonomy): domain Bacteria; kingdom Bacillati; phylum Actinomycetota; class Actinomycetes; order Micrococcales; family Microbacteriaceae; genus Microbacterium; species Microbacterium sp. NPDC007973. The sequence goes on from NZ_JBIBJJ010000003.1 coordinate 766,235, forward strand.
ACCTCCGACGCCGAGGCGCGCCATAATCGAAGGATGAGCCCCGCGACGAGACCTGTCTCGACGCGGGCGCGACTCCTCGGGGCGCTCCTCGGCGTCGTGCTTCTCGGCATGATCGTCGCGGGCGGGGTCACCTTCCTCGTCCAGCGCGACCGGGTGCTCGCCAACGCGCAGCGCCAGCTCGACGGGTTCGTCGCCACGGTCGCCACCAGCGACGAGACCGCGGCCGACCTCGTCGACGCGGTGATCCCCGGCCGCACCGACGGCACTCTCGCCGTCGACGGCGCGCGCGTGCTCGCCGCGACCCCGTCACCCCCCGGTCTCGCCGTCGGGGATGACCAGGGGCTCGTCGACGCGCTCGATCGCGCGATCACCGACGGGCGCCTCGCCGGCCGCCTCGACAGCACCCGAGGACCGGTCATGTACGCCGCTGCGGCGGCATCCGGCGGCTATGTCGTGCAGGTCATCTCGATCGACCAGCGCATGGAGCTGGTGGCGTTGTCCTCCGTCACCTATGCCTCCACGGCCCTCGCCGTGCTCGTCGTGGTGGGCGCGGTCGGGTGGTTCGTCACCGGACGGCTCTTCTCCCCCCTGAGGCGTTTGCGCGACACAGCGGACTCGATCACGATCGACGACCTCGGCACGCGCTTGCGCGCGCACGGCAACGACGAGATCTCCGATCTGACCACGTCGGTCAACTCCATGCTCGACCGCCTCGCGATGTCTGTCGAGGCGCAGCGTCAGTTGCTCGACGACGTGCGCCACGAGCTGAAGACGCCGATCACCATCGTCCGCGGCCACCTCGAGATGATGGACCCGGCCGATCCGCACGACGTCGAGGAGACGCGTCAGCTCGGGATCGCCGAGCTCGACCGCCTCACTCGTCTGGTCGACGACATCGACACGCTCGCCGACGTCGAGGCCAATGCGTTGTCGTCCGAGGTGATCGACGTCGCCGCTCTGACCGACCGCGTCGCGGAGCTCGCCGCCGCTCTCCCGGGTCACCCCTGGAGCGTGGCGCAGCGCGCACGCGTGCGCATCGCGGGCGACGCCGACCGCCTGGTCCAGGCGTGGCTGCAGCTCGCCGACAACGCCGCGAAGTACACCCCCGAGGCGACACCGATCGAGATCGGCAGCACCGCTGACGACACCGCCGCGCACCTGTGGATCCGCGACCACGGTCCCGGCATCCCCCCGGCCGCGAGGCATCGGGTGTTCCGGCGGTTCGACCGCCTGTCGACGCGGCGCGGCGTCGACGGCTCGGGGCTCGGGCTCTCGATCGTGGATGCCATCGCCAAGGCGCACGACGGTCACTGCTCCATCGGCGACACGCCGGGAGGCGGCGCCACCTTCACGCTGCATATCCCGCTCACGGGAGCGCAGTCCCCCGCCGCGCTGCCGACGCCCGTGCGCGCCGGCGACGTCGTCATGCAGAGAGAGGCCACCGGATGACCCGCATCCTCATCGCCGAGGACGAAGACCGCATCTCCGCGTTCGTGGCGAAGGGCCTCGAGTCGGCCGGTTACCAGACGCTCATCGTCGATGACGGCGCCGACGCGCTCGACACGGCCCTCTCCGGCGAGGTCGACCTCGTGCTCCTCGACGTCGGGCTGCCCTCTCTCGACGGCTTCGAGGTGCTGCGGAGCCTGCGCGGTCAGGGCTCCACCCTGCCGGTCATCATGCTCACGGCTCGGACCAGCACGCGCGACACCGTCGACGGTCTCGACGCGGGAGCGAACGACTACGTCGCGAAGCCGTTCAAGTTCGACGAGCTCCTGGCCCGCGTGCGGTCCCGGCTGCGCGAGCCCGTCACCCTCGGCACGATCACGGTGGCGCACGGCGACGTGTCGCTGGACGTCCTCGCCCGCCGCGCGACGGTGGGCAGCCGCGAGGTCGATCTCAGCGCCCGCGAATTCGCCCTCGCGGAGGAGTTCATCCGTCACGCGGGCCAAGTGCTCTCGCGCGAGCAGCTGCTGAGCCGGGTCTGGGGCCTGGATTTCGACCCGACGTCGAACGTCGTCGACGTGTACGTCCGCTACCTGCGAGCCAAAGTGGGGCCCGCCCACATCGTCACCGTGCGCGGAGCCGGCTACCGCTGGGAGTGAGCCCGAACCCCCGAAAACCCCCGGCGGGGGGATCGACCGGGGGTTTTCGAGAGAGATCGCGTCGGTGGTCTTCCGACTCACCCGAAGAGCGGTGACCTGCGCGAACGGACCTCGTTTTTTCTTAGGGGGAACCGCCGGGGCGGTGGCGAGGTCTCCCTCGCCGATGTGACCACTCTGTCTGGCGTTCGTGAGAAGCCGGAGAGCCCAAGATGAGAACCCTCTCATCTGCAGCGCTTCGCGGCACGCTTTGGCAACCCGGCTCGCGCACGGAGGAGGGCCGGGATGCCACGGCATCCCGGCCCTCCTCCGTGGTTCACGACAGTTCGCCGGCCTCCAGCAGCTCCGTCACCAGCGCGGCGATGGCCGAGCGCTCCGAGCGCGTGAGCGTGACGTGCCCGAACAGCCCGTGACCCTTGAGCGTCTCGATCACCGAGGCGACGCCGTCGTGACGCCCCACGCGCAGGTTGTCGCGCTGCCCGACGTCGTGGGTGAGCACCACGCGGGAGTTCTGTCCGATGCGGCTGAGCACCGTGAGCAGCACGTTGCGCTCGAGCGACTGCGCCTCGTCGACGATCACGAACGCGTCGTGCAGCGAACGACCGCGGATGTGCGTCAGCGGCAGCACCTCGAGGAGCCCCCGCGCCAGCACCTCTTCGAGGACGTTGCCCGAGACCACCGAACCCAGCGTGTCGAACACCGCCTGACCCCACGGGCCCATCTTCTCGGCCTGGTCACCCGGGAGGTAGCCCAGCTCCTGCCCGCCGACCGCGAAGAGCGGGCGGAACACGATGATCTTCTTCTGCTGCTGGCGCTCGAGCACGGCTTCGAGCGCCGCACACAGGGCGAGCGCCGACTTCCCGGTGCCGGCCCGGCCGCCGAGAGAGACGATGCCGACCTCGGAATCGAGCAGCAGGTCGAGGGCGATCCGCTGCTCCGCCGAGCGCCCGTGCAGCCCGAAGGCGTCGCGGTCGCCGCGCACGAGGCGGTACTGCCCCTTGCCCGTCACGCGGCCCAGGGCCGATCCCCGCTCCGAGTGGATGATGAGCCCGGTGTTCACCGGGAGTCCCACCACCGCGTCGCTGACGGCGACCTCACTCTCGTAGAGGTCGGTGATCTCGTCGCCCGAGACGTCGATCGAGGCGATCCCGGTCCAGCCCGAGTCCATCGCCTGCTCGGCGAGGTATTCCTCCGTCGCGAGACCCAGGGATGCCGCCTTCACGCGCATCGGCAGGTCTTTCGACACCACGGTGACCTCGACGCCGTCCTTGGCGATGTTCATGGCCACCGCGAGGATACGGCTGTCGTTGCCGCCGGTGCGCATTCCGGACGGCAGGACGGACGGGTCGGTGTTGTTCAGCTCGACGCGGAGCGTGCCCTCGTCGCCGACCGGCACGGGGAAATCGAGACGCCCGTGCTCGATGCGCAGTTCGTCGAGGTGGCGCAGGGCCTGGCGGGCGAAATAGCCGATCTCGGGGTCGTGACGTTTGCCCTCGAGCTCCATGATCACCACGACGGGGATCACCACGGAGTTCTCCGCGAAGCGGAAGAACGCCCGCGGGTCGCTCAGCAGGACGGAGGTGTCCAGGACGTATGTGCGCAGGGCCTGATCGGCTCCGGCTTCGGACTCGGTGCTCTCGACGACGTGACGCTGGTCGTACGGTGCTCGTGCAGTCACAACCCACTCCCGACCCGGGTGATGCACCCGGTTGTCACGAGTCGACCTGTGGGTCACGAGTCGCGATCCGAAGGTCGACTCGACCGGACTCCGTGTCCGATGTGATCACCGTACGACCCCGCGACACCCACGCGGGTCGTTAACACGCCGCGAATATGACGAGTTCGTGAACAGCGCGTTCGCGGCCTTCGCCGGTCGCAGATCGTTCACCGGATGCCGAGAACCCGGCGTCGCGTGTCGGCCCGGGCTACTGCCCGAAGCGGCGGTCGCGCGCCGCGAAGTCGCGGATCGCCCGAAGGAAGTCGACCTCGCGCAGGTCGGGGCCGAGCGCCTCGACGAAGTAGAACTCCGAGTGGGCGGACTGCCAGAGCAGGAAGTCGCTCAGGCGCTGCTCTCCCGAGGTACGGATCACGAGATCGGGGTCGGCCTGACCGCCGGTGTACAGGTGCTCGCCGATCTGCTCCGGAGTGAGGCTGTCGGCGAGCTCCTCGAGCGACCCGCCCGACTCGTCGTGCTTGACGATGATCGACCGGACGGCATCCACGATCTCGCTGCGCCCTCCGTAGCCGACGGCGAGATTCACGTGCAGACCCTTGTGACCGCGCGTGCGCTCGGTGGCCTCGTGCAGCACCTCGGCCAATTCCGGCGGCAGGCCCTCCGCCCGCCCGACGTGCTGGACGCGCCAGTCGGGCTCGCGCGAGAGCTCGCCGGCGAGCTCGGCGATGATCTCGAGCAGATCCTGCAGCTCTTTGCTGTCGCGCTTGACGAGGTTGTCGTTCGAGAGGAGGTAGAGCGAGACCACCTCGATGCCGAGATCGTCGCACCAGCGCAGGAACTCGTGCATCTTGGCCGCTCCGGCGCGATGTCCGTGCGCGGCGCTGTCGTAGCCGAGTTGCCGTGCCCAGCGCCGGTTGCCGTCGATCATCATGGCGACGTGGTGCGGCACGGTGGCCGGCATGCGACGACGTAGGCGCGAGATGTAGAGACGGTAGAGCGGTCCCCGCCCCTCGTTCTTCCACACGCGCGCCACCCGCCTACGCTACCGCGTCGGGCGCCTCCGACCGCATCGGATCGGGTGGTGCTTCCTGGGGGAAAGGTGAGCGCTGCCCCCATGTTCCTCCCGGGGCATGGGAGCGGACGTACTGTCGAGGAGTGATCCCCCGAACCCCGGCCGACGGACCCGAGATGCCCCAGCTCCCGCTGCTCGAGGCGGGAGCCGTGGGGGCGCAGGCCGAGCTGAAGCCGACCTGGCGCGGCTGGATCCACGCCGGCACGTTCCCCGTCGCGATCGCCGCCGGGATCGTGCTCATTGCCCTCGCGCAGGGCGCTCCCGGCAAGTGGGCCGCCGCGGTGTTCATGGCGACCTCGATGCTGCTGTTCGGCAACTCCGCGCTGTACCACCGCTTCCACTGGAAGCCGCGGACCCTGGCGGTGCTCAAGCGCATCGACCACGCGAACATCCTGCTGCTCATCGCCGGCACCTACACACCGCTCGCGGTGCTGGCCCTGCCCACACCGAAGACCGTGCTGCTGCTGTCGATCGTGTGGGGCGGCGCGCTGCTCGGCATCCTGTTCCGGGTGTTCTGGATCAACGCCCCCCGCTGGCTCTACGTCGCCCTCTACCTCGCCCTGGGCTGGGCGGCGGTGATGTACCTCGGCGACCTGCTGGCGGCGAACGTCGCCATGATGGTGCTCGTCGTCGTGGGCGGCCTGCTCTACACCGCGGGCGCCATCATCTACGCCCTGAAGAAGCCCAACCCCTGGCCCGGGCACTTCGGGTTCCACGAGATCTTCCACGTCTGCACGGTCCTGGCGTTCCTCTGCCATTGGACCGCGTGCCTGCTGATCGCCCTCGCTCCGGCGTATCACGGGGGCTGACCGCAGAGTCGCCGGATCACGTCGCTTCCGAGCGACCGTTCCTGGCGACTGATTCGGAGGCTCCGGATGCCGCGGGCTCGCGGCCGCGGGTCAGCGGCGCGGAGCGGCCGGGTCGATGTCCTCGTCGTCGACGTCGCTGGCCCGCTCCGCTGCGAGCGCCTGCTCCTCGGCGTCCAGTTCCGCGTTGACCTCTTCGCGGTAGCGGCCGCGACGGATGCGACGCAGCATGTCCCACACGAGGAGGAACACGGCGATGCCGATGAAGGCGATCGCGGCGAATCCGAGCGGCCCGGGCGTGACGATCGACTCGTCGGGGGTGACGGCCGGGGAGGGCGTTGTCGCGAGAGCGACGATCACGGGGTGCATGGAGACCTTCTATCCGGGCGGAAGCGCGTAGCCTGGAAGTCCAGCCTAAAGCCCGGAGAGAGCATGACGACGCACGCCCGACTCGACGACCGCTACGGGCGCACGCGCTCTCCGCGACGACGTATCGTCGGCTGGTCCATCGTGGGCGTCCTCGCCCTCGGCGCGATCGGCTTCCTGGGCTGGACGACGGTCTCGAGCAGCCTGAACTCGGTGACCGCCGCCGACACCGGCTACACCGTGGTGGACGACCGCACCGTCACCGCCACGTTCCAGATCACCGCGCCCACCGGCCGACCCGTCGCGTGCGCCCTCGAGGCCCGCGACGAAGAGCACGGAACCGTGGGCTGGCGCGTCGTCGAGTACCCGGCATCCGAGGACCACACGCGGGCTTTCACCGAGGAGATTCCGACGCTGTCGCTCGCGACCACGGGTTTTGTCAACGCCTGCTGGGTGCCGTAAACTCGCGGAATCACGACGCGCCCCGGCACGATGCCGGGGCGTTCGACATATCCCCCGCCGACGGCCCGACACCGCCCGCCGTCAGCGCCTCGACGAAGGAGTAACCGTGTCCAACGACGCTCAGGTGACGTTCCTCACGCAAGACGCCTACGACCGCCTGGCCAACGAGCTCGAGCACCTCTCGACCACGGGTCGCGAGGAGATCGCCAAGCGCATCGAGGCCGCTCGCGAAGAGGGCGACCTCAAGGAGAACGGCGGCTACCACGCCGCGAAGGACGAGCAGGGCAAGCAGGAGGCGCGCATCCGCACGCTGCAGCAGCTGCTGAAAGATGCCAAGGTCGGCGAGGCCCCCGAGAGCCACGGTGTCGTGGAGTCGGGAACCGTCGTCACCGCCGTCGTCGCCGGCGGCGAGGAGAAGTTCCTCCTCGGCAACCGCGAGATCGCCGCCAATTCGGAGCTCGACGTCTACAGCGAAGCCTCGCCTCTCGGGGCCGCCATCCTCGGCCTCAAGGAAGGCGACAAGGGCTCGTACACCGCGCCCAACGGCAAGGAGATCTCGGTCGAGATCGTCAAGGTCGAGACCTACTCGGGCCAGTAAGCCCGGTCCGCCCGCGAGCCGCTCCCCCGCCACCGGGGTGGCGGCTCGCGGCGTTCGGGGCGGCCTGCCGCGCACGACGGCACCAATGCCCGTCGCTCGAGCGATCCACCCCCGCCCGAGCATGTGCCCTCGGTCCGTCGGCTGCCCACTTCCGCGATCCGCCCACGCTCCGCGATCCGCCCCTGCGGGTCAGTCGCCCAGGCTCAGCAATCTGCCTCCCCTCAGCCCGACTCACGGCCCTCCAACTGACCGAGTGCAGATCGCCGACGCTGCAACCCCCACGAGGCCCCACCAGAAATCTGCCACGCTCAGGGATCTACCCCGCTGTAGCCCGAGCCACGACCCTCACGGCAAACGAGCGCAGATCGCCGAGGCCGCCGACGACGATCTCCGCCGCACCGATCCCTCAGCGCGGATGACGAGCTCGACGTCCGCCGACGTCAGTCCGGGACGACGGTCGCGACGAAGCCGGCATCCTCGAGCGTCTTGATGACCAGCGCGCGGTGCTCGGCGCCGCGCGTCTCGACGCTCAGCTGCAGGATCACCTCGCTGATCTGCAGCCCCTGCCCGTGCCGCGTGTGCAGCACCTCAATGACATTCGCCCCCACCTGCGCGAGGAGCTCCGAGACGCGGGCCAGCTGGCCCGGGCGGTCGGGAAGCGGAATGCGCAGCGACATATAGCGACCGGATGCCGACAGCCCGTGCGCCACGACGCGCTGCAGCAGCAGCGGGTCGATGTTGCCGCCCGAGAGGATCGTGACGGTGGGACCGCTCGCCCTGACCTTGCCCGCGAGGATCGCCGCGACACCCACGGCGCCGGCCGGCTCGACCACCTGCTTGGCGCGCTCGAGCAGCACGAGCAGAGCGCGGGCGATGTCGTCCTCGGTGACCGTGACGACCTCGTCCACGTACTGCCGGATGAGCTCGAACGGGAGGTCGCCCGGCCGCGCGACGGCGATGCCGTCGGCGATGGTCGGGGTGGTCTCGACCTGCATCGGGTACCCGGCGGCGAGAGAGGAGGGATAGGCGGCGGAGTTGTGCGCCTGGACGCCGATGACGCGCACCTGGCGCCCCTCCGCGGCCGCCCGCGCTTTGACCGCCGCCGCGACACCCGCGGCCAGCCCGCCGCCGCCGATACCGACGATGACGGTCTCGAGGTCGGGCATGTCCTCGACCAGCTCGAGCCCCAGCGTCCCCTGCCCCACCACGATGTCGCGGTGGTCGAACGGATGGATGAGTACCGCTCCGGTGCGCTCGGCGAATTCCGCGGCCAGACGGAGCGGGGTCTCGACCGTCGCCCCCTCGAGGATCACCTCGGCGCCGTAGCCGCGCGTCGCGAGGAGCTTGGGCACGGGAACACCCAGGGGCATGAAGATCGTCGCCGCGATCCCGAGCTGCTGCGCCGCCAGAGCGACACCCTGCGCGTGGTTGCCGGCCGACGCGGCCACGACTCCGCGGGCGCGCTCCTCGGCCGTCAGGCGCGACAGCCGGTATGTCGCCCCGCGGATCTTGAACGAGCCGGTGCGCTGCAGGTTCTCGAGCTTGAGGTTGACGGGCACGCCGAGCAGGTCGGTCAGGTGAAGCGACTCGTCGAGGGGCGTGCGCGTAATGATGCCGCGCAGAGCCTGCGCGGCATCCTCGAACTCGGCCAGGGTGGGAGTGTCGTTCATGATCTCCTTCCGCGCTCACGCGGGACGGTCTGCCAGATGAGATCTCGGGATGCCAGGGCCTGCCCGTCGTGCTGCCAGGCCTTCGAGCTGAGGTAGACGGCGACGACGTTGACGAAGGCCGCGAGGGGCACGGCGAACAGGGCACCGGCGATCCCGCCGATCATCGCGCCGCCGGCGACGACGAGCACGACGGCGAGAGGATGCACCTTGACTGCGGAGCCCATGAGGATCGGCTGCAGCACGTGGCTCTCGATCTGCTGGACGCCGAGGACGACGATCAGCATGAACAACGCGACGAGCGGACCGTTGTAGACGAGGGCGATGAACACCGCCAGGGCCCCGGTGGCCACGGCTCCCACGAACGGGATGAACGCGCCCAGGAACACGAGCACGCCGATCGGGATCGAGAGCGGAACACCGAGGAGGAACGCGCCGAGCCCGATGCCGATCGCATCGATGGTGGCCACGAGCAACTGCGTGCGGGCATAGCTCTTGACGGTCCGCCAGCCCGCGCGACCCGCGCCGTCGACCGCCGGTCGGGCGACACGGGGGAACAGGCGCGTGGTCCACCGCCAGATCCCCCCGCCGTCGGCGAGCAGGCACAGCAGGATGAACAAAGTCAGCAGCACTCCCGTGCCGACGTGGCCGAGAGTCGTCCCGATGGCGAGGGCGCCCGTCCACAGCACCTCGGCCTGCTGCTGCAGGAAGGTACCGGCCTGCCGCAGACCGTCGTCGATCTGCTGCGCGCTCAGGTGCAGGGGCCCGTCGATCAGGTACTGCCGGAACTGCGAGACGGCGTCGACCGTGCGCTCTCGGACCGACCCGAACTCGCGCGTGATCTGCCAGACGGCCAGCCAGACGAGTCCGGAGATGAGGGCGATGGTGCCGAGCACCGTCACGACGATGGCGAGCCACTTGGGCCACCGGTGGCGCAGGAGGAAGGAGAACGCGGGCCACACCAGCGCGGTCACCAGGATCGCCACGAGCAGGGGCACCACGAGGAGCTTCAGCTGGATGACGAGGAAGATCACGACGCCGAGAGCGGCGGCGATCACGAGCAACCGCCAGGCGTACGCGGTGGCCTGACGAAGCGCCGGAGGGACCGGGGGCTGAAGGTCGCTGGAGACGGTGCGCCGCTTAAGGGCGTCGAGGAACGATCCGCGGGGTTCGGGATCGGTTCCACTCATCCCGTCAGCCTACCGCCGCGCACCCCCGGCGAACGCTGGATGTCGGAGGCGGTGGATACGGTGAAAGGCATGACCACGACGCTCCGTCGCGCCGATGCGCGCCGCATCGCCCTCGCCGCCCAGGGCTTCGCGAGACCGCGGCCCGAGACGGTCGGCACGCGCCAGATCACAGCGACCCTGCGTCGCATGCGCATCCTGCAGATCGACTCCGTCAACGTCTTCTCCCGCTCGCACTACATGCCGTTGTTCGCGCGCCTCGGTGCCTACGACACGGCCCTCCTCGACGCCCTCGCCTTCTCGCGCCGCCCGCGCTGGGTGGAGTCGTGGGCGCACGTGGCATCCCTCGTCTCCGCGGACGACTGGCCGCTCCTGCAGTTCCGCCGCGACGACCTGCGCCGCAAGTACGGCGACGACGCGTGGGCGCGGGCCAACGAGCCCCTCCTGCAGTGGTTGCGCGACGAACTCGCCGAGCGGGGGCCGCTGCGGCCCGCGCAGATCGATCACGACGCCCGCCGTGGCTCTCGCGGGTCGTGGTGGGGCTGGGACGACGTCAAGAACGGCCTTGAGCGCCTGTGGCTGTTCGGCGAGGTGGCCATCGCGGGGCGCCGCGGATTCGAGCGACGGTACGCTCTGGCATCCGACGTGCTGCCTGCGGCCGCGCTCGAGACGCCCGTGCCCCGGGCCGATGCCATCCCCGAGCTCGTTCGGAGGGCGGCGGCGGCCTACGGCGTGGCGACGGCGTCCGACCTGGCCGACTACTGGCGCATCCGCGATCGACCGGCGGTCATGGCGGCCATCCACGACCTCGTCGACGCGGGCGAGCTCCAGCCCGTGCAGGTCGAGGGATGGTCCATCGCAGGCCGCCCCGCCAAGGCATGGCTGCATCGCGACGCGGCACGGCCCCGCACGGTCGACGCCACCGCGCTGCTCACGCCGTTCGATCCCGTCGTGTGGTTCCGCGATCGCGCCGAGCGCCTCTTCGATTTCGACTACCGCATCGAGATCTACACCCCGGCACCGCAGCGCCGATTCGGCTACTACTCGCTTCCGGTGCTCGTCGGCGACGACGTCGTGGGCCGCCTCGACCTCAAAGCCGACCGCGGGGCGAGTACCCTGCGGGTGCAGTCGGCGTGGTGGGAGCACGGCGTCTCCCCGGATGCCGCGGAGCGCGTCGCCGCCGAGCTGCGCACCGCCGCGCGGTGGCAGGGCCTGGAGCGGGTGACGGTGTCGCGATGGGGAGACGCCGCCGACGCGATCGCCGGCGCGCTCTCGGCCGAGCGGCACGAGCACCCCGACGGGCGCTCCACGTGAGATGCGCCCCCTCCGACGAGCGGAGAGGGCGCATCTGCGAGAAGGTCAGAACTGCACGCGAGGCGGCTCGGAGATGGCCGCGCCGTCGATGACCTCGAAGAACTCACGCTCGTGGAAACCGAGCTGACGGGCGAAGAGGTTGTTCGGGAACACCTTGATCTTGGTGTTGAGCTCGCGCACACCGCCGTTGTAGAACCGGCGAGAGGCCTGGATCTTGTCTTCTGTGTCGACGATGGCCTGCTGCAGCTTGAGGAAGTTCTGGCTCGCCTGCAGCTGCGGGTAGGCCTCGGCCACGGCGAACAGCGATTTCAGCGCCTGCTGCATGTGGCCCTCGGCGACACCCGCCTCGGCGGGGCTCTCGACGTTCAGCGTCTCGGCGCGGGCGCGGGTGACGTTCTCGAACACCGCCTTCTCGTGCGCCGCATAGCCCTTCACCGTCTCAATGAGGTTGGGCAGCAGATCGGCGCGACGCTTGAGCTGTACCGTGATGTCACTCCACGCCTCATCGACGCGCACGTTGAGCGAGACGAGGGCGTTGTAGGTGGCCCACAGGTAGATGCCGGCAATGACCAGGATGCCGACGATCACGATGACCGGTACGAGCCACTCCCACATAAGTCCCCACACTCCGTTCGAGAGATTGCCCTTCAGTGTAACGGCGGGCCGGGCGGCGTGACGGAGCCGGGCGGCGACTCCCAGCGGATGCGATGGATGCCGTACCCCCGGTGGGACTCGAACCCACACTGAAGCGATTTTAAGTCGCCTGCCTCTGCCATTGGGCTACGGGGGCCCGGCATCCACCGTAGCGCGGGGTGGCAGCGTGGCCGTCGTCCCGCGGACAGCGGCCTTCACCGACGAACCCGGATGCCGCGACCCGGCGCGCCCGTCACGACGTCCGTAGAACGGCCGCGCCTCGGCGCGCCCGCGGCGTCAGACGGCGGCAATCTTCAACGCCGAAACCCCCGCACCCACACGGGGCACGGGGGTCTCGAAACCGATGACGTTACTTCGCCGCGACGGGCTCGGCCTTCTTCTCGGCCGGGGCCGGGGCGTCGGCCGCGGGAGCCGCCGGGCGCGGGCGTGCCGCGAACTCCTCGAACGCCGCGCGGGGCTTCTGCACGGCCTCGAGCGACACGACCTCACGGCCGTGGACGAAGTTCTGCATCCAGTCGCCGATCACGCGGAACTTGCGCTCCCACGTGGGCATGGCCAGACCGTGGTAACCGCGGTGGGCGAACCAGGCGATCAGACCGGTCAGGGCGATGTTGCCCGACTGGAACGCGCCGTTGTACAGGCCCAGACCGGCGACGGCGCCGAGGTTCTTGTGGTTGTACTGCTTGGGCTCCTCACCGCGCAGCACGGCCACGAGGTTCTTCGCCATCAGCTTGCCCTGACGCACCGCGTGCTGTGCGTTGGGAACGCAGAACCCGCCGACGCCGCCACCCGACAGGTCGGGAACGGCCGAGACGTCACCGGCGGCCCAGGCACCCTCGACGATCTCCTCGTCGGTGCCGACGCGCAGGTCGGGACGGGTGCGGATGCGACCGCGCTCCTCGACGGGGAGGTCGCTGCCGCGCACCACCGTGGGGTTCGCCATGACGCCCGCGGTCCAGATGATGAGGTCGGTGGGCAGCTGCTCACCGGTGGACAGCTCGATGACGCCGTCCACGGCGCCCTTGACCTGCGTGTCGAGGTGCACGAAGGCACCCTTCTTCGCGAGGTCGGCGAGCACCCACTCGCTCGTCTTCTGCGACACCTCGGGCATGATGCGGCCCATGGCCTCGATGAGGTGGAAGTGCGTGTCGTCGAACGACAGCGTGGGGTACTGCTTCAGCAGCGACGACGCGTAGGCGCGCAGCTCGGCGAACACCTCGATGCCGGCGAAACCGCCACCGACGACCACGACCGTCAGAAGGCGGTCGCGCTCGGGACCGGCGGGCAGCACCGACGCCTTGTCGAAGTTCGACGTGAGGCGGTCGCGGATGGCCACGGCCTCTTCGATGGTCTTGAGACCGATCGCGTTGTCGGCGATGCCGGGGATCGGGAACGTGCGCGAGACGGCACCGGCGGTCACGACGATCTGGTCGTAGCCCTGCTCGAAGGTCTCGTCGCCCGCGATCGGGGTGATCGTGGCGGTCTTGGTCGCGTGGGAGATGCCCGTGACCTTGCCCGCGATGACGGTGGTGCGCTTGAGGTGGCGGCGCAGGCCGACCACGACGTGGCGCGGCTCGATCTCGCCGGCGGCCACCTCGGGAAGGAACGGCTGGTACGTCATGTACGGCAGCGGGTCGACGAGCGTGACTTCGGCCTCGCCTCGCCCGAGGAGCTTCTCGAGCTTCCAGGCGGTGTAGAAACCTGCGTAGCCCCCACCGACGATGAGGATTCTGGGCACGGTAGTGGTCACGATGGGAGGGACTCCTCGTTTGTGGTGCGGCTCGGCTCGCGGGAGGTGCGCGCCTGTCGGATTCGCCGGGCAGCAGCACTGACGCCGAGCGCAATCATTATAGCGGCCAGCGTGGCACCCCCGAGCGGCAGCGATCCGTAGAGCACGCTATCGCGTGAAGGCAGCAGAGGCGAACCGGCCTCGGGTGCGCTTTCCACCGGCGGCAGAGCGGGGATCTCGACAGGGCTCGCCGTCGGTTCGGGCGCCGGCTCCGCGTCGGCGCGACGGTAGAGGCGGATCCACTCCTTCAGACTGCCCAGCGGGTTCTCGCTGACGGTATCGACCCTCGCCGACACCGCGCCGGCGGCATCCACCAGTCCGTAGCCGTACAGCTTGTCGGGAACGCTCGTCGCCCCGGCCGCGGGCTTCGCGGTCTGGATCAGCCGGTTGAGCACGTTGTTCGCGTCGAGGTTGGGGTGGGCCGAGCGCACCAGCGCGGCGATGCCCGCGACGATCGGCGCCGCCCCGCTCGTCCCGTTCCAGCCGACGAGGGTGCCGTCGGAGGAGACGCCGATGAGTCGCTCGCTGGGGGCGGACAGCCCGATCGTGATGCCCTGGGTGGAGGCGCTGCTGCTCGCGGTGCCGTTCGGGTCGACGCCGCCCACCGCGAGGACGCCCGGGATGGTCGCCGGGGCGCCCACGCGGTCGGTGCCGCTCCCCCGGTTGCCTGCGGCGACGACCACGACCACGTCGTGATCGAAGGCGTACTCGAACGCGGTGTCCCAACTGGTGTCCCAGTCGAGGGTGTTGGTGGTCAGCGAGAGGTTGATGACGGTCGCGCCGTTGTCGACCGCCCACGTCATCGCCTCGGCGATCTGCTCCGAGAACGGCTTCGTGCTCGACGCGCCGAATCCGACCGAGATCGACAGCAGCTCGGCCTCGGGCGCCACGCCGATCATGCCGCGTCCGTTGCCCGTGCCGCGCGCCGCGGCGAGCGAGGCGACCCAGCTGCCGTGGTTGGCATCCACCGCTCCCACCGGCGTGCGCCCGTCGGACGCACCCACGCCGGAGACGTCGGTGCCGCCGGCCACCGCGCCGGTGAACTCGGCGGGACCGCGGGCGATCCCGGTGTCGATGATGGCGATCTTCTGCCCCGCGCCGCGCGTGGTCTTCCAGGCCTCCCGCACGCCGTACTGGTCGAGCCAGTACTCCGACGCGCGCACCGAGTCGGTGGGGTCTTCCGGCACTGGGCCCTGTGTCGCCGCGGGAGACGCCGTCGCACCGGTCATCACCGCCATCAGGATGACGGATGCCACGGCTGCGACGACGCGCTTCATCCGCCGGCCCCGGGGCTTTCGCAGACGCAGCGATCGGGCGACCAGGTGCCGCGCTCGAGAGCCCGGTCCCCGATCGGGTTGACGCCCGGGCCGGCCGCCAGGGCGTGCCCGGCGAGAGCGTGCAGGCACTTCACGCGTGTCGGCATCCCCCCCGCCGAGATGCCCGCGATCTCCTCGGGCTCGCCGTACGCCGCGCGGTCGCGCAGGTAGGCCTCGTGCGCGAGACGGTAGTCCTGCTGCAGCTCCTCGTCGGAGGCGAGTTCGTCGGAGAACTCCTTCATCACGTGGCCGGCCTCGAGCACCGACATCGCCGCGGTCGCTGCGGGGTGCGTCAAGTAGTAGAAGGTCGGGAACGGGCTGCCGTCGTCGAGCCGCGGCGAGGTCGCCACCACGGTCGGATTACCGCACACGCATCGCGCGGCGATGCCGATGACCCCGCGCGGAACACGGCCGAGCTGCGCCTGCAGAACGGCGAGGTCGGCGTCGGAAGCGGGGGGAAGAGGTGCGGTAGTCATCCCTGACAGGGTACCCGGCGCGTCCGACACCGCACCCGGTACGGGCGGCGCCCCGGCGCGGCGGCGGCTGGACCCGGCATCCGGGGGCGACTGAGGGGCGATCAGCCGGCCGGCGCCTCGGTCGGGGCAGGGTCGGGCACGCCGATCTGGAGCGACGGGACGGCCACCTGCGCCGCACCGGACGCAGCCACCGAGCGCACGAGCTGCGCCATCCAGTCGGTGCGCGTCTGCCCGACGTCTTCGCTGACGTCGGCCTGCTCCTGGGGCGTCGCGGAGGCGGGCAGATCGTTGTCGATCAGGTAGACGACCTCGCCGGGGAAGGTGTACCCCAGCCGCTCACGCGCCTGGGTGCGGATGTACGCCGGGTCCGACCACCGCTCGCGCTGCGTCTGCAGGTCGGCGACCTCCGACTGGCTGAGGGCGACGGCGCTGCGCAGTGCCTGGATCTGCTGGCGCTGATCCATGTATGTGCCGACGGTGGGCACGAGCACGAAGGTGCCCAGCACGACCAGACCCAGCATGATCACGACGAAACCCGAGATGCGCACCTTCCCGAGCCACTCGCGCACGTCGACGCGCGGTCCGCTCACCGACCGGGGCGGGGCCGTCGGGCGCCGCGAGGCGGTCGGATCGGGCTGGCGGCGCGGCGCCTTCTTCCCGGCGGGCGGCCGGGGGGCGGTCGTCTTGCGGGGAGGCAGTGTCGGTCGGTCCACGTCCATCCCCTCTCATCAGCCGGTGCACGCATGCCCGGACCGCAGGCGAGTCTACGTCGGCGGTCTCGGCGTTCCCGGTGGGCCACGCCGCGTGCTCGGTGGCCGGTGCCACGGGGTCGGCCGCCGCGCGCGCCACCTGAAGCGGATGCCACGAGGTCGGGCTCGCGAACGCGTCCCCACCCCGCGGGGCGACATCGTCGTCGCCCGGAAACGACGAAGGAGGGGAAGCCCGTGGGCTCCCCCTCCTCGGATGTCAGACGCTCAGCCCTTGAAACGGGGGAACGCCGAGCGGCCCGCGAAGACCGCGGCGTCGCCGAGGTCTTCCTCGATGCGCAGCAGCTGGTTGTACTTCGCGACGCGCTCGCTGCGCGCCGGGGCACCGGTCTTGATCTGGCCGGCGTTGACCGCGACGGCGAGGTCGGCGATCGTGGTGTCCTCGGTCTCGCCCGAGCGGTGCGAGAGCATCGAGGTGTAGCCCGAGCGGGTCGCCAGCGAGATCGCGTCGAGCGTCTCGGACAGGGTGCCGATCTGGTTCACCTTCACCAGCAGCGAGTTGGCGACACCGAGGTCGATGCCCTGCTGCAGGCGCTTGGGGTTGGTGACGAACAGGTCGTCGCCGACGAGCTGCACCTTGGAGCCGATGGCATCCGTCAGCTTCTTCCAGCCGTCCCAGTCGTCTTCGGCGAGGGCGTCCTCGATCGTGACGATCGGGAAGTTCGCGACGAGGTCGGCGAAGTAGTCGACGAGCGTGTCGACGCTCCACTCCTTGCCCTCGACGGTGTACACGCCGTCCTTGTAGAACTCGGTGGCGGCGACGTCGAGGCCGACGGCGATGTCCTTGCCGGGGGTGAAGCCGGCCTTCTCGATCGCACGGATGAGGAAGTCGAGGCCCTCGCGGTTGCTGGGCAGGTCGGGGGCGAAGCCGCCCTCGTCGCCGAGACCGGTGTTGTAGCCCGCGGACTTCAGCTCGCCCTTGAGGACGTGGTAGACCTCGGTGCCCCAGCGCAGCGACTCGCCGTAGGTGTCGGCGCCGATGGGCGCGAGGAAGAACTCCTGGAAGTCGATGCCGTTGTCGGCGTGCTCGCCGCCGTTGATGACGTTGAACAGCGGGACGGGCAGCAGGTGCGCGTTCGGTCCGCCGAGGTAGCGGAACAGCGGCAGATCGGCGCTGTCGGCGGCGGCCTTGGCGACGGCGAGCGAGACGCCGAGGATGGCGTTGGCGCCGGTGCGCGACTTGTTCTCGGTGCCGTCGGTCTCGATGAGGATCTCGTCGATGATGCGCTGCTCGCTGGCCTCGACGCCCTCGATGGCGGGGCCGAGCTCGTCGACGACCGCGGCGACGGCCTTGAGCACGCCCTTGCCGCCGTACCGGCTCTTGTCGCCGTCGCGCAGCTCGTAGGCCTCGAACGCGCCGGTGGACGCGCCGGAGGGGACGGCCGCCCGCTGGACGATTCCGTCGTCGAGGAGCACCTCCACCTCGACGGTCGGGTTACCGCGCGAATCCAGGATCTCGCGCGCGTTGACAGCCTCGATAAGTGCCACGAAGGACTCCTCGTTGGTTCTTGGGTGGAAGAGGGTGGAGCGTCGTCGGTCCACCGTCGAGTCTAGTGACCCGTCCCGCCGGGCGTGGGGTCGACGACGATCGCCACCGCGATCCCGTCCCACCCCTTGCGATCGAGGGTCTGCAACGCCGTCGCGTCGAAGCGCGGGTCGCTTCCGAGCATCTCGACGCCCCGACGCGCACCCTGCACCTTCGAGTCGGCGGTCCCGGCATCCGCCACCTCTCCCCCGCGCACGACGTTGTCGAGCACGACGACCGTGCCGGGACGGCCCAGGCGCGCAGCCCAGTCGAGGTATCTGGTGTTCGACTCCTTGTCGGCGTCGATGAAGACGAGGTCGAAGGGGTCTCCCCCGTCGAGAGTCGGCAGCACGTCGGTGCCGCGACCGAGCAGGATGTCGACGCGCCCGGCCACTCCCGCCCGCTCCAGGTTCGCCCGCGCGACGGCGGCGTTGTCCGGTTCGGCCTCGATCGTCACGACGCGCCCGTCCGCCCCCACGGCCCGGGCGAGCCAGATGGTGGAGTATCCGCCGAGGGTGCCGATCTCGAGCACGCGGCGAGCGCCCGCGATACGCGCGAGCAGGTGCAGGAACTTCGCGTTCACCGGCGCGACCTCGATGGCGGGCATGCCGGCGTCGTGCTGTGCGCGCAGCGCCGCGTCCAGCGCGGGGTCGGAGCCGACGAGCGTCTCGGTCAGGAACGCATCGACGTCGTCGGAGGTGGGCACCCCTCCACCCTGGCGCGGCGGAGGATGCGGGTCAACGCTCGCCGCGGAGGTGCGCGCGGGTCATCTCGTCGTACTCGTCGTCGGTGAGGTCGTCGAAGCCCTTCGCCTCGACGCGGTCCGACCGCATCCACCGGATCATGAGGATGATGAGGATCGGCACGTCGGCGAACTCGGCGATGAACCAGATCATGTCGCCCGCGAGGTGCTGGTCGTGCAGCAGCGACGGCCACCACGACACCGCCTGCGCGGCATCCGGGACGAGATCCAGCACCGAGTCGTTCAGGCGCATCAGCAGCCCCGGCACCGAGTCGATGAGCAGCTCGACGAACGCGAGCAGGAACTCGATCGCGATGAACGTGCCGGTGTGGACCGCGCCGAGCGCCATCATGGGCAGCACCATCGCCGCCCCCACGAGCGGCACGACGACGCCGAGAGATGCCTCGACGACGGAATTCACGCGCAGGATGCCGGCCACCGGCGTGAGGAAGAGGCAGAACACCGCGGCGATGACCACGGTGGCCACCATCGCGTTGCCGAAGACGCGCGTGACCCGTGCGGCCAGGAAGCGCTCGCGCACACCCCGGGGGACGAGGTCGAGCGGGCGTCCGGCGGCGATCCCGGCGGGGACGGCGAAGATCAGCAGCGCGATGCGGGTCGAGAACGCCCACCGCAGCTGCCCCGAGTACACGCCGAGGAATCCGAGCTCGATCACGGCGTACGGCAGCAGCCCGAGGGCGAAGAAGCCGATCGTGCGCCGGAGCGGCCAGGGCTCTCCCCGGCGACGCGACCGCCGCACGGCGAGCAGATAGGCCGTGGATGCCACGAGCAGCACGCCGAGCGTGAGGGGATCGGCGCGCCAGGTGCGGAGGAAGACATCGACGGGAGGCGTGAGGGAACGCTAGGCCGAGAAGCTATGCGGGAGCCGGGACCCGGTCCCCCGCAGCCCTCAGCGCTCCGCCCTGACCACGACCGGCGCGACCTTCAGCGCCGCGAGGACCGCCGGCAGCAGCGCCTCCGCGGTACGGCGGTACCCCAGGGCGCTCGGGTGGAAGCGGTCGACGCTGAACATCTCGTCGGGACGCTCGGCGAAGACCGGCCCCACCGCTCGCGCCAGCGCGACGACGCGACCTCCGGACCGGTGCACGGCCGCGGCCTGCGCGGCGGCCAGCTGCCGCGACGATCGCGCGGCCAGCGCCCGGAGCGGCTGCGGGATCGCCCGCAGCGTGCCGAGGTCGGGGCAGGTGCCCACGACGACCGGGATTCCGCTCCCCCGGAGCGCGCGCACGATCTCCTCGAGCTGCCCCGCGGAGCGGGAGGCCGGGATGCGGTGCGTCACGTCGTTCCCGCCGACCACGATGACCGCGGCATCCGGACGGTACCCCTCGGGCAGCGCCGCGAGCTGTCCGACCAACGCCGAGGTCTCCGACCCCACGACCGCCTCGGTCCGCAACCGCACCGGTCGCCCGGCCGAGCGGGCGATGCCCTTGGCCAGACGCGCCCCGAGGGTGTCGCGCCGATGTGCGGCGCCCAAGCCGGCCGCGATCGAATCGCCGAGCAGCAGCAGCTCGACCGGGGGCCCCGGGTGCTTCTTGCGTCGCCAGACCCGGTCGGCGTCGAGCGCCTGCTCCCCCAGCGGTTTGCCGATGCGGCGCCGTGCGATCGCCGCCTGGCGGGCGATGAGGGTGCGCAGCCCCACGGCCCCGGCGCCCAGCAACGCGATCGCGGAGGCGGCGGTCACGGTCACCGGACGACGCATGCTCCGATGAGAACGGCCCGCGGTGAACGGCCGGTGGACGCACCGTGACGGCGCGGCGACGGCGGGCTCCCGGCATCCTGGGTCTTCTCCGGATGCCCGGGCCCGACGCACCGATTCAGCCGGCGACGCGAGCGCCCCGCGCCCGCAGCACGAGGGCGAGAGCCAGCACCGCCACCGCGAGACCGATGTCGAGCGCGAGACCGACGAGGAGTTCGTCGCGGCCGGCCGCGCCGGTGAAGGTCACGACACCCCCGATCACGATGACGCCGAACGACAGCGCGAGTTGCTGGGCGGTGCTGAACATCCCACCCGACAGCCCCGCCGCCTCGACGGGCACTTCGCGCACGACGAGCTGCGTGAGCGGCGAGAAGATGAGCGCCTGACCGACGCCGAGCAGCACGAGCGCCGGCTGCAGCCACAGCCCGATGTCGCTGCCCCACGCGACGCCGAGGGTCGCCGCCATCGCGATGAGGGCGACGATCTGCACGCTGACCCCCAGCACGAGCGTCGCGTCGCCCAGTCGGCTCTGCACCCGCGCGACCGCGAGCGACATGGCCGCGAACACCACGGCGAACGGCAGCAGCGCGAGCCCCGCCTGCAGGGAGCTGAGCCCGCCGGCCTCGACGGCGCGCGGGAAGACGTAGAGCAGAGCCGAGTAGCCCGCGAAGAACAGTGCGGCCGCGAGCAGGCCCAGCTGCAAGGGACGCAGGCGCAGCACGCTCGGCGGAAGCAGCGGCACGCGCCCCGACCGCTCGATGCCGTTCTGGTGCCGCCACATCGCCACGAGGGCGACGGCGGCGACGACGAGGGCGATCGCGACGGGCCACGACCAGTTCCACACCGGCCCGAAGGTGAAGGCGACCGAGGCCGCCAGGATGCCGACGGCGAGCGCCGCGGTGCCGACGAGGTCGATCGCGACCACCTCGTGCGAGCGGGAGCGGGGGGCGAGGGGCGCGAACGAGATCGCCGCGACCGCGATGAGGGCGACGACGACGAACACCGCACGCCACCCGTCGACGGGACCGAAGGACAGGGCCGCGAGCGCACCACCGGCCACCTGCCCCACGGCGGCGCCGATCCCGCCGCTCGCCCCGAAGGCGGCGATCGCGCGGGTGCGCGCCGCTCCGCGCGAGGTCGCCTGGATGGTGCCGAGGACCTGGGGCGTGCACAGCGCCGCCCCCACGCCCTGCACCACTCGGGCGGCGATGAGCGTCTCGATGGAGGGCGCGAGGGCGCAGGCGATCGCCGACACCAGGAACAGCCCCATCCCGAGCGTGTAGAGGCGGTGGCGCCCGAAGCGGTCCCCGAGTCTCCCCCCGAGGATCAGCAGGACCGCGAACGGGATGCCGTACGCCGCGATGACGAGCTCGAGGGCGACGTCGCCGGCCCCGAACCGCTCGCGGAGCGTGGGGAGGATCACGGTGACGGCGTTGAAGGCGAACGTGCCGGCACCGGGGCCGAGCAGGAAACCGAGGTAGCGCCAGGTCGGCACGTCGTCGGCCTGGGGGCGGATCGGCGTCGGGGCGCTGCCGGTCGCCGGTTGTGCGGAGGTGGTCATGGTGCCAGCATGGAGCGCGTCGCATCCTGGTACCAGGAGCCCGCTCATCCTGGTACTGCCACCACTCCTCACGGGGCGGATGCAGGACGGAGGCGGTTCTAGGATCGCCGGAGGAGGATGCCATGACACGGTCCGACGATGTCCGCGCGGAATTCGCCGCGTTCCTGCGGAGCCGCCGCGCGCGCCTGCGCCCCGCCGACGTCGGCCTGCCCGACGGGACGCGCCGCCGGGTCGCGGGGCTGCGCCGCGAAGAGGTCGCGCAGCTCGCCGGGGTGGGGCTGACCTGGTACACCTGGCTCGAGCAGGGGCGCCCGATCGCCGCCTCGGCCCAGGTGGTGACGGCGATCGCCCGCGCGCTGCTGCTCAGCGACGACGAGCGCGACCATCTCTTCGACCTGGCCGACCTCCCCCTCCCCGACCGCGCGACGCGGACGTGCGTCGGGCAGACCCACCTCGACCTGCTCGAGAAGCTCCTGCCCTACCCCGCCGCGGTGCAGACAGCGCGCTTCGACATCCGCGCGTTCAACCGTTCCTACCGCTACCTCTTCGACGACCTGGACGACCTGCCCGTCGACCGCCGCAACTGCGCCGTCCTGCTCTTCACCGATCCGGCGTGGCAGCGCGCCCACGTCGACCTCGACCACGCGCAGCGACGAATCGCCGCGCGCCTGCGCACCGCCTACGGCCGCCACCACGACGAGGCGTCGTGGCAGCGCTTCGTGGCCGAACTCGAGGCGATGTCGCCGCGCTTCGGTGAGCTGTGGCGACTGGGCGACGTGGGCGGGGAGCGAAACGCCCTCAAGCATTTGCTCCACCCCCGCGTCGGCGAGCTGCACCTCGAGATGTCGAGCCTGTGGATCGACGAGGCACTCGGCTCGCGCGTGGTGTGGTTCTCGCCCCGGGATGCCGCGACCGCCGAGCGCCTCGAACGGCTCGCCGCGGAGCGTCCGAGCGAGGCTCTGGTCAGCGTGGCGGCGTGAGGTCCCGGCGCGGCGCCGACCGCGGCCGGCCCGGCGACCCGAGCCTCACGACAGGGGCTTGAGCTCCAGCGACTCCGCCGTGGTGTCGGACCCCACGGAGGCGAACGCGGTGTACCCGTCGGCCGCCGACCGCTCCAGCAGGGCCTTCATGTTCTTCACCCGCTGCTCGAGACGCACGCGCGCCCCGTCGGCGATGAGGCGGCCCTTCAGCGCGACCAGCCGGTCGAGTGGAACGTCGCGGTCGTGCACGAGCACGACGGAGCGCTCCCCGTCGGCCTCGTCGTCGGGCAGCAGGTCCACGATGCGCTCGAAGCCGATCGAGAAGCCCACCGCCGGCACCTGCTGGCCGAGGAACCGACCGATCATGCCGTCGTAGCGGCCGCCGCCGCCGAGCGAGTAGTCGACGCTCGGGTGCGCGAGCTCGAAGATCGTGCCCGTGTAGTAGCCCATGCCGCGCACGAGGAACGGGTCGAACACGAGCGGTGCGTCCGCACCGCGCGCGGCTGCCACCGTCTCCCCCAGGGCGACGAGGTGGGCGATGACCTCGTCCGGGATGCCGTCGGGCAGGGCCGCGCGGATCCCCGCGTCGTCGAAGGTCGGCGCACCCGCCGGCCGATCGAGGTACGCAGCGAGGGCGTCCACGGCCGCGGGGGTCGCCGCGCGCTCGCGCAGCTCGGCGATGACGCCCGAGGGGCCGACCTTGTCGAGCTTGTCGATCGTGATGAGCACCCCGGGGCGCTCGTCGGGGGCGAAGCCGAAGACGTCCAGCATCGCGTCGAGCACGCGTCGGTCGTTCACGCGGATCGATCCGCCCTCGAGGCCGAGCGCGTCGAGCACGTCGAGGCTCGCGATCATGAGCTCCGCCTCGGCGCGCGCGGACGCGTCGCCGATGATGTCGATGTCGCACTGCAGGAATTGGCGGTAGCGCCCCTTCTGCGGGCGCTCGGCCCTCCAGACGGGAGCCATCTGGATCGCGCGGAACACCGTCGGCAGCTGCGCACGGTTCGTCGCGTAGAAGCGTGCCAGCGGAACCGTGAGGTCGTAGCGCAGGCCCAGGTCGGCCAGCGCCGCCGGGTCGTCGGCCGCGGCGCGGATGCCCTCGGCATCCATCCCCCGCTTCAGGATGCTGAACGACAGCTTCTCGTTATCGCCCCCGAGACCGGCGTGCAGACGCGAGTACTCCTCCATGACGGGCGTCTCGATCTCGTCGAAACCGTGCGCACGGTAGCGCTCGCGGATGACGGCGAGCACGCGCTCGCGACGGGCCTTGTCAGCGGGGAGGAAGTCGCGCATGCCGCGCGGCGGGTTCACGGATGCCACGGTCCCATTGTTCCAGGCTCGCGCGCGGTCGAACGCCCCACCGAGACCGCATGCACGTGCCGAGACCGTAGGCGGATGTCGCCCTGCGCCTGCGGTGTCGTCAACCGGCCGCGGTCTCGGCGGCCCGCACGTCGGCGCGAACGGTGCGCAGGCGCTCGCGCAGTGCGCGCTCGGCGTCCCAGCCGCGCTCCCGCGCGAGCTGGACGATGGCGAGCAGGGCGTCACCGAGCTCGGCCTCGGAGGCGGGATCGGCGAGGCGGTGATGCGGGGCGGGAACCCCGACCTGCGCGGCCTTGCCGATCACCTTCTGCGCGAGGCTGAGCGAGGGCATGTGATCGCTGACACCGTCCAGCACGCTCGTACGCTCGCGCTTCTCGGCCGCCTTCGCCGCGTTCCAGTGCACGAGCACCTCTTCGGGCGTGGATGCCACGGCTCCCGCGAAGACATGGGGATGCCGCCGCACCATCTTCTCGGTCAGACCGCGCGCCACGTCGTCGATGTCGAAGGGGTCGTCGGGGTCGCCCGCCGCGATCTCCGCGTGGAACAGCACCTGCCAGAGCAGATCGCCGAGCTCCTCCCGCAGGTCGGCGCGCGTGCCCGCCTCGACGGCGTCGATGACCTCGGCGCTCTCCTCGACGAGATAGGGCACGAGGTCGCGGTGGTCGATCTGCTGCGTCCACACGCACCGTTCGCGCACGGCGTGCATCGTCCGGGCGGCTTCTCGCAGGGCGTCGTCGCTCACGGTGTCTCCCTCCGCGGCCCCGACGGGCCCGCTGTCGACGAGTATGCCCCGCGGAACTCTCGCGCGGCGCGCTCCTCCCCCGATTCGTGGCCGTCGCGGTCGAGGCGGGGCCTGCGCAGCACCGCGCGAGGTCGTCGATATCGACGTGACCGGAAAGACGGATGCCGATCCCGGACCGGGCCGAAATCCTGCGGCCCTCGCGACCCTCAGCCGGATATTGTCCGGAATTCGGCGTGGGCGACGGCGGCCCCGCGTCACACGTGATCTGCGCGCAACAGGACGCGGATAATCTGGGGCGTGTGCGTGAACTGACCCCGACCGAGGCGATCGACCTCGTGGGCCGCTTCGAAGCCGGCCAGGAACTGCCCGAACAGATGCGCGCCGACGTGCGCCTGCTCGGGTCGCTCCTTGGCCGCGTCCTTCAGGAGAGCGGCTCCCCCGGACTGTACGACGACGTCGAGCGACTGCGCACGGCGACGATCCAGGCCTACACCGATGAGACGCCCGAAGCGTTCGAGCGGGCGGCGGCCATCGCCGACGGCTTGTCGATCGAGCGTGCCGACGAAGTGGCACGCGCCTTCACGGCGTACTTCCACCTCGTCAACCTCGTCGAGGAGCACCAGCGCGTGCGCGTGCTGCGCGAGCGCGGCGATCGCCCCTCGCGCGGCGGCACCCCCGACACGATCGCGACGGCGTTCGAGCGCCTCTCGAGCGAGGTCGGCGAAGAGACCGCGCTCGCGCGCCTGCAGGCCCTCCGCTTCCACCCCGTTTTCACCGCGCACCCCACCGAGGCCCGCCGCCGAGCGATCTCGACCAGCATCCGCCGCCTGTCCGAACTGCTCGCCGAGCACGACGACGCCGCCGGCAACGACAGCGAGAGCCGCCGTGCCGAGCGTCGCATGCTCGAGGAGATCGACACCCTGTGGCGCACCGCCCCGCTACGGCGCGAGAAGCCGTCACCGGTCGACGAGGTGCGCTCGGTCATGGCTGTCTTCGACGAGACGCTCTACACCGCGGTCCCGCGCGTGTACCGCCGTATCGACGACATCCTCCAGGGCGAGAACGCCGGCGCCCGCGCGCCGATCGTGAAGCCCTTCGTGCGCGTCGGCTCCTGGGTCGGCGGCGACCGTGACGGCAACCCGTTCGTCACGGCATCCGTCACCCGCAAGGCGGCCGCGATCGCCAGCGAACACGTGCTCCTGGGCCTCGAGCGCACCACGCAGCGCGTGGGACGGGGGTTGACCCTGGATGCCGAGACCACTCCGCCCAGTGACGCCCTCGTCGCGCTATGGCACCGTCTGCGCGCCGCCGACGAAGACGCCGCAGCGGAGATCGCCGAGCGCTCGCCCGACGAGCCGCACCGGCGCATCCTGCTGCTGCTCGCGCGGAAGATCGCCGCGACCCGCACGCGCAACGCCGACCTCGCCTACCGCGACCCGGAGCACCTGCTCACCGACCTGCGGACCGTACAGGACTCGCTCGTCGCCGCGGGTGCCGCGCGTCAGGCGTACGGCGCTCTGCAGCGCCTGGTGTGGCAGGTCGAGACCTACGGCTTCCACCTCACCGAGCTCGAGGTGCGCCAGCACTCGGCGGTCCACCGCAAGGTGCTCGACGAGTTGCGCGCGGGCGGTGCCCGCAGCGAGCAGGCTGACGAAGTGCTCGAGGTGTTCCGCTCGATCGCCTACGTGCAGGAGCGCTTCGGCCCCCGCGCCGCCGGCCGCTACATCGTGTCGTTCACGCAGTCGGCGGAAGACCTCGCGAACGTGCACGAGCTCGCCTCCCACGCGATGGGGCCGGGCGAAGCCCTGCCCGTGCTCGACGTCATCCCGCTGTTCGAGACCTTCGCCGACCTGCAGGCGGCCCCCGGCATCCTCGCCGAGATCGTCTCGCACCCCTCATTCGTGAGCCGGCTGGATGCCACCGGCCGCCGCCTCGAGGTCATGCTCGGCTACTCCGACTCGTCGAAGGACGTCGGACCCGTCGCCGCCAACCTCGCGCTGTACGAGGCCCAGGCCGAGATCTCGACGTGGGCCGAGGCCGAGGGGATCGAGCTCACGCTCTTCCACGGTCGCGGCGGAGCGCTCGGGCGCGGCGGAGGACCGGCGAACTCCGCGATCCTCGCGCAGCCCCCGCACTCGGTCGACGGCCGCTTCAAGCTCACCGAGCAGGGCGAGGTCATCTTCGCCCGCTACGGCGACCCCGACATCGCCATGCGCCACATCGACCAGGTCGCGGCGGCCGTGCTCACGGCGTCCTCCCCCTCCATCGAACGCCGCAACCGCGGGGCGGCGGACGCCTTCGCCGACGTCGCGAAGAAGATGGACGTCGCTTCGCGCGAGCGGTTCTTCGCACTGGTGAAGGCTCCAGGCTTCGCGCCGTGGTTCGCGACGGTCACGCCGATGGAGGAGCTGGGGCACCTGGCACTGGGCTCGCGGCCCGCCCGTCGCGGTCTCTCGGTGGAGTCACTGGAAGACCTCCGAGCGATCCCGTGGGTGTTCTCCTGGACGCAGGCGCGTATCAACCTCGCCGGGTGGTTCGGCCTGGGCACGGCGCTCGACGCCGTCGGCGACGAGCAGCGTTTGCGAGAGGCGTATGAGCAGTGGCCGCTTTTCCGCACGATGATCGACAACGTCGCGATGAGTCTCGCGAAAGCCGACGAACGCATCGCCCGGCGCTACCTCGCCCTCGGTGACCGCGACGACCTCGCCGACCTCGTCATGGACGAGATGCTGCTCACCCGCTCCTGGGTCGAGCGCATCACCGGCGGCGACCTGCTGGGGAACAAGCCGATCCTGCAGCGGGCCGTCAAGATGCGCAGCCCGTACGTCGACGCACTGTCGCTCCTGCAGCTGCGCGCGCTGCGCGCCCTGCGGGACGTCTCTACCGAGAACCCGACTCCGGATGCCGAGCACCAGCGCCTTCTGCTCCTCTCGGTGAGCGGTGTCGCGGCCGGCCTGCAGAACACCGGCTGAACCGCTCCACCCCCGCGATGCGTCGACTCCTCACCCGGGAGTCGGCGCATCGTCTTTTTCGGCGTCGTCGACGCGCACACGACCTCGGGTGGCGTCGATAGGCACACGACCGCGCGAGCACGACCACGGCACCACGACGACGTGCCGACGACGTCGAGCGACGGCGTCGGGCTGAACGTGCGGTTCTGAACCCGGGTGTGCGAAGGCATGCCGCGTCCGTGGAATGTTGCCGCGCACGGCGCGACCGCGCGCCGACGTACACCAAACGGGTCGTTGCGCGGGTACGGCGAAGCGCCGGTACGCGTCCCCCTTCGATACCGAAAACAAGGGGGGTGCGTACCGGCGCTGTCACCGTGCGGGCGGAATGTGCCTGTAAATGCGAAATGGCCACCCAGCGTTGGGTGGCCATTTCGTTAAAGGAAGTCCGGCGGTGTCCTACTCTCCCACAGGGTCCCCCCTGCAGTACCATCG